>NZ_JAIETU010000008.1 GCF_019744875.1 Hyphomicrobium sp. | reverse complement strand
GATCCGGGCGCGAATGGATGGGCACTGGAATCGCCCGATCGATGCTCCGATACGGGAGGACGGACATGAGTTCTAGGAATGCTTCGTTTCACGATGGTGTCGTAGCCGGCGCTCTCCTTGCGCCGCTCAAATTCCTGTTTGCCCTGTCCCTTGCCTTGTTCGGCATCCTGCTCGCGGCGTGGATCATCGACTGGGTTTTCGTGTTCAAGGTCTGGCCTGAAGGCGTGGCGCGGCTGAAGAACATTCTTGCCGCGGACCTCGGTCGTGGAATTGAACTCGCAGCCTGGCAGGGCGGTGGGGCGGGAGCGGTCACCGGCACGGCGAACTTTTTGTACGGCCTCGTGTTCCGGTTCACCGGGATTCACGACATGGGTGTCCGCTTTGCAGAAAGTGCGGCACTCTCCATACCGGATACGATCGTGCGCAACTTCTATATTGCCAATCGTGAAGCGATCGAAGTGGCGATGATTGGTACGCAGCTCCTTGGGGTTCGTCTGGCGACGCTGGGCATGACGGTGCCGCTTCTTTTTCTTGTGTACTTCGTCGGCGCCACGGATGGGTTGACGCAGCGCGCGATACGGCGGGCTTGTGGGGGACGGGAATCAGGGAGCCTATACCATCGCGCCAAGCACCTGCAGGTTGCGCTGATCGTCGTGGCCGTCCTGACGGTATTGTTGTGGCCATTGCTGACGGACATCCGTTGGATTGGTTTGCCACTGACCGCGGCCCTGGGGATTCTTTCCAGACTGCAGTGGGCGTATTACAAGAAGCACCTATGAACAGTGCTTACGACGTCTCGCATACTCGCGAAGCCATTTACTGAGGGGGCGAAAACCAGGGCTGCCCCTGCAAGCGCTGTCTCAGCGGGGTAACGATGAATTCCGGCGCGCGCCATACGTACTCCGCAGCTTTGGCTTTTCCTTCGACCGACAGCCCTCGGAGATAAGCACATGCGGCCTCCAGTGAAAATGGCATTCCGGCTTGCTTCTGGAAATTGGCCGGTAAGTCTGTCCAGACCACAACATCGAATTGCTTCTGTTTAGCCCAGGTTCGGATGGCGTCGCGAGTGGCCTCATCGCCTCCCTGCAATTTGGAGCCGTCAAGAAACATCGCCCCAATATGACGTAGTACTGTCCCTTCACGGCTACGCAAGTCGCAAATCGTATCCTCCGGGTTCTTGCGTGAGCTTTCAGCGTAGGCCACGCGGCACGGTGCGCCATTTGCAGCATCGATAGCCAACGTAAGGGCTCCTTGTCGTGACGCGGATACGCGCGAAAACTCGAGCCTGAGCACCGGCCCATCGAGATTCCACATGCCGTGATGCTGATCAAACTCCGGGCGCGTATCCCAAATCAACGAGCCCCAGCCGAGAATGCAAATGCGCATACGAAAGTCGATTGAATAGAATCAGGAACGCGCGGCGGCGAGAACGACTCCGGCAAGCGTGAGCAGCGCTACGGCAGCAAGTTGCGGACTGTTGGGGGGCAGGCCGTGGCAGTAGGCAACGAAGTTCTCGCAATTCCATTCGAGCAGGTTGTATTGCGTGCGACGCGCAGAGCGCGCGCGTTGCAGCACTTCCCAAGGATGCAGGTTTCCGGGATGTCCTTCGTCTGTCCACAATTGACCGGACGTGAAAGTGTCCCACGACTCTTCTGCAATCCCCCCAGCCCGTGCGGAGTTCGATATCACCATCGGTTTCCCGTGATACCACCGGTCGGAGACGACACCTTTGTGTCTGAAGAAAATGTAGGCAGGAACAGACACAACCGTCCCTGGGGTAGGCCACTGATGCTGATTGTCGTTGAAGTACATGGGTTGTCCTTTCTTGTGCATACATGCATAATACGCATATATGAATAAACGCGCAAGCTCCCCACAACCTGCGATCCCCTACACGGCCTTGGTCGGACAGGTGCTACTGGGCCATCGCGGGCGCAAAGGCCTTCACCAGAACGACCTTGCCACCGCCCTGGGCGTATCCCAGTCTGCCTATTCGAGGATCGAACAGGGCGATACCACGATTTCCATTTCACAACTTCGGGTCATCGCTCGACGATTGGATATTGCGCCAGGCGACCTCTTGCGTGAGGCGGACGGATTGGCAGAACGGTTGCGGATGCAGGGCGTGGTGGTCAGCGACGAAAAGGGCATCCAGCCTGCAGCGGTCATGATTGGCTTGGGGATACTTGCTGCGATTCTGGCTTCATCGAAATAGGCGATTGATGTCGGCGGGATCTCGCATCTGGCCGGGAGACGAAAAGGGCTGGTAAACGATACAAAACATCGGAAACAATTCGTCATTCGCCTAGGATATGTATCACAAGGCTCCTAAGCCCCAGTACTCAGCTAGCGCGGATCAACTTGCGCCAGAGTAGCTGCAATTGCGTTCTTGACCTCGGGCATTAGCCATTCCAATGCCGGCCGATACTGGCGAAGCCGAAGCAGGTGGGTCCTGCTATCGGATTTAGCAGTTGCATCAACTACCGCCTTCGCACGTTTTGCGCTCCACTTTTCCGCATAGCGTTCGTCGGAAAAGATGCTGCTGCGCCCGAAGGCGCTGAAGCAGGCTTCGAGTAACGGCAGAAAATCTGGGCGAATATCCATACAGCGATGCGCTGTTTGAATCAGGCTTTGATAGTTCCATCCGATCGGCCGTCCAGCGCGTGCGGAGAGGTATATGTCGACGGCAGTGAAAAAGCCTCCGCCATACAGATCGAGCGGCCAGGTGAACGCGTCCGGTAGAGAGCGTTTCAGTATTCGCCATTTGTCCAGCACATTTCCGTCTTGGTTGGCTCTAAATCGTAACAGGGACTCGAATTCATCGAGGATGCACCTGCCATCAATTGTCCGCAGCGCTCGTTCGATCTCGGATCGAGCATTGTCGTAGTCGAAGTAATAGACACGTTGATTGGCCGGATCAAGCGTGAGCTCAGAAAATCTGACGATCCGTTCGCACCAGCGTTCCTTGAGAGTCCACCCATCCTGCACCGGTTCAAGATAACCACATCGAAACGTGAGCTCTGCATTCTGCGCTGACAACGCAAGGGTTTCCTCGTCGATTGCGAAGACATTGCAATTGTTCGGGTAAAGAACGTCGTCTTGAAATTGCCGCCTGTCCTCCTCACGTATGCGCGTCAAAACCCAGAAGAGAAGACCGCCCTCCGCGAGATAGAAAGACCGGCGCTGCCGCATGACATTGACGTAGGTCGATGACAATTGGATCTCGAATGCAATCCGCAGTCCATGACGCATCGCCTGTACGTCTGGAATTTTCCAACTGCCAGGCTTGACCTTGCCGCGCCAACGAATCTCCTCAAGGATCGACTGCTGATCGAAAGTGCGGTCTCGCATCAGGCTCTCGCGGATGAGACGTTTCATCCGAATGTGTTGCGGTCCTTCCTTCTGGCCGTTGTAGCGCCTCGCATCAAAATCGTCTTGTGACAGGAATCCTTTACTCTGGTATCTGCACGAACCATCTTCCTCCTCATGGCGAAAATACCATCGCCGGAGAGCAGACAAGCGGAGAGCTACCCCGACTTCGCAATGGGCGCACCGGAACCGCGGTTTGCCGGCAGCCAGAAAATCTTCCTGTTCTCCCCGAAGGCGATTGAGTTCTCTGAGCTCCCGCCGAAGAAAGTCCGCCGACCTGTGGACGTCACCGGTGGTGTCGTCCCTGATCTCCTCCACATACCCGTCTTCTACAACATCGGCAATTTCGGGAAGCTGCGGGGAGGGAGTGACAAAAGAAAGCATGGTGACGTGTGATGACGGGTGATTGCGGCTATTCAGCCCAGATGGCTGTGCCAAGTTTCTCGGCGTTGCTGACGAGCAATTGATACTCTGGTGGTTTGTGTTTGTCAGCGTTGGTTGCCAGTCGCAAATCCTGGATGATGTAGCTCGCAAGACATCGACGCACTTTCAACTGCCGTGCGCTAGCGCCCGGAAAGTACTCTGCAGCGATCATGGACTGCTGATCGGCCGTGAGGTCCGGGTGAGCAACCACGGTGAGAGTAACAACCTCGTTCCAATCCTTGTCGTCTGATCGCCGGTGGGGCGCGGTCGATTCGACAAGCGCGACTTTTCCGACACGACCCAAGGTGAAATCGCGGAAATCATGCCTCTCCGTACACCAGGCGCGCATGTGCCAACGCCGTGGGACACGAACCAAGGCGTGCGGAAACACAATGCGTTCGGTGCCGGCTGGGTGATTCATCGACCGGTAGGTGAGCTGCAGTCCGATTCCCTTGCGCATGGCCTGCACTACGGCGGCGAATGTCTCGGGCGCCACTACTGAAAGATCGCGCCGCGCATCTTCCAGCATCGGCTCACGATCCGCTGTGGCGTGTGCTCGGGAAGCAATGCGTAGATAGTCGTCCGGCGACTGCCTACGTTCGCGTTCCGGCTGCCCAGGCGCGAGGCGCAGGGGCGCATGAGCCGTTGAACGAGCTGCGCGCACGCCCATGTGTGTCCGCAGGGCACCCATCAGGCGGCTGGCCCAGACGGCCTGCACTCCCAACAGTTCCCGTATACGGAAGTTGTCGATCTCGCCCTCCCAAAGGAGGACGGTTTCAAGGTCAGACAGTCTTTCTGTGGCGGAATCCATTGGGATATTATCCTACAGGATAATTTAGCTTGCAATATAAATTAGTGTAGAGTATAAATTATCCGAAAGGCTAACAATGAAATGAATCTCTTCGATCGGATACCTCAAGGGCTCTTCGGTGCGCTGACCGGGCGAAACAACCGCCGCGCGTGGGATTTGCTCGTGCGGCTCTTTGATCGCTACTTTGGTCCGGATTCGGTGCCGCCGTACCCCGACGGTTACCTTCATGACCAGGTCGTGAAGGAAATCGAACGCTTTCTTCTTGACGCGGGATGGGAGGACGAGGGGGACGGCGACGTGCCGGCGGTGGCTACGCCGATATCGATTCAGGCGAATCAGCTACTCGCACGGCTGGCGGAAACCGGATGGCTCACTGAAGAGAAGGTGGGGCTGCGCCGATTCGTCAGCATGCGACCTTCGGTCGCCAGATTCTTTGACACCGTTCAGCAGTTCGTCACGGAGGGGCCGCAGCTCTTTGGGGGAAACGTTCTTCTCGTTTACAACCAATTGAAGAGCGTGGCGCAAGATCCCAAGGGACAGGCTGGCGGGTTTGTCAGTGCGGCACAGCTTTGCGTGCGACTCATCAACTCATTGAATTCAACGACTCTGCGAGTCCGTGACCTGATGAAGGAACTGACTCAGGAAACCGAAACGCCGGTTTTTGTAAGACGATTTTTCAGTGAACACATCAGCGAGTTGTACGTCCGTGATTTCAAGCAGCTAAGAACCGAGAATCATCCGCTCCGATTGCGCTATGAGATTATCGAGATCGTCAACTCGGTAGCATTGGAGGGACCCGGTCGAGTCGCACTTTTGCAAGGCTACGCAGAGCTTCCTGGCAACAGGCCGGGAGAGGAAGAAGAGTTGCTGGAACGGGACGTACAGCGTTTCCGGCGGCTCCTCGATGTCGAAAAGTTTCTCGAAAGAATGGATCGGGTGATGGACGCCGCGACACAGCGTGCTGTCGCCTACCTTGGCTATCGGCTTAAGGCGTCCGAACGGATCGAAGAAGTGCTTGCCGACAGTGTTCGCGCCGTCATTGAGGCTGACACTCGGGGACTTCCCCTGGAAGGGCGACTGCTCGCGCCCACCCCCTTGATCGGAGACAACCGATTGAGGCTTCCAGTCGAGGCGCCCCCTGCACCCAAGCGTACGCCATTGCGCAAGCGCGAAATGACGCCGCACGAGAAGGCTGTTCATTTCCTCAGAAAAGCGATGATCGAGCACAGAGACACCACACCGGCAGCAGTGCGGCGTTACATCGGTGAATTCCTGTCGCAGGGTGACAAGGCCACCGCGCTGGATCTGCCGATCCGAACAGTTTCGGATGCTGTTTCGTTTCTGGTTCTCATGCGATTAGCCGGAATGAGCAGCCGCAATCAGGCGGCAGTGCGTCGCAATCCATTACTGCGCAGGCTTGGATTCGAAGTGTCCCTGATTTCAGGCGGTCGCGTCGATACACAGTACTTCAATATTCCCAATTTTGAAGTGAGTTGGAGGGAGTCAGATGCCGCGTAACTGGAGAACACTTGCCGATGCTTCCAATGGCATCTACGAGGTAGACGACTTTAAGCAGGCGCTGTATCAGTTGATCGTCCACCAATGTCTCTATTCGCGCTTCAATCAGCAGAGCACGGCTTTCCGGATCATCTCGGCCCATCGTCGCGATTTCGAAGAGGCAGTTGAGTTGATGGGGCTGCGCCTCGGATTCAACGAGCGTCTTGAGTTTTGCTACGTCGTGCCGGAGGTGGTAAAGCACACGCCGCTCGATACACAGGACACGCTTTTTCTGCTCGTTCTAAGGCAGCTGTATCACTTGCGCGGTAGTGCCGGGGAACTCTCCGACGAGGGTGATGCGATTGTCGGAATCGAGGAACTTGTCGCCACATATCGATCAATGACAGGCCGGACGCTGGAAACGAAGAATCAGAGTCTGCTGAAGGGGCTCGTGAAGGTCGCGTCTCGCTGCGGACTGGCCAGGTTGATCGATGCACCGGAAGACGATCCACAACCGTTTGCAGTCGCCATTCTTCCCGCGATCGCCGAGGTACTCAGTGAACACGCCGTCAATCGTTTCGGTGCTCATCTCAAATCGTCATTGATCACCACCGGTGACGTCAACGCGAGTGAAAAGGAGGGCGCTCGTGAAGACGCTTAGTGCAATGCACCTGGTTCAGTTCTCGTTCTGGGACTACGAAACCTTCAACTTGCGACAAGGGGGAACTGCTTTCCTTGGTCCCAACGGGGCTGGCAAGACCAGTCTGGCGGACGCTGTGCAAATCGCACTCGTCGGTGCCCATGGCAACCACATGCACTTCAACGCGCAGTCGGTCCACAAGGACCATCGTTCCGTCAGGGACTATGCGCTCGGGACCATGCGTTCCGGCGAAGGCGATCAGGGCGTTCTCGCTCGTAAACGCGAAGAGGCAATTTCCTACATCAGTCTCGTATTCGAGGGCGAATCGCAGGGGGATGTGGT
>NZ_JAIETU010000018.1 GCF_019744875.1 Hyphomicrobium sp. | reverse complement strand
AAATGCCGCCCTACCTCGCAGAGAGATTCCAGAAATGATGATCGGCAATCTGGGCGTACTGACCGATATGCGTAAGCGCGCGTGCCAGGGGCTATGGGCATGAACGCGGTCGAAATCGAAGAGGCCATTTCGGCGCTGGCGGAGCGCCCCTTCGACTCTGACGAGTTCCCCTACGCGTTCCTTGAAGCCTTCGGAAACAAGGAAACCACGCTGAAGCGCCTGCGCAAGGGCGAATCAAACAAGTCCGATCTGGGCGGCGTGCTTCAGACCAACAACATTCACATCGCTACCTGCAAGCCAGGTGAGGTGACGCGCACGCTGATAGCGTTGAAGGCCAGCCCAGCTACGGCGCGGGCAAAGGCGCGCTTCGTGCTGGCGACCGACGGCGAGCTGTTCGAAGCCGAAGACCTAACAATCGATGATGCGCCGGTCTCTTGCACCTATGCGGATTTCCCCAACCACTTCGGCTTCTTTCTACCGCTGGCTGGCATCACCACGGTCAAGCAGGTCCGCGAAAGCTCGTTCGACATTCGGGCGACCAGCCGCCTCAACCGGCTCTATGTCGAGCTGCTGAAGGACAACCCCGAATGGGGCGCCGCGCAGCGCCGGCACGACATGAACCACTTTATGGCCCGGCTGATCTTCTGCTTCTTCGCGGAAGATACCGACATTTTTAATGGCATCGGCGTGTTCACGTCCGCCATCGAGAGAATGAGTGCCAAGGATTCGTCCAACACCCAAGAGGTGATCAGCGAACTTTTCCGCGCCATGAATACCAAGACTACAGAACGGGCCGCTGCGGGCCTCCCGCGCTGGGCTGATGGCTTTCCCTATGTGAATGGCGGGCTGTTTTCCGGCAGCACGGATGTGCCGCGCTTCAGCCGCATCGCGCGATCCTACCTGCTGCACATCGGCACTCTCGATTGGAAGAAGATCAACCCGGACATTTTCGGGTCGATGATCCAGGCCGTGGCCGACGACGATGAACGCGGCGCACTCGGCATGCACTACACCAGCGTGCCGAACATCCTGAAGGTGCTGAACCCGCTGTTCCTCGACGATCTGCGGGAGAAGCTGGATGAAGCTAGCGACAATGCGCGCATGTTGCTCAACCTGCGCAAGCGGATGTCGAAAGTCCGGGTGTTCGATCCGGCCTGCGGTTCGGGCAATTTCCTCGTCATTGCCTACAAGGAAATGCGGGCGATCGAGGCCGAGATCAATCGGCGCCGTGACGAAACGGACCGGCGCACGGAAATTCCGCTGACGAACTTTCGTGGGATCGAGCTACGCGACTTCCCGGCCGAGATCGCACGCTTGGCGCTCATTATCGCCGAATACCAGTGCGACGTGCTTTATCGTGGCCAGAGGGAAGCGCTCCGGGATTTCCTGCCGCTCGACGCGCAAAACTGGATCACCTGCGAAAACGCCTTGCGGCTCGATTGGCTCAGCATATGCCCGCCAACGGGAACGGCTGTGAAGCATCATGCCGACGACTTGTTTCACACGCCACTCAATCAGGCGCAAATCGATTTCGAGAATGAAGGTGGGGAAACGTATATCTGTGGAAATCCCCCTTATGCTGGAAAAGGTAAGAAGACCCCTCAAGAAATTGATGACATGGAGTTCGTCTTTGGTCGAACCGGGGTCAAGCATGGCTATATAGATTACGTTGGCTGTTGGTTTATGAAGGCGGCCGAGTATGGAATGCTGACTAATTCTGCATTTGCTTTTGTGACAACGAATTCGCTCTGCCAAGGTCATCAAGTTCCGCTTATATGGCCGCTGATATTTCGAACGGAGCATAGAATATTCTTTGCCCACACGTCGTTCAAGTGGGCAAATTTGGCCAGCAACAACGCCGGCGTCACAGTCGCAATTATTGGCCTCTCAAGAGATCAAAAGTCATCACGGAAATTGTTTTCAATTTCCGAAGGGGGGAGCGTCTTATCGAAGGAAGTTCCCAACATTAACGCCTATTTGGTTGGTGGCGCGGATGTAATCGTGGGAAAACGATCCTCTCCACTTGCGAACCTGTCGTCGATGGATCTCGGTAATATGCCGTATGACGGAGGGAATTTGTTACTCTCTCGTCGGGAAGTGACTGATTTAAATCTAGATGACACTCAGCGCAATCGCTTGATACGCCGCATTTACGGGTCGAAGGAGTTCATCAGTAACTTAGAGCGGTATTGCCTTTGGATTGAGGATCGCCATCTGGCCGAAGCAAAGCAGGTTCAAGGAATAATGAGCCGGATTGAAGCTGTACGCGCGATGCGGTCCAAGAGCACCGATGCTGGAGGTCGAGCAATGGCCGCTCGCTCGCATCAACTTCGAGAGATGCGGTGTTCGCGAGGGCAGACGATCATCATGCCCAGAACATCATCCGAATCTAGGCCATACCTTCCGGCTGGTCTATTGGACTCTGGAAACATCATTTCAAGCGAAGCTTTCGCTATGTTCGACGCTCCGATCTGGCAGTTGTCGCTACTCACATCGCGGATGCATCTGGTCTGGATCGCTACGGTTTGTGGTCAACTGGAAACGAGGTACCGATACTCAAACGTCCTTGGCTGGAATAATTTTCCCGTGCCACTGCTAACCGAAAAAAATAAGGCCGATTTGACCCGCAGCGCCACGGACATTCTCCTCGCGCGGGAGGCCCATTTCCCCGCGACGGTAGCCGATTTGTATGAGGTGAAGGACGGCGAGTCTAAAATGCCAGACGATCTCCGCGACGCCCATGAACGCAACGATGAGGTGCTAGAGCGCATCTATATTGGCCGCCGATTCAAGAACGACACCGAGCGGCTCGAAAAGCTGTTCGAGCTTTACACCAAGATGGCTGCGGCACCGAGCAATGCCACCAAAGCTCGCAACGTAGCGACAGCATGAGCGACTATGTGTTGTTCCAGATGTGGGGTCCGTTTCGGCAGTCTTTGATTGCCGGTCATCTCTTCTATGTTGAGCAGGCGCGAAAGCGCTTGCTTTCACAGTTTGAAGACATCGAGGTCGAAGCCGACAAGGCTACCGAGGATTGGCTTCAGCGAAGCAGCGGAAGGTTTGATCCTGATCGGCATGACCCCGGCGACTTCTACGAAGCTGCCAACGATGCCGGTATCGAGTTCTATACCCTTCTCAGTGAGATGCGAGACCAGACTCGCTTGAGCGTCGTCGCGGGTATGTTCCATGAATGGGACAAGCAGCTGCGTGATTGGCTAGTTCGAGAAATTCAACATTGGCACCGAGGTGACGCCGCCGCGCTCAAAGTGTGGTCGGCTGATTTTGCGCAGATCGCTGAATTGTTGGAAAGCATTGGTTGGCCGATTGGTGGCGCAGACCACTTCCAAATGCTTGATGCGTGCCGTCTTGTGGTCAACGTGTATAAGCACGGTAAGGGAAAATCACTTGAGGATCTGAAGCAAAAGTATCCTAAGTATCTCGATGACCCGTTCTGCGGCGCTGCATTCTCAAGCGTGGAGTATCGCGACCACACGCATCTAAGGGTGAGTGAGGAGCAGTTTCAGGCATTTTCAGATGCGATCGTCACGTTCTGGCAAGCGGTGCCAGAGAACATATTCGAGTCGAAGGTCAATGACGTGCCCGACTGGTTTGGCAAGGCCATCCTGAAAGACCGCACCGGCCACAAACAGGCGAGCAAGCAATGATCGACAGTACGCCAAAATCAGTCCCCTCCGTTTCCGTTAAGTATGCCAGCAACGGCAGCTCAACAAAGGCCAACGAGTTCGGCATGCGGCCGATGCAGGAGCGCGCCTTCGAGAAGCGCGGCGAGCAATATCTACTGATCAAGTCGCCGCCAGCCTCGGGCAAGAGCCGCGCGTTGATGTTCATCGCGCTCGACAAACTCACTAACCAAGGCGTCAAACAGGCCATCATCGTCGTTCCGGAAAAATCCATCGGCTCAAGCTTTCATGACGAGCCGCTGAGCAAGCACGGCTTCTGGGCGGACTGGCACGTCGAGCCGATGTGGAATCTCTGCGACGCGCCCGGAAACGACAATGGCGGCAAGGTCAATTCGCTCGGCGCGTTCCTTCAAAGCGACGACAACGTGCTGGTCTGCACCCATGCGACCTTTCGTTTCGCCGTCGATAAATTCGGGGTCGAGGCGTTCGACGAGAGGCTGATCGCGGTGGACGAGTTCCACCATGTTTCGGCCAATCCCGACAACAAGCTCGGCATCCATCTGGGCGATTTTATCACCCGTGACCGCGTGCATATCGTCGCGATGACCGGATCCTACTTTCGGGGCGACGCCGAGGCGGTGCTGGCGCCTCAGGACGAAGGCAAGTTCGAGAGCGTTACCTACACCTATTATGAGCAGCTCAATGGATACCAGTATCTGAAGCAGCTCGACATCGGCTATTTCTTCTATTCGGACTCGTATGCCGACGACATTCTGAAGGTGCTGAACCCAGCCGAGAAGACGATCATCCACATCCCGAACGTCAATTCGCGCGAGAGCACGAAGGACAAGATCAAGGAGGTGGAGCACATCATCGAGGAGCTCGGCGCTTGGCAGGGCACCGATCCGGCCACGGGATTCCAACTGGTCAAGACGCCGGAAGGCCAGATCCTGCGTATCGCCGATCTGGTCGATGACGATCCAGCCAAGCGGGATCGCGTGTCCGCCGCGCTGAAAGACACCACGCAGAAGAACAATCGTGATCACGTCGACATCATCATCGCGCTGGGCATGGCGAAGGAGGGCTTCGACTGGATATGGTGCGAACATGCGCTGACGGTTGGCTACCGCTCCAGCCTGACCGAGATCGTGCAGATCATCGGTCGTGCCACCCGTGATGCACCGGGCAAGATCCGCGCTCGCTTCTCAAATCTGATTGCTGAGCCTGCCGCCGCCGACGACATCGTGACCGAAGCGGTGAACGACACGCTGAAAGCTATCGCGGCGAGCCTGCTGATGGAGCAGGTGTTGGCCCCTCGCTTCGAGTTCAAGCCGAAGAATCCGCAAAACGAGCCGACGCCGGGCTTTGACTATGGCGAGGGCGGCTACGACCCGAATAAGTGCAACGTCGGCTTCAACGAGGAATCCGGCAAGTTCCAGATCGAGATCAAAGGCCTTGCTACGCCCAAGAGCGAGGAAGCGACGCGGATCTGCCAAGAAGACCTGAACGAGGTGATCGCCGCCTTCGTGCAAGATAAGACGACGATCGAGCGCGGCCTCTTCGACGAGGAACTTGTCCCCGAGGAACTGACCCAGGTGCGCATGGGTAAGATCATCAAGGACAAGTTCCCGCACCTCGACGCGGAGGATCAGGAAGCCGTGCGTCAGCATGCTGTGGCGGCGTTGAATCTGACCCAGAAGGCGAAGGAAGTCGCGGCGGGTAGCTCGCTGGGCGAGGAGAGTGCGAATACCGCCTTTGTCGATGGCGTGCGCAAGTTCGCGATGGACGTGCGCGAGTTGGACATCGACCTGATCGACCGGATCAATCCGTTCGGGGAGGCCTATGCGATCCTCGCCAAGACGATGAGCGAGGAAAGTTTGAAGCAGGTGGCCGCGGCGATCGCCGCCAAGCGCACCAGCCTGACGCCCGAAGAGGCGAAGGTGATCGCCAAGCGCGCCGTCGAGTTCAAGCGGGAGCGCGGCCGTCTGCCTTCGATCAGCTCGGCCGACGCCTGGGAAAAGCACCTGGCCGAAGGCGCCGCAGCGTTCGTTCGCTTCAAGGATGAGGGCCGCTATGAGTGATCTCGACCTTGATGAACTGCGTGCGGAACTCGACGATTTCGCGCAACCGGAAAAGAAGGGCGGCCGTTCGCCCCGGGAGGAGCGCATCATCGCGGGCTTTGAGGAGATCCAGCGCTTTGTCGAGAAGAACGGCCACGCTCCGCGCCACGGCGAGGATGGCGATATATTCGAACAGCTCTACGCCGTGCGGCTCGACCGACTGCGCGCGCTGGAAGAATGCCGGTCTCTTCTCACACAGTTTGATCACCAGGGACTGCTTACCGATGCGCCCATGGCGTCTGGCCTGCCCGCTGACTCGATGGATGAGGACGAGCTGCTCGCCGAACTGGAGGGCGCGGCCGGTTCATCCGACATCACCAAGCTGCGCCATGTGCGCACCAGTGCGGAGAAGCGCGAGGCCGAAGAAATCGCGAGCCGCGAGAAGTGCGTGGATTTCGATAGATTCAAGCCCCTATTCCTGCAGGTGCAGGCCGATCTTGAGAGCGGGCGCCGGATCACAAGACCCTTCGTCAAGGATGCAGGTTTCCTGAAAGCCGACATTCAGGCCGGGCAATTCTTCGTCCTTGGCGGCCAGACCGCTTATGTGGCGGCGGTTGGAGAGCCGATAAGGGCGCCGAATGGCGAAACCGACGCGCGGCTCCGGGTGATCTATTCCAATGGCACCGAGAGCGACCTGCTGCTGCGATCGCTGCAGCGCGCCCTCTACAAAGATGAGGCTGGTCGGCGTATTACCGAGCCCAGCGCCGGCCCGTTATTCGACGACCAGACTGGCGATGGTGATCAGGCCAGCGGCACGATCTACGTGTTGCGGAGCAAGTCCGACCATCCGCTGGTCGCCGCGAACCGTGAAATCCTGCATAAGATTGGCGTGACGGGCGGCAGCGTAGAGCGGCGTATCGCCAACGCTCGCCTCGATCCCACTTACCTCATGGCCGATGTCGAGATCGTCGCTACTTACGAGCTTTACAACGTCAACCGCGCGAAGCTTGAAACCTTGATCCACAAAGTCTTTGGCGCGGCTCGGCTAGATGTCGAGATCAAAGATCGCTTCGGCCAGCCGATCGTGCCCAAGGAGTGGTTCTTGGTTCCTCTGTTCGCCGTGGATGAGGCCGTCGTCCGCATAAAGGACGGTACGATCACGGGATGCGTCTACGATCCGCAGACTGCGCGTCTGGTGCTTCGGGAACGCTGACCTAGAGATATCATTTAGGAACATGTTGAAAGGTATTTGGCGCAAAAAAAAGCCGATGGTAGTGCGGCAACGTTAGGCGTATCGCAGATCGACTCAAAGGCGCGTGGGGCGGCCAACAAAGGTTCTCTATAATCTAGCAGGCGGCTCGGCCCATTTTGGCAGGGCGAGGCACAATAATTGCTCCGCGTATCCCGCGGATTTTGAGCAGCCCCTTTCGAAGCTCGGAGTGATCCTCTGTTCGGGCGATATCGTCCCAGATGACCACGACAATATGTCTATATGGACTGAGTTCCTGGAGATAGGTGCTTGCATCTGCAGCGACTTCTTCAATCACCTTAGAAAAAGCGGTTTTGCCGGCGCGAAGGAACTTCGCCTCTATAATAAGATCCAAGGAGGGGACTGCGAAGTCAGCCCGGGGCTTATGATGCCCAAGGGATTTCAGCCACTCCTCGTCATCAATATCAGTGAAGACGGGAGCTAGCACGGCCCAAAGTAGGTTTTGAACGTGATATTCATTTTCTATTTCCCAGCGCGCGATGGCGGAGTTCGGCGTGCGAGGTTTGTCTTCCCACGTCCAGTGCCGCAGGCCCGCTGATAGACCCTCAAGCAAGTTTACGACCTGCTCTACCGTAATCGCACCTGGTCGGATTGAGGTCGAATTTTTGAGAAGAAAGTGGAGCGCGATCTGCTGCGTGGCGGCACGTGTCATACCGTCGTTTCTACCGCGCCTTTCGGCGATCAACGTCCATGCGGCTTCATTGTCTTCCTCGGATGCCGGCGTGCCCAAACGTTCGGCCAGCGCAGTTCGTAAGTCGGCCGTCATCGTGCTCATGGATTGTCCGACGAGTTCAGATGCTGAGGCAATGAGCGCATCATTCCAGTCGCCGGGACTTCCCGGCGCCGGCTGCTTTGCAAGTAAGTTGCGTAGCCAACTGGCAGATTCTTTTGCCTTGGCCGCGGGCAATTTCGAAATCCCGAGCGCCACTCCGAGCAGGGCTATGCCGTCTACTTCAAACGCGAGTGGCCGACCTGGGACGAAGAAAGACCGCTGCTGGAGCCAATTCAGCGCGTCGACAAACGCGGTCTGAAACCCTGGATCAAGATGGCAAGCATAGCCAAGGACAGCGGCGTGCTTGGACTCACGCACAGCTCCATTTGGCGCCATTGCGGCGTCTCCAAGACCAGCGAGGATTGTGATGTTGCCGTGATGCCTGAACCCCATCCATTGAGAGAACGCGCGAGCGTGTTCCGGCTGATCCACATCATCGCTGGCCGCGATCGCAAGTGCTTCACTTAGCTGGTCTATCAGATGGGTCACAGGAACCACCGCGTCCGGCCGATGGAACCAAGCATGGTGTCGGGGTCCCAATTGGGTACGTCGCGCAGTCCGGCCAGAAGGCGCGCGATGAGTTCGGAATAGAGGATCGTGATCGGAAGTGGAGCTGGCGTGAACATACGCCATGAGTGACAGGAGAAATCGAAGGCCTGTCGAGCAAGATAGGTCATGTCTCGGAATGTGGACTTCCGATGAAGCTTCAGAAGTGAAGGCTGCGGGAGACCGTGATGCGGCAGCTTCACCTCGCGACTGCCGGTGAAGCAGAGAAGCGTCTCTGAGTCGCTCAGCACGACCGACAATCCTCGCTCTGGAGCAAGCGCTCCTTTGGTGGCGCCTGACCATCGAACGCCTTGAT
>NZ_JAIETU010000012.1 GCF_019744875.1 Hyphomicrobium sp. | reverse complement strand
CGGTTCATGGAGAACTACCGGCGCCCTTTGGAACGGGCGCGTCCTGAGCGACGCGCAGCACACGCTTAGGGGGGGGGAAGAGATGGACACAGCCGAAGAGATTGCAGCCCGTGCTGGCGGAGACGCGAAGCTGGCTCAGCCGGCTCCGCGCGACGCCATCAGGCAATCATACTTCAACAATCCGCGCGTTAAGCCACGCAGCAACGTCGGCGTCGATGACGCGGCGGTAGGCACCAACGTTGGTGATCTCAAGGACCACAATACCGTCGTTCTCATCGATCGCGCCTACCTCACGAAGGTAGGCGATGACCTCGGTCGGCGTCCGCGGCGTCTCGATGATCCAGAACGAGAACAGAGGCCGGCACCAGTCGGCGGCAGTTTGTAGCGCGGCGAAGATGCGGTCGTAAGCGTCAATCGTTTCGTCGTCGCGAAGGTCGTAGCTCACCACGTAGCGATGCATTCCGAGGTCTCCTGTTCTGAGTGCTGACTAAGCACCCGCACCTTACCAGGACGACCTCGGATTTCATCTCAGTACCAGCGTTCCACCTGAGTTCCACCCCTGAAATCCGTGAGGAATTTCACGATGCTGACTCGCGCGCCGACACCTCGGGAAATCGTCGGGGAATCCATTCGGAACTCACGCGGACAGCCGTTCACGCCGCTCGCTGCCTTCGAGGCAATCGGCGGGCCGAGGTTCTTTGAGTTTCTGCCGGACGTGTCCGCTCCCGGCAGTTCCGCGGCGGGGGCTGTTGGCGCCTCTCCAGTTCCCGCCGCAACCAACATGGAGAACGAGTGATGGATGACCTTCGCAAATTTGCACTCGACATGGCCGCGACTTCGATGCGCGGCGCGCCGTTCACTGAGATCGTGCTCGCTGCACAGGCGTTCCACGCATTTCTCGTTGATGCCGAGGGGGCAACGCACAGCGTGTCGCTTGCTGACCTTGCGGCCGCGAGGGCTGACGCACGGGCTGAATCCATTAGACCGCCGCCCATCCCCGATCTCGTGCAGCAGGTAGCAGCCGCGCGCGCTGACCTGTCGGATGCAGATCAGACTCCGACTTGGCTTAACGCGGGCAGCTTCGCGCTGAATGCAGACGGCACGCAAACGCCGTGGGCCGACGACGACGCCAAGACCCGCCTCATCCACCGGGCGCATGTCGAACAGTTCTCGGAGGCGAAGTGATGAGCAACCTGCTTCTGAATGCCCGCTTCGGTTCATGGTTTTTCCAAATTGCGCGCGACCGCCCGTGGCTGCGGATCAGCCGAAGCAACTTCCACGACAGCGCTCGGGTGCATGACCCCGCCTGGCGGTGGTTCCAAATCCACTAGCAAGTCCCTCGGCCGTGGAGAGGTGAAATGCCACGGGTAGCTATAGGCGTGGTCGGGTAGCGCCCGGCGAAACGAGGGACGGCGGGTAGCTCGTTAAAAGCCGCCACAGAATTTGTCTCCGTATTGCGTCTGCGTTTTCCCATCTCCCCCCGCACCGCATAGGAGAAGACCCATGCACCCCCACACGTCCTTTGCGACGCTTCAGAGGATCTTCCTCTGCGTCGGCGCCGTTGGCCTCTTGGTCTCCGTCGCCATGACCTACAAGTTCGGCTCGTCCATGAGCTGGCTCCACGCTGTCGCGCTCGTCACGGTCACGATCGCGGCCGCCTTCATCTTTCCCTTCCGGGCATTCGTCGCCCAGGCGGGCAACGTTCCGGCGTCGCGCGCGCTCTTGGCGCTCGGCATCTTCTTCGTCGGCTTGGAGTTCTTCTCGCACCTCGGCTACACGATCGGCATGCGCGAGCGCTCCAACGTAGAGGCTTCGGCGCAGAACGCCGCGTACACCGCGCAGCAATCGTCCATGGCCCAGGAGCAGACCAACCTCGCCATGTGGCGCGAGCACCTGGCCAAGATGCAGGCGGAGAACGCCTGGGTCGCCACGGTCTCCGCTGACGGCCTGCGTGCCCAGGTCGAAGCGGCCACGATGGCAATCGACCAGGAGAAGGCGCGCGGCGGCTGTGGCCCCAAGTGCCTCGCCCGTATGAAGGAGAAGGGCGGCCTGGAAGAGCGCATCGCGCTTGCCGAGCAGGCGTCTGACCTCACGAAGAAGATCGAAGCCACGCAGCGCATCCTCGACAAGAAGACCGAGGTCGCGACGACGGCCAAGGTCGGCTTTTCGCCGGTGAAGGCGCAGACGGATTTCGTCGGTCAGATCTGGCTCGTGATGACCGGCACGGAGGGCGAGAAGGCTCTCACGCCTGACACGGTAACGCTCTCGTTCACGCAGATCTTCATCGGGTTCTTCATCGCGCTCGGGGCGACGTTCCTGCCGACGTCAGCGTTCTACATGGCCTTCTTCGGCCACAAGCCGCGTCTCGACCAGGGTGATGAGGAAACCGCTGCAGCGCCCAAGCCTGCCACGGTGCAGGCGGTCGGCAACGTTGGCCCCAAGACCCGCAACGTTCGTCTTTGCGACCTCGCTCGCGAGCAGGGCCTCGCTGCGGCCTAAGCAAAAAAATGGAGGGCGGCTCGATCAGGAACCGCCCTCTGACTCTCACCGGGGGGATGAGGGATTTGTACGCCACATATCAACAGCCGTCGAAGGATCGTTGACAATGCAGAATCTAAGTGCTTCGCGTGACCAGATCAAGGCGACAGCAGCGCTTTCCAACAGCGCCAAACTGCTCGCCGGATACATGAAAGCGACGGGCGTCTCAGACGCTAAAACGATCGCTGACGATCTCGACATTCCGCTGAGAACCGTTCAACGGCTCAAGCTCGACATCGCCGTCGCAGGCGCCACATGCGCCAATGACGCCACCCGTGGCGTTTCCGAAAACGCCAAAGACGCCACGGATGGCGCCGACAAAAACGCCAATAGCGCCAACTGCGCCATGGATGGCGTTTCGGAAGCGCCAAACGCGCCACCCGTGGCGTCTCCCGCGCGCGTAGAAGAAAATAACTTACTTACTAACCTAGAAACTCCTGTTGAATCTAAAAACCCCCCTACCCCCCGCAAGCGGGGGACCCCTGCCGTTTCGAAATTCGAAATCCTGACGGCCTTCGAGGCCTACAACGCGACGGCCGAGCGCTGCGCCCTGCCGCAAGCCGCCAAGCTCACCCCCGACCGCGAACGCAAGATCGGCGCCCGGCTGAAGGACTACGGGCTCGACGGCTGGCACCGTGCGCTGGCGAACGTCGAGCGGTCCAGTTTCCTCACCGGCACGAACGACCGCGGCTGGCGGGCCAGCCTGGATTACCTGATGGAGCCGAAGGGCTTCGCGAAGACCCATGACGGCGTGCACGGCAACGGGAGGCACGTAGCGGTGCCGGTCGAAACGCTCGTTGTGGACGCGAAGGCGCGCGACATGCAGCGCCGCGTCGAAGAAATGGCCCGCGCCAGCGCCGAAGCCCTCGCAATGACGGGGGCCTTCCATGTCTAGCACCCCATGGCAGCAGCTCGCGGAAACGTCCCGCAACATGGCGGACGCGTTCATTCGGACCGGCAAGTGCCGGTGGATCGACATCGCCTTCGCTGAACGCTGGGAGCGCTCGCTGCGGGATCTGGTCAAGAGCGCGATCTACCAGCAGGTCGCGAAGGGCGGCGCGATGCCGACGCTTGCGCAGCTGGATCGCTTTCCGATGGTCAAGGAAGACCTCGAATACTTCAAGGGGCACGGGCAGGCGCTCATGGACTTCGAGCGCGACCCGATCATGGCCGCACGCGCAGTAGCGCGACGTCCGAGCAGAAGCGACCGAATGACAGGCGAAAACGGCGGGGGCTGAACATGACGACGGTGATTTGGGACCAGACGAAAGTGGACACGTTGAAAACGCTCTGGGCGAAGGGGCTGAGCGCTTCGCAAGTGGCACGCGAGATGGGCATCAAGTCGCGCAGTGCCATCATCGGCAAGGTGCATCGGCTGTGCCTGCCGTATCGAACCACGATCACGCGGTTTTACGGCACGGGGCGGCCCGCCCGGGAGCGCGACGCCGCAATCCGGCTCAAGCGAAGCCAGCGCAGCGCACCGCGCCGGGTGACGTTTGCATCCGGTCCTCTCCCTCCCGAGCCGCCGCGCCCGGCCAAGCTGTTCAAGCTCGCAGACATGGAAGACCACCAGTGCCGCTACGTTTTTGGTGATCCGCGCGGGACTGAGCCATGGGGCTATTGCGGGTGCAGTACAGCACCGGGGTCGAGTTATTGCATCGGGCACCACGCGAAGGTCTACGCGGGGGTGCCTGTTCGATCGAAATCGGCGGACATCCCTGAATGGCGCGGCAAGCATCGGCTCGACAAGCACGGGTCGAAGTATGCCGGGAAGGCGGTCGCGCTGTGAGCGATAGCATCGAGGGACAATCAATGAACTGCGCAATGATGTACGTGCCGACCCGTTTGGAGCGGATCTGGCGGCAGCTTGGATTTCGCTATCACCTCGGGACTGAGCCGGAGGACGTCGACACCATGACCGGCTGGATGTGCACTGATAGCCGTCTCCATTTCGGATGGGCTGACCGCATCCGACTGTTGGTCTCAGGCCGCCTTCACATGCGCCTCATTCAGCACACAACGGTGCAGGTTGAGGGCACAAAAAACCGCTTTGACTGGCACATACCAGCACCGGGAGAGTCCGCATGAGAACCCGGGACAAACTCGCAGCGGAGCTCCGCAAGGTGGCAGCAATCGCCACGCCGGATCACGCCGCGAAGTACGAGGCGTTCGCGAAGCGCGCCGAGACAGGCGAGTTCGATGATTACGGGGAAATGTACGCCTGCCCGATCACGCAGCTCTACGGCGAACTGACTGAGGCTGGCTTCAAGAAATTCGCCGGGCGCGTCGCAAATGGCGAGTTCGACGCCACGAAAGAGGAAAGCGACGAGTGGGCGAGAAGCGCGTCGGGACAAGCAGCGGCGAAAGAACTGTCGCCTGCAATGCGCGAAGTCCTTGGGTTGAGGCTGCTGTCATGATCGCAAAACGCATCTCCGGAACGACGCACTACCTCGGTGCGCCGAAGGGTTGGCACCCGGACAAGGACGGAGAATGTCGGCACCTTGCCGTTCGGGTTGTTGAGGAAAATGTGTGGCAGAGCGCGTGGGAGCCGACGCCTGCCGAATTAGCGGCCCTCAACGCAGGCGGATCAATAGTTCTCAGTATCGTCGGTGGACAGCCCCCTGTTGCTCTCTCCGTCGAGGCCGCGCCTGCGATCTGCGAAGGGGAACACGCATGAGCGACAAGGCGATGCACATCTACCCACTGAATGACCTTCGCGACCACGTCGTGGATGGCGGCAAGTGCTGGTGCGGAGCGGCCGAAGACGACGACGGCCTTATTATTCATTCGGCAATGGACCAGCGCGAGAAATTCCAGAACGGCGAACGTGTGAAATCATGACCGGCCACCGCATCACCCTGAAGAACATGAAGTTGAAAGACGGGAAGCTCTCCTCGATCCCCTCATACGGGAGGAACGCGAGCTCCAAGATTGCGCAACGGAAGTCGAAGAAAACGCGCGTGGTCAGGAGGGGTGTCAATGCTGAAGTGTGAGGCGTTGCGCGAGGCGCTTCAATACGACCCGCAGACAGGAGAGTTCACGAGCAGGGTTCGGCGAGGGCGACTAACCCCCGGTGCTCGGGTTGGGAGCACGCATAGGACGGGTTACAGGACCATCAAGCTCTGTGACCAGTTGCACCAAGCGCACCGCCTCGCATGGCTCTATGTGCACGGCGAATGGCCGCCCGGGATGTTGGACCACATCAACGGGATTAAGACGGACAACCGCATCACGAATCTTCGTGTCGCGACCGGCTCTCAGAACAACGTGAACCGTAAGAAGCTCAGTCAAAACACTAGCGGGGCTCGTGGTGTCACTTGGAACAAGTCATCCGGGAAGTGGCAAGCGGCTCTGAAGGTAAATGGAAAGTGCCGCTACCTGGGCGTCTTCGAAAACATTGAAGCGGCGTCCGCCGCGTACCGAGCCGCCGCCGTCCAGCAATATGGGGAGTTCGCTCAATCATGAAGCGCCCCGCCCCTTACCTCGAAGACATGCTCGAACGCGCCATCTCAGCAGCCGCGTCCGTGGGTTCAACAAAGTGCCGCATACCGACCCTCGACGCCCAGATGATCTTGGAGAAGTTCCGCAATGAACGACTGGTACGCCCTGACAACGGCTCCAAGGCACGAGATGGCGCTGGTCTCCCTGCTCCGAAAGGACGAGGCCTTGAGGCACGAGCTCAGCGTGGCGGACGCGTACTGCCCGGTGGAGCGTTACCACGTGTGGCTGAAGATGAAGCGGCACCCGATCGAGAGGCTGCGCACGCTGACGCCTAGGTATGTGTTCGTGCGGTGCCGGGATCCGCTGCGCGTTGTTGCGGGGCTGGCCGAGCACGGGGCGCAGGACGTCCTCATGCGCTGCGGGACTTTCGAGGACGAACCGGCGCCGATCTCGAACGCGGCCATTGAACAGGTGAAGGTGCGGGAAGCCGAGATCGCGATGAAACGCGCGCGGCGTACGGACCGCTCGAAGCGGCAGATCCGGCAGGGCAGCACGATCAAGGTGGGGGACCGGATCGAAATCCCTCATCTCGGGATTAACGTTGCGAACACTCCGGTGGAACAGATCGTCGGCGGCCGGGCCGAGGCGTCGTTTGGTGGAATGCGGCTGACGATGGCGTTGGAAGACCTGTCGGCAGCGTGAAACTCAAAGGGTATCGGTATGGAATGGGGCGAGGTTGAAATCCGGCAGACGGAAAAGAGCGGCGTTGAAGCCGAGCTTCGGGGCGACATGCTCAACTCGGGTGGCGACGGGTGCTGGGTGTCGATTGTAGGGTGGGGCCCGACCGAGGACGTGGCGCGCATCAACCTGCAGGCTGCCCTGTCCGAGGTGCAACTGAAACTCGGTGAGCGGGACTGAGAGGGTATTGGAATGGAAGCGGAAGACAGGCTGAACGCAGTGTTGGATGCGATTGAAAAAATGCCGGTGCCCAGAGAGGAAAGCACGTTTGGGGATTGGGCCCGCGAGCTGCGCGAGTGGGTGGATGACGTCCGATCGGCGGCAATAAAAACCCCCGAAGCCTGAGAGCCCCGGGGGTCGGTAGGTTACGCCGCTTTGAGCCGGCGGTAGATGGTCGTTCGAGCGACATCCTTGAAGGCGGCTTCGGCTTCATCAAGCCGGGGCTTTCGACCCCACCGCGTTTCAAAGTCCTTCGCCCAGAGCACGACGTTTGCGCCCTTGAGCTCCGGAGCGATCGCCTCGGTAGGCGGCAGAGGCGGACCCTTGTCGTTCGCGGTCGCTTTCTTGAACCGGTCGATTTCCTCGTCCAGTTCCTTGCTCGGCGTCGTCTCCGTGATGGCGCGGAGGCCGCGTCCGAAGAACCACATCAGGCCAAAGATGCCGGCCTCGAGGCCGAGTGCGTAGGCGAGGATACTGCCATTGCGGACCGTTTCCTCGTCGGTGCGCAGGACGTCAGCCCAGAGGCTGGAGCCAAGATCACCGGGTGGTGCCGCCTGGAATCCCTCGAGCTGCTTTGCGAGCTTTTCGAGAGACGCCTGCCGCTGGTTCAGGATGAACGTCGCGGACTTGCAGTCTTTGCCAACGCCGCCGGCGCAGGCCTTTGGCTGCCATTTGTTCGACTCGTCAACGAGCTTCTTCGTGGCGTCGTAGTCGGCCTGGACCCGAGCTTTGTCCTCGAGCGCCTTGCCGGCCGTGTTGGCCTTGGCTTCCTTCGCTTCGCCCGTGCGCCCGGTGGTGGCCGGAAGCGAGTAGGCGAGGAAGGCAACGAGAGCGATCGACATGGCGGCGGCAGCTCCCTTGGCCTTGCGGTGCCAGGCCCACTCGATCATGAGGGGGAGGACGGCGACCGCGACCATCGCGGCAATCATGGAGGCTTGCGTGTAGAGCGTGCCCCCGGCGGTGTATTCGATAGCGCCCAGGATTTGAAGGGCAAGAAGCCCCGCAGCACAGACAAGTGCGGTGAACGGTGCTAGATAGCGCATGTGAGGTGCCTTTCTTCATAGCTGTGGAGAGGATTTCACGTCGGGCCCGGGCTGTTGACGCAGCTTCGGGCCTTTTTCGTTTAGGGCCGGGGTGTTGGCCGGCTCTAATGATAAAGTAGGCGAGTATGGACAAAATGTCCATATCAATCTCAGTCTATATTGACTTTTAGTGCATCTTGCAGGAAGAACGTTGCCCATGAGCAACGCCTTGGCCCGTCTCCGTCGGTTGGTTGGTTCGCAAGCAAGGCTTGCTCGGGCGCTTTCCCTTACTGAAAAGCAGGTTTCGCGCATCTCCACAGGCAAGAGCAAAGTACCCGGCTACATGGACGCGGTCGCGGAGCTACTTGAAGCGCTGCCCCCGAAGGACTGGCCTGAGAGGTGGCGGAAGTAAGGATGCCGCAGTTTTCGTTTGTTTGGGTGTAGCCTGCGGGCTACAAATGGGGTATGCTTGAGCTACGCGAGACTGCTGAATTCTCGGCTTGGTTGAAAGACCTTAGAGATGGAACCGCCAGGGCCAGGATTCTGGTTCGCGTGGAGCGGGTTGCGCGTGGCAACCCCGGCGACGTTGAACCGGTAGGCGAGGGAGTGAGCGAGATGCGTCTCCACTTCGGGCCCGGATACCGCGTTTATTTCATTCAGCGCGGAAATGCCTACGTCCTGCTGCTGGCCGGCGGAGATAAAAGTACGCAGGATCGCGACGTCATTGTCGCAAAACGGCTAGCGGCTGAGTACCAGGAGTAAAACGCATGGCCAAATCACGCCCATTCGATGCCTCCGAGTATCTGGAGAACGAGAGCGAAGTCGCAGCTTACATTGCTGAAGCGATGCTGACACAAGATGTGGAACATATCGCGCACGCCATTGGCGTCGCTGCCAAGGTGCGCGGGATGACGCAAATAGCGGAGCGAACAGGCCTGTCCCGTGAGAGCCTTTATCGGGCTCTGAGTGCAGGTGGAAGCCCGAAGTTTGACACGATACAGCGTGTTCTAGAGGCGCTCGATCTGCAACTCACGGTGCAGCCTTCAAAACGCGTGGCTTAGAAGCCCGCGAAATTGCTTCCTATTGGGCGGCTGTGTGTCTCAGCCAAAACCCAGGCCTTGACCGCGCCCGTCCAAATC
>NZ_JAIETU010000023.1 GCF_019744875.1 Hyphomicrobium sp. | reverse complement strand
TCCTCGTGGACGGGTACGTAATCGCGGCCGTCGGCAGTCTTGGCCGGGTTGGCCGCATAAGCGGGCTTGCCGTCGGGATCTTTCCAATAAAGAACCCGACCACTCGCCGAAGGCGTCGTGCTCGCAGACCCAGATTGTGACGCATCCCCGCTCAAATCCGAGGACGGAACGCTAGGCCAATGCCCCGTGCCGATCCGGTAGCCGACCGCGGTCGGCACCAGAACGAACAGAAGGCCCGCCAGCACGAACACCAACTTGCGCATGGGGCGGTCCTCAGTCCTTCGCGGTGAAGACGACAGTGCCCTGTACGGTCTCGGGCTCACCCTGCACCTTGGCCTGCAGCTTCAAAGCCCAGCCGCCCGCCATCGTGAAGTCGGCCCTGAATTTATAGACCCCGGGCTCGCTTTCGGTCAGCGGCTCGATCTTGGTCGTCATGCCCTCCATGTTTTCTGGGGACATGTCGAGCCGCGTGCGGAAGATGACTGCGTCCTCGACAGGCTTGCCGCTTGGTTTGTGGACGAGCCGAACGGCAATATCGCTGCCAGGACCGTTGCGAACCTCGGTCTTGACCGCTTCGAAGGCATAGTCCTGGGCTGCCGCAAGAGCGGCCATAGGGGTGGACACTGCCATAAGGCAAACCACCAGCATCATTTTCGTTTGGTTTTTCATGTCGATCTCCGTGTGGTGTGGTTGGGCAGCGGCCAAGCGCTGCGCATGCGACAGTCAGCGGACACGCTCAAAGAGCAGCCGCAGAACTCGCGTGAGTCGTCAGGAGATCAGACGATGGGTATGGGTGGGGGAGGCCTAGCCACAAACGGGTCGTAGGTATTCGCATCCCACACGACGAGTTGGGCACCCGCAGCCTGCACAAACCGCGCAGTGTCCGGCAACAGGGCCGCACCAAACTGAACCGAGCATTTGACGGAGCAGCCCGCCATGGCACCCGTGCAATCACCCTTGCAGCATGGGCTATCCGCGCCCTGATCGTGCATCGGGCAGGGCTTAGCCAAGGCCTGCTCAGTGGCCACGGCCACGCCGATGACCGACCCAAGGGTAAACCCCAAGGTCAGGAACAGCACGGCGATGGTACGTCTGAACGACATGGCAGGCTCTAATTTCACCCTTCACATGATGGGATTGGGACGTGGATTCGTCAACTATAGAGTTCGTGCGAGTTTAGCGGCTAAGCGCATGAATTGCGTCAGTTTTACATAAATGGATGAAGATTCATGTTTCGCAGACTTTTGGCGGCCGAATAACGCTTGGTCACTGGGGCATTCGCTCACCATCGCAACAGGCGCGGTCCGAGCGTCGCACCGGCCAAGGTGCACAGCACAATTGTGCCGCCGTACCAAAAGGCCACGAAAGGCAGTGAGTCGTCGGTGCAATGGAGTGCGTAACCGATCGCACTCAAACCGCCAGCAACGAGCCCGGCGAGGGCGCCCGTGCGGATGAGGTCCGTTGGAGCCATCCTGCGCAGCACCCAGATCACCGCCGCAAACGGCACGACCGCAATGATGGGAATGGAGATGAGGCATTCCAGCCATTGATCTCCCATGATCATCCTGTTCCAGTGCGACGTGGGGGCGAACGCGAGGCTGATCACTGCCAGGAGCATCGTTGCAACAAACGGCAACGCCGCCCACGTGATTGCCACCCGCCCTTCCCCGCCTGGGCGGGCCAACTTCATCAGATAGACCGAAGCCAAGACGACAATTCCCACTGCGAAAGCAAGCTTCGCCAGCAGGAAAATGAGGGGCCCGGTTTGAGGCAGATCCCCGCGCAAACCGAGGGCTAACACCATCGTACCGACCGCTGCAAGCGAACCGATCGCGATTGTCGCGCCGATCTCCCGCACAACTCGCCGACGGTCGACCGCCTCAACGTTCGTACTCAGCATGGTAATCAGTTCATCTGTCTTCACGATTTCGTCTCCCGGGCAATCGACGCCGCCAATATTTTCAATCCCCGATGCACGTTGACCTTGATAGCGGATTCCGACATGCCGCCCCGTTTCGCCGCTTCGGCAACGCTCAGTCCGTCAAGTTTCACGCACTGGATCGCGTACCGCATTTTGTCGGGGAGCTCGCGCATAAGAATTTCTAGATCGTGCCCGCTCTCCACTCCGGAATGATCCTCTTGAGCCACAAGCTCGCCTGCATCGTCCAACGGCACATCGGCCAGCGAGGCGCGCGTGCGACGCAGATGGTCAATGAGCTTATAGCGCGCGATGGCATAGACCCACGGCATGAACAGCTCGTTGGGATCGTAAGTGTGCCGCCGGGTGTGAAGGGCCATGAGCACGTCTTGCATCACATCCTCTGCCTCTGTCGCCTCTCTGCCAATACGTGACAGCTTAGCCCTATAGTAGCTGCGCAGCAGCTTGCTCAGCCGGTCGAGAAGCGTGCGGTACGCAGCCGAGTCGCCATCGAGACCGGCCAACATCAGTTGCTTCAGCTCGGCCTCGTTTAAAGTCACTGGCGATACCTGTCCCTCTGTCTATCGATCTATTCGTTTGCAAGCGGGCTTCGGTTACAGCGTTCGAAAATATTTGTTCAGCTGGCGTAAAAAGGGACTTTCATATAATCGGCCTCGGATCGAACGAGCCTCGTTCAAGTCGGAGCGACGAAGGCGTGCTGGGCTGGGCAATCTGCCAGGTCGGAGCCCGCAATCCTTCGTTTACTCATGCCGGGGCAAGGCTCGACATTTTTCCTACGATCCATGTAACCGAACTCGCGCCAGTCTCGAACTTACTTGCATCCGCATGATCGTCCCCAAGCCGGGCGCGTGCGACAACGCAAGGAGACCAGGAACATGTCACGTACCGCTTTCCCCCGCCTCATGTTGAACCTCGCTGCAGCCGCTTTGCTAACCGGCACCGTCGCCGGCCAGGCGCAGGCTGACACGATTTGGCGCTTTCCCTATAAGGGTGCGCCGTACGCGGTCCCGCACGAGCATAACGGTCGCATCGCGATCGGTCAGAATACGCGGAAGCCGAAAGCTGTCCACGCGCGCGAGGCAAAGAGAACGCATGTCGCTGGCTCGCCAGCTGTCGTTCGCTGACTCAGGTCGTTATGCAATAATGGCGGGCGCTCCTGTTGGGCGCCCGCTGCACGGGGGATTTGTTTCGCAATCGCGAGATTGCAGTGATGATCTTGCCTGAGCCATGGGGTAGTGCCTATTTACATCCAAAGTGCACCTGACTTGCACCCGTCGAGGCAGTGCGCATGAAGTTCGTTCGCACCATCCTTGCGATTTTCATCAGCGCCGGGCTCGCTCTGGCGCCGGTGCAAGCCGCGTATGCCATGCGCATGGTGCCGATGGCGTCCATGGAAGACGCGGCCGACGCGACATCCCCCGCCAGCCAGGATTGCCCTTGCTGCAATATCGCCGTCAGATGCCCCATGAACATGTGCGCAACACATTGCGTGCAGCTCGCCCCGGCTTCTGATTTCGCCTTCGGTGCAGCTCTAGTGGGTCACGCCACACTCCGCGGTTTTGTGCCTTCCCTGCACGACGGGCTCAACTGGCAGCCCCCTACCCCGCCCCCTAGAGCTTGATCCTTCACGCGTGAAAATTGCGAGCGGCGACGCTCGGCATTGATGCTGCGCAGCTCGTGCTGCGCCGCGGGTGAAGACATTCCAAACTCGGGAGTTACGAAAATGCTGAAATCTCTAATCACTGCCCTTGCCCTGGGCGCTTTCGCCTTGACCGGCGTCGCCGGCCAAGCGCAGGCACAATATAAACCGCCCTACAGACCGCCCTGCAGCAACGCACCAAAGAACTACATACCGTGCCCCTTGACACCTCAGGGGCCGCAGCTGCCGCAGCCGAAGGGCAAGTAGGCGTCAGTCCTCAGGCCCGCGGCGACGCCGCGGACCTGAGGACATTCAAAACTCGGGAGTACGAAAAATGCTGAAATCTCTAATGGCGGCTCTTGCCTTGATCGCGGTGGCAGGGAGTGGCTTCGCGGTGGTGGCGCAAGCGCATCATAAGGTCGGACACTGCATACCGGGCATCGTCACCGCAGGATGCCCGATGACACCGCAGGGACCGCAGTTGCCGAAGCCAGGAAAGTAAGTGTAGAGCGTCAGATGACCTGTCCCGGATCGGGCAGATCCGCGCACTTCTGCGAAGTCTCCGGTAAGGCAATCTGACTGAGTGGCCCGGCTCCTTGTCACAATGAGGGGCCGGGCTTCGTCCGCCGTTACCTCGCAAGCAGACAGCGGATACGAAATCACCCCCTTCGATTGAGAGCATCGAGAATTGGACAGGTCATCTGCCGGCCCGGCTGACAAGCACTCGTCAACGTCGCCAGAGCACGCTCGAGGTTTTTGAGGCTCGCGATTTTGCCTCACCAAGATGACGCTTGCCGCCTCAATGCCGTTGACGCTCGGCGCGATGGAACAGGGCGAGTGACCGCTTTGTTCATGCCGACGGGAGCGCCTCGGACCCGCTCGGGCGGATCGTCGGATGGCGGGAGTACGAGTGCCGCCATAAACCAGCGCGATACGTGGCCGTACTTCAGGCCGACAAGACGGCTCTGGGTGTTATTGTTTACCAACGATACCAAGCGCAGATGTCCGCCATTACCTCAGTCGCCGCGCCAAATAAATCCGACGAGAACTCAATTTCGAGACAAGCTGCGTCTCCGTTGAGGTGGCCTACCCCATCAATCAGCTGCCAACGCTCGGCGCCGCCCTCAGGTTGGCAATCCCTGGTGCGGCTGTAACCAAATGTGCGTCAGATCCGAACTCACCAATAGTCGCAGATCGTCCGCGCCCTTCAGGGATCGTCGGTCAAACATGTCAGACTAGCCAACAAGGAAGGAGATACGAAATTGACTAACAGATCTCAATTTATTGCGGTGAGCCTCGTGGCAGGAACTCTCGCGTTAGCGTCGGCCGCTATCGCCCAAAGCTCCACCTCAACAGCACCTGGTGGCCGAGCACCGGCCCAACATCACGGCATGACGATGGATGGTCATCACGGGATGATGCACATGATGGCTGGAGCGAACCCATCGCAGATGACGCGAATGCTCGAAAACTGCAACCGCATGATGGAAATCACATTGCAGGAGACACCGAAAGTTCCCACGGCACCGGCGCCATCGGAGGGCAAACCAAACGGCTAACCTCCGCTAGAGGGAGGGGGATAGCTGCATCACCCCTCCCCACAGCTCACCACGAGGAACACAATCATGACAACGATCACATCATCACATAAGTCGGAGAACTTTCACGAACTCCTCTCGGCCGCGCGCCACTATCTGGGTGGCCGACGTACTTTGACCGTCTTAGCCATTGCAGCTATCGCCGCTGGTCTTGCGCTCAATTGGAGTTGGCTTGTTACCGCAGGGCTTGCTCCGCTCGTGCTGACGCTCCTGCCCTGTACAGCGATGTGTGCCCTCCATCTGTGCATGAAATCTGGTGGGGAAGGCCACTGCAAGGAGGCAGTTGCACGCGACGGCCCGCAACTGCTTCCTGCGCCAGTCGCAGAACGTCGCTCCGAGCGAGAACACGCGTAGACGCACGCCAGGGCGATCGAGCCGACTTGATATGCTGTCACTGAACAACAAACGCAGAGAGCTAGCGCCATGACCACGGACAACGAACACCTGGCGGGCCAGTGCTGCTCGTCTGCTCGGGCTCTGCGTCCCAACAGCTGCTGCGGCTCTGAGAATACGAGCCACGGCAATAGAGATCCGGTATGCGGGATGGCGGTCGGCGCGCATACCGCGAAACATCGCGCTGACCACGCGGGCCAGATATACTATTTCTGTTCAGCCGGCTGCCGCACAAAGTTCGTTGCCGAACCAGGGCGATACCTCGACAGCGCCTCGTCGTCCGTGATCGAACCTGTTGCCGAAGGCACAATCTACACCTGTCCGATGCATACTGAGATCAGGCAAGTCGGCCCTGGCGCGTGCCCGATCTGCGGTATGGCGCTGGAGCCATTGCTTCCTGGCGAAACGACGGAACCCAACCCCGAGCTCGTCGACATGACGCGCCGATTCTGGATCGGTCTCGTCCTCACGCTCCCCGTGTTGGCGCTGGAGATGGGAGGGGAGATCACGGGGTTGCGAACGCTTCTCGGTCAAGGTCCGTCGAATTGGATCCAGTTCGTACTCGCGACCCCAGTGGTTCTCTGGGCAGGGTGGCCATTTTTTGTGCGTGGGTGGCACTCGGTGGTGACCTGGAACCTCAACATGTTCACGCTGATTGCGATCGGCACGGGCATGGCTTGGCTTTACAGCGTGGTCGCGACGGTCGCGCCGCAGCTCTTTCCCATCGCGATGCGTGCTGCGGACGGGGGCGTGCCTGTCTATTTCGAAGCGGGCGCGGTTATCACTGTGCTCGTGCTGCTCGGCCAGGTGCTCGAGCTGCGAGCCCGCGAACAAAACTCGGGAGCAATCCGGGCCCTCCTCGATCTAGCGCCCAAGACCGCTCGTCGGCTGCGCGACGACGACGGCGAGGAGGAGGTTGCACTCGATGCCATCCATGTCGGTGACAGGCTGCGTGTGCGTCCCGGCGATAAGGTTCCGATCGACGGCGAAGTGATCGACGGGCGCTCACATGTCGACGAGTCCCTGGTCACTGGCGAGCCGATCCCCGTGCTGAAGGAGTCCGGTTCGAAGGTCATCGGCGGTACGCTGAACGGCAAAGGCAGTTTTGTCATGCGCGTGGAGCGGATTGGCCGCGAAACGATGCTCGCGCAGATCGTCCAGCTTGTGGCTCAGGCCCAGCGAAGCCGCGCTCCGATTCAACGCCTGGCCGACGCGGTATCATCCTGGTTCGTCCCAGCCGTTATCGCGATCTCTCTCCTGGCCTTCGCGGCCTGGTGGTTGGTTGGACCCGAGCCGCGCCTTGCCTACGCACTTGTGGCCGCAGTATCCGTTCTCATCATCGCATGCCCCTGCGCGCTCGGCCTTGCGACGCCGATGTCGATCATGGTCGGGGTCGGCCGAGCCGCACAAGCGGGCGTTTTGATCAAGGACGCCGCGGCGCTAGAGCGCATGGAGAAGGTCGATACGCTCGTCGTTGACAAGACAGGAACCCTAACAGAGGGCAAACCTAAAGTCGTGGCAACCGTTGCCGCCAGCGGCTTTGACGAAACCGAGCTCCTGCGCTTGGCAGCGAGCGTCGAGCGCGCCAGCGAGCATCCGCTTGGTGCCGCCATAGTCGCTGCGGCTGTTGACCGTCGCATTGAGCTACCGAAAGTGTTGGATTTCGACTCGTCGACGGGTAAGGGCGTCCTCGGCGTCGTCAACGGCAGGAAGATCGCCATCGGCAACGCCAGGTTCCTCAACGAGCGCGGCGTCCAAACCGCAGACCTAACGGATAAGGTCGACGAACTGCGCCGGGATGGCGGCACGGTGATCTTCGTCGGTGTCGATAACAAGCTGGCTGGCATCATTGCCATCGCCGATCCAATTAAGGAGTCGACATCGTCTGCCCTCAGAGCCCTGCAGCACGATGGCATCCGCGTCGTGATGCTCACGGGCGACAGCCGCACTACGGCCGAAGCCGTCGGACGGCGTCTTGGCATCGACGAGGTGAGAGCCGAAGTGTTGCCCGAGCAGAAGAGTGAAGTGGTCGCCGCGCTGCGGGAGGAGAAGCGTGTCGTCGCCATGGCTGGCGACGGCGTCAACGACGCGCCCGCGCTTGCCGCTGCGGACGTTGGGATCGCCATGGGTACAGGCACCGACGTTGCCATCGAGAGCGCGGGTATCACCCTTCTTAAGGGTGACTTACAGGGGATCGTTCGCGCCAAGCGCCTGTCTGAAGCAACCATGCGCAACATCCGCCAAAACCTCTTTTGGGCGTTCGCATACAACGTTGCGGGTGTGCCGATCGCGGCGGGTCTGCTTTATCCCATCTTCGGACTCCTGCTTTCTCCAGTCGTTGCCGCTGCGGCCATGGCGTTGTCCTCCCTCAGCGTCGTCGGCAACGCCTTGCGGCTAAGGATAGCGCGGGTCTGATTGAGATGTTTGCACCTACCCTTCGACGTTGGACCCGGCCCAGCGGACACACCGCAACATGGCTCAACGCAAGGAATGCGTTCGCGCATTGATCGAACTTGACCACGCCAAAAACCTCACTGTCGAGTACGTCCGCGGCACCGTGAGGCGGGAGGCGCTTTTAACGCGGCGCGCGAACCGGTGGCGAGGTGCGGCCCTCTACATGACCGCTCTCGTGGTCACGCTCGCCTGGATCGCCGGATGGCGGGAATACGAGCGTCAGCGGATACCGACGCATTACATAGCCGTTCTGCAGGTAGGCAATGGCAAGCCCGTCTTCTTTCTGAAGATCAACGTAACGCGTCAGTATGCGCGAAAACGCTGATCTCAAAATCCGAGTAGCCGGACGGGAGCTGTATTGACGCGGGTCTGCCTTGAACATCGAAGGCGGTTTGCCGGCGTCGTACCCAGAGAAATGCTTTCTACGCCGCGGCGGAAAATGTAAGCGGCGAATAGGCCTTGTTGCGTTCGTAGTCGTTCAACAGCCGATCCCGCCGGAAGGCATCGAAGAACTCATCCTCCTGCACGCGAAGCGCGGCAAACACTTCCTGCATCGACGTGCCCGGATAGACGTCAACACCGGCCGGCTTGCACAGCCACGAAAACACGGCCAGCTCTTCCATCAAAAACGCGCGTGAATAGTCCCTGGCAATCTTTGCAGTCTCAGCGCTGACCGCTCCGCGGCTTTCCAGGCGCGCACAAAAACGCTCCACCCACTCGTCCAACGCATTCCGGAAGTCGGCATCCCCATCGTAGTGCTCAACAAGCCGTGTCAGCGCCGTGCCGGTATCGCTCTTGGCCAGGGCATCGTCCCATCGCAGGATCTCGACATTTCGCAGTCTTGAGATCGAGACACGATTCCGGCGCAGCCGCTCATCACCGCTGTTCCGGCACATCGAGGCCGCCAGACATTCGTCCGCAACCGTCTCACGCATCACATTGAACCGCTGCAGCGTGTCCGACACGACCAGCACGGCATGCGGGAAGCGCTCGGCCGCCCATTCGCAAAACGCAAAAAGCTTGCCGCCCTCGACCGCGGACTTGCCGACACTGTTATGAAGCCGGGCTTCCGGCGCGCCGTGCCACGGCACGCTGTTCTTCAAGCAGACCTTGTATGGCCCGGTCGCAGAAGGGTACTGAATGCGCGTCTGCTTAGAGCCGGACATCGGACGCGCTTATGTTCGGCTGATCCAACCCGGCTAGGATTTCGATCGACGACCTCAAGCCGCCATCTCCAACGCGCCACCAAAACTCGGCCCGAGGTATGCCTTGTTGCGCGTGAAATCGACCTGCACCCAATCTTTCCGGTAGGCGTCGAAGAAACTGCCCTCATGCGCGCGTAACGCATTGAACACCCCCTGCATCCACGATCCCGCATACGAGTCAACTCCAGCCCTCATGCACAGCCACGAAAACACGGCCAGCTCCTCGAGCAGGAACGCCTTCGAGTGCGTCTCATAGATCGATCGATCGCTTCCCAGGTCGCGTTCTCCGCGCGTTGCGAATGCTTGAACAGTTTCATCTATGGCGGTCTTGAAGCCGTCATCGCACTCATACAGATCGCGCAAGCGGGTCTCCGCCTCCGCCGTCTCCTGCGTCAGCCGCACCTCTTCCCATCGCATCACCAACGCCTTGCTATCCAGCAGGTCAATTGCTGCGCTGCTACGCGCAAGCCAGTCATCGCCGCTTTGGCGACTGACCGCCAGAGCCCGCTCATGATCGGCCAACGTCTCGAACATCACGTTGTACCGCTGCAGCGTATCGGACACCACGAGAACCACGCGTGGAAACCGCGCTGCGGCCCATTCGCACAACGCATAGAACTTATCGCCTTCGGTGCCGGGATTGCCGATGCTGATTTGAAGACGTACTTCCTCAGCACCCTTCCAAGCGGCACCATTTTTCTGCGTCACCTTGTATGGGCCCGTCGGGCCCGGATATTGAATCGATTTAGAACCGCTCATGCGCTGTGCTCTCCTTTGGTTGTTCCAGTTGGTCCCACAAGAGCGCCAGCATGTTCCTCCAGCTTAAGACGAGCGACTCGTCGTGGATTACGACTGCTTTGGTATTGTCATCGGCGCAAACCGCGATCTTATCGCCATACACAAGCGTCACGGTGTTGAGGAATCGTTCCTTCGGCACCCATCGATACTCTGACGGCTCTCCCAGCAGATAGGTGTTGCCTTCGCGAATAAAATTCTTGCATGTCACGCCGGCGGCTCGGATCGCTCTGATGCGTGCGATCGTATCCGAATTGGATTCGCGATCATCGGCGCAGAGAATGATGAGCTCGCCACCCGATGCCAGCTCGCCAGCCACGTCGTCCAGTAAACGCGGCCACCAGCCCTCGCCGTCGATCTCATAGTTGGACAGATTCCTGAAATCCAGACCGTCCTGCCTGATGATAACGCCGCCCGATGCCAGAGCGTCCTCGAGTTTTTTCAGCGTTGAGGCACTGACATCGCCCGTCTTCCCACGCTCAAACCCCGAAATCGTGGGCTGCGCGACGCCAGACCGTTTCGCAAGCTGCGCCTGGGACCAACCCAGATATTCACGTGCCGACCGAAAATGACTTCCTGTGTAAATCGCCATAATAACTATTTTATATCAGAAACCGTTTCTAAAAGAAAGTATTTTATAGTCTAATTCCATAAATTAATGCCCTATTAATAATTATGACGTATAAACGACAAAGTTATAAAAACAAGCAACAAGAAGAAACGGAGATAAAAATGAAGATATTGAAAGAAACTTTATTCGAGCGCATTCAAAACCGCATGATGCCCGAAAACGCCATTCGCGTGATCGCCCGGCTGCAGAAGGCTTCGGCCAACCGCACCATCGACTATATGGACCTCAAGGAGGCGTCCGAAATGCTCGCCCGGTACCGCACGGAGGCCCGCATCGCCATCAGGACCTACCGCCGCTGGCAAAGCCGCCAGAGATCCGCGCAAATGCTAGGCACCCTTAAAGATCAGCAGGGCCGCGTCTGGGAAAACCGCCAGTTGATCGCGGAAGTCCTTGAGCCGCACGCAACCGAGGAAGGCCGCATCCTGCTTCAACAAGCACGCGCTCAGGCAAGCCTCTACCTGAACGCTTCCTGCGATTACCGCGACCTCTTTGAAATGGCCATGAAACCCTACGTTATCGCCTCGAACGAAGCCTGATTACCCCATGGTCCCGGCGGCTGGCTCCCCCCGCCGTCGGGACCACCCCCGGATTCGCGCCCTTCTTTTCTACTCCCCACTTCCGATCAGATCTCAGGCTCACCAAAAAACCATGGCCCGCCGGCCGGCCTCCGGAGCCGCTGCCGCGCGCCGATGCGTAGCCGACCGCGCCGCCTACCGGCCGCAAGGCAACCCTGACGGGCGCGCTGCGCGCGGCCTTGCGGCCCGGCGCCGGGATCGGCTTAGCCGCATCTCGCGACGGCGGCTTCTCTAATTGAGCCTGTCAACGGGGACGTGCGATGACTTTCTCGTCGCTTCGCTCCTGTTCACC
>NZ_JAIETU010000009.1 GCF_019744875.1 Hyphomicrobium sp. | reverse complement strand
ACTGTCCGATGGATGCCTTTGGAATGCTGGAGTCGTCGACGCATAGAGTCGACCCATAAGTGCGCGCAGAGACGCTTAGCGTATATCTGTGCCCGTTCTATGTCCTGACCCCAAAAGAGCGAATGAAGCGGTCGAAGGCACACAACGTCTACCTGTCGCAGCAGGCCATCGACATCTTCATCGCGCTAAAAACCTGCGCGGGCAATTCGCGCTATGTCCTTCCTTCGCGATACGACGCTGACGCACCGATGTCGCGGGCGACATTCAATCGGATCACGACTGCGGTCGTCGTCAGGGCGAAAAAGGAGGGGCTGCCGCTCGAACCGTTCACTGTTCACGATCTGCGGCGCACAGGTTCTACCCTGTTGAATGAGCTGGGCTTCAATAGCGACTGGATCGAGAAGTGCTTGGCGCATGAGGACGGAAGGTCGTCGCGTGGCGTCTACAACAAGGCGGAGTACGAGCATCAACGCCGCCATATGATGCAGGAGTGGTCCAACCTGTTGGAAGCGTGGGTTTTGGGTCAGAAGTATCGTCCGATGCTGCTCCCGGCCACGATGGAGTTGCTTGAGTTGGAGCCTAGTGTTTGACGGGCCGCGAACGGCGCAGCCTCACGTCGGGGCTTGGAGCACGTTTGATGGCATTTGCGCGAGAGGCGTGGCGCCGAGCGTCGAGCCAGGCTTCGACCTCTGCCAAGTCCCAGACGACGCAGCGTGAGGTGAGATAGAAGCGCTGCGGGAATTCTCCTCGCTGCTCCATGTCGTAGATCGTGCTGTCGGCAAGCGGCACGATCTCTCGTAACTGCTGCCGGCGAATTGTTCTTCGGGCGACATGTGGGGTAGCGCTCATACCGTATCTCCACTTCTTTGCTCTTGTGGAGATAGAAGGCGATAGATCTTCCGCTTTGAAGCCCGCGCGTGAACGTGTGCGGTAATATCGGGCTTTAGCGTGTAAATCGGACGGATGGTCTCAACGGGCAAGTGTCGTCTGGGAGCGTCGGCCGACCCTTCGGCTCTTGTTCGAACCGGCGCCAACCCCGGAATTCCAACCCGGTGGAACCCGCGATTCACTTCAAAATCCAGTTCCGAGAGGAGTGCCGATTCGACCCCGGCCACCCGCACCATCACTTAGTGTTGCCCTCCGAAAATGGAGGCCACACGTTCGAATCGTGGCGGGCTTAGCCACTCAAATATGTCACCGCCTGGCCACTATCGGCGGTTCCCAGCTTCATTGCTGAACTGACAGCATTCAGGTCGCTGATCTTCCAGTGGCATTGGCATTTCTTGATTGGGACGTACCAGTTCTATGGATGATCGTCCGCCCTGAGCGATCGCCACCGTGCGCTGCAGACCGCCCGAATCGTTGCGATTAACGGGCCCGCCGTTCGTTCGCAGGCTTGACGACATCAAGCTCGACGTCCTGCCGCGCCACAGATACATCGCATGCGCAAGTCGGGCCGGCATCCACTCGATTGGATGATGCCCTGCGCCAACGCATCACGGCGTAGCCAATGGCTGCGGCCAAGAATGCCAGCACGGCGGTCAATGCAAGACCCTGTCCGCTAAGCCAGCCCACGACACCACCTACCGCCGAGCCGATAAAAAGCGGCCCAAGGCAGCAAAGCGCGACCAATGGCGCGACGACAATCGCGGTCATAAGCCCAGCTGCTGGCCTTTCGTTCACGAAACCTCACTTTCCGCGCTGGTGGCGCCGCCAAGCCATCTGTGCGGCGCTGCTCGTTGGTTCACATTGACGATCATCACATTAGGACTGCTACACCCTGTACTAAATACAGGGTCAATACGGAAGTTGATCCGATTGGCTGGCCCGCGAGCTTCACCATGTCTGCGCCCGCGCTCCTGGTGGCGCATCGCCGACGAAGCGTCTAGCGACGTCGAAGCTCCGCGCGTGCCAGTTCGGCGTCCTTAACGAGTAATAGAGCCAAATGCGTCCGTCCTCGGTGATTACAGAAGACGCAAAGGCAGTCAGAGCATGTAGCCGATATCCGAGGCGCCGGTGGGATACGCGAACATCGTCGTCTTCAGATTGTCGGCCGTTAGGTCGTGGCGGATCGCAAGCGCAAACAGATTGATCACTTCATCGGCGTGCGGTCCGACAAGATGTGCGCCTAGGATACGCCCGGTGTCGTCCTCCACTATCACCTTGAAGCCATAGGTCTTTTCTGCGGCCTGGCGGGCAGTAAACCAGTCGGACGCCTTCTGGGACATGGTCTGGAATTTCAGGCCCTGCTGACGTGCTTCGTCCTCGCTCAGTCCGACGGCAGCGATCGGCGGGATCGTGAAGGCCACGCTCGGCACACCGCGATAGTCGGGTGTATGCCGATTGCCCTCCAGAAGGTTAGCGGCGACCACCTTGGCGTCGTGGCTAGAGACAGGAGTGAGCGGCGGCCCCTTCTGTGCCGCATCGCCGGCGGCGTATACGGCTGGGTTGGAGACGCTCTGTAGGTGCTCATTCAGCTTGAGCCGGCCGTTCTCCGTGGCGATGCCGCCGACCTCAAGATCAAGCCCGTCCAGCGAGGGTGCCCGGCCGGCCGCATGAACAACGAGGTCGGCCTCAAAAATTGCGCCTCCACCTTCTGATGAGGTGTGGACGACAAAGCCCGCTCCCTTCTTCTCAATCGCCTCTACAGTGGTCCGCAGGCGCACATCGACCCCGATCTCGGCGAATTTGTCCATGAGCCAACCGACAAGGTCAGGATCAAAGTGCGTGAGCATCCGCTCGCCACGTTGAAGAATGGTCACTTGCGCGCCTGCGCGAGCGGCGATGTGGGAGAATTCTGACGCTATATAGCCGCCGCCGACCAACACGATGCGTTGGGGCAGCCGCTCCATTGCCAGAAAGTCCTCATTGGTGGCGAAATACTCTTCACCGGGAATGTGCAGCTTTATCGGCTCGGCGCCCGCAGCAATCAAAACGTGACGGGCTTCAAGGCTCTCGCCACCCACTGTCAGACTGTTCTGGCCTACGAAGCGCGCATGACCGTGATAGCTATGGATGCCCTTTTCTTTGTAACGATGTTCGTGCTTCTCGGGGATCGGGTCGGTGAAGGTACGCTTGAAGGCGATCAATTCGGGCCAGGCGATATGGACGTCGCCGGCAACGCCATTGCCGCTCATGCGCCGGACATGGTCGACAGCCGAGGCGGCGCCGACAAGCATCTTTTTCGGGTCGCAACCCCGCAGGGAGCAGGTGCCGCCGAAAGGCCGGTGGTCGATGACAGCCACGCTCCAGCCCGCTGCGCGCACGCGCATCGCGGTGGCTATGGCTGCCGTGCCGGTTCCTATGACTACAAGGTCGAATTGGTTCGCCATTCGTCTCTCCTACTTATTCGCCGTGGGCGCATTACCGAGCTGACTTTCGCAGCCGCAACCAGGCTCCAACGGCGAAACGGCTGACAATTTCCGCGGCCTCAACGGTGCCCCGCATCGCCAACGTCTGGATATGACGAAAGCGCATCGAGGATCGGGCATTCCGGAACGGCGTCACCCGAACACTGCGCGGCGGTTTGGGCTAAAATTTTTTCGATCCGCCTGAGGTCTGCGATCTTTGCGCGAACATCACTGAGGTGGTGCTCGGTACGCTCTTTGACCTCCCCGCACGTCTGTTTGCCGCCGTCGACCAACTCTAAAAGGCCGCGGATTTCCTCGATGCTGAAACCGAGTTCGCGTCCACGCATGACGAAGCGGAGGCGCCGGACATGGGCTTCGTCATAAATGCGGTAGTCGTTGGCGCTGCGCGGCGGCTCGGGAAGAAGTCCAATTTTTTCGTAGTAACGGACTGTCTCTAAATTAGACCCGGTCCGACGCGCTAACTCACCACGTTTGAAACCCCGTCCGATAGCGCGATCCGTCATGACCAAAAAAAACCTCTTGAGCCTGTAGTCACTACAGACCCTATCGTATGGCCGACTCGAATTGAAGGGCTTTTTTCATGAGCGATACCAAACTGGTCGACTCGCCGGATGCGGGAAAGGCTAAGACGCAGGGGTGGCTTGCAGCTGGTGGGATCATCGGTGCGATCCTTGCGTCTAGCTGCTGCGTTGTACCGTTCGCCTTGTTCACGTTGGGAATCAGCGGCGCCTGGATCAGCAACCTGACGGCCCTCGAGCCCTATCAGCCCATCTTCGCCGCCGTGACGATTGGTTTCCTAGGCTACGGATTCTATCTCGTTTACCGGAAGCCTAAAGTCGCCTGCGCCGAAGGCTCCTACTGCGCCAAACCCAGCTCGGGTCGCATCGCAAAGATCGGGCTTTGGACGGCTACTGTGCTCGTTATCGTCGCACTCGGCTTCCCGAAACTGGCGCCCTTGTTCCTCTGACCGACCGCTTAACCTGAAGGAGAAAATCTATGTTCCGACGTATCCTCGCAGCGACTGCGCTTACTGTCATGCTTTCGCCTTTCGCGGCCCAAGCCGCCGAAAGAACCATTGTCCTAAACGTCGATAACGCGACGTGCGAACTCTGTGCCCCGATTGTCAAGAAAACGCTCTCCCGCGTCTCGGGCGTAAAGACAGTAATGGTCCAGGAGGCGAACGGAACGTCGCCCGCCGTGGCGACGGTCACCTTCGACGATGCAGTCACTAATGTCGCGACGCTCATTGCGGCGTCGACCAATGCTGGATATCCGGCGCGCGCGACAAAAGGCTGATGACGTGAATAGTCGCGCCCTTTTTCGAACCGGCATCATTGGGGCGGTCGTGGCGGCGCTCTGCTGCGCGACTCCAATCCTTGGGCTCGCGCTAGCAACGATCGGGCTTTCGGCGCTCGCGGGCAAGGCCGATTATGTCCTGATTCCGGTTCTTGTCGCCTCGCTCGGGCTGGTCGGGATCGGGCTCTACCGACGCAACGCATCTACCCCGGCCGTCATCGACTGCTGTGAGACGGATAAGAACACAGGAAAGTTCAAGTCATGAGTGATTGCTGCGCTCCGAGCGCAAAGAACGGGAACGGCCGCTACGACCTCATCGTCGTCGGCGCCGGCTCGGCCGGGTTCTCGGCCGCGATCACGGCGGCCGAACAGGGCGCGCAAGTTGCATTGATCGGCCACGGCACTATCGGAGGGACGTGCGTCAATGTCGGCTGCGTCCCGTCGAAGGCCCTCATCCGGGCCGCAGAAGCGGTGCACCACGCCAACGCCGCACCCAGGTTTGCCGGGATCGCCGCGCAGGCGCGGGTGGCAGACTGGGGTGCGCAGGTCGCCCAAAAGGATGAACTGGTCGCGGGTCTGCGTCAGGCGAAGTACGCCGATCTCCTGCCATCTTATAACAGCGTCGCATATCATGAAGGCCGTGCCCGCCTCATCGATGGCGGCGTCGAAGCCGGTGGCAAGAGCTTCGCGGCGGATCGTATCATCATCGCCACCGGGACCCGGCCTGCGTTGCCAGCGATCCCGGGCATAACGGACATCTCAATCCTCGATAGCACGACGGCGCTGGATCTGACCGCGCTGCCACGCTCGATGATCGTGCTCGGCGGTGGCTACATCGGCGTTGAGCTAGCGCAAACCTTCGCTCGAGTGGGGGTCGAGGTGACGCTAGTCTTCCGCAGCCGCCTCCTGCCGGAAGCCGAGCCTGAGATCGGGGCGGCCCTCGCCGGTTATCTCGCCGACGAGGGTATCAAGATCGTCGGCGGTCTGACCTACGAGTCGATCCGTCGGACGGAGGATGGCGTCGCGCTCACGGTGGTTCGGGACGGACACGCAGAGACGCTTGCGGCCGAGCGGGTTCTCGTCGCGACCGGTCGCGCCCCGAACACCGAAAGCCTTGGCCTTGAACAAGCTGGTATCGCCCGGACGCCCGTGGGGGCCATCGTGGTCGACGACCGGATGCGCACCTCCAAAGCGGGCGTCTACGCGGCCGGCGATGTGACGGGGAAGGACCAATTCGTCTACATGGCGGCCTACGGCGCGAAGCTCGCGGCGAAGAACGCGCTGAATGGCGACAGCCTGCGCTACGATAACGCGGCGATGCCCGCCGTGGTCTTCACCGATCCGCAGGTCGGAAGCGTCGGGCTTACGGAGGCGCAGGCGCGCGCCGCCGGGCACAACGTCCGTACTTCGGTGCTTTCACTCGATAACGTGCCTCGCGCGCTTGCCGCCCGGGACACACGTGGGCTGATCAAGCTTGTGGCAGATGGCGACACCCGCAAGCTGCTTGGGGCACACATCCTTGCGCCTGAAGGCGCGGACAGCATCCAGACGGCGGCAATGGCGATCCGTTGGGGTCTGACAATAGATGACCTCGCGGAGATGATCTTTCCCTATCTGACCACGGTCGAGGGCCTCAAACTTGCGGCGCAGACGTTCGACCGGGATGTCAAGATGCTGTCCTGTTGCGCCGGCTGACAATTGGCCGGGCAATCAGTCGAGGAGAACGTGATGGCGATCGACGCGACAACATCGGAAGAGTTCAGTGTCGAGATCAGGCCGGGCGTATGCCGCCCGGACTGGTCGGCCGTTACCACGCCGGCCGCGCGCCATGCGCTCAGCGGGCGCATGGCGGCGCGGGCGGGACTTTTGGACAAGTGGTCGCAGGCGCTCGAACCGAATGAGGATCTGGTGTGGCGGATCGCCCTCGACCTTTACGCCGAGAACGGTCGGCCGCCTCGTGCTAGCGAGATCGCCGCCTGCTCGGACATCCCAGAGGAACGCGTGCGCGTCGTTCTACACAAGCTGCAACTGCGCGATCTCGTGGGCCTTGAACCCGGCACGGACGCGATCCGCTATGCCTACCCTTTCACGGAGACACAGACAGGTCACCACGTCGTACTGAAGAGCCACACCTTGAACAGCCTCTGCGCCATCGACGCGCTCGGGGTCGCTAGGATGTATCGCAGCGACGTCACGGTCGAGTCCCGCTGCCGGCTAAGTGGTAGAAGCGTCCGGGCGACGACAGGCGATGAGGGTCGTACCTTGCGTAACGTGTCGCCAGCTGGCGCCGTAGTCTGGTACGACTTTGCCTATGAAGGAGGTGCGGCGGCAAACTCTTGTTGCCCGTCGATCGCCTTCTTTTGTTCGGAAGAGCAATTGCGGCGTTGGCTTGATCAGCAGACGCCATCCCGGCACGGCGTCATGTTGGTGATGGAAGAGGCCCTGGAAGTCGGCCGCGCGATCTTTGGTCCAGTTCTGACAGTGCCCGGCCCAGTGTCGGATGAAGAGTCGCAACCACCTTCTAAGTCGAGGAAGGTCGTTCGCTGACAATCGAGCTGCGCCATCTTCGCTACGTTGTTGCAGCTGCAGAGAGCGGGAGCTTTCGACGCGCAGCGAAGGCGCTTACGATTCAGGAGTCCGCCATCAGCCGGCGTATTCGGGATCTGGAAGATGAACTAGGAGCGGCTCTATTCATTCGCCACCATGGTGGTGTGCATCTCACGCAAGCCGGCCAGAGATTTCTCGTCCGCGCTCGCAAGGCCATCGCTCAGATCGGTCATGCCGCCATGGACGTTGGTTCGTTTGGGCGCGGCGAAGAGGGCACCGTGCGCATCGGGATATTTTCGTCGCTCGCATCCGGCTTTCTCGCCGATCTCCTCCGCGCCTATGCTACGGCAAACCCAACCATCCGCCCCGATCTGATTGAAGGCGGGCCCTCCGGCCACATCGCCGCGATTCAACGGCATCACTTGGATGTCGCCTTCCTGACCGGTGAGCCGGTCGCGGACGGGTGCGATCTGGCGCATCTTTGGAATGAACGTGTCTTCGTAGCATTGCCGAGCGATGACGTCCTGTCTCGGAAGCGCGAGATTTCTTGGACGGACCTGCGAGACCGACACTTCATCGTCAGTGAGACCGACCCGGGTCCGGAGATCCACGACTACCTGGTGAAGCACCTCGCTGACCTTGGGCATCACCCCAACGTCGAACGCTACCGTGTCGGCCGAGACAACCTCATGAATCTCGTCGCCATGGGTCAGGGCCTCACGCTGACCAGCGAAGCGACTATTGCGGCGCGCTTTCCCGGCGTCGTCTACCGCCCACTCAGCGAGGAGATTCTGCCGTTCTGCGCGATTTGGTCGCCGCACAATGATAATCCGGCTCTACGGCGGTTGCTGAGCCTGGCCAGAACAATGTCGCGACGATCGAACGCCGTCACAGTGCCGGGACTGATCGCTAATTCTGCGACGTCGAGCCTGAGCTAGCGGACGGGCGCCCGCGTTCGCTGTCGCGTCGCGCCTTCGCGAAACCTCGGTCGGTCGCCATGAATCGCTCGATCATCGGCGAAATCAGCTTCACCGGATCGCCCACGGATCTTCCTGTCTCGCGGGCGAGTACCTGGGCATAGGCCACGAGATCGCGGTGAACCGTGGCCGGCAGTTCGAGCGAGACCTTCACCGGCTTGTCATCGGTGATCGGGCCGAGTTTCAACTTCGCCATGTCAGCCTCCGTAGGGTTCGAGCACCAGATCGCGGGTGACGATCACGCGGACCGGGTATCCAGGTCGAATGGTGAGCGTCGGCGCAACGTTTAGCTGTCGGCCGACGATCTGCTGACCGGTCTGACTGACGCTGTCCGATGCCCCTTGGCGCAACGCGCGCACGATGTCGCTGTCCTGGCCCGAGGATCCTGCCTCGGCACCGACGCTCAGGATGGTGGAGAGCGCGGCGGCCTTGAACAGCTCGCCCCAGTGATAGTCGACGCCATCCTCCAGACCGGCATATCCCTCAGAGTCGGCGCCTGGTTGGCGCTCGAGTACGATCGAGCGTCCGTTCGGCATGATGAGGCGGTTCCAGACCAGCAGCACGCGGCGTTGGCCGAAGCCGACGCCGTTATCATACTGGCCGATCAGTCGGGTGCCTTGGGGCACAAGCAGGATGCGGCCGGTCGGGCTGTCATAGATGTTCTCGGTGACCTGAGCCGTGATCTGGCCGGGCAAATCGGAGCGGATACCGGTGACGAGTGCTGCCGAAATCACCGCGCCGGCCTGCAGGATGTTCGGCGATGCCGGCGCGACGACGCGGTCCGGGGCGATGGTCCGGCGGTCGGTGGCACCGTTGAGGAAGGCGAGCTGGCGATCCTGCGCTGTTGGTGTGGCCGGCTGCGGCGCGAGGCCGAGGCTGGTCAGATCGGGTTGGGGCAGTGGGGGATTGACGGCTGATGTTGCCCCAGCTGCTGCCGCTGTGGGCGCGCCTGTCCTGGTTTCTGTCGAGGCGAACAGGTGCGCCGTGCGGGCAGACTCCAATTCCTGTAGCCGGCGCTGTTCTTCCGCGCTGGGGCCGGGGTTCGGCGCCGCCATGCCAGGAACCGGGACCTGCTGCCCCCGGTTCTGAGCGTTGAGGATGGGACGGCCGAGGTCGCCGGGCAATGGAGGCCCCAGCACCGGCCCCGTATAGTCTCGCGGCAGGCCGGCAAGGCCGTCGGCGGTGGCGCGATTGTCGGTCGAATACAGCTCCTGATTCGACCGGCCGCCGTCGCGGGTCTGGAGAGCGTAGATCAGCGCGCCGCCAATTCCGACGCTGGCGACGAGACCGAGACCGGCCAGTACCTTGCGCGACAAGCGCGTCACGCGTGGCGCCTCGGCGCGCAGCCGCATGGGCGGCGCCGGTTCGCCGGTCAGGGGCTGCTCGATGTTTTCCGGCTCAGGCCGTTCCTCTTGTCCGGTTTCGATCTCGCTCACGATGCCGGCCTCCCGTCGGTGCGGGTGATGCGGACGCGCTTCTGGCTTTTGTCCGAGCCGAAGCGCAGCTCAGCGGCGGCGAACAGCCGATCGACGATCATGTGGTTGCCGCGAACCCGGTAGTTCACCAGCTCGGAGGTGTTGCCGTCAGGGCCGACGACGAAGAGTGGCGGCATCTCGCCCTGACCGATGCCGCGCGGAAACTCGATGAACACCTGGCGGCCGTCGTCGAAGGCGCGGAGCGGTCGCCATGGCGCGCGGTCGCCGTCGATCTCGTAGCGGAAATTGACGCGGGAAATGTCAACGCCGGTGGCGACCGGCTGGGCGGCCTGCGCCTCGGTGTTCTGACGGCGCAGCGCGATCAGCTGATCCTGCGGATACTGCCAGGAGACGGACGCCATATAGGTCCGCTCGGTCGAGCGCAGCTCCATGTAATAGGTGCGCAGGTTGGTGTTGATGACGAGGTTGGTCATCAGCTCGGTGCGGGTTGGCTTCACCAGTATGTGGATCTGTCGCGTCGCGCCCGTTCCGCTTTCGGTGTCGCCGATGATCCAGCGCACGGTGTCGCCGGCGGCCACCGGACCGGAGCCCACGAGCTGCTCGCCGGGCTGGAGCGCGATGTCGGTGATCTGTCCGACGGCGGTGTAGACCTGATACAGCGCGCCTTGTGTGAACGGATAGACCTGCATCGAGTTGATGAAGCCGTTGCGTACCGGCTGAATGCGAGCCGCGGCATTGGCCAGGTTGACCCGGGCTGTCGGATCGGCCGGCTCCGGCGCGCTCCGCGTCGTTTCGACCGGCTTCATCTGGCCGGGTAGCGGCAGTGGCCGGGGCAGTTCGACCACGGTGACGGGTGCTGGCGGATCGACCGTCTGCACGGCCGGCGCGGCGCTGTCATAGCTGATCTCGGGCGGCTTCTGCGTCGTGGCGCAGCCGGCGAGTGCGGTCGTCGCGAGCAGGATGAGCGGCAACCCGGCTTTACGCACCGATGATGCGGATGTGTGTGAAGCCGGATTTCCGGCTTTACGGAAAGACGACTTCATTGTCCCAGCTCCCGTGACCAATTGATGGCGTTGACGTAGATTCCGAGCGGATTGGCCCGGAGTTTTTCGGCGTCGCGTGGCGGCTGCACGACGATGGTGAGGATGGCGGTCCAGCGTGAGGTCTCGGCAAGCGCGCCGTCCTGATAGCGGTGCTCGACCCAGGCGACGCGGAAACTCGTGGGGGAGGCGCGGATGACGGACGAGACATCTACCGAGATTTGCTGCTTGCCGACCTTGGTGAAGGGGTCGTTGGCGCGGGCATAGTCGTTGAGCGCCATCGCGCCGGCCGAAGTTGTGAACTCATAGGCGCGCAGCCAGTTTTGACGGACGATGATGGCGTCGGTGGGGATCGAGCGAACCTGCTCGATGAAGCGGGCGAGATGCCAGGCCATCTGCGGATCGGTCGGTTGATAGTCGGCGGTGGCGGGCGCGACGGCCTGTGCCTGGCCGAGGCGATCGACCTGCACCACCCAGGGCACGATCGTTCCGCGCGCCGATTGCCAGACCAGCGCCGAAGCGAACCCGGCCGAGAGAATCAGCGAACCGAACGCCATCAGCCGCCAGTTCTTCGCCTGGACACGGGCCGAGCCGATGCGTTCGTCCCAGACCTGGGCGGCGCGCTGATAGGGCGTCTCGGGTTCGGATGATTTGCCGTAATGGGTTGCCGGTCGTTTGAAGAGGCTCATCAGCGGTCGCTTTCGGAAAGGTTGATGGAAGAGCCGCCGCCGTGACTGTCGCCGGAGCGAACGGCGTGCGCGGCGGCCTGGACGCCGTGCGTGATGTTCTGGGAGCGCTTCATGCGCTTGGCCCAGTCGGGCGGTCCCTGACGGGAAGATGCGCTCTGGCCAGCGGCGGTGGCGTCAGCGGCCTCGGTGTTGCCGCCGATCGTGCCCGCGGTCGAAGAACCACCGGTTGCCTCGAAGGCGGACTTGGCGCCGGCGGAAAAGCTCGACTTCATGCTGTCCGCTGCGCGCGACGCGGCGCGTTTCAGCGGAGAGGCGGCCGCCGACGCGCCAGCGCGGGCGACGCCGCCGAGGCCGGAAGCGACACCCGCTGCACCGGACTGGCTAGCCGCGCCGAGGCTATAGGCGGTGGACGCTCCGCCCGCGAGAGCCGCGCCGGGGCACGCTGCCAGCGCGACCAGCGTTAGAGAGAATGCCGATAACATCACTTTCAGGATCGGTCCTGAAATCGCTCGGCCACGCGGGCCCG
>NZ_JAIETU010000001.1 GCF_019744875.1 Hyphomicrobium sp. | reverse complement strand
TGTATCGGTACAGTTTTGGCTGTTCCATCGGTGTGTTTGTCAGATACAGGATCTACAAGAAAGCCATCTGCTTAAAGTGTTGACATGGAATGTCTAGGCAGGAGGTAGGAAATCGCATCGTCACTACAGGCATTTGCTCGATGGAAAAGCATATACGCTTGCGACGCATTTTTTTTGCCTGTAACTTAAAGAAGAATCCAGCGTAGATCATCTCTATGGCGAACGAAGCACACTTCACCCGTCATGATCCTGGTTGGCCAATTCTGCGCGGCATTGAAAAAGGCATGGTCACATATGAGCGACAACGAGATTGAGAGCCGCTTTATCGAACTCGCCGCAGACATCGTCTCTGCTTACGTAAGCAATAACTCGGTTCCGGCAAGTGAGCTCGCCATGTTGATTGGTGACGTGCACGCGGCTCTGGTCCGAGTGACATCCGGGGCTATGCCCGTAGCCATCGAGACGTTGAAGCCGGCGGTTCCCGCCAAGAAGTCTGTCACGAGCGACTTCATAATTTGTCTCGAGGATGGGAAGAAATTCAAGTCATTGAAGCGTCATCTCCGTACGCAGTATAATATGTCTCCCGAAGAATATCGCGAAAAGTGGGGGTTGCCGGCTGACTACCCAATGGTGGCGCCCAACTATGCCAAGGCCCGCTCGCAGCTCGCGAAACAGATGGGGCTCGGGCAACAACGTCGCCGCAAAAAGTAGCGATCGCGGTCACTCAGGCGACAGCGCTGTACCAACCTGCCGCGCCTGGGTTAGCCAGCGTCATCCTTCTTGGTGCCGCCAGAATGTAATCGCTCCGATATCGTCGGCGCCCGTCGCGCGTTTCGCACTACCGGCGTCGACCTGTCATTTTGTGTCGATGCAGGCATCGGCATGGACATGGTCGCCCGGTTTTCGCCTTGGGCACGCTCTCATAACACATAAAATGATTGATTAAGAAAAAAAACCTATCATGATGTGGGGATGCTTCTTTATGGAGAAAGCTGTTGATCCCGCAAAACTCGCTTCAATTGCTGATGACCCTGAGTGTGAAGGGGTCCTATGCAAAGCTTCAATATACCAACGGCAGGGAGCCGGAACTCTTGGCGGTGCGTCGCCGTCGCAACGTCTCAATAGAGGCCGGCCGGTTCACCAGCGCCGCAGGGGAAGCTCTTGTAAACAGCGGGCTTGCTGTTTGGACAGGCGCCGATCCAGCCGACACGTACCTCTCTCTGACTGCTGAGGGGAACCGCAAGGCGGATCTGGCTAGGGGAAATCTGGAGACAGCGCGGGCGCTGCAAGGCGATCTGAAGCCGGCGGAAGAAACAACGCGCTTCGAAGGCTGCCGCCCCCTCGTGGACAATGCGGAAAGTTCGCTGGTTTGGCTCTCCAAGCGGCGCAGTAAGGATGGTGAGCCTCTTCTTTCGCCCTTAGAACTACAGGCTGGCGAACAACTTCGTCGTGACATAACGCAAGCGCAAATCCTTCCGACTTTGACCTCTCGTTGGGACGCCATGCCGCGTCAGTTAGGCGCCCGCCCGTCGCGCGAACATGTCAGCGATCTCGTTCTGGCAGCCTCGCAGCGCGTTTCGCATGCCATGCGCGCAGTTGGACCCGAATTTTCCGGCATCCTTATGGATGTTTGCGGCTTTCTGAAAGGTCTCGAGCAAATAGAACGCGAGCGGTGTTGGCCGCGTCGAACCGCCCGAATTGTACTCAAAATGGGGCTGACCAGCTTGGCCCGTCATTATGGCTTGAGCGCTACGGCGCTCGGTCATGCCAGGAGCAAATCCCGACACTGGGGAGCGCAGGATTACAAGCCTATGATTTAATCAGACTTGGCGCTTGTCGCCGCGTCGCGGGCGTCAGATTTGATCCGTTCGACCATTGCTCGCACGCCGTTCGACCGCTGTGGCGTCAAGTGCGCGTCAAGTCCCAGGCGGTCGAATAGATCTCGCACGTCGGTATCGAGAATTTCCGAGGCGTTTCGGCCAGAGTAGACTTGCAGAATGAGATAGACGAGACCGCGTACAATATGCGCGTCGCTGTCACCCTTGAAATTGAGCACAGGACTGCCAAGTTCGCGGTTAATATTTGTTTGAAGCCAAACTTGACTCGCGCAGCCGCGAACCTTGTTGGCCTCAGTATGCGCGTCAGCATCGAGGGTTTCGAGGTTGCGCCCTAATTCGATCAGATAACGATAGCGGTCGTCCCAATCGTCCAGCAGTTCGAAATTCGCGATGATGTCGTCAATGTTCTCAGCCATGTCGATATTTTCATCCGGCAAGCCTCCGCTCAAGGAGCGGATTACACGTCTATATGGGGCTGCCGGGCGGCTGCGCCAGACTTAATTTTGCGCGCGATGCATTGCAGTCGGTTGGGGCCTGCCTTTCCACGCCGGCGTAAGGTCGCTTGGAAGCAGAGAATTCGATGACGCGCTCACGCCAAGGGCTTTGCCGACCATCGCCGCATGGCGAGCGCAGGCGGCCGGATCCGTCAGACAAAGAGAATGCAACTTATCTGTCGCTGACTCCCTGGCCAGATCAGCCCCTTTCGCCAGATCTGAGCGCACAGCGTGCTCATTCCAGGGAAGAGACGAAAAAACGATGGTGAGCCAGAACGCGCAGCGGATCAGAAAGAACATGCGATGCACCAGAGCGACGGCGACCGCAATACGCGGCGCAATCCGAACGTACCGGCCCTGGATCAAATGCAGGTCAAAATAACCGGATGACTTTGAGCGCGTGATTTCAGGACTGGTTCACCATGATGGCCCGGGCTGCAACGAAAACTAAACCATGTCCCGCTCTTTCAGCGCCTATAAGCGTTTGACCTCGCGAAATTGCTACTTCAGGCGCCGGATAGGCATCCGCGCTTAGCGTTCACTTAATGCCACCCTGCGACTGTGTAGTCGGCAAGGCAACGCAGGCGAGAAGCCGCTCGTTGTCCGGAGTGAGCGCGTCGTGAGTCAATTGTCGAGTTTGGAAAAACGCATCCAGGCGCTTGTGCATGAAAGCGTTCGCGGGTGTGTGCTGGAAGAAGCCCGCCACGCAATGTTCATCGGGACGCGGTTGGCGCTAGCCTTGATCGCCGCGTCAGTCGCGCCGCTTTGCCTAGCAATCAACGGCGCCCCTCCGGCTTGGCAGTCGCTCGCCTTCACATTTGCAATGATGCCGCTCGTGGCGGTCGTGGTCGTGTCTCGGTCAGGGCGTATCGATGTTGGTCATATGGTCTGCATCATAGGACTGATGGGGCTGTCGGTGACAATCAGCCTCGGAGCCGGCGCGGGGTCTAGCGCCGCTATGGTTTGGCTTGTTCTCGCTCCGCTGGAAGCTGCCCTATCCCTTTCGAGCGGTCTCATCGCCGGGTCGGCGATTTGCGCACTCCTCGTAGCAGTCCTGATGGCGGCCGCGGGGCGTTACGGAATTATCGACCCGGCCGGCTCCGAAGCCGATCTGGATTTGATTTTTTCATCTGTGGCGGTGCTTTACGCCTTGGGCCTGGCAGGTTGCTGGCTGCGGGTCAGCGAAATGCGGCGTCTGAGCGAAGTCGCCGATGCAGCTCGTTACGCTACTTTATCGGAGGCTTTGGGGGACCTCGTTCTTCGGTTCGATCGGTCTGGCGCTGTGTTGTCGACGGGCAAAGAGAGCGCGACATTGGTCGGGATCACCGGGCGTGACCTCATGGGCAGGGGATTCTTTGAGCGAATTCAGGTCGCCGATCGTCCGATTTTTCTGAGAGCGATTGCCGATGCAGCGGCTGGCGGGCAGACGTCTGTTTCGACCGTCAGGCTACGCACATCGAGTGTCGCGAGCGAGCTGGGTTCTTTCGAAGAACCTGTCTTCGTGTGGGTCGAAATTCGGGCCCGTCAGATGATTTTAGAAGCGCGTGCGGCGGAGCCTGATGCCGCGCGCGTCATCGCTGTGGTGAGGAATGTATCCGATCGCATCGAGGCTCAGCGTATTCTAGAGAACTCACGCATCGAATCCGAACGTACGCAGGGTTGGAAGGATCGCTTCCTCGCCAACGTTAGCCATGAATTACGTACCCCGTTAAATGCGATCATTGGCTTCTCGGAAATGCTGGGCAATGATCAGCTGGCCCCGCGTGATGAAGGCAAGCGTCGTGAATATGCCGGTATTATTCACACATCTGGCCAACACCTTCTCTCGGTTGTAAATTCGATCCTCGACATGTCGAAGATCGACGCTGGCAGCTTCGAGGTTCTGGCGGAGCCGTTTCCTGTCGCGCCGCTCATTGAGTCTTGCTGCGATATGGTCCGCCTCAAAGCCGAGGAAGCAAATGTGCAAATCCTCCAGATTTGCCCTGCATCGGTCGATGAGCTTGTGGCGGACAAGCGCGCCTGCAAGCAGATTCTGCTCAACCTTCTCTCGAACGCAGTAAAGTTTACCCCGCCTGGCGGCAAGGTTACGATTGGTGTGCGACCTGAAGGAAACTCGCTTTCCTTCTATGTTTCCGATACCGGCATTGGAATTACGCCATCTGATCTACCACGATTGGGCGACCCGTTTTTTCAAGCGCGCTCCTCCTATGACAGGCCATACGAAGGGACTGGTCTTGGACTTTCCGTTGTGAAGGGTCTGGTAGGTTTGCACGGCGGCACCATCTCATTGGAAAGCGAACCGGGCAAAGGGACCTGTGTAACAGTTCGACTGCCACTGAATTGCCGGCGCGTGGGTCCGCCTCATTCGACGGCAAAGATAGAAGTCATCACACGCGCCACGGCGTCTACCGCTCCGGCCTTTCTGACGGTGAAAAAAATTGCGTGAAGCTCTCCTCAATGACAATGCCGCGCATGCACACAGCTCCGGCACACGCCATCCGATGGGCTTCAACTCACGGCCTCACCGTTCGCGCTGGCATTTATCCCTCGTGCGAAACCCGGGGCGTACGATCGGAGGAGTGGTATGCGTCCTGGTCTTGGCCGGCATTGGAGCGAATGCGCTGTTCTTTCAAACGGCGCGTCATCCAGCGCCAATTTTTGGCACGCCCGTCGCCAAGCGGATCGCATCCCCAAGTCAAAAATCTGCACCGCAGGTGGACATACCTATTCCGCCGCCCCGACCCGTTGACTTTTCAGGCTCTCAAAACCAGCTGGCACGCGTAGCCATAGAGCCTGCAAAGGATCAGATTGGCGGTTTGCTCAAGACTTCTATCGTGAATTCACCTGACACGGCGCGCACAATTCAGGCGGCGCAGCGCGCATTGATATTGCTCGGCCATCCAATCAAGGCCGACGGTGTTATGGGGGTATCGACAAGGCAGGCTATCGAGAAGTTCGAGCAAGCACGGAAGCTTCCCGTCACTGGCGAGCTGACGCCTCGTACATTGCGCGAGCTTGCGGCTCAAACGGGCGCGTTGGTCCAGTAGATGCATCTTCGAGCCGACATCTGGGTATCCGGGTATTTGCGCAGATGTGCGGTTGAAGGCGCTACCGCCGTTTTACGCAAGCGCGGCGCTGCTGAGGCAGGAGCAATTTTTGTTCTGGTAGACAAGCTGGATGGACAGACCGCGCTTTATGGCCCGGCGCCGCAAAGCGAATTGGGCGCCCGCCACGGCGTCGACCGGCTTTGGGCAAGGATGCATGCGCAGCCTTGGGTCGATCCGAAGAGCTCGGAAGAACGTCTTCGACGAGAGATGGCCTTTGATCCGGATTTATGGATCGTCGAAGTGGAAGACCGAAGAGGCCGGTGCTTCCTCGATCTTGCTGACTAGGTCTTAATGGCGGATGTTCAGCCGCTGCGCCAAAGCCTCCGCGCGACCACCAACTCTTGGCGCCTGGCCCGGTAACGCGGTTTCGGCCAGATGACGTGACGGCGCGGGACGCGCTGTCTGGTCGAAAATCGGCATATGACTTGCTCGACTGGTCTCCGGCGCCGAGCCTCGCATGGCTTGAATGACGATCTGGGCGACATCGAGCGACGTTGTGGCGACGAGCTGAGTTAGCCTCGACACCTTGCCAAATGAGTGGGAAATCACTGGATCAACAAAAAGAAGAATGCGTGTAGCCACTTCCGGACTTACGCCGATGGCCCGCAGCGCGATCGCAAGGGGCTCCCCTTCGGGATCTTCCAAAATAGCCACGGTGAGATTGCGGTCTAGTTCAAGCGCATGCGACAGCCCCTGAACGAAGCCCTCGCGATCCTGTGCAAGCGCCGCTGCTTCAATACGCCGGGTCGCCGCTGTGGCGCGAGGCTCCATGAAAACGGAAATTTGCTCTGCTTCGCGCATCTGGCGCTTCAAACCTGCAAGCATCAATGCACGCTGACGCGAGGTCGCTTGCAGAAAAAGCGGCGCCGCTTCAGGCTTGTATGCCCATCGGGCGCAAAGAATTTGAGCTAGTTCTGCATCATTTCGGCCGCGGCCTATCAAGGACACGATGATGTCGCGTTCCAGTGGCGCAGCATCATTGCGCGCGAGAGCCCGCGAAACTTCAAGCTCAGGGCGGGCCGCCAGCGCCTTCACTAAGGCGCGGTCCAAGTCCATGCGTGATGCAACTGCCGCAGCACAGTCCGGACCGCCGACGCTTGCTGCCGTCGTGATGCACATGGTGGATAGCTTGCGGCACTCAGCTAATAACAGGCAGGCGGCGGGTCCGCCGTGAGCGACAACCTGTTCCAAGACTTCCGTGGGCGCGTCCGGATGACGGCAAAGCGCCCGAGCTACATGAAGCAGTTCAGCCTCACCGGCATCCTCAACGACCCGCATGGCAATCTCCTCGAACTGCCTAACCTCGTCGTGGCTGTGTGACGAACGCATAACGAACAAGTCGGTCAGGACGCGAAGCAAAACAGGTCGCGTGCTCCCGTTGTCGCTCATGGCGCGCGCGGCAAGCTCCTTGAGTGGATAGGACTGTTGGGCGAAGGGACGCATCGCGGACACACTCTGAAACTGCTGCGATGATAGCGCCAAGATGTTGACGCAACATTAACCTTCGGAAACTCCTAATGCATCGTAACTGATCGCGTTGCGTCTTTTTAACGGGTCATTGGAGGCGACCATGAGCAGCAACATCCTGGTATTCAGACGGGCGGCGAGCAAGGCGGCGATGACGCCTGCCCCCTCGACGACAGGCAACGCAAAGATCCTGTTTTTCACCGGTGTGCGGTACGAGCGGCATGCCATTGATTCTTTGGGTGAAGCTGACGCAAGGCTATCGTCCGCCTCTAAACGCAAGGCTGCGGCAATCGGAAAACGCGTTGCGCGCCCCAAGGGGGCGGCCAAGGGAGCGGATCTAAATCAACAGTCGAAAGTCTCGTGTGGTCACAGGTCAAAAACCATGACTCCGAAAGACATCGGACGTGGCCGCAAGCGCCAAGCCTAGTTGCCTGGAGCGCGGATTTCGGTCTGGCAGCTTATAGACATGATGCGGGTCTGCGCCTCGCTTTTGAGGCTTGGACGTTCGGCCAGAGCCCGGGCGATGAAAAAGCCCTCTGGAGTTGGGGACAGGAGCCGCAGTTCCTGCGGTGGCTCGTCGTCACTGTCACGACCCTCGATTTCTTCCAATTGGTCGCGTGTGGCGACCACGACCTCCAGCCGTCCTCGCGTCGCGCCGCGGTCATTCATGGCGTAGAAGAGTTGGCCAAACCTTCCGTGAAAAGACATCAGCAATAATCGTTCGGGCGGCAGGCTGGCGCGAATCCTGAGCGGACCTGCGGAGAGATCGAACCTGCATGCGCCGAGCGCCATGGAGGGGTCCTCGAATGGCGCAACGCTCATGGCGGAAGTCGTGGCGTCTATCAGTGTCATCTTATTCGCCGGCGCCAAAACGCTGATGCGAGCAAAGGCATCGCGCGTCGCAAGCCTCGGCATGATCAAAATCGATGCAACGTGCACGATTCCCGCAACAGACAGCATCGCGAGCCCCCAAAGGAAGAGACGCGGGACAAATCCAATCTGCCTCCGGGTCTTCAAGCGCAGCGCTCCCGAGTAATGTTCGGCAGTTCGCTGGACTCAAGCGAAAAAGCGTTGGCGCTGTTGGCGCTGTCATAGAGCCGCAGCATCAGGACGAACGATTGATCGCTCGCGATGGGGAGCCAATTGCCCGGACGGGCCGAGCGCGAAAGTAAGATGGAAAAACCATGACCTCCGTCGCGCAGAAGCTCGCCCGATGTAAAGCCATACCGCCGCGTCGCATGCTCCACGATATAGCCGTCAGAATTCAGGATGCTTAAAGTCCAAAAGCGCGCGTTGGGCATCTGACCTGAGATGAGGTAGTCGCAGCGTGCATCGAGCTTGCGCCCGCCACTGTCGATGCGGGCGATAAAACTAAGTCCTTCAGCCGGACCTAGTGGCATTTCACCCGTCCGGGATATGACAGCCTTTGCATAAGGGTCGGAATCAGCTGCTGCCGCCCTGGGCCAGCCGGTCCATGGCCCAGCGTGCACTGCGTCGAAAAAGAAACCGCGATCTAAGCTGATCGAAGTGGCCAGGAGCCCAAGTGCAGCCCCCGAGATCGCAGTAGCGAATACTTTGAAGAGGTTGCCCAAGGTCGACGTAGCTCCACAACGAAAAAGCAAATCTCACTTATAGTGGGGGGAGCTTACTCGTACGAAAGTCACTCAAAAAGGGTGCGCCCATCTGCGGAGCGGACCCGTTTCTTCGCTGTTGTGCCAGTGACGTCTGGAATGATCGAGTAGGACGTTCCGCTGTTCACTTGTCGTCCTACACTCTGCTCGGCGGTGCTGAACATCGTCTCGATCGAGCCAAGCGTCTCAGCTGACTTACGCGACAGCGTCGCAGGCCGCTGCGGCGCGCCGAGATCTCCACGCGTGGTCGAACCCGCGCTGGCGATCGTCGGAGCTACGGCGCCGACCCCATAGGGGTTTTTCAGCTCAATTCCTTGGTGCGCGTAGGCCATGATATCGTGCCACGTGCGAGCAGGCAGCGAACCTCCGGTCATGTTGTTCATGGACGTGGAATCGTCATTGCCGAACCAGATCGTTCCAACGTAATTGCCTGTGTAGCCGCCAAACCATGCGTCGCGATAGGCATTCGTGGTGCCAGTTTTGCCCGCTACAGTCACCCCCGGCAGTTGCGCCGCCCGGGCAGTGCCGGCGCTGATCACTTCCTTCATCATATTGTTCATTTCTGCGACTTTATGGGCAGGAAGAATCTGTGGAGACGGCGAGCCATCTTGGTCCCGGCGATAAATCACCTGATCGCGGGAGTTGCGAATTTCGATCGCCGCGTAAGGTTTAGCTTTGCGTCCTCCATTGGCGAGAACCGCATAGCTGGCCGCCATATCGATGACTTTTACGTCGCCCGCTCCGAGTGGGAGCGACACGGTGTCGGGAAGGGGCGTGGTGACGCCCATGAGGTGCGCGGTTTCAATGATTTTTTGCCGGCCCAGTTTAGCGAAGTTCCACTGGTTGGCGCCCTTATCTTTCCAGTATGCCTGGCCTATCTGGACCGACAGGCGGACGGCAACCGTATTTAATGATTTCTGCAGCGCGACGACCATCGGCATACGCCCAGCAGACGCGCCGCCATAATTTTGAGGACACCAGTTCCCCAGACAAATGCCTGAACCGTCAACCGAACTATTGGCGTTGAACTTGTCCGTCATAAGCGCCGCCAAATAGACGAACGGCTTGAACGACGATCCTGGCTGACGTAGCGCGTCGGTGGCTCGATTGAACTGACTTGCACCGTAATCGCGCCCGCCCACGATAGCGCGCACTGCGCCGTTTGGCTCAAGAACCACGGCGGCGCCCTGCTTGGCGCGATACTGGTTACCATACTGGCGCAAGGCGTCCTCGATCGCCGCGTCTGCGCGCTTCTGAATGTTTGTGTCGAGTGCTGTGCGAACGGTAAGCACCCGGTCCGAGCCCAGTTTTCCGGCTTCCGCGAGCTTGCTGATTTCGTCATAGGCCCAGTCAAGATACCAGTCGGGACTGCTTTCACGACGCCGGTCAACCGGCGTCGCCGGGTTTCGCCGAGCTGCGTAGATCTGACCTTCGGTCAGCAGGCCGGACGCCACCATATTCTGTAGGACGTCGCTGGCGCGCGCGCGCGCCGCCGGCAAATTGATATGTGGCGCAAACTTGGTGGGCGCCTTGAACAAGCCGGCCAACATCGCGGACTCGGCAAGCGTCAGATCACGAACGTTCTTATCGAAGTAAAACTCCGCCGCCGCCTGAATGCCAAACGTTCCGCCTCCCATATAGGCGCGGTCAAGATAAAGCTTCAGGATTTCGCGTTTAGGGAGGTGAAATTCCAGCCAGACAGCCAGGAACGCCTCTTTGACCTTTCGCTCCAAGGTGCGTTCGTTTGTTAGGAAAAGATTCTTCGCCAGCTGCTGGGAAACTGTTGAGCCGCCTTGGACCACGCCGCTGGAGCGCGCGTTCACCGTGAGGGCGCGCAATGTACCGATCGGATCTATCCCGTAATGTTCATAAAACCGACGGTCTTCGGTAGCCAACACGGCCTGGATCAAATGATCTGGAAATTGATCGAGTGGGACGGAATCGTCATGCCGAATGCCGCGGCGCCCGACTTCCTGCCCGGTACGGTCCAGGAATGTAACTGCCAGATCCTGCTTCTTAAGCCAGTCGTCCGACGTCTCACGGAAAGCCGGGATCGCCAGCGCAAGGGCCAGAATGGAGCCAGCAAGCCCAAGTGTGAGGCCCTCGCAGGCAAGTTCGACACCCCCGCGTCGCCACCCACCGACGTGAAGTCGATCCATAAAGGCTGCGAAATCATCGTAGCGGGCCCGTGCGGCCTGACTGCCTGAAAACAGAGAAGAATCGACAAATGAATCGAGCGCCAGCATCGCCCGTGAAAGGCGGCGACCCAAACTTGATTTGGCGAAGTCTTCGAACACGCCTGGTCGGTCTCCTGCCTTCGTCTTGAAGGCTTTATCCTTCGTAAACCTTCTTGACGCCGGGCTCTCCGGAGCGCAAGTGCCTTTTCGACGAACGCCACGGGTCGGTTAATGGCCGGGGTCTGTGCCCCATGGTCCGCAACGTAGGTGTAGGGTCCGAACCGCAGAGCCCCCATGACAAATGATTCGCCCGGTCCATTTTGGAAGAAGAAACTGGAAGACCTAACGAATTCCGAATGGGAAAGCCTGTGCGACGGCTGTGGGCGGTGTTGTCTGGTCAAGCTCGAGGATGAAGACACCGGCGACATCCATTTCACCAATGTGGGTTGCAAGCTTCTGGACGGACAGACCTGCCGTTGTAAGGACTATGTCCGGCGCAAGCGGTATGTGCCCGATTGCGTCAAGCTCACGCCTGCACTGGTTCGATCGATTAAGTGGTTGCCTCCCACATGCGCTTACCGCCTTGTGGCCGACGGGGAGGACCTGAAATGGTGGCACCCCCTGGTGTCCGGAACGCCAGCCACCGTTCACAAAGCCAAGGTCTCGGTGCAGGCGAAGGTGGCCGCGAGCGAAATTGACGTCGATGTCGAGGATCTGCCGGAGTTCATCGTCGCCTGGCCGGGCAAAACACCGAAAGGCGCATGACAGCAGCCTTCGTGCATCGAAACGACTGGATGGCGCTATTTCTTCTCGATCGTCAGCCCGTCGCGACCGAGATTGATCTGCACCCCTTCAGGCTGCTTTTTCTCCTGATAGAGCTGGTACCCTAAAACTGCGCCCACTACCGCAAGGGCTCCGATGAGCAGATAGAGAAGATTATTCCTCGTCACGCTTGTCCTCGAATCGAATTCGTTATGCTTTTCAATAACTACCATACCATCCTCACGGGAATGAGGCGCAAAGGTCATATCCGCGCGCCTTGATTCCAATCATCGCCGGAATGGGTTGGGTGTGGTTCACGAAGCAACTCTGAATGAGTGCCGTACTGCGACAGCAGCTGAAGCCGAGCTTTTGACGGCCAATCCCCTTGCGGTGAGAAAGAGAAATTTGTGACCCTGCAGCTTGATGGACAGGAAGGTGAAGGTCCGGTGGCTCGTCCGGCGCACACTCGCAACCTCATTTTGCATTTCGTTGCGCTTGCTTCCGGTTTCTGGAAGGGCCCAACGCGTCGTACCGCCTATTCACTGACCTTCGCCTTTGTCGTGGGGCTCCTCGCGAACATGCTGCTGGCTTTTGAAGTCAACCGATGGAGCAAATACTTCTTCGACGCTTTGCAGGAGCGC
>NZ_JAIETU010000010.1 GCF_019744875.1 Hyphomicrobium sp. | reverse complement strand
CTCGATCGCCACGGAAAAGAATCATCGTACGCTCGGTTTGTACATTCTTCCCGGCGTTCGGCTGACGTTGGAGGATCATCTCGGTGCCCTCGATGAAGGCGGGAAAGCCCCTCTGGATTGGCCCACATTTGATGCATTGGCGCGCAGGCTCGCGAAGCAGGCTGGTCGTACACCGACTCTTACTGCCAAGCCGGAGACCTATCTAAACGAACTACTTCATGTGCTCCAGCACAAGGGGCGCACTATCGACAGGGACAAGTTCTTGCGTGCGTTGGCACAGAGCCTGCGCCTCAAGGGAATCCAGAGCGTTAACGACTATCTTCGCGGATATCTTGTCGATGCCCAACCCATCGACAAACAAGGCACCCTGAAACACATCAAGACCGTTCGCGCGCTCGTGCGCCAAATTGAGGAAGTCAAGCAGCAGATTGCACGCCTGACTGACATCGACCGGCGCTTCAACAGCGTGGCAACGCAATACCGTACGCGAGCCGTTTCGACGGCAGTCAGGTTGCTACTTCAAGTCGAGTCCGCAGACCTGGAAGTCGGAAATCTGTCGTCCAAAGAACAGGAACTATCGGGTCAGATCAACGACCTCAACGCTGCCATAGAAGCCCGTACTCAAGAACAGGAAGGTCTTCGCGCCAATCATCAAAATCTGCTCGCCGCCTACAATTCCGATCCCGCATCGCAAAATCCTGAGCATGCGCGCCAATTGCGTGCGGCATGGCAGACAAACGTTGGCAATGCACGGCGCGCAGTCGACCGTATGGCTATGGATGTTCGGGAGGCACTCGGAATTGTGCATGCGGCGAATCGAGAGCCGGACGACGGCACATCCAAGGAACTGAAACGTCTGGCGGCGAAGTGGGAAGCGCGTGCGAAGAGGGGAGATTGCCCTGACCTGGACGCGTTTCCGGAAGCTTTATCGTCGCTAAAGCGTGTTGCAGGAGCACTTCAGACTCTGCGGATTCAGCACGAAGAAGCGGCTACAGCGGCAGCCACGCGGCTCACCAGTGCCACGGAACGTGTCAGGGCGGCCGACAAAGGCATACGGTTGCAGGACTCCGGCGACGTTGCCGCGGCAATGGCAATGTTCAGGGCGGAAGGGATCGAGAGTCGGACCGTCGGAAGCCTGGTCAAAGTAAAAGATATGGCGTGGCAAGGTGCCATCGAATCGTTTCTCGGGCGGAATCGCCATGCCCTCGTGGTTGGGTATGGACGTGAAAGGGAGGCCGTCAGAATTCTGCGCAAAGCTCAGCGTCCTTTGTATGAGGTGACCGTCGTCCAGCCCGCGCACATCCGGAACGACATGGGCCGCAGCTACGACAAGACAGCAGTGGCATCGTTGCTGGACAGCTCGAACGGTATTGCGCTCACGTATCTTCGTCGCCTGTTGGGGCAAATGCGACAAGTGGATACCGAAGAGGAACTTGAACGTCACGAGCGCGCACTGACCCGGGACGGAATGCTCAGTGCGAATGGGGGTACGAGAAGACTCAGGCTCATCCAGTCTGCCGATTGGGTACTCGGTGCTGAGGTCTCCAACGAGGAGCGTCAGGCACTTCGAGCGGAGGTTCTAGATGCTACGCGCGCGGACAAGGAGGCTCGGGAACGACTTCAGATCACCACGGACGCACTTGATCGTGTGACCAGGGTCCTGCGGGAGGTTACGCCGGATCAAATTCAGTTGGCGTACTCCGAACTACACGTGGCTCAACGGTCGCTGGATGGAACGGTCGATCCAGCGCAACTGGATCTGCCGGCGCATCTTCGCGATCTTCAGCGGCGCGTGGATGAGGCCGATCGTGCTGCCAAAGCAGCAGAACAGGCGCTGCGCGAACTCAGCGAGGCGCGGGGCACGAAAACGGGTGTCCTCAATGGGACCAGAACCAGTCTGCAGGCCGCCCAGAGTATGTTGTCGAAGCTGCAGGCGGACTACGATGCGTCAATCACCGACATCGACTATGACGCGGAGACTGCAGCCGCAACCTACGACAAGGCCCTGCGCATTAACGAAGGCGAAGGACCCGCAGCTGCCGTGATTTACCTCGATAGCGAAGTCAAGAACGCCAATGTTCGCATCGTGAATGCGGAGGCAGCGGCGAAGGCCGATTTCAGCGCGTTCATCAATGAAATGTCGATCAGCCTGGTGGAGGAGCGCAGCGACTGGCGGAAGGCTGCTGCCTGGGTCAAGTCGCACATTGGAAAGCTTACGGCTTCCACACTGGTCCAGTACGAACAGGAGGCGTCGCAGGCGCGTGAAGCCGCCAATCAATCCTTCCGGGCTGACGTGGCCTACCGCATGCGCGAAGCGATCAAGCGAGTAGAGCACGACATTGATGATCTGAACCGGATTCTCCGTTCTTGTCCGGAGTTTACGGGCGGCGAAAAATACAGGTTTGTCGCTACTCCGGCACTGGCTCACAAACCGCTCTATGACCTGATCCAGAGCAGTGCGTTTCTTGAAACGGGGTCTTCGCCGCTGTTTGAAGCGGCAGATGATGTACAGAAAAAACTGGTTGCGTTCCTCGAAGCCTGCGAGACCGGATTGGATAAGGCGAACAATCCGCTTGAGGACTATCGGCTCTTATTCAATTTTGACTTGGAGATCCGGGTCGGCGACAAGAAGGTGGATTCACTAAGCAAGCGGCTTGGGGTCGGATCGAACGGTGAACATCTTGTGCCGTTTTACGTCATCGCCGGTGCATCCCTCGCGAATGCATATCGCCTGAAGGCAGGGGATGCGCATGAAGGTGCCGCCGTCATGATCATTGATGAGGCTTTTCACGGATTTGATGCACAGAATGCGTACGTTACGGCGCAGTTCCTGCGTTCACTGGGACTTCAACTGGTGATGGCTGCGCCCGATGCAGACGTCGGAAAGCTAATACCGGTTCTCGATTCCTACTACGACCTCGATCGGTTTGGTTCGGATGTGTTTGCCACCGAGGTGATCGTCAAAGAAGACGCCAGACGCCTCCTGGAAACCGACATGCCCAGTCGCAATCCGCAACTGGTCGCGACAATGGCCGAGAAGTTTGGCAGTGCTGCATGAGTTCCGTTGCGAACGAGGCGCTGCAAAAGCTCTTGCGTAGGGCCGAGAACGCCTATGGTCGGGAGGGAGGAGAGCGCAAGGTTGCTTTGCGGTTCTCGCGCGAATCAATGCCCGCCTATGCGAGGATTGAGACGCACGCGGAGAAGGAGTCATGTCACGGGGAGCTATTGCTCGCCGAACGTGAAGGGGCGATTACCATCGAGTGGGATCGTCGCGCGGGAGAGAAGAATCAGGTCCAGAGAATCGGGTTGGCGGACAGGGGGGCGCTTGCCCGTTTCTTGGGCGTTGTCCCGAGGTGGGAGGCTGTTTCTCGTGCGGCAGATCGGTTCGCACGCTGGAACGCAGAGTACCCGGTGCTGGCAAAGGTAATCGAGCATTGGGGCAGCGGCGCAAAAGTGCGCGGCACCGGCCCTGAAGATGTCGGGGCTTGGGATGATGCGGTAAAGGTTGTCGCACACTGCCGGCTGCAGGTCGCTGCTGATGTGCCGGTCCGACGGTTGAGCGCTCGGTTAACCGGCGACAGTAAACGAATTGAGCAATTGGCCGCGATCATCGATGTTTTGGTGCAAGGCGATGTCGCTGCTCCGGCACGCGATCCGGAAGACGTCTTTAACGAGATCGGGCTCGTAAAGTTTCCGCCAACCTTGCTCATCGCTGGTGCGATTCAGGTGGCCATTGATGGCCGCAATATTGCGGTGGATTCTGCATACCTGGGCTTTCCGCCTTCGGCAATAGCTGGATTTTCTTGTGCGTCTGCGGTCGTCGCACTTCTGACCGTCGAGAATCTCACGACATTTCATGAAATGGTCGCGAGGCGCCACGAAGCGCCGGGCACGATTCTGCTCTACACCGGCGGCATGCCGAGTCCCTCGTGGAAACGAGTTTACAGACTCCTGCTGTTGTCGCTTCCGATTGATGCCCGTGTCTTTCATTGGGGCGATATTGACGCGGGCGGATTTCGAATTGCAGACCATCTAGCAGGCTGTGTTGATGACGCGGAGCGGCACCTCGAACTGCATGGCATGACTCCGGGGGCAATTGGCTCCGATACTGTTACGGTTCGCCGTGCCCTCACGGATGTGGAGATATCGGTGATCGAGAAAATATGTGCGCGCCGAGGATGGGATGCAGCTAGTCAATGGGTTACTGAAAACAGGGTCGCCGTTGAGCAGGAATCATTGCAGGCCGCCTGGACGGAAAACTAGGACAGGTTCCTTACGGGGCGACGGAGAAAAAGTTGGGGCAGCCAACGACAACGACAATCAAGCGACTGTTTGCCCTTTCGGGAAACATTTGTGCATTCCCGGGATGCCAACTCCCAATTATCGAGAGTGGCGGTACGGTAACTGGCGAGATTTGCCACATCCACGCTCGAAACTCGGGCGGTCCGCGCTTCGACGAATCCCAGTCCGACGCAGAGCGAAATGATTTCGACAACCTCATCCTGCTGTGTCGCGCGCACCACAAGGTGGTCGATTCACAAATTGATAGCTACTCCGCAGACGTTCTGCGGGATATTAAGGAGATCCACCAAAACGTAGCGGGCCGGCCGGAGCAGCCAGCCGACAGCGTCTTCGCGAAAATTCTGCTCAACGGTCTGCAACAAATCGATATTAGCGATAACACCGGCAATATTGCAATAAACAGCCCAGGTGCTATCCAGGCACGGACGGTCAATATTAAGTCTGCGCGGAATCACGTTGCCGTTAATGCACCCCCGGGAACCATTGGATCGGATCAGGGACAGAGCCGTTATGTGCAGTACCTCATAAATCGATATAACCAGTTTGCGAGGGAGAACAAGTCGCGATCGACGAAATTCAGCTACGGCGCCATTTCGGTGAACATCGAAAGGCGATATGGGGCGTCCTGGAAATTGCTTCCATCAGAAAAATTCGAGGAGCTTTGCGACTACCTGCAACAGCGGATTCTCAAGACCATTATTGGCAGGTGGAATACGGGCAAAGGGCAGAACTCGTTTTCTACCTACTCGGAGTTTTCAACCAAGACGAGTACGTCCTAGCTCAGTCCGTGATTGACGCGAATGCGATCCAGCAACTCATCACGCGGCTCATCGTCGTGGTCGTCGTGCTGCTGAAATCGTGATGCTGGCCCCTCGTTCGGCAACAGAAGAAGCGAGATGGTGAAGTCGTACTGCTCCGATTGCACTGCGGTTTCCTTGCATGCTTCTTCACTAAACCATGTACCGGCCGCGTGTTCGATCCATCCTGCGGTCGTTCGCCCGGTTCCAGGTTGCGATGCAGCCGGTACGGATATCGGAGGTCCAGATGTTCGAAAAAATGCGCCCGATCGCAATGCCGGTCCGCTAGAACGCGCCCAGAGTATGTAACCATCGCGCGAGACGACGAGCACAGCACGACGCTCCGTGTACTCAATCCATTTGAGTGTCGCGGCGATCAGGGATACGTCATATCGCGACGCGCAATGGCCAAGCATTTCCAGATCGACTTCGTCCTTGGGGGCAATCTGTCGTCTGAAGTCGTCAAGCGGCATCAACAGGTATGACGCGAAGACATTCGCCTGATATTCAATTTGACCGTACTGGGAATCCCAACGAACCACGTCTTGCTCACCACACTGCAGTCCGGTCGGGTAGGCTCTCCGGTGAAGCAGGTAGTGCCCGAATTCATGAGCGAGCGTGAAATTGATTCGGCCTCGTGAACGGATCGCGTTGTTGTAGATAATGCCCCAGCCGTTTTTCCCCGACGGGGAGCGCACGAGTGCACCATCGAATTTGGGTAAGACGTCGCCGGCAACCAACGTTATCGGATCTTCCGGAAAGCGCTGGCGCGAATATTCACGGGCGACTTCCGTGACATTGATCGGAAAGTGTTCCGAGCCCAGTACGGTGTTGAGGACTTGGGATATTTCGATCGCCCATCGCTGCGGGGACAGCGTCTCGGTCATTTAGTCCTTTTCCCAGACATCGACGATGGATCTGATTTTTGCCTTGACCTCGGGATCAAGCTTTCGATACTTGCGGTAGAACGCTTCGTCGACGACGCTTTGCGTCGGGTTTTCTTCGGCGGTGTCCAGTAAGAATTCGGGGGTCACCCCTAAGGTTGCGGCGATTCGCCCGATCTTTTCCGCGGACGGCCGCGGCATGTTCTTGTTCTCCAACTCCCAGATATAGCTCTTGCTCGATTCTGTGAGTTCGGCGAGCTTTTCTAGGGTCAGTCCCTTTTCCTTCCGTAGCTGGCGAATCTTCTCGCCTAGCGGTGTAGCCATGCAGAGCTTCCTTTTGAGTGTTCGGCGGGTTCGGGAAGACAATACAACAAATACTTGACTAGCGGAAGTGGCGGGTGCTAGGATGTTTGGGAAAGACATACTTTTTCTACCATTATCAGGAAAGCGAGGCCCAAAATGGCAGCGAAGAAGGGACCCGAAACTCATCATGTAGTACCTGATCCCAGCGGTGGGTGGAACGTGAAGCGGGGAGGGGCCGAGCGCGCCACCAGCCACCACAGCACGAAGCGTGAGGCAATCGAACAGGGAAGGGCTGTCAGCAGGTCACAACAGACAGAGCTGAGGATCCACAACCTGGACGGAAAAATCAGTAGCAGCGACAGCCACGGTCATGACCCGAATCCGCCCAAAGGCTGATTAGGCCAGCGCCGACGACATAGACATCTTGCGACAACCCACTTGCGAGGGAGTTTGACGTGCCCGAATCCCACATGATTACTTTCTATCCGGTCGGCAACGGCGACACCACGCAAATCGCCTTGTCTGGTGGCCGCCGTGTTCTGCTTGACTTCTGTCATCGCGAGAAGGGCGAAGGTTCCGACTCGCCGGAGATTGATCTCAAGGCGCGATTGAAGGAGGAGTTGGCCAAAGCCAAACGCGACTACTTCGATGTCGTCGGATTTACCCACGCGGATCTTGACCACATTCAAGGCAGCACGTCGTTCTTCGAGCTCAAACACGCCGCCAAATACCAGGGCAACGGGCGTATAAAGATCCGAGAGTTGTGGGTCCCGGCTGCCATGCTTCTTGAAGAGGCAGGTAATGATGAGCAGCAGGAGGAATTTGTTCTTCTCCGCCAGGAAGCCCGCCACCGTCTACTCGAAGGGAAGGATATTCTCGTTTTTTCCAAACCGCAGGCGTTGATGGATTGGCTGGAGCCCAAGCTGAAGGAACGGGGTGAGGCTGTCAGTGCTCGCGACCACTTGTTTATTGACGCGGGCAGTTTGGTTCCCGGGTTTTCCCTCGATCGGGACGGGGTGGAATTTTTCTGTCACTCGCCCTTCATCAAGCATTGTGACGAAGGCGACATTATTCGCAACAGCGCTGCCCTGGTATTCAACGTACGCTTTCGCATCGGCAGTGCGCACTATGACTACCTCGCCGTCGGGGACGCCAAATGGGAAGACCTGGAAGATATCGTCAGCACGACTCGATATCACAAGAACGACGACCGGCTTTCCTGGGATCTGTACAACATCCCGCATCACTGCAGCTACCTGGCTTTGAGCGACGAGAAGGGTGATAGGGAAACTGTTCCGAAATCTCTTGTTAAAGAGCTCTTGCTGCAAGGCAAGCGGGATGCCTATATCGTGAGCAGCAGCAAGCCTATCCCCGACGCGAAGGACTCGTATTCAGAGGTGCAGCCACCTCACATTCAGGCGCGCAAAGCATATGAGCGCGCCCTCAGAGATGTGGGAGGACGGAAATTCATCGTGACGATGGAAGAGCCTAACGCGAATCGTCCCGAGCCGCTTGTGTTTGAAGTGGGGGCAGGCGGAATGACTTGGCAACGATCGGGGTCTCTCGGGGCGCCGGCGATCGTGCTTTCAAGGCCGCCTCGCGCAGGATGATGGCGGAAGATTTCCATGAGTTCATCGATGTTGTTGAGGTCGGTGACGTCAATGCTCTGACTATTGCTAGGGCGCGCACGCTTTGCGAAGCCGTTACGCATCAACGCGACTACTCAATCGTACGTTTGCTTAGGCACGGCCCACCAGAAGCACCGAAATACGAGTGTGTCGTGGTCGACGTCGAGGTTGATGGTGTTCCTCCGAAAAACCCGTATGGCATAGCGTATCGCGAGCGCTTGGCGCTTTGCGTGCCGTCGAACCCGGCGCAATTGGTCGAGGTTCGCGCACTTCGAAAGTCCTTCCCTGTCCTGATGCATCAAAATCAGGGTGTTCCGGGCGAAGCCGCAAGTCTCTGCTTATATTTTGAGCAGCCGGCCGCGGTTCTGCGCACGTGGACCCCGCAGGGCTTTCTTCGCCGTATTCAGTGGTGGCTTGAAAAGAGCGCCAGGGGCGAACTGCATCCGGCTGACCAGCCTGTGGAGAATTTGTTTTTCGCAACGAAATACGAGCTTGTGCTGCCTTGGAATTTCGAGGATCTGCAAAGGGACACAACAAGGCGTTTCGTAATACACCGGGGCGAATCGCGGCCGGATCACGGGTTTACATGCTTCGTCGAATCCGTGCACCAGAATGAACATCCCAATGGCCACTTGCTATCCCATATAACCCTGGAGCTTCCTCCGATCGTGCATGGTTTCGTGGAGCGCGATCCACAAACACTGGGGCAACTCGCTGAGCTGATGGCCGGGCGCGGTATTGATATCGTACCGTTGTTACATACGGCGCTGGGTAGTCGTGTCGGTGCGCAGGGAGTGGCGGAATCGGCGGATGACGCCTTTACGGTGATTCTCCTGCGCATTCCGATTGCGCGAGTGGCGGGCGGAACTCCCGAGGGCGTGTCGAACAGAGCATTTCTGATTCCCGTGGGTACTGTGAAGCTTGGTGTCGAGATGGGATTGCTGCATAAGCATGAGCAACGATATTTCAAGGTGCCCTTGCTTAACGGTGACACAACAGCGACCGCCTGGCGTTCGGAGCAAATTTTTCCGATGGATGTTCGGCGTCGGAATGATGCGGCATCTGCAAGACACCAATCCGGAATCGCCGACATCGGACCAGTTGGTGTGGTGGTCGGGGGCGGTTCACTTGGTAGTGCGATGCTTAATCTTTGGGGGCGAAGTGGGTGGGGAAATTGGACGGTGATCGATAACGACCACGTGAAACCCCATAACCTCTCTCGTCATCACGCCTATTCACAGCATGTTGGCGTGACAAAGGTCGCCGCAATTGCTCAATTGCACGATGCCGTGATGCAAGGTGCGACCCGCATAACACCGATATGGGGCGACGCAAGCGATCCCGGCAATGCCCAGATTGCCTCCGCAATTGCCGAGGCGAAGCTGGTCGTTGATGCTTCTACCACGCTCGAATATCCCAGGATGGCAAGCCGGAGTGACACAGCGGCGCGTCACATGTCCGTCTTTGTCCTACCGAATGGAAACGCGTCAGTACTTCTTGCTGAAGACGAATCGCGGGCGCTGCGTTTGAGAACTCTCGAAGCGCAATACTACCGCGCGGTCATCCAGGAGGAATGGGGGCGAATGCATTTGGCTGGCAATCTGAGTTCGTTCTGGAGTGGCGCGAGCTGTCGTGATATCTCGCTTGTAATGCCATATTCAAAGATCTTGGCGCATGCATGCACCTTGGAAGAGCAAGTTCGCAGTGCTTTCGGACGATCTACCGCATCAATTCGGGTTTGGCAACGCGACCACGTTAATGGACGCGTCGATGCCCATGACGTGCAGATATACCCGGAGCAGCGCTTTGCTTTTGATGACCTTGATCTATTCATAGATGAAGGTGCGCAGTTGCAACTTCGACAGTTGCGACGCGATTGCCTCCCCAAGGAAACGGGAGGCGTTTTGCTTGGATACTACGACTTTAATATCAAGGCCGCCGTAATCGTTTGCGGACTGCCCGCTCCACCTGATAGCAGCGCCGGCCCTGGCTTCTTCGAAAGGGGTGTCCAAGGGCTTGCAGATGCAGTGTTGGAGGCGTCAAGACGCACGGCTGGCGTAGTGGGTTATATCGGCGAGTGGCATAGTCACCCGCGCGGTCATTCGGCGGCGCCAAGCCGTGATGATCTTATGCAAATCTTGCACCTCGCAATGGGCATGTCGCTTGATGGTCTGCCTGCGATTCAGCTGATTGTTGGCGAGGGGGATATTCAGGTCATTCAGGGTACTTTGAAATGACAGATGCGGCCCGAGGTGCAGCAATTGCATTGGCGCTTTCGGGCGGCGGGATACGCGCAATGGCGTTTCACCTCGGTGTATTACGGCTGCTCGCAGAGCGTCGTCTACTAGAGCGGGTGGAGAGAATCTCGACAGTTTCTGGCGGTAGTCTTCTGGTTGGTCTGCTGCTTCAGGAAGGTGGGCTTCGTTGGCCGTCCTCCGATAGCTTCGCTTCTACGATCTACCCCCAACTGCGAACCAAACTGACTAGCCGCAGCCTTCAGTGGGGAGCAGTCAGGCAGTTACTATGGCCAAGCAACCTTCGATTTTTGTTGTCGAGGGCAAATCTGCTATCCATGGCATTGCAGCGAGAGTGGGGCGTTTCTGCTCGACTCGCCGAACTCCCTGATATTCCCGAGTGGTCAATCAATGGAACGACTGCCGAGAGTGGGAAGAGATTTCGGTTTAAGCGGACTGACATGGGGGACTACACGCTCGGGTATGCCTCTCCAGGCAACTTCCCGCTGGCAAGCGCGATGGCGGTTTCGGCAGCTTTCCCGGGAGGCTTTGGTCCGCTGAAACTCGATGCTACGCATTTTGAGTGGCGGCGTAGAGCTTGGGATGCTCCCGCAGGCAGCGAGGAACGGGTGGATATCGGCCACAAGTCGTTGCACCTTTACGATGGCGGTGTGTACGACAATTTGGGGCTTGAACCCTTCTTTGATTCGGGCAGAGGCGTATCAAAGCATCCTGCTATCGCGATTCTGGTTTCAGATGCCGGTGCACCGCTCCGGACGGGATTCTCTTACTTTGCCTTAAGTCCGTTCCGTCTCAAGAGGGTCGCGGACATCATGTCCGATCAAGCACACGCTTTGCGTGTCCGGACGTTCTCCAGCTATCTGCAGAAGGGCTCCGGACGTGGCGCGTTTTTTTATATTGGCATACCGTTCGGCTCTGCCGCGTCCTCCGACTTGGCGTTATTCGCCTCATCGTTTCCGACAACACTGCGGCGACTCAATTTCTCCGAGTTCGATCGCCTTGCGGACCATGGCTATTCCGTGGCTAGTCAAGTGGAGCAGGAATTCGGCCTTCCAGTCGCCTAGGTATTGAACTCGCAGATGACGTCCAGCAATTGATGTCGACTTGCTATTTATAGCACTCAGTGCTATAAATAGCAGGCGAAGGAGTATGAGTGACGATCTACATGACTCGTTGGTTCGAGCGCTGGGCTCGAAAGCAGGACTTGGGCGGACGTGTCCTCTGCAAGGCGGTAAGTGAAATGCAGTCCGGTCTCTATGAAGCGGACCTTGGCGGAGGTTTGTTGAAAAAACGAATTGCGCGGCCGGGACAAGGTAAGAGCGGTGGCTATCGCACTCTCGTGGCAACGAACAAGGGCAACAAGTGGTTTTTTGTCTTCGGATTTCCGAAGAATGTCCGGAGCAATATCGACAAGGATGAGGAAGAGTCTCTGAAAAGGTTGGCCTCGCATCTGTTGTCGTTATCGGCGCCGGCGTTGATGACCGCGAAACATGCGGGCGAATTGATGGAGGTTGATTGCGATGCGTAAGACGAAATCGCCAATTCTTGAGGCAGTCCATGAGACCGCGAAAGGTCTTCACGCTGCGGGCGTGATGGATCAAGTCACGTTGCGAGAGTTCGATCGCATGTGTCTTCCCCCGGTTGAGCCACTCTCGCCTAGCAAGATCAGGAAGATCCGGGAACAGTCTCGTGTCAGCCAGGCGGTATTCGCGGCATTGCTGAATACCAGTGTTTCGACGGTCCAGAAATGGGAGATTGGACAGAAGCGCCCCACGGGAACTGCGCTGAAATTGCTTCACCTCGTGCAAAAACGCGGCCTTGAGGTTGTCGCATAGAGTGGTTTCGCGACACGAGAAGCAGGTAGCCTTGCTAGTATTTTGGCAAAGGCGGGGCGTTAGTAACTTTGGATCGCTCACGTGACGATAAATTTACTGGCGAAAATGTTCCGTGCGCCAAGGTGTTAGATGATTTGGTGCCGGTATTTTTTTGCCGATGATTCATCCGAGGATATGGCCTGTCTACTATGTCAAAGCGCGAAGCGAGAACCGATAGATGTCGATACATCTCGACAGCGGGCGATTGTGGAAGTGCCGATTGTTCTCGATACATGTAGATAGATAGTGAAAGCCGCGAGAGGGGATGCTTGTCAAAATGACGGTGAATATGTCGGCAGAAATATCGTTTTGGAGTACTGCTTCCAAGCCGATCAACGGCTTATCGAAGCCGGTCATTATTGAGTGGGAGTAACGCTCCGGAGGGCGGAGCAGGGGCCCCGCATGGCGGGGATGCGACCCCGA
>NZ_JAIETU010000016.1 GCF_019744875.1 Hyphomicrobium sp. | reverse complement strand
GAAGGGCCACAGTGTTCGCACCGTGAAATCGTAGCGATCATCCTGGCTTCGAGTTCGAGGCGCTTGTCTTTCTCGTCCAGGCGGAATACCGCGAAGTGAAAGCGCTTCTGTATGACACCGGTAACCATGTGCTCGACCGCAGACTGCTTGGCTCGGTCGATCGCCGGCCCATGCGTTCTCTTGGCTTCGCTCGTGGTTAAGTCAATCTCCCATTGGGTGAGGAACGGGTCTTTGTCGCGATTCAGCAATGCGCGGCCGATGTTCTTTCGAAAGATGCTGCGGTCCTTCTGTTCATTGACGAAGTGCTGCTTCAGCCTGGACCGGAGTTGATTCTTCCCCGTGTGGGTACCGACGCGGACAATTCGATTCGCGCCATGGGCTGTCTCGCCCGCCTCATACAGCACGTAGATTCCGTTCAGCGGTATTGCGGAATCCTCGAACGGGAAACTGAATACGGGGTACTGCTGGAATTCGCGGTGCAATCTGGCGCACAAGTCACTCATGGACCCGCTCGCTCAGGAATTGCAGTTGCCTGCCGATGGTCAGGCCCTCCATGGGTACCTCGTAGGAGGCAAGCCGCGGGACGAGAAATTGCCGGTATTTCAGGCCCGCCAGGAACACGAAGTGGTCCCTGCTCAGGTCGGCGCGCTGTTTGATTTGTTCCAGCACCTGTTCCGCCCAGGCTTGCACCTGGCGGGTGGCCATATCGTTCAGGGTGAGGTTGTACGGCTCGACTTCGGTATTCAAGTCGAGCAAGCCGTACTTGGCCGACAGGATGTAGATCGCGTCGGGCTGAAGCTTTCGGGCGTATTGAAGGTTCAACCGGAAGAGGGGGCTGACGTAGAGATCCTGGGCGTTTGCCGGGTGTGGGAGTTTCTTGCTCACGCACGAAATCAGGACAATCTTTTTCAATAGCTTTCCTCCCTGAACCACCCCGTCCCAAGCCATCCCAATCGGAGGCCGCGCAGCTGGGGGGCGCATGGTCGCTTAATCGTAGCAGAATTGTTATCATGACGATACGGTTGGAGGATCTTGTGCCCCGAGAGCGGATGCTCTGTGCAGATGTCTAGGTTGAACCCGATGCCGGCGAAGTTGAAAGACGTACCCCCGTCTCAGGTCGAGAGGCTCTCGTTTATCGAGGCCAGGCTCTATTTTCTTGGCGAGCTGAGAAGGGCGGACGTTGCCAAGCGGTTTTCACGGGCCTCGATCCAGGCCAGCCGGGATTTGGCGCTTTACAAGGAGCTCGCGCCGGGAAATCTGGCCTATGACTTTCAGGCCAAGACGTACCTGCCGGGGGAGAAGTTCAAGCTGATATTTGGCCGGACGCCGGAGCGGGTGATGTACTGGCTGCGGTCGGGTTTGGGAGACGGCTTGCCGCATCCGCAAGGGCTGCCGACAGCCGCCGTCGAGAGCCTGAGCCAGCCGCGGCTCGGTGAGTTGGCGGTGGTAACGCGGGCGATCTATCGCAGGCAGATTTTGGAGGTGACGTACGTGTCGTTGAGCAGCGGGAACACGCGCAGACAGATCGTGCCCCACGCCTTGGTCGATAACGGCCAGCGCTGGCACGTGCGCGCCTATGACCGTAACAACAGCCGGTTTTCCGACTTCGTTATCACGCGTCTATCGAAGGCCGTCGTGATTGACGCGGGTGATGCGGCGCGCCACGAGCGAGGAGAGGCGGACGAGCAGTGGAACCGCACTGTGGAACTCAAGTTAATCCCTCATCCGAATCTCAAACACAAGGGCGCGGTGGAGGCCGACTACGGAATGAGGTCGGGGGCACTATTGGTCAAGTGCCGCGCGGCCGTGGCGGGCTACGCGTTGCGTCGGTGGGGAGTCGATTGCTCCCAGGACCACTGCTTGAGCGAGACTGAATTCCAATTGGCACTCGCGAACCATCAGGTGCTTGCATCGATAGATAGTTCCGCGTTGGCGCCGGGACGGGAACGTCAGGCTGCCTCCCGCAACGAGGGAGTGCGCTAGGTGCCGTCATCCCTATCTCCCCAGATCGAAGACATGCTGCCGAGGACGCGGGATGCCTATTACAGACTTGTTCTGGCTGTAGGGCCTGCCCGCACCGGGAAGACTGCTGCACTGATCGACCTTGCCAAGCGCCACAATTGGCCACGGCTAAACGTCAATCTTCGTCTATCGCAAAGTCTTCTCGACTTGACGCACCGCCAGCGCGCCGCCCGCGTTGCAGCGATTCTTGATGACTTGATCCGCGAAGAAAACTCAGAAGTGGTTCTCCTCGACAACATCGAATTGCTTTTTGCAGAGGAACTGGCGCAGGACCCGCTACGGCTTCTCCAATCCCTTTCTCGGAACCGTGCGATCGTCGCTGCATGGCCGGGGAATTTCGATGGCGCGTCGCTGACCTATGCCGAGCCCGGCCATCCGGAAGCACGGCGGTATCAAACACCGCAAGCAGTCATCGTGCAATCCGCTGAGGCCAATCAAACCGAGGCGGGATCGCCCGTGGAGGAACAAAAATGAAATACTCCGAACTTATCCAGTTTGAGGCGATTGAGTCTGTTGTCCAACTCCGGGAGGCGGACTCTGCCAAGGATGCACGGCGGCTAGTTGAGACATTCGTCATTTCCGACCGCATGGCCGAACTGCTCGGCGAGCTTGTGTTTCCTCAACTGCAGTTCAGCAAGCCCGCAGACAACAAAGGCATTCTCGTCGTCGGAAATTACGGAACGGGTAAATCTCACCTGATGGCCGTCATTTCCGCAGTGGCCGAGCACGCGGACCTCGCATCATGTTTGACCAGCGCCAAGGTTGCCGAACGAGCTGCCGATATATCCGGCCGGTTTCGCGTCATCCGAGCCGAGATCGGCTCAACCACGATGTCGCTCCGCGACATCATTTGTTCGGTCCTGGAAGACGGACTGACGCGCCTTGGCGTTACCTATGCATTCCCCTCAACTGACGATCGCCACGAGAACAAGTCTGCTTTCCAGGAAATGATGGCGGCGTTTCAGGCAGTCAATCCGGATCGCGGCCTGATACTGGTTGTGGACGAACTTCTCGACTACCTGCGTTCGCGTGCCGACCAGGCATTAAGCCTAGACCTGTCTTTCCTGCGTGAGCTTGGCGAGGTCTGCAAGGGAACCAGATTCCGCTTCATTGCCGGTGTGCAGGAGAGCCTGTTTGACAATCCGCGCTTTCAATTCGTTGCCGACACATTACGTCGTGTGAAGGACCGATTCGAACAGGTTCGTATTGCACGCGATGATGTCGCATTTGTCGTTGCAGAGCGCCTCTTGAAGAAGAACGCCAAGCAGCAGGCGTTAATCCGTGAGCACCTGAAGCAGTTCGCACCCCTCTATGGCTCGATGAACGAAAGGATGGAGGAGTTCGTGCGGCTCTTTCCTGTCCATCCGGCATATCTCGATACGTTCGAGCGTGTCTTTGTCGCTGAGAAGCGTGAGGTACTGAAGACGCTCAGCACTGCAATTCGCCGCATCATCGATCTCGACGTTCCGGCGAACGACACCGGCTTGATTGCCTATGACTCCTATTGGGGCGTGCTGCGGGACAATCCTTCGTTCCGGTCCGACCCCGCCATCAAGGAAGTCATCGATCGCAGCGCTGTCCTCGACGCGCGCATCCATCAAGCTTTCACGCGTCCGCAGTACAAGCCCGCCGCGATTCGAATCGTGCATGCGCTGTCAGTTCACCGCCTGACGACTGCGGACATCTATGCCCCGCTCGGGGCGACGGCGGAGGAGTTGAGAGACGATTTGTGCCTCATGCTTCCGGTGCCTGAGAAGGAGGCAGCGTTTCTTCGAACACTCGTCGAGACGGTGTTGAAAGAGGTCCTGCGCACGGTGAGCGGCCAGTTCCTGAGTTTCAATAAGGAAAATGGGCAGTATTTTCTCGACCTGAAGAAGGATGTCGATTTCGACTCCCTCATCGAGAAACGTGCTGAGACCCTCAGCGATGCGCAGCTGGATAGATACTATTTTGACGCTTTGCGGCGTGTCGTTCTCGAAGATCCGGATGCTCCGCCCTACGTTGCGGGATATCGCATTTGGGAACACGAGACCGAGTGGCGCGAACGCCGCGCTGGCCGGAGCGGTTACCTCTTCTTCGGCGCTCCAAACGAGCGCTCGACCGCGCAGCCGACGCGTGACTTCTATCTGTATTTCCTTCAACCGTTCGATGCACCGTACTTTAAGGACGAGAAGAAGGCCGACGAGGTCTTTTTCAAGCTGAAGGATCGGGACGATACCTTCGATCGCACGTTGCGACTCTATGCAGGCGCGCGCGAACAGGCCGCAGCCGCATCCGGCAGTAACAAGAAGATCTACGAGGATAAGGCTGGCGACCATCTTCGGACCCTCACGTCTTGGCTCCGGGAGCACATGCCGACGGCCGTCGAGGTCGTACATCAGGGGCGTTCGAAGACCTTGCTGGAAGTGGTTCGCGGCAAGCTGCCGCCGAACGCGACGGTCAAGGATTACGTCAATACCGCCGGCTCGGCGCTGTTGGCGCCACATTTTGCCGATAGAAGTCCGGAATACCCGATCTTCAGCGTGCTGGTCACACGGCAGAATCGTGATCAGTCTGCGCAAGAGGCATTGCGATGGATTGCCGGTGGTGTGAAGAGCAAGCAGGGCACGGCAATTCTGGATGCGTTAGAACTGCTGGAAGGTGAAACGCTCAAGCCGCGTGATTCCCGCTATGGCAAGCACGTGCTCGATGCCCTGAGCCAGAAAAGCCAGGGCCAGGTGCTCAATCGATCCGAGTTGGTTGCATCCGAGGCCGGTGTCGACTACTGGACCAAGTTTCGCATTGAGCCCGAGTTTCTCAGCGTCGTACTCGCTGCCCTGGTTCACAGCGGAGACATTGTCCTCAGTCTTGCTGGAAAGAAGATCGACGCCGCTGGCATCGACCAGTTCGCCAAGATCGGGATTGTTGAGATCACCGAGTTCAAGCATATCGATCGCCCGCGCGATCTGCCGCTCGGCCCGCTCCAGGACTTGTGCGACCTGCTGGACGTGCCCAAGGGGCTCATCGTTAACCCGGCAAATCGCGACGACGGGGTGGCCAAGATTCAGCAGCGGGCGAGCGAGCTGCTTGGCAAGGTTGTCGCCGCACAGGCGCGAATTCCTGAGTTGATTTTCTGGGGTCGTCCTGTTCTTTCGGAGCAGGAGCAGAAGGACTGGAAGGATCGACTCGGCAGCCTCAAAGCGTTCCTCGAATCGCTTCAGCCTTTCAATACGGCTGGCAAGTTGAAGAACTTTCCGCACGACTCCGCCGCGGTGCTTGGGCAAAAACCGGCGATCGACCTCTCCCGGGAAGTCGACGAACTGGCCGGACTGCTTCAGCAAACCAATCCGCTGACGTCATACCTTGGCAAGGCCGAGGCGCTCCTCGATGCCAGTCATCCATGGCAGGACACAGTCCGCACGGCGCGCGCTGATCTCATGGGCAAGATCGCCAGCCCCAAACAACGGTCCGGGGCCGATTTCAAACGGCTTCTGACCCAGACCTTGGCCGATCTGAAGGCCAAGTACCAGGACGCCTATCTGGCCGGCCATGAGCGCGCCCGCCTCGGTGCGAACGACGACAAACGAAAGGCCAGTCTCGCCAAGGACCCGCGTCTGGCCCAGCTGCAGAAGATTGCCGGGGTCGAAATGATGCCGACGCCGCAACTGCGCGATTTCGAGAACAAACTGTTTTCGCTGAAGACTTGCTTTCAACTTGGCCGTCCGGACCTGGAAAGCGATCCCATGTGTCCGCATTGCGGTTTCCGGCCAGCAGAGGAACCCGCAGGTGGCCCAGCCGCGAAGAAGACGCTGACCGATCTCGACGAGGTACTGGACTCTCTTGTTCGGGGATGGACGGAGACCCTGCGTACCAACCTTGAAGATCCCACCGTGTCGGGCAATATCAAGTTGATCAGTGATGCCACTGGTAAGCGTGAGCTGCAAGCGCTCCTGAAAAGCAAAGAACTTCCCGATCCGGTCAGCCCGGCTTTCGTGAAAGCGTTGCAGGAGGTTCTGAGCGGCTTACAGCCGGTAACGTTCGGCAGTGGCGATCTTCAAACAGCACTTTCGGACGGGGGGTTGCCTTGTACCGTAACCGATCTGCGTGAGCGCTTCGACCGCTATGTCGCCAACCTGACCAAGGGCAAGGATGCGACCAAGGTCCGCATCCTGATTGAGTGAGGACAACGGACGTGGCTCGAAAGCGCAAATCAGACAATATCGGTGAACTCTTCATTGAAGGGGGCGGACAGCTTCGCCTTGTCGAGAAGTCCGTCGAACAAGAAATCTTGGAAAAGGGCAAGATCGAATGCCTTGGCCTGACGTTTGATAGCGAAGACGAGCGACGCACCCACTTTTTCCAGAAGCTGCGCGAGAAGCTCGCCGACCCTGAATTCCGTAAGACACCAGGATTTCCGAAGGGAGCCGATGAAGACATCATCCGGATGTCGGACCCACCTTGGTACACGGCCTGTCCGAATCCTTTTCTCGCCGATTTCGTGCGTGTTTACGGAAAACCCTACGATCCTAAGGAGCGCTATGAGCGTGACCCTTTCGCCGTCGACACAAGCGTTGGGAAGACGGACTCGCTTTATAAAGCGCATGGATACCACACCAAGGTGCCGCACCTTGCGATCGTCCCGTCGATTCTTCACTACACAGATCCCGGCGACATCGTACTCGATGGGTTTGCCGGATCAGGGATGACTGGCGTCGCAGCCCAATGGTGCGGTTCCGCTCCGGTGGAGTTCCGCAAACAGCTTGAGGCGGAGTGGTCGCAGCAGGGATTGTCGAAACCTAAATGGGGGCCACGTCGGGTAATTCTGAACGACTTAGGTCCGGCCGCGAGCTTCATTTCGGCCAATTACACCTTGCCATTCGACAACATGGCATTCGCCAAAGCAGCGCAGCGCATTCTTTCCGAAACTGAGAAAGAGCTCGGCTGGATGTACGAAACGCTTCACACCGACAGGAAAACAAAGGGGCGGATTAATTTTACGGTTTGGAGCGAGGTGTTTACATGCCCTGAGTGCGCAGGTGAACTCAATTTCGTGGACGAAGCGCTTCAGGTCGAATCTAAGAAGACCTTAGACTCGTTCCCATGTCCGCATTGTAATGCCACGCTCACTAAGGACAAGCTTCAAAGGGTGTTTGAGTCCTCGATTGACGCAGTGACTGGCCAACCTCATCAGCAATCGAAATTTCAAGCGGTATTCCTAAATTATTCAGTAGGGAAAAATAGCTTTCAAAAGAAACTTGATGCAGCAGATTTTTCTCTAATTGAAAAGATACGATCTCTGCCAATGCCAGCAGAGATGCCGGCAAAGCCGTTTCCGTTTGATGATATGTGGGAAATTCCTCGACTTCGCTCAAGAGGAATAACCGCGACACACCATCTTTTCTTGAGCAGACAGGCACATGCTCTCGCCGTACTGTGGCGCAAAGCTTCAATCCTGACGGACGTTCGACTCCGTAACCAGGTACTGTTTTTCATCGAGCAGGCGATCTGGGGTATGTCAATACTAAACAGATATAGCCCCTCACACTTCTCGCAGGTGAACCGCGCTTTGACAGGTGCCTACTACGCCGCTTCACAGATCTCTGAGGTCAGCCCTTGGTATATCTTGAACGGCAAGCTTGCGCGTCTCGCAAAGCAAGCGTTTGTCCGTAAATTTGCTTTCGACTCTTACTCTGTAGTTTCAACTGGTACGTGTGCCAATTTGGCGCTGCCAGGTGAATCCGTTGACTACATATTTACCGATCCGCCATTTGGGGACAACTATCCGTACGCGGAACTTAATTTTCTGGTGGAGGCGTGGCATCACGTATTCACAGATTCTGAGCCGGAAGCAATTGTGGATCGCTCAAAAGCCAATGCCGCATCCCAAAAGAGCGTTAATGACTATCAAGACCTAATGAAGCAGTGCTTTTGCGAATACTTTCGATTATTAAAACCAGGTAGGTGGATTACCATCGTTTTTAGCAATTCTCGCAATTCGGTATGGCGAGCTATTCAAGAAGCGCTTGGCACTGCGGGTTTCGTCGTCGCCGACGTTCGCACTCTAGACAAGCAGCAGCTCTCCTTCAAGCAGGTCACCAGTGCAGCGGTCAAGCAGGACCTGGTTATCTCAGCGTACAAGCCTACTAAGGCTTTGACTGAGCGATTCGCGTTGGGCACATCGTCGGGGGAAGGCGCTTGGGCCTTCGTAACCGAACACCTTGGCCACGTACCTGTCTTCTCTAGCGTCGATAAAGTTGCGGATGTTATCGCCGAACGCACGGCGCAGGTACTCCATGATCGCATGGTCGCATTTCATGTTCAGCGCCAGCTATCCGTTCCGCTCTCGACTGCCGAGTTTTTGACTGGATTGAACCAACGCTATCCAGAGCGGGACGGCATGTATTTTTTGCCGACGCAAGTCGCCGAGTACGACCGCAAGCGCAACACTGCTGCTGAACTTCGACAGCTGAGCTTGTTTGTCACCGACGAAGCGAGCGCGATTCAGTGGGTTCGGCGTGAGCTGGAGCAAAAGCCACGCAGCTTCCAGGATCTCCAACCCGCGTTTATGCGAGAAATCCAGAACTGGGCGAAACACGAAAAAACGGTCGAGCTCAAAGAGATTCTTCGTCAGAACTGCATTTACTACGACGGAAGCGGGCCTGTTCCAAGTCAAATTCACTCGTACCTGTCTACGAACTTCAAGGAGCTTCGCAATCTCACGAAGGACGATCCGGCCCTGATCACCAAGGCGGCGGATCGTTGGTATTTTCCGGATCCGGGCAAACAGGTCGATCTGGACAAAATTCGTGAAAAGTCGCTGCTCAGCGAATTCGAGCAGTACAAAGCTTCGAAGGAACGCAAACTGAAACTGTTCCGCACCGAAGCGGTACGCGCCGGTTTCAAGGCCGCGTATGAGGCGCAGGACTACAAGACCATTGTCGGCGTGGCAGCGAAGCTCCCAGAGAATGTGCTGCAAGAGGACGAGAAGCTGCTGATGTACTACGACGTGGCGAGCATGCGTCTCGGTGATGAGTGAGGGTATGCATGCAAGCCGGCGAATGGTGGCACAGCACTGACCATGACGAACCTTGCCGCGTTGTCGATGTCGACACGCTGTGGGGTCAGGCGACATGCTTGGTTTGGCTGCCGCGCCGGGGTACGGCGGTTAGGGTTCTCCAGAAGCGCCTTGTCCCGCTAAAGGCGGGTGAGCATCATCTGCTGCAGCGCCTATCCTACGTGAGCGCGGCTGCACGTATTGCCGATGCCCTGGAGCGTGACGAACTCGTCGCGCCACTGGAAGGGACGGTCATTCCCCTGCCTCACCAGTTGCTCGCATTACAGCGGGCAATCTCTGGCGATCGCATTCGTTATTTGCTTGCCGACGAAGTCGGGCTTGGCAAGACGATCGAGGCAGGGCTGATCTTGCGTGAGCTGAAGATACGAGGACTTGTTCGCAGGATTCTTGTTGTTGCCCCGGCAGGATTGGTCCTGCAGTGGCAGTCGGAAATGAAGACACACTTCGGCGAGGATTTCCGGCTCATCCTTCCCGGTACCTTCGCCGCACTCCGCCAGGCCGGGGCCGTCGGCGAGGACGAAAACCTCTGGCGAATGCAGCATCAGGTCATCTGCACGGTCGACTCGGTGAAGCCCATGGACACGCGGCGCGGCTGGAGCCAGGATCAGATTGCCCGCTATAACCGAGAAAGGTTCGAAGACCTTGTTTCGGCGGGATGGGATTTAATTATTGTCGACGAAGCGCATCGCCTTGGCGGTAGTACCGAGCAGGTTGCCCGGTTCAAACTGGGAGACGCGCTTTCACAGGCGGCACCTTACCTCCTGCTCCTATCGGCCACGCCACACCAAGGCAAGTCGGATGCCTTCCGCAGGTTGATTGGGTTTCTTGATCCCGACGCGCTTCCTGGAGACGACGCGATTACACGCGAAGCGGTCGCCCCCTTCGTCATCAGGACCGAGAAACGCCGCGCCATCGACGCCAACGAAAACCCGCTATTCAAGCCACGCTTCACTCAGCTGGTGCCGATTGAGTGGGGGAGTGCGCATACGGAACAGCGGGCGCTTTACGATGCAGTGACTGAGTATGTCCGCGACGGATACAACCGTGCCATCAAGGAGAAGCAGACCGCCGTCGGATTTCTGATGATCCTTATGCAGCGGCTGATCACTTCGAGCACGGCCGCCATCCGCACCGCGCTGGAGCGCAGACTCACGGTGCTGGAGTTGCCCCAAGGCCAGCTTTCCTTGTTCCCCGAGGATGTGGGCGAGGATTGGTCGTCGCTGGATGGCCAGCAGCAATTCGACACCATCCTGAGGACCCGCCTGAAGGGTCTCAAAGACGAACGCAAGGAGGTGGAGCTTCTGCTCTCCGCAGCCCGGCGCTGCGAGGCCGAGGGGCCGGACGTCAAGGCTGAAGCGCTGCTCGACCGCATTCAGCTGCAGCAGCGCGAGGAAAACGATCCGACGCTGAAGGTGCTGATCTTCACGGAATTCATACCCACGCAGGCGATGCTTGCCAACTTTCTCGAGCATCGCGGCTTCACCGTCGTGTCACTCAATGGCAGTATGGATTTGGAAGAACGGCGCCAAGCGCAGCGGCGCTTCGCGGGTGACGCCCAGATTCTCCTTTCCACAGACGCTGGTGGCGAAGGCCTGAACCTGCAGTTCTGCCACGTGATCGTGAACTACGATCTCCCGTGGAATCCGATGAAGATCGAACAACGCATAGGTCGTGTTGACCGCATCGGACAGAAGCACATTGTGCGCGCGATGAACTTCGCGCTTGAGGGAACCGTCGAGCTTCGCGTCCGCGAGGTTCTTGAACAGAAGTTGGCACGAATTCTCGAAGAGTTTGGCGTGGACAAACTTGCCGATGTGCTCGATTCCGAGGAAGGTGGCGTTCCTTTCGAGGAGTTGTTTGCTCAGGCGATCGTTGCGCCAGAGGATGCCGAGCGGCGGGCGTCCGCCCTGGCCGACGACATTCGTCGCCGTGCCGAGGAGGCTCGTGCAGGTTCCAGACTGCTCAGTGCAACGGAAAGACTGGACGCGTCTGCAGCGAAGAAAATCGCAACCCACCAGATGCCATATTGGACCGAGAGGCTGACCCTCGGCTTCCTGCGCAGCCAGGAGTCCGCTGGTGCGACTGTCAAAACGGCGGCCGTTGGCTACGATCTTCGTTGGCCCAACGGCGACACATGCACCGCAGCAGTCTTCAGCCGTGATGACGCAGATAGGGCAGGGGTGACTCTGATTTCTCTGGAAGACGAGCGCGTACGCGGGCTGACAACCAATCTACCTGTTTTCGCACCGGGTCAACCGATACCCTCGATCGTCATCCCTGACGTCTCAGACAAGACGAGCGGAGTCTGGTCCTTGTGGCGGATCAGCCTGCATAGCGCGGGAGGGCGCGAGCAGCGCTTCGTCGCGCTTTTCCTGACCGAGGATGGGCGAGTGTTCGGCCCGACAGCGCGTGCCGTCTGGGAGCGCTTGATCGATCTGCCCAGCGGCTTGAGCCAGGCAGGCGACGAATTGTCCGGGAAGCTGGCAGTCGACGCCTTTGATACCAGTCGCAAGGCTGCAGAAGAACACGGCACGGCGATCTTTGAAGAACTGGCGACCGCGCATCAACTGAGCATCGTTCGTGAACGCAAGAAAGGCGTACATGCATACGCATCCCGTCGTCGCGCAATAGAGAGGCTGGGGTTACCTCAGGTTCGGGCTCACCGGCTCCGGCTGGTGGCCGACGAGGAACAGGCATGGTCCGGAGAACTAGCAGCACGAGAAGCAGCGCTCCCTGATCTCGCTGCGATCCTCATGGTCCGTGTGGCTTCTACGGGAAAAATCGCATGAGCAATTCAATGCCCACGGGCACATGGCGCGATCCCATTTTGGCCCAGTTCAGTCGCGACATCGCCAGCGTCGCTCGGCTGACCGTGGTGGCAGATCCCGACGAGCTGCTGACCGAGCAGGGTGTCGTTGACGGCATTCGTCAACGTGGCTTCGAAATCGTCCCATTCGAAGACCACGTCGCCTTTCGCTACGCTTATGAACGTCGCTTTCGGGAAGTCTGGGATAACGGTAACCGCACCAATCTCGTCGTTGTTTTGCGGGCGACCCGATCCGACATTACCGGCCTTCCTTTTGATCTCCTTCAACAGGCAGAGCGCGATCGCCGGATTCTCTCATTCAGCCTTGCGGAATTGTTCCCCTCGCTCGCTCCCCATGTTCTTTCAGAACTGGATCGTGGAGAACTCGACGCCGTGTCTACCGCACAGCAACTCTTCAAGCCTGAGCCAATGGGCGAGAACGCTACGCGGGACTTTTTGCTGCGGAACGTGTTTCGCCTTGACCCCGCGCAGATCCAAAGCGATGCGGAACTCCTCCGGGCGCTTCTTCGACGGCACTACAGTGGGAAGCTGATCCCCAAGTCGCTGGACGAGCGCCTGATCCAACTGTTGCGCTTGGCAGGACGATGGGGGGACTGGCCACTCGATCAGATTGTCGCAAGCCGCGCCAATTTCCTTGAATTCTTGCAGGAGAGATGGCCGATCTTCCTGAATCAGACACTTGCCGCCCAAGCGCATGAAATGCGACAGGAGGTTGAGCCCTACGGACTTAAATTTTCAGGCCCGCTACACCTTCCGTTCGATCACGATGATGTTCGGGTCTATATCGACAATCTCTTCACCGACGGCCTGCTGATTCCCACAAGCGGTGTTTCCCGGTCGCTTTTTCAAGGAACGTGGATAGCTGTCGGCGTGGCCAGTTCTGAGGCCGCCGACCATGTTGCCCGCTTCCGCAAGCTCCTGCAGCTCTCGGATTCCACCAGCCCCTCTGCGAACAGCGATCACCAGACCTGGGTTCAGGCAGCAACCCGATGGGCCGAAGTGGTGGCACTACGCTGGGCATTGCCGGGGGACTTGGCGGTAGAAGACAAGGATCGCTTCCAGAAGGCACACCAACTGATAGAGCAGGGCTTTCAAGAATGGATGGTTTTGCACTTTGCCTCCCTGCACAGCCTTTCGTTCTTGCCGCGGCCCGTGATGCTTCACCAGATTCCGAGGTACATGGCTCATCGTCTCGCGATGAAGGGAAGCTCGCCGAAGCTGGCCGTAGTTGTGATCGATGGTCTGGCTATGGACCAGTGGGCGGTTGTCCGCCAGGAAATGCCCCCCGGTAAATGGATCACAGAGGAATTCGGATTGTTTGCGTGGGTACCGACATTGACGTCCATCTCCCGGCAATCAATTTTTGCAGGTGATCCTCCATTCTTCTTTGGGGAGAGCCTCGATACCACACGCAAGGAAGAACAGCACTGGACCCGCTTCTGGGAGGATCGGGGCTTCCGGAAAGGCGATGCCGTCTATGCCTGTCAGGGCACGCTCGAAGACGATGATGTTTTTATCGGAAGGATCAAGGAGAAGGTCGTACAGCCGCGCTGCAGAGTTGCGGGAATCGTGGTCGGCACTATCGATCAGATGCTGCACGGGATCGTCACGGGAACCGACGGTATGCACGCCGGGGTCCGGCATTGGGCGAAGCGGGGCGCGCTTTGGCGTCTCCTTGATACGCTGATCGAGTCCGGCTTTGAAGTGGTGTTGACGGCCGATCATGGGAACGTCGAGGGCATTGGCATCGGCAAGCCCAACGTCGGCGTGACCGCGGACGAGCGGGGCGAACGTGTCCATGTGTTCCCGGATGCATTGTTGCGATCGAATGTTGCCGCCAAGTACCCAGGGGCACTTGAGTGGCCAAGCATTGGCCTACCCGAAGAGTATTTCGCCCTCATTGCCCCACCGCTGCAGGCTTTTATTGGTGAGGGAAAGCGCACTGTGGCTCACGGGGGAATCTGTATAGAAGAGGCCATCGTGCCATTCATCACCGTGGCGAAATCCGAATGAGAATTTCCACCGAAACAAAAATCTGGTTCGATCGGACAATTCGTTCGGAATGGTTGGATGCGGCGGCTGCACGAGTGGTCCATGGAGAGTCGCCGGACAAAACCAGAAAGTTTCTCTGGGATTTTCTGGAGGACGTGGAACCGGGAACAACTAACAACAGCGGGCGCGGCAAGACACTTACGGTAATTACTCGAATTTGGGTATCT
>NZ_JAIETU010000021.1 GCF_019744875.1 Hyphomicrobium sp. | reverse complement strand
GGCGAGATCAAGCAGGAAGGTCGGGCGCGCGATTTCCAGATCGCCGCCGCCCTCCGCGCGGATAAACCACTTGTCCGACTTGGCGTTGTATTTGACGTAAGGCCTGATGATGCCGGAAGCGCCGATATTGAGTGCCATTGTTCGTCTCCTTGAGCGTTGAGCCTTGAGCGGTTGAGGGTTCAGAACCCGAAGACATCCCGGCCAGCCGCGCGAACGGATGGGTCCGACCAGTAGAAACTGTCGAAGTCCGGGACGATGAGACCCGCGAGCTCGCGGGCGTCATGGGAGAGGGCGAGGAAGCGCCCGAGTGAGAGGGCGATCAGCCGAAGCGCCGCGAGGTGCGCGCGCACATCATCGCCCGACATTTCGAGAACCTGGACCTGCCGCCCATCGCCCTTGGCCGGAGCGGGCTTGGCGTAGGCAAAGCGCATCCCGAAGTTGCCGTGGGCAGTGGCGTAGACCGCGCCCTGGCGCCCGTGGCTCGCGCCGATCACCGAAGGCAACCGTTCGGTGGTCTTGAGATCGACGATCAGTCCGTGGGCCGAGAAGCGCCAATCGACGAAGCCGATCACTGGAACGGCGATATCGTCCAGGCGGATTTCAACCTTGCCCTGATAGCCATCGGCATCGGGCAACCCATATTGCCGAAGTTCGGCCAGCGCGCCGCGCACATAGCCCGGCAGTTTCTTGCGTTCCTCGTCGCGGCGCGGATCGGGATTGAGCGCGGTTTCGCGATCGAAGGCGCTTTCCGCTTCCGCGATGCAGGCCTCAACGGGAAGCGCTGGATCGTGCAGGCCGATATTGACGCCCGCCTCGACTGCTTTGCCGCGCGCGGCGGGAATGCCCGAGGGCGAGCGCCGCCCAAGTAGGCGTTCCATGATCCAGAGCGCAGGTTCCGCCGCCCAGAGATTGAGGGACGAGGCGGAGAGATGGCCGATGCCATGCCGTTCGAAGGGGTTGCTCATCGCACGCCCCCACGGATCAGGATCTCGGCGCCGCGTTCGATCAGGTCGGACGGGGTTTCGAGGAATTCGACATCCTCGTCGCGGAACGCCACGCCGAGTTTCAGTTCGACATCGCCGACGAAATCCAGCCGGGCGATCGGATCGATCTGCCACAGGCGATCTTCAGCGGAAGGGTGTTCGCCGAAGCGCTCATAGAAGGCGGAGCGGACGGCATTGGTGGCGAGCGCGCGGGCTTCGAGGCGCTCGGCAATCATCAGGGGCGCGATCATCGGGCGGACCCCGGGCGCTTCGAGACCACCGGCCCGCGCTCTTGGGCGATCATCCATTCGCGGAAAGCATCAGCGCGATAGAAGACGCGGCGGCCGATCCGAACGAGCGGCGGGCCGATCCGGCGGGTTTGCCAGCGTTGCAGTGTTGCCGCCGAGATCCCCAGCGCTTCGGCGACCTCGCGCCGACCCATCCAACCCTGCATCAGGGCGCCGGAGGCATCCCCGTTTCGTTGCGCGTTAACTTGATCGTCCATGCCCATTTCCCTGCGCTCTTGCGGTTCTGATGACCGCAAAGGGACCACGGCGGGCCGGCGTCAGGCAGGGTTGAAACGGGCGCAAACTGGGCGGAAACAATAGGGCACGGGCACAAAGTCGGGCCGATTACGGGCGGAAACACGGGCATAAACAAGCGCAAGCGTGTTTTGGCCGCTTCAGTCCGCCGTCGGAGGCTGCGCGGACGTTGCCGTCAATCCACAACGCAAAAGCGCGGCCGCCGAAAAATCGACTCGACTCCGGAGCAGAAAGAACATATCAAGAACTTACTGTTGACCAATCGGGTTATGAAAGGAGACGGAGATGGTTCTGGCCATCGCATATCCAAGCACCGCGGCGGGCGATCCCCATCGCTTGAGCGCTAAGGCAATCGCGAGCATCGCCAGCGATATCCGCAGCCGCCTGTTCGGGATTCAGCCAAGGCCGGTCGATGTGTCGGCGCTGATCGCGAAGACGGTGCGCCTTGCCGTCAACGGCAAGCCGATCACCCTTTCCTGGGGCCTTGATCGACCGATCCACGACGAGAACGGCCACGAGGCGCTCGGCGTTTGCGAGAACGATCCCGAACTGCCCGACACCGTGATGATCAGCGTCAACGCCAGCCTGCTTGCCCATCAGCCGGAGGTGATTCGGTCGACCGCCGCGCACGAGTTTGCGCACGCCATCTTCGACATGCCGGCGGCGATGGGCGGCAATATCCGGCGGACGTTCCGAACATCGGTTGCGCCCGCCATCGCCAGGCCCGGCGCGCCGATTGATTGGGTCGAATGGCGGGCCGACGAGTTCATGGGCGCATTTCTGGTTCCGGCCGACAAGCTGGCGCGTGTGCTGCCGAAGCACGCAAGCGCCCTTGATCTGCCGTTCCGCTGGCGCGCGACGCCCGATGGCCGCTCCGTTCCCTTCGTCGATCTCGATCCGAGCGAAGGCACACTCGGCCTGCTGGTCGATGACCTCGCCGAAGCCTTCGGCGTGACCGCCGCCTTCATGTCGGTGCGGTTGGCGAAGGGCGGTTTCATCGGGCGGAGCTTTGAAACCAGGAGTGCGATCTGATGGCCTTCGGTCAAACCGTCCGCTTTCACCGCAATGACAAGGGCTTCGGCCTGAACGAGTTTGCCGAGCGCTTGGGCGTCTCGCCCGCGTATTGGAGCCGTGTCGAGCGCGAACAGGAAAACCCGCCGCGCGACGATCTCGTCGAGCGCGTCGCCGCCATCCTTGAAGTGAAGCTCGACGATCTCTTCTGCGAGGCAGGGCGCCTGCCGCCCGATCTTCGCGGCGATATCAAAGCCGTGGTCACGCTCTATCGACGCAGCCGCGACACAAGGAATTCCAGCAGCAAATGATGAAAATGAACCACTGACGAGTTCGATCCGATGCCAGCACCGCCCCGTTCCTTCCTGACCGTTACCGACACTGCGATCCGCTGGCAGGTTCCCGCCCTCGACATCGCGGGCTGGGCGATCGACGGCGAGATCGCACTTTCGGCCGTGCTGCCGACGGTCGAGACGACCGACAAGCAGATCGCCTCCGGGATCGTGGAGATCGACGGCGCGGACGTGGTCGCCTTGTTCCGGCGTGACGGCGCATCGCGCAAGCCGGCGCTGGTGCGGCGCTTCCGCCGTTCGAAGAAGACGGAGTGGGAGTGGATTGCGCGCCCGGTCGACGGTGTCGCCGTCAACTCCGCCGACGTGATCATCCTGCGCAAGGAGTTTGAGCGTTGCGAGCGCGCCTGGGGATTGTTCGACGCGGGTGCGGCCGAGAGCGGCCCGAAGGCATCAACACAAGCAAGGCGCGCCGCCGGGCCGGGCGCGCCGCCCAAGCACGATTGGGACGCCTTCGCAGGAGCCATCGCCCGGCGCGTGCATGATCACGGCATGCCGGTCAGCCAGGGCGAGCTGGTGCGCGATATGATGGATTGGTTTGCGGGCCGGGAAGACTTCCCGCCACCGGACGAGCGGACGGTGCGGCGGAAGGTGTCGGCGATCTGGAGGGAGCTGGCATCTAGCAGTCACCAGTAACAAGCGGTCGGGTTGCCACTTCGCCCTAAGGCCGATGCTTCCTTTCTCAAAAGCGCGATTAGAGGACTGAGAATGGATCACACATGATAATAGTGACCAAACAATAAGTGGGGGAGATGGTGGTAGATACTCTGAACATACCTGAATGGACATACTATGCCGATAAGGGCGGTCTCGACCCACTCGGCATGCAGAACAGCAGTGTGGCCCTCTATCAGCGCCTCATTCCCGGCATCGGTAACGTGACGCTGCGCATGCGCTACTACGGTCTCTATCCGTGGCTGGTGCGCCACTACCTACAATCAAACGGCAGCACCGATCCAGAGGTTTGGCGTATGTTCCTACGCCGTGCGGAAGCCCTCTACGCCCTGATCGCGCACCAGGCCGGCGGCGAGTTCGGTGTTGCGGGAACGTTGTGGGCCATCCGCGCGGTGACCGCCGCGAAGGCGGGAGGTGGGTTAATCCCTATCGACTTCGCTGCAGCCGCCGCGCCGGAATCGGATGATCACTATTTCGCCCAGAGCTGGGGCGTCTTTGGGCTAGCCTATCAAAGCCAGCTTTATGAGATCGGCGTTCTATCGCGTGGCGAAGGCCACGGCATCCCGCTCCCCAGCAAGGAGTCGGGCGTGGCGCTCGCTGAAGGTTTTGAATCGGCCATGGGCGAAGCGGCGCAACTTTTCAAAGATGTGCATGCACGCGGGCTCGTGACGCTCACCGAATTGGATGCGTTGAATTCATTTGCGCCGTCGCAGATTGCCTTTAACAGCGCGGAGCGGGATGTCTATCAGCGCGTGCTGTTTAGAAAGTCTGCTGATGAGGATGCGCCAGGGTCATTTCGGACACAGACGCTGCTCCTTGTGCTTAAGGTTGCGGAGATACTCGGCAGCCCTCCAGATCCCGAGGAACTCCGTTGGGCTTTTTATGCGGGACAGACCCATGATGGAGTTCGTCTCGAACTTGCCGATACAGCTTTGATTGCGCACTGCGAACGCTGGCGCATCTATCAGGCCAATGATCTTTGCCATGTCGCGCTCGAAACGCTTTTGCGATTTGTTCTTGATACGTTGGGCGCGGAACCGGCGGGTATTCCTCCGCGGCAGCTGCTGGAGCAACTTGTTGCAGATATGCGGGTGGCTTCCGGTGCAGCTCCGAAGAGCTGGCGGGCGTTACTTGACGGAATCGAGCTTGCAGACAATGCAAGCGACCGAGCCCGGCCGGAAAGCGAGTGGTCGCTGGCTGACGACATTATGCGAACAGCCCGTCGCGCCAATGGCTTTGTAGACGGTGAAACGGCATTCAAGGCCATTCTGCTCTTGGCGGCCTTGCACAAGCGCAGTCTAAAGGAGGCCTGGCCACTCGAAACGGAATTGGGGCCGCTTACCAATGACGCGTTCCACTCCTTGCTGAGCGAACGAGCATTCCTGCAACAATATGAGAACCAAGGGTTCTGGGAGCTAGTCGCCCGGCTTGTCGAGGAGCGTGTGGTCCGGCGCCATCTTGCCGTCGCGATGCGTAAACTGCGCCAGCAGAAAGACTACACATTCCTCATTGAATCGCAGAATGGCCGGTTGCGACGGCGGAAGCAGGATGGTCCCGTCTACACCAATCCGCGCCTTCAGCCGGCGATCACATTCCTAAAGGACATCCATGTCCTTGGAGGGCAAGGCCTCACATCCTACGGCGTTGAGGCTTTAGCCGTCGCATGAAGCTTTACGAGAAATATTCCGAAGGAGGTTATCACTCCAGCATCGCTTCGACCTTCAATGTCGACTTCGACGCCTACGAAACGATTGTCCTTTCTAGGCTTCGCGGCGCGGGATGCCGCAACAATCTCCTGCTCTGCGACAGTCGGATGGTGACGGCCTCTCTTGACGGAGCCTTCCGGCTGCCGCGCTACGCTGGCCGCCTCTATTCGGTCTCAGGCGCGCAGGGGGAACGCGCTGGCGGCGTCTTCCATCCGAAACTGCTTGTTCAACTTGGGCGCCGGAAAGGACGGTTGCTTATAGGGTCGGCCAACCTGACCGCCAGTGGGATCGCAGGCAACCTCGAGATCGTCAGCGAGCTCCGAGCAACGGCTGAACCGAGTGGCGAGCAAAGGATTCTGCGCCAGGCATTTGATTATCTGCTCCGGCATCTCGACCAAGGCGATCCAGCAGTGGAGGCGCAGTTGGAATTTCTGCGGCGGCGAACCCCTTGGCTATCCGAAACGGAGTCTGCCCTGGGAGCCGTCTCACTGACCGACGGAACGCTGGCTGCTTTCCTCGCGAGCGGCGCTGGCGCTGCGTTGGCCGATCGTTTCATCGGTCTCGTCGATGAACCCATCCACCGCCTGTTCGTCGTCAGCCCATACTGGGACGAGCAACTCGCCGCGCTTCAGTATCTGACGTCTGCGTGGAAGCCCGCGGAGGTTTCCGCGCTGATCGATAAGGAAGTGACCGCATTCCCGACAGTGCCTTCTGGGCTTTCGCCGATGTTACGCCTCTATGATCGCGGCAAGGCATTCAAATCGCGGTTCATCCACGCGAAGATGATCATCGCCCAGGGCGCAAACGCGGACCATGTCCTGTTTGGCAGTGCCAATTGCACCGTGGCGGCGCTCGGTGCTGGCACCATACCCGGTATCAATGCGGAGGCATCGCTCTATCGTCGTCTCCCGCCAGGCTCGGCGCTGACCGAGCTTGATCTGGCCGATGTGTTTTCGAGCGAACCGCTTTCGATCGCCGATATTCCTTCCCGCGAGCTTCCCGAAGACGAGATCGAACTTGAGCGACTCGCGTCGGCGAATCCGGGCGAGTTCCGAATCCTGGGCGATCAACTCAGTTGGTGTCCGTCGCCCAACTACGCCAATGTCGCTTGCGATCTGGCCTTGCAAGATCAGCGAGGCGAGGAAGTCATTGTAGAACTTGTGCCGCTTCAGAGCGATGGCCCTGTGCGGAGATATCGCCTGGGCGCGCCGGTGCGGGATGCTGCGCCGGTCTTCGCCATCGCAAAGCGACCGCACGAGCAATGGTCCTCGCCGGCCATCATTACCTATCCGCAGGACATCCAAATCGCTTCGCGTGAACGAGGGCTTCGCCAGCTGGAGCAGGCGCTGACCGGCTTGGAGGACACCTCCGTCGCTTCGTTGCAAACGCTGGAAATCTTTGACCTCCTTCAGCGACTGGATCAGGCCGACCAAGCCGAGGAGGGAGCCGCATTTGTACCGCGCACGCGCCGCGAGGCTAAAGATGCCGGCGGAACCTACCACGTCTTGACCTATGAGGAGTTCTTGAATTCTCGGCGGGACGCTGGCGTTGCACCGGGAAAGAGCCTTCACACCACCCTTGCTGGTAGTTCGCATTTCAGCGTCCGCAGCGTTCTGAACCGACTACTGGGCGCGTCAGAGACGGTGCTGGAGGTGGAGGATGAAGACTCGAGCGTTCACGAGCTCACGCAAAGTGATGAAGCGTCTGATCCTGCCGATCCAGATTCTGGCAAGAGCCCACCATTCGCTGGCGGCACGATGACCGAGCCATTAGAGCCGACGCCGTCTTTGAGGGAAATCGAGCTGGCGCAAAGTCGAAACCGCCGAGCGGAGTGCGATCGCCTGCTAAATGCGGTTTCGCAGTTCCAGATGCGTCTCAAGGACAAGCAGCAGGCTGGAAGCATCGATACGATAGAAATGCTGCGCGTCCGCCTGATGCTGATGATTGTTTGCCAGGCCGCTTATTCGACAGACGCCAAAGCGGTGAAGCGGCTCCCGCCCGACAAGGTTTTGGCCGCTGATGATAAACGAAACGGCTGGACCGATATCGTCGGCCGTCTGATCTTCGCGCTGATCCACGGGGCGAACTCGCCGCTCCGGCAACTCTACTTTCAGAACGTCAACGGCCAAGTGCCGGTTGATCTGCTGGAGTGCTGGGCGACGTGTTATTGGTGTGCACAGGCCTGCTTCGCGGCACCGGTATCGGCAGCGCAGCGGCAGCATCTGGAGAAATACCTCCGCCCGCACATCGTTGCGCTGTATCAGCTGACGCTGCCGTCTCGCGCCGAACTTCTCGGCGAAACAGTGCTAGACATTATGGATCGCATGACTTCGGTTTACGGTCCGGCGATGGGAGTTGGATCTGTCGCCGAAGCACATCGAGCGTCTGTGAAAGCCGCGATTTCGTGAGCTGAGATGACCGCCTTCGTATGATGAGAGCTCACAAAGCTCCGACCTGCACCAGCTTTGGCTTCGCTCGCAGCATATCGCCGACCTGCTCGAGCCCAGCGCGAAGGGGATCGTCGAGCAGGTGGGCATAGCGCTGGGTGGTCTGAACCTGCGTGTGGCCGAGGAGCTTGCCGATCATCGGCAGCGTCATTCCGCCCGAAACGAGCAGCGACGCGAAGGTGTGGCGCAGATCGTGGATGCGGACGGCGGGCAGTTCGGCCTTCGCCCGGACATCTTCCCAGAACCGCTTGATGTCCTGAAGCGGCTTACCTTCGGCATCGCCCGGAAACACCCATTCGCAATCTTCCGGTACGCGCAGCCGGATCGTGCGAAGCAACGCGGCGGCGGAAGCGCTGATCGGCGCGCGATGTAGGCGGCGCTGCTTCGTGGTAGCGGCAGGCTTGATCCAAACGGCGGCGTCCAGATCGAACTGATCCCAGCGCGCGTTCAGGACTTCGCCGCGCCGTGCGCCGGTGAGCAGGATCAGGCGCACCGCATCGGCAGCGCGCCGGTTCGGATGAGCATCAAGCGCGGTAGACAGCCGCCCGATTTCATCGGTTGAGAGATAGCGATCCCGGGGCGCTTCAGCATTCCGGGCGAAGCCTGCGGCGGGATTGTCGGTTCGGATGCGCCAGCGGACGCTCAAGTTGAACATCTTGCGCAGTATTTCGCCGAGGCGGTTCGCGCGCACCGGCGTGGGCTTGCGGCCTCGTTTACCCGGGGTGCCACCGGCGATCTGGCGCAGAAGCCGATCAACATCATCGGGCTGGACCTCTGCCGCCTTGCGTGGTCCCCAGGCCGGTTCGACCAGCTTGCGCAGCATCGACGCCTGATCGTGGCGGTTCCGCTTCGCGAGCTTCGACGCATGCTCTTCGAGATACCGGTCGATCAGTTGCCGCACGTTCGGCGACTCACGGGCCTCGTCCCGTTCAGCCATCGGATCGCGGCCCAGATCAATTTCGCGCTTGAGCCGCTTGGCCTCTTCCCGCGCGGCGGTGACAGACCAATCCGGCCATGCGCCGATGGTGAGGCGGCGCTCCCGCGCCTCGATCCGATAGGTGAGGATGAAAGCGCGAGTGCCGCCGCTGGTGATCCGGACACCGAAGCCGATAACCTCCTCGTCATAAACGATGATGTTCTTCTGCTTTGGCAGAAGCCCTTTCACGCTGCGTTCGGTGAGATGCGCCTTCATGCTTTCGACCCTTTCCGCAGCACTCAGCCGCGGTCATTTCCGGTCAGCAAGATGCTCTCTGCGGGTCTCCCTATGAATGGCGGGAACGGGTGCAATCAGGGCCGAAAGCCAACGGTGCGAAAATTGTGGAGCGGGCTTTCGGCCCGAACCCAACGTTCCGTGTCCGCACTGTGTCCGTCGCCTTCCGTGCCTCGAACGAATGTTCGCGCCGTGTTCCGCCGTCGAATGCGCGCGACGAAAAACGCTGCCGATCCGGTGAGCGCGCGTACTCGAATCGGACCTGATCGCGGCCGATGCCGAAATCCGAATGACATCAAACTGTTATGAAAGTTGTTGCGTTTGCGAACAGCGGCGCATACAAGCGCGGTTCTCAGTGACGCGGGGTGGAGCAGCCCGGTAGCTCGTCAGGCTCATAACCTGAAGGTCATCAGTTCAAATCTGGTCCCCGCAACCAAAATACCAAAGCTCATTCAACAGCTTATGCAAAGCCCCGCTTGGCTCTCGCCAGCGGGGCTTTTGCTTGTGTCCGCTACTCGTGTCCGTTTTTTAGGGCCATTCAGAAACACGAACGATGTTTCCCGGCATCGAGACAGACCGCCGCAAGGTCGGCCTTGCGCTGGATGCAGACCTGCGGGCTATAGTTGTCGTAACGCCGTAATCAATCGCGCTCAGGCGTCGCGCCGATTGGGCAGCTTGATCGCCCAACGGATCATGTCGGCAAGGATGGGGTAGATGTCGTTGTGCTTCGCGCCGAAGCGAAAAAGGTCGCCTTGGTAAGCACCGATATCCCGGTTCGCCGAACCAACAGCTTCCGGCAGGTACTCCTCTAAACCCTTCAGACCACTTTCCAGGCGCTGCGACTCGTCGAGCTCGTAGTAGCGCCACATTGGATTGGAGTGAGAGAAGTCCACTGACGTGAGCTCATGTAGAAATCGATCGTAGAGATCGTCAGCATCCTCGGGCCGGCGGTTGCTGAAGTTCAAATCGTAGGCGATCTTTGCGAGTGCCTTAAGCACCACCGGTTGGGCCGCCACGGTCTTCTCTTTTGCCCTATGCGACCCAAAATCGGGAATTTCAGCGATGCGGCTCCAAAGGTGGAAGACCTTGTCCTCCCTGGGCTCGATGACCGCCGGTGTGGCGCCAGCAATGTTGCCCTTGTTCAGGAAAGCTACAGCGTTGACCGCAACGATCTCTTTAAGGACCAAAGCCCCTTCATCATCAGACCAATCCTTCACTTCCGATTCGATAACGCTCATCCTGAGGTCGCCCGCAAGCTTACGCTTGATAAAGAGCGTGATCGGGTTGGAGCCGTCGAACTGGAAGGCAAGCGAAGGATCGACACGCTTGCCCAGTCGGTTGAGATCATGAAACAGCTGGCGTTCCTGCTCAATGTCGAGGCCGAGGTGGACTTCGATCGTGAGTGTCGCGTAGGAGCGTGCCGCCTCATAGGCTTCGTTCCACACGAGCATTTCGCCTTCCGTAACCGCCTTGCCCTTCTCCTGAAAAAGTACGGCTCCCTTCCCAGGGTAACGACCAGTCTGTCGGACCTGTTCAAGAAAAGTCATCACCAAGTCAGCCGCGTGTCGGCGATGCTGACCGTCAACGACCCACAGGATGTGACGCTCAGCAAGGAACACGCGGAAAGCGGCCGTCTCACCGGTCGACGTTTCCAGGCGAATGCCACGAATACCTCCTCCGCCGGTGCCCCCTGGGGGCACGTCACGGATATTGCAGACGAGAGGCTGCAACGAAAAGTACGGCTGTTCGCCAAGCTTCCGAAGAACCTCATCAAAGGCTTCAGGAACAGGCTTGCCTTGCGCGGCACGCCGAAGCTTAGCAGCCGAAACGAGGCCCTTCACCATGTATAGCGCGAGCTTCTTGGCATGACCTTCGTCGAGCGCACGCTGGGTGACTGGCCCGGCATCACGGTTGTTGGCCACAGCTGAAATGTCGGCAAACTTTCGGAAGGGCACTGACATCGTGAAAACACGATGGCCGAGATTGTGCCCGATGAAGACGTTGAACGGTGTCTCGTTCACATCCCCGGCGCTAGCGAGGGCATCGAGGCTGTCCAGCTCCTGTGGGGTCTGGAGAGGAATAGGCAGGCTGCCGATCTTGTTGTACATAACGTGTGTCCTTTGTTTCAGGTTTGCATCTGAGGCCTATGGCGGAAAGCTTGGTCGTTGACCGCCGTAGGTAAGGACTATAATGTCCCATGGAGCATTAATGTTTCAAGAACATTTGTTCCATGGGACAACATATTTTGTTCCCGGTCGTGCTGTCGATAGCGACCGTTGACGGCCAGTCGAGCATAGACTGCCGGAGCAGCTCTCGAAACGCCAAGAACATGGGGATCGTGCCTTCGGGGCAGCGGCGTGGTATCCGATCGTAGTGTCGGGGGGCGTCGATTCGTGGAAAAGCTTGCGCTCAGAAGGCTGACTGCTTCTGATCTCTCGTTTTTCGAGACGCATTTCCAATCTAAGCGTTACGGTGATCACCGTCAGAAGGGCATCAACCTCGACGTAGCGATCTTCGTCAACCAGCTCTATCCTTCAGCGCCGAAGCTTATGCCGGCCAAGCATCCAGTGCTCGTAACTTTCTTTGGTTCGGGCGCCATTCCTGCTTGGTCGCCGCCTTCGAACCTTCGGCCGATCATCTACAATAACGGAAAGAACTGGCGCCTCAACGGTGGCACAATTCCCGACGATCCCTCGCATCCCCTTCGCTTCGAGCAGCTTCAGCCGGGCGATCTGGCGCTGCTGCGGTTCCGGGGCGCCCCGCTTCCCCTTGAAGTCGACGTGTTTCTTTTTGCCGCTTCGGAGCCTGTCGACTTCGCCGCCGCTGCGATCTGGACAAACGCCGAGGCGGCCGCTGCATTCAAGTCGGCTGTTGCCGATTTGAACATTCCTCATGCCCGAAGTCGGAAACACCCGACTTCGGGTGCGGAGGCTGCGGCAGTGAGAAGCAGAACGGCCATGGGGCTAGCTTTTCCGGGGGAAAGCGTGTATATAGGAACGCAATACAAGGAGTTTCGGCATGGTTGATCTGGCCCAAAAGCGGGACGTGGCGGTTTCGATGCGTTTCCGGGACGACGATCTCGGCATCATCGACCGGGGCGCGACCTTACGCGGGCTTTCCCGAACGGAGTTCATGCGCCGGGCGGCGCTTCATGACGCCCAGATCGCCATTCTCAACGAGGCCGTGGTGCGGTTGGCGCCGGAGGCTTATCTGCAGTTCGTCGCCGCCATCGACGCGCCGGTTGCCGCGATCCCCGCCAAGATGCTTGAACGGCTTTCTCGGAAGGCACCGTGGGGTGAAGCGTCCAAGGGATGATTTCGCCGCCCGAACCTCTCAATGCCGATCACGATCTGGCAGCGTTCGATTGCGGTAAATCCGCCCTGAACGATTGGCTGCGCACCTATGCGCTTGCCAATCAGGCCAAAGGCTTCACCCGCGTGATGGTTATCCGGGAGAATACCCGCGTGATTGGCTTCTATGGCCTTGCACCAACGGCGGTTCCGCCATCGATCCTGTCCCGCAAGGTTCGCACAGGCCGACCGCCTGATCCGGTTCCCTGCATTCTGTTCGGTCAGCTTGCCGTCGATACTGATTATGCGGGCAAGGGTGTTGGCAGCGCACTTCTCCGGCACGCGCTGGAGCGTTGCGTTGCGGCGGCGGAGACAATCGGCGGGCGGGCGGTCATTGTTCGAGCGATCGACGGCGAGGCAGAGGAGTTCTGGAAGTCTTGCGGCTTCATGCCGTCGAGTTCAGATTCCTCAACACTGTTCCGGTCGATCGACAACATCGCCGCGTGGTTGGCTCAGAGCCGCCGGACAAACAATTGAAAGGCAAAGACCTTGAAATGAATGATGAGGAGCTCGAAAGGGCGCTGCAATCGGTCGGCAAGGCTTGTTTCATCAGGCATGTCTCGATCTTCACGGACATCCTAATCGATGATGGGACAGCTATTGAGCGGCTGAAGGCGGCATCCCATTGGTCCGAGGCAGGCTGCAAGATCCGAGTGTCGCATGCGCACAGAATTGTTCGTTCCGGCAAAACGAGGCTCGCTGTCGAGAAGATCGCCGGTTCACGGCTTTCAAGTGAGGATATTGCATTGGCGAGGCAATGGCTTTCATCCGAGATGCTTCGATCGGCTGAGGTGAAGCGATCGTGATCGCCACACCTTCATTGCGTCCGCCGTTAAGATCGGCCTTGGGTAGAGCGCGTCAGACAACAGCGCGCCCTGAACGTCGAGGTTCGAAACGGCTAGGCCGAGTTGTCCTTCGATGGCGGTCGCGGTGAATCCCGATGCCGCCTTGTAGGTGACGGCATCGAAGACGAGATCGCGATCGAAATCGGTAAAGCCCATCGACTTTCTTGCTATTTGACGCATTTTCATTCGAAAATGCTTTGGCCGTCGCGGCGATCCACGCGCTTGGCAAGCGGCACAACGTCGTGAGCCCGCCGGCAACGTGGGTTGCGAGCGCGGGAGGGAGAGTTTTCATTCGAGGACTTCCACGAGGACGATGTTGTTGACGATCTGCAAGTCCCAGGCGTTCGCCTGAACCGGCAGGTTGTCGGTGTCGAAGCGGACGGGAACATCGAACTGGAACGAGGCGGTCGGCGCTGATCCCGGCGCGGAGGCGAAGGTGATCCGGCCCGTCAGCGTATCGATTGCGGCGGGCGTAACCGGGCTTCCGGCAATCTTGACAGTAACCGATCCGGCAACCGGCTTGGTGATCGTGCGGACGTGCGGATTTTTTCCTGAAGAGACTTGGCCCGAACGGTTGGTGCGTTTGACGATCTGCCAGACCGTCGTCGTGATCTGCACCATCGCCTGATCGGCGGTGTCGTAGTCGTTCCAGTCCTTGAAGCGGCAAGTCTTTGAAAATGAAACCATAGGCCCGGCCTTTCACGACATGGAAGTGCGCGATCACCCAGTAGGTCGCGCTATCGCGCGACCGTCTCAGGGAAGAACGGTGCGCGGAACGCGCACCTATGCATGTCGGGCGCGGCTGCGGATGCCGGTCGAAATGTTCCAGCGGCCTCGGGCTTGCGACCAGTTGACGTTGCGCTGTCTGGGTGCTCCGGGCGCGCGAGACGGGCGTGCGGGCGGCCAAGCCTCGTGGCCAACCAAAGAGCTCGAAGCTGGACGCCCACCGCGAGACGATCCTGGCCTGGATCGACGAGAGGGACGACCTCACCATCGCCGAGATCAGGGAGCGGCTGGCGGCCGAGCGCCGGGTGAGCGCTGGCGTGGGCACGGTGTGGAGCTTCCTCGATCGCTGCGGCCTGACGTTCAAAAAAAGACCGCGCACGCCGCCGAACAGGATAGGCCGGACGTAAAGCAGGAGCGGGAAGCGTGGTTCGACGGTCAGCTCGACCTCGATCCGGCGCGCCTGATCTTCATCGACGAGACCTGGGCTTCGACCAACATGGCGCGGCGTTGCGGCCGGGCGATGAAGGGCGAGCGGCTGCGCCTTGCCAGTGCCGCAGGGTCTTGCTCACCATGTCGCGTGACACATGCAAATCCCGGCTGATCTCGCCGATCGCGCACTTTCAAAAAAATGACTCTCGCGCGA
>NZ_JAIETU010000007.1 GCF_019744875.1 Hyphomicrobium sp. | reverse complement strand
ATTCCCTTGGTGAACAGGAGCGAAGCGACGAGAAAGTCATCGCACGTCCCCGTTGACAGGCTCAATTAGAGAAGCCGTCCGTCGCGAGGACCGCTCAAGACGCCGCGAAGGGCGCGGTCAAGGCCGGCGCGATAGCGCCGCTCGTCTTGGCCTTGAGCCGCGACTGGAGGGGCGGCTAGGTCCTTGTCGCGATGGCGGCCCGATACCGTCCGGCGCAGCGCATGGTTTTTGGTGAGTTCAGAAGCGGCATTGGTCGCCTGCCAAATTTGCGTCCTTGCTGAGGGATAGGACTTTGACTTCCGCAGCTCGAGAACATCCCATGCTTGACCTTGGCGTCATCGGCCAGAAGGCCCGGAACGACAATTCTTCAGACCGTCCGTTGATCGACGTCGAAGAATTCCGTCTGAACGGCAAGCTGCACCGCATCGACGGCCCGGCATTCATTGGCAGGGACAAGCACACAGGTGCGGTTTGTCGTGAAGAGTACTGGCAGGATGACTGCAGGCACCGGATCGACGGACCCGCGCTGATCAAGCGCGATGCCGCGACAGGCGAAATCCTGGCCGAAGAATATTGGGTGAGGGGCCGGCCGCACCGCAGGGAAGGACCCGCGAGCATCCGTAAGAACGCTCTGACCTTGGTCGTAACGAGCGAGATCTACAAGGTGAGGGGCGTGCTGCACCGAAAGCGCGGACCCGCGGTCATCTGGCGGGATTCAGCCACAGGCAAACTTCTGATGGAAAGCTACTGGCTATACGGGCGTTGGCAGGAGCCCGAACCATTTAGGCTGAGGGTGCGTCCTCAGCTTCGGATCATCTGAGACGAGAGCCGGACCTGGTACACAATGCCCCAAATGTGGATTTGCGCAGTTGTGTCAGGACGTGCGTCCGTAACGGTGAGAATCGGGGCGGCGTCTCACTTCAGGGCTCGCGCAGCCTCGCGCAGAATACGCTCGTCGTCGGCGTCATCGCGTTCAAGCAGGATGATGCGCCCGTCGGCCGGTACCGCGTCGAGAATAACGGTGAGACCCGCGCCCGCATCATGCGGATAAGCCCGGCCGATGCGCGTCCAGGATGCCTTCTTGCTGCGGCCCACGCGTTTGGCGGCATAGGCGATCAGAACAGGATCGTTGGTCATCGGCAGAGCTTAGGGCTGTAGCCGTCGGGCGGGCAGTCTTCGACGAACGCGAAACTGGATGCGGCGCGGCACCGGGCGCGATCGTTCGTGGCAGTGAAGCGTGTCGTCATTCGCCGCGACCGTAGATCAACCGCTGCAAGAAAAGCAAATTTCTGGATCGGCCTGACCAGACCTCAAAGGTGAGAGATTGGGCGGCGACACGGAGCACCTGTAAAATGCATCGCCGTGAGATCGACGCTCATGCGGTCCGGGATCGTGTGGAGGCAGGGTAGGGGCCGCGGTCTTTCAACCACACCAGACGTGGCCCTATTGGCGCTGAGGGCCTATCCACGAGTCCGGTGCCCGCCCCTTCGATGACTGGTTCACACACGCTCCCACCCGCCAAGCCCCCTTAGCGGCCTCACCATTGGCGCGAGCGATTGTCATAGTGTTCTGAAACCAACCACTCTCCAGCCTTACATTGCTTATCCGCGTGAGCGGATTCCATTGCCATGAGGTGCGGCGAAGTGAGCGCGTATGCGCGAGCGCAGGGTGAGGGGACCAAGACTTGTGGCCGCAGAGCGTCCACGCCATTGACGGTGAGCCTATGCGAACCGCTGACTGGTCTCACTTTTGGGCGGTGCCTCGCGCCATTCTTTATATTCAAGATTCAAGATTCAGATTCAGGGGCCGAATTTGCGCATTGGATCTGAGGCTTACCGAGCGAAATGTGAGGAAATGGGCGGGATAGGTGAGAAATTGGGCGGAGTCGCGTGAGGAACTGGGCGGCACAAGTGAGAATGCGGGCGGACTGCGGTGAAAGAAGGGGCGGCGCAGAGCCCCCAAAGCAGGCTCTGAGTCCAAAGGTGAGAAATTGGGCGTAAGCTTATGACTCTTCATCGAAGCGGATGAGTTCGACGGACCCGTTCCACCGGGCGCTCCGGCCAATGCGGCTCTTCTCGCGCTCGTCGTGCGCGGCCCGCAGCTCGGAGGGTGACTTCTTGAACCAGCTCATGTGCAGCTTTTCGACGGCACGGCCCTTCTTGATGGCCATGACCTGCACGACGAAATCGGTGAGGTGGTTGACCTCTTCCAGGGCTGGCTTGAGGCAGTGCTTGTTGAAGTCGGCGAAGCGTTCGAGCTTGCCTTCGGGCACGCCGAGCATGGCCCGGAATTCGTCGACCGTGAACTCCTCGTGCTGCTTCATCAGGCCGATGCGACGTTCGACCATCTCGTAGAGGCGGATCGAGTACTTGGAGCGCAGCGCGTACATGATGTGGGACTTGATCGTCGCCCAGGCCTTGCTCTGCTGTATGACGGCCAGCAAGTCGGGCGGGAAGGTGTAATAGAAGTATCCGTCGTCCCGGTCCTCTTCCTTGTTCGTCCCGAGAAGGTGGACGCGGAACGTTGCCATCTCGTTGGTCTGCGGGTCGCGGGCGCGGATCTTGGCCCATGCACCCATCAGCTTGTCGAAGGCGTCTTCGAGTCGGTCATTGCTTTCGTGGGTGCCGCGCAGGCTTGCTTTCAGCACCTTGTGCACGGGCGATGTGCGGATGTTGTTCCAGGCATTGGCGAGCAGCTGATTGTAGAGGATGGTTTCGCTGCGGTTGAGCGGCGTCAGCTCAATGATATCGACCAGCTCGCGGGGCTTGATGATGCGCCCCATATGGGTGGGATCGAGCGGCTGCCCCGTGACCTTCATATCGGTCGCAAGCAGTTTGCTCGGCGGCTTGTAGCTCGTCCCCTCTAAGGCAGTGTCGTTATTCGTGTCGGTCGTCCGTATGCTCACAGACCAAGCGTGCCTGTCGAACGGTGAGGCAGTCAACAAGTGAATTCACATTTCCGGAATCTCACCCGCCGCCGCCCAGTTTCTCACTTTTGGGATCGCGCAAAGCCACGGAATCCGGGACGCGACTCCAGCACCGCCCAATCTCTCACCTTTCAGGGACGGGGCTTCGTCATTGTCATCAGATTACCGATTGCCGTGCCGACCAGAGCGACAAGACGCGTGCGCTCGGTCATCTCGAACGAGGCCAGGCAACTTCCGCTGAGCTTGTCCAAAAGCAATATGGCAGCATCGGCGTGAGACGGCCGCGCTGAGAGGATGTGCTCAAGCTCGATTGCGATGCCGCGCACAATCCGGTGATGGTCGACGCCGCCGCTGACCACGACACCGCGTCTGATAATCAGCAGCAGCAGATGAGCGGCCTCTTCGTAGTATCTGGGCATGAAGGACCCTCGACAGGACACGCGGGCATGATGAGCGCGGCGTTACCACCGCGCCCTTCAATGAGACCGTGAGATAGTTTCAGATGGCGTCGCGCTGTTCTGGATCGGCGACGTAGAGCTGCTTGGGCGTCCGGGCGTTGACCCAGGCCTCTATGTCCATCAGGCGCCAGCCGATCCTGTTCTGGCCCAGCTGCATGCGCCGCGGAAACTTGCCTGATTTTTCGAGCCGCGAGATGTGCTGGGGCGTGTAGGGCACCAACATGCGCAGTTCTTTCTGCGTGACGATGCGCAGATGATGAAGCGGAGATAGGTCCTTCCGGTTGTCGTCGGGCATGACTGGGCTCCTTGCGCGGCGGGGCACGCAATTGGGGGATCAGGGAGTAGGGGAGACGCAAAACTTCGGCAGTGCCGATCCAAGGAGACTACATCTTATGTAAAGTTCACGCAAGATAAAACATTTCAAAATATCATTTCAATCTGGCAGTGCCGGTCCGGCGAGGCGCTTCTGACAGAAGCTCCGGGAAGTCCGTCTCAGGGTAACGGTGCAGCCAAACTGCCAGAGCCGCGTAGAGCGGGCGGTCGAGCGAATGCAAATCTGAGCGCTGCAAACCTTTACCGAGCCATGGTGCATAGACTCTCCTGATGAAGGTAACTGGGTTCTCTTTTCTGCCGCCACGCTCGGTCCAGAGTTCGGGCGCTTCGGCGGGCGGCTCCGGCTCTCCCACCCTGAACATCATCTGCGTGGCCAATGCCTGGCGGAGCTTCAGCCGATCCGCAATGCGAAGGCCGTGTTTAACCTCGATGCGGTCAAGCGCCCGTGCGGCTTCGTGAAATGCAGGAGATGTTTCAACAGGGGCATTGTCGGGTTCAGCGCCAATCAGTGCCCGCATGTGCGCGAGCGGGTCATAGAACTCCGGGGCTGAGTCCGGGATCGACTGAGCGGCAGATTTCTTGCGGTTTGCCATGGGCTCTCGCTCGCGGAACGGATCGGAATCACATCGCACGCACAGGCGGCGATGTAAAGGTTTTGAGCAGCTCTTTTACAACGCTCGTTGCCCGACGCCGTATCAAGACCAGCTTACCGCTGTAAGCCGGCCTTTCTTATCGCTTCCGCCAGATGCGTTTCCCACATCGCGAGCGCATTGCGCATCTCATCGAGGTACTGGAAGCGATTGTACACGCCGGCCACGCCGCCAAACGTGCCAGAGACGTGGTTCAGGATGCGCTCGATGACGTGAGGCGCGACACCAAGCTTGGCGAGATGGGTTGCGACCGACCGCCTGAGATCGTGCAGCGTCCAGTCCTTCACACCTGCCAGGGCATCGAGCTTTAATTTCCCCCGGGAGAAATGCGCGAAGACAGGATTCTCCCCGCGTGCCGGGAACACATAGTCGCTCGTGAACTGGGGAAGGGTCTGCAACAGCGACGCAGCTTGAGGGGCTAACGGCAAGACATGCTGGCGGCCATTCTTGGTCAGCTCCGCAGGGAGCGTCCATGTATTGGCATCGAAGTCGATCTGGCTCCGCTGAATGCTGGCAACCTCGTTGCGGCGCTGCGCAGTCAACATCAGCAATTTGACGATTTGGCCGAACGGATACCCTACAAGCTCAGCGCCGTTCCACACCGCCGCCATCTCGCCGATATCAAGGACGCGCTCGCGTGCGTTGTTCGGCGCGGGCTTTTTGATTCCGAGGCAAGGGCTGGTTGCCAGCATGCCCCGCTCGACGCACCAATTGAAAAACTTGCGGATTGCCGAGAGCGCATGGTTGGCGGCGCTCGGGAGACCTTCCTCGACAATGTGATCGAGCACCTTGAGGATATCCGTCTTGGTGATTTCGCGGATATCGCGCTTGGCCCAACGCGAGACGAACTGGTTGTTGAGAATGCGCTCGGTGTCGCGTGCCGTGACGGGCCGGTTGTGCCGTTCGCAATGAAGCTTCACGAAAGAGCGCACCGCCTGTTCAAATGTGTAGCGGTCGGCGGCATCATCCGTATCAGCGTCGGCTTGCGGATCGGTGCCCGCATCAATGAGCTTCAACGCATCGAGCGCCTTGCCCCGTGCTTCGGCCAATCCCGTCACCGGGTAACGCCCAAGCGTCATGCGGCGCGGTCGCCCGAGATGTCGATAGACCAGGACAAATGATTTCACGCCCGAGGGGAACACGCGCACGCCGAAACCCGGGAGCCGGGCGTCCCAGATTTCAGTTCTCCGTTTGGGGTCAGGCTTGATCTTGCGGATGGCGAGATCGGACAGTCCTGCTTCTGACATGACGGCTTCTCCAAAGAAGGCGCTATACAGACGGCACACGGGCACCGGGGTAGCAGAACCTATTCTGGGGTAGCACTGGGGTAGCAAAATGGCGGTGGTTTGAAGTGAGTCTATGTGAGAGCATCTTCAACAGACACATTGAAAATACGAAACTTATTAGGATTTAGACGTGTGGGCATGGTTCTCCAAGTGTTCCTAGATTTCAGGACTTAAAATCCTGAGACGGCAACGTCGCGTGGCTTCGTCCGCACCAATAATATCAATTAGCTATAACGTTTACGGCGTATGTTGTGGAGCACGCCAGAGATTGAACGCCAAAACGCTCATTTTTCGCTTCGGGTCAACAGTGACGTCAGCATCAGCGGGTCTAAGGCCGCTTCATTTTAAAGCGGTCATCCTCAGCAACATTTCAAATGGCGCTACTCAAACGTCGTTAGGGCTGATTGGGCAGCGCGATACCTGTCGCGATGATATGATTTAAGCTGCAGTTCGATCTCTCGATGCGGTGCCAGCCGTGGCAGACTTCAGCCGAGGAATGGAACTATGTTGCGTCGGATACTAGCCTCGACCCAATACATCGTTCTCGTCGTCGTGATCAGCATCTATGCCGGGTCCGTGGCGCTCGTACTCTATGAGATGGCCGTGGTTGCCTCTGTGATCGTTGCCACGATCCAGGAGGCCACTGTTTCGTCGGAGGGCGGGAGGCTGTTCGCAGTCGGCCTGCTGTCTGCCATCGACGTGTTCCTCATTGCCATCGTCGGCTACATCATAAGCGCGGGCTTGTTCGTGCTGTTCATTGACCGCACGCTTCCACTGCCTGCCTGGCTCGTCATCCGCAACCTTGAAGACCTGAAGAACAATCTCGTCAGCGTCATCGTCGCGGTGCTCGCCGTTCTCTTCGCCAAGGAGGCTGTCGCGCGCGCCGGTGAACTCGATCTTCTTGGATTGGGGATCGCCGTCGCCTTGATGATTGCAGCGCTGACACTTTTCCTCGTGTTCAGCGGATCGATGCACCGGTCGCACGAGGCGCCTCGCGACAAGAGCGAATAGCTGCAGCCAGGTTGCGCGCTTTGAAGCCTTTTCGGTTCGCTTCGGTTAACCCACCTTGTTTTCGTGTCGCTGCAGTTCTTTCCAGGTGAGAAAAATGAGCCTATAGTCAGCATACGGGGGACGCTTGGCGCTGAGAGGTAAATCGCTGAGGAGTCCGACAAATGAAATTTGCCATAGCAATTTCCATTGCAGCACTTGGGGTCGCGTCACTTTCTGCGTTCGCTGAAGAGCGACCCGAGCCTAAAGGTCCGCCCAAAGTGATGGGCGACCAGGGGAAACTCCCCGCAAGCAACACAATGCGTAACGCAACGCCTGACATGACCGGGCCGAGCACGGGCGATGCTGCCTCGGGCTCGAGCACCGGCACGGGCGACTCCTCCCGGCTCAGGATGGGCGATGAGCCAGGCAAGCTTCCGGCTACGGGCACCGTGAGTGGCAAGGTTCCGGAAATGCGCGGTCCCGCTGCAGAACAGAAATGACGTTCTCTTTGATTTCTCCTGACTGATTGGCACTTGGCGATTGCGGCACTCGAAAGTCCACCCGGACACCCATTCCGGCAACGACGACGTGTGCCGCACGCCCGTCCGACTCCGATTGTGAAAGGACATTGGTATGATCGACAAAACATTTTCCCAGACGAGCCCTAGCCTAGCAACGACAAGCTGGTGGGGCGCCATCCTGCTCGGCGTCGCATTCATCGCCGCTGCCCTTTTTGTTCTCGGGGACGTAGCGCTCGCGACGGTGATCAGCGCAATCGTGATCGGGTTCGTCCTACTGTTTGCTGGCGTGTCGGAGGTCATTCACGCGTTTTCCGCACCCCATTGGCGCGGGTTCGCGCTGCGTCTTTTGATCGGCATCTGTTACGGCATCGGTGGCGCTGCCCTCATTGCCGATCCGCTGGCCGCATCGCTCATCCTCACGTTCGTATTTGCCATCGCCCTCATCGCCTCCGGTGTCGTGCGGATTTTTCAATCCTTCCAGTACTGGCAGTGGTTCGGGCCGCTTCTTCTTTTTTCGGGCATCGTCGGCGTTCTCGCAGGCTTCGTGATCCTGTCGAAATGGCCCGTCAGCGGCATCTGGGTGCTCGGTACGCTGGTCGGCATTGACCTCCTGGTCCACGGCGTATGGTGGATCGCGCTCGGATGGCAGCTCCATCGCGACCCGCAGGCCGTGGAGCCCTAGAGCCCAGGCGCTCGAGCCTGGCTGCTTACGGCTGCAATGACACTCAGGAGCTATTGATGCCAAGTGCGCGCGCAAAGGACCAAGGCGAACCGCTTCTTGTCGATTTCGCCTTGCAGGGCGGCGGCGCGCACGGCGCCTTTACCTGGGGCGTTCTCGACCGGTTTCTCGAGGAAGAGACGCTCCAGATAGACGGAATCTCCGGTACGTCGGCTGGGGCCATGAATGCGGCTGTCCTCGTCGATGGATACGCTGATGGAGGCGCCGATGGAGCGCGGGCTGCTTTGGAACGGTTCTGGCGCAAAGTCTCAGACGCGGCGCGCTTCAGCCCGTTTCAGCGTGGCCCTCTCGACATCATGCTCGGGCGTTGGACGCTCGATAATTCTCCAGCGTTCGTCGCCATGGATCTCGCAGCGCGGCTCATGTCGCCGTACGATTTGAACCCGGGCGGGTTCAATCCGCTGCGTGATGTTCTTGCGGAGTGCATCAACTTCGAGCGTCTCGCCAACGCATCGATCAAGCTGTTTGTGAACACCACCAACGTTCGGACCGGACGCGGACGCGTCTTCCGAAACGCGGAAACATCGCCGGACGTGCTTCTTGCGTCCGCCTGCCTGCCGCAACTCTTTCAGGCGATTGAGATTGAAGGCGACGCATACTGGGACGGTGGCTATTCCGGAAATCCCAGCATCATGCCGCTGGTGCTCGAGTGCGCGTCACGCGACACGATCCTCGTACCCATCAACCCGATCGAGCGTCCCGGAACGCCGCGTTCGGCGCGGGAGATTCTCGACAGGATCAACGAGATCGCCTTCAACGCGGTGACCTTGAAAGAACTGAAGATGATCGCGCTGCTGCGGCAAGTCGCGGACGCGGGGAAATCGGAGGGCGCTTTGTGGGCCGAGATGCGTGTCCACGCCGTTCGCAATCCGACCATGATCGATCTCGGCTACTCGTCGAAACTCAATGCCGAGTGGCCGTTTCTCCAGATGCTGCACACCGAGGGCCGACGATCTGCCGATGACTTCCTCCGCACGCACGGGGGCGATCTCGGACGAGTGTCGTCCATCAATCTCGATACGTTGCTTGAGCAGGTCTAGCCATGGGGTTGCTCGGGATCATCATTGCCTTGGCGTTCCTGATCTCGCTCGCCTATCGGGGCTGGAGCATTTTGCTGCTGGCGCCGGCCGCCGCACTTATCGCATCCGCGTTCGCGCGTGAGCCGTTACTCGCTCATTGGACGCAGACGTTCATGGGTAATGCCGCGCAATTTCTGGCGCAGTTCTTCCCGTTGTTTCTTCTCGGCGCGCTGTTCGGCAAGCTCATGGACGACAGCGGTTCCGTGAAAGCGATTGCCCAATACATGACAGAGACGCTTGGGCCAAGCCGGGCGATCTTCGCGGTCATTCTCGCCGGCGCTGCGGTGACCTATGGCGGCGTCAGCCTCTTCGTCGCCTTCTTCGTCCTGGCGCCGATGGCGATCGAGCTGTTTCGGTCGGCCAATATTCCGCGTCGTCTGATACCCGCCGCAATCGCGCTCGGGACGTCGACCTTCACCATGTCGGCGCTGCCAGGGACACCTGCAATCCAAAATGCGATTCCCATGCCATTTTTTGGCACGACGCCGTTTGCCGCCCCCGGGCTCGGCGTGATTGCCGCGCTGATCATGCTCGGCTTTGGCCTTTGGTGGCTGCAGCGCGAGGAGGCAAAGGCGAAGGCGAACGGAGAGGGTTTCGGCGCGTCCGTCAGCGGCGGCATTGAAAGCGTTGCCGACGACGAATTCATCCGGGAGCGCGCAACCGCAGCCAGGGAGTTCGATCCCGCTGAGATAGGTCATGGCCAGCATGCGACGACGCTGCCACCGATCTGGGCGGCGGCGCTTCCGCTGGTCGTCGTCGTGTTCGTAAATCTTCTGATGGCTCTGTTCGTTCTGCCGTCGCTCAATTTCGATTTCCTCAAGGAGGAGCGATGGGGCGGAACATCCATCCAGGCCGTCGGAGGCGTGTGGTCTGTCGCAGTGGCGCTCGCCACCGCAACGCTGGTTCTCGTTCTGCTCCATCGTGACCGACTGCCGAATCTGCGGACGAGCATGGACGCGGGTGCAAATGCGTCCGTGTTGCCAGCACTCAGCGTTGCAAGCCTGGTCGGGTTCGGTGCGGTTGTTGCCGCGCTGCCCGCTTTCGCGCTCGTGCGCGACTGGGTCCTTTCGATCGGCGGCGGCGTGCTGGTTTCGCTGACGGTCGCAACCAATGTGCTCGCTGCGCTGACGGGCTCGGCGTCAGGAGGCCTTACGATTGCGCTCGATGCGCTTGGGCAGACGTATATGGGGCTGGCCGCCGCGCAAGGAATCCACCCAGACCTTCTTCACCGCGTGGCCGTGATCGGAGCTGGCACCCTCGACAGTCTTCCGCACAACGGCGCGGTTGTCTCGTTGCTTGCGGTGTGCGGGTCCACCCATCGCGAGAGCTATCGGGACATCGTGGTGGTCTGCATTTTTGGCGCGATGATTGCGCTCGTCGCCGTCATCGTCCTCGGGTCTCTATTCGGATCGTTCTGAGGTTGGGGAGCGTCGGTAAGATGCTAAGAGCAGCGATTGTCACTATTGTCCCGGCATTGTCGATCATCCTGACGGCGTGCAGCGAGAACCCCGAACCAACGGCTGTTCCACGTCCGGTTCGAACGGCAACCGTTGAGAAAAGCGTCGGCACGAAGCCACTCGTCCTGACGGGGCGGATCGAAGCGGCGAACGAAGCGTCCCTGGGGTTTCGGATCTCAGGCCGCATGGTCGAACGCTCGGTTGGCATCGGCGACCGGGTCGAGGCAGGGCAGGTCATCGCGCGGCTCGAGCCGCAAAACGAGATGAACGCTCTGCGCTCCGCGCAAGCGAACGTGGCGGCCGCCCGGGCGGCCGTCACCCAGGCGAACAACCGCTTCGTGCGCCAGGAAACGCTCCTGGACCAGGGATGGACCACGCGAGCGCAGTTCGACGAAGCAGAAAAGGCGCGGGCAACGGCCGAGGCCCAACTCGACTCGGCCGAGGCGCAGCTCAAGGCCGCGGAAGATCACGTCAGTTTCACGGAACTTGTGGTCGACGCGCCCGGCGTCGTCACGGGGACGGGCGCCGAGCCGCACGAGGTCGTGCAAGCGGGACAAGTGATCGTTCGGCTTGCGCGCGAAGGCGGTCGCGATGGCGTCTTTGACGTTTCCGCACAGATGCTGAGGTCTGTTCCGGCGGATGCAAAGATCGAGGTCCGGCTCGCCGAGGATCCGAACATCAAGGCCGTCGGCAGGGTCCGAACCGTCTCCCCGCAAGCCGACCCGACGACGCGGACTTTCGAGGTGAAGGTCGGACTGATTGATCCGCCGGCCGCCATGCGGCTAGGCGCGACGGTGAACGGACAGGTCGAGTTGGAAACGACAGCGGCGATCGAAATACCCGCCAGCGCACTTATGAAGACCGACCGGCAGCCCGCCGTGTGGGTCGTCAACCCTGCGGATCTCAGCGTCTCGCTGCGCAATGTGCAGGTCGCGCGGTTCGACCCCGCCAGCGTTCATATTTCCGAAGGCCTCGACGCGGGCGATCTCATCGTGACCGCGGGTATTCAAGCGCTCCATCCCGGACAAAAAGTCCGCATTCTCGGAGCGTCTCCCTGATGGCCTTCAATCTTTCCCGATGGGCGCTGAACAACCGGTCGCTGGTCATCTATTTGATGATCACCGCGGTTCTGGCCGGCGTTTTCTCCTACAAGCGGCTCGGACGCGCAGAAGATCCGACGTTCGTCGTCAAGACAATGGTTGTTCAGTCCGCGTGGCCCGGAGCAACGATCGAGGACACTCTCAATCAGGTGACGGAACGGCTTGAGCGCACGCTGCAGGAGACTGAGCAGCTCGACTTCCTGCGCAGCTATACCAAGGCCGGCGTTGCGACGATTTTCGTCAACCTCCGTGGAGATACGACGGCGCGTGAGGTGCGAGAGATCTGGGATGAGGTGCGCCGCAACGTTGCCGACATGCGTCACACGTTGCCGATGGGGATCGTTGGCCCGGGCTTCAATGACAATTTCGGCGATACGTTCGGCATCATCTATGGCTTCACCGCGGATGGATTTGCTCATCGCGAACTACGTGACTACGTCGAGACGGTTCGCTCCGAGCTGCTTCAAGTGGCCGACGTGTCGAAGATCGAAATTCTCGGCGCTCAGGACGAGAAGATATTCGTCGAATTCTCGGTTCAGGAGTTGGCGACGCTCGGGATCGACAGAGGATCGCTTGTTCGCGCACTTCAATCTCAGAACATCGTGCGGCCGGGCGGCACGATAGAAACCGGCGACGAAACGCTGTCGCTCAGAGTGTCGGGCGCCTTTGCCTCGGAACAGGACGTTCTCAACGTCAACTTCGCCGTTGGCGACAGGATGCTGCGCTTGAGCGATATCGCGCGCGTTCGCCGCGGCCTCTCGGATCCTCCGCAGCCGATGTTCCGCGTCGATGGCAGGCCGGCAATCGGACTCGCTGTGGCGATGCGCGATGGCGGTGACATCCTTACACTTGGCAAGAACATCACGCTGGCGATGGACCGGCTCAAAGCGGATCTGCCCCTCGGCATCGAGCCGCGCCTTGTGGCTGATCAGGCCGTGACCGTCGAAAGTGCGATATCGGAGTTCATGTCGTCGCTCTGGCAGGCGGTGGCCATCATCCTGGTGGTCAGCTTCATCAGCCTTGGCGTTCGCGCCGGTCTCATCATCGCGATCTCTATTCCGTTGACGCTCGCCATTGTGTTCGCCGTCATGGAACTCGCCGGTATCGACATGCAGCGCATTTCTCTCGGCGCCCTCATCATTGCTCTCGCGCTTCTTGTAGATGACGCCATGACGATGACGGATGCCACGCTGACACGCCTTGCGGCCGGCGACAGCAAGGAGGACGCTTCGGCATTCGCGTTCCGCACTTATGCGTTCCCGATGCTTGCCGGCACTCTCGTTACGATTGCAGGCTTCGTTCCCGTCGGCTTCGCCGCCAGTTCTGCCGGAGAATATACCTTCTCGCTGTTCGCGGTCGTGAGCATTGCCCTTTTGGTTTCGTGGGTCGTTGCGGTGATTTTTGCGCCTCTCCTGTGCGCCCTGATCCTTCGGCCGCCTGAGCAGTCCGCCACGGACAAGCCGAGCAAAGTCCTCGAAACGTATCGCGGGCTTCTCACGCGCGCAGTCAAGGCGAAAGGCCTGACGATCACCACGACGCTGGCCGTTTTCGCGGCGTCGGTGCTCGCGCTGCCGCTGATCCCGAGCCAGTTCTTCCCGTCCTCTGACCGCCCGGAGCTTCTCGTGGACCTGCGCCTGCCGCAAAACTCATCGATCTTCGCGACCCAGGACGCTGTCGAACGCCTCGATGCAGCACTTCGCGGAGACAAGGACGTCGCACGATGGAGCACCTATGTCGGTCGAGGCGCGATTCGGTTCTACCTGCCGCTCGACGTGCAGCTTCCCAACGATTTCTTTGCACAGGCCGTTGTCGTCGCGAAGGACGTTCCGGCGCGGGAGCGATTGCGCGAAAAGCTTGAAAAGCTTCTATCGAATGACTCTCCCAATGTCGTAGGCCGCGTCTCTCCGCTGGAGCTCGGACCGCCCGTCGGGTGGCCGCTACAGTACCGCGTCAGTGGACCTGATGTTTCGGTGGTTCGGGACATCGCGCTCAAGCTGGCGGGCGTCGTTGCAGCCGACCCGCAGGCTGAACATGTCAATTTCGACTGGATCGAGCCGACGCGCGAGATCCGTATTGTCGTCGACCAGGACGAGGCGCGCCAGCTCGGCTTGAGCTCCGAAACGTTGGCGTCCGTGCTCAACACGGTTGTCTCCGGCAACGCGCTCACGCAAGTTCGAGACGACATCTATCTCGTCGACGTCATACTACGCGCCACTGACGAACAGCGGGTGTCGCTTGCGACGCTGCGCAGCATCCAAGTCCCGCTCCCGAACGGGCGGACTGTTCCGCTGGGGCAATTCGCCTCCTTCGAGTACGCGCAGGATCAGCCCGTGGTTTGGCGGCGCAATCGCGTCCCAACGCTCACCGTGCAGGCCAACGTCTCGGGAGATGTGCTGCCGGAGACCGTGGTGAACGGTATTGCTCCGAGCATCGATGCGCTGCGGACGGACCTGCCTGCGCGCTATGCCATCACCGAAGGCGGCACGGTGGAGGAGAGCGGGAAGTCCCAGGCTTCCGTCATCGCTGTGGTTCCCTTGATGCTGCTCATTATGCTGAGCGTGCTGATGGTGGAACTGCGAAGCTTCCAGAGGCTAGGCCTCGTACTCACCATCGGCCCGCTTGGATTGATTGGCGTCGTCGGCGCTTTGCTGATATCGGGCCGGCCGCTGGGGTTTGTAGCCATTCTCGGCATCCTTGCGCTGCTCGGCATGATCACCAAGAACGCGGTCATCCTGATCGGCCAGATTGAATCCGAGCGAGCTCAAGGCAAGGATGTCGCAACCGCGGCGATTGACGCGAGCTCGACCCGCTTCCGCCCCATCATGCTGACCGCAATCTCGACGGTTCTCGGCATGATCCCGATCGCGCCGACAGTGTTCTGGGGGCCAATGGCGTTCGCGATCATGGGAGGGCTTCTCGTCGCCACGCTCCTGACGCTGGTGTTCCTCCCTGCCGCCTACGTCGCGTGGTTCACGTGGCGCAACGCAAATGGCCACGTGTGACAGTGCCACTCCCCACGCGCGCGTTTGGAGCCTGAACGTCTAAAGCCCCACCTGCGCGGCCTGTGCTCATGATTTCCATTGCCAGGAGAGAACATCCTATACTGCGGCAATGCAGCACGGAAGCTGGCGAAACGGGGAAGGGACATGTGCGAAGTCATCCGGCAAGACGCCGCGTAGCGGTGGCTCCTCGCATACCGAAGAGCGCGCCACATCAAGAACGAGGACCAGGAATGGCCGACAAGATCGACTACATCGAATTTCCGAGCGCCGACCGCGCGCGGTCGAGCGAGTTTTTCCAGGCCGCGTTTGGATGGGGCATCATCAGCTACGGCCCGAGCTACGATGCGCTTGACGGGGCGGGGATCGATGGCGGCATCGACCAGTCGCCCGAACGGGTTGCGGCACCCCTTGCGGTCATCCGGACAGCAGACCTCGACGGCGCGGAGCAACGCGTGCGGGCTGCCGGCGGAGTGATCACCAAGCCGCAGTTCGATTTCCCCGGCGGGCGGAGGTTTCATTTCCGCGAACCTGGCGGCAATGAGCTGGCGGTCTGGGTCGCACGGGACTAAGCGCGCGGCATCGAGTGGTTTCCGGAGCGATCACCGAAGCCCAAGGCATCTGGAAATTTCCCGCTCCATTGACTGATCCGCGCTCATCGTTTTTCGCGCGCACCAGTTGGAGAGTCCCTGCGGTGACGAGCGAGTAGAGCGCTTCAAACACTTCGGGAAGTATTCCCGGAAAGCAGCGCTTCGATCTGCCGTAAGCACCGCGCGAATAGCGGCTGCTGCGACGCGCGTCAGGGAATGTTCCTAGATCGCGCGCTTCCCTCGCGTATGCGCGTGCATGCGCGAGGCAGCAAGAATACAATTCCGGCCGACATCGGCAGCGGAGGCGCGCCGCTCATTCAGCGCGCGGCAGGAGAAGACATGACGAACGGAAACGATCAGGACGCGCTCGCGCGCATCATTGGCGAGTTCGGCGCAGACAGCGGCACGATCCACTATCGCGGCGCGGACGGACTTCTGCATCTCGCCGCATCGAGCGCCGGGATGCCCGACCACGTGCTCGCGATCATCCGCACCATCCCCGTCGGCAAAGGCATGGCGGGCCTCGCGGTGGAGCGCGGCCAGGCGGTCAACGCCTGCAACATTCAAACCGACGATAGCGGCGATGTTCGCCCCGGTGCCCGCGCAACGGCGATGGCGGGTGCGGTCGTCGTGCCGATCTTTCGCGGCGACGAGATCATCGGCGCGCTGGGTGTCGCGAACCGAACCGAGCGTGTGTTTTCGGATGAAGAGATCGCCCGCCTGATCGCGGCAGGGCGCGAGATCGCGAGCCAGCGCGGCAGTGCGCCCGCGTCAGGCTGACCGGATAGAGGAGGCGCGCCTGTTGCCTCGACGGCTCAGGTGCCGGCGGGCGCGAGGAACAGCGGCCACTCCGCGTCGAGATACTTGCGGAACCACACGCTGTAGCGCTCCGGCATCGCCGCCGCGTCGCGCTGCACGTCGGCAAGAGCGCACCACTGAAAGCCGTCGGCTTCGCTGGGTTCGGGCGCTATCGCGCCTTCGAACACGCCGCTGTAGACGTGCACGATTTCGTGCTCGGTGAGCCCGTTGTCGAACGCGGCGTGGTAGGTGAGGGTGCCGAGGGCCTGAAGCGCGCAGCTGATGCCCATTTCCTCGTCGAGGCGGCGCAAGGCCGCCGCCTCGACCGCTTCGCCGGGTCTCGGATGGCCGCAGCAGGCGTTGGTCCAGAGACCGCCTGAGTGATACTTCGTGGCGGCGCGCTTCTGCAGCAGCATGCGCCCGTGGTTGTCCCAGATGATGATCGAGAACGCGCGATGCAGCGCCCCGGCGCGGTGCGCATCGAGCTTTTCGGCGATGCCGGTTTCGCGATCCTCCGCGTCGACCAGGATCAGATATTCGTCGTCGTTTTTCACGCGCAGGTCCTTATGGATCGAAGACGTGAGACAGGATCAGCGATTTCACGTCTCGCGCCTCGACATCGCCCTGCGACACGAGATGAGGTTCCGACGACAGGAACACGGGCCCGTGCTCAGGCGGAAGGCCGGTACGGCCGTGCGATCCCTTGACCAGCGACGCATCGAGCGGGATGACGTTCATGAGCGTGCGGAAGCCAAGCTTCTTTTTGATGAGCCGCCAGGCGAGTGCAAGCTTCGGCCACCGGATCTTCGGATCCAGAAACAGCTCGACCGGATCGTAGCCGGGCTTACGGTGAATCTCGACGGTGCGCGCAAAGTCCGGCGCGCGGGCGTCGTCGAGCCAATAGTAGTAGGTGAACCAGGAATCGACCTCCGACAACGCGACGAGCTCGCCCGATCGGTCGTGATCCAGCCCCCAGCCGGATTGCTCCGCCCGATCGAGCACATGCGCGATACCGTCGAGCTTCTCGATGCAGGCGCGAACGGCCGGCAGATCGGAGGGATCGCGGACGTAAATGTGCGCGATCTGGTGATCGGCGAGGGCAAAGGCGCGCGATACCGGGATATCGAGAATCTCTCCGCCGTCTTCTTCCCGCACGGCCAGCAGGCCCGCTTCGCGAAGCGCGCGATTGATATGCACCGGCCTCGTCACGGGAACGATGCCGTACTCTGAGAGCACGATGACGCGGCGGCCAAGCGCTTGAGCCCGCTCGATCAGCCGTCCTGCGACGCGATCGATCTCCGCGAGATCGCGGCCGATCTCGGGATGGTCCGGCCCGAGCCGCTGAAGCCCGTAATCTAGATGGGGGAGATAGACGAGCGTCAAGGTTGGCGCGCGCGTCTCGAGCACGTGCTCGGCCGCCTCCGCGATCCATTGGCTCGATGCGATCGAGGTTGCAGGCCCCCAGAAATGAAACAGCGGAAACGTGCCGAGCTTGCGCGTCAGCTCGCCGCGCAGCTCCGGCGGATCCGAATAGCAGTCCGGAAGCTTGCGCCCGTCAGCTTTGTAGATCGGGCGCGGCGTGACGGCGATGTCGGTCGAGGCCGCCATCGCATACCACCAGAAGAGGTTGGCGCACGTGAAGGCGGGGTCGCGTTTCTTTGCGGCCTCCCAGACGCGTTCGCCGGATATGAGCTTGTTAGATTGCCGCCACAGCCAGATGTCCATGAGATCGCGGAACAACCAGCCGTTGCCCACGATGCCGTGCCCACTCGGCGGCAGGCCGGTGAGAAAGGTGGCCTGCGCCGAGCACGTCACGGCGGGCGTGACGGTCTCCAGCGGACGCAGGCATCCGCTCGCGGCGAAGCGCGAGAGATTTGGCGTGTGCGGGCCGATCAGCGCGGGGGTCAAACCCACAATGTTGATGACGATGGTTGCGTGCATCGCCAGTCAGACCTCCGAAGCGCCGCTTACTTCTTGAGCGTATGAATGTAGGCGATGATTTTCAGCATCTCGTCCTGCTTCAGGCCGCGCTCCGAAAACGAGCGCATGGCACCCGATGCGCCGGAGTGGATGATCTCGAACATGCCGACATCCGTGTTCGCGCGCGCGTTGACGTAGATGTCGTCGATGAGGCTCGGGCCCATGCCGCCGCGGCCGTCTTCGAGATGGCAGGCCTGGCAGTTGTCCTCGTAGAGGGTTTTGCCGGCAGCGATCGCCTCGGCATTGCCGGAGTAGGGATTGACGCCATCCTTGTAGAACGACTTCACGGCATCGGTAATTTCTTCGCCCTTGATCGGCGCCAGGTCCAGCACGGAGTCGTCGAGCGCATGCTTGAACTCGACATCGGCCAGCGACGGCGTGGCCAGCGGGGCAACAAGAAGCAAGGCGGCAGCCAAAGCGACGGCCTGGGTCTTAAGTGCGCGGATAGTCATGTGTCGGTCACTCGCCCGAATTTGAGGTCAAGAGCAGGCGGAAGGCCCTGGCACGCGGGGGTGCTAGGGCCTTCCAGTTTTCCGTCTAGGTAATGGATGCGTCCATTACTTCTTCGTCTTGGCGACCTCGGCTCCAGCAGGAACCTTGTCGGCAGCGACGACCTTCCAGAGAGCGCCCGGCGGGTTGGCCGCGGCACCCTTGTCGTCGAGGTAGAAGCAGTTGCAGTTGACTGCCAGCACGGTGCCGTCCTCGTCGGTGTTACCCGCCGTGAACTGGAGCGCCGTCTGCGCGAGTTCCTGCATCTGCCACTTGCTGCCATCCCAGCCGGTGCCGAAGATGCGGCCCGAGCACCAGTCGCCGGTCAGGAACACGCCGTCCATGCCGTCGTAGTTGGCAACGCCGAGGCCCTGAACCGAGCAGCCCCAGCCATCCTTCAGCTTCTCGGCGCCCGGATAGGGTTCCTGATGCGGATACTGGCTGACCGGCAGCACGCCGACCTGCGGGCACTTGTCGTCCTTGCCCGTCATCGGGTGGCAATTCGTGCCCATGTTGTGCTTCCAGCCGTAGTTCTCACCGCCCTTGCTGGATGCCGGCTGCCAGTCGATTTCCTCGAGATGGTTCTGGCCGACGTCAGCAATGAACAGGTCTCCCGTCTTCTTGTTGAAGTGGAAGGAGTAGGGGTTACGCAGGCCGTAAGCCCAGATCTCGCCGCGTGCGCCCATGTGGATCTTCGAGAAGCCCTCTTCGGTGATGCCGAACAGGGTCATCATGCGATCCTGATAGGCGCCTGCCCAAGGGTTCGTATCCGGAATGGCGTATCCGACCTTGTCGGGCGTGTTGACGTCGATGCGGAGCATCTTGCCCCAGAGCATGTTCTTGCTCTGGCCCGCGTCGAGCGGGTCGCCTTCCCAGCCGGCGTCGCCCTTGCCGATGTAGAGGTAGCCATCCGGGCCGAACTGGATGCCGCCGCCGTAGTGATTGTAGTAGGGCTGCGGGATGTTCATGATGACCTTGACGGTCTTGTTGGCATGCTCCACCGAGACGACGTCGGGGCTGGCCGGATCGACCGTGTAACGCGCAATGATATGCGCGCCGTTGAACGGCAGCGATGCGTAGCTGACGTAGAAGTAGCCGTTCTTCTTGAATTCAGGGTGGAAAGCTACGGCCCAGAGGCCCTGCTCCACGAAGCCCGTCTGAACTTCGCTGCCGAGCGGGCTGTTCTTCGTGAGGTCGAGGAACGGCTTCTCGTTGATCTTGCCGTCCTTCGTGACGACCTTGATCTTGCCCTGGCGCTCGACGACGAAAATGCGGCCGGTGCCATCGCGTGCGGAGGCTACGCCGACCGGATCAAGGAAGCCTTCGGCGACCTTGACGAGCGCAATTTTCGGATCTCCCGGCAGCTTGCCACCAGGACGCGCGACTTGGTCGGCGGTCTTCGGCACTTCCTGCGCGACGGAGATCGATGATCCCATCGCGAGAAAGCCAGCCGCCGCTATCGAAGCGGACAGTATGTATCGCATTCGCACTTGGCGTTCTCCCATTTATATTTAGTTTCGGCACTGAGCAATTTGCGCGACGGCAGATTGTTTTTTGCGTAGTGCAAAGAATTCGGAGCCAAAACGTCGATTGAAGGCGTTTTTCAGAGTAGTGAACGGCGGCAATAGAGCAACGAGTTCTGGCGAAGCGTCAATCAACATAATTTGAATACGAGGAAATTTAAGATAACCGGGAATTTGCACGCGCGTTTAGCCGTGAAAAGTAGGCAATATATTCAGGGAAAATATCCCAAATGGCATTGTTTCGAATTTCGCGCCCTGAGGAGAGGGCGTCGCGGCGCCCGAGCGGCGCGTAAAAGCTGTGTTCGCCAAGGTTGCCAGACATCGTCATTTGGAGCAGAACAGATCCCGTCTGCACCTCTGTGAGGAGTTGGGAGAGACCAATTCACCGGGAAATAATCCCGATTTCGCACGGGATAACATCCCAAATTGCGGAGTGTGAGATAAAGAAACGAGGACGTCTCGAGGATACGCCGTGCCGACAAAAACAAGTTTTGCGCTGCCGCCGCTTGAATCAAAGTGTGATGCGAGAGTGTTTTTGCAGCGTTTCGAGGTGGCCTATCAGTTTCCCGTTTCGTTTACGCGCGATGTGTTGTCAGCCGGAAATGCGACGCTCCATGAGTTGCTCTCTGAAAATCCAGTCAACGCGCGCAATTTGATTGCATTCGTTGTCGATGAGGGCGTGCTGCGCGAGATGCCGGATCTCAAGCGCCGGATCGCGGCCTACGTCGACGCCCATGCGGGCATCACGCTCGCCGGTCCCGTCGAAGTCATCGAGGGTGGAGAGGCGTGCAAGAACAATCCCGCGCTCGTAGCGGATCTGCAGCGCAGGTTCGTTGAGCTCGGGCTCGATCGACATTCTTATGTGGCCTGCGTCGGGGGCGGTGCGGTTCTCGATCTCGTGGGATACGCGGCGGCGACGACCCATCGCGGCATCCGCCACATTCGCATTCCGACGACGGTGCTCGCCCAGAACGATTCAGGCGTCGGCGTGAAGAACGGCATCAACGCGTTCGGCATGAAGAACATGCTTGGCACGTTCGTCCCACCGCATGCCGTGATCAACGACTCCGCCTTCATCGATGTGCTGCCCGGCCGCGAAAAGCGGGCCGGCATGGCGGAAGCCGTCAAGGTGGCTCTGATCCGCGACGGGGCCTTCTTCGAATGGCTCGAAGAGCAGGCCGAAGCCCTGGCGCTGTTTGCGTCCGAGCCGCTCGAAAAGCTCATCCGCCACTGCGCCCTGCTTCACATGCGCCAGATCGCGCACGGCGGCGATCCGTTCGAGCGCGGCAGCGTGCGTCCGCTCGACTTCGGACACTGGGCCGCCCACAAGCTCGAGGTGCTGTCTGGTTACGATCTCCGCCACGGCGAAGCTGTCGCCATCGGGATCGCGCTCGATACCCGCTACTCGGTCCTCGCGGGTCTCTTGCCTGCGGGCGAGGAGCTGAGGGTTTGCGCCCTTCTGCGGCGGCTCGGCTTCGCGCTCTGGCACGACGCCTGCGACCTGCGCGCCGAGGACGGAAAACGGCTTCTGCTCAAGGGTCTCGAAGAGTTCCGCGAGCATCTCGGCGGCGAGCTCACCATCACGTTGCTGCGCGAGTTGGGCGTCGGCGTCGAAGTGCACACCATGGATGACCGGCTGATTGCCGAGGCGCTGGACTGGCTGCGTTCGGAGGGGAACGCTTGAATGCAGCTTTCACTTCCGGGGCGGCCGCACCTCACCTACTGCACGAACATTCATTCCGGTGAGAGCTGGCCGGAAATCGAGCGCGCGCTGCACCGCTTCCTCCCGAGCATAAAGCAGAGGATTTGGCCGGACCGGCCCATGGGGGTCGGCCTCCGCCTGTCTGCCAGGGCGGCATTCGAGCTCCAGGCGTCGGATGCGCTGTCGCGTCTGAAGGAGTTTCTGGCGGCGGGGGGATTCTACATCTTCACCGTCAACGCCTTTCCCTACGGCACCTTCCATGGCCAGCCCGTGAAAGAGCAGGTCTATGCGCCCGACTGGCGCGAGCCGGAGCGCCTGGCCTTCACCATTTGCGTGGCCGATCTCCTGGCCGAGATCCTCCCCGTCGGCCTCGAAGGCAGCATCAGCACCGTGCCGGGCGCCTTCCGCGCCAACGTGACGGGCCGGCGCGACATCGACGTGATCGTCGAGGCTCTCGTTCGCTGCGCCGCCCACCTGCAAGGCATCGCCACCGAGAGGGGGCGCACGATCGCGCTCGCCATCGAGCCGGAGCCGGCCTGCTTCATCGAGACGACCGCCGAGGCCATCGCGTTCTTCGAGGAGCACCTGTTCTCTGCCGCCTCACGCACGCTGTTTGCGCAGTTGACCGGCGCGACCGCCGCGTCCGCCGAGGCTGGGCTGCGCCGTCATCTCGGGCTCTGCTTCGATGTCTGCCATTCCGCGGTCGAATTCGAGGACACGCGCGCGACCCTCGACGCCGTGCGCGCCGCAGGCATCAAGATCCCCAAGCTTCAGCTCAGCTCCGCTCTGAGCATCGCGTGCACGGGGCCTGAGATTGCATCCGTCCTGTCCGGCTTCGACGACGGCGTCTATCTCCACCAGACCGTGGAGCGCCGCGATGGCGCGATCACGCGATACACCGATCTGCCCGAGGCCCTGGCGGCGCTGAGACGCGACGGCGGGGGCGGCGAATGGCGGGTCCACTGCCACGTCCCCGTGTTCCAGGAGCGGTTCGAAAACTTGCGCTCGACGCAGGGCAATCTCAGAGAGGCGCTGGCACTGTGCCGCGAGCGCGAGGTGTCGGCGCATCTCGAGGTCGAAACCTACACATGGAACGTGCTCCCGGCTGATACGCGCAACGGCGATCTCGGCGACGATATCGTGCGCGAACTGCAGTGGGTCCGTACGGAGCTCGGCGCGTGATCCGGCTCGGCGTCATGGCGCGGCTCGCGCGCGTGTCCAACCTTCCGACCGTGTGGAGCAACGTGCTCGCCGCCTCCGTTCTTGCGGGCGGCATGGCGCTCCCTGGTCTTGCGCTGGTCCTCATCGCGATGTCGGCCCTCTACACGGGCGGCATGTATCTCAACGATGCGTTCGACCGGAAGATCGATGCGCGAGAGCGGCCCGAGCGGCCGATCCCGTCCGGCGAGATCAGCCTGACGACGGTTTGGCTTGTCGGCTTCGGCCTGCTCGCTTTGGGTGTGGCGCTGCTGGCGACGTTCGGCGTCCGGAGCCTGCTCGGTGGGCTGGCGCTCGCAGCCGCGGTGCTGGTCTATGACGCCTGGCACAAGGGCAACGCGCTCTCGCCTCTGATCATGGGGAGCTGCCGGGCGCTGGTCTACGTTGGCACGGCTCTCGCGGCAGGCGCGGCGTTGTCTCTTCCCGTCGCCGCCGCCGCAGCTGCGCTGCTGCTCTATGTGGCCGGCCTGACGCGCGCGGCGAAAGGCGGCGCCTTCCGGTCGCTGGCGACCTCATGGCCTGCGTTCCTCCTCGCTGGCCCGGCCGTGCTTGCGCTGCTCCAGGGGCAGGTGACCGGATTGACCTGTTTCTTTGCAGGCGTTTCAGTTCTCGTGATCGGGCTCGCCGTCGCATGGCTCAGAACCGGGATCGCGCGCGATCGCGAGCGTGCCGTCGGGCTCTTGATTGCGGGTATCGCCGCGATGGATGCCGTCGTCGCGGCCGCCCATGGCCGTGCGGACCTTGCGCTCGTCTGCCTCGGTCTCTTTATCCTGACTCTGGGCCTGCAGCGCATCGTTCCTGGCACATGACACGCGAGAGAAGCACGCTCATGACCAACGCAAAGCCCGCATCGCCGCAAACGGAGACCGCAAAGTCGTTGCTTCTCGGTTGGCTCTCGGCGCGCCTCTCGCCGGAGGCGTTCGGCTGGCTCGAGCAGCAGGTGGCGGTCATTTCCTGCGGCGAGCGCGCCCAGCAGCTCGGGATCGCCGTCGGCCTCGCGCCGCGCAAGGTCGGAAAGGCCGACCTCGATCTCACCCCGTCCGAACGCGAGGACGGGCGGCGCGCGCGCAAAGACCTCGACACGACAGGCTGGAGCGTCGATCAGGCCGCACGGAGCCTGTTGGTTCTTGCCAGCTTCAAGGGCGATGAGGCGGCGTTTGCATCGGGGCTCGATCGCATTTTCGTCTCCGCCGAAATCGGTGAGCAGATCGCGCTTCTGCGCGGCCTCCCGCTTTTTCCGGCGGCCAAACGCGTGGTGCCGCATGCCGTGGAAGGCGTGCGGTCCGCCATGCAACCGATCTTCGAGGCCGTGGCGCACCGCAACCCCTTCCCGCGCGAGGAATTCAGCGAGGCCCAGTGGAACCAGATGGTGGTGAAGACCCTGTTCATCGGCAGCACGCTTGCGCCGATCCAGGGGCTCGATGAGCGCCGCAACCCGGAGCTCGCACTTATGCTGTTCGACTACGCGCGCGAACGCCGCGCCGCCGGCCGGCCCGTCTCGCACGAGCTGTGGCGCTGCGTCGGGCCTTTCGCAGGCGCCAGGGAAGTTGGCGAGCTGGCGAACATGCTCGCGAATGGGGTCGGCATGGAGGCCAAGGCCGCCGCTCTGGCGCTTTCCGAGTGCCCCCTTCCCGAAGCCAGATCCGCCCTTGCTGCGACGCCGGCCCTGTCGGCTGCAATCGGCAACGGACACCTCACCTGGAACGATATCGTTTAGCGCCACGAACCGACCGCCGGAGCGTCACCCATGTTTATCGACCCGCATGCCCATATGATCTCGCGCACCACCGACGACTATGAGGCCATGGCCAAAGCCGGCGTCGTCGCCGTCATCGAGCCGGCCTTTTGGATCGGGCAAGCCCGCACCAACGCGGGCAGCTATGCCGACTACCTGTCGCACATCCTGGGTTTCGAGCGCTTCCGCGCCGGACAGTTCGGCGTGCGCCACTACTGCTGTATCGGTCTCAACTCGAAAGAGGCCAACAACGAGCCCCTCGCCGAAGCCGTGATGGAGATCCTGCCGGGATTTGCGACGAAAGAGGGCGTCGTGGCCATTGGCGAGATCGGCTACGACGAGCAGACCGCGCTCGAGGACAAGTATTTCCGCCTCCAGCTCGATCTGGCCCGCGATCTCGATCTGCCGGTGATGATCCACACGCCTCATCGCGACAAGAAGCGCGGCGCCTCGCGCTCCATGGACGTGATCATCGAGCACAAGGTCGACCCGTCGCGCGTCGTCATCGACCATGTCAACGAGGAGACCATTCAGGAGGTGCGGGATCGCGGCTTCTGGGCAGCCTTCTCGATCTATCCCCACTCGAAAATGACCGCCGAGCGGATGGTCGCGCTCGTCAAGACGTTCGGCCCTGAGCGCCTGATCGTCGACTCGGCGTGCGATTGGGGCGTGTCCGATCCGCTGTCCGTTCCCAAGACCGCGAAGCTGATGGCGGAGCACGGCCTATCGGAAGACGCGATCCGCAAGGTGACCTACGCCAACGCCCTAGCCGTTTACGGCCAGAGCGGGCAGATGGCGGAAGCCGATTGGCTCGCTCCCGCCGCGATCGACCAGCGCACGCTGTATCAGGGCAACACCGTTCTTCGCGGCGGGCAGGTGCCGCGCGTCGACCAGTCCGAAAGCTGACCGGGCTGGTGACGGCGGCCGTGCGGCCGCGTCATGCCTCGGAGGGAAGCTTCGCGTAGGCCTCGATCTCAACCTTCTGCCAGGGACGCAGCATGGAGGTCACCTGCACCAGCGTGCTTGCGGGGCGAACCGCGTCGAACGACTCGAGGTGCGCGCGCGCGACGTCTTCCGCATCGTTGATGTCGCGCAGATAGACAACCGTGCGAACGACATGCTGCGGGCCGGCGCCCGCGTCACCCAGGGCCTTCTCGATTATGCCGAGCGCGGCGCGCGCCTGCGTGTAGGCATCACTCTTTTCATGGCCGGCAGGCGCGCACGTGCCCGAGACATGCACATCGTCCCCGGCGCGCACGGCGCGCGAATAGCCGAACACGGCTTCATAGGCGCCGCCGGATGAAATGTTGGTGCGTCCCGCATTAAGTGTCGTCGGCATTCCTGTTGTCTCCTCAGGTGGGTTGTCGTTGCGCTAAAGCTTCGCCGCATCGCGAAAGCGGTACCAGGTCTCGACGACGGGCACGGCGTGCTTGGCGATGGGGTGAAACGGGACGGCCGGAA
>NZ_JAIETU010000022.1 GCF_019744875.1 Hyphomicrobium sp. | reverse complement strand
TGAGGAAAAGACACATTGGCGTGAAGGTGGCTGGGCCAAGTCTGATGAACCAAGAGAGCCGGAGTGGTGGTCGGGGGGGGCATTGGCGTCACTCGCCCACTCGGTGGGGGGAAGACGCCGCCGAAGGGCAGGACCGCGCGCTGCTGCGCGGTCCTGCCCTCGAGCCGGGCGATGCGTGCCCGGAGCTCGGACACGACTGATCGGGGGGCGGACGTACTCATGTCCTTTGCAACGCTCTCCGCATTGAGTATGTTCTATGTTTGTTCTCGTCACTCCTGGGAGTCAATCAGACTCATCGGATTCGGCCTGCGGAGGGGTCATCCGGAGGAAGAAAGAGGGCGAGACGGGTTCCACTGACCAAAGTTTGAGTAGAAACTTTGGTCAACGCAGGTTCTAGATTGCTACTGACCAAAGTTTAGATATAATCTTCGGACAGAAACTGAGGGGCCCCATGCCCGACCCGACGTCCGACACCCTCGACCGCATCCATGCCCGGATTGCCCAGGCGGCGCCGGCCGGGGTGTGGTCGCGCGCCGATTTCCTCGACATCGGGACGCCGAACGCCGTCGAGAAGGCGCTGCAGCGGCTGACCCTGCGCGGCGACATCCGCCGGCCCTATCGCGGCCTCTACGACAAGCCCGGCGTCAGCAAGCTGACCGGCAAGATGGTGTTTCCGCCGCGCGCTTCCTTCATCGACGCGATCGCCCGGCGCGACAAGCTGCGCGTCCTCGTCGACGGCATGACCGCGGCGAACGATCTCGGCCTGACGACGGCCGTACCGGCGCGCTCGACGATCTATGCCGACACCTATCCCCGGACGATCGAGATCGAGGCGAGCGCCGGCGATGCGAAGGTGACGAAGCCGGTTATCTACAAGCTCGACTTCAAACGCGTCGCGGCGAAGACGGCGTTCTGGGCCGGGCGGCCGGCCATGCGCGTCGTCCAGGCGCTGACATGGTTTCGGGATGAGAAGGCGAGCCTCGACGCGGCCATCAACGGCATCGTTCGGCATCTGTCGCGCGATCCAAACCGCGAGAAGGTCGCGGATGATCTGCGCGAGAACATCCACGCGGTCCCGGCCTGGATGTATCCGCTGATCGAGACGATCACGCGCCGGCTCGCCGAGGATCACAGCGAGAATGCGCCGGACATCGAACGCGCGAAAGGCGATCATGCAGAAGACGTTCATTGAAGTCCTGCGATCGAGCGTCGACGATCGCCGCGCTCTCTTCGAGACGGTCGCCGCGCATCTGGAAACGCAGGCGCAGAACGTCGAGAAGGACCTCTATGTCTGCTGGGTGCTCGACTTCCTGTTCAACCGGCGCGGCGATGATCCGATCGGGCTGTATTTCAAAGGCGGCACGAGCCTCAGCAAGGCGTATGGACTGATCTGGCGGTTCTCCGAGGACATCGACATCGGCATCTACAAGGCCGATCTGCATGTCCCGCTCGAAGCCGACATCGCCGCCCTGCCCTCCGTCAACCAGCAGCAGCGCGCGCTGGCGGAGAAAATCGACGAGGCGGCACGTCAATACATCTCCGGTCCGCTGAAAGCGCTGCTGGAGAAGGAGATCGCCGCCGTCGAGGAAGCGGCCGAACTGCCGGGACATTTCACGCTCGGTTTCGGATTCGACAATTATCGCAACAGGGACGCGCTCGACATTCTGGTGGTTGGCTACAAGAGCGTCTTCGATTCCGCGCAGAACTATGTGCAGGCCGCGGTCCGCATCGAGGGCGGCGCGCGGCCCGATCCGGAACCGGCTGAGCCGCGCGAGATCGTCCCCTATATCGCCGACGAAATGCCGGAGGGAATGGACCTCGCGGTCCGAAACGTGACGACCGTGAAGCCGGAGCGGACCTTCTGGGAGAAAGTGCTGATCCTGCATGCGATGACGGAGATGACGGAAAAGCGGCGTGAGGACGCCCATCCCGAACGGCCTGTGCCCGATCTCAATAAGTATTCACGTCACTACTATGACGTCCATCAGATCTGGACGCATCCGGATTATGGCGTTGCGACTGCCTCGCTGCGCGATCTTGCAGAAGCCTGTCGGCAGCACAAGGAGCTGATGTTTCGCGCGCCGGATCACCGATACGACCGCGCCCTCCCGGGCAGCTATCGCCTCGTCCCGACGCCGGAGATGCGAGCAAAGCTTGCGGCCGATTATCAGCGTATGACGGCGATGATCTTCGGCACGCCACCGGCCTTTGCCGACGTGATCGCCAGCATCGAAGCGCTCGAACATCATCTCAACGCGGCGGATGCCGGGGCGAGTGACCAGCGCAGCGCGCGGCTCATCACCCAGGGCAGCGCCGCGGGCCGATCGGCGGAGCCGGGCAAAGACACCGCCGGGCCAAAATGATAGGGTCGCCACATGGCTGAGATGCCGGAGAACGCACCTGCCAAGCTGCCTGATCGCGCTTCCGTCGAGTCGGCTTTGGCCGCCTTGCCCGCTGGCTCGAACGAGGGCGCGCTCGCGGATGCGCTGACGCAAGCCTTTCCGGGGTTCGCCTTCTCGGTAGCGAACCTCGATGACGAATATTGGCGGGACACGCGTTCGGTGCTCGCCGCCGATGGAACGCGGATCGCCGAGTACCGGCCGTGGATGAAAACCGAACTCGCGAAAGACAATGGAGACATCGCGGCCGTCTGGTGGCGGCTGCAGGATACTGATCTGCAGATTTCAGAATGGCACGGAAACAGCGTCTATGCGTTCGCGCCAACGGGACCCGGCGCGGCCGACTATGTGCAGATTTCGCTCGGTCGCGAGACCGAATGGTGCGCGGGTCCGATTGTAAACCCGTCACGCCGGCCTTGGGGTGAAGAGGAACTGCTCGATCCGTCATGGATGAGCCACGACGAAATGTCGGAGGACAAGGTGCTGGCGGGTCCGCTTTACAGACTGAATCGCACCAGCAGCGTCGTGTATGTGCGTACTTTTCTTGCGCGCTGCGCGCGACTCGAGCGCGACAAGCGCGAGGCGCGACGGCCTGAACTGCAACGGCGCATCTGGGTCGGCTCCGATGGCACGCGGAGGCCGTTTCTCGATCTTCAACCGAACTACTTCGATTTCACGCCGCGCGAGGTACGCTTCTTTCAGGATTGGGAAGAATCGAGCGCGCGAACGAGCCGCGTCTACGAGCATTGGGCGCTCGACATCAGGGACTTCGAACACACCGGCGAACGTCAGCTCGCATTCATCCCCCGCCCACTGCGTCTGCCGGAGGAGCGCCTGGAGGCGGGCGATGCTTCGGTTCACATCCTCATGGATCGCGTTGAGCAGATCGACCGGGAGATGGGCATGCCGTTCGCCTGGTTTTTCCTCATGACGCACGGCAACAAAGTCTCTCCCGCTGTTGGCGAGACGATCGCGCAAGGCCTGCGAGAGGCGCGTGTCCGTCTTCCCGAGCACGACGCCAAGGTGGTGCTGCGCTGGGCCGACGAACAATATCTCTTCTAGCGCTGGGATGATTCCGGCATGAACGACCTTCCCGCAGACGTCGAAGCTTACAACCGTTCGCCTGAGTTCAATCAGGACAGCCTACCGCCGGCGCCGCAAACACAAGAATGAAAAGCAGTTTACCGCGCGCTGTTCGGTCCCTGTCCCTGGCTTGCCCTCGCCTCATCTGTCTTCTCAATCGGCCATGGCGCTGCGCCCACATGATAGGATCAATCTGATTCGGCGTGTGGATCATTGGCGATGGCGAGCGACCTCACCTTCTTCCAGACCGTGATCAAGGACATCGTGTTTAGGGGCGAGTTAGGAAGCGCGGGGCCGCTGATTAGCGCTCGTCCGCTCGGGAAGCCGCAGCGCCATACCGCACCACTCGGCCCGTCGGCGATTTTCCATCACTCCCCGCGAGCGGACTCCGGCTCCGAGGGATGGTGGATTTGCGAAGGCTTGCCGCCAATGGAAAGAATCTTCTTGGCGGGTTTTTCACGAGGCGACGTGCAGCGCCTCTCTCGCCGCTTTGGCCTGCCGGTGCATCCCGACGGCCGGCCGCCGGTCACGCATTTTCCCAAATCCGCGGCTTTCGACGGATTGATGTCGTGGGTTGCGTCACATCCCAAGAAAGCGGCGAACTGGTCACACTGCCACACGGAATTCGATTGGTACGCGGAAGCGCTTCGTCAAATCAGCGACGCAGCTTGAGGTCCTTTTGATACGCAGGAGCCGAGCTCCAGACTGACGCTTGCGAGAGAGGTTTTGATCCGCTTGGCGAATGGCGGCGGTCGCTTCACGCGGCTATGGAACGCGGCTCGCTTCGACGAGGTCGGCAAATCGCGTGAACTCGCCCTGAAATGACAGGTTCACGGCGCCCGTCGGGCCATGCCTCTGCTTCCCGATAATGATCTCTGCCTTTCCACGCGATGCCTCAAGGTCCGCCTGCCATTTCAGGTGAGCGTCGGTGCCGGCCATCGGCTCGCGATTCGTGAGGTAGTATTCTTCGCGAAATACGAACAGCACGACGTCGGCATCTTGCTCGATCGAGCCGGATTCGCGCAGGTCAGAGAGTTGCGGGCGCTTTTCCTCCCGGTTCTCGACGTTTCGTGACAACTGCGACAACGCGATGATCGGGACGTTAAGCTCTTTGGCGAGCGCCTTCAGGCCGGTTGTGATCTCCGCCACCTCCTGTACCCGGTTTTGCGCAGCGCGTTTCGTCGTACCTTGCATGAGTTGGATGTAATCGACGACGATCAGATCAACGTCACGCTGTCGCTTGAGACGTCGCGCGCGAGCAGCCACTTGGCCGATGGTGAGAGCGCCAGTCTGGTCGATAAACAACGGTATGCGCCGAATCTCCTGCCGGCGCTGAAGCAACGCGTCGAAGTCGCCTTCCGATATCTCGCCGCGGCGGATGCTGGACGAGGAGATCTCCGACTGCTCCGCGATGACGCGCGTCGCTAGCTGCTCCGCTGACATCTCCAGGGAGAAGAACGCGACAATGCCGCCGGAACGCGATTGCACAGAACCGGTGTTGATGTCGGACGGGTTGTATGCTCGTGCGACGTTGTAGGCGATGTTCGTTGCGAGCGCCGTCTTGCCCATGCCGGGCCGACCAGCAATGATGATGAGGTCCGATGGCTGGAGCCCTCCCATTTTTGCATCGAGGTCTTTGAGACCTGTCGGCATGCCGGAGAGTTTTCCGTCACATTGGTAAGCGATCGCGGCTTTGTCGATCGCTTGTGTCAGAGCCGCGTCGAACGTTTCGAATCCACTGCCGAACCGGCCTGTTTCCGCGACCTCGTACAGTCGCTGCTCCGCATGCTCAATCTGCTCGCGTGGTTCGGAGTCGACGGCTGAATTGAACGCCGCGTCGCGTATATCGTCCGCGATGTTGATCAACTCGCGGCGGATCGCCAGATCGTAGATGGTGCGACCATAATCTGCTGCATTGATGACGGTCGTCGCTTCGGCCGCTAGACGAGCAAGATACTGCGAGAGCGACAAGCCGCCGATATCGAGGTCGGAGGGAAGAAAGCTTTTAACTGTGATAGGGCTCGCGATTTTGTTCGCTTGAACCAGGCTAGCCATCACATCGAAGATCGCGCGATGCAGCGGCTCAAAGAAGTGGTCGGATTTTAAGAAGTCCGACACGCGATAGAACGCATCGTTGTTGATGAAAATAGCGCCCAGCAGCGCCTGCTCGGCTTCGATGTTATGCGGCATCGCCGGGAGCGACGTCCGTATCGCTTCAAGCCTCGTCGCCGCCTCTGCCATCATTCCCTTGTCCCGAGCGTTCCGTTGTCTGGGGTGTCTCATCTGAGAATCGGTATCGTCGGGAAGTTTAGCGTTCCGGTCCACAGAGTGGCCAGGAAAGTAGTGATTAGGGCAAGGAGAAAACAACTATTGCAGAATGCCGCGAATCGCGTGCGGTGATCAGGTGTGAGGCGCCGCCCGTTTGACTTGCCGCGCCGGCTTGTCTCGGCGCTCACCTTGGTACGAGACTTGGCGCAACAGACCATCTTCCGTCCAAGTGAGATACGTCACCTCGACCACGACTTCAGGCTTGACCCAATGAACGCGGGAGAGCTCCAGTGGTGTGCCGAAGCGGCTCTCGCGTGGCGGCGGGACATCGAGCGGCATGCGCGCTCTTTTCAGGGGTGTGAGCCGCCGAGCCAATCGCTTGAGCTCGGCGACCGTGATTCCTGTGCCGGCCCGGCCGGCATAACGCAGGCTTCCATCCTCGGTGTAGTAGCCGAGGAGAAGCGAACCAATGCGCGGACGGCTTCCTGTCGGATCGGTCCATCCAACGACGACGAACTCTTCGCGATTGAGACATTTCGACTTAACCCAGAGACCGCGGTCGCCAGGCGCGTAGGGTCGATCGATACGCTTGGACACGACGCCTTCCAGCCCCATCCGGCAGGCGTGTTCGTAGAATTGCGGACCATTTCCAACGATGTGGTCGCAGAACAGGAGTCCAGGCCTCGGCTTCGCGAGCAGACCTTGCAGGCGCGTCTTGCATTCAATGAGTGGCAGTTGCGCCGTGCTCCCGCTGTTCAGAAACAGAAGATCGAACGCGTAGTAGACGAGTTCGCTGGTGCGCCTCTCATCCATTGCAGCCTGCAGCCGGCTGAAGGATGTGATGCCATCCGGTCGGACGGCGCAGAGCTCTCCGTCGAGGTAAGCGTTCTGCAAGGGCAGAGCCCCAAGCGCGGAGATTGTCGCCTGATAGCGGTGGCTCCAGTCGAGTCCTGTGCGCGTGAGAAGCCGGATATCGCCGCTATCGATACGGGCGTGCATGCGATATCCATCCAGCTTGATTTCATGCAGCCATGTCGATCCGGCGGGCGCGTCGTCTACGAGGCGCGTGAGCTGCGGCTTGATCCAGTGTGGCGGCGCATCGACAGCGGGCGCGCCTGTGCGCTTCGCTTTGCGCTGCATTCAACCCCCTCGCCCCGACTCGGGGGCACGACATCGCAGCGGAGGTCGCCGGTAGACGGTCGGGCCTATTCGACTGCGCAGGCCGCCTCGCAAAACTAACGCTGCTTACTTCCTATTGGCTTTCGCCGCGTTCCACCATTCCTTCTCTGGCGCCCTTTTTATGTAGATCTTGCGTGGAGCGTCGGTCCCTGAGACCTTGGTCAATCCATCTCCTTCGATACGCATGATTTGAAGCACGCTGCGGTCATCCCTTTCCCCGGTGTCCTTCGCCATGCGGCGTTGGATGAACGCTCTCTGCTGGGCTGCATCCAGTTCAGCCCAGAATCCATCTGTTGCAACGAGCAGCGTCGCATTGTCCGCCACAATAGAACAGAGCGCCGGTTCGACAAATTCTCGCGACCGAAAGCTCCGCGTGAGCCGATGGCGACCGACATCATTCGCCAGATTGCCGATCGTCATCGGTGTTGCGGCATTGGCAAGCGTATGCGGCTGGACCAACCAAGACATTGCGCTCGCCGACGCGTAACGACCGATCAGGCAATCGCCTGCGTGCAGGACGAGCGCTTCTTGATCGTCGCCGATGTGAATCAGGAGGTAACTGGCCGAATCCCTCCGGAAATCCTTTGCGAGTTCTGCGTGCGTGGCGCGAAGCTGCGCAGTCAGGACCGCCACGGTCATTGGCTGCTCGGTCGACACGAACCAATCGACCATTCGACGCGCAATCTCGCAGGCGTAAGCTCCGCTGTTTTGCCCGGAGCTTGAACCGTCGAGGACGATGGCGAGGATTTCCGCTCGCCGTATGCCGATCCCCGCACAATCCCGATTGTCGGTCGTTCTCGTTCCCTGCTGGCTCTGCCATTGGATTGCAAAAGCCATTTCAGTCGTCGCTGAGCTTGCTCAGCGCGATGACGCGCTCGCGGACAATGTCAGTACGTCCCTCTGGGCCGCGAATATTTCCCTCGAGGAAATGATCGAAGTCACGATCTGCAAGCAGCGCTTTGCATTCCCCCGCAATGTAGGAGCGAACGTCCGCATCGGCGGCAGCAACTTCGTCGACCAATTCCGGCCGGCCATCAACGACGAGGAGTATGTCCTCGGCGTCGCGACTGCCGATAAGATCGCCGCCACCTCTCCCGCGATAGGCCTCTAGCTTCGTTGCGATGAACAAGGGCGCGGTGAGACGCCGGATGGTGATGGCGTCATCCAGCGACGTCTCAACGGCCGTTTCGATCCCCTTTGCATACCAGCGATTGCTGAAACCGAGGATGGCCTCGTCATCCGGCATGAAGTCGACCTTGAGTTCGCCAAGCTTCATCCGACAAACGACATTCTCATCGGATGCCTCGGAGAAGCCTTGCTCGCGAAGCTGCTCCACGAGCTGCGCCCACGCCGCGAATCCGGCGAGGTCCACAATCAGGTCGACATCATCTGTGGCTCTGACTCCCTCGAGCGTGACGGTATCCGTTATATAGAGTGCGGTCGTGCAACCGCCGACAAAGACCAATCGAGCCAGAAGGTCGTCGCCGAGCGCGACAGCAACTGTCGTCAGCATTTCCTTGAGACGGCCTTGGATCGTCACCCCAACCTCTCCTTAAGCAGATTGGCGGCAAGGTTCGCCTCGCGCTGATTGCCGAGCCGTATTGCGTCCACGAGTGCTAAATAGGCGTAGAGGCGCTCATCTTTCTCCGCCGCTTCCGGCACGGTCTTGAACAGCGGCTCGATGGACTGGCCCATCTCATGGCCACGCGCATACGGCCAGACGTGGATCAGGCTGCCCGCACTGTGGAGGGATCCCTTTAGGACAGGGGCGGCGAAGGCCGTCGGTGCGCCGCGCTGCATCGCCCCTGGCTTTGCCGGGAAAACAAACTTCAGCCCGTAGGTGATGAAATCGCGCAGGTTTCTTCGGTTGGGATTTGGACGCTTCGTGTTGCGGTCCTTGATGGCAATGCCCGATGCAAGACTGCGCTTGATCGAGGCCCCGATTTCCGTTTTGCTAATCCCGAGAGAGGCCTCGAGCCCCCTCACGGAATATGGGTCCTCGCCGTCCGGATGGGCGTTCTTCCCGGCGGCTTGTTCATGATCCTGCAAGCTCACAAGCTTGAGCAGGACAACAATATCCTGACTTTTCATGGCCTTGCCGATCTGTCCTCGGTCCTCGGACGGCGGACAATAAGCCCGCACGCGACTGACTTGTCAAGATTTTCGAACGCCTGGTCGACTGACGCGCTTCCACACTGATTTTGGCGGGGGTCGATCGCGCATGCCCAAAAAGCGAATAGCGGCCTTGGGGAAGAAGGTATCGCTCGCCAGATTCCGCGAAGCTGCGGCATAAGAAGCCCGTTCATCTCGCTAGCGACGGGGGCGTCAATGAGCGCTATGGCCGCAGTCAATTTTCCCGAATGGACCGAGTACCGCAAGAAGAACGGACTTGATCCCCTGGGGATGCAAAATAGCAGCGTCACGCTGTACCAGACGCTGATACCCGGCATCGGCAACGTGACGCTGCGGATGCGATATTATGGACTCTACGCTTGGCTTAGCCGGGTCTACGCCAAGCGCATTGGCGACACCAATCCGCAAACCTGGCAGCGGATGATCCGCCGTGCCGAGGCGCTCTATGCGCTGATCGCACAGCGCCGGGGTGACGAGAGCGGCGTTACCGGCAGCGACTGGGCTCAAAAGACACTCGACAATTTGCACGGCCGCACGATCGACTTTGCGGAGGCCGCCAAGACCAGGAAGGAAACCCCGGACTATTATTTCGCAGTCGATTGGGGCGCCTATGGGTTGGCATACGCGAGCCAGCTTTTCCAGATCGGGATCTTTGATCCGTCACGAGAGCACGCTATCGCCCTCCCCAGTGTCGACCTCGGTGAGAAGCTGGCGCTCGCTTTTGACAAGGAACTAGGGGAGCTGTCCGGTCAGTTCTACGACGCCATCCTGCGCGGCCGAGTCTCCCTTCGCGATCTCGACGCACTTGTACGCCTCGCTCCGTCCGGGATCCGAAACGGCGGGACTGAGCGCAAGCTCTACGAAGACATTCTCTTCGGCCGTATTGGTCCGCAAGATGAGGCCGCCACCTCCCGGCGTGCAAGCCTGCTGTTGATCCTGAACATCGCGGAACAAATTCAGCGCGCGCCAACACCGGATGACGTGCGGTGGACCCTCTACGCTGGCAAGGACCAAGAGGGCCGACTATTCACACCCGCCACGCAACAACTGCAGGCGCAGACCAAACGCTGGCGCCTCTATCATGCGAATGATCTGTGCCATGTTGCTCTCGAATGCCTGCTGAAATATATTCTGGATACACTGGACGAGTACCCGCGTGGCATCGCCCCATCTTCGTTGATCGCGCGGTGCGTGGATGAGATCACGTCAACGTCGCCCCATCCGCCCCCATCATCTTGGAACGCATTTGTCGCAAGCTTGCCGCCTGTCGCCAACCCTGGCGATCCGAATATCCAAGACACCGAGTTTGCCCTCGTAAATACAATCATGGCGGCCCGCCGGCCGATTCACCCCTGCTCAGCGGATGTCGCTCGTAACGCCCTCACGCTTCTCGCCGTACTGCACAGGGCGTTTCGCGCCAATACGCAGGCAATCACCGAAGAACTGAAGAACCTCGACTTCACGGCATTTCATTCATTGCTGACGGAAGGCCGGTATCTGGAGCAAGTCGGTGATGCGCCGTTTCGGGACGCCGTCGCGCGAATTATCGAGGAGCGCGTAGTGCGTCGACATCTGTGGGTTGCTCTCCGTAAATTCCAGCGCCAAGGCGACTACACCTTTCTCGTCGAGGCCGATGACGGGCTCATTCGCCTTCGGGAAAAGGACGGTCCCGTGTTCACGAACCCGCGACTTGGGCCGGCGATCCGGTTTCTTCACGATATTCATCTCTTGGGCGAGAACGGTCTTACCCGCCGTGGCGTGGAGGTGCTTCAGGCGTCATGAAACTCTACGAACGCTTTGGAGAGCGCGGCTACCACACCAGCATCATCACCACCTTTGGCCTCGATTTCGACACCTATGAGAATGTCGTGTTGGCTCGCCTCAAGGGCGCCGGCTGCAACAACAACATCCTGCTGTGCGATGCTGCGCTGCTCACGCAATCTCTAGCTGGTTTATCGTCACTCCCGCGCACCGCTGGCCGCCACTATACGGTCAATAGCGCCTATGCGCCGGGCGCCTTCCATCCGAAGCTGGTGGTTCAATTGGGGAGAAATGGCGGACGGATCATCGTCAGCTCCGCCAACATGACTGCAACCGGCCTTGCGGGAAATCTCGAACTTGCCGAGGAGATTGCCTGTAGTACGGAAGACAGCGGCGAACAACGGCTCGTCGCGCAAGCCTGGCGCTATGCGTTACGCCACTGTGACAGAACAGGACAGGCTTTGGACGCCCAGATCGCATGGGCCGAAAGCCGCGCGCCGTGGTTGCGACGCGCGCTCCCGGCGACGGACAGCGTCTCGCTAAGCGACGGCTCGATTGCTGCTTTGCTCACGACTGGCGAGTCTGCGGGTATCGGAAAGCGGTTCGCCGCCCTCCTCGGCGATGACAGCGTAAGGCGCCTTGTTGTTGTCAGCCCCTATTGGGATCCAAATCTTCGCGCGCTCAGCACTATCGCGAAGGCACTTTCGGCCTCGAATGTCGATTTGCTTATCGACGCAGACGCACGCCTTTTTCCGGTGTCCGCGCTGAAAAAGGTGAAAGGGGCGCGGCTATTCGACCGCGATAGCTTTCGCAAAGGCCGCTTTCTCCACGCGAAGATCCTCATCGCACAAACGCGCAAGGCCGATCACATCCTCTATGGCAGCGCAAACTGCACTCTCGCGGCCCTCGGTGCGAAGGGCTTCGCCGGCAGCAATGAGGAGGTCTCGATGTATCGACGGCTTCCTCCGGGCGCGATACTTGACCGTCTCGAGCTGAAGGAGCTCCTCAATCCGAACCGCGAGGTTGATCCCGACGATCTCGACGAAGTGGATGACGCGAATTCCGTCGACCTCGATTTCTGGCGTGGCCGCGCCATCGGTCGTTTCGAATGCAACTACGGCACGTTGACGTGGACGCCACCCCCAGGACTCGACCCTGACGCCGTATCGATCACCCTGCTCGATACCGATCAGAAGGAACTCGGCTGCCGTCTCGGTCCGGCCGAGGTTCGAGGTGACGTGCGGCGGTATGAGGTTCTCGGCGCCGTTCAACGCCCGGCTTTTGCGGCTTTGCTATTCTCCGATGGAACACGATCGGCGCCGGCAATCGTGACGCTTGTCGATAGAATTCAGGAAGAGGCAAGAGAGGCGCGTTCCAAGCAAACTGAAGAGGCGGTCTCGCAGCTCAACGAAGAGACTGACGAGAGCCTATTGCTGCTCGACATTCTCGATACAATCGAGTCGGCGGAGCGCCTGCTGCAGACCGTGGAGGAGCGTCCATCCGTTAGGCTGGCGCGCAAGACGAGTAGAGAGCCCAGCAATGCGCCGGGTCGCTTTAGGACGATGACCTATGAGGAATTCATTGCAGGACGCAGGGCGCGGACCGACGGCGCGTCAATTGGGAGGAGTAGTCTCAGCGCCAGCGAGGCTTCACTGGTGCGGAGCTTTCTCAATAGAATTATCGGTGTCGGGATCGACGACGCCGCACCTGGAATCGACACGGAGCGAGATCTCGATAAGGCCTTCGACCTTGGTGATGAGGCGGTCAATGCAGAGGATGCGACGACTCGCGGCGATAGCTTTGAACCGGGAGCGGGTGACTTGTCTTCGGATGACGAACAACGAGAAGCGCTGCGCAAAAAGGCAGCGCAGAGAAAGTCGACGCGCGAGCACATCGCCGCCGCTGTTGCCGCATTCAGCAAGCGGATCTCTCAGCGGAAAAAAGACGGCGCGCTCACAACCTTCGACGTCCTTCGCCTCCGCGCATTGCTGATGATCGTGGCCGCGGCTGGCTGGAACGGCAGTGATGCCACCGGCGCCGCGCATCCTGCGAGAACATCGTTGCAGGTTTTGGCCGTAGAAGGTGGCGGAGATAGTTGGCCCTGGCTTATGGGACGCATCCTGTTTTGCTTTTTCGGAAGTCCAGATCCTGCCATACGGCACTTGAATCTCGACGCGCTGCATGACCAATTCACCGATGACATTCTGGAATGCTGGGCGACGTGTTGTTGGTGCCTCCACGCCTGCCTTAGCGCACCATGCTCGAAGAATGAGCGAGCCGCCCTCGCCAAGCGCATCCTGCCACTAGGCGAGAAGACCTATCGGTTGACGGGCATGAATGAGGCCGAATTGAATGACGAGGGTTTCGTATTGCTGATGACGCGACTGAGCGAGCGTTTTCGCATCCGCTTGGGACTTGATGCGAAGACGCTAGCAGAAGGCCATCAGTCGATGCTGCGCGCCATCTTTAATCGAGTGACGGCAAGCGTTCATGGCGCGCCGACCTCCGCCCAATAAAGGCGATCCTGCTCGGCCTTCAATTCTTCGAGTGACACTGGGATCGGATCGAGCTCGACATTGTACATTGGCAATGGCCAATGCCGATACAATGCGTTGACGTGGTCCTGCGTGGCGGAAGCATTCGGCAGCCCTTCGGCAATCAGCCGATCCAGTAGCTCTTTCGTCAGACACTCCGCATCCCGCAACGTCTCCATCTTCTGGAACTCCAGCTGCCCCCAAACCTCAGACGTGGCTTTCAGCCCCGCGAGCGAAAAGATTCCGCAGGCGGCCATCGCGTCGACAACCTGCACCACGGCGGGCATGTGCGCTGGGAAGCCGCTTGGGTGGACGACGGGCGCGTTCCAGATCGGGGTTCCATCCTCGTACGCTTCCACATCGGCGTAGAGCTTGCTCTCCCGCCGATAGAGGGTGTCATTCGGAACGACGTACTCGCCCATGGGCCCCTCAAGATAGTGAGCCTTGCGCAAGGGCTCGACCGCTTTTCGCAACTCCGCCACGTCCGTGAACCACCATTCCGTTAGTTGGGCGTAAATCAGCCGATTGAGATGTCCATAGAACCGGTTCAGCAACTTGTTCAGCTTGCCGGCGACCTGTTTCTCCGGGCAGCGAGCAATATCGAGAAGAATGAGAGCCTTTGCCGCCTCCTCCTTCGCGAACCCGGCGAGCACCTCGGCCTCCCGCGGCCTATCTCGCAGCTCCGCGGAGGCCGACCAGAATCCCATCGCGCTGGCGTGGATGATCGGAAGCCCCTCCGCGAGGAACGCTAGCCGATCGGTCGCCGCCATCTGGCAAATGCGGCTAGCCTGTCTCTGTCCAATCTGCAGCTTCTTCGTCATCGCCCCGACCGACATCATAGTCGAAAAACAATCCCGGACGCCTCCGCCAGTTGCGACAGCCCTCAAGCAAACTCGCGTTTCATCACTTCGTCTTCGAGCCGATGCAATCGCGCCCCCGGGCACACACGTTGGACGATCTCGCACAAATGCTGATGATGGGTGAGATAGATGACCTGGCCAACTTGCGACATCTCCGAAAATAGGCGGAACGCCTCCTCCGCGCGGAAATCATCGAACGTCTCCATGATGTCGTCTGCGACGAAGGGGACGGAGCTGCGAGCCCGCACGAACTCGTAATAGCCCGCGACGCGCAGCGCAAGATAGAGCTGGAAGCGGGTACCCTTGGAGAGCTTGTCGGCGGCTTTTGAGCCTCCCTCGGCCGAGACCGCGATCAATGTATCGCCATCCCTGCCAGGCTGGGCGACGAGGCCAGTATAGGCGCCGCGGCTGATGGTGCGGAACGCCTCCGACGCGCGCGTCATCATGGAGCTACGATGGCGTTCGCGATAAGTGGCGAGCGCCTGCTGGGTGGCTGCGATGCCCGCTCGAAGCTGCAGATAGCGCATCGCGCCATCCTCGATCTCAAGCAGCGTCGTCCGTCGGCGCTCCTCGATGATGGCGACTCTCGCATCGCCGCCGATCGCCTCTACACGATCTTCGGCCGCCGACTTCGCCGCGAACAGCTCGTGACACCGCTTGTCCTGATCGTCCGCGCGTGCCGTCAACTCGGCAAGTTCGGTCTCCAGAGCAGGTCCGTCCGCTGCATCGAGCGCCGCTTGCGCGCCCTGAAGATCCGTCGCGCGGAGTGTCTCGACAATATCCTGCTCCGCCTGCCGTGCCTGTTCGACGAGATCGGCGCGGCGAGCGATATCGGACAGCTTTTGCGCCACCTCATCCAGAGAGGTGACCTGGAAGAATGCTGTCATCCGATCCGTCTGTTCATCATGAACCGCGGTCGCCTCGGCGAGCTCGCGCTGCCGCGCCCTCGCGTCTTCAAGCCGCTTCGTCAGATTCAGATGACGCTGGCGGGCCGCAGCCGCGTTTCGTACCGTCTCGCCGATACGTTGGGCCAGCTCGAGAGCTGGGTCGGCACTATCGTCAATTTTCAGAAGCGTCGTCAGAGCGGTGACTTCTTCACCGAACGCTAGCTGGTCTCTCTCCATCTTCTCGATGCGGTCGATCAGCGCTGCCCGCTTCTCGATCGTCGGCGAGAGTTCGATGATCGCAGAGAGAACTTCGCGGACCGCACCGATCGCCGGCGCTTCCCCTACTTCGCCAAGCCAGCATCCGCGGCATGTCGTGGACCAGGTCTCCTCCCAAGTCCGATCGTCCGATCCTGCCTGCTCCGCCGCCCGCTCACGCGACGTGACCTCACGCCGGCGTTCGTCCACTTCGCCGCGCAGACGGCGCAGTTCGGCTTCCCGATCAAGTGTCGTTTGAGCGCTGGCAAGCATAGCGTCGAAGCTTGCATCGGATGCGGGCGGCAGCCCGGCCGCGGTTATCGCAGCCGCCAGCCGCTTGGCAGCAGTTGTGCCGTCGGCGTCAGCGTTGCGTATATCCCGTTCCGCGGTCCGTACTGTGGCGCTCGCCTCGAGCACCTTATCGCGGCGGCTGATCCACGCATCGATATCCGGCAGCGATGGCGGTTTTGCAAAATGCGAGGCGATCGGCTGCACCGCCGCCGCAATCTCGACGTCGATCGCCGCCAAGGCCGTGGCGGCGCGCTCGCTGAGCTCGACAGCACGGTCATGGTCCGCTCGTGCGAGGGCAAGCGCCTGTCCGCTCTGATGCAGCTTCGCCAACTCGGATATGTGTGAGAAACGACTCGCGTTGATGATGTCGTCCTGACGCAGCGCCGCCTCGAAGGCATCGGCAGAGTCAGCGTCCAGCAGGCGCCGATGTGCCGACCAGGTTTGCTCACGCCGCGACCGTATGTCGGCAGCTTCGTGATCGGAAACGATGCCGGTCGTAGAAGCGAAGCTCGCCTCTTCAGCTTCACAGTGCCGGACCAGCGTCGTGAGCCGTTCGACCTCGGCCTGGTGACGCAGTACTGCGACCTCCGCCTCGCCTCGCGCTGCCTTCCAACGCTGCAAGGCCTCGGCACTGGGACATTGCATGGCGGCAAGCTCATCGACGGTGCCATGCCGTGGTCCCAGAGTGGCAAGTCGGTCAGTCAGCAGATCGAGCGCGGCCTCGCGGGCACGCTCTGCAAGCCGACGCCGAATATGGTGGTCGGCGGAGCGTATCGCCTCGACCACGACGGCCAGCTCGGCCAAAGCGCGATCACGTTCGGCACGGAGCTGAGGATCCGCCTCGCCCTCCGGCAGCCTCGATGTCGCCTCATCGAGGCGCTGACGCGCTTCGGCCAATTCTCGCGCGGCGTTGCGCGTCGCGCCTTCGATGCCCGAGCGAGATTCGATCAGATCGCGCAAACGGCCGATGGTCGCCGCTGGCAGCACGAGACGTTTGGGATCAGGTTCATCGGATCGCTCGATCCGCTGCAGGATCCCGGAGATCGCGAGATCGAGCTGACGCAATTGCAAACGCCGCTCGGGAATATCCTTGTCGGCAGTCACGTGGCGCGCACGCGAATCGGCTAGTCGCTCAACGCGCTCCTCGAGACGCAATGCGGCCTCGTCAACGACGACCTCGGCCAGCTCGACCGCGAGCTGATCGATCTGCTCAGCGATCGCTCTGGTTTTGACGCCGAGCTCGATCTCTTGCTTTCGAAGCTGGGGCAGTTCCCCGGCCCATGCCGGCGGGTCCGCGGGGACATCAGCCAGCGGCGCAAGGCGCTCGTGGATGCCACGCAAGGCGGAGAGACGCGGCAACGCCGTAAGATAGCGCTGGATTTCATCACTGCGTCGATGGATACGCCCGCGTTCCTCGACCGCCTCATCATATTGCACGGACGCCCGGTCGCGCGTGTCGATGAGCCGGGCGTGATCGGATGCGAGAGTGTCGAATTGCTCGCGCTCCGCCTTGAGTTCTGCCAGCCGCGCTTTCAGATCAGCGAGCGCTCCCGTGCGAGCGCGATACTTGTAAAAGCCGTCCGCTTCCCCCTTCAGACCAACGAGCTTGTCGCTGAGATGCGAGAGGCCCGCACTTGCCGAAAACAGCAACTGTCCGAGATCACCCCTACTCGCCAGAATGCTCTCGCCGCCTTTTTCGAGCGTCTCATCATCGAGCGAGAACATGGTGCGGTACGCATCGCGCTCGATGCCGCCGAGCTCAGCCCGGATTGCGGCCTCGGGCAGGGTGCGATCGTCTCCGTCGAGGAGGCTGTTCTGTGGCCGTTTGATCCGCGCGAACTCCCGCGCATCGCCAGCGAGGTCCAACGCGGCGCCGATCCGCATCGTGGGATACGGATGAATGAAGTCGAACGGGCTCTGCGAACCAATTCCGAACAACAGGTCGAGAAAGGCCGCGAGTGCGGTCGACTTGCCGGCTTCATTCGGCCCATAGATGACGTGCAGGTCAGGCTGACCTTCCGTGCGCTCACCGAAATCGATGCTTCGGTCGGTGAACTTGCCGTATCGAGTAAGGTCGAGGCGACGCAAGCGCATGACTTAAGTCTCCTCGCCGGCCGCCTCAAGACGTGCCATGACGCCCTCGGCGCCTTCGCGCGCGAGGCGAGCCATCACCTCCTTGGAAGAGGCTTCGTCCGATCCGAAGATGTCACGACACTCTTGCGGAAGCTGAGCCCTGATTTCTTCGGCGACGCCCATCAGTTGGCTTCGAAACGCCTCCGATCCAAAGACATCGTCTTCGATCAGGCGATGGAGCTCCCTGATCGGGTCGCCCGACGGCTGGCCTTGCTGCTCGGCCGGCCGGCAGGCGATTTCGAGTTGCTCGATCCAGCATCCCCCGATGACAGAGCCCCTGTCGTCGGCCTCTGTCTTCAGCAAGTCCGCGTCGCGCCGGATGCGCCAGGCTAGCGACGTCGCGCCCGTTATGCGCACGCGAGCGACCAAATGCTCGGACCGCACAGCGTCGCGCTCCTTTTCGAGCGCCTGGGTCACTGCCGCGACGAGGTCGCGCCAGTCTTCCAAGCCGCTCGCGTCGACCGATATCCGCTCGAACTGAGCCACGCTGGTGATCCGTTCCTCGATGTGAATTGAGCGATCGTTGGCGATGGTGACGAGCGTCACCGATTTGGGGCCGGCTTCATTGATGTCGCGGCCTTGCGGTATGCCGGGCATCACAATCGCGCATCCGCCCTCGATAGCCGAGCGTTTGTGAACATGGCCGAGGGCCCAATAGTGGAAACCGCTCGCCTGGAGATCGGCAACGCTGCACGGCGCATAGAGATCGTGTCCCGGAGCTCCTGCAAGGCTCGTGTGCAGGAGGCCAATATTGACCGCGCCATCGACCGTGGGGCGAAATCGTCCGAGGAGGCTCTCCGGGGCGTGCGGCTGCGCGAAGCTCAGGCCGTGGACGACAACAGGAACATGGCCCGGCGCGCGATTAATATCGATTGCCTCCGCTCGCCCGCCGAAGACTTTCACGGAATCCGGCAGTACCAATTCCTTGGTGATTTTCGACAGCGCGTCGTGGTTGCCGCGGATGATGAAGACTCGAATGCCAGCTTGGCTGAGCCGCCGGAGCTGTTCGGCGAGGAAACGCGCCGTCTTCATCGAGGTCTGATCGCCGTCGTAGAGATCTCCGGCGATCAGGAGCGCGTCGACCTGCTCGTCCAGGCAAACGTCGATCACCCGGACGAAGGCGCGCCGGGTGGCGTTGCCGATCAGCTCCGCCAGGTCGGGATGGCGCAGCGCAAGCGATCGCAGGGGTGAGTCAAGATGAATATCCGCAGCATGGACAAAGCGATACGTCACCGTCTCCCCCTATTTACGTCCCCTGCGCGTCCGCCGGACCTTACGCGCTGGGCAATCAGCGTGATATTGAAATAGCTCAACGGAGCCGGATTTCCCGCAAGAATCACGCGAATAACTTGTTATCTCTCCGGGGGGATGGTGATGACTGCAGAGCCGATCGACGACGTCTTGGACTGGGCCAAGAAGCTCTCATCCTGGAAACAGGACGCGCTGCGGCGGCTCGCAATCAGCAATGACCTCACGGACACGGACCTTGGCGAGTTGCTCGCCATGGTCAAGACCGCCGCGGGCTTCAGCCTTGCGAGCGCACCCCCCGGCGCCGTCCCGTTCGCTAAGGCACATTTCGGAGGCGGGAAGCATCAGCCCATCATCCTCAAAGGAATCGCCAACGTCGAAAATATCAACCGTCTGGTTCCGAAGGCTGGCCTCACCTTTTGCCCGAAGGCCTTGACGATCGTGTATGGCCGAAATGGAAGTGGCAAGAGCGGCTTCGTGCGAATCCTCAGGACGGCTTGCCGCACGCGCGTCGAGAACCCGGCCAAGCTCAAGGTCTTGGCCGATGTGTATGGGGCGTCCGCAGGACCGCAGACTGCCGAGATCGTCATCGACGCCGGGGCCGGCGACACGCCGATTTCCTGGTCTCCCGGGAAAGCCGCATCGCCGCAGCTCATGCAGGTGGCTGTCTTCGACACCGCCTCCGCGCAGCTTTATGTCGACGGCGGAAATCAAATCCGCTTTCTCCCCTTCGGGCTCGCCCTGCCCCATCGGCTCAATGCGATCTGTATCGGCTTGAAGGACACGCTGGAAGCGGAACGGGCGACCGAGGTCGGCAACAAGGTCAGCCTAACGACGATCGCCTTCGCTCCTGTACGCGATACAGGAGCCCAGCGGTTCGACAAGGCGCTGAGCAAGTCCACCACAAACGCCCAGATCGACGTAGCGACCGCATTCGGTGAGACCGATCAGGAGCGTCTGGATGGAATCACCGCCGCGCTGTCTGCCAGCGCCGCGGCGGCCGCCGACGTTACGGCGTTCGCCCGATGGGCTGAGACCCTGGTGACCGAATGCACCGCAGTGGTAGCTGCGTTTATGGACGAGCCGTTGCAGAAACTCACCGGCCTGCGCGAGGCCGCGACAGCAGCGCGGGAAGCCGCCACGGTCGCGGCGGGCGCATTGTTCACCGACGACCCGCTGCCGGGTGTCGGGAGCGACACCTGGCGGGCGCTTTGGGCCGCGGCCCGGGATTACTCGCTGAAGGAGGCCTATGTAGGCAAGCCATTTCCTGTGGTGGCGACGGATGCGGAGCCCGCCGCTTGCGTGCTGTGTCAGCAGCCGCTTCTGCCCGATGGCGTGAGCCGTATGCACCGCTTTCAGAAATATATGGACGACACCCTGGATGCGGCGGCCACGAAGGCTGAGCAGGCGGTAGCCGATGCGCTCGGAAAGCTGCACGAGCTCGTCTGCCTTCGGGCGACCGACTTCGCTGATCGGCTCGAGCAGGTGCGAAAGCGCGATGCCGGGTTGGCCGACCTGCTCACGAGCTTTCAGTCGGCAGCGGTTAAGCGCCGGGAGCAGGCGATTGCACGCCTTCGCGGCGAGCCGCACGAGCCCGCCCCTGCCATCGTGGTGCCGATCGATGAGGTGCAGGCGTTTGCTGTCAAGCTGAAGGCGGAAAAGGATGGGCTGGCGCAGGCGGGCAACGCCGAGGAGCGGGCCAAGCTCACGACCGAGAAGGCCGAGCTCGAAGATCGGAAGACGCTATCGGCCAACAAGGGGAAGCTTGTCACCCGGCGCGATCTGCTCGTCGTCGACGATGCGTACGGCAAGGCTCTTACGGACGTCCAGACTCGTGGCATCACCCAGCGCGCGAACGAGCTGCTCGATACGCATCTGACGACGGCCGTGGTGACGAAGTTCGATAGGGAGCGCACGCGCTTCGACATCATGCATCTGAATGTCGGGCTCGCGCGCAAGAGCGGCCAGACCAAGGCGGAATTCGAGGTCAACCCGAACACCAAGCTGACCAAGGTGACGTCGGAGATCCTCAGCGAAGGCGAGCAGCGCGCCTTGGCGTTGGCCGGCTTCCTGACTGAGGTCGCCCTCACCGACGGGTCGGGTGCGATCGTCATCGACGATCCGGTGTCCTCACTCGACCGCGATCGCAGCGTCAAGGTGGCGGAGCGCATCGCCGAGGAGGCGTTGAAGCGACAGGTTATCGTATTCACCCACGACATAGTCTTCTTCAATGAACTCTGCCGCACCGCCGACGCTCAGGGGATCGAGCCGGTCACGGTCGCGCTTTTCAGCGACAAGAGCGCCGCCGGCAAAATCGATACTGCAGGCATGCCGTGGAAGGGCCTGAATGTCGCCAAGCGCATCGGCCGGATCAAGAACGACTCTGCCCAACTGTCGAAGCTGCATACGACCAGCCCGGCCGATTACGAAGTCGCGGTGAAGAACCTATATGGCCGGCTTCGCGACACCTACGAGCGCGTTGTCGAGGAGATCATCTTCCGGGATATCGTGCGGCGCGGCACCGATGTCATCCAAACACAATTGCTGCGCTATGTTCGTCTCTCCGATGCGCTCGCCATCCGCTTCCACGAAGGCATGACGCGCGCGAATACGCACAGCCATGACAACCCGGCGGCCGACACCGTGCCCGTGCCCACGCCCGATGAGTTCGCGAGCGATATCGCGGACCTTGAGCTTCTGATCGCCAGTCTCAAGGCAGACAGTGACGCTGCCGAGATAGCTCGTCCGCAGATGAAGCCCAAGAAATGAAGAGCAGGACATCGCGTGTCGTGGGCGGCGGGCGAGCTATTCCGGATCACACGACGCGAACAAACGGAACCGGTCAAGCGTCTGTCGGTCCTCATCAGGCCAGAAGACCTTGGCACATGACCGTCAGCGGAACGACGGCGCGCGGCCGGCATTTGAACTCCGATTTTGAGTTGGTGATAGCCTTCATCAAGCTCTCGGCCTCCCGCGTATTGCGCACGAACGCAGCCTGAACTGTTGAGGGAAGCTTGAAGTCACCTTTGCAGCGCCACTCTCGTTCGTGCAGCCAACTGATCCAGCCCTTCTTGCTTACCTCGAGACGAACAACACGCCAGAGTTCGCTGTGGGGAACTTTCAGCTCCCTGGTTTCGGCATCCGAGAGATAGAGGACCGGACGGCAGCCCTCGCCATAGGCGTACCGCTTCGTGACTGCGATTCCGTATGGTTCGTAGCGTGGAGATTGCGGATCGGAATTCTCCGGTGTGAGGACGTATTTGAGCGAGGCGAAGGGCACGTCCATGAAGCAAGCTGCCTTGCTCGGCCCCTTGATGAATCCCTTCTTGGAGCTACTGCCCCAGATTTTGCCTGTCTTCAGAATGCTGACCAGGTTGTCGTAGGCGGAGAATTCGTCTTCAGGCTTCGTGTTCTTGGTCAAATGAAGAAGATACGGCGTCAGGTCTGGCCGCGCATTGAATGGCAATTCGTCGAAAGCAGGAAGCGGCATGGCGGCGATCTTCTCTTCGAAATGGTGGCGCAAACGGTCACCCATGTTTGCACTTTACGGTGGAGAGCGTTGATCGTCGCAGCAATCTCGGCCGGGTCATTCCTTTGCCTCGTCGATAGCAAGCAATCGCCGCGCCTCTGCGAGCAACCAATCTGCGTGGTCGTCGCCTTCCTCCAGCTCCCAGCCTTTTGCCTTGGCGATTTCATAACCGACGATCTCTCGAGCCTTTCGAGACGACCAGCCCATGATCTTCGTCATCTGCTTGATATCGGCAAGAACTTCAAAGGCGCGGGTGCGATGGTCCGCGAAGTCGTCGATCGCCTCCATCAGTGGTGCGTTGGCGACTGCGATCGCCGCGGCTCGCTCGAAATCGATCTCATGGGGCGAATGCGGTACGGCACCTTCGACGAGTTCGCGCAGGTTATCGAGCGTCAGACTTTGCTCCGAGAGGCCAGCCCGGCGTCGTTGAAGCTCGGCGCTCACGTTGCGGCAGTCATGACAGATGAGAACGCTTCGGTACGAGCCGATAACGATCTGGCTCGCCGCATCGAGGCGCCGTCTTGCTAGACTCTCTTCGTCGTCCTCGGGAACGTATTCGACAACTCGGTGAATACGAGCGGTCCATTTTCCGCGGTTCGATTTTCGGCAGATCTCGCGCTTCGATCGACCGCAGCAGGGGCACAGCCAATCCGGCCCCGCGTGGTTCCATGTCTTTGTTTCGCCCTGAGCGGCTTCGACAGCAGTGAACTCGCTGTCGGTTGGCGGGCGGACGACGGCCTTGCGCTTCAGCTTTAGGGACTGACCGGCACTGTCATTGCAAACGGATCGCGCCTCGATAAGCGCGCCCAAGCGATGCCGATAGCCGGGAGGGACGGCGGCCGCGAACAGCCGGTAGACGACGTCGCGTTCCTGAATGGGACCGAGAAGCCGCTGGCCAGGGGCGACCTCGCGGCGATGCCGTCCGCTTGCGATGCGCTGCGCCATGCGCGTGGCGAAGTCGATACGATCGGCAAAGTCGTCCTTCGCCGCCAGCCAGGCAGTCCGGGCTTTCTCGACGTCGATTTCGTGCGTGCGGTTTTCGGCGACCGTAATGAAGCTCGCGATTTCGGAAGGCGCAAAAGTGAAGTTTGCGTCTATCTCCCCCGTGAGTTCGAGTTTTGCGCGCCCTTCCGCTAGGTTGCAGTCGATGCAGATTTGCGTCGACTCGAAGCGCTCGATCAAAGGCATAAGGGCATCCTTCGCGCGACTGACTTGGATGTTGATGTCTCGCTCCCCACTTCGTGGATTGCGCTCGCGGAAGATCCGCTTGGCGAGATCGCCGATATGATCGTGATGGTATTCCAGGCGGCAGAGCAGAACGCCGCCGGAACTTATCCGCGCGATCTGCAGCTTCTCGCGCTGGCAGCAAGGACAGCTCCATAGCGTCCAAGTCGATGCCCACCCGCTGTTCAAGTCCAGTTTCGTTGTCCCGAACCTCTCCAGCAATGCTCGCGTCTGGGCGCTCCATCGTCCGTCGCGCATATGCGCGACCTCGGCGAGCTCATCATCGGCGAGGGCCTCTATGTTTGGAATCCGGATGACAGCTTCGATCTCCGCTTTTCCGCCTAACGCCATGGCTCTTCATCCTCCGATGGGGGGACCAGCGCTCCATCGTGTTCAGGATCATCTTCCATTGAACGAGCGATCGGGAATTCCCCCGCCAGTAGCTTGTCTTTGCTGAGCAGACCGGCGTCCTCGAGCATCTCCATGTCCGGTAGGTCGCGCAACGAGTTGAACCCGAAGTGCGACAGGAATCCGTTCGTGGTGACATAGGTGTAGGGCGCACCGGGCTGAGGCGCGCGCGGGCCGGAGGCGATGAAGCCGAGACCGCGCAGGTGACCGATCAGGTCGCGGCTGACCTCCTTGCCGAAGAACTGGCCGAGCTCGCCGCGGGTGATCGGCTGGTAATAGGCGATACACATCAGGATCAGGCTCTCGTGCTGGGACAGCGGACGCACCTGGTCGCCCAACCCGGTCGCGGTCCGGATCGCCGTGGCGAACACCTTGCGGGTGCGGTGCTGCCAGCCGCCGGCGACGGCGACGAGCTCGTAGGGGCGGCCGCGCAGCTCGTCGCGGATGTCATCGATGATCAGATCGAGATTGCAGTCCGGCCCGACGACGCGGGCGAGGACTTCGCGGGTCACCGGCTCAGGCGACGCGAAGATGACGGCCTCGACCCTGCCCATCCATTCGCGCCAGCGCAGCTCGGGCGGCAGGTCGGCGAGTTCGGTGTCGAGACCTTCCTTTTGTCGCGCGCGCCGGCCCATGTTCAGAGCCCGTAGAGTCGGAAGGTCGGACGGCCGGTGAGCTCGCGCACCGCGTCGAGCGCGACCAGGCGCTCGAACAGGCGGCGGCTGGAGCGGTCGCTCGCCGACCTGCCCTGCTCGGCGGGCTGGGCATCCTCGCTCATCAAGATGGACACAATGAGGTCGGCGTCTCGGCCGCGCAGCTTCGGCGCGACCGCGAGCAGGCGCGTCGCCCGGCGGGCAAGATCGTTGTAGAGGTCGATCGCCGTGACGGCCGCCGTCGCGTAGGCCGCGCAGAGCGCACTCATGAACACGGTTTCGCCTTCGAGGTGCTGCGGCGCCTTGCGCAGCGCACCGCGTGACAGATGCGCCGCGAGCAGCGGCACCGGCCTGGGCCAGCGCAACTGGTGGGCGAGGACCGCGTCGGCGAGCCACAGCGGCACCAGCTCTTCATTCGGGAGGACACGTCCACTCGCGGCGATGATCTCCGCGGCGGCGAGCACCGGCATGGCGTGCGCCCGCTTGGTGTGGCGGCCGGCGAGCTCGACGATCTCGATCGGCAGCGAGTTGAGGGCATGGCCGAGCGAAGGGGCCAAGGCCCAGATCCACTCCTTCTCGTCGCTCGTCGCGCGTTCGCCGAGCCGGCGCCAGGCGTCGAGGATGCGGCCGCCCGGACCGGGATCGTCGCCAGGCTTGCGCAAGTACCAGTGATCGCGCAGCGTCGCTTCGTCTTCCGTGCGCCCACCCTGGCGCGCGAGCGCGGCCGCGCACGAGAGCGCAAGGCGCTGCCGCCACAGGACGCCGAGCTTGTGCTCGTCGCGGGCGACCGGATGCAGCGCCGCCAGCGCCGCGCCGGCGTAAAACACCGCTTCCGTCACGGTGTCTGGCGGGGCGCGCCGCCGCAGCCAGCTTGGGGCCGGCGCGAAGGTCGGCGGCGGCTCGGGGAGGATTCGCGCGCGTTGGGCCATGTCGGAGCATGATTCAGCGCGGCGCTTATGGCAACGGAAATCGCATCAAACCGCCGCGCCTGTCGGAAAATAACTACGTCCGATAATGTTGCATTATCGGACGTTTTCCCGCTATATTGTGAAATGAGCCCTGACGCCCCGCGCGACCCCGCATTCGACGCCCAGGACGGCCCCGCGCCGCCTGAGAGCCCGGCGCCGGGTGTCGCTTCGTCGACCGGAGAAAAGCCGGCCGAGGCGCAAGGCGGCCTCCCATCCCCTCTTCCGGACGTCGCAACCGGCCTGCCCCGGCATCTGGAGCCGCTCGCCGACCGCGCCCGCGACTACATCAGGGCGTCCAGCGCCGAGAACACCCGCCGCGCCTATGGCGCCGACTGGCGGCACTACACCACCTGGTGCCGGCGGCAGAGCCTCGATCCCCTGCCCCCGGATGTCCAGACCATCGGGCTCTACATCACCGCCTGCGCGGCCGGTCAGGCCGGGCCTAAGCCGGACGCCGTGGCGACGATCGAGCGACGGTTGTCGGCGCTCGGCTGGCAGTTTCGCCAGCGCGGCCTCGCCTTCGATCGCCAGGACCGGCATGTCGCCACGGTGCTCGCCGGCATCCGGCGCACCCATGGCCGGCCACCCCTCAAGAAGGAGGCCGTTCTGCCGGAGGACGTGATCGCCATGCTCGAGACGCTCGATCGCGGCACCCTGCGCGGCCTGCGCGACCGCGCCATGCTGCTGATCGGCTTCGCCGGCGGGTTGCGCCGCTCCGAGGTGGTCGGCCTCGATGTCGGACCGGAGCAGACCGAAGATGGCAGCGGCTGGGTCGAGATTCTCAAGGACGGCATGGTCGTCACCCTGCGCGGCAAGACCGGCTGGCGCGAGGTCGAGATCGGCCGCGGTTCCTCCGACGCCACCTGCCCCGTCGTCGCCCTGCAGACCTGGCTCAAGCTGGCCCGGATCGGCCACGGGCCGCTGTTTCGCCGGGTCCGGGAGGGCGGAAAGGACGTCGGGCCGGACCGGCTGACCGACAAGCAGGTCGCGCGGCTGGTCAAGGCGGCCGCCCTCGCCGCCGGCGTGCGCGCGGATCTGCCGGAAGGCGACCGGGAAGGGAAATTCGCCGGCCATTCGCTTCGTGCCGGGCTTGCCTCCTCGGCCGAGGTCGACGAGCGCTACGTCCAGAAGCAGCTCGGCCATGCCAGCGCCGAGCAGACCCGCGGCTATCAGCGCCGGCGTGACCGATTCCGCGTCAACCTGACCAAGGCGGCCGGCCTCTGAGGCTGGGATCAATTCATCCTCCATTTCCGGCAGAACCCAGCGAACA
>NZ_JAIETU010000020.1 GCF_019744875.1 Hyphomicrobium sp. | reverse complement strand
GGCCTTTTATTGCCACGTCAGGCTTTCGGTGTGCGCGCCGCAAGTCCCATTGCCGGCTCAAGCGCAGAGCGGATTCGCGTGACCACATCGGCAAGAGGAGTCATCGCCAGATCATTCTTTCGTATGAACGCAGACCATAGCGCTTGTCTCGACGGATCGGCAGCAAATTCATCGGAGAGTCCCATCGGCAGGTCCGTGGGCACCGCCATGCCGCGCCGCGTGAATGTTGCCGTGATGGCTTGCGCCAGGGTGTGCATGTTCAGCGATTCGCGGTCCAGCATGACCCAGAGATCGAAGTAGTCCTTGACCCGGCTGTTGGTCATGCCGAGCAGGGCGATGGCGTGCAGCTTTTCCGAGATGACGGTGTAGACCGGATAGGTTCGCAAGCGTGGTGCGGGAAAGTCCTCAAGCAGAACGGGGTACTCGGACTGGACCGGGCCTGGAGTGACTGCGTCTCCGAAGCCGATGTCGATTTGGGTTTTGCAGCGTGCCTTGGCGAGTTCGCCGGTAATCACGACCCGGGCGCCTGCGTATCCTGCCTCCTTACGAATGTCTTCGGCGGTAACGCTTTCAGGATCGAAGGTGATGCCGTCATCGACCGTGATGGCGGCGATATCACGGAATGTCTGGCCGATGGATTGCAGGTCGCTCGGCCCAAAGCCAAGCAGGTCGGCATCCCGTGTCGGCCGGTGCGGCATGTCATACCAGAGCGTGAAGAGCAGGGCGCCTTTGAGCAGAAAGCGATCCGCGTGCGCAGATTGGCTCAAGCGGTACAGGAATCGCTCCAGGGCATAGCGGACCAGAAGCTGGTTGAAGTTCGACCCTTCGGACTTTGCGATGTTCAGCAGACGTGCCCGTACCGATGCGGCGAGGTCTTTGGTCATTCGGTGGCTTCGAGATAAGGGCGCATGACATTGGCGACGCGACAGATCTTGGCGTAGCGCCAGAGGTCGTCGGCCGAGGCTTTCTTTTGCGAGCGGGCATCCATCAGCGCCTCCAGCGCCACGTCGAGGCCGATCTTATTCCGATGCTTGAAGCAATCCGCCACCGTCTTGGCGGCGTTGTAGACCCGGATATCGACTTGGTCGATGCGGTGCGTTTCGATGCCTTGCGTGAAGGCGTCGCCGCTGAACTGGATGAGCTTGACCGGCGGGTAATCCATCTTCGGGGCGTGGCTTCCCTGAGGCAGGGCGATCCAGACCTGCCGGGGAAGCTGCGTGGTCAGCCCGTGGAACTGCAGCGCCGTAAGCAGGCAGAAGACGGCTTGCGGCGCCCGTGCCGCCACGATGGTCAGACTCTCGTTTTCCGAGAGGGAGGCATCGGCCAGCCGGTAGAGGCCGCGGCCGGCTCTGGCGAGCTTGCCGCTGGCGGTAAGGCGGGTGAGGTAGACCCGGGGAATGCCGAGCTCGGTCAGATCGCTGGGGCGTAGCATGCCCTTCTGCTGAGCGAACAGCAGGAGCCTATTGGAATGATTGGGCCCGGAGAGCATGGGTGGCATTATGTTACTTATTAGCTTTAAAGGCAATTAAATAAAGCTTTAAAGGAACAAATTGCATCAGTCTGATCCTTGAACTAGCGCAGAAAGCATCAATACATATTGAAAAGACTTCATATCAATCGTATTATGATGATAGTTTATAGGCAATAGGCAACATAATTGTACTTAAAATGCGCATTACAAAAAAATCTGTCGAGACCAAAAAATGGTCATAGAAAGACTGCCACGAATGACTCAAGGGCAACGCGACCGACTCGCGTTCGTTGAGCTACGCCTTCGGTTTATTGGCGAGATTCGCCGGCACGACTTGGTGACTCGCTTCGGCATCCAAGCCGCAGCGGCCACGCGGGATATTGCCCAATACAAGGAACTGGCCCCGCGCAACATGGAGTACGACACGAAAGGCAAAGTCTACGTAAAAGGGTCGTGGTTCCGCCCCATATTCGACTTCCCGCCCGAACGGGTTCTGATGTGGTTGTCTCAGGGCTACGGCGACGGGGAGCCCGTCCGCTGGAGGGGCATAGTGGCGCAAGAAGGCACCACTTTACCGGGCAAGATCGATCTGGAGTTGCTGTCAATCCTGACGCGCGCCATTCATCAATGCGCCGCCGTGGAGGTCTCTTATCGCGCGCTGTCCAGCGGGCTGACCACCCGGGAGATCGTGCCATTCGCCCTGGCCGATAGCGGCCTGCGCTGGCACGTCCGCGCCTTCGACCGGCGCAGCGGCGAGTTTCGCGACTTCGTGCTGGGTCGCCTCGACGACGCCCGCATTATCCCCGGCGCCGTAGCCGACCACGAGAAGCCCGATCAGGATATCCAGTGGAACCGGATCACCGAGCTCGAGCTCGTGCCGCATCCGGCCAACGTGCAGCACCCCGACACCATCGAGGCCGAGTACGGCATGGACGGCGGCTTGCTCAAGGTTCGCGCCCGCGCCGCAATGGCCGGCTACCTGTTGCGCCGCTGGAACGTGGACTGCACCCAAGACCACAGCCTCAAGGGTGGCGAACACCACCTGTGGCTGCGCAATCGCCCGGCGCTGTATGGCGTCACCAACCTGATGCTCGCACCGGGTTACGGCGAACCGAGCAAGGAATGGTGACGATCATGTCGATCACCCGTACCTGCAATCCCGCCAACCGCCACGACCGTAAGGAGCCCCACCATGGCTAAAACCCCCGCCAACCACGGCAAGCAATGGAAGCCTGCCGAGGTCAAGCAGTTGAAGCAGCTCGCCAAGGGAAACACGCCGACTGGCCTGATCGCTCACAAGATGGGGCGAACGGAAGACTCGATCCGCTCCAAGGCGAGCGAGACCGACGTCTCCCTCAAGCCCACCAACCAGTCGCCCTACAACCGGCGCAAGCCCTGACGGCGGGCCACCAACAAGTACAGGGGCGGCACCGTGCTGAAGCTCGAACAGATCCAGAAGAACGCGGCCATCTCGGGCCTGGAGCCCGGGCAGGTGGTGCGCATCGTCACGACCGAGCCGGTCGGTGACAACGCCCTGACCGTCTACTACAAGACCGCCGACGGCAAGCTGCTGGAGCGGATGCTGTTCCGCACCGACGAGGCCAAGCTGTCGCTGGCCGAGGCGGGACGCCCCTGGGCCTTCGATGCGCCGGGCGAGGAATTCAAGCTCGCCACCGAGGCCTACCGCATCAACCTGGCCCACCTGTTCGATCCGATGATGGCGGTGCACACGTCGAACGTGGAACCGCTGCCGCACCAGATCACGGCGGTCTACGAGTCGATGCTGCCGCGCCAGCCGCTGCGCTACGTTCTGGCTGACGACCCCGGCGCTGGCAAGACCATCATGGCGGGCCTGCTCATCCGCGAGCTGCTGATGCGCGCCGATGCCAAGCGCGTGCTGATCGTCGCGCCCGGCAGTCTGGTCGAGCAGTGGCAGGACGAGATGTTTGAGAAGTTCGGCCTGTCGTTCTCGCTGTTCTCACGCGAGCAGGTTGAGCAGTCCCGCGGTGGCAACCCCTTCGACGACATCGACCTGCTGGTCGCCCGTGTCGATCAACTGGCCCGCGCCGAAGATCTACAGGAAAAGCTGCGCCTGTCGCACTGGGACCTGGTGGTCGTCGACGAAGCGCATAAGCTCTCGGCCAACTACTTCGGCAACAAGATCAACAAGACCAAGCGCTTCCAGCTCGGTGAGCTACTGGGCTCAATCACGCGGCACTTCCTGCTGATGACGGCCACGCCGCACAACGGCAAGGAAGAGGACTTCCAGCTGTTCATGTCGCTGCTCGATGCCGACCGTTTCTACGGCAAGTTCCGCGACGGCGCGCACAAGGTCGACGTCACCGATCTGATGCGCCGTATGGTCAAGGAAGACCTGCTCAAATTTGACGGCACCCCGCTGTTCCCCGAACGTCGCGCCTACACCGTCAACTACAAGCTGTCCGACCTGGAAGCCGCGCTCTATGTCGCCGTCACCGAGTACGTGAAGACCGAGTTCGCTAAGGCCGATCAGCTGGCTGACGGCGGGCGCAAAGGTACGGTCGGCTTCGCGTTGACCTCACTGCAGCGCCGGCTCGCCTCCAGCCCCGAGGCCATCTACCAGTCGCTCAAGCGACGCCGCAACAAACTCAAACGCAGGGTTGAGGAAGAGAGGCTAGGCCAGCGCGCCAAGTCACTGGCCGAGACACTCGCCGGCACAGGCATCAATGGCGCGCCCGAGGACATTTGGGAGTCGGCCGACGCGCTGTCGTCCGACGACTACGAGAACTTCGAAGAAGCCGTCGTCGACCAGGCCACGGCCGCACAGAGCATCCAAGAACTCGAGGCCGAGATCATCATCCTCGAAGACCTGGAAGAGCAGGCCCGCAAGGTCGTGCACTCCGGCCAGGACCGCAAGTGGGACGAGCTGTCGCGCCTGCTGCAAGACACGCCCGAGATGCATGACTCCTTGGGCCGCCAACGCAAGCTGATCATCTTCACCGAGCACCGCGACACGCTGAACTACCTGGCCACCAAGATCCGCGGCCTGATCGGCAGCGAGGAGGCCGTGGTGATGATCCACGGAGGCGTCAAGCGCGAAGAGCGCCGCAAGGTACAGGAGCTGTTCCGCAACGATCCGACCGCGCGCGTGCTCGTCGCCACCGACGCGGCCGGCGAAGGCGTAAACCTGCAGAACGCCAACCTGATGGTCAACTACGACCTGCCGTGGAACCCGAACCGGCTGGAACAGCGCTTCGGCCGCATCCACCGCATCGGCCAGACGGAGGTCTGCCACCTGTGGAATATGGTGGCGTCCGAGACGCGCGAAGGCGACGTCTTTCAGCGGCTGTTCGAGAAGCTGGAAATCGAGCGCGACGCCCTTGGTGGTCGCGTGTTCGACATCCTGGGTGAGGTGTTCGAAGACCGCAGCCTCAAGGACCTGCTGATCGAAGCCATCCGTTATGGTTCCGACCCTGTGGTCAGAGCCCGTTTGCTGCGCAAGGTCGAAGGCGCGCTAGACACCCGCCACCTTGAAGACATCATCAAGCGCAATGCCCTGTGCGAAGAGGTGATGGACGAGAAGCGCCTCTTCGCCGTCAAGGAGGAAATGGAGAAGGCCGAAGCCCGCAAGCTGCAGCCCTTCTTCATCCGCTCCTTCTTCACCCAGGCCTTCCAGCAGCTGGGGGGCGAGCTGCGCCCGCGTGAACCGGGTCGCTACGAGATCACCAACGTCCCGGCTATCATCCGCGAGCGCGACCGCCAGATCACAGGGCGCGACCGCCGCAACGCCGACCCCGTACTGCGCCGCTACGAGCGCGTCTGCTTCGAGAAGCAATACGTCCGCGTGCTTGACCGCGTGGGCGCGCCGATGGCCAGCCTGCTGCACCCAGCCCACCCGCTGATGCAGTCGGTGACCGACCTGGTGCTCGAGGCCCACCGCAACAAGCTCAAGCAAGGCGCTGTACTGGTGGACCCGGCCGACATGGGCCTAACCCCGAAGGTGATGCTCATCATCGACCACTCGGTCAAGGAAGGCGCCGCCCCTCTGCACGTCGTCTCACGCCGCATGCAGTTCGTCGAGATCGACGCCAAGGGCAACGCGATCAACGCCGGCTGGGCGCCTCACTTGGACCTAGAAACGCTCGCCCCGGCCGACATGGCGCTGATCGAGGACGTGCTCTCCGCTCCCTGGATCGCCAAGGATCTGGAGCAGGTGGCGCTGGCCCATGCCTCCACCCACCTGGTGCCGGAGCACTTTGACGAGGTGCGCGCTCGCCGCGAGAAGACCGTCGATAAGACGCTCGCCGCGGTGCACGAGCGCTTGGTCAAGGAGATCAACTTCTGGTCCGACCGCTACATCAAGCTGCAGGACGACATCGCTGCCGGCAAGGACGTGCGTCTGACGCTGGAGAACGTCCGCCGCACCATCGACGATCTCACTGCGCGCCGCGAGATGCGCGAGAAAGAGCTGTTGGCCATGCGCCACGTCATCTCCGCCACGCCGGTGATCTTGGGAGGCTCGTTGGTCATCCCCGCCGGCCTGCTTCTGCAGCGCAAAGGCCAGCCAGGCTGGACAGCTGACGCCGCCGCACGGGCGCGCGTCGAGCAGATCGCGATGCGGGCCGTGATGGACGCCGAACGCGCGTTGGGCCATGACGTCATCGACGTGTCTGCCGAGAAATGCGGCTGGGATGTCACCAGCCTACCAAAAGCTCTGGACGGGCGGTTGCCGCCATCACGGCACATTGAAGTCAAGGGCCGCGCCAAGGGCCAGACCACGATCACGGTCACACGCAACGAGATCCTCTACGGGCTAAATCAGACCGACAAGTTCATCCTGGCCCTCGTTATGGTGGACGGCGAACAGCATGAAGGGCCGTTCTATGTGCGGCAACCCTTCACCCAGGAGCCTGATTGGGCTGTGGCCAGCATCAACCTCGATCTCGATCAGTTGCTCGCCCGTGCGCAGCAGCCTGCGTAAAGGAAAACAACACATGGCGACCATTAAGGCACCCAAGAAACTCATCGAGGTCGCGCTGCCACTCGATGCCATCAACGTTGCAGCCGCACGCGAGAAGTCGATTCGTCATGGGCATCCCTCAACGCTCCACATTTGGTGGGCGCGGCGCCCCTTGGCTGCAGCCAGGGCAGTTCTCTTTGCGCAGATGGTCAACGATCCTGGCTATCAGCAAGGCAGTGGGTTCCGCTACGGCGTAAACAAGGAAAAAGCCACGCTGGAGCGCGAACGGCTGTTCAAGATCATCGAGGACCTCGTGCAGTGGGAGAACACGACCAACCCAGAGGTGTTGGAGCGCGCCCGAGCGGAGATCAAGCGCTCCTGGCGCGAGACGTGTGAGCTGAACAAGAACCATCCACAGGCCGCGGAGCTCTTTAACCCTGAGAAGCTACCCGGCTTCCATGACCCCTTTGCCGGCGGCGGGGCAATACCGCTAGAGGCGCAGCGACTTGGGTTGGAGAGCTACGCGTCCGACCTGAATCCTGTGGCAGTTACGATCAACAAGGCGATGATCGAAGTACCGCCGCGCTTTGCTGGGCGCAGTCCAGTTGGGCCACTCCGTGCTGGCGAAAGACAAAAGAGGCTGCACGAAGATTGGTCGGGAACACAGGGGCTAGCAGAAGACGTGCGTCGCTACGGCTTCTGGATGCGGGAACAGGCGGAAAAGCGAATTGGTCACCTATACCCTAAGGTTCGCGTGACCGAGGCGATTGCGTCAGAGCGCTCAGACCTTAGGCCCCTTATCGGGCAGGAACTAACTGTTATCGCTTGGCTTTGGGCTCGTACCGTTCGTAGCCCAAATCCGGCATACAGCAATGTTGAGGTACCGCTTGTTTCGACTTTCGTCTTGTCGAACAAGCCAGGCAAGCAATCGTACGTACGACCAATAGTCGAGAGCGGAGGCTATCGATTCACTGTGGAAACTGGGTCGCCTCCCGCTTCGGCAATCGACGGCACGAAGGCAGCGGGACGCGGGGCGAATTTTCGCTGTGTCGTATCGGATACGCCCATCAGCGGCGACTACATTAAGGCTGAAGGGCAGGCGGGTCGCTTAGGTACGCGACTGATGACCATCGTCGCAGAAGGCGCGCGCGGTCGTGTCTACCTAGCCCCAACTCCAGAGGATGAAGCCCTGGCTCGCTCTGCTGTGCCTGGCTGGCAGCCGACTGGGGAAGTACCTGCTCGTCTCACTGGCGGTACTTGTGTGCCTTACGGACTAAGGCAGTGGGGAAACCTCTTTACGCAACGTCAACTGGTATCTCTCAACGCCTTTGCGGACCTACTCCAAGAGGTCGTCGAGAAGTGCAAGAACGACGCAGTTGCCGCCGGCCTACCTGACGATGGGGTCGCCCTGGACGCTGGCGGAAGTGGTGCGACCGCATATGGACAAGCTGTGAGTGTGTACCTCGCATTTGCGATCAGTCGATCCGCTGACCGAGGGTCAACGCTCTGCTCCTGGGATAACAGCCCGAAGATGGAAGCGCTTCGAAACACCTTTGCGCGGCAAGCCCTTCCAATGACCTGGGACTTCGCGGAAGGAAATCCGCTCTCGGAATCCAGTGGGAACTGGATGAATAACGTCGAGTGGGGGGCTAAGGCAATCCTGTCTTTTCCGGCAATCGCTGGCGGCGGAGTATTTCAAGCCGACGCGCAGACACAGCAAGTAAGCTCGCTGAAGGTTGTCTCAACCGATCCCCCGTACTACGACAACATTGGATACGCCGACCTCTCTGACTTCTTCTATGTCTGGTTGCGCCGTAGCTTGAAGCCGATCTATCCCAGCTTGTATGCAACCCTGGCTGTTCCGAAAGCAGAGGAGTTGGTAGCCTCCGCACACCGTCATGGGGGGCGGGATGAGGCCGAATCGTTCTTTCTGGAAGGCATGAAGCACGCGATGCATAGCCTAGCGGAACAGGCTCATCCCGCATTCCCCGTCACTATCTACTACGCCTTCAAGCAAAGCGAAACGACAGGCGAGACCGGAACATCCAGCACCGGCTGGGAGACTTTCCTCGAAGCAGTAATCAAGGCAGGTTTTGCGCTGACCGGCACCTGGCCCATGCGAACGGAGCTCGGGAACCGAATGGTCGGCTCCGGCACCAATGCACTTGCCTCCAGCATCATTCTCGTCTGTCGCAGGCGTGCGGCAGATGCAGCAACCGTTACACGTCGTGAATTTATTCGGGAACTGGATGCTGCGCTGCCGGACGCACTCGATGAGATGACTCGAGGCGGCGTGAACTCGCCAGTCGCTCCAGTGGATTTGAGCCAGGCCATCATCGGTCCCGGCATGGCGATATTCAGTCAGTACGCGGCCGTTCTTGAGGCTGACGGAACACCGATGCGTGTAAGGGCCGCACTTCAGCTGATCAATCGGTTTCTTGCAGAGGATGACTTCGATCACGATACCCAGTTCTGCTTGCACTGGTTCGAACAACACGGGTGGGCCATCGGAAAGTACGGGGAAGCAGAGGTTCTTGCCCGGGCGAAGGGGACCAGCGTGGGGGGGTTACAAACGTCAGGGGTAGTGGCGTCCAGTAAAGGCGAGTTGCGGCTCCTTCGCTGGGCTGAGATGCTGCGTGACTGGTCCCCCGAGGGCGATGCCCGTCTGCCGGTGTGGGAGGCGCTACACCAACTTATCCGTGCGCTGAACCAGGACGGTGAGTCTGCGGCGGGTGCACTCCTCGCACGCATGCCAGCTCGCGCAGAGCCGATCCGAGCTCTGGCGTACCGGCTTTACACGTTATGCGAGCGCAAAGGCTGGGCTGACGAAGCAAGGTCCTACAACGAACTCGTCACCGCCTGGAGCGGCATCGAGCAAGCCGCTGGCGAGGCTGGCGTGATCGGCTCGCAGGCGCAACTGGACATCTGATCGGGGAGGAACAATGGCACTGAAACCCTGGCGCGAGATCGCCGTCCCTCACGAAGACGTGCTCAAGGGCACGTTCCAGCAAGCCGAGTTCGCAGCGGATTTGTCGCGCGTGCACGCCGGCACCGCTACCGTTGAGTATCAGAACCCGACGCTGTTCTTCCAGCGCACCTTCATCACGGAGGGAATGCGCCTGCTGCTCGACTCCGTGATCAAGCGCCTATCAAGCAAGGGCGGCGACCCGGTTATTCAGCTGCAGACGGCCTTCGGCGGCGGCAAAACACACACCATGCTGGCGGTCTATCACATGGCCAAGGGCGAGGTGCCAGCGAGCGATCTACAGGGCTTGGGGGACATTCTGAACGCGGGGGAGATTACCGAGTTGCCGCGCGCCCGCATCGCGGTGCTGGACGGCATCAAGTCGTCGCCTAACCAGCCGGCGAAGCGCGATGGCCAGGTGCTGCGGACGCTTTGGGGCGACCTGGCGTGGCAACTCGGGGGGGCTGAAGGTTATGCCCTGGTGGCCGATGCGGATGCCTCGGGCACATCGCCCGGAAAGGCGGTGCTAGAGACGTTGCTGGCGCGCTGCGCACCATGCGTGATCCTGATTGACGAGCTGGTGGCCTATGTGCGCCAGTTCGAGGAAGGCAAGACCCTCACGGGTGGGACCTTCGACTCCAACTTGTCGTTCGTACAGGCGCTGACCGAGGCACTTAAGGCCGTGCCGACAGCGGTCCTGCTGGCCTCTCTGCCCGAGTCGGACAAGGAAGCCGGCAGCCAGCGCGGCGTGAAGGCTCTGGAGGCTCTGGCGCACTACTTCGGCCGCGTGCAGGCGCTGTGGAAGCCGGTGGCCACCGAGGAGGCGTTCGAAATCGTGCGGAGACGCTTGTTCGCGTCGATCAACGACAAGCTGGCGATGGAGTCGGTTTGCCGCGCCTTCGCGGACTTCTACACCGCGAACCGCGACGACTTCCCGCAGGAGACGCAGGAGAGCCGCTACTTCGAACGCCTGGTCCACGCCTATCCCATTCACCCCGAGGTGTTCGACCGGCTCTACGAAGACTGGTCCACGCTGGACAATTTCCAGCGCACCCGCGGCGTGCTGAAGATGATGGCCAAGGTCATCCACCGCCTATGGAAGGACGGCAACAACGATCCGCTGATCATGCCGGGCAGCTTCCCCATATACGACGGCGACGTCCGCAACGAAATCATCAACTACTTGCCGCAAGGCTGGGACCCGGTGATCGAACGCGACGTGGACGGGGAGCGCGCCGAGACCACCGAGATCGAGAACAAAGATACCCGCTTCGGCAGCGTGCAGGCCTGCCGCCGTGCGGCGCGTGCGGTTTTCTTGGGCAGCGCGCCCAGTACCACGAACCAGCTAGTGCGCGGCCTGGAGCTCGAACGCGTGATTCTCGGCATCGTTCAGCCCGGCCAGCAGATTGGGCTATTCAAGGACGCGCTTCGCCGGCTCGGTGACAGGCTGCACTACCTTAACCACGCGAACAATCGCTTCTGGCTCGACACGCGGCCCAACCTGCGGCGCGAGATGGAAGAGCGCAAGCGCCGCTTCCAGGACAAGGAGGACGTGTTCCCGACCGTCCGCGAGCGCGTGCAGCGCGGCTTCGCCAGCGGCGTGTTCGGCGGCATCCACGTCTTCACCGACAGCGGCGATGTTCCCGACGACTGGGCGCTGCGGCTGGTCGTGCTGCCGCCCGACGCCGCCTTCAGTAAGAGCGGCCAGAGCCTGGCCATCGACCGCGCGACAGAGATCCTGAAGAAGCGCGGCGACCAGCCCCGATTTAAGCAGAACCGGCTGATCTTCCTGGCCGCCGACTACGACAGCGTGAGCCGGCTGAAGGACCATGTGCGCTCGTTCCTGGCATGGCGCAGCATCGTCGCCGACTACAAGGACAACCGCATCGTCCTCGACAACCTGATGGCCAAGCAGGCGAACGCCAGCCTTGAGCAGGCCGAGGAAACTGTGCGCCGCATGATCCGGGAAACTTACAAGTGGCTCGTTGCGCCGATGCAGGAAGCGCGCCCCGGCAAGGGCTTGTCCGAGCTGCGGTGGGAGCACTTCCAGGTCAACCCCGGTGCGCAGAACTGGTCGCAGGAGATAGAGCGCGTGCTCAAGGAGAACGAACTGCTCATCAACGAGTGGGCACCGATCCACCTGTCCAAGGTGCTGAAGGACTGGTTCTGGAAGGACGACGTCAAGGAGACCAGCGCTCTGAACGTTTGGCAGCAGAGCTGCCAGCAGCTTTACCTGCCCCGCCTGAAGGACGACACCGTCTTTCAGATGACAATGGCCGCGGGCGCCGAGAGCCGCGACTTCTTCGGGTTCGCGCAGGGCAAAGAGGACGGCCGGTACGTCGGATTCAGCTACGGCAAGCGCACGTCGCTGATCATGGACTCGTCGCTGCTGCTGATCGAGCCGTTCGCCGCGGCGGCATACATGGAAGCGCTACGTGCAACAGAGGAAGCGTCGCGCGCAAGAGTCGTTGACACCGGCGGGGGCGCTACCACCACGACTGTGACCACGGGCGCTGGTAGCGATACACCCCGTGTCGAAGACTCGGCCAAGGGTGGATATTCGTCAGGTGCGGGCGCCGCCTGCCAGGCCGTTAAGAAGCAGTTCTACGGCAGCATCGAACTCGACCCGATCCTGGCGAAGAAGCAGTTCGCCGACCTGGTCGACGAGGTCGTCCAGCAGTTCACCATACGCACAGGCGTGAAGGTCAAGATCGCCATTGAGATCCAGGCCGAATCGGCTACCGGCTTCGACGACGGGCTGCAGCGCGCCGTGAAGGAGAACTGCAACGTGCTGAAGTTCAAGAACGCTGAGTTCGAGTCCGGGGAGTGAAGTGTGAATCGGGAGGGATAGATGGCGAAGAAGACTGCGGGCTCTCCGTCGCTGAAAGCCGAGAACGGCAAGGCCATTTGGCTGCTGGTAAGTGCCGATATCGTCGCAATTGTCTTGCTGCTCACGGGTTTCACGTTTAGTCAGGCGTCACTTTCAGAGCTTGCGCAATCGGCCTTCGTTCGAGGTTTGCTCTTTGCCGCCGTCGGACCGCTGGTCGCAGTCTTCCTAAATGACCTTTTGCCATCTAACGCCAAGGCGTCAATCGTCTTCTGGCGGATTAAAGACGCGCTCCCAGGTCACCGCGCGTTTAGCGAGCACGCGGAAGCCGACCCCCGCATTGATATTGCTGCGCTGAAGAAAAGAGTTGGAGAGTTCCCCAGAAACCCTAGGGATCAGAATAGTAGCTGGTACAGACTGTTCCAGAAGTACCAGTCAAATGTCACGATCATCGACTCGCATAAGCGATTCCTTCTCTTCCGAGACTCATCCAGTCTAACGCTCCTAATCCTCGTCATCGCTTGGCTAGCATCCGTGTTGGCGAAGGCGCCAGGTGGTCTGCAAGCAACGGTTGCAGGCGGCTTGGCGGTGCAATTTCTCTGGCTCGCCGTATCAGCTCGAAATACCGGTATACGACTTGTTCAAAACGTCTTGGCGCTGGAGGCGAGCGATGATGGAGGGAAGAGGATGTGACAGCCCGTTCCATCATTACCAGGTTCCGCGCTTATCAGCTTGGCACGGCCGGCGCTTCCTTTTCTCTTTTTGTCGATGGCACCTTCACCGTGCTTGAAGCAAGGTTGACCGACCTGAGTCGCCCAAATTTGGACCGGGAGCTTGCAGAGTGCGGGAAAAGCGCCGTCGACGTGCTTCACATCACCGGTTGGGATCAAGATCATTGCGCACTGGCTGACCTTGAAGAAATACTCTCACGTTATAAGCCAACGACGATCGAGTACCCGGGATATCCGCCGCACAGCGACACCGCGAATGACTGCTTGACGGTTATTCAGAATTACCGGACGACGAATGCGAGAAAGGGGCGCACTGTCAAGTGCATTGCCGTCAACCCTGAGTACATCAAGGGCCTGAAGAGTGCCGAAGATCTGGCGTACCGAGACGTCGTGTACCACCCGCGCGTCTTGCTGGATGGTGACTCAAACAACAATTCGACCGTCAAGTTGTTTCGCCAGGGCTGCTTCAACGTCGCCAGCCTGGGCGATGTGGAGGACACGAACATCGGGGCATATCTACGTCGCTGCAAGGTTTTCAAACGCGAGGTCGATGTCCTGCTGCTTGCACATCATGGAGCTGACTGCCCGACCAATTCAAAGACGTTCTTCGAGTCGGTCCAGCCGAAGATAGCTGTCTGCGGGAGCCAGTTTGACAATCAGTTCGAGCACCCCAAGCCGGAGGTTTGCCAGAGACTCTTTGATCTGGGCATCCCTATAATGACAACGAAAACGGGCGACGTGCTTATTCGATCGCTGCCACCACACTCGCAGAAGTTCCGAGCGACAAATCTGATCGCCAATTCGACGAAGGTCTCCAGAGAGCTCGACTTCGTGACACGAAAGAGTCACTGGCTTTCGATGAATGGCGACACTCTGCGCAATCTGTATCGGCCGGGCTTCAAAGGCTTTCGGTAGGAATATGCACTGAGGGAGCGACATGGAGTTGAATATATTCGATGTCGAGCACGGGGCCTGCGCGTTGCTTACCTGCGATAACGGTACTCGTCTGATGATTGACTGCGGGCACAACGGGGACACCGGATGGAGCCCCGGGCGTTACCTGCGTGATCAAGGCATATCGCGCCTTGAGATGCTGGCGGTCACGAACTACGACGAGGATCATGTCAGCGGTTTGCCGGACTTGCTGCAGAACGTGGACGTCGAGTGGCTGTGGCGAAACCGGTCGGTGACGCCAGAGATCATTCGCCAACTCAAATCTGAAGACGGTATGGGTCGCGGCATAGAGGCCTTAGTAGGCATGGCTTCAAACTATACCGGCGGGACAGAAGCAACCCCACCGACGTTCTTAGGAATAGAGCGGCTGGCGTTCTACAACGATTACCCGGAGTTTGACGATGAGAATAACCTGAGCTTGGTTGTTCATCTCCGAATTGCAGGCATCAATTTCCTGTTTCCTGGTGACCTCGAATCGGTAGGTTGGAAAGCACTGCTTCGTCAGCCTGCTTTCCAGAAAGTCGTGTCCGAAGTGCATGTCCTGATCGCATCGCATCACGGCCGCGAGAACGGAATCTGCACGGAAATCTTCGACATATACGGTTGCAATCCATTCTACGTTCTGATATCTGACAAAGGTTATATGTACGACACCCAGAAGACCGTTCCTTACTATCGAAGCAAAGCCCGAGGGGGACCATTTCGGGGAGAAACGAGGCATGTTCTGACGACGAGAAATGACGGAAGGATCTCGTTCGTCTTTCAAGAAGGAAAATGGTGGCCGCAGTGACGGGATGGAGAACTCCAGCGTGCTGAAGTGCAGGAGCGTGAAGTGCGAGGATGGCGAATGAGCGCCCCCAGGGTGTTTATTAGTCACGCCAGCGAAGATAAGGATCGCTTTGTCGTCGATTTTGCTCGTCGATTACGCGAGAACGGCGTCGATGCTTGGCTTGATCAATGGGAGATGAAACCGGGCGACAGTTTGGTAGATAAGATTTTCGAGGAAGGACTGAAGCAGGCGCGGGCTGTCATCGTCGTCTTGTCTAAAGTTAGCGTTCTGAAGCCCTGGGTGCGGGAAGAGTTGAATGCTTCCATGGTCAACAGAATTAGTCGGGGAACAAAGTTGATACCCGTCGTCATTGACGAATGCGATGTCCCTGAGAGCCTTCGATCTACGGTTTGGCAGCGGGTCGATGATGTCAAGGACTACGGTGAAAGCTTGCAGCGAATTTTGTCGGCTATTTTCGACGTAAGCGACAAGCCGTCGATTGGCAAGGCACCTGCGCGGTTTGTCGGTGCAGAGCCATTGATCCCTGGCCTGTCGCGCGTTGACGACTTGGCGTTGCGTGTAATTGCCAGGTTGGTAGTCGATGAGGACTCGGGTATTGTGGAGTGGGATCGACTGCGAACGGAGGCATCGCTCCGGGAAGTCCCGCAGCAAGAACTGCTCGACTCTCTGGAGATTCTCGAACAGCACTACTTGCTCAAGATCGGTCGGGTCATCGGGGCCCCACTCTCTCACCTCGTACTAACGGATTTTGGATTTCAGCAGTACGCAGAGGCGTACGTCGACGATTATCAGGACGTGGTGAATCAGATCGCCGCGTTACTGGTTAACGAGAACGTGAGGCAGAACGACATACTTGCAGGCCGTGTTAAGAAGCCTGTGTCGTTCGTCGACTTTGTTTTGAACCTGATGGAAGGCAACAACCACATCAAAGTCTCGAAGTCCATCGGCGGCCAGTCGCACGTGTGGGAGGTGTCCGCATCGCTACGACGGGCGCTGCAGCAAGGGTAGGGTTCGATGCAGGCACGACGCATTTCTCATCGACGACCAGCTTACAGGGGCAGAGAGGTCCCTTGGTGGACGGAAGTTCGAGCGTGCCCTGTTGTTCCAGTGGTTTGATTCATTGCCGATGCGTTGAGGCTGCGCCTACGTGGCGCCCAGTTGGTGCGCCTTCGCTACAGGCACGTGTTCCCAGACTTCACGCTGCCTCGTGTCATTGGTGAGCGTAGAATTTGCGGTGAACATTAAGAATCGAGCAGGCTAGTACATGTCCGGTAAAAGCAGACTATCGAGCTTCTTGGCAAGTCTCGCGACACAGGTTCGCGCTGCCATCCATGTGGGCGTGCCCGCTGACGACGCGTCGGGAAAGCGCCAATCTAATGCATTCGAATCGACGCTTGGTTTGGCGGATGCACAACAATGGGACGACGCGCCCGGCCGCATGACGAGAAACGGCCTCGGGAGTCTTGAGGTCGGCGCGGGCAAGACACGAGTTGAAGAGTAGCTCACCGTTCACCGATTGCGCCACCGCGATCCTTTCTCAGGCGGTTGACGTTGTCGACGGTTCCGGGGTTCGCGGGTGGTGTCGCCGGTTCTGATCTGGGACCCGCGACCGGAACGCCGTCTTTGTCGAAGTGCCATTCGCCGATCGGCTCAATTTTTGGCGCGGTGCCGAGGTTCGGCTCGCTCGCGTTGGCGCCCACCGTATCCCAGACGGCTCGGTTGCCGCCGTGGTTGGGACTGATCTTGCCGATACGCACCGAGGCTTTGTAGTTCTCGCTGAGAGTGCCGGCGTCCTGCGAGACTTGCGTGCGACCGTTGTCGACCTTTGCCTTGGTATCGGTTTTGCTGGCACCGACGCGTCCGGCCAGGTCGTTGCCTACTACTTGGCCGGGTACGGCGCGTTGCTGACCCTGGCGAGCGCGGATCTCGGATTCATTTGCCGATGCCTGTTGGCCGAGTGCGGTGCCGTCCATCGCGCGCCGGTTGGCGTCGTACTGCTCTCGCAGCGATGTGTCGGGCCAGCCCATGGTTTCCGGCAGCGGCCGTGACGGACCGAGCGGACTGTCGCCGGGGACGTAGCCGACTGCCGAACTGCCGCCGCGGGCGTAGGAGTAGGCGATTTCGGTGACCGCTCGCTGCAGCTTGATCGGGTCTTCCTCGCGCAGGAGCCCGCGCTCCGCGAGACGCCGCGCCGCGTAGTTGGTGAAGTCGGTCTGCGTGCCGCTGCTCCACTCGCGCATGAACTGCGCCGTGCGTGCAAGTTCGCGGGCTCGGCCAAAGGCGTTCTCGCTGGAGATCTGTCGCTCGCTGGCATCGCGGAAGGACGTATCGTAACCAGCGGTGGATGTGGTGCGATTGCCACGCGCCCACTGATAGGCCTCCGAGGACCGGAAGTCCTTGATCAGGGCGCTCGCTTCCGTGAGCTGCGCGCTTTCTGCGGCCTTTCGGGCGAAGTCGTAGGCGCTTTGGAGGGTCTGTTGGTCAGTGTGTCTGCCTTCCGCTCTCGCTTGGGCGCCGATTTGGGTGAGCGGAATGCTGGCCCCAACGGAAGCCGACGCCGCGACGCTCTTGCCTACGGTCGAGTCGTCACTCAAGCCCAGGCGTCGATTCACGTCGCGCGCAATCGAGTTGAGGGCCTGAAATTGCGTGCTGGTCGAGCCGCCGTCGGACATGCTCGTGGCACCCGATCTCAGTTGCGAGCGCTCGTAGCTTTCCTGGATGCCCAGCGCGCGGCTCAGCGCGGTGGCTTGGCTGCGCTGCATGGCCTCGCGCTCGGTGCGTGCCAGTGTCTCGGCTTCGCGAGCGCTTTCGCCGATGGCGTTCGCCTGACGTTCGGTGACCGTGAACGTGCTGGTCAACCGGCTTAGGGTGGCCTGATAGCGGAAGACACCTGCATCCGGCCCGACGCCTTGAATCGTCGTACCGTGGGCGTCGCTCGTGGTGGACATAAACGCGGAGGATCGGGTCGGGGCGAGCTGCTGCTGGTCGAAGGAGACGTTGTCCTGGCTGACGTTGCCTTTGCTGGTCGCGCTGGATTCGCCGGATACCGCCGACTGGATCGGGCCGACGCCTGTGACGGCCTGGAATGCGACTTCGCCGCCCTTGATAATGGCGGTGGCGATGATCGGGATGGAGATCACCATGTAGCCTGCCACGGCTTGGTCGGAGATCGCGCCGTGGTAGATGCTGGACGCGGTTTCGAGAGCCAGGCCCTGTGCTGCAGCACCCATGCGTGCCGCGGCCTCGAGGTTTTTGGCGCTGGCGAGCGTGGCGACGTAATTGAGGATTGCGTATAGCGGCGGCCAGAGCTGGATCCAGACCAGGCTCAGGACGAAGCTCTTGATTGCGAGGCCCAGACCGCGTCCCTGGGCGAGTAGGAAAAGCAGGAACACGAAGGGGAAGACTGCGTAGATGATGGCCTCGATGACGTTGCGCACCAGCGGCAGCGCTTGCTCGGCGATCTTGCCCATGGTCAGGAACGACGAGTTGATCGAGGCTGTGGCGTTGGCACGAGATGTCGCGATCATCAGCGAGGCGGGATCGTTGATTTTCTGGCCGACGATGCTGCTCGTGTCCTGAACCAGGTTGATCATGATGTTCTGGCGGAGCAGGTCGGCAGCGCTTTGCGCAGCGGTGGCAATCTTGGTCTTGTAGTAAGCCTGTTCGACCTGACCATCGATCAGGGTTTGTGCGACCGTCGGATCGAGGGATGGGTTCATCTGAAATGCCAGCACTGCGCGGGCGCGGGCGACTTCCGCCGGCAGGCGGTTGGCGAGATAGGTGTAGACGTTCGGACAGGTGTCCACCTGTACCGGGTTGCCATAGGTGGAAAATCGCGCCGGATTTGGCGTGCCCATCAGCGACCAGATGTCCGTGCTGCGGGAGAACGCGGCCGGCTCGATGGTGCCGTCCTGCAGGTCGTAGGTGGTGCAGTTGTAGATGAATGCGATGAGATCGGTACGCAGCTGGGGATCAGCGATGTTCGCCGAGCGGGATGCCTGGATCAGGCGGTTGCCGAACATCACGCCGTTCTTCTGGTAGGCGAGTTCCGCGGGCAATTGGGCGGTGCTCGTCGGAATGACCTGGAACGCAGTCTCGAAGAAACGCGTCATCACGTCCCCCACCTTGCTTGTGTAATGGCCAAAGAACGCGACGCCGATCGGCACGTTGCCGACCACCACCGGGGTTTGGCTTCCCAGCTTGTCGACGATGACCACATCGCTCTTGGGGACGAAGAGGGCGTAGTAGAGAAACAGGAAGCCCATCAGCCAGCCCCAGCCATGGAAGCGCCCCGGCGTGAAAAGCCCCGCCACGGCCGCCACCAACACACCGGTCACGGCAACGGTCTTGATCAGGCCGAAATAGTCGTCGCCGCCCATGATAGCGGCGATGGCGTTGAACACCCCGGTCAGGGTATCGACATTGCCGTAGGCATAGATTTCGAACATGGATGCGCGGTGCTGGCCAGACCGCGCGGGTCAGGAGCCGCGTGCGCCCGAATTGGCGCTGAAATCGAGCATGGCCTTGACCGCCGGTGGCATCGAACTCCAGAGCTGCCGTTCGAGGTTTTGCAGGTCCTGGGTCATGGAGGACACCGAGCGGACTTTCGCGTAGGCGGTCTGCTTCTCGGCGAGGATCTGCCGCTGTGCTTCCTGCGCGCTTGTACGCAGCGCTTCAACGTACTGTTGTTCGATCGCCGTGCGCTTGAGCGCCTGCGAGAGAGCGGAAAGCGCCTGGCGAATCGCGCGGTTGAGGAAGGTTTCAGCGTAGTCGAGCGCGATCACGTCCTTGTAGGTCTCGATCAGCGTCTCGGCGGTATTGGAGCCAGGGACCGCATTGGCGACAGCCAGCATCTTGTAGACAGGCTCCGTCGTGTTGTTGATGAAACCGATATCGGCCGCCGTCTGCGGCGTGCGGGTGACGATATTGTCCGACATGCGGCGTAGCCGCTCGGACACCATGCGCGTGTAGGGCTTTGCAGAGACGGTCGTGCGCGTCGGATTGAGGCACTCGGCCGGCTCGTCACAGGCGTAGACCTCGATGTCGACATTGCCCTCGGTTGCGGAGTCGCCGCGTCCGAGGAGCAGGTCGCGCAGTCCGACGATGCTGGGTTCAAGGTAGCGCGGCATTGCGCCGCTGCCGTCGTCCGCCGGGGGATAAAGGATCACGGTGCCGATCACGCTCATGATCAGCTCTTTTTCCTGCTGGCTGATCGTACCGCCGACCTGGTTCAATGCGAGCCACATGACGTTGCCTTTGACGAAGGTGGCATTGCGGACGTTCGGGTCGCTCGAATTGGCTGCGTTCTTCACCACCGATGGAGCGTTGGTCGCGCAGGTGAAGCGCGCGTCGGCCCGGTCGGTGACGCTACCCAGATACTGCGCGATGTTCGCGCAGCCGCTTTGCACCGAGTTGTCGAATTCGCCGACGATGCCGTTGACCAGAGACTGCGCGGCTTCGCAGGAGTTGATGTTCATCGCGTTGATCTTGTTGATCTGGTCCTGCAACTCGGTCAGGAGCTTGTCGATATCCGGCGAGATCGACTGCAGCGCGAGCTTGAACGCGTAGCCCACCGCGTTGGAGCCGATATTTTGAAGGAGGGCGACGAACTGCTGCTTGTTAATGAAGGAGAACGCGCCGCCGAAGATGTCGATGCCGCCGCAGCCCGCGCGCAGGCTTGGCAGTTGGGCGTTGACCAGCGGGTAGTTCTTCCCCGGCGCGCGCATCATGAGACTGCCGCCGGTATAGAGATTCATCGCCTGACCGCGGAAGGCGCCGGGCGAGGTCACGTTGCCCAATGCACCCATGTCGTTGAACATGGCCTGCATTTCGGCATTGAGGTTGGCAGGCTGGCCGGCAATGGGCGCTGTCGCGAGCGAGATCGCGAGGAGAACTGCCAGCAGCTTCTTAGGTCGGGTTGGCATGGGGCGTCCTTGTGTCGCTATAACGGGCTTTCTCGCGGGTCCTGGGCGAATGCGGCGATTCGCTCCAGGAGTTCCGTCATCGCCATGACACCAAAGCCCACCGGGCGGATCTGGCGCTTGGATGGGGCGGTGAGATAGAGGGCCGGCACCACCGAGGCGTTGAGGCGGGTGGCGATGCCGTTGTCGAGTTGTGGATTCGGGTATTCCGGCAGGCCGCGACCATCGAGGCTCACCGGGAACACGGTCATCCCGAATTCCTGTTCGAAGCGTTTGAGGATGGGCGCGAAGCGATGGCAATATGGACAGTCGCTCCTGAAGATGAAGAGCAGCCCGTGCGTTGATGCGAGGCTTCGTACCACCTGCGCCTGGCGCGCCTGCTGTTGTTCGTCGAAGGCGCCGATGGCCATCGCGTTGGTCGGTCGTCCGGACAGGCTGTAGTCAAGCTCGGGTATGGTCCAGACGAGGCGCTGCCAGCGCTCCGAGAACACCTCGGACTTGTCCATCACCAGCCGCTGGTAGCGCATGTAGGCGAGCAGGTTCGCATCCGTGGGATTCATGACCGCGACGCGCTTCAAGTCTTCGAGTTTCTTCTGCATGGCCTCGAAGGCGGTCAATTCCGGCGGGCGGCTCTGCGGGGGCGGCGAACGCTTGGGAGGTGTCGCCGCCGCCGGCGGATCGCGGTACCAGAACCAGCCTTCGCGATTGCGCAGCCAGTAGGTTGCGCTGGTCTCCGGATCCATCTCGGTGCCGATCACGCCGGGCGAGGCAATGCCATCTTCGGCAGAAAGCGTGATGCCCGGCAGGACGGCAATGGACAACACGGCAATCGCAAGCAAGATGCGCATCTCTATCACCGCTTGTCCGGGAAGCGGCCGTCACGGCAGTAGCTCACCTGATAGACCAGTTCCTTGTCGCTGCGCTGTGCCTTCTCCAGCACGTCCTTCTGGCGAGTCTTCACCTCCAGACGGCTGCATCCCGGCTGGGGCAGGGGGTGCAGCGCCTGCACGTCAATCTCGATCGGGGTGCGGGCATCGAACTTCTGGCGCAGGTAGGTGGCTGATTCGCCGACCAGCAGGCCGTGCGCCGCGCCGTGATCGATGGCCCGCAGCAGCAGCGGCTTGATCTCGGTGACTTCCATGCGCGCGAGGGGTTGAGCCGATGTGCCGTGCGCGAGCACCAGGCAGACGAGCATGCCTGCCCATTGGAGTTTCGAAGTGTGGATGGAGGGCATCATGGGCCGAAGTAGCTGTTGACCTTCTGTTGGGCGCGAGAGCGCATCGCACCCGCATCGGGGAGTGTCGGCGCGATCTCGGCGTAGAACTCCGTCAGGTTCATCCGCGAGAAATCGAGCGATTGCAGTTGGGTGACCGTGAATCCACCGCAATCGGGGTTCTGCGGACCGCCCCAGCCCCGGCCGAGTTGGCCGCGGCCTTGCTCGTTCAGGATGCGCGCGAGCCGCGAGTTGAAACAGCAGTAGGATTCGGTGGTCTCGACGCAGAGGCGGATGATCGGCAGGCGAGACGAGCAGTAGCTCCCGACGCCGTGGCAGAGCCGGTTGTCCCGCTTCATGGCGAGGATCTGCTCGGCTTGCTCGCAGTCGAGAATCCCGGACAACTGGATCGCCAGCATGGCGATGGTCCAGGGGCCGGGTACCAATGTCTCGATGAAGGAAGCGACGGACAGATCGCCGGCAAGCAAGCCGGCGAGCGCGGATGAGCCGCCGCCGGCACCGAAGAGGGCTTCGAATCCGGCGATCACCATATCCGGTGCATCGGAGGTGAAGAGGGCATCGTAGGTGTAGCTCGATCCCACCGCACCCCAGACCTGTCCGCCAGCCCCGAGAATCAGGTTCAGGTTGGAGAAGAGCGAGCTGCTCGATCCCGCGCCCTTGCAGCAGTTCACGAGGCCGAAGAGTTTCTTCCGGCAACGGTTGTCGTAGCCGTTGAACACCACGAGGCTGTTTGGATCGACGTACTTTCCGGCCTCGCGCTGCACTTCCATCGCGGTCACCACTCGGGCGAAGTCCGCATCCGGTGCGCTGCCGGTGTCGAAGCAGCGCCCGTCAACGCAGAACTGCTGGCCGCCGCAGTTGGTGATGGTCGAAGTGGTTCCGCTCGATACTCTGCATTGCCATGTCTGCTCGTAGAGCATGCAGGCGCCCTGCGGGTTCGTATCCACACAGCTGGAGCCAACCTGGCTGCAGCCGCGATCGCGCAGCGGCTGGCAGTCATCCGTCATGGTTTGGGACACGCAGCTGTATTGCGCCCGATAGCGCCAGCAGTCCCGGTAGACCGGGTAGCCGCCGATATTGCGGGTTGCCGGACCCTCTACGCAGATCTCCGAGTTCTTCTGGCAGTCAGCGGCGCGAACCGGCGATGCCGCCGTGAGCAGTGTGAGAAACAGCACAGCCAGGACGCGCGTCATCATTGCGAGCGCGCCTCCAGCGCGGCGCACTGGTTGTCCCAGGTGTCGGTGAAGCTCACCGTGGTCGGCATGGCGAAGGTGCTCACGCCATAGAAGCTCGTGCCCTGGCAGGGGTTGTAGAACCACGCACCGATCGAGCAGTTCGCGCCCGAGCACGACTGGCTGTAGTAGGTCTGGTAGCAGAAGAAGCCGTCGATCTGCGACGGCCCCGGTGTCATGCCGATTTCGGTGTTCAGCGTGCCGGGCACGTACTGCGATCCCAGTTCCATGTAGATGCCGCCCGTAGACTTGGCGATCGTGAACGCGTGCATCAGGTAGTTGTTGGTCCCGCAGGTGAAGTCGTAGGCGAGGTAATCGATGCAGGCCGGACAGGGATCGGCGGTCACGCGCGTGAGGAACTGGCCGGGTGAGCAGCCGGGCGTCTGGATGGGAGTGACGATCAGGACCTTGTCGCAGCTCGTGCTTTCCATGGTCCGGTACTGATGGCAGGTCAGCGTCTCGAAAATGTCCGGGCTCGTGACGGTCTGCACGGTGCAGCCGCTGTAGGTGCCGGCGAGATTGCCCGCGATCGCCTGCGGGTCGGCGGTGATGGTCCTGGCGCGCGTGAGCAGCGGGTCGCTGGCGGTGATGCTGTAGTTGGGGCGCCGCGCCGGATTCGTTTGGGAGAAGTCCACTGCGTTGCAGCCCTGGTCGGCAAAGCCGCCCGCTGCACCGGGTCCGCCGGCGCAGGCGCCCACTCGCGCTGAGGATTGCGTACCCAGTCCGGGGCTGCCGAAGTAGGAGGTCTCCGGCGGCGTGGTCGTGTAATTGGGCACCGTGGACTGCGCAGTGCTGCCGCTGATCTGGCCGCGCGCCGCAGCGTTGCCGCTTCGGCCGAGCGCTGCGCCCTGGTTGAAGGCGTCCGAGAGCGACTGCGCTTGCGCGGGGAAGGTTCCGGCCGCGAGCGCCGTCAGGAGGATGAGCGCGAACCGGCCGTTCATGGCGATCCCCGCAAGCGCTTCAGGATCGGTTCCGCGAGCAAGGCCGCTTCCGGGCGGCGGCGCAGAATCGCTTCCAGCGCGTAATCGAGGCTGACATCGCCCGAGACGCTCACGAAACCGGCGGGAGTTGCGCAGCCGGAACTGCAAGTGCCCTGCGCGTCAGTGCCGGTCGAATCATTCAGCGCGAGGACGAAGGTGGGCGCCTGATGCACACCGAAGCGCGTGAATGCCTCGGGGTCGATGACCCAGGCCACCTTGCGCTCGCCGATGAGTTCGCCGACGACGGCGATGGTTTGCCGCATCGACTGGGACTTGAGGCCGCGCAGCACCAGCACCGCACCCGATCGAGCGGCCTGATCGGTCAAGAGCCGCAGGCTCGGGCGAGGCATCTCCAGCGTGATGAAGATTCGAAGTGGCGTAGTCGGCGATCCGGGCGCGGCGCTGATGCCCTGCAGGCGAAGATTGTTTCGGCCAATCGCCTCGATATCGATGGCATCGGTTCGCGGGTTCACCCGCGGTGGCTGCAGAATCGGCTGCGAACCGAGTCGATTGGCGTCCGGGAAAGGATGTGCCTTCAGCGCCCGATCCATGTCCTGCGCATTTGGCCACGTCATCGGCGACGGGGTGGCGAACTGAGGCGCTTGCGCCAATGCCGCGCAGGGCACGAGGCCGGCGAGGATGAAGGCCAGGAGTCGGTCAATACGCGCTGGCACAGCAATTCCTCTTGCGGAAAATCTGGTACGAGAAATCCTCGCCGGCGACGGGATATTCCTTGCCGGCGCCCCAGATCATCGTCGTGCGGCCGTAGGGCTGGCAGCACTGGCCGGCGTCCTTCTGCGTGTTGGGGACGGGATAGACCATCTGCAGCTTGTAGTGGGTCTTGTCCATGATTGGCTGCATGTAGTAGCCGCACATGCCCGCCGCGCCAGCCCCGTCAAATGTGGCAAGCTGCCGGTGCATCTTCGCAGTCATGCGCTGGGTAAGGAGAGCGGAGGCCTGCACGCCACCGATATGGGTGGCGACGTGTCCTGTCATCGGGTAGATCGACCCCTGGCATCCCGCGCACCAGAACAGGCTCGCGATACCAAGTCCGGCGGTGGAGGCGACGCAGTCGGCGGCACAGGCTGCTTTCGCCGGCGCGTTGGCGAAGAGCACGGCTTCCGGATTGAGGATGGCCGTCAGTTCATCATCGGCCCACAGGGGATCGACTTCGGTCAGGTACACAAGATCGAGCGAGCCCTTCTCCAGGCAGGGAAAGTCGAGCAGCACTTCGAGCCAGTAGAGAATCGGATTGGCATACCAGTGCACGTGGTAGAAGCTGTTGCGTGTCTGGCTGTCGTGGCCCACCTGCGCACCGCGCGGCACATCGACGCCCGGATCGATGGCAATCCCGCCGAGGCCCACCATGCAGAACGGCGTGCGCGTCACGTCAACGAGGCGCACCGGCTCCCAGAAACCGATCGATACGCCGATCCGGGGCGGATTGCTGCAGAAGCAGATCGGATTGGATGGGTTGCCGGAGTCATCCTGGCCGTCACCGATCAGTGACGCCGATCCGATGGTGAGTGGAAACACGCAACTCCAGCAGATGTCCGTGATGGGGTTCATGAATCGACCGTGACAGGCCGGACCGGCAGATGCCGGCGTAGCGATCCAGAGGCTCACGATCAGGATGAGGAAGACGACGAGGCGGCTACAGGAGTTCATCAATGCGCAACCTCCTGTCTTCCTGCGAAACGAGTGCCGGCACGTGACGGATGCCGAGCTTCTCGGCCAGGCTTCCCTGCTGGTCGAAGAACACGGGCTGCTTCCAGCGACGCATGAGGTCCAGATATGAGCCCCCGGTCAGAATCACTTTCAGCCGCCCGCCGCGCTCGTCGAGGATTCGTTTGGCGCGTCCAACCTGCGCGGGGTCGCGCGCGTCGATGAAGAGCAGTTGCTTCGATAGCGACACCGTGTCGAGCGGGTTGACCCGAGTGCCGGGCGCGACAATCAATCGGCCATCGGCATCGGTGATCGCGTAGGGCACGACGATGCTGGGGTCATAGTAGAAGCTGCGCGCCTTTGTGACTTTGGTGATTGCCGTGACGGGCGCGGGTTGCTCGATGCTGCGCTTCACTCTTGCTTGCGTGTCCCGCTGCATTTTCGCGAGCGCGCCGGAGCTCTCCGCATCGCGCAGCTTCGCAAGTATCACGTCGAGAAGGCTCGGCTCCGCGATCGGATACACCGGACCGATCCGCCCAATGTCCTGCGCGGCTGTCCCGACGGACCACAGGATCGCGGCCAGCGTGAGAATCCGGCGAACCTCACTACGAAGGGTGTCGTGAGTTTCAGAACAGCGCATAGGCACGTCCAATGATCTGGTCTTCGGCAATCCAGCCTGTCAGCGCATACCGCGAGTCGAGGCTGTCGGGGTGCGGCGCGCGCACGTAATACCGGCCCGGCGGAAGTACGCCGACGGGGCCGATTTCTAGGGGCAGGCCCTTGCGGCTGACTGCTTTTGCCGTACCGACCGCGATGTCGTTGACGTAGTAGTCGCGGTCGATGCGTGTCACGTGGTCTCCGGCGATACCGCCGACAATCTTCACGAAGGTGACGCCGGCCGGGTAGGGACCGCCGCCCGGCCAGCGGAAGGCTACGTACTGGCCGCGCTGCGGAAGCTCGCCCTTGTGGATGAGGAACAGGCGGTTCGGCAGGCTGGGCGAGGCATTGAGCCCGAAGCGGAAGTTCGCCTGGAACGCGGCTGCCGCGACGGCCAAGGCCAGCCAGGCGATCCGCCAACGGCGCGCATGATTGGCGAGCCGCTCGCGGAACGCCGCGCGCTCGAAGCGCTCGATGAACGGACGATGGACGAAGAGAAGCCGCATGGCCGTCCTACAAGCCGAGGCGCCGACGCACTTCCGGCGTGAGATCGGGAAGCTGCGGTGCGGGTCCTACGACCGCGCCGCGGGCCAGTATCAGGCAGCGGCATTCCTCTGGCAGCGACTCGATCAGACGGGTCACTTCCAACCCGAAGGCGGCGGCATGTTTCAGTGCCTGGGCGCGGTCCTCGTTGGATGCATCGCGCTTCACCAGCACGGTGGCGACCTGGGTTTCCTTCAACCGGTACAGTTCACCCACGTCGAGCACCGCGAGCGCAGGGCTGGTGCGCGGCGCGAACCAGCGCGCGTAGGCGCCCACGATGCTTGCGCTCAACAGCAGGTTGGCGAAGAGCAGCAGAGCGACAGACCGGAGGTTCACGCCAGCCCCCGGTCGCGCAGCACGGCATCGATGGCCTGCGAAACGTCCATTCCATCGGCGCGTTTCTCGTTGATGGCATTGAAGTCCTCGGCCCGGCTGGAAAAGAGCAGCAGACTGTAGGGATCGACAATCAGTCGCCCGATGCCGTTGCCGACCGGCGAATGGATGAAGATCTCCGAGTAGGCGCCGTGCTCAGTGCGCAGCGACTGCAGCAGGCGTTTCATGGCGTCGTCCATGGTCAGTTGTCCGAGCTTGTCCATCATCTCGATGGATTCGGTTTTCTGGCGCAGCAGGAACATCCAGTCCGAATTGTCGAGCGCGGCCTTGGCGGCCGGGTTGCGGTAGTAGTCGTCCACACCCTGGGTGGCCGACATGAAAGCCCCCTTGTACTTGCGGGCACGCCGGTAGCCGGCCTCGATGAACTCGGTAGTGGCGCCGCCCGAGAGAAGGTCCCAGGCCTCGTCGATGATCACGATCTTCTTGCGTTCGCGGCTGAAGTACATCTCACGGGTGATGCGGTACATGACGATCAGCAGCACCACGGTTTGCAGATCTTTCTTCGCCTTCAATTCCTCCAGTTCGAGCACGATGAAGTCGGAGCCGAAATCGATGGTGGCATCCGATTCGAAGTACTTGCCGTAGGCGCCGTCGCGCGTATAGGGGTGCAGCATCGCCGCGAGATCCTTCAGGCGGCGGTCTTCATCGCGGCTTTCCTCGTCGAGCCGGCCGGTGGCCAGCAGATCGTGCACGTCGGAGACGCGCATGGCATTGCCCTTGGCCTTCCAGGTCTTCTTGATTGCCGCACCGAGCGTCGAGTACTGGAAGCCGTCGAGCGGCTCGCGCGGGGAGACCATCTGGGCGAGCAGCGGCTGCAGGAGTTCCATGTCTTCGTCGATGTCCTGCACGAAGGTGAACGGATTCAGGGACAGGGCGGCGTTTTCGGTGAACTCGATGAAGCTGCCGCCGAAATTGCGGCAGGCCTTTTCGTAGGAGCGGCCGACGTCGATGATCCAGACGCGTGCGCCCGTGCCGAGGTAGGCGGCGGCGATTTCATTGAGCAGGAGCGACTTACCCGAGCCCGAAGTACCGGCGATCGCCACGTTGTAGTTACCCGCCGGGTTGTCGTACACATCGAGCTGCATGATCTGCCCGCGACGACCGCCGAAGACGAGCACCGGCGTTCCGGTGCCCTGCCACTCGGCGACCAGTGGCGCCAGGTGCACCGCGTTCGAGGAAGTTTTTGTGGACACGCGCTTCATGCGCTTGAGATCGGCGTGAAAAGGCGGCGAGAGTGTCATCGGTAACGAGCCGATCAGCGCCTGGGTCATCATCATGGTGTCGTTGGTGAGTTCGAACCCGCGTGCGCGGAAGATCGAACGCGCGGCCTGTTCGGCGCGGGTGATGTCCTCGACGGGCGCGAAAAGCGCGACTTGATGGACGAGATCGACCAGCTGCTGGCCGTCGTCCATGGCTTTTAGAACGATGTCCCAGTCGGCCTTGCGTTCCTGCAGGTCGGGCAGAAAGCGCGCCATGTAGCTCGTCGCGTTCGTCGTTGCCCGCGCCGCCTTGAGGAAGGCCCAGTTGCGCGTCGCTTCCGCGTCAAGGACATGCACCCCGAGCGTGAGGAGAAAAGGACAGGGGTATTGCAGCGTGCCCTGGTACAGGTCGCCGATCAGGCTCCCCATATTCCAAAGCGCGAACCGCGGCGGATAGGAGCGCACCGACAGCAGCCGCAGTTCGCTGGTTGCCGCATCAGCGGGATTGGCCAGATCAATACCGGTCTGACGAATCCGCATGCGGGTCGCACGGTCGATCACCTGGTCGCGCAGCTCGCGGCCTTCGTCGTAGGTGAGGGGAATGCCGTCGCCGCCCTGGCGGTGTGGGTCAACGAGGGCGGAAACCCAGTTGACGAGATCGGCCGCCGTCCATGCGCGCGACGGAAATCCCGCGGCATGCAGAGTGGCGCGCAGGCTGTCGCGCAGTAGCAGCAGGTCGTCGAGGCGCGCGAGATCCTCCGCATTGCCGGGAATCGAAATGCTCACGACCAGACGAAAGTCGCGGAAGAGGTAGCTTTGTGCGGGCAGGAGAGAGGCTCGACTGCCGGCGAGGTAGTGCTCGACGCGGCGTCTTGCCATGGTGCGATGGATATTGGCGTGGCGCCCGGCACGGCCCAGCTGCGCGAATTCGGGAACCGCCTCATCCGGGAGCCGCAGGCCTGCGTAACGCGCAAGCGGACCGCGTATCGATGGGCTTGCGAAGAGATGGAACTGGATACCGGTGCCCGGGGGCGATGCGGCGTAGAGCGCAGTCAATACGCGTGCCATTTCCTCGTCGGCGCCGGACTGCGGGCGAACTTCCAGGCAAAAGCCGAGCGAGTCGCGGTTGACGAACACCTGCCGGTCTTCGATGTAGGCGCGATATGGCAGCCACTCCGAGAACGCTGCGGCGTCCCCGGCATTGAAGGTCGAAGGATCGGTCTGGCCGTGCAGCAGGTCCGTGGGCTTGGCGCTGG
>NZ_JAIETU010000014.1 GCF_019744875.1 Hyphomicrobium sp. | reverse complement strand
AAGCCGGACGATCCGGTGTCGCGCCTGCGCGAGCGCGCCGACAATATGGCGACCACGGCGGCTGCGATGAAGAAGATCGCCGAGGCGGCCGACCCGCTCTACAAGACGCTGGATGACGGCCAGAAGCGGCGGCTCGCCGTCCTCGCGATCACCACGAGCTTGCTGAACGGATGCGGGACGGTTCGTTCTGAGCATGGCAGGCTCGCGACTTGCCCGCCCGTGGTCGAGTATGGCCGGGAGTTCCAGGCGCGGGCAGCCGACGAGCTCAATCTGCTGCCGGAGGGATCGGCAATCGTTGAAATGCTCGCCGACTACAGCGTCATGCGGGATCAGGCGCGGGCGTGTCGATGATCTTCCAATGGATCAAAACGCGATCGAGCAACTTGAAGAGCTCGGCTTCGTGGTGCGCCACCGCGATGGGACAAGCTCGTCAATATGAGTTTATCAACGCCCGCCGTTAAGGTCTTCTGCGAGAACGAAAATGATCAAGAGAGAACGGGACGTTTCCTGAAAAAAAGCAGGCCACTCACCTTTCCAGCCATTCTGTCGACGTATCATGTTGCCAACCGTTTCTGTGTAGGAGCGGGCGTTCTTCAGGCGACTCCGCGTATCCCAGACAGAGATAGCCTGTGAATACCCAGCTTTCCGGAACATCAAAAAGGGTGAGGATTGACTGAGGGTCGAGTATCGATACCCAGCCCAGGCCGATGTTTTCGGCACGTGCGACCAGCCAGAGCGTGTGGATCGCCATGGCGGTGGAAAATTGCAGGGTTTCCGGCATCGTCTGGCGCCCCAGACCCCGCCCTTCGATGGGCGCTGTTTCGGTGAACACGGCAAGATGCACCGGCGCCTCACGAAGGCCCGCCAGTTTCAGTCGGACATATTCCGCCCTAGCCGGTTCATCATAGCCAGCCGCCGCTTCGCGGTTGCAGGTTTCGAAAGTGTCCTGCACGCGGCCACGCAAGCTTTTGTCTTTAATCTGCAGGACCCTCCATGGACGGGAATTGCCGACCGATGGCGCCAGATCCATGGCGGCGCGCAGGCGGTCGAGGACCGGTTGAGGAACTGGATCGGCGCGAAAGTGACGGACGTCGCGCCGCCAGCGCAGGATGTCGTTCAGGGTCTGGGCTTGTGTCTTTGAAAAATTCATTTCGCGCTCATTCGCCTTGCCGACCCATTGGCGTTCTCGCCTGCCAATGCTCAGCCACGCCCGCGATAGGTTGGCACGCCCTGATCGGGAACCCAGACGGCCTGCGGCGCGGGCCCGGTCTGATAGAACACGTCGATCGGGATGCCGCCGCGCGGATACCAATACCCCCCGATGCGCAGCCACTCGGGGGCTAGCGCTTCCACAAGTCGTCTGCCGATCGATACGGTGCAATCCTCGTGAAAAGCCCCGTGATTGCGGAAGGCTCCGAGGTAGAGCTTCAGCGATTTGCTTTCCACCAGCCACTGTCCCGGCACATAGTCGATCACTAGATGTGCGAAATCCGGCTGGCCGGTCATGGGGCACAGCGAGGTGAACTCTGGCGCGGTGAAGCGCACACAGTAGGGCGTGCCCGCCTGCGGATTCGCCACTCTCTCGAGCACAGCGTCATCGGGGCTTTGCGGCAGCGGGGTCGCGGTGCCGAGCTGTTTGAGGTCTTTGTATATGTCTGTCATGTCGGTCTCCGTCGCGGTCAGACACCGCGTTTGTTGCCCCAGATCAGGACGTGCAGCTGCGGCAGCACATGGGCCGCATACCATCGGTCCGCGATGACCCGGTCGACCAGCCAGGCCATGCGTCGGAGAATGCCTTCAATGTCGATGCAGGCGTCAATGTCCTGCGGCCCCGGCGGAGTGTGATTCCCCGGTTGCAGATAGACGGGCAGATCCGGAAACCGCGCGGCCGCGTCGCGGGCATAGATGAAGTCGGCCTCATCGAAGACCACGAACTTCAGGACGATGCGCGGCCCCGACGCGGCTGCGTCGACGCAGGCCCGCAACGCCTTCCAATCGGTTGCCATTGCGCTGGACGGCGGCTTTGGGCTGAGCACCAGCACGTCCAGATCGGCGAACCAGCCCCGGCTGACCGAACCCTGCGTCTCTAGCGCGAAGCGATAGCCCTGAGCCTGCCCCTGCTGGATGAGTGGCCCTAGGGGCTGGATGGCGGGGTTCCCGCCGGAGAGCGACACCATCAGGGGCCTATCCCCCGAAAGCACGCGCACCTTGGCCAGAACTTCGGCGGTGGCCATCAAGCGCCAGTCCGCGCGAAAGCGGCTATCGACGGCGTGCAGGCTGTCGCACCAAGAGCAGCGAAAGTCGCAACCGCCCGTTCGTACAAATACGGTGGGCTGGCCGATCAGCGCGCCTTCGCCCTGAATGGTCGGCCCGAAGATCTCGCTGATCCGGATGTCATCAGAGGTTGACGCGATCACGGCCGGTACTCCGCCCAAGTCTTGGGCGTCTCGCTGACCCTGACTGCGATCGTTTCGGGCCAACGCAGCTTGCACCAGTCAAAGAAGTGCTGGGCCAGACATTCGGCGGTGACGGCGTCATGGCCGAGCACAGCGTTCAGATGTCGGTGGTCAAAACTCTCGTCGAGGTAGCGCTTGAAGGGGCCAAGCTCGTGATAATCGCGGACGAAGCCGAATGCGTTCAGCTCTGCCGCGGCAAGCTCGACCACGACGATGTAGTTATGTCCATGCAGCCGCGCGCACTGATGGTCTGGCGGCAGGCGGCACAACTGATGCGACGCAGAAAAGTGGAATTCCTTGGTGATGCGGAACATCAGCGCACCGCCCGCCTTACGGCTTGCCGCCAAAAATCGGCATCCTCATAGATGGTGGGATCGGCGATGCCTGCCAGATCGAAGGCCTCGCGGCGTTCCACACAGGTGCCGCAACGCCCACAATGAATCGCGCCGCCCTTGTAGCAGGACCAGGTCTCCTCGAAGGGCGTGCCATATCGTGCGCCGTCCGTCACGATCGCCGATTTCGCCGCATTCACGTAAGGCGCGAGCAGCGTGATTTCGGCATAACCTTCCAGCGCGTGGCGCTGCATGGTCTGGAACGCGTCGATGAAGCCGGGGCGGCAGTCGGGATAGATGAAATGATCGCCGCCATGCACTGCCGTGGCCACCGCATCCGCCCCGCGCGAGGCGGCCACTCCGAAGGCAATGGTGAGCATGATGGCGTTGCGGTTCGGCACCACAGTGATGCGCATGGTTTCTTCCGCGTAGTGCCCGTCAGGCACGGCGACGTCGTCCGTCAGGGCCGAGCCGGACAGGCTGCGGCCAATGTCGCGAATGTCGATGGTCTGGTGCGGCACCTGCAGGCGGGCGGCGCAGGCGGCGGCGAAGGTGACTTCTTTGCGATGTCTCTGGCCGTAATCGAACGAGAGAAGCCCAAGCAATTCATGCTTGGACGCGACCATGTGGGCAAGAGAAACAGAATCCAATCCGCCGGAGCAGATCACGATGATTTTCATTTTGCTGTCCTTGTTTTGACCGGGTAGGCTGCGACCGGCAGTCTGAAAGCAGCGATACACTACACCGCAATGACTGTGTATGTGAGGCCCGTTGGCTATATCCACTTCCACAAGTAATGTTTTGCATGGCCACAGGGGCTGGCCAGATCATCACCACGCGCCAGATGAGCGGCAATGGCGCTGGCCAGAGTGCAGCCGGTACCGCGCCGGGTGCCAGGCTTGCATGGCACGGCGAATCTCAGGGGTGGCGCGTCCGGGCGCAACAGCCAGTCGACCGCCTCGGCGCCGTCGCCATGGCCACCTTTCAGCTATATCAGTACTTTACGAAGTGGAGAAGGTTCGACGTCAGGCCACCCGCAGGGCTTCGATGCGGGCAAGAAGGTTACGGGCCGCAAACGCCACATCCTCGTCGACCCCCTCGGCCTCCTGTTGATCGTCGCCGTCCATCCGGCCGATGTGCAGGATCGCGATGGAGCGCGCGAGCTGCTGCGCACAGCCCGTCGCCTGTTCCCCTTCGTCAAGCGCATCTTCGCCGACGGCGGCTATCAGGGGACCGAAGATGGCCGGCACCCTCATGCTGCCAAACGCGACTGCATGACAAGCAGGCCAGGCACGCCGGAGAGCACGACGCGTCGGTCGCTGCTACACCATTTCTTGGGACACGACCCGCCGGCGCCAGACCGCGCGGCCGCATCCGGAGCCTGAGCAGACGGAACTCACCGCTGGCGAGTGCTCGACTTGCGCGATACAACGCCGCTCGCGCAGGCATGATCGGCCAGGCCGAGCCGGCGCAGATCAGCCCGAGCGACCGATCGCGAGACGACGATTCCGGGCCGCGACAGGGAAGGCGATGCATGGCTGAACCGGTGTGTGTGATCGACGCGAGCGACGGCGAGCGGGGCGTCGAGCCGGTCGGCGCCCGGTTGATGGCGTCGGCGCCTCTGCCGATGCGCCCGCTGGCTCTGCCCTCTCGCGCACCCTACGTGCTGCTCGAGGATTCGCGCGCCGGCGATGGCCTGCTGTTCGAGGCGCCGGTCCGCCGGTTCGTCGCCACCGATGCCGACGGCGCACATCGGGCGCTGGAGGGGATGGAGCGGGCGCTGGCCGATGGGCTGCATGTGGCAGGCTATGCCAGCTACGAACTAGGCTATCTCTTCGAGCAGCGCCTCGAGGCGCTGCTGCCGCAGAACCCGCGGACTCCGCTGATCCAGATGGCGGCGTTTCGCGCGCCATGTCGGGGAATGCCGCCGCTAATGGAAGGCATCGGTGTGATCCACGCCGCCCGTCCCGTCTGGTCGCGCAGGGCCTATGCCGACCGCTTTCAGAAGGTGAAGGACTACATCGCGGCGGGCGATGTCTACCAGGTGAACCTGACCTTCCCGTTCGACGTCGAGTGCAGCGGCGCTCCGGCGGCGCTCCATGCCCGCTTCCGCGCCTCGCAGCCCGTCGCGCATGGCGCCATTGTTGCGCTGGGCGATCCGACGGTGCTGAGCTGGTCGCCCGAGCTCTTCTTCCGGATCGCCGACGGTACGGTCAGCTCGCGGCCGATGAAGGGCACTAGCCGGCGCGGCCGCTCGCCCGAAGAGGATCGCCGCCTCGCCGCCGAGCTGGCCGCCGACCCGAAGCAGCGGGCCGAGAACCTTATGATCGTGGATCTCATCCGCAACGACATCGGCCGGATGAGCGAGATTGGCTCGGTCCGGGTGCCAGACCTGTTCCGTGTCGAGACCTACCCCACCCTCCACACCATGACCTCGACGGTCGAGGGGCGCATCCGGGCGGGGCTAACGGCGCGCGACATCTTCCGTGCGCTGTTCCCCTGCGGCTCGATCACCGGAGCGCCCAAGATTCGGGCGATGCAGATTATTCACGAGCTGGAGCATATCCCCCGCGGCGCCTATTGCGGCGGGATAGGCTATTTCGCGCCGGACGGCACCGCCTGCTTCAATGTAGCGATCCGGACGCTGTCGGTCTTCGATCGGGGGCCTGCCAGCTATGCCGCGGGTGGCGGAGTGATTTATGACAGCCAAGCGGACGCGGAGTACGATGAATGCCTGCTGAAAGCGAAGTTCCTCCTCGGTGCGATCTCCGGCTGATCGAGACGCTGGGCTGGCGCGCGGCGGCCGGCTTCCCACGGCTCGATCGGCATATCGCGCGCCTGACGCGCTCGGCCGATGCACTGAGCTTTGCCTGCGATCCGGATGCAGTCCTCGCGGCGCTCGAGGACGCAGTGGTGGAGTTCCGGGGCGCTTGCGCCCGCCTGCGCATGACGCTCGATCGTGACGGTCGGGTCGAGGTCACGGCGGCTGTACATCAAGATCTTGGGCCGGAAGCCGAATGGCGCGCGACGATCGCGACGCAGCGACTAGATCCGGCTGAGCCCCTGCTAGCCCACAAGACCACCGCGCGCGACGTCTACGACGCGGCGCGCGCCGAGGCGGCTGCAATGGGGGTTGAGGAGGCGATCTTCCTGAACGACCGTGGCGAGCTCTGCGAGGGCGGCATCACCAACATCTTTGTCGAGATGGGGGATGTGCTGCTGACCCCTGCTCTCGGCTGCGGGCTTCTGCCCGGCTGCCTGCGCGCCGAGCTCCTGGCCAGCGGGCGTGCGTGCGAAGCCGTGCTGACCACAGACGATCTCCGGTGCGCCGAGCGCTGGTATCTGGGCAATTCCCTGCGCGGCCTGATCCCGGCACGGCTGGTGGCGCACAACTGACAACGCCCCTCAAAACCGTGTTACGAGCAAGACTGGATGGCACCCCGATGGAGATGGCAGGTGGCAGCTATGTAAGGCGGCCTGGAGGCGTTCCAACATGGCACAGAGATCATTGGAACCCGGTTCCCTTCGCTCCGCCAGTTCGATCCCCGCGAATTTTCTCCGCGCTCGGACGCTTGGCTGAAAAGCTCAAGGAATTGCGCGGTTTGGGTGCAAGCCTCTGGACTACGCCGCCTGGAAAGTCTGCTCCGTGGGTTCTCTCTCCGCCGATTTTCTCTCAACCTCTGGACTGAACGGACGGCAGTACGGATTCGTAACTCATTGTTCTAAAGATAATTTCAGCCTTTTCTTCTCGGGGGTTGTTCGCATCCCTATCGCCGACCGAACGATTCATTTCATGCGCGCTTGACGCCCTTGGTGGCGTTGATGGCCCGCTCAAGCCATGACTCTTTCGAGCCGGTGCTTGCGCTTGGGCCAATCGGGCAGAACGCGATCCAGCAGTTCAAAGAACTCTGGACCGTGGTGCGGTACCGCGATGTGGCAGAGCTCGTGCACGATAACGTAGTCGATCGCGTCGATCGGCGCTTCGATCAGCCGCCGATTGAGCAGCAGGCGCGATGCGGGTGACATCGAACCCCACCGCTGCCGGAGTTGGCGGACGATCAGGCCTTTGGGGCGGAAGTCTTCAGGGGCCGGGAAGCGCAGCAGATTGACTTCCAGGCGCTCGGCGAATTTTGAATAAGCCCGCTGCCGATACCAACCCTCGACAAGTTCGCGGGTGACCTCGGTCCGCTCGGGCGTAGGCGTTTGGACTACGATGAAGCCGCGGACGAGCTTCACCGTCGCCTGAACGTGGGAGGCCACGTTGAGCCGATACTGTCGGCCCAAATACAGGTGAGTTTCGCCAGCCACATACCGACGATCCGGCGTGCGCGGAAGGAACTGGATGAAATATCGCTGCTGACGCCGGATCCATGCAGCGCGCTTGCGCACCTTCTCCTCGATCGCAACCAGCGAAGCATCCAGCGGAGCCGCGACAACAACGGAAGCATCCGGCTCGACAGCGATTTCCAGCGTCGTCCGTTCACGGCGAACGATGGCGAAGTCAATCCTGTGTTCACCGTATTGGACGCTGTGCTGCTCCGCCTTCATCCGGGAAACCGCGCCCGTGCGAGATCCATGATCTTGAGTTCGAGATCGTCCATCACCTCGACAGGCAAGGCGACGCCACGTTCACCGCGAAGCACGTCGAAAAAATAGTCGTCGATGGCATTTCGCATTTTGTTCTGAGCGATGTCGTTGGACCAGACGTCAACGATGTGATGGGTCTTGATGATATCGATGACCGTGAGTGCGATCGCGGCAACCTCATCCGCTTCAATCGGGTTGCCATCTTCGGTCGTGAGCGCGCCTTCGAGGATCCCGAAAAACGCCTGCCCATCGTCGTTACCCTTGATAGGATCCGGCACCTCGCGGCCCCGGTCCTTGCGCGCAACCTTGCTCGCCAGATCGACGACGTTCTTGAGGTAATCCCGTTCGGAAATCCGCTTGGCTCGATAGTCGCGGATGGTTTCTTCCAACAGCTCCGAGAAGCTGCGGTAGAAGGTCGGGTCCTTGTCCATCTTTTCAGTGATGGTCCGACGCGTCGCGCTGGCGATTCGGTCCGCCCTTGATGCCTCGGAGACGCCCGTTTCCTCCACCACGGCCTTCAGAGCGTCCGGGTCGTTGATATTGACCATCTCGATGATCGTTTCGGCCGGCATGGCAACCACATGGTCGTCCAGCAGCTTCTGGATCTTTGGCTCGAACTCCTTGACGTCGACGGTCTCCTGGTAGCGCAATTGAACCGAGCGCCGCAGCTCGGAGAACTGCTTCCAGTCCCTCTTCATGGCGTCGATCTTCACCTGGTTGAAGACGTCAAAGAGCTTGTCCGACGACAGCGAGATATGAAGGCAGCGGCTGAACGCCTTCAGTCGTTCATAGAACTCCTGCCGGATCGCCTCATCGGCCAGGAACTGTTCGAACTGCTCCATGTCTTTCCTGTTCTTGACCGGCTTGAACAGGTCCCAGAGTTGATCGTGCAGCTGGGGCAGCTTCCGGATTTCCTCGCGCACGTCGTGGACAGTGCCGGCGAGATCGGCGGCGTCAAAGCCCTCGAAGGCGCTATAGGTCGTCAGCGCCGTGTCGAGTTCTCCGAGCAGCCCCTCATAGTCGATGATGAAGCCGAACTGCTTCTCGGTCGCGCCGTCTTCGTATAGCCGGTTCACGCGGGCGATCGCCTGCAGCAGGTTATGCTCTCGCAGCGACTTACAGACATAGAGCACAGTATTGCGAGGTGCATCAAAACCGGTCAGCAGCTTCGACACGACGATGAGGATCTCCGGATCGCCCGAGCCCTTGAACGCCTCGATGATCTGCCTGGTGTATTCATCCTCGGTCTTGTAGCGAGCCATCATGCGCGCCCAGAAGCCGCGCACCAGGTCCTTCGATTCCTTGTCGACCTCCTCGTTACCCTCGTTGTCATCGGGCGGCGAGATGATGATCTCGCTGGTGACGTGCCCGATTTCGTCGAGCACTTCCTTGAAGCGGACGGCTGCTGCCTTGGACGGCGCCACCAGCTGCGCTTTGAATCCCGTGCCTTGCCAGTGCTGGCGGAAGTGCTCCGAGATGTCGAAGGCTTTCGCTCGGATCGCCTGGCCGGTCTTCGACAGGGCGTCCATGCGGGAGAACTTGCGCTTCAGGTCGGACTTCTGGCTGTCGGTAAGACCTTCGCTGATCTTGTCGAACCACTTGTCGATCACGCCGCCATTGACCTGCTGCTCGACAAGACGGCCTTCGTAGAGCAGCGGCACGACGGCTCCGTCAGCAACAGCCTCGTCGATCGCGTACTTGTGGATCAGGCCGCCGAAGGTCGAGAGTGTATTCTTCTCCTTCTTCAGGAGTGGCGTTCCGGTGAAGCCCAGATAGCAGGCCTTCGGCAAAAGCCGACGCATCCGCGTGGCGAACTGGCTGTGACCGCCATAGCGGCCGGTCTGCGAGCGATGGCTTTCATCGACCAGGACGAACACGTTAGCATCCACGTCGACATCCTCGGCGGATTTGGCTGCCGTATCGAACTTGTTAATGATGGTCGTCACGAGCGGACTCCGGTTTCGGATCAGCTCGATCAGATGCGCCCCGCTGGTTGCCCGGACAGGTTCCAGTTCACAGGACTTGAACGTGTCCTTGATCTGTTTGTCGAGATCGTCGCGGTCGGTAACGATCATAATACGCGGATTGGGGATGGCCTTGTCGAGTGCGAGAGATCGCCCCAGCATCACCATGGTCAGCGACTTGCCCGACCCTTGAGTGTGCCAGATCACGCCACCCTTACGGCGACCGTCCAGATGGAACTGGCGGATGCGTTCGACAGCCTTCCGGATCCCGAAGAACTGCTGGTGGCGCGCGACCTTGCGTGCGCCGCCATCGAAAACGGTGAAACGACGGATTAGGTCCAGCAGGCGTTCTGGCCGGCACATCGCATGGATTGCGCGGTCTTGCGCCGTGATCGCGCGCGCACCTTCGGCCGCCAGGGCATCGAAATGGGCGCGCGCAAAGGCGAAGTCGCCCGAGAAGACGGCGTTGGCCTCCGCCGCTGTGAGAGGGCGATTGGCCAGCGGATCGATGGTCTCGTCCCTGTCTTCCTCATCCCGCCACGTCTGCCAGAACTGCCGTGGAGTTCCCACGGTGGCGTATCGCGCTTCGACACGGTTCATAACCATGAGAAGCTGCGCAAAGTGGAACAGCTGCGGAATGTTGTCCTCATTCTGATAACCGATCAGCTGGCTACCCGCCTTCTTGAGGCTCTCGGTGGGCCGCTTGTTCTCGATCACGAGGAACGGGACGCCGTTCACGTAAACGACGATATCGCACCGCTTGGTCTGCGTGCTGGCCGTGCGCTCGACGGAGAGTTCGGCCGTCACGTGATAGACGTTGTTCGATGGGGTCTCCCAATCGACATAGCGGAACGAATAGGACTTCGAATCTCCCTGGATCGTCTTGGTGATCGTCGTCCCGAGCACGAGCGTGTCGTAGATGTCCTGGTTGGTGCCGCGCAGTCCTTTTTGCCGGTCAGGCGTGGGCTTCAGCCGCCGGATGGCTTCGTGCGCATCCTCGAGGTCGAAAGGATACTCCCGCCCGCGGTGGGTGAAGCTGTTGATCCGCAGAAGCTGGTCGGCAAGGATGTCGTCGAGCACCACGTTGCGCAGACGACCGCCGCGCAGGCGCACGGCCTCGGCCTGTGAAAGCGGCGTGAACCCCAGCGCCACCAGGAGCTGCAGGGCAGGGATCTGGGACTGATGCTTTTCGGCGGCGTCGAAGGTCATTGAGAGCCCTCCGAGAATAGCCCGGACAGCGCCGCGCGTGCCGCGACAGCGTTGATGTTCGCCTTGATGACGCGATCGAGTTCACTGCCGTCCGTGTAGATCGCGGGCACGGCGCAGTGCACCCGGCCATCCTTGATGTAGTTGTCGGCCTTGCCGCGCGCGCCCTTGGTGTGGGGCTTGAACACCGCGACCGAAAGGCCGCCCTGTTCCTTCACGAGTCGAAAGCACGGAATGTCAGTCGAGCCGTCGCCGATGAACACCATGTTCTCGAATGGCACGGGTCTGTCACGCTTCTCGACGAACTGGTTGACCTTGCTGTTGTCGCTGAGGTCGAAAGCGCCCTTGTTGATGCGGAACAGGTACTGCGTCTTTGTCGTATAGTTGACGGCAAGCGCCGGCCACGCGGCCACGCCATTTTCGTCAAACATGAACTTCGACGCATAGACTTGGGCGAATTTGGAGGCGATGAGCGTCCCGGCGAAAATCTCGGCATTCCCTGACGAGACGAGATAATGCGTGATGCGGACGCCCTGCGCCCTGCCATAGCCAGTGATACGGTCGAACCAGTCCTCGACCCCCTCGAACAACTGGATCGCCTTGCCCCGCGCCTTGAAATCCTCGCGCCTGACCGGAACGCCCGCCGCGGCGGCCTTGCGCAGCATCAGGTTCATGTAGACGAGCACTTCGTCGGCCTGATGCTCCTTGGTGAGGCGCTTCACCTCGGCCCAGAAATCCTTCGGTTTCATGCCGATATCGGGCAGGAACTGGTGTTCCTGCATGTTGCCGTCCGCCAGCGTGCCGTCGAAGTCGTAGGCGATCGCCATCTCGATGTGTTTTCTGGCCATGCGCTTCTCCTTCAGACAGCGACGCGCCATTCGCCGGTCAGCAGCTTTTGCATCAGGCCGCGTTTCTGGCGGGTAAGGGCTTGGATTTCGCGATCAGTGAGATCGAGTTCTGCACGAAACACGGCGATTTGCGCTGCGATCTCGCGCTGCGTTTGAATCGGAGGCAGCTTGAACTCAATGCTCTCAAATTCGTCCCGCTGCAGGAGACGGCGCTTCCCTTCCTTGTTCCCTTGGCTTGACCGCGTTTCGAGCAGGAAGCGGATGTGATGGGTGCGGAGGAGCGCGACCATGAACTTATGATCGACGTCGGGGTGTAGCCGGATGACCCTATAGGCTGGACTCACGATGCCGTCGGTCGAACCTGAAAAGCGACCGATGGCTCCATAGTAGGCCGACATTGGGTCGTAGACGAAATCGCCTGGAGAAATGGTCCAGTAGTTCGAAAGATCCTTGCTGGCGACGCTGCGGGTGAAGTGCTCCGACTGCTTGCGGATCGCGTACTTGCCGACCGTGATAACATCGTCAGGGCCGAGGTTCGCGTTCTTGTCTTGCCGCTCGTCGAAGACCTCGCCAAAGCTGGTTGCCGCCCAGTTCGAACGAGGAACCCCGTGCCCCACGGCTCGGCTGGGCGCCAGAAGTCGCTGGGAAACCCCGTCCAGTCGCCGCTCCTTCGCCGCCCGCAGCGCCTCCAGCTTCTCGATGACTTCGTCCCATGTCCGCAGGATTTCTGCGATCTTGCGCTGCTCGGGAAGTGGGGGGAATGGAAGCTCGAGCTCTGCGAAGCGTGAAACGCCAAGATGAGCAATCGAGTTAGTCTTAACAGCGATCCTCGAAAAAATACCGATGGCTTGGCAGTAACGGAAAAGTTGGATCGCGAAGTTGGCGTCCGTCTCGGGTCCTGCGCGATAACGGATCAATGTGTTCTGGAAGCAGCAATCTTCCGGCCCATCGGCGTACATTGCGCAACGCCCAACTAGCTCCACGCTTTGCCCTTCATTAAGGAGGATGTCTCCGGGCCTGAGGCGGAAGGTCTCGATCTCCCGCTGCTTAAAGGGCATTTGGTTGATGTCGCTGAAGTCGATATAGCCGTCGAACACGTTCGCCACGCGAAGATAAGGGACAGCTCGTCCTTCGATCATGTGAGGCGACCGCTGGCGTCCTCCTTGGACTTCGCCGGTGGCCGCCACTGGCATCATCGGGAACCGTCTATTCATTGTGGCCACCCTTCTTCCGCCCCTTGGCGGCCTTCTCCATCTCCTCCAACTGGGCGATGTCGGCCTCATCCGCAGCCAGCGCCTCGGCGGCGCGGCGGTTGGCGTCGAACAACTCGAACCGCTCGAGGGCCAGCTTCTGCGCCAGGTCCATCCGCAGCCGCCCGGCATGGGTGAGGACGTCGCGCTCGTTGAAGGACAGGAAGGCGTCGAGCTTGTCGGACCATTCGGCCATGCTGACCGGGCGGCGGCGCCTCGCCTGGTCCTCGGCATAGTCGAGGTACATCACGACGATGCGGTTGAGCTCCTCGACTTCCTCTGCTTTCAGGTAGTTCTTGGCGGTGCCGACATCGCCCTTGCGCACAACCGAGCCTTTCCAGCTGGTCAGACCCATGTTGGGGGCCTCTGGATCGCTGCGGTTTTCGATCAGCTCGGCGGCCGTCTTACCCGTGACCGCCCAGAGCATCTTGTTCTGCACCTTCTTGAAGAAGGCCTGCGCCTGCTCGGACGTCTTGTCGTAGTCGATGGCGGTCGTGTAGAGGTCGCGCACCTTCTGATAGAAGCGCTTCTCAGACGCGCGAATGTCCCGGATGCGGGCAAGCCACTCGTCGAAATAGTCCCATTGCTCGGCCTGCTTCAACCGGGCATCGTCCATGGCGAAGCCCTTGACCAGGTATTCACGAAGGACGGTGGTGGCCCACCGGCGGAACTGGGTGCCGCGCGCCGAGCGGACCCGGTAGCCGACCGACAGGATGATATCGAGGTTGTAGGCATCGACCTCGCGTTCGACCTGCCTCGAGCCCTCAGTTTGAACTATCCGGAATTTCCGGATAGTTGCCCCTGGATCGCACTCACCCTCCGCGAAGACGTTGCGGATATGCTCGTTCACGGTGCGCACATCCTTGTCGAACAGCTCCGCGATCTCCCGCTGGCTCAGCCATACGGTCCCGCCCACGGCCCGCAGGCCGATGGTCGTGGCGCCATCCTCGGTGCTATAAAGGATCAGTTCGCCCTCAGACATCGACGCCCAACTCCTTCAGATAGCCAGCCATCTTCCCGCGCACCTCGGCCAGCTCGGCCTCGATCGTGTTGATCTGCTTCTGCAGGGCGGCGACGTTGATTTCCTCCTCCGGCTCGAAGGTGTCGACGTAGCGCGGGATGTTGAGGTTGAAGTCGTTCTCGGCGATTTCTTCCGGGCTGGCGCGGTGGGAGTATTTCTCGATCACCGCCCGCGAGGCGTAGGTTTCCAGCACCTTGTTGATGTGCGCCTCGTCCATCACGTTCTGGGTCTTGCCTGGCGTGAATTCCTTGCTGGCGTCGATGAACAGCACATCGCGGCGGTCCTCATTCGCGCCGCCCTGTTCACGGGAACGGTCGAACACCAGAATGGCCACCGGAATGCCCGTGGTCGTGAACAGGTTGGCAGGCAGGCCCACCACCGCGTCGAGCAGGTTCTCCTCGATCAGCGCCTGGCGAATCCGTCCCTCGGCCCCGCCGCGGAACAGCACGCCATGCGGAACGATGACCGCAATCCGGCCGCTCTGGCGCTTGGCGATCTCGATCATGTGGGTGATGAAGCCGTAGTCACCCTTGGACTTCGGCGGGATACCGCGCCAAAAGCGCCTGAACTGGTCGGTGTCCGCGTTCTCCGCGCCCCATTTGTCGAGGCTGAACGGGGGATTTGCCACGACGACGTCGAACTTCATCAGATGGTCGCCCTCGACCAGCGCGGGGCTGTTAAGGGTGTCGCACCACTCGATGCGCGCGGCGTCCTTGGCGTGGAGAAACATGTTCATCCGCGCCAACGCCCATGTCGCGCCGTTCACCTCCTGGCCGTAGAGGGCGAAGTTTTCGGACCCGACTTCTTCGGCCGCCCGGATCAGCAGCGATCCGGACCCGCAGGCCGGGTCGCAGATCGTATCACCCGGCTTGGGGGCAGCCAGTTTCGCGAGCAGGCGGGAGACGGCGGAGGGCGTGTAGAACTCGCCGGCCTTCTTGCCGGCGTCCGAGGCGAAGCGCGAGATCAGGTAGATGTAGCACTCGCCGATAATGTCCTCGGTCACGCGGCTGGGGCGCAGGTCAAGCGCGGGCTTGGCGAAGTCCTCCAGCACGTTCTTGAGGCGCCGGTTGCGATCCTTGACCCGCCCGAGATTGGCCTCGGAGTTGAAGTCGATGTTGCGAAAGACGCCTTCCAGCTTGGCGCGGTTGGCATCCTCGATCCGCTCCAACGCGATATTGATGCGCTCACCGATATTCGGCTCGTTCCGCGCTTCATAAAGATCGTAGAAGCTGGCGCCTTCGGGAAGGACGAAGCGTTCGCGCTCCAGCCTGCGGCGGATCCGGGCTTCATCACCGCCAAATTGCTTGCGGTAGGTTTGGACATGATCGTTCCAGTGGTCAGAAATGTATTTCAGGAACAACATCACAAGGATGTAGTCCTTGTACTGCCCGGCATCGACGACGCCGCGGAAGGTGTCGCAGGCGGCCCATGCCGTCTGGTTGACCTGTTGCTGAGTGAGTTGGTCGGTCATTTGGACGTCCTTTCCTGCCTCGTCTTAGGGCGCATCCTGCTCGCTCGCTCGACGAGGATCAGGCTCATCATCTTTCTTCGCGTCTCGGCGGCGAGCTGGGTCAGCTCCCGCTCCCGCTCAGCCAGGGCATCGATTACGACGATTCTTTCTTGAGTCTCGATGTCTGGAACATCGAGTTCGAGGTCGTCGAGGCTGGAACGGGGGATCATCCGGATATTCGTGCCACGTGCCGCGATATCGAAGTGGCGCTGCGCCGGAGGCTGGTTGATCGCCCATGCCAGATATGCAGGCGTCACGACGTTGCGGTTCGGGCGCAAAACCATCAGGGGCAGCACCGCAAGGGCTGGTTCCCGCAGACGTTCGTCCAGGGCGGACGCCGTGTTTCGTTCGCCCCGCGAGCGGAACACCACGTCACCGGCGCGCACGAAATAGCGGTCCGCCAGGTCCTCCAACTGGACTCTTGTCAGACGCTCTGGATCGACGAGGCCGTCAGGGGAAATGTCGCGCAGCTGGATTGCGAGCACACCCCCGACGGTCGTCGGCTCTAATCTGCCACGAGCGGTATAGCCGGTGTGGATCGTGCAGGCGTCAGCGAGGCGCAAAGAAAAATCCTCTGTAACTGTCGCTACAGACGGTAGGCGCACGCAATCCTGCTGTCAATGATAGAATCTGCTGTAGGATTTCCTACTGCGAAAATTATATCTCAGAGACTAAGTAAACCCTTCTGGGCAGCCCATTCCAATGGCATGGGCTTCAGCAGAGCCTCCACCTGAAGGCCGGGCGGCTGCCGTCTGTCGAGGATCGCCTCGACGATGTCGGGCGCGAGCAGCGTCAGGCGCAGGACCCGGCACAGATAGGACTGATTGATCTTCTCGGCTTCCGCCAGCTCGGTCACGGACGCGAATTGACCGCTCTCCAGGAGCCGCTTCCAGCGGTGGGCCCGGGCGATTGCCTTGACCATGGTGTTATCGACGCGCGGCTGGGGCGCGCCCCAGCCTGCGCCCTCCGGCGCCACAACCTGTTTCCGCCCGCCGCGTTTCCGGACGGTCAGAGGAACGCGGACCGTCAGCGTGCGGCCGTCATCGGCGGTGGCGTCGCGATCCATCAGGCAGCCCTCTGCGCATCACCGACCATGCTGCCAAGCTCACAAACCAGACGGGCCAACCCATCGACGCGAAGCCGAATATCCACACCGTCGCGTCCGACGTCGACGCGCTCGACAAGCAGCCGGACGATGCGAGCCTGCTCGGCAGGGAACAGCTCATCCCAAAGCGGATCGAGCCCCTCCAAGGCCTCCCTGACCTCCGCCTCCGACAACCCATCGATTTCGGGTCGCGCCGACCGCCATGTTCCGACGACCACCTCGGGGGCGCGAAGGAGGCCGCGCAGCTGGTTGACGACCGCCCCTTCGATCTCGGCGGCGGGCACGCGACCCACCGGGCAGGCGTCGGCGCCGCGCTTCAGGACCGACTGGCTGACATAGTAACGATATAGCTTGTCGCCGCGCCGTGTGTGCGTCGGGGTCATGGCGCAGCCGGTCGGCCCGAAGATGAGTCCTTTCAGGAGAGCCGGTGTCGCGGCGCGTGTCCGTCCGGCGCGCACCCGCGGGCTCTCGCGCAGGATGGCATGAACCTTCTCCCACACGGCGCGGGTAACGATCGCCTCATGCTCGCCGGGATAGGCCGTGCCCTTGTGGACCGCATCGCCGACGTAAACGCGATTGTTCAGCAGCTTGTAGAGGAAACCCTTGTCGATGAGCCGACCTTTGCGCGTCCGCACGCCCTCGGAGGCAAGCGCCCGGGCCACCGCCGTCGCCGAGCCGACCTCCACAAAGCGCTCGAAGATCATCCGGACGATCGCGGCTTCCGACTCGTTGGTGACGAGCTTGCGATCCTTGACCGCGTAGCCCATCGGAACATAGCCGCCCATCCACATGCCGCGCTTGCGCGAGGCGGCGAACTTGTCGCGGATGCGCTCGCCGATTACCTCGCGTTCGAATTGCGCGAAGGACAGGAGAATGTTGAGCGTCAGCCGCCCCATGCTCGTCGTCGTGTTGAACGCCTGCGTCACGCTGACGAAGGTCACGTCGTTGCGGTCGAATACGTCGATGAGCTTTGCAAAATCCATCAGCGCGCGGCTGAGACGGTCAATCTTGTAGACGACCACGACGTCGACGCGACGCTCCTCTATGTCAGCAAGCAGTCGTTTGAGGCCGGGCCTCTCGAGAGTGGCTCCCGAGATCCCGCCATCGTCGTAATGCTCGGCAAGCTCGACCCAGCCTTCGGAGCGCTGGCTCGCGATATAGGCGCTGCAGGCGTCGCGTTGCGCATCGAGCGAGTTGAACTCCATGTCGAGTCCCTCCTCGCTCGACTTGCGGGTGTAGATCGCGCAGCGCAGCTTGCGGGCGCCTGCCTTCGGAGCGGCGACCTTCGTCATGCGCCCCTCCGATGGCTTTTCATGCCAAAAAAGACCCAACCGTTCCAGCGCGTGCCGGTAATGGCCCGCGCGATTGCGGAGAGCGAGCGGTAGGGGCGACCCTGCCATTCGTATCCGTCGCCCAACACCGTGACTGTGTGTTCGACGCCCTGCCATTCGCGGATCAGCCGCGTGCCAGCGATCGGCCTGTCATCGGCGCGGATCCGGCGCAGAACGATGTTGCCGCCGTCGAGCTGCTCGCCGAGCGCTTCCAGGCGCTCGATGGTCGCCGGTTTCAGGCCGCCATACGTCAGCTCCTGGATCCGGTACGCGAGCCGGCTCTCCAGGAAACGCCGGTTGTACGGCGGCGCCTCCGTGTCGAAGAGTTCGCGCCATTGCTTCTTGAGGTCGGGCGTGGGCGTCGTCTTCAGAGCCGCGAGCCGGGCCAAGATGGTGTCCGTCATGGTCATGTATTTCTCCGTTGCGTCGGAGTTGCATGACCGCTCTGGTCGGGCGGGAAGTGTAGGCAACTTTCTCCAAGCTCGTCAGATACTTGCCTTGACTGACGCGCCCGGAGACGAATCACCGCGCGCGCGAGAATCTCGCACAACTCGGCGATCCGCTCTGCGGCGGTCATCCTGTCAGGCGGCAGAGGGTTGGGGCGTTTCATGTCTCAGGCAGCCGTGATCGGGGGCGTCATTACCGATCAAAAGCCACTCGACGGCTGGGTGTGGGACATGCGAATCGGGCAGAGCGCAGGAATGCAAACAGTTGCAGAACCTCGTCCCTTGCGGCCAGCCGATTCGTCACTGATTATTGAACGTCGAATGATTCAATAGCAGATGTTCATCGAGGTGGATTCATGCCGCGCAAAGCGCTTCCGCTCGGCCCAAGCACTATTTCTCTGATCGAAGATGCGCGCATCGATCTTGCCCGAGCAGCGCTTGCCATCCGCGAAGGCGAAAACGAGCCTGACTTCAGGCTCTCTGAGGAATTTCCCGATCATTCTGATGACGAAGCGGTCCACGCGTTCCGGCAAACACTTATCGAAACGCTCGCGCAGTTCGATCATGACGAACTGATACCCGCAGAGCAGCGGTGTCGCCGGATTCGCGCACTCGCGGACGGAAAGGGCGTCACCTCCCTCACCACGATCGTCGATCAGCAACTCGACGACGCGAAAGCACAAGAAATCCGGCGACAGCCCGATGCGCTTTGCAGAAGCATCTGGACCTTTCTGAACGTGCGCGAGACGTTCGAGGATGCCGAGAGCTTTCATTTCGCTCGGCAATTTCGCGAACACGGCAAACTTTATGACGCCTTCGAGATCGATCTCGAAAATACAGTAGCCCTTGATGCAGCTTCGATCGATGACGCAGCGCTGGCCGCAAAGATTAAACAGGCTCTCGACCTGAAGCCCGAGATTTCCTGCACTGTAAAGGCGCTCGATCTCCCGGCGACCGATGCGCACCCTGCATCTATCATGCTCATCGTGCGCCATGGCGGGCCGTTGTCGAGCGTCCATGATCACCGGCAGGACGGGCGCAGGGGAACCATCTATTATCGACCGCCGAACGAGGCGACCCTGATTTACACGCCGTCGCTGCGACAGATCGAGGTCTGTGCGGACAGCCCGGTGGTTCGCCAAACGGTAAGCGACTCGTTCGCCGAGATCGCACTCGGGCAAGACATTTCGCAGAAGCCTTTGACCTGGAAGCGTTACAATCTCTCGCGGTTCCGAACCTCGCTACTTCTGGAGTCCCCCGAGATCGACGGCTATGAGTTTGAATTCGCGCGCGTCCTGGAAGCCGAGGTGCGGCTTGGCACCTGGAAGCGCAAACTCCAACTCAAGGTCACCGTCAACGACGACATCGAGGAGGTGGCGGACCAATATCTCGGCGCCGGGAACATCTTCCGGCGCGCCGAGGCCTTCAGTCGCATAGGCATAGCGGTTGCCTACAATCGTGTTGGCGACGAGAAGGAGCGGACGCTGAACATCACGATCGCTGGGTCAAAGAGCTGTAACTTGCAGAGCAAGACAGATCCGGAAGAGCGCAGCCTCGGCTTCGCGCTTCTCAAGGAATGGGGAATTCTGAGCGCATTCCGACAGATCGCATCGGATGATCTGCGCGCGATCTTCCCCCAGCTTGTTCAACTTCACGACCGGATCGAGGATGAGGTCAGCGGAGGATATCTTCTGGAGCTCGGCCTCGATGCGCGCCGCCTGATCGAAGGCGGGCTGCTCGAACGCTGTGACCGGCAGGATGTGGTGCTGATCGAGGACGACGACCTTGAGGGGGAAGGCGCCATCAAGCCGTCGAAGACAGAGGGCATGGTCCGTGCTGTCGGCCCCTTTGGCGAAGATGCAGGAAAGCGACCAGCGTCGGATGTCGAGATGTTCGCGATCAACTCCCAGTGGCTTCACGAGACGCTCATGCGCCTGATGAAACCGCTCCTGAGCAAGCGAGCGGCCCAGATCCTCGACCCGGACCTGACCCTTGTCGGTGTGATGCAGATTGACGGTGCTGAGGCGCCCGTCTATTTCGCGCGGCGTCTCAATGACCCGAAAACTGCGCAGAGGCTGGATCTGACGCTGCGCGCGCGGAACACCGCTGGCGTGGGCATCATCCTCGCCGCCAGCGAGGAAATGCCGTCGCACCTCGGGTCGAATGTCGTCGTGCCGCTCCTGTCCCACCTCGCATCGGCAGACGAGGAGATCCTGTTCGCGCGGGACGGCCTCGAGCTCGCATATCGTGACAATCTTTCGCTCGCGCGCGGAGGCGTGTCGCCGCGAGTCGTCCGGACAGGCACGCAGTCCGGCACTCTGTTCATTCCCGGTAAGGAGCCGCTTCACCTCGCCGGGAATGATCAGCTAACGATCTTCGAGCGTCTCGTGGTCGCAGCCGGGAAGGGCAGTCCCGATGTTCAGGTCAAGGCGTTGATGGAAGGCTTCGAGTCCAGAAGCCCCCAACAGGCGTTCCGGAAGGACACTTGGGACAACATCCGAGGCGTCTATATCGGCAAGGGTGCGAAGAACGGGTACTGGCGGCTGGTGCTCGCCGGGCAGCCGACGGAAGACGTCGCCGAAGCCCCGGTCGAAGAATCCGTCTAACAACGGTCTAACATCCGCAGGGAGACGGTCTAACAAGGCGCTGATTACTGGAAGGGCTCCACATCAGAGGAGCACTTCGATGCCGACTCCCTTCCCCTCGCGCCAGGCAGCCCAGACGAGCTGGTCCAGCGCCGCGACTACCGAGCCCCCTACCTCCAACGCAGACTGGCGCTGCACGCGCTGTGACAAGCTGCTCGGCGTCTGTCGTGACGGCCGGATGCACCTGCGCTTCGCGCGAGGGCACGAGTACTTCGTCGGCTTCCCGGTTCAAGCCACCTGCCGCGGCTGCGGAACGCTGAACCACGCGGCCGCCCCTGCGCGCTGAGGCGCGCTTCGACCTCCACCCCCTGAAATCGCAGAGACGCGTGACGTCCTGACCTGGCCACGAGAAGGCGCCGGACGCCTGGCCGCAAGGCAGGCGTCCGATGTCTTTCGCGTGGCACGAGATCCGCGACAACTTCATGCAATCCTCGAGCACCCTCAGGTTTCAGCACAGTTTCGAGGCGCTTCGGCGCACCAGCAATCCCATCGCTGCGTTTCGCGATCCAGCCGCCATGCTGGATGCGCTGCATCGCGGCGCTGCGAACCCGGATCAGAAGAACATCGTACTCACGACGCTGATCGAGGCGGCGCAGTCCGACGGCCCCCCGGCCGACTGCGCTCTCACCGTGTTGCTGTTGGCGCTCTGGCCGGGGCTCGACGCCATCCGGCGCCGGTCGATCTGGCGCAGGATCGGCTCCCCCGAAGAGGTCGCCTCCGAAATCCTCGCCCGCGCCACCGAGGCAATCCGGAGCCTCGATCTGCAGAACGTCAACTGGATCGCGGCCACCCTTCTCAGAAACATCGAGCGCGACATGATCCGCGCGCGTCAGCGCGACACGGCGCGCGAACGTTTCGCCAGCGGCGCCGATCCCGACGAGGTGGCGGACACTGGCGACAGCGGCATTGGCGCGGCGGGGTACGCGCGACTGAACGGCGCCGTACGGAAGCTGCTCGGCGATGACGCCCTGCTGGTGATCCGTGTAGCGATCGAGGGCTTCTCTCAGACCGAGGCGGCCGTTGAACTGGGCCTGACGGAGGCCGCAGCCCGCAAGCGGTACCAGCGCGCGATGCGCCGGCTGAGCGACGCCCTTCAGGAAATCCCCTGAGCCGATGTCCCGACGCGGTCCCGGCGGTGGCCTTTTCCATTCGAGCGCCCCGAGCGCCTTTCCTCCAATCGAAAGCAGAAACGCATGAACAGCACTGCCGATCTGTCGCTCGAGGACTACAGGCGTCTCCCGGGTCTCTACCGGCGCTGGGAGCTGACCGAGGTCTGCGAGTCCAACCGCAACTACCAGATCGAGGACGCCGGCGCCCATGCCGACGGGACGCCGCTACTGGCGATCTACGTCGCCGAGTCCGCGCCCGACGTCCGCGAGGACGCGTGATGGGCCTCCTCGACCACATCATCTCATGGAGACAAGCCATGCCGGACCAGCTGGACGCCATCACCCGCCTTCGCGCGACGAATTACGGCCTCGAAGACCTCCCCGAGACCATAGGCTTCCCGCAGCGCTTCGGTGACGAGCCGCGCGCGCCGCTGCCGGTCGTCGAGGCGACCGTCGACGAGATCGCCTTTGCGATCGTGGAGGCGGAGCGGGATAGCTCGGCCGCCTACCGCCGCGCCGCCGCGCTCCAGCGGCTCTACAAGCTTGCCCGCGAGGCGGGGCGCATTGGCGCCGAACACGCAGCGCCGGCGGTGCTGAAGATGGAGGGCAAGTGATGGCCCTTCCCATCATCAGCGCGGACGAGCGCCTCGCACAGCACAAGGGCATCAAGGGCTGCATCTTCGGCAAGTCAGGCATCGGCAAGACGAGCCTGTTATGGACGCTGAACGCCTCGACGACCCTCTTCATGGATCTCGAGGCCGGCGACCTCGCGGTTGAAGGCTGGGAGGGCGACACGCTGCGCCCTCGCACCTGGAAGGAGTGCCGTGATTTCGCGGTATTTATCGGCGGGCCGAACCCGGCGCTGCGCGAGGACCAACCCTACAGCCAGGCGCATTTCGATGAGGTCTGCGGGCGCTACGGCGATCCGGCGGTGATCGCGAAGTACGAAACCATCTTCATCGACTCGATCACCGTCGCCGGGCGGCTCTGCTTCCAGTGGTGCCGCGGCCAGCCTGAGGCCTTCTCTGACAAGACCGGCAAGGCCGACATCCGCGGCGCCTACGGGCTGCACGGCCGCGAGATGATCGCCTGGCTGACCCATCTCCAGCACACGCGCGGCAAGCATGTCTGGTTCGTCGGGATCCTCGACGAGAAGCTCGATGACTTCAATCGCAAGGTCTGGTCGCCGCAGATTGATGGTTCGAAGACCGGGCTCGAACTGCCCGGCATCGTCGATCAGGTCATCACCATGGCCGACATCCCCGATGCGAATGCCCAGCCGCAGCGCGCCTTCGTCTGCCAAACGCTGAACCGCTGGGGCTTTCCGGCCAAGGATCGCTCCGGCCGTCTCGACCTGGTCGAGCCCCCGCATCTCGGCCGGCTGATGGAGAAGATCCAGAGCCCTGCGGCGCCTGCCTCCGAACGCCTGATCTGGCCTCCGAGGATCCCGGCCGATCCCGCCCCCGCGCAGGAGCCCGGCCATGGCTGAGCGAACCTCGCCGCCACCGGTGTCCCGATCCGGTCAGCGGGTTGGCTTTCCCGTATCGACGCCGCTGCGCGTTTCACCCTCAACCTGAAAGGAGCCCCGCCATGTCCGGACTCTGGAACGACTTCAATTCTGCCCAGTCCAACTCCAACGTCATTCCGAAAGGCACGCTGGCCAAGGTGCGCCTGACCATCCGTCCCGGCGGTTTCGACGACCCCGCGCAGGGCTGGACTGGCGGTTACGCCAAGCGCGGCGCGACGGGCTCCGTCTACCTCGACGCCGAATTCACGGTGCTGGAAGGACCCTATGCGCGCCGCAAGATCTGGTCGCTGATTGGCCTCTACAGCCCGAAGGGTCCTGACTGGGCCAACATGGGCCGCGGGCTCATCCGCGGCATCCTGAACTCGGCGCGCGGGATTTCCGACAAGGACAATTCGCCCGAGGCGCAGGCGCGCCGGCGCATCAGCGGCTTCAGCGAACTCGACGGACTCGAATTCGTCGCGCGGATCGACATCGGCCAGGACACCAACGGCGACGACAAGAACGAGGTGCGCGGCGCCGTGACGCCCGACCATCGTGACTACGCCGCGCTGATGGGCGCGGGCACAGCCCATTCAACGGCAGCGGTGGCATATGCGCCGCCGCAGGGCAACGCCACGCTCGGGCAGCCCTCTGCATTTCCGGCTGCGCCCCGCCCCCAGCAGGCCCATCCCGCGCCACCGGCCCCCGGGCGGCCGAGCTGGGCTCAATAAGGGAGAACGCGGATGCGCCTGCGCCCCCGCCAGAAAACATTCGTCGAACGCAGCGTCGCTGCGCTCGCCGCCCGCGGCAATACGCTGGGCGTGGCGCCCACCGGCGCGGGCAAGACCATCATGCTCTCGGCGGTTACCGCCGAGATGATCGGCGACGACGACGCCAAGGTCTGCATCCTGGCGCATCGCGACGAGCTCACCGCGCAAAATCGCGCGAAGTTCAAGCGGGTCGCGCCGGGGATCGCCACATCTGTGGTCGACGCTGCCGAGAAGTCGTGGCGCGGCCACGTCACATTCGCCATGGCGCCGACGCTGGCGCGCGCATCAAACCTTGCTGACATGCCGCGCCTTGATCTGCTGGTCATCGACGAGGCGCATCACGCAATTGCCGAAAGCTATCGGCGGATCATTGATCGAACGCTTCAGAACAATCCGCACGCGAAAATATTCGGCGTCACCGCCACGCCGAACCGTGGCGACAATAAGGGCTTGCGGGAGATCTTCGACAATGTCGCCGACCAGGTACGGCTCGGCGAGCTGATCGCCTCGGGGCACCTCGTGCCGCCGCGAACCTTCGTCATCGACCTCGGCGTGCAGGACGAACTGCGGTCGGTTCGAAAGACGTTGTCGGATTTCGACATGAACGAGGTCGCGGGGATCATGGACCGCGCGCCCGTCACCGACGAGGTGATCCGCCACTGGACGGAAAAGGCCGGCGATCGGCAGAGCGTCGTGTTCTGTTCGACCGTCGCGCACGCTGAACATGTAACCGAGGCGTTCAGGACGGCGGGCATCGCCGCCGCGCTGATCCATGGCGAGCTGGCGTCAGAGACCCGCAAATCCATTCTCGCGTCCTATGCCGCCGGCGAAACCCGCGTCATCGTCAATGTGGCTGTGCTGACCGAAGGCTGGGATCATCCGCCGACCTCCTGCGTCGTGCTGCTGCGTCCATCCTCCTACAAATCCACCATGATCCAGATGGTGGGACGCGGTCTGCGCACCGTCGACCCGCAAGAACATCCCGGCGTCGTGAAGACGGACTGCGTGGTGCTGGACTTCGGAACGTCGAGCCTCATTCACGGCACGCTGGAACAGGACGTCGACCTCGACGGCCAGACCACCGCCGGCGATGCGCCCACCAAGTGCTGTCCGGCTTGCGAGGCGGTGATCCCGCTGGCCGCAACGGAATGCCCGCTCTGCGGCGAGGCGTTTTCGCGCGACGTCGGGAACGCGGACGAGAGCAGCGGCGGCGCTCCACTCGCGGGTTTCATCATGACCGAGATCGATCTTCTGAAGCGCTCCAGCTTCGCGTGGGTCGATCTGTTCGGCGCCGACGACGCGCTGATGGCCGCCGGGTTTACCGCCTGGGGCGGCGTCTTCTGGCTCGACGGCGTCTGGTACGCGGTCGGCGGCGCCAAGGGCGAGCGCCCGCATCTTCTGGGCGTGGGCGAGCGGACCGTGTGCCTGGCGCAGGTCGACGACTGGCTCAACACCCACGAGAGCGACGAGAGCGCCTTCAAGACCAAGGGCTGGCTGCGCCAGCCGCCAACCGAGAAGCAGCTCCAGTACCTGCCGCCCGAATGCCGCCACGACTTCGGCCTCACGCGCTACCACGCCTCGGCGCTCATGACCTTTGGCTTCAACAAGCGCGCCATCCGCCAGCTTCTCGAATCGGCGTCCGGGCCGCAACGGAGGGCGGCATGAGCCATGAACGCATTCACACCCATGACGGCCGCGCACCGGCTGCGCCTCTGGCATCCGCGCGGAACGCTGTGCGCCGTGTGCCGGCGCCCCGCCCGTGGCTTTGGATGGCGCGATCCGCTTCGGCCGCTTCGGCTCGGGCCGTCTGTCTGGTTCTGCTCGATGCGCTGTCAGCGCTTCTTCTCGCAACGGGCGCGGAGGTCGTCAGCCATGGTTGACCTCACCGAACATGAGAAGGCGGCCATCCGCGCCGCCATGAAGCGGGTCGCCGAGATCATGGAGGAGATCGGCTGGCAGACGCGGTTGATCGACCTCAGCGAGCATCAGGTTCTCACGCTCATCGAAGTCGCTGTTGGTGGTTTTCAGGACGCCATGGCCGACATCGCCGCCGCGCAGCCCAATCACTCGCCGGAGGTTCCGTTCTGATGCTCGACTATAATCACACTCCGAAGTTCGCCGACGTGCTGAACGCTGTCATCGACGCCGCCCTTACTGCCGAAAACGCGGTGCGGTCGCCGCGCGACTATCTCGGCGGCTCGCGCCTCGGGCATCCTTGCGAGCGGGCGCTGCAATTCGAGTTCACGGGGGCGCCGAAGGACGAGGGCCGCGACTTCAACGGCCAGACGCTTCGTATCTTCGCCATCGGCCACGCACTCGAAGATCTGGCTGTCGCGTGGCTGCGCGCGGCAGGCGTCGACCTCTATACCCGCAAGGGCAATCGCCCCGACGGGGGCCAGTTCGGGTTCGAAGTCGCGCGCGGGCGCATCCGCGGTCATGTGGACGGGATCATCGCCGCGGGTCCCGATGATCTCGGTCTTGCATGCCCCGCGCTGTGGGAATGCAAGACGATGAACGCCAAGAACTGGCGCGCCTGCGTGAAGGACGGCGTCGCCAAATCGAAGCCCGTCTACGCCGCGCAGATCGCGCTCTACCAGGCCTACATGGACGCGAGCATTCCAGGGCTCGCGAGCAATCCCGCGCTCTTCACCGCCATCAACAAGGACACCGCCGAGCTCCACCACGAGCTCGTCCCCTTCGACGCCGATCTCGCGCAGCGCATTTCGGACCGCGGCGTGCGGATCCTTCAGGCCATGGACGCGGGCGAGTTGCTGCCGCGCATCGCGACGAGCGCCGACTTCTTCGAATGCCGCATGTGCTCCTGGGCGAACCGCTGCTGGGATCTGCCGCAATGACGGACGAGCGCGACGATAACCTTCATAGCGAAGAGATCCCCACGGGCGAAATCATCCACTTCAACCCGTGGCGCGATTTCAACGACGCGGCGCCGATCGAAGACCCTTTCGGCGTCGAGCCGGACCGCGAGCAGATCGCCACGTTCCTCGATGTCGTCTTCGGCTATTGCGACGGCCTGATCCCCGTGCGCGGGTTCATCGACAAGGGGCAGGGCTTCAACGGCAAGCCGCACAACATCTGGATCGACGCCGATGTGGGGGCGAGGGACAAGCTCGCCACCTTCGCCGCATGGGCCTGGCGTGAGGGCGCCGCCGTCTATGTGATCCCCGGCACGGTCGCCGAAAGCGGTCAGGCCCGCGCGGCGGACGTTATGCAGATGCAGGCGATCGTGGTCGATCTCGACGCCGGCGACATCAACGCCAAGCTGCGTCACCTCATCCAGCATCTTGGATTCCCGACGCTGCTCGTCGAGAGCGGCGGGCGTACGGCCGAGGGCGCGATGAAGCTGCACGCCTGGTGGCGGCTGAGCGAGCCGGCGACGGGCGAAGATCTGGCGAGGCTGTGTCGGCTGCGCGGCGACATCGCCTTCAAGGTCGGCGGCGACTCGCATTTTCGCTCGGCGCACCAGCCGATTCGGGTCGCCGGCAGCGTCTATCACAAGGGCGGTTTCCAGCGAATCGTCACGATCCTCGAACATCGGCCGGCTGTGGAATTCGAGCTGCGCGATTTCGCCGACCTCGTCGACGCCATGCCGCTGTTTGCAGGCTCTGGCCGCGATCCTGTTGAAGCGCCTGGCAAGCCCTCGCTCGACGATGTCCTGACGACGCCCGTGCACGAGGGCGGCGGCGACGAGTGGACCCGCTTTGCGGGCGCCAGCGCCGCCATCGGCCATTACGTTCGTCTCGTCCACGAGGGCAAGATCAGCCCTGACGAGGGCTGGGAAGCGATCTGTCAGTACAACGCCGCCATGCTGCGGCCCGCCTGGCCTCTGGAGCGCCTGAAACGCGAAGCCGACCGGCTGTGGGCGCGCCACGTCGAGAAGAACGGCCCGCCGTTGCTACGGCTCCAAACAGCGACATCGGCGCCGTCCTCGATCCCGGTGTTTTCGTTGGGCGCCCTGTTGGACGACACGAGCCCGATGCCGGCCGACATCATCGCGCCGCGTGTGCTGACGCCAGGCGGCCTGCTCGTACTTGGCGGCGCGCCCAAGGTGGGCAAGAGCGACTTCCTCATCAGCCTGCTCGTGCACATGGCGGCCGGCGCGCCCTTCCTCGGCTTCACGCCGCCCCGTCCTCTGCGTGTGTTCTACTGCCAAGCCGAGATCCAGTACCATTACCTGCGCGAGCGGATGCAGGCGATCCGGCTTGATCCCGCCGTCATCACTGCCGCCCGCGGAAATCTGTTTGCAACGCCGAAGCTGAAACTGATCCTGAACGAAGGCGGCCTCGCAGTCGTCGCCGAGTCGATCCGTCAGCATTTTCCCGACGCCGCGCCCGACATCATCTGCCTCGATCCGATCCGCAACCTGTTTGACGGTGGGCCAGACGGCGGCGGCGAGAACGACAACACCGCCATGATGTTCTTCCTGAAGGACCGTGTGGAGGCGCTGCGCGAAGCCGTGGCGCCCGAGTGCGGCGTCATCCTCGCGCACCATACCCGCAAGATGAACCGCAAGCTCGTCGCCGAGGATCCGTTCCAGGCGCTGTCAGGCGCAAGCGCCCTCCGGGGCTTCTACACCACAGGCCTGCTCATGCACCGGCCCGATGAGGACAGCACCGTCCGCAGGCTCGAAATAGAACTGCGCAACGGCCCTGCGCTCGCGGGCAAGCTGATCGACAAGGTGAAGGGCGATTGGGTCGAGCTCAATCCGATGAACGAGCGTCTCGTGCGCAAGGAGGTCGGCGCAAAGCACGACGCCGAGCGGGACCGAAAACGCGACGTGATCCTGTCGATCCTTCTCGATGAGGCCGCCAGCGGAAAGCTCTACACCTCGACGCAGTTTCGCGAAGCGTTCGAGAACCAGCGGGGACTGGGCAGCCAATCCACCATTCGTGATCGGATCAGCGTCCTCACCACCAAGGGCTACATCCGCTTCGTGCGCGACGGGCGGCCCTATGGCTATCCCGCGGTTCGATCGCGCTTCGGCTATCTCTGCGTGGAAGGCATGGTCTTGTGCGGCGACGAGGAGGTCGACCCGGAAACCGGCGAGATCACCCGGGCCCGAAAACCTGTCCTCCCGACGCACTACAAGTCACCGATGACCGGCGCCTGTCTGGAGCGCGAGGACCCCGCCGACTGGCCGATCGAGGAGGTCGAAGATGCCTGATCGGCGCTTGTGCGACCTCTGTTCGACCTCAGGACAAACATGTTCGTCCTCCCGCGTTGTTCGTCCTCAACTCAATCAATTCAGATGGTTAGGACAAGTCGAGGTCGAACATGTTCGTCCTCTTGTCCGACCTCTGTTTGTCCTCGTGAAGCGCGTAAATTCAGTGTCTTACGTTCAAAGCGAGGACGAACAATGAAAGCCCCCATACTACGTATGGGGAGGCCAACCGGCAGGTTTGGCCTCTCCTCCCATACGTCGACGGGTATTCGCGCGCGCGGGCCTCCTGCACTGCGGATCTGATCGGACGGCGGCGGCCTAACCGCCAAGCCAGAACCGCCGCCGTCCTCCACCACAAGCAATCCCCTTTGACGGAGACCATCATGGCTTCGACGACTCTGACTCTGCCTGCCGCCAATGCAACCCCGCCCGCGCTATCCATGCCGCGGTTGGCGCAGACCGCGGTTCTCGCCCTTGATCTGGGCACGACGACCGGTTGGGCCCTGCGCACCGCCGACGGACTGATCACCAGCGGTGCGGTCTCGTTCCGGCCGAGCCGTTATGACGGCGGCGGCATGCGCTATGTGCGCTTCCGCGCGTGGCTCGATCAGCTGGCTAAGGACGCAGGCCCGCTCTCGTCCATCCACTTCGAGGAAGTGCGCCGGCACATCGGCACGGACGCTGCGCACCTCTATGGGGGATTTCTGGCGACGCTGACCGCCTGGTGCGAGCAACACGACGTCGCCTACCAGGGCGCGCCGGTCGGCACGATCAAGCGTCATGTCACGGGCCGCGGCAACGCCGACAAGGCTGCAGTCATCGCGGCGGTGCGGGCTCGGGGCTATACGCCGGCCGACGACAACGAGGCCGACGCCATCGCGATCCTTCTGTGGGCGATCGAGACCCATGGAGGCGTGGCATGAGATGGGCGCCCTATGGCTATGGCGGCAAGCGCCGCGATCCCGAACAGGTCAAGCGCGAGGGCTGGCGTGAGCAGGGGCTTCTCGCGATCTCCGCCGATGACCGCCGTCTCACCTGGCCTGAGCGCGAACTCGTGCGGCAGCTCGGCGAGAAACTCTATGGCCCACGCCCGTCGCAAAAGGAGGCGCGTCATGGCAGATGACGAGTGGACCGTCGAGCGTGTCGCCGAGCAGTTTGAAGAAGCCGTACGCACGCTGCGCAAGCTGCCGCCGGTGAAGGCGCGGGGCTATTTCAATGTGTGGCCACAGATCGCGCGCACGTCCCGCGAGATCGCGTTCATGGAGCCTGAGCCGATGCGGGTGTGGCCGTCAACCGCTGCGATCACTCGGCTGGAACAGACCTCGGACTGGGTGCTCTGGATCAGCGTCGATGAACGAAAGCTGGTCTGGTCCCGCGCCGCCCGTGTGCCATGGAAATACATCAGCGGCGAATTGGGATGCGATCGCTCGACTGCGTGGCGGCGCTGGCAGCTCGCGCTGACGAAGATCGCGGCGCGATTGAATGCGCGTTGAGCAGAAAAGTGTTGCAACACTTTTCTGTTCGACGTCTGCAACAAGATCGTGCTAGCTTTTGGCTATGTTGGGGAGAGTGCGCCGCAGGGCTCGCTCTCCCCTTTGCTTTGGATGTTGGACCAGCCTTCACATGAAGCAGTCACGCCGAATGTCGCTGATCGAGTCAATCGCCAATGTCGTGGTTGGATACGGCATGGCGGTCGTCGCGCAGATCCTGATATTCCCGGCGTTCGGTCTGCACGTGACGCTTGAGCAAAATCTTCAGATGGGCGCCGTGTTCACGCTAGTCAGCATCGCTCGGTCGTTTGCGCTGCGACGCGCGTTCGAGGCGCTGCAGGTTCGAAGCAGCGATTAGGCGTCACGAACGGAGTCCCGCGCTTAAGAGCTGCTGCCTCTAGCCGCTTACTTGTAGTATCGGAAACCGGCGTGACCATGTAGCCGTTCATCAGGTCGCCGAGCATCGCTGATGAAGCTGCAGCTCCTGCGCGCCAGATCAGTCCAACGAGGGCGCAAATCGAGGCGTCAAGTTTATCTTGATCCGCTTTTCGAGGATCGGGAAGGTCCGCCATGCTCTCTGCCCAGGCGGCGAGGCCGACAACCCCAAGCCTTTCGGCCGTACTCGCGGTAAGGTGCGCGACGGCCTGCCAGTCTTGGCTGCGGTACTTGCGCCGGTTTTTCGGATTGTACTTCGGTGCGCCGTGCCGTTCCGCGAACTGCGGGTGCAGCGCTGACAGGGCGAGAGCCGGAAAGACTTCGACGATAAAGTGGCCTTGCGCAGCTGACTGTGCCGCAATCGGTTCTTGGGCAGCATTCAGGGACGTTAGAAATCGCCAGACAGGCGCATCGTCGCAAAACATGCCTCGCTTGCTTCGGCTCGCGGGTTGAACACCGCCGCCAATGAATGAGATCAGAGACCCAGCAACCTTGTCGACTGGCCGGCTGCCTGTTGCGTTCGGAACGATTGTCGGCTGGTCGAGTGCAACAAGGCTGACGGCATAACCGTGTCGTTTAGAGTCAATAAATTCCAGCGCCTGACTGAACGAAACGAGCCTAGGTTCGTGAAAATCTGCTTTGCCTTGCGCGTCGAACGCAATTGCGCAGATAGCCCCCGGCGCCCCAGGTGAGTCGGTCCACGCGGAATCGAAGCCGAAAATGATGGTGCTGCTTTGTGGATGTTCGAGCATGATGTCCAGTCCCCGCAAAACAGGATAGGCGAAACGAACGTAGACTGCATTGGCTAATAGCCGGCTGCGCGCCTCGGCCTGACCTGCTATCCTGTGCCCATGTTCGGTTTACTCAATCTATTCGGTCGCTCGGCAGCCTTGAAGGCGGCTGATCGCGCGCTGCGGCGCGCCGGGCTGCACCCGGTTCTCGTGCCGGAGGCAGTGAAGCTGACGATCCTGCGACTCCACAAGAAGGACGCCGATTCAGAGAGAACCAGCGAAGACGCTTTGGATGAGGCGGCCCAGCTCTTTGCGTACTGCATGCTGGGTCGGGACCAGTTCATCGACGCCAATAGTGTCTCGGCCGCCGATAGTGCCGAGCGACGTCTGGAGTGGGCGATCGTCGCCGGCGAATCTCTCGATGCGCAGCTCATCCTGCTGGCGCACCATTCCGGGCTGATCCACGAGGAAATCGCGGATCGCATCGATGTCGAGAAAGATTAGGCACTAAGGTTGACGGGCTGCGTCGACGTTTTGAGCCCGGAAACGACAAACCGCCGCCGGTGAGGGCGGCGGCTTTTGCGGAGGGCGGAAATCAGGGCGCTGTCAGCCTGTAGACCCGCCCGCGCCCCTCGACCTTCTCGGAGGTCACGTCGAGGCCCAACTTCTTCTTGAGAGCCCCGGCCATGGCTCCGCGAACGGTATGAGCCTGCCAGCCGGAGGCCGCCGCTATCTCCGCGATCGTGGCGCCGTCGGGCGTGCGCAGCATGTCGATCAGGGCCGCCTGCTTCGTGCCGCTGCGAGCCTTGCGCGCCGGAGCCTCTGTCGCGGCCGCTGGCGGGCTTTCAGCCTCCGGCGCAGCGTCGCTCGCCTCAGCCGCGTCGTCGCCGCCGTCGGTCCCCTGTGGCGCGCTGTCGGCCTCTATGCCAAGCGCAGCCAGACCAGAGCGCGTGATGGCGAGGGTGACTCCGTGACCATCGCCGGTCTCGCGCCACACGGGCTCGCCCAGGCGGCGATCTGCGTCAACCTCTTCAAGCAGACCTTTTTCGATCAGCGGGTGAACCACCTTGTGCGCGGCGCCGCCCTTGAGATTGGGCGGCAGCGGCAGGGCGATGAGCGTCGCGCGTTGTGCGGCCGCGTTGAGAACGATGAGCTGCGTGTCTGTGAGGTTGGTCATGATCGGCTCCTTTCAGGATCGCAGGATCGCGGCGCCGCCGCCCTGCTACGACCCTGAGCCCCGCATGTGGCGGGGCGGAGCCTTGGAGGAATCCGCGCCCTATTCGGCGTGTTCGCCTTCGTGGAAGGCGGCGTCGGTGATGCGCTTCAAAAGGCTTGCGTAGTGTTCGAGGTTCCCGACGTGACCCCAGTTCAGCGTTTCGACATCGACATCGAAATGATCCTCGCTGAGCGCCGTCAATCTGGCGAGCATGGCGTCGATCTCGTCCTTTTTGGCGATGAAGGCGGCGACCGCCTTGCTGTTGTCCGTCGCCCTGCGCGCTGAAGTCTGCATGATCGCCTCCGTTCGTTGCAGCCGATACATGCGTAATCTGCGGCGATCATCAACAGCTAAAACGCTGGTCTGATAGCTTGTTTGGTCGCAGGTCGTCGCACCCGAAAAACGGCTGTATTCGAGAGAGCCGCTCATGCGAATCGAGATTCAGACGGACGCCGTCCTCGCCCGCTTCGGCGGCGCCATCGACATGATGAGCGCGAATGCCCGGCAGGAGATGGCGCGCGGGCTCGCCCGCGGCGGCGAGAAGCTGCGCACGCCCGTGCGCCGCGCCCTGAAGGTGCAGACCAGCGTCAAGCGTTATGGGACGATCGTCGCCAACACCCGCGGCTGGCTCGACGCGGGCGCGCTGCGCTACACGATTGAAGCTTCCGGCAAGGGCCTGCCGCTGTCGGAGTTCCCGCACAAGGCGAGCCGCTCCAAGCTCCTGGCGCTCCGCTGGTCGGCGAAAGAGCATTGGCGCCTGCAGAAACGTGATTCAAGCGGCCGCTTCGGCGCGCTGCCCGCACTCAACGACGCTGGCGTCTCTGCGACGATGTGGATGAAAAAGCGCGGCTTCGCGCGATCCTTCGTTCATCCCGACCGCGGTCAGCTCATGCAGCGCGTGCCCGGCAAACGGTCGTTGCGCAAGATCTACGGTCCGTCGCTGCCAAAAGAGCTGACCATCGGACGCACGGAGCAGACGTTCCAGCAATCGGCGCGCAGCATCGTCATGAACGAGATCGAGAAGCGCTTGCTGCGCCTGCTGCCCCGCAGCTGAGAAACCAGACGTGCTTGACGGATGCTTCGCTGCGGGCTCGATTGCCAGGACGACCAACGAAGAATTGCGCGCTCGATGACCGGAAATCTGATCAGGATTGCAAAGACCGCCGTGCTCTGTTCGGGGCTCGGGCTGGCGCTCTACGTCGTCGTGGAGGCGATCGCTGCATCCGGCGACAGGACAGCGATCGCGCTCTGGCTCGGTCTTGTATTCTGCGCCAGTTTGCTGCTGATCACGACGCCGATGTTCCTCCATGACTGGCGTACTGGTGAAGTGCAGGGCCGCACCGGGCGGATTTCGCGCGAAGGCGAACCTGTCTGGTACTGGACGCTCATGGCGCTCAACGGCGGCTCCATCTGCGGGATGATCGCGCTCGTGGTCTATTGCGCAACGCGCCTGATCCAGGGCTAAAGCAGCATGCACGTGCGCTGCGCGTCGTCTGTGTTGCGCATGCGAGACAGCGTTGCATTCATGCAACGCACGGGTCCTTCCTGGGCCTCCCGCACCGCGGTGCGGCGGCAGCCCGCCTTTT
>NZ_JAIETU010000015.1 GCF_019744875.1 Hyphomicrobium sp. | reverse complement strand
GGGAGGAAACGTCCTCCCGCACATCGAAAATCAAGCCTCTACGCCAGGCTACGAAACACGTTGATTACGTGGCGATTACGTGGCTCTCGACAGCCCCTCGGGAGGGGTGTATATTTGCAACTAAGTCGTTGAGAATTTTGGTGGACGCACTTGGGCTCGAACCAAGGACCCGCTGATTAAGAGTGTGCGGGTCTCACTTTCTAAGATCACGGACTGAAAAGCCCGCTTTCTGCAGAATCTGAAAATACTACGCTCTTCTTCTTCGTTCGCCGCAGCGCAGCAGCGCTCTAGCGTTGTCTCCTTAGGGGACCGCGTTGGGGGAATGAAAAATGCTGAGACGCAAGACCGTGCGAGGCGCCGCGGGTATGCTCGTGGCCGTCATGGGGCTGGGCACGCCGTTCGCCGCAAGCGCAACCGAAGGCTACTTTCAGCACGGATATGGCGCGCGCCACAAAGCGCTGGGTGGCGCGGGCGCCGCCGATAGCCGCGACTCGACCGCGGCATCGCTCAATCCGGCTGGATTGGTCCACTCCGGCAATGAGATCACGGCCGCCGTTTCGGCTTTCAGTCCGCGCCGCGAGTTCGAAGGCGGGCTAGCGCCGGGGTTCACGCCATCGGGCGTTGTCGAGAGCGACACGAACTGGTTCGCCATCCCCAATTTCGCGGCGAGCTACCGCCTCGCGCCGAATCCTTTCGCCGACGTCGTGGCCGTGACGCTTTACGGCAGCGGCGGCATGAACACGGACTACCCGGCGAGTGCCCAGGGTGTGTTCGCGCCCGCGCCGGGCGTGTTCGGCGCCGGACCGCTCGGCGTCAATCTTCAACAGGCCTTGCTGTCGGTTGCGTTCGCCAAGACGATCGCGCCCGGCCTCTCGGTCGGTGTGGCACCGATCCTGGCGCGCCAGCAGATCAAGCTGAAGGGGCTCGGCGCATTCGCCCAGCCCGGCGTTTCCATCGATCCGAATGCAGTCACGGAAAAAGGGGACGAGGTAGCCTGGGGCTTTGGCGTCCGCGGCGGCGTGGAATGGGCCGTCGCGCCTAACGTTCGTCTCGGCGTCGCCGGCAACACGCCGATCTGGTCGCAGGCGTTCGACAAGTATCGCGGCCTCTTCGCGGAGCAGGGAGATTTCGACATTCCCGCCAGCGTCCAGGCCGGCATCGCGGTCGACGTCTCATCGAACCTGACGGTCCTTCTCGATTACCGCCACATCTGGTTCGGCTCGGTCGCCTCGATTGCCAATCCTTCGACGAACATTCTGCTCGGCAACCCGCTCGGATCCGACAACGGGCCCGGCTTCGGCTGGGACGACGTGGACGTCATCAAGGTCGGAGCCGAATGGCGCACGTCGCCTGCGCTGACGCTGCGGGCAGGCTATTCCTATGCAACCAGCCCGATTTCCGCGCGTGACGTGCAGTTCAATGTGCTCGCGCCCGCTGTCGTCCAGCATCACATCACGGCGGGCTTCGAATACAAGCTCGACAAGGCCTGGTCGGTTGAGGTCGCGGGCCTCTACGCGCCGGAAGAATCCGTCCGCGGCGGCGAGCTGCCGGGCTTCGGAAACCCCGCCCACACCATCGACATCAGCATGCATCAGTTCGAGGCGACCTTCGGCGTGAAGTACAAGTTCGGCGCGGAGGAGGCATCCCTGAAATAGGCCCCGCCTGGGCGCGCTCGACAGGTCCGCGCCGCTCGCCTATGACGGAAGCTCGAACGGGGAGCATCGGATGCCTGCCACGGAATTCACGCCATTGGCCTCGCTTGCGGGAGGCGCGCTGATCGGCGCGTCTGCCGTTCTGCTGCTGCTCGTGAGCGGCCGCATCGCTGGCATCAGCGGCATCGTGCGACGGCTGTTTCCGCCCTATGGAGGCAACGCCCCCCTCGAAGCAGCAGCCTTCCTCGGCGGCCTGATCGCGGCTCCGCTGATCTGGACGTTCGTCACGGCCGAGAGCGTTCGCCAGACCGTTACGCCGAGCATCAGCCTGGCGCTCGTTGCGGGCCTGCTGGTTGGCGCGGGCGTCTTCGCCGCGCGCGGCTGCACGAGCGGGCATGGCGTTTGCGGTCTCTCGCGCCTGTCGCGCCGCTCGATCGCAGCGACGGCCACCTTCATGGCGACGGCCGCGGTAACGGTCTACATCGTGCGCCATGTCGTGGGAGGCTGGCCATGGGCGTGATCGGAGCGCTGGCCGCGGGTCTTTTGTTCGGCATCGGGCTGATTTTGTCCGGCATGATCGACCCCGCGAAGGTTCAGAACTTTCTCGACATCGCGGGCGCATGGGACCCGAGCCTCGCCTTCGTGATGGCGGGAGCTATTGGAATAGCGGCGCCCGGGTTCTGGCTGGTGCGCAAGCGCGCCGCCCCGCTCGACGGCACGAGCTTCCATGTGCCGCCCGCCAACGCGCCGATCGATCGCCGCCTCATTGCCGGCGCGGCCGTGTTCGGCATCGGCTGGGGGCTGGCGGGCTTCTGTCCGGGCCCCGCGCTTGCCTCCCTTCCGTTGGCCGCCCCGGCGACGGTGGTGTTCGTCGCCGCCATGGTTGCGGCCATTGCCGCAAGCGCGCTGCTGCAGTCGCGAAAGTAAAACCTGTCGATGCCCGCGCTTGAGGCTCTTTTGTATCGGCACGAAGCCGCGTAGCGTCGCGCCTGAGAATGCCGATTGGAGGCAGCGATGGCGGGCCCGAGACGTGTCCAGCGCAGGATCTTCAAGGGATGGCGCCTGCCGCCCGACACAGTTTACGTCGGCCGCGGCAGCAAGTGGGGCAATCCGTTCCCGTTCGGCCATCAGGTCTATCTCGGCAAGGCCTGGGCCCGGGATGCCTACGCCCAGTGGCTCAAGACCACGCTCAAGGGCATGACGCTGCTGCGCGAACATCTACACGAGCTGAAGGGCAAGAACCTCGCGTGCTGGTGCAAGCCGGGTGAGCCCTGCCACGCCGACGTTCTGATTGCGCTCGCCAATGAAGCCGATGAGCCCCGCGCGTCGGACCGTCTCGCCTCCGCCGACACGCGCACTCACAATCAAGCGGCGGCCCCACATCCGTGAGGCCGCCGCAAGGCAGTTGCGCAATGTTGCGAGCGATCAGAGGTGCGAATGCCCGCTCTGGCGCTGGATGTCCGCAAGCGCCTCGACCAGCAGATCGATTTCGCCGCAGGTGTTGTAGAACGCGAACGAGGGCCGCACCGTCGTTTCCTGTCCGAAGCGGCGCAGGATAGGCTGGGCGCAGTGGTGGCCCGACCGCACGGCGATGCCGTACTTGTTGAGACGCGCACCGACTTCCTCGCTCGGTACGCCCTTCAGCACGAGCGAGATGACGCCCGCCTTTTCCGGTGCCGTGCCGATGATCCGGATGCCCGGAACGTCGCTCAGGAGCCGCTGGGTCGCGTACGTCAGCAAACCGTGCTCGTAGTGCGAGATGTTCTCAAGGCCAATGCGTTCGACATAGTCGATCGCCGCGCCAAGCCCCACCGCATCCGCGATGTTGCCCGTTCCGGCTTCGAAGCGATTTGGAGCCTTGTGAAAGATGCTCCGCTCGAGCGTCACATCCTGGATCATGTTGCCGCCGGTCTGATAGGGCGGCAGGCTGTCGAGCAGGTCTTGCTTGCCCCACAACACGCCGATGCCCGTCGGCCCGAACAGCTTGTGGCCCGAGAACACGAAGAAGTCCGCGCCGAGATCCTGCACGTCCACCTTCATGTGCGAGACCGACTGCGCCCCATCGACGAGCACGCGCGCGCCGACACGCTTTGCCATCTCCACCATCTGCTTGGCGGGCGTGACAGTACCGAGCGCGTTCGAGACCTGCGTGAACGAGACGAGCTTCGTGCGCCCGTTGAGCAGCTTCGCGTATTCGTCGAGCAGCACGGCGCCATTGTCGTCCACGGGCGCCACGCGCAGCTTCGCGCCTTTGGCGAGCGCAAGCTGCTGCCAGGGAACGATGTTGGCGTGATGCTCGAGGTGCGTGATGACGATCTCATCGCCTTGAGCGACATGCTGCAGGCCGAACGTGGCCGCGACCAGGTTGATGGACTCGGTCGTGCCGCGCGTGAAGATGATCTCGTTGAGTGACGGCGCATTGATGAAGCGCTGGATTTTCGTCCGCGCGCCCTCGTAGGCGTCCGTCGACCGCGCGGCGAGTTCATGTGCCGCCCGATGGATGTTCGAGTTCTCGTGGGTGTAGAAGTGCGCCAGCCGGTCGATGACCGACTGCGGTTTTTGCGTCGTGGCTGCATTGTCGAGCCACACCAGCGGACGGCCGTTGACGTGCTCCTTGAGGATCGGAAAATCCCGGCGGATTGCGTTCACGTCGAACGGGGGATGCGCCGAGGCGAACTCGGAGTGAATGCCGGGAGCGCTTGCCCCCGGAACGCCGATGCCATTGGAGCCGTAAGGCCCGCCGCGGACGTCTTTGATGAAGTAGAACGGCGAGGACGCATCGCCCGCCGGTCCGGACAAGCGGCTTTCGCCCCCGATCTCGCCGAGCAACGCCTTGAGATCGGCGTCGTACGGGAGAGGAACGGGTGAGGCATCGGCACGCTTGTTCGTACCCGCCGAGGGCGGCGTCGAAAGCGGGATGTCGGACACGAGTTCCATGTCGTGGTGCGCAGGCTCCTCGACAGGAGTTCCGCCCAACAGCGCCTTGAGCTCCGCCTCGAACGGAAGCGGGATCGAGAACGGGTTGCCCACCGTCCCCTGCGACGGGGGCGAGGAGAGCGGGATATCCGGAACCAGCACTTGCGGCGGCGCTGACACGGGGATGCCGGGTGCTGCCGGAGAGAGACCGGCAGGCACGCCGGGTGCCGAGAAGACGTCGTTCGCGAGTCTCGCGAGAGACGCTTCGTTCGGAACCCCGTACGACGGGTTTACGCCCTGAGGCGAAAATCCGAGGCCGCCGAGCGACGGCGTGAACCGGCTCGGGTCGGCAGCACTGGGGAAATCGGGCGTGAGCCCCTGGGGCGTCGCGCCGGGCGGAATGCCCGGCAGAAACGCTGCAGGCGAGCCGGGCGGCGAAGCGAAAAACTGGTTCGCAAGCCGCGTCAGCGCCGCCTCATCCGGCAGCCCAGAGCCTGGACTAAGCCCTTGCGGACTTAGCCCCGCGCCGCCGAGCGACGGGGTGATCCGCGTCGGCTCCGGCAGCGGCCCGCTCAGGGGATCGGGGCCCGGGTTGGGGTAGTCACTTGTACTCATGGTACTTGCCCACTTCGACGCCTTCGAGCACGCCGAGGGAATCCTCGGTCAGCACCGCAAGCGAGCAGTAGAGTGAGACGAGGTAGGAGGCGATCGCCTTGTGGTTGATGCCCATGAAGCGCACCGAGAGGCCCTTGCTCTGCTCGCCGGGCAGGCCCGGCTGGTAGAGGCCGACGACGCCCTGCTTCGATTCACCGGTGCGGATGAGAAGGATGTTCGTCTTGCCGGCTTTGATTTCGAGCTTGTCGGAGGGAATGAGCGGAATGCCGCGCCACGTCAGGAACGGCGAGCCGAACAGGTTGATCGTCGGCGGCGGCACGCCGCGGCGGGTGCACTCGCGGCCGAAGGCGGCGATGGCGAGCGGATGGGCGAGGAAGAACGCGGGCTCTTTCCAGACGCGGCTGATCAGCTCGTCGAGGTCGTCCGGCGTCGGTGCGCCCGTGCGCGTCTTGATCTTCTGGGAAGCGGCTGCGCTGGCGAGCAGGCCGTATTCCTTGTTGTTGATGAGCTCGCTTTCCTGGCGCTCCTTGATGATCTCGATCGTGAGGCGCAGCTGCTCTTTGATCTGGTTGTGCGGCACCGAGTAGAGGTCCGACACGCGGGTGTGGATGTCGAGAACCGTGTTGACGGCCGAGAGCATGTACTCGCGGGGATTGTCGACATAGTCGACGTAGGTGTTCGGGAGCGCGCGTTCGTCGCGCAGCGAGCAGGCGACCTCGACGCTGTCCTCGTCCTTCACGCGGTTGACGCGGTAGATGCCCGCTTCGACCGGAACCCAGTTGAGGAAATGCACGAGCCACCGCGGGGTGATGCTCGACATCTGCGGAACGGTTTTGGTCGCATTGGCCAATTGCCTTGCGGCGACATCACCCAACGCTGTCTGCTCTTCGTCTGCCATATTATCCTCTGATTCTGTTATATTGGAGAATATTTTACTCCGAATTCGCGTCGCAACGAATTGCGCATTGCGGCTCGGCCGTCAAGATAAGATTTAAATTCCTGCTCCGCTGTCGAACACGTCGCTGCGGGCCTGCGCTTGGACGATGTTGCTTCCGGGCGGCACGCTTCGCGTCAGCCAGACGTTGCCGCCGATGACGGAGCCGCGCCCGATCGTGACGCGGCCGAGAATGGTCGCTCCCGCGTAGATCACGACGTCGTCCTGTACGATCGGATGGCGCGGCAGCCCTTTCACGAGCGCGCCGTTGTCGTCGACGGAGAACCGCTTGGCGCCGAGCGTGACCGCCTGATAAAGCCGCACGCGTTCGCCGATGACGGCTGTTTCCCCGATCACGACACCCGTGCCGTGATCGATGAAGAAGCTGCCGCCGATTTCCGCTCCGGGATGGATGTCGATGCCGGTGGCCGAATGCGCGTGCTCGGCCACGATGCGCGCGATGATCGGCAGATCGAGCTTGTAAAGCGCGTGCGCGAGCCGGTGGTGCACGACGGCCTTGATGCCGGGATAGCTGAGCAGGACTTCGTCGAGGCTTTTCGCGGACGGATCGCCGTCGTAGGCCGCGCGCACGTCGCTGTAGAGAACCTCGAGAATGCCGGGAAGCCGCTCCGCGAACTCCTGCACGATGGAGCGCGACGTCTGCTCGGTATCGACGATGCCGTCCGCCGCAAGCGACGCGGTGAACGCAAGCTCGCGGACGACCTGCGCCTGCAGGCCGTCGAGCGCCTGGCTCAGCGTGTGCCCGACGAAGTAGTCGAGTGCGCCGTTGCTGTCGGCACGCGCCCCGCCGACACGGCGCGGGAACAGCGCGCTCGTGAGGCCCGCGATGGCCGTTTCGATGTGGCGCGGCGAGGGGAGGTCGAGGACGCGACCGGATTTGTCGGCGGTACGGCTGAGCGTGCCGCGCGCCGCTTTGAGCGCGCTGACGACGCCTTCGATGTGGAATGACACGGGCGGCTGGATCCCTGGCTGAAGCAAAAAGAGCGTGTGTCCAGGATGTTAGAAATCGCCCTCGCAACAGCGAACCAAGAAGATTGGATAAGCAAATCACGTTCCGCGCGGAGCGCCGCTCGAACGCCGCCCCGTAAGGAGTTGCGAGAAGTGCTCTTTCCGGTGAATAAGATTAGGTTCTGGTGGGGGTGTTGGCGTAGTTTCCGTACAATGAGCGTCAACGAATCAGTGTGCTCGGGGGAGCAGCGAAATGGGGAAGCGTCTGATCGCTGCGGCGTCCGCCGTCGTTGGGTGCGCAGCGTTTGCGCACACCGCCGCCGCCAAGGATTGGACGCAGGTCTACATCGGCGTCGGCATTGGCGCCGACGTGGTCTCGACGGAATACGACACCTCTGTGCTTGGCCTCTTGAACTCCGGTTCCGATGATGTCGGCACCAGCGGCTTCGGCGCGTCGCTCAGGCTCGGCGCCGACTATCAGGTAAACAACTGGCTCGTCGTCGGGGCCTTTGCCAACATCGACTGGTCAAACACCGAAACGAAAATTCCGTTCGGCGGGGCAGGGCTGGGCGCATCTCCAGACCTGTTCGGCGTCGAACACGCATGGACGGTTGGCGCCCGCGCGGGAGCGCTCGTGACGCCCGACACGCTCTCGTACTTTCTCGTCGGATACACCGAGGCCGCATTCACGGACGTCACGTTCGGTGGCTTGGTTGATTTGAAGGTTCCGGACGGACGCGGCATCGTCGTGGGCAGCGGGTTCGAGCATCGCCTCACGTCCAACATCTCGCTCACCGGCGAATACCGCGCCTCTTATCTCGAGGGGGAGACACTGTTCTCCATTCCGGGCGCGATCGACGTTACTTCCGACACCGTGCTGCACACCGGGCGCGTCGGACTGGCGTATCGCTTCGGCGGCGGTGGCAGCGACAGGGCGCCGTACGAACGCCTCACGAGTTCATGGACCGGATTCTACGCCGGCATCGGCACCGGTGTCAGCGGGCTCGATGGCGAGATCAATGCTTACTCGCCATTTTTCGGCTCATCCAGCAACGAGGGCATGGGCGGTGGCGACTTTGGCGGCTCCATCATGGTCGGCTACGACCACCGGGTGGCGCCGAGCTGGCTCATTGGCGTGTTCGGCGCCGTGGACAAGACGCTGCAGGACTCCGAGATCGAAGTCAGCGCCTTTGGCTCGACAGTCGGCACAGTTCAGCTTCCGCAGATGGACGAGCTCTACACCGTGGCCGCGAGAGCCGGATATCTGCTCGCCAGCGACACGCTCGTCTACGGCCTGGTCGGATATTCGTGGCTCGACATGAGCGACCTCCATATCGTGTCGGTCGGCTTCCCGACCGACACGCTCTCCATACCGTCCTTTGGCGGCGTGACTGTCGGCGGTGGTGTTGAAACGCTGATCGGAAAGAACCTCTCGCTCCGCGCCGAGTATCGTTATGCGGCCATGGGCGAGGAAACGCTCATCAGCACTCCGATCGGAACCGTGACGTCCGAAGCGGATGTCCACACGACGCGCGTGTACCTCAACTACCGGTTCGACTAGCACACCAGCTTCCGCCCAAGCAAAAAGCCCGGCCGCTCTGCAAGCGGGCCGGGCTTCATGCGTTGGGTTTTGCGAGCGGTCAGTTGCTCTTGGTGGTGATCTGGTCGTAGACGCCGCCGTCGGCGAAGTGCTCCTTCTGCGCTTCAGCCCAGCCGGCGAAGTACTGCTCGAGCTTGAACGTCTTGATCTCCGGGAAGCGCGAGGCGTTCGCCTTCAGCACTGCTGCGTCACGCGGCCGGAAGTTGTGCTTGGCGATGATCGCCTGCGCATCCGCCGTGAACAGGAAATCGAGATAGGCCTTTGCTGCCTCGCCCGAGTTGCGCTTCTTCGTCACGATGTCGTTAACCGCAACCGGCGGCGCGGCTTCGATGCTGAGCGAGGGATAGACCACGTCGAACTTGTCGCCGAACTCGGCCGCCACCAGCGCCACCTCGTTCTCGAACGTCACAAGCGCATCGCCCACGTCGCGCTGCGTGAACGTGGTCGTGGCGCCGCGCCCGCCGCCATCGAACACCGGCACGTTGCCGAACAGCTTGGTGACGAAGGCGCGTGCCTTTTCCGGCGTCTTCTCGTTCTCGAGCGCATAGCCCCACGCCGCAAGGTAGGTGTAGCGGCCGTTGCCCGATGTCTTGGGATTGGGAATGACGACCGAAATGCCGGGCTTCACGAGATCCGACCAGTCCTTGATGCCCTTCGGATTGCCCTTGCGGACCAGGAACACGCTCGTCGTGGTGTAAGGCGCGGCGTCATGCGGGAACTTCGTCTTCCAATCCGCGGCAATCACGTTCTTGCTCGCGAGAAAATCCAGGTCGGTCGGCTGGTTCAACGTTACCACGTCCGCTTCAAGGCCGTTGGAGACCGAGAGCGCCTGCTTGGTCGAGCCGCCATGAGATTGGTTGATGGTGATGTCGGTGCCCTTCTTCGCCTTCCAGAACGCGGCGAAGGCGGGATTGATCTCCTTATAGAGCTCGCGAGAGACGTCGTAGGACGCGTTGAGAAGCGTGTCTTGCGCGTGCGCCGAGATCGGGGCGAGCGCGGCAAGCCCGAGGCTGAGACCGGCGAGAAGGAAGCGGGACGTGGACATCGTATGAGCCTTTCTTGGACGAACGGATCTTGGACGAAACGGAATTTCGGAAAAATGGGCCGGCCTGCGCGGGCAAGCCGGCCCAAGTGTGAACCACATGCCGGTGAAGGCCGGGCCCAGGGAGGTCGTGCATCAGGAGAAGGGGCGTGATGAAAGCGGCGGATCTCGAAGGGTGGATGACCCGGCCGGCGCCACAGGGAGCCAGCCGGGCCGAAGGTCAGGCTGCTCGTGCTTTCTGCTTCGGGGCGCGCCCGAACTGGGCCAGGGCGGCCCGCTCCGCATCGCGCGGCGCAGAGAAGATCTTGCCGTCGAGCGCATAGTAGCGCGGCAGAGAGGCGTGGAAGCGGAAGCTCTTCTCGCTCTCCAGGCGAACGACGATACCGGCGGTCTCATCGGCAACTTCGATAACGTAGGCGTCTGACATGGGGGTGTCCTTTCCCGTCAATGGCGGGCTAATTCGCAAAGGGTGTGAAGGGTTTCAGCAGACCGGAGTCTGCGGATTTACGATCAACAACACCGGCACGAACACGAGGACACGGGATGGCGGAGGCTTGGCTCGCAAGCCGCGGCGGGACGGAGCCCGGTGGGAAAAGTCGCGGAGGTCATGGATGCTCCTTAGCGTTTGGTTACGCGGCGCAAGTGAACTGGAAATCACCGCGGCAATGGCGAAATGCGCTTGCAGGTCCATGAAGCCTGGATTGGCCCGAGGGGTCAAATAACAAGAATTGCAAAGCATAGAACGGGATGGCGTCGCCCGCCCGGCTGTCGGACTGCGCAAACCCGTTCGGCAGCGGAACTTTTTACTGCCCTCGCGCGTCTTCATACGGGATGTCGCGTTATTTTCCGTAGATGCACAGTCAAGAAAGTCTCTGCAACCCGGCCCGCCGTCGTCTTCTCCTTGCTGGAGGACGGCGCGAGCAGGTCGTGCTACTAAGGGCGTAAGTCATTGGGCACGTTCGGGAGTTGGCTGCACGGCGAAGGCCTGAGATTGCGATCCGGCGGGCAACGGACGGCCTGAGAGTTACGTGAGGAGGGCACGGCCCGGAATGGAACGCCCGTTGTCGATCCGACCCCCCTGGCCGGTTTCTTTCCTGTTGGCACTATCGATTGTCGCACTCGCAGTGCCCCTGCTTGCGTTCCTCGGCATGGAAGCCTGGCGTCTCGCGTCCGCGGAGCGCGCCCGGCTTTTCGGCGAGGTCCGCATCGGCGCCGAGCGCATTGCCGCCGACATCGACCAGACGTTGAACGGCTACATCGCCATCCTCGAAACGCTGGCCACAACGCCCGCGCTTGCAGAGGGGGACTACGCAACCGTCTACCGTCAGGCGCAGGCCGCGTTGGGCTCACGCGGCCTCTATGCTTTTTTGCGCGATCTCGATGGCCAGCAGCTTCTCAATACGCGCCTGCCATTCGGCGTGGCGCTGCCCAAGACGACCGGCTTCGATGTCGACGTCTCGCAACTGGCGCGCCCGCACGTCTCCGGCGTCGTCATCGGAACGGTCGCAAATCGCCCTGTGATGGCCGCCAGCGTACCCGTGCTGCGCAATGGCAAGATTCAGTACGTCCTGTCCCTTTCGCTCGAGCCGGCCCTGATGAAGGAGCTGCTCGACCGTCAGCAGTTGCCGGCCGAATGGCGCGCCACCGTGACCGACAGCAATGGCGTAATCATCGCGCGCTCGCGCCTGCACGACGAAAACGTCGGCAAGAAGATGACGGCCCCCCAGGGGATCGCGGGCGGCGGCACTGAAATCTCGAGCGACGATCTCGATGGCCGCACCGTGAAATGGGGAACGGCCCCATCCCGCGTCTCGGGGTGGAATGTCTATGTCTCCGTGCCCTCTGCCTCGGTGGAGGATGCTGCCCGCAACGCGCTCCTCAATTACGTCCTGATCGTCGCCGCGTTCACGTGTGTCGGCATCGCCGGCGCCGTTGGCGTCGCGCGCGTCATTTCCGTGCCCCTCAACCTTGCAGAAAAAGCCGCCAAGGCGCTGGGTGAGGGCCGCGCCGTAACCTTCGAGCCGACGGTCGTCGCCGAGGCCAATGCTGTTGGTGACGCGCTCGTCGAAGCCGCGCGCCTGCGCGAGCAGGCGGAGCAGCAGATCATGCTGCTGATGCGCGAGGTCAATCACCGCTCGAAGAACATGCTCGCCGTCGTGCAGGCCATCGCGCGCCAGATGCCGGTCAAGGATCCGAAGCAGTTCGTGCGTCAGTTTTCGGATCGCATCGTCGGCCTTGCCGCGAGCCAAGACCTGCTGATCGAAAGCAACTGGCAGGGCGTGCGCGTCGCCGATCTCGTGCGCTCCCAGCTTGCGCTCTTTCGCGAGCTGATCGGCACCCGCATCGAGATCCACGGCCCGTCCGTCCGCCTTCAGCCCCCGGCCGCCCAGGCGATCGGCATGGCGCTCCACGAGTTGGCTACCAACGCGAGCAAGTACGGCGCGCTCTCCGACGAGAACGGACGCCTGCGCGTCACGTGGAGCCTGGAAGGCGACGGCGACGACCGTGAATTCCTGCTCTCGTGGGAGGAGAAGGACGGCCCTGAAACCAAGCCGCCCGAGCGGCGCGGCTTCGGCTACACGATCATGGTCGCCATGGTCGAGAAATCGCTCGATGCCACCGTCATCGTGGACTACGCGCCGGCCGGTCTCGTCTGGAAGGTGCGCGCGCCGGCCCGCTGCACCTACGAAGGGCCGGAAACCGCGGGGCGCGCCGCCAAGCGCAAAAAGGACACGGACGCCTGACCGCTTCGGCCAGCGCTCCGCCGTACGCGTTCCGGCGCATTGCGCCTATTTGCAGATGCCCTTCAGGCCGCTGAGGCCGTGGCGTGCAAGATCGACATGGAAATGATCGTGGTGGGCGCGATCGTGATCCGGGCTCAGCACCGTCGTGAACTGCTCGCAGGCGCCGCGACGGATTGCGCGCAGAAACGCCTGCTCGTCCTCGGCGCCTTTCCACCCACGGACCAGCGTAATCTTTCGTCCGCTCGCGAGCGTAAATCCGGAGACGTCGAGCGCGTTGGCATAGCCGTGCTCTGAGAGCTTGGCGCCCGACACGTTGTTCATCGGCCGGCACGAATAGGACGCCGCGACCGTGATCTCGACAAGCTCGGACCCGAGATAATAGCGGGCTGCGGGACCCACGCTTTCGCGGATCCATCGTTCGACCTGCGGGATCATGGGACAGCGCAACATCGCGGCGGGTTTCAAGCGAACCCGCCCGTCGTCGACGGCGGAAAGCTCGAACGGCCGCTCCGTGCCGCAGACGCTGGGGCCACCGAGTGCAGACCGGCTTTTGATGAAGGTGGTGTGGGCGAGAACGCCCGAAGAGAGGCACGAGTTCTCTTCCTTCGCCCGCCAAGGCTCATACTTGGCGACGAATTCCGGACCCGAGCTGCAACCGGAAAGCAGTGCGGTCGCGAGGACCGGCAAGGCGAGAACGCGGCGACTGATACGCATGACGTCGGAACGCTACACCGATTAAGGCTAACGAACGGTGAAGGTCCCATCCTCCGAAAACAACGTGTGCCCCATTTTTCAGGCTGTTTGCGGTCGGGCGTGCGGCGCGCGTGCGGCTGGCGAGCGACATTTTGCGGACGCGTTGGGGCGAAAGTTATCCACAGCCTGTCCCCAACAAACAGAATCCGCCGTCGAACAATCGAAGTCTCTGCTACAATGCGAAGGCTCAGTTGTGTGACGCCAGCCGGATCTCTACCCCTCCCTCTCAGAGGTATGCGAGATCCAACAAGTGGGCGCAGTGTGCGTAAGGCGTCAGACTTTCTCCACGTGCGTTGAGGCCCCGGCCCGTAGATGGACTTGCTCGCTCGGCATCCCCCACGATGTTCCCTCGACGAGCAACGGCCATCGCGCCGGGGCCTTGTGTTTCCCGGGGGCCATCCGAAGCGCGCGTGAACGCGCCAGCCCTCAGAACTTGAGCCTTCAAAACTTGTGACGCGCCAGAAAATCCAGCGCGGCCGCCTTGAAGCTGCGGTCGCCCACGGCCTTCATGTGCTCGCGCCCCTCGATGACGAACGCTTCGGCGCCCGGGATGAGCGCGGCGAGGGCAGGGGCCGGACCGCCCACCACGTCGCCGTCGCCGACCGCCACCAGCACCGGCGGTTTGAGGCTTCCGACAGCCTCCGCCGTGATCGGCGCCCGGGCCGAGCGGATGCACGCCGCCAGCGCCTTGAGGTCGCTCTTGGTCTGCTCGGCGAACACGCGGAACGTCCGCGCCGCGTCGCTCTTGACGTCGTCGGCGCTTGCCGCCTCCAGCGCATGTGCGATCGGCCCAGTTCCGGCCATGCCCCGCACCATGTTGATGCCAAGCCCGCCGAAAACCAGCGACTGCACGCGATCGGGATGCGCGAGCGCGAGAAAGGCCGCGATGCGCGCGCCCATGGAGTAGCCGATGACATGCGCCTTGGCGATCCCGAGGTGATCGAGCAAGCGGCGCGCGTCCTCGGCCATCAGCGGCGCTCCGTAGTCCTCGAGCCGATAGAGCTTTTCGCTTTTGCCATGGCCGCGGTTGTCGAAAGCGACAACGCGGTATCCGGCGCGCGCCAGTTCGGCCACCCACCCGGTCGGCACCCAGTTGGTCGAGACGTTGGATGCAAACCCGTGGATCAGCAGCACCGGCTCCGCCCCGGGCGCGGCCGGCACGTCGAGGTAGGAGATTTCCACCCCGTCGGAGGAGAAGCGATCCATCTGAGGCAGTTGAAGCGTCATGCGTGGCCCTCTTGCAGCGTAGGGACTGGGTAGCAGCGCACGGCGGCGGCAGCAAATACACTGCCCTTTCGGCCGGGTTTCAGACGTCGCACCGGGCGTGTATGCAAGCGCGGTCGGCAACGGATTGTCGCAAGAATGCGCGACAAAACAAAAACTAGAATTCGCCGGTTGCCCCGCTATGCTTTGCCGACGCAGAAACCGCCGCGAGTGACCGGACCCCATGGCCAAGAGCGCAATCCCCCATTTCGCAAACGATCTCGGCGCCGAGAAGATCTTCGTCGGTGTGAGGGAGCTGCAATGCATGGGCGCGCGCGCCCCGTTCGACCATCCGCATGTGTTCCTCGACATGGGCGCCGACAGCCAGATCCTGTGCCCCTATTGCTCGACGCTCTTCGTGCATGATCCCCGCCTTACGGAAGACGAAAGCGATCCTCGGGATTGCCTGGTGTCTGTCGTGGCGGGTCACGCTGCGGCCTGAGCGCGTCCGAGGGCGGCATGACGTTGGAACCGCTCGATCGATCTGAAGCGCGACAAGCAACAGACCTCGGCGGCGTCCTGATCGCCGGCGGCGGCATCGGCGGCCTTGCCACGGCGCTGGCCCTTGCAAAGCACGGCATCGCCTCCGCCGTGCTGGAGCGGCGCTGGGTTTTCGGCGACGACGGCGCGGGCATCCAGATCGGCCCGAACGGAACGCGCATTCTCGAGCACCTCGGCGCAGCCCCGTTCCTGCGCGCCCGCGCCATGACGCCGGACGCACTGCGCGTGCTCGACGCCGCCAACGCAAGCCCGCTCGGCACGTTCCCGCTCGGCCGCTGGATGGCCACGCGGCACGGCTCACCCTACTGGGTCGCCCATCGTCGCGATGTGCATTCGGCGCTCTATTCGGCCGCCGAGCGCGAGCCGCTGATCACGATCAAGATGGGCTTCGGCGTCGGCGTCGTGAAGGAGGAGATGAAACGCGTCTACGCGCAGGGGCCCGACGGTGAATTCGTGAGCGGAGAATCGCTCATTGCCGCCGACGGCGCCTGGTCCGCACTGCGCCTGCGCGCGTTCGGCGGCGGGCTGGCGAACTTCACCGGCAAGACAGCCGCCCGGACCGTCATTCCCATCGACGACGTGCCCGAGGCCCTGCACCGCACGGAGGTGCATCTCTGGCTCGGCCGCGACGTGCATGTGGTGCACTACCCGGTGAGCTCCGGCCACGCGGTGGCGATCGTCGCCATCTTCAACGACGCGCGCATCGCCAACGACTGGAGCACGCTGCGCGACCGGGCCTGGATCGGCGCGCGAACGCGCCATCTCGCGCCGCTGCTGCGCGATCTCTTGGCGCGACCCGAGCAATGGCGGAGCTGGCCGTTGCTGGCGCTCGCCAAGCGGCCACGCTTCGCCGTCGGCCGCACCGCACTGCTCGGCGACGCCGCCCATCCGGTGTTGCCGTTCCTCGCTCAGGGCGGCGTGATGGCGCTCGAAGACGCGGTCGTCATCGCCCACGCCCTCAGCGCCCATCCCGGCGATCCCGCCCGCGCATTCAAGGTCTATGAAAAGCAGCGCCGCGCCCGCGTCGCCCGCGTCGCGCGCGCATCCCGCATGAACGGGCGCATCTATCACCTCGGCGGACCGCTCGCCGCCGCGCGCAACCTCGCGCTCGCCCGAACCCCGCCCGAGCGCTTCATGAGCCGCTTCGATTGGCTCTACGGCTGGCAACCGCCCGCTTGAAGCCAACGTCGCACGCCGTCATGGAGTTGGCGCCATCACCGTCTTTTCCTCCCAAGGGGTAAAGCCGTTGCATCCGCTTGGGAAAGACTGGCGATAAACCTTGAGAGTATCGGCGCTGGGAAGGGAGAGTTCGAGTTCGACAAGTTTGGGCTTATCGGCATTTTCCGGAGCGGGTTCGAACTTGAACCGGACCTCGACGGTCTTGTTGCCGACTGTGGTCAAGGTGCCGATGTTGTTCTTGTCGCCGTCCTTGTCATAAAGGTTCGTTCCGACGTAGCAGAGCAAGGTCCGGCTCGCCGCCAAATTGCGCAGGAATTGGACAAGGGTCGACATGCTGACGTCTTCCTTCTCGGCCGCGGCGAGGACGAGCGGCACGCTGTCGATGAACTGTATGCGACTGCTGCCTTGACGATCCTTGAGCGCGAGGCTTGCGGCTTGCTTCACCTCGCTGTCGTGCTTGGATTGAATGATGACGCCGATGTTCTGTATGACGGGCTCCAGCACGGAGATGGGAACCTCTTGAGGTTCCTTAGCCTTCGCCTTTGCGCCGGGCGCGGCGTTGTCCGGCAGAGCGAGGTCGACTTTGTATTCTTTGAGAACCTTGCGGTCCTCGGGGCGGAAACAATCAGGGTCCCAGTTCTTTTTGAATGGGCCGATGTTTCTGTCGATGTACGAGTTTAGCGCCAATGCGGCATCCGCAGCGACAAGTCGCTCCGACAACGCATTCATGATGTCGCCGCAGACATCGGAAATGTTTGGTTTTTCTGAGCTCAGGCTGTTGATGGCCGGCTTTGAAATGTCGTGACCTTCGATGAAATTCCGAAGGGAATCGAAATTGTCTTTGAAATAAATCTTCTTTGCGAGCACGTTCTGCGAATTGACGGTGGTGCTTTTGTCGGCAAGGAGGCTCGTGAGGTATTCCCCGCTGACATCGAGTTTGAACCGGCCGTAATCCACGCCTGGCGCCTTGAAGTCGTAGACGAAGCCGACCAGATCACCCTTTTTGTGCCGGAACATTGCTGTCCGGGAAAGCTCTTTGGAAACCGAGAATTTCGCAAGGAGAGATTCCGCCGTTTTGAGCTTTTCATTGTAGCTCACCCACGTCGGCAGCTCCACGAGGCTGCTTATTCCACCCGCGACGGTCGCGAGCTGGGCTGCGATGTTGAAAAGATCCTTGGCGTTTTGCAGCGTGACGGAGGTCGAGTTGGTGTGGCGAATGGTCAGCTTAACATAGATGGGCTCATCACTTTTCACCGGAAACCCGAGTTCGCCTTCGAGGGCGAGGGAGTCGAGGTCCTCCAGGCTGGCGAAGCTTTCGTTCTCGGTTACGTAGAAAAGCGGCTTGGTTGCAACCAGCTGAGAGTTGGCCGAATCCCGATACGCATCGAGGGTAACGAGGAATGTCTGGTTCGTGGATATGAAGATGCTTTTCACCCAGGCCCAAAGAGAGCGGTCGAGAAAAGTCTTCACGCGCGCAGGCGAATCTTTGAAGGCGAGCAGATCCTTGTCGACAAAGGAATAGCGGATCTTCGTGTAGCCTAGCGCAACGTCGTCATTGCGTCTTCGAAACTTGAAATGATTGTAATTGGCTGCAGCTTCGCTGGCATTGCCGATGGCCGGCTTGTCGCTGAAATCGGAGGGCGGCTTCGGGTCTTCGGAGTAGACGGGACAAAGCGGACAAGTTTCGCTGGCCGCCTGGCTGGGAAAGGTGAAAACAAAAGGACCGAGAAGTACCGCACAAAAGAGAATGAGACCGCGCAATGACACCTGCATAGTCGCCCCCCACGAAAGAATTTAGGGTGCGACCGCAACTTGACGTTGTCAAGTGGTCTGATGGCGGAGTGTCACTCGGCGGACGACGTAGGGCTTGTCGCTAAAGCGAATTGACGAACGCCAGCAGAGCCATGCGCTCGTCGGCTGAGAGAGCCGCATAGGCGTCGCGCGCGGCCTGCGCTTCGCCGCCATGCCAGAGGATCGCTTCCTCGACATTGCGGGCGCGGCCGTCGTGCAGCAGGAACGTATGCCCGCTCACGGTCTGCGTGAGGCCCACGCCCCACAACGGCGCGGTACGCCATTCTTGCCCGTCAGCGAGACCCTCCGGCCGCCCGTCCGCAAGCCCGTCGCCCATGTCGTGCAGCAGGAAATCGCTGTAGGGCCAGATCAACTGATGGCTGAGGTGCGGTTGCTCGTGAACCGCGCCCGTCGTGTACGACGGCTGATGGCACGCCGCGCAGCCCGTCGCGTGAAACAGCGCTTTGCCTGCAAGAACCGCTTCATCTCCCGCGCCACGCCGCGCGGGCACGGCGAGGTTCTGCGAATAGAAAGTGACGAGATCGAGCAGGTCTTGCGGAAGCTCGAAGCCTCCGGCCTGCTCGGAGTTGCCGTTCGGCGCATTCATGCAGAACGACTGCGCCGGAGTGCAGTCCCCAGCCGCCTGCGGCACGAGCGGGTTCGAAAGGCCGACGTCGCCCGCCGCCGCCGCCGCGCTCTGGTCCATGATGCTCGGCTCGCCCGCCTTCCAGCCGAAGCGGCCGAGACGCACGGCCTTGTCCCGCAGGGACCAGACTTCATTCGTGCGGCCCGAGATGCCGTCCTTGTCGGCATCATCCGGATCGGCCTTGGCGCGAATGTCCGCTTCCGGGATCGCCTCGACCAGCCCGAGACCGATCATCTGCGTCGCGATGCGCGGCGACATCATGAGCTTTGGATGCAGCGGCCCGTAACCGAGGTTGGTGATCGAGTAGGTGGGCTTGCGCAGCGTCACCACCGCGCCGCCCGCCAGCGTCACCGGCACATCCGTATAGTCGATGTGCATCTGCCCTTCGGCCGAGTGCCCCTGAACGGCGATGTTCTGCAGTTGCCCGCCGTAGACTGGATCCGAAATGCTGAGCGCGCGCCGCTCGTCGAGCAGGCGCTTCTGCTCTTCCGTTTCCGGCGGAATGGAGAGGCGCAGAAACATCGAGACGGCCGTCTCGTCGGGCCAATTGGCCAGCGGCGGGCGTCCACGGCCGTCCTTCAGATGGCAGTTCTGGCAGCCGCGCGCATTGTAAAGCGGCCCCAGCCCATCGGAGGCTTTCGTCGACGACGGCGCGGCGACCCAGAGCTTGCGGAAGATGGCGTTGCCGACGCTGAACTTGGACTGGCCTTCGAAGCTGATGCCGTTCGAGAAATGCGAGAACGCATCGCGGTCCGTCACGCTCTTGCGCGAGGTCGCGGCTCCTCCCGGCAGGTCTTCGCCGGGTTCGAGCGTCGCAAGGTGAGAGGGCGCCTTGCTCGCCGATTGAGCGACGAGGCTTGCACCCCCGGCCAGCAGGGGCACGGCGGCCGCGAACAGTACGAGCGTCAAAGTCGGTCCAGAAACAACGCGCATGGACGTCCGACGATCCTCGCTTCAGAGACGGGCTGGGCGGAGCTGCATAGCACGCGCGCCAGCCCGGGCAAGCCTGCCGGGTGAGGCAGCCTTGGGGAGCGTCAGTTCCCGCCGCCCACCTTGTCGGGCTGGTCGAGGCTGTCCGATCCTTCGAACTTGATGTCCTTGAGGTTCAGGACCGCGATGGCGCGTTCCAGTTCCTTGGTCTGCGCGATCAGCGCATCGATGCCCGCCTGCACCGTGGCGGCGCCCTCCGCATTGTTGGGGCCGATCATCTGGTCGTAGGCTTCCACGGTCTCGGCGCGCGCCACCAGCGCATCCATCTTGGCAACCGTCGTATCGAGTGCGGCGCGCACGCGCGCGTCGATGTCAGGCGCCTTGTCGCGCACGAGATCCGACACGCTGGGGCCGGAGACGGTGCTGCCGTCGGTGCGCTTATAGCTGCCGAGATAGACGTTGCGGATGCCGATCACGTCGCCGCGGTGCGAGTTGTGCGTATTGTCGGAGAAGCAGTCGTGCTCCTCCTCGGGGTCATGAATGATGAGGCCGAGCTTCATGCGTTCGCCGGCCAGCTCGCCGTAGGAGAGGCTGCCCAATCCGGTGAAGGCCGCCGTCAGCCCCGCCTTCTCGTCCTTCATAATGAAGGCGCGCGCGTCGCCCTTCGCGCCCCACTGCGCCGTCATCCATGCCAGATCCTCGATCAAGAGGTCGGTGGCGGCCGTAAGGTAGGCGGCGCGGCGGTCGCAATTGCCGTTCGTGCAAGCCTTGAGATCGTAGTCGGTCGCGGGCCGCTCGCCGGCGCCCGCTTCCGTGCCGTGCAGGTCCTGGCCCCACAGCAGGAACTCGATGGCGTGATAGCCGCTCGCGACATTCGCTTCGACGCCGCCCGCCTCGTGCAGCTTGTCCCGGATCAGCTCGGGAGTGATCTTGGATGCGTCGACCGTCTGTCCGCCGATCTTCAGGTGCGGGTTCGCGATCACGTTGGCGGCGTAGAATTCGTTCTCCGGATTGTCCCCGCCGTAGGCTTCCGACACGTAGTCGATCAGGCCCTCGTCGAGCGGCCAGGAGTTGACCCGTCCCTCCCATCCGTCCACGACCGGATTTCCGAACCGGAACGCTTCCGTCTGCATGTAGGGTGTGCGGGCGGCCTTCCAGGCGGCCCGTGCGGCGGCCAGCGTCTCGGCGCTGGGGCTCTTCAGAAACCCATCGATGGCCACCTTGAGCGCGCGCGCGGCCGCGAGGCTATCTCCATACGTCGCCTCGGCAATATTCGAATAATTGACGAGAACGTCTTTCGCCGGCGGGGCTTCGGCGCGCACGGCAGCCCCCGTTGCGGCCAGCGACATCACGGCGAAGGCGACAGCCTTGCAAAACCGGGTCATCGAAACTCCTTGAGGTTGGCAACCGGGGTCGAACCGTCTAGGCTTATTGACGCAAGCAGTCAACAATAGCACTATTCACCAGATTGGAATTAGTCTAGATTGAGGATAGCGGGCAGGCTAACGTGCTCGACAGACGAATCCTCACGGACGAAGAGCTGGATAGACAATGCGCTTAAGCAAGACGACGAACTACGCGATACGCATTCTGCTCGATTGTGCGGTGGCTGCTCCAAACCTCGTGAAGGTGGCCGAGATCTCCGATCGCCGCGACATCACGCTGCAGAATACGTTCAAGATCGTGCATCTGCTCTCGCGCGCCGGCTTTATCAAGGCCACGCGCGGCCGTCACGGCGGCGTGCAGCTTGCGCGTCCCGCCGCCGACATCCGCATCGGCGACGTCGTGCGTGCGATGGAGCTTCTCAACCTCGAGATCGAGCGCGAGGACGCCGGACAGTCTGCCGCGCAAGGTCAGCTCGCAGCGCTCGACCAGCTCTTCGACAACGCGCTCGATGCCTTCATCAGCGTGCTGGACGAGCACACGCTCGAGCAGATGATCAAGGTCCAGCGCAAGGAAAAGCCCGCCAATGCGCGCCGCACGAAGGCCGTAGCCGCCGGGAGCGACATGTCGCGGCGCAGTTCCCCGGCCGCCGCCGATCGCCGCTGAAATCAAATCCGTACTTTTGAATTCTTCAAAAGAAAGATTTGAATGATTTCAAATGTCTATTGCGGCGCTGCTCGCTCTTGACTCGCGCGCCGGAAACAGGTTGCTTACGTCCCAATCAGCGTTCGCGCTGACCGATACCCAACATCCTTTTCGGGGCCTTGAACCCCGACAATAGGAAGGCACGTTCGATGGGACTGTTTTTCCACCCGATTCGGGTGACGCACGCATGTCGTGCGAGCGCAACCGCAAGCACATGCTGCTCGGTTTCCGCCGCTGCCCTCCTCACAGTGGAGGCTCGTCATGCGGCGCTCTAATCTCCACATTCATCCCGCCGTCGCAGCCGACGCCCAGGCGCTGTCTGGCGCGCCGGATGCAGAACGCCTGATCGGCCTCGGCTTCCGCCATTGGGTCGCGGGCTACAAGTCCGGCGACATCGATCGCTGGGAAGAAGCCTGGCGCCTTTACTCCCACGCGCTCGGCCCCAATGCCGCCCGCACGGCCGTGTCCGAACTCTCGGCCTGGGTGCGTGCCGTCAGCGCCGCCGCCCGCCGCGAGATCACGGTTTCCGCAACCGATTGCGCCGCCTTCTGCCGCGACGAATGCCTGGCCGTCTCGATGATCGCGGCCTGCCAGCACAACACCTGCCCCGCCATGCGCGCCTGCGCCTTCGCTCTGATCGAAAGCTCGCTGATCGACGAAGTCGTCCACCACGCCGAGACCTTTGCGCTCACCATGCGCGGGCTCGACCAGGTGCTGCCGCCGGGGCTCATCGTCAATGCCGCCGCGTACGCGTCGCAAGCCCACGTCTCGGCGCGGCAGTAGGCGGCAGGAAACAGCACCATGATCGTATGTTCCTGCCAGCAAGTTTCGGATTTCGACATCGAGCTCGCGCTCCTCGACATCCTGAACCAGCCGCAAGCCCCGATCCCGACGCCGGGCGTGGTCTATCGCTACATGCAGAAGCGCATGCAGTGCTGCGGCTGTGCCCCGCTTGCCGTTGACGTCATTTACGCCAAGCTCGAGGATCTGGAGCGGCGTGGCCTCGTGTGCCCCTATCTCAGCGTCTCGACGCGCGAGCGCCTGTCGCGCATGCAGCGCCTCGGCAAGCAACCCGTGCCGGCCGGCGATCCCGCGCTCTGCGAGTAAGCAGCGAGGCGGCCGGCGCGCATTGCCCCTTCCGCAAAAACCGCGGCTAGCCTAGAAAACGGCGCTGTCTGCCCAGGAGCCGTCGCGTGACATCACATTGGTTACGGAACACGGTGGCGCTCGTCGCCTCCGGCTTGCTCGTCGCGGTCTCGGCCGCTCCCACCGCCCACGCGCTTCCCGTCAGAAAGAGCCACGCCGCGCTGGTCGTGGACTCGATCGACAAGTTCATCATCCCGCACAACGAGGCCTTCAAGGCCGCCACCGCGCGCCTCGCCGGAGCCATGGCGGCCGTCTGCAGTGCAGGCGGAGACGCGCCGTCGCGCGCGGCCGCGACCGCGGCCTTCGCCGACACGGCCCGCGCGTGGGGCTCGCTCGATTTCATCCGCTTCGGCCCGGTCACGCGCGCCCATCGCCTGGAGCGCGTTCTGTTCTGGCCCGACCCGCGCGCCACCGCCCAACGCCAGCTCGGAGCCCTCATCGCCGCGCGCAAGCAGGACGTGATCGCCCCCGGCGCCCTCGCGTCCCAGAGCGTCGCCGTCCAGGGCCTCACTGCGCTGGAAATCCTGCTCTATGACGACAAGGCGCCGCTCGGCACGGGTACAGACGAGACGGCCGTCTATCGCTGCGCCTTCGCGCGCGCCATCGCCGACAACCTCGCGACCATCGCGCGCGAGATCGCGGACGAATGGACCGGCGCGGACGGCTTCCGCCTCAAGATGGTGGCCGCCGGATCGGACAACCCGCTCTACAAGGACGCCTCCGAGACGGCCCGCGATGTCGTCAAGGGCCTGGCCACGGGGCTCGAACTCTGCCGCGATCGCTTCCTGATGCCGGAGCTGACGGCGCTCGCGGCCGATCCGCCGAAGCGCGCGCGCCTGCCGTTCGATCGTGCCGAGTTGATGGGCGCCTACCTCAGCGCGTCGCTGATCGGCCTGCACGACCTGTTCGACGCGACGGGGCTCGTCGCTTTCGTTCCGGCCGACAAGCCCTGGATGGCCGAATTCCTGCCGCGCGCCTGGAAGAGCCTCATTGCCGACTCGGCAACCCTCGACGGCCTGCGCACGAGCCAGCGCGGCTCGGAAGCGCATCTGCACGCGCTGCGGAAAATGCGGTTCGACATCGGCGGCATCCGCTCGATCGTCGTGCGCGAATTGGCGACGAACGCCGAGATCGATATGGGGTTCAACGAGCTCGATGGAGATTGACCGCCGAGGGCTGATGACGGGGGCACTCGCGCTGCTGGCGCTCCCGCGCGCCTTTGGATGCAGCGAGGCATCCGCCGCGGCCGGCGCCTCTCCCGCTCACGTCTATGTTTCAGCCGCGCGCTTTCCGAAAAACGCGTACGGCGTCGTCATCTTCGCAGAGGATGGCCGCGTTCTGCGCGAGATCCCGATCCGCGAGCGCGGCCACGACGTCGCCGTCGATCCCGTCTTCCGGCGCGGCGTTGTTTTCGCCCGCCGCCCCGGCGCGTTCGCCCTGGCCTTCGATATCGACGGCGCGCGTGAACCGAGCCTGTTTGCCCCGCCGCCGAACCGGCATTTCTACGGCCACGGAATTTTCGCCCGCGACGGTCGCCTGATCTACGCGACAGAGCACGATGCCGAAACAGGCGAGGGCGTCATCGGCGTTTACGATGCGACCGGCAACTGGCGCCGCACCGGCGAGTTCCCCTCTTACGGTGTTGGCCCGCACGAGGCGATCGTGCTGGCGGACGGAAAAACGCTTGCCGTGGCCAACGGCGGCTTCAGCAACGATCTGGCGACGGGCCGCGAAAGCATCGGCATCGGCGTGATGGAGCCGAACATCGCCTTCATCGATCTCGCAACGGGTAGCCTCAAGGCGCGTCATGGCCTGTCCGGCGACTTGAACATGCTGTCGCTGCGCCACCTCGTCGAGACGCCGCGCGGCGATGTCTGGTTCGGCGGCCAGTGGCAAGGCGCGATGGAGGAAGCCCCGTCGCTCATCGGCTGCGTCGGGCTCGACAAGTCCGTCCGCCTGCTGGACGCCGCCGACGCGCCGGGCGTGGCGCTGCGCGGCTACATCGGCGCGGTTGCGCTAAGTGCGGACGGCCGCTATCTGGCAGCAACCGCCCCGCGCGCCGACCGCGTCATTTATGCCGATACCGAGACGGGCAAGATCGTCCGCGAAATCGCCATCGACGACAGCAGCGGCATCGTGCCGGCCGGCCGCGCCGAGTTCGCCATGAGCACCGGCAAGGGTGTCGTGCGCATTGGCCACGACGGCGGCGAGCCCGATCTCAGGACCTTCTCCAGCACCGAATTCGACAATCATCTCCGCCGCGTTTGACGCCGCGCCCGCGCAACCGTAGAAGCGTCGAAGTCTTCAGCCGCGGCCGAGACATCATGCGTCTTTCGTCTCTCATTGAAAATCTGGACATTGCTGTGCCAGCCTCTGGCATGGACGCCGCGCCTGCCCCCGGCAGCGACGCCGCAGCGGTCCTGGATGCGCTCGACGTGACCGCACTCTCGGCCGACAGCCGCAACGTCGCGCCCGGCACGCTGTTCGCGGCGCTCGCCGGCGTCAAAGCCGATGGCGCCCGCTTCGTGGCCGACGCAGCCGCCAAGGGCGCCGTCGCCGTCCTCGTGGGCGAGCAGGCGGAGGTGCCGGCCGCGCTCGCCGTGCCTGTCCTGCGGACCAAAGAGCCACGCCGCGCGCTCGCGCAATTGGCCGCGCGCTTTTACGGCAGCCAGCCCGAAACGGTCGTCGCCGTCACCGGCACCAGCGGCAAGACGTCGGTGGCGGAGTTCTCGCGCCAGATATTCGCCGCGGCCGGGCGCAAGGCGGCGTCGCTCGGCACCATCGGCGTCGTGAAGCCGGATGGCGCCGTCTATGGCTCGCTCACCACGCCCGATCCGGTCACGCTGCATGCCACGCTGGCGTCGCTCGCGCGCGAAGGCGTCACGCATCTGGCCTTCGAAGCCTCCTCCCACGGGCTCGATCAGTACCGGCTCGACGGCGTTCGCGTGTCCGCCGCCGCCTTCACCAATCTCGGCCGCGATCACCTCGACTACCACCCCACGACGGAGGCCTACTTCGCGGCCAAGATGCGCCTGTTCGAGGAGCTGCTGCCGCAGGACGCGCCCGCCGTCGTCAATCTCGATGCGCCGCGCGCCGCCGATGTCGCAGAGCTTGCCCGCCGCCGTGGCCTGCGTGTCGTCAGCGTCGGCGCGGCGGGAGAAACCCTGCGCCTCACAAATCTCGAGCGTGACGGCTTCGTCCAACGCCTGACGCTGCTCCACGAGGGCAAAACCTACGATGTCCGCTTGCCGCTGATCGGCACCTACCAGGTCGCCAATGCGCTCGTCGCCGCCGGCCTGGCGTTGGCGGTTGGCGAGAGTGCCGATGTCGTCATCCCGGCGATCGCGACACTCTCCGGCGTCAAAGGGCGTCTCGAAATCATCGGCGAAAGGAACGGCGGGCTCGCCGTCGTCGACTACGCCCACAAGCCCGAAGCGCTCGAAGCAGCACTCGACGGAGTGCGCCCGTTCGTGACCGGCAAGCTCATTTCGGTGTTCGGCTGCGGCGGCGACCGCGACCGCGGCAAGCGCCCCATCATGGGAGCGATCTCGGCGGCGCGCGCCGACGTCACGATCATCACCGACGACAATCCGCGCACGGAAAATCCAGCCGCGATTCGCGCCGAGGTCCTGGCTGGTGCGCCCGGCGCGCGCGAGATCGGCGACCGGGGCGAAGCCATCCGCACGGCCGTCGGCATGATGCAGCCCGGGGACGTCGTCGTGGTGGCGGGCAAGGGCCACGAAACGGGCCAGATCGTGGGCCAGACCGTCGTGCCGTTTTCCGACCACGAATGTGTCAAAGATGCGCTCTCGAAGCCCTAGCCGGCGGACCGCAGCCTCTCTGCCGCCTGCTTCGCCAATCGCCAAGGAACTCCATTGATGTCGCCACCGCTCTGGGCCTTCGACGATCTGGTTCGCGCCGCAGACGGCCGGGCCGAGCGGGCGAACGGCGCGCCGGTCACGGGGCTTTCCATCGATACGCGCACGCTTGCTCCTGGCGATCTGTTCGTGGCCCTCAAGGACCAGCGTGACGGGCACGCCTTCGTCACCCAGGCGTTCCGCGCCGGCGCCGCGGCCGCGCTGGTGGCCGAGGGCTATGAAGCAGCCCCCGACGACGGACCGTTGATCCGCGTGCGCGACACGCTCCGGGGGCTCGAGGATATTGGCCGCGCGGCGCGAGCGCGCCTCTCGCCGGAAGCCCGCGTCATCGCCGTGACCGGCAGCGCCGGCAAGACCGGCACGAAGGAGATGCTACGCGCCGGGCTCTCGCGGCTCGCGCCCACCCACGCCGCCGACAAGTCGTTCAACAATCATTGGGGCGTGCCGCTCACGCTCGCGCGCATGCCCGCAGGTACGCGGTTCGGCGTCTTTGAGATCGGCATGAACCATGCGGGCGAAATCACGCCGCTCACGAAAATGGTCCGCCCGCACGTCGCCATCGTCACGACTGTCGAGCCGGTCCATCTCGCGCAGTTTCCGAGCGTGACCGCCATCGCCGACGCCAAGGGCGAGATCTTTGCGGGTCTTGAGCCGGGCGGCGCCGCCGTCATCAATCGCGACAATCCGCATTTCGCAACGCTGCTGCGCCATGCCGAGGCCGCCGGCGCGCGCGTCATCACGTTCGGCCAGGATGCGCGCGCGGACGTGCGCCCGAAGGTGCTCGAACTGACGTCGGAAGGCACCTCGATCGGCATCGAGATCGGCGGCCGCGAGATCCACTATCGGGTTGCGAGCCCCGGCATTCACATCGCCATGAACTCGCTCGCCGTCGCGGCGGCCCTCGACGCGGCCGGCGCCGACGTCGAGCAGGCGCTCGATGTGCTGTCGTCGTTGCCGCCGCCGCCGGGCCGCGGCTCGCGCTCCGAGCACGAGGTCGCGGGCGGACGCGTCCTGATCATCGACGAGACATACAACGCGAACCCCGCGTCCATGCGGGCGGCTCTGGCCGTGCTCGGCACCGTCCCGCGCAGCGCCTATCGCCGCCGCATCGCGGTGCTGGGCGACATGCTCGAACTCGGGCCCGATGAAAAATCACATCATTTGTCGATCAAGGACGCCATCGACGCCGCCGGCACCGATTTGGTCTTTGCCTGCGGGCCCAATATGGCGCATTTGTTCGCGGCGCTCCGGCCGACTATGCAGGGGGCCTGGGCTGAGCGGTCGGACGGATTGGTCGGGCCGCTGCTGGCCGCACTCGCGCCGGGTGACGCGCTCATGCTCAAGGGGTCGAATGGCAGCCGGATGGGACCGCTGGCCGAGGCTCTGAGACAAGAGATCGGGTCTAGATCCCTGTCTGGGTGACGAACTGAAAACCTGTCCGGTTGAAGGGAAGCGGGGCGCCCGGGCTCCGATCGAGGGGAAGGGAAGACATGCTGTACGAGCTCGTGAGCTTCAGCGACCAGATCGGCATTCTGAACGTCTTCCGCTACATCACCTTCCGCACTGGCGGCGCCATCTTCACGGCGCTGCTGTTCGTGATGCTGTTCGGTCCCGGCATCATCGATCTCCTGCGCGTCAAGCAGGGCAAAGGCCAGCCGATCCGCGAGGACGGCCCCAAATCGCATTTCTCCAAGAAGGGCACGCCCACGATGGGCGGCCTCATGATCCTCGCCAGCGTCACCGTCGCCACGCTGCTGTGGTCGGATCTCTCGAACCTCTATGTCTGGACGGTGCTGATCGTCACGCTCGCCTACGGCGGCATCGGCTTCTACGACGACTATCTGAAAGTCACGAAACAGCAGTCGAGCGGCTTCGGCGGCCGCGCGCGCCTGGCGCTTGAGTTCATCGTGGCCGGCTTCGCCGCGTTCGTGATCATGTCGCTTTCAACGCCGGAACTCTCGGGCACGCTCGCCCTGCCGTTCTTCAAGTCGGCGCTGATCCAGCTCGGCTGGATGTTCATCATCGTCGGCGCGGTCGTGATCGTCGGCGCGGGCAATGCCGTCAACCTCACGGACGGCCTGGACGGCCTCGCCATCGTGCCGGTCATGATTGCCGCCGCCACCTTCGGCCTCATCGCCTACCTCATCGGCAACGTGAAGTTCGCGGGCTACCTGCAGATCCACCACGTCGCCGGCACGGGCGAGCTGGCCGTCATCTGCGGCGCGCTGATCGGGGCGGGCCTCGGATTCCTGTGGTTCAACGCGCCTCCCGCCATGATCTTCATGGGCGACACCGGATCGCTGGCGCTGGGCGGCGCGCTCGGCACCATTGCGGTCGCGACCAAGCACGAGGTCGTGCTGGCCATCGTCGGCGGCCTGTTCGTGCTGGAGACGCTGTCGGTGATCATCCAGGTGACGTCGTTCAAGCTCACCGGCAAGCGGGTGTTCCGAATGGCGCCGCTGCATCATCACTACGAACAGAAGGGCTGGCAGGAGAGCACGGTCGTCGTCCGCTTCTGGATCATCGCGGTCATCCTGGCGCTGGTCGGCCTCGCCACTCTCAAGCTGCGCTGAATAGGCTACTTTAGCGCCCATGATTCGCGTTTCGACTTTCAATGGCCGGACGGTTGCGGTCTTCGGCCTCGGTGCCTCGGGGCTCGCGACCGTGCGCGCGCTCGAAGCGGGCGGGGCAACAGTTGCGGCCTGGGACGACAGCGAAGCCGGCCGGAAAGCGGCCGCCGACGCTGGCGCGTCCCTGGTCGATCTCGCGGCCGCCGATTGGTCGGCCTTCGTCGCGCTCGTGCTCGCCCCCGGCGTGCCGCTGACCCATCCCGAGCCGCACTGGACGGTGCAGCGCGCTGCGGGCGCAGGCGTCGAGGTGATCGGCGACGTGGAGCTTTTCTTCCGTGAGCGCGCCGCGACGTGCCCGGCTTCGCCCGTGGTGGCGATCACCGGCACCAATGGCAAGTCCACCACCACGGCGCTGATCGCCCACATCCTCCGCGACCTCGGCAACGACGTGCAACTCGGCGGCAACATCGGCCGCGCCGTCCTCACGCTCGAGCCGCCGTCCGAAGACCGCATCCATGTGCTGGAGCTGTCGAGCTTTCAAATTGACCTGTCGCCGAGCGCCGCGCCAACGGTGGCCGTGCTGCTCAACATCACGCCCGACCACATCGATCGCCACGGCACCGTCGCGCATTACGCCGAGGTGAAGCGCCGCCTGGTGGAAAAGGCGCAGACAACCGCCGTCATCGGCATCGACGACGACTGGTGCGCAAACATCGCCGCCGAGATCGAGCGCCGAGCCGATGCGCCGAAAGTCCGGCGCATCTCGGTGCGCGAGCCCGTGGCCGACGGCGTCTATTCGCTCGACGGGACGCTGCACGAGCGTACCCATCACCACGAGCAGACGGCTCCCATCTCCCTCGACGGCATCGCGACGCTGCGCGGCGCGCACAACTGGCAGAACGCGGCTGCCGCCGTGGCCGCGGTCGGCGCGCTGCCCGGGGGCGCGCGATATCAGGTCGGCCTCGCGAGCGCGCTCCGCACTTTCCCGGGATTGCCGCACCGTCTCGAAATCGCAGCCCGCCTAGGGCCCGTCGAGTTCATCAACGACAGCAAGGCCACCAACGCCGACAGCACCGAGAAGGCGCTCGCCTCGTTTCCGGGCAACATCCACTGGATCCTCGGCGGCAAGCCGAAGGCGGGCGGCATCACCACGCTCTCATCCTATTTCCCGCGCGTCGCGAAGGCCTACCTGATCGGCGAGGCGACGGAAGAGTTCGCCGCGACACTGGGAACCGATGTGCCCTTCGAGCGCTGCGGCACGCTGGAGGTCGCGGTCGAACGGGCCGGCACGGCCGCGCTGGACGAAGGCCGTCCGGGCGCCGTCGTGCTGCTGTCTCCAGCCTGCGCGTCCTACGATCAGTTTAAGAACTTCGAAGTGCGCGGCGACGCGTTCAAGTCGCTTGTGGCCCGCCTGATTGCATCGCGAGGCGGCCGATGAAATTCTCGCGCGCCGACAAGAGCCGGCTCGCCGAGTGGTGGTTCACGGTCGACCACGTTCTGCTCTACGCGATCATCGTCATTGTCGCCGCCGGTCTCGTGCTGTCGCTGGCGGCAAGCCCCGCAGTGGCGCTCAAGAAGGGTCTTCCGCCCTATTACTTCGTCGAGCGCCACGTGATCTTTTCGCTCGCCGGCGTCGTCATCATGCTGGGCGTCTCGCTGCTCGATCCGCCCGCTGTGCGCCGCCTCGCGGGACTTGTGCTGGCCGGTGCAATGGTCGGCCTCATCGCTGTGTATTTCCTCGGCGAGGAGATCAACGGCGCCCGCCGCTGGCTCTCCATCGAGGGCCATTCGCTGCAGCCGTCGGAATTCGCCAAGCCGGCCTTCGTCGTCGTCTCGGGCTGGCTGTTGGCGGAAGCGCGCCGCCGTCCGGACATGCCAGCCCTGCCGCTGGCGATGGCGCTTTATGCCGCCTTCGCCGGATTGCTCGTCGTCCAGCCGGACGTGGGGCAGACCTTGCTCGCCACCATCGTCTGGACCGCCATGCTGTTCGTCTCCGGGCTCGCGCTGACCGGCGCGGCGATCATCGCCGTCGTGGGCGCGGTCGGGCTCTATGTGGCCTACCTCTATTTCCCGCACGTCTCGTATCGCATCGACCGCTTCATCAGCCCGCAACCGAGCGAATACGGCCAGGGCGAGCGCGCCCTGAGATCGTTCGTCGAAGGCGGCTTCCTGGGACGCGGCCCGGGCGAGGGCACCATCAAGACCTCGCTGCCGGATGCGCACACCGACTACATCTTCGCCGTCGTCGGCGAGGAGTTCGGCTCTCTGGCCTGTCTCGCCATCGTCGCGCTCTTTGCCTTCGTCGTCATTCGCGCGCTGCGCCACGCGGAGCATGAGCCGGATATCGCGACCCGCCTCGGCATCGTTGGGCTGGCGCTCATGTTCGGATTTCAGGCGCTGATCAACATGGGCGTCAACGTCGGCCTGCTGCCGGCCAAGGGCATGACGCTGCCGTTCCTGTCGGCGGGCGGATCGTCCACGCTGGCCATCTCGCTCACGCTCGGCATGCTGCTGGCGCTGACGCGTCATCGCCCGGACGCCGACCGCCTCAAAAAACCGCGCCTGAAACCGAACCTCTCCAGCGTGCGCCCGTGAAGCAGAGAAGCACCATCACACGAGTGCTTCCCGAAAAGTGGGCACCGGTTTTCGGATAAGAAGCACGAGAAAACAATGAACAACGAGAGAAACCTGTGACGCGTTCCATCCTGCTTGCAGCCGGCGGCACCGGCGGACACCTGTTTCCTGCCTTCGCACTCGCCGAAGAGCTTGGCCGCCGCGGCTACGCCGTCGATCTCGTCACCGACATGCGCGGCGACCGCTACGGCACCGGCTTTCCCGCCCGCGCCGTCTATCGCATTCCGTCGGCAACGCCCGGTAACAAGCGCAACCCCATCACGCTCGCGCGCACGGGCTTCACGCTGGCGCGCGGCGTACGCAAGGCTCGCAAGCTGATCCGCGCTGAAAAGCCATCGGCCGTGGTGGGCTTTGGCGGCTACCCGACCATTCCCCCGCTCGTCGCGGCGCGCATGCTGGGCGTGCCCGCCATCATCCACGAGCAGAACGCCGTGCTTGGCCGCGCCAACCGCACGCTCGCCCGCGCCGCCGCCGCCATTGCCACGTCGTTCCGCAAAACGAAGTTTCTGGATGGCCCGCTCGCCGCCAAGGCCCGTTTCACCGGCAACCCGGTGCGCGATGCCGTCATCGAGGCCGCCAAGACGCCCTATCCGCAAATCGAGGACGGCGGCCCGATCCGCCTCCTCGTGTTCGGCGGCAGCCAGGGCGCGCGCTTCTTCTCCGAGGCCGTGCCGCCCGCGCTCGCTACGCTCCCCCAGGTCATCCGCCAACGCGTCAAGCTGGTGCTCCAGGCGCGCGAGGAGGATGTGGCGGCGGTCCGCTCCGCACTGTCATCGGCCGGCATCGACGCAGAGATCGCGACGTTTTTCAAGAGCTTGCCCCAGGTCATGGCTGACAGCCACCTGGTTGTCGCGCGCGCCGGCGCGTCTTCGGTGGCCGAGCTTGCCGTCATCGGCCGGCCGTCGATCCTCGTACCTTTGCCGCATTCTCTCGACAGTGATCAGCTCGAAAACGCGTCCAGCCTTGCCGAATCGGGGGGCAGTTGGTGTATCGAGCAGAAGCATGTGACGCCGCATCGTCTCGCAACGGAGCTTGTCAGGTTGTTCGACCAGCCGGCGGCCCTGGTGACTGCGGCGGCTGCCGCCAAGGCCCAGGGACAGGCCGACGCCGTCCGGCAACTTGCGGATCTCGTTGAGGATGTGGTTGGAAAGCATCACGCTTGAACCTCGCCGCGTCGTAGTTTTGACGAAACGTCACACCGACGGTGTGCCGGTACGCCGCTAGGTTCGCCCCGCAGCAACAGGGACCTCCACGCATGCAGATGCCCCGCGACATCGGGCCGTTTCACATCATCGGGATCGGCGGCATCGGAATGAGCGCCATCGCCGAGATCCTGCTGGCCAAGGGCTACAGCGTCCAGGGCAGCGACCAGAAGGAATCGGCCAACGTCCGCCGCCTGCGCGCCAAAGGCGTGCGCGTGTTCATCGGCCATGACGCGGTTAACCTCGTCGGCGCCCGCCAGGTCGTCATCTCCACGGCCGTCAAGCAGAACAACCCGGAGCTTGAAGCCGCGCGCGCCAAGGGCCTGCCGGTGGTGCGCCGCGCCGAGATGCTGGCTGAGCTGATGCGCCTCTACGCAACGGTGTCGGTCACCGGCACGCACGGCAAGACGACGACCACCTCTCTCATCGCCACCATCTTCGAGACCGCGCGCCTCGACCCGACAGTCATCACCGGCGGCATCATCAACGCATGGGGTTCGAACGCGCGCCTCGGTCAGGGCCGCTGGATGATCGTCGAAGCCGACGAGAGCGACGGCACGTTCACGCGGCTCCCGACGGAGATCGGCGTCGTCACCAACATCGATCCCGAGCACCTCGACTACTTCGGCTCGGTCGAAGCCATGCATCGCGAGTATGAAGCGTTTCTGCGCAACATCCCGTTCTATGGTCTCGCCGTCGCGTGCGTCGATCATCCGGTGGTGCGCGAGATGGTCGAGCGCCTGCAGCTGCGCCGGGATGGCCGCCGCCTGCTGACCTACGGCACCCGCCCCGATGCCGATCTCGTTCTGCGCTCCGTGCGCTCCGAAGGCTACGCCACTATCATCGATGCCGACCTCGGCACGCGCGTGAAGGGTGGAGCGCGCGCGCTGCGCGGCTGGAAGGTGCCGATGCCCGGCCAGCACAACGCGCTGAACGCGCTCGCCGCCATCGCCGCCGCAACCGAAGCCGATCTCGACGACGAGACGATCAGGACGGGCCTCGCCGCGTTCTCGGGCGTAAAGCGCCGCTTCCAGCTCACGGGAACGTGGAACGGCGTGCAGATTTTCGACGACTACGGCCATCACCCGGCCGAGATCGCAGCCGTCCTCGAAGCAGCCCGTGCGGGCGCCCGCGGCCGCGTGTTCGCGGTCGTCGAGCCGCATCGCTACACGCGCGTGCGCGATCTCTTCCGCGATTTTTCCACCTGCTTCCGGGCCGCCGACAGCGTTGTCGTGGCGCCGCTTTACAGCGCCGGCGAGCAGCCCATCGACGGCATCGATCCGGCCTCGCTCGCGGAAGGCATCCGCGCCACGGGCCACGGCTCTGTGACGACCATCGCCGAGCCGCGCGAGCTCGTCGGCCTCATTTGCCGCCACGGCCGCCCGGGCGACATGGTAGTGCTGCTTGGCGCGGGCAATTCCACCGAATGGGCGCACAACCTTCCCGAATGGCTGGCCGCCTCCGAGCCCCGTCGCGCCGGCACGGCGGTCTAAGGCCGCCCGATGACCTTTCCGGATATCACGGCCGATCTCCAAGCGCTGATGCCCGAGCTGCGCGGCCGCCTGTCGGCCAACGCTTCGCTCGCCGACGTCACGTGGTTTCGCGCGGGCGGCCCGGCTCAAGTGCTGTTCATGCCCGCAGACGAAGCGGACCTCGCCTACTTCCTGCAACACAAGCCTCAGTCGATGCCGGTGTTCGTCATCGGGCTCGGCTCGAACCTGCTCGTGCGCGACGGCGGCGTCGAGGGTGTGGTCATCCGGCTCGGGCGCGGATTTTCAGGCATCTCGGTAGAAGACGGCCATCGCTTACGCGTCGGCACCGTCGTGCCGGACGTGAAGGTGGCGCGCGCGGCCGCCGATGCCGGCATCGCAGGCCTCGCATTTTATCGCGGCATTCCGGGCTCGATCGGCGGCGCGCTGCGCATGAACGCCGGCGCACATGGCTCCGAGACGAAAGATGTGCTGGCCAGCGCCCGCGCGGTCGATCCGGCCGGCAATATCCATGTGCTCTCGCTCGCGGATATGGGCTTCACCTATCGCCACAGCGCTGTGCCGCACGATTGGATCTTCACCGAAGCGCTGTTCCAGGGCACGCCGGGCGAAACCGCTGAGATCTTGCGCGCCATGGACGAAGTGGCCGCCTACCGCGAGACGCATCAGCCGATCAAGGAGCGCACCGGCGGCTCGACGTTCAAGAACCCCGAAGGCCACAGCGCCTGGAAGTTGATCGACGCCGCCGGATGCCGCGGCTTCCGCGTCGGCGGCGCGATGGTGTCGGAGAAGCACTGCAACTTCCTGATCAACGATCGCAACGCCACCGGCGAAGACATCGAGCGCCTGGGCGAGATCGTGCGCGCGCGCGTGAAGGCCCATTCGGGTGTGACCCTGCAATGGGAAATCATCAGGCTGGGGCGCGCGGCCGAGGGCCGCGCCGAAGGAGAGGCGTTAGCGGAGATGGTGGGTTGATGTCGAAGCTTGGAGCACCCCCGCCGCGCACGTTCGAGCACGTTGCCGTACTGATGGGCGGATTGTCCGCCGAACGCAGCGTCAGCCTGAGGTCTGGTGCGGCCGTGGCCGAAGCGCTCGCGGGCGAAGGCTACCGCGTCACGCCCGTCGATGTCGGCCGCGACGTCGCCGCTCGCCTCGACGCCCTTCGCCCTGACGTGTGCTTCAATGCGCTGCACGGCCGCTACGGCGAGGACGGCTGCATCCAGGGCATCCTGGAAATGATGCAAATTCCTTACACGCATTCGGGCGTGCTCTCGTCTGCGCTGGCGATGCACAAGGAGAATGCCAAGACAGTGATGCGGGAGGCCGGCGTTCCGGTCGCCGAGGCCAAGCTCGTCTCGCGCGCGGTCGCGGCTGCCGCCCACGCAATGCCCCCGCCGTATGTCGTCAAGCCGGTCGATGAAGGCTCGAGCGTCGGCGTGCTGATCGTCCATGACGGCTCAAACGACTGGTCGCAGGCCATCCTCGCGGGCGGGCCGCCGGACCAGATCGTGATGTGCGAACGCTTCATCGCCGGGCGCGAGCTGACGTGCGCGGTCATCGGCGACTTCGCCACCGATGTCATCGAGATCGTACCCCTCAAGGGGCTCGCCTTCTACGATTTCGAGGCCAAATACGCACCCGGTGGCTCCAAGCACGAGCTTCCTGCGAATATTTTACCGGATGTTTACCAGTTGATCCGGAAATACACGTTGGCGGCCCATGCTTCGCTCGGGTGTCGCGGTGTGTCGCGTGCGGATTTCCGCTTCGACGACACGGCCGGCGGAACCGGCGAGCTGATCTGCCTCGAATTGAATACGCAGCCGGGCATGACGGGAACGTCATTGGTGCCGGAATTGGCAGGATTTGCGGGCTGGTCGTTCGGCCAACTCGCCAGATGGATCGTCGAGGACGCGAGTTGCTCCAGGTAGGGCAGAGCTGGATGAATTGGAGGCAGGCGCATCGCGCGGACCTGCTCGCAACCACTCACGACCCCGCCCACGACGACGACATCCCCGACAACGAGCCTCCCGCTCACAAGGGGCCCTATCAGGTCGAAAGCCCGTTCGACGATCCGCATGCGCCGGCAGCCGCGCCGCGCCGCGCGTGGCGTCCGAGCCGCGTGCGCCTGCTCGCAGGCGCCCTCGCGCTCGGGCTTGCGCTGGGCGCAGCCGAGGAAGCCGCCCGCCTCAACGGCTATACGCTCGACATGCAGCACGTCGCGCGGATTGCAGGCTTCGGCATCGACCAGGTCAACCTCAAGGGTCACACCTTCAGCTTCGATCGCGACATCTTCGATGCGCTCGACCTCGCCAACGTGAAAACGTTCGCAGCCCTCGATCCCGCCGCCGTCAAGGCGCGCATCGAGCGCCTGCCGTGGATCGACACCGCCGAGCTCTCGCGCGTCTATCCCGGACGCCTCGACATTCGCGTCACCGAGCGCACGCCCTACGCGCTCTGGACGCGCGACGACCGCCACTACCTGATAGACAAGACCGGCCGCGTACTGGCCGCCGTCAGCGGCGACACGCTGCCCAAGTTGCCGCACTTCGTGGGTGAAGGCGCTGCCGCCGGGGCCGCCCCGTTCATGGAGCAGCTCGCGCGCTATCCGGAAATTTCAGCGAGCTTCGCCACCGCCGAGCGCGTGTCCGACCGCCGCTGGAGGCTGAAGCTGACCAACGGCACGACCATCGAGCTGCCCGCCGACGGCGAAGTCGGCGCGCTCGAGGCCATCGCCGGCGATGAGGCCCTGAAACGTCTCGTCGTCGCGGGCAACACGACGCTTGATTTCCGCGGCCCCGGCCGCCTCGCCATCCGCCCCGAAAAGCAGCCTGCCGCGCCGGCTCCCGCGCCTGGCACCGGCTCATGAGACGGGGGCAGGCATGACGCGAGACAAGGCAAAGCGAAAGAACGGCCGCAAGCATATCGTCGGCGTGCTCGATATCGGCACGAGCAAGGTCGCGTGCCTGATCGCCGCCGTGGAACCGGGTGGCGTCGGTCCAGATGGCGGCGGCATTCGCATTCTGGGACTCGGCCACCAGCGCGCCGAAGGCGTAAAGGGCGGCGTCATCATCGATCTCGACCGGGCCGAGCAGGCGGCGCGCGCAGCCGTCGCCCAGGCCGAACGCATGGCAGGTGTCGAGCTGGCGGAGGTCCACGTCTCGGTATCCTGCGGACGTCTCACGTCGCACAACTTCTCCGCCAAGGCGGATGTCACGAGCGGTCTCGTGTCCGAAGTGGATCTCGACCGCCTGCTGGCCGCCGGCCAGTCCTATGTCGAGCAGGGCGGACGCTCGCTCGTGCACCTCAACGAGGTCGCGCTGCGGCTGGACGGTGCGCCGGGCTCGCGCGACCCGCGCGGCATGGCGGCGCGCGAGATCGCGCTCGATCTGCATGCCGTCTCGGCCGATGAAGCCCCCCTTCACAACCTGCTGATGGTCGTCAACCGCTGCTACCTCGAACCCGCGAGCTGCGTTCCCGCCCCGCTGGCGAGCGCGCTCGCCGCAACGAGCGAGGATGAGCGCCGCCTCGGCGTCACCGCCATCGACATCGGCGCGGGCGCGACCAGCCTTGCCATGTTCGCCGAGGATCGCTTCCTCTACGCGTGCTCGGCGCCATTTGGAGGCGCGCAGATCACCTTCGACATCGCGCGGGCGTTGCATACGCCCCTTGCGGAGGCCGAGCGAATCAAAGCGCTTTATGGCACAGTGGTCTGTGCTCCGTCGGATGAGCACGACGTCTTCTCCTATCCGGGTGCCGGAGAGGAGCACGACGTCACGCATCAGATGACGAAGGCCGAGCTGGCCGAGGTTGTTCGGCCACGCGTAAGGACGATCGTCGATCATATCCGGCAGCGTCTGGATGCGTGTGAACTAACGGCATATGCCGGGCGTTGTGTCGTGTTGACGGGCGGAACGAGCGCGCTGACTGGCTTGGCCGATTATGTTGCGGCGGAGTTGGGGCGTCCCGTTCGCGTATCGGGTCCGCAGGCCGTGTCCGGGCTACCGCCGGCGCTTTCTGGGGCCGCGTTTTCGACCGTCGTCGGGCTGTTGCTCGCGGATCGGTCGGAACACGCCGGACGCAGGGTTCTGGGCGGCTCGAATGCCGGCGCCGGGAGCTACCTGAAGCGGGTAGGCTCGTGGCTTCGGGAGGGATTTTAGTTGAGCGGCGCGCATCGTTCGCCAGGGGGCAGCGGCGTCGTTCTCGGTAAAAATTGCCGGGGAGCCGCGCAGCGGACGCCTCCCCCGCGTTGAACGGGGGCAAAATGGGCGACGCGGGACAGCGTTTTGATTTCTCGGATTTGAAGCCCAGGCTGACCGTCATCGGCGTCGGCGGAGCGGGCTGCAATGCCATCAACAACATGATCGCGACCGGCCTCTCCGGGGTCGATTTCATCGTCGCGAACACGGACGCGCAGGCCCTCGCCACGGCCGCAACCGAACATCGCCTCCAGCTCGGCGTCGAGCTGACGGAAGGCCTTGGCGCCGGATCGCGTCCCGAGATCGGTGAAGCGGCCGCCGAAGAAGCGGTCGACGACATCCGCAATCAGATCAAGGGCTCGCATATGGTGTTCATCGCCGCCGGTATGGGCGGCGGCACGGGCACCGGCGCGGCGTCGGTCATCGCGCGCGTGGCGCGCGAGCTTGGCATCCTGACCGTCGGCGTCGTCACCAAGCCGTTCCTGTTCGAAGGCGCACGCCGCATGCGCATCGCCGAGGCCGGCGTCGCGGAGCTGCGCCATGTCGTCGATACGCTGATCGTCATCCCGAACCAGAATCTGTTCCGCATCGCCTCCGACAAGACGACCTTCGCGGAAGCCTTCGTGATGGCCGACCAGGTGCTCTATTCGGGCGTCGCCTGCATCGTCGACCTGATTCTCAAGGAAGGCCTGATCAACCTCGATTTCGCCGACGTGCGCACCGTCATGAGCGGCATGGGCACGGCGATGATGGGCACGGGCGAGGCAACCGGCGAGCGCCGCGCCACGGTCGCCGCCGAGGAAGCCATTTCGAATCCGCTGCTCGACGATGTGTCGCTGCGCGGCGCCAAGGGCCTGCTGCTGTCCATCACCGGCGGCCCCGGGCTGACGCTGTACGAGGTCGACGAGGCCGCCAGCCGCGTGCGCCAGGAAGTCGATCCGGAAGCCAATATCATTGTCGGCGCCACGTATGATCCGTCGCTGGGCGACCGGATTCGCGTGTCGATCGTCGCGTCCGGCATGAGCCGCGCCGGTGAAGCCGAACGCGCTCCGCCCGCGCCCGCCGAGGATTGGGTGCGCGTTACGCAGCAGCAGCAGCGCCCTGCCGCCCAGGGGAATTCGCAGCCGCCCCGCCCGCCGCAGCCGCAGTCGCGCGGGGATGACTATGGCTATGACCGCCAGCACGACACGCGCGGTGGCGCCTACGATCTTCAGCAGCGCCTGACCGAGGCGCTTCAGCAGCCGCTGCCTCAGTCCGCCTCCTATGGCGCGCCGCGGCCGGGCATTCCCCCGGCTCTGCCTGCCGACAACGCGCGCCGCACGGCCGGCGAGCCCTGGCGCGGCCCGGGCAATGTGCGGATCGAAGACGGTCCGCCCCAGCTTCAGGCCGCATCGGCCCCGCCGCCGCTGCCGCCGCACGGTTATTCGCCCGAATATGCCCAGGGCGGCCAGTTCGCGCCCCAGCCGCCAACGGAAGTCCGCCGCCCCGCGCGGGGGCGCCCGGAGCAGGGCGAATACGCCCCGCAGCACCAGCCGCAGCGCGGCTACGAACAGGGCTACGGCGAGCCTGCGCAAAGCGAGGCCGAGCCGCGCCGCAGAATGGGGTTGTTCGAGCGCCTGACGGGGCGCGTGCGCAGCTCCGCTGATTCGCCCGCGCCCGCGCATCCGCCGGCTGAAACATATGGCTACGATGAGCGCTCGAATGCGGCCCCGCCGCGCGAGAGCGACGCATACGGACAATATCCGCGGACGCAGCCGCCTCAGGCGCAGAACAGCCAAGACGCTGAATTGCCAGTATTTTTTAGAGAGCGCAGGAAGTAGAAAATCACGCTTGCGGCTGGCTGGATGACCGACCGACCCAGCCGTCGAAACCGTAACACACGGTAAGAAAGCGTGATTTGTGCCACAGCGGGACGGGGGCTATCGTTTCTTAATGACGATCGGTTCGTCCTAAGTCTGCTCCGCCCAACTGCCCTCGGACTTGCCATTAAGAGTAAGCCAGGCAGACACGAAATCGGGGAATTTCGGGTGAGCAGATATCGAACGTCGGTCGGGGGCGGCAAATCGTTCAGGGACGGTTTGCTGAAGAACATCGAGGGACGGCTCAGCATGTCGAATCGATTCATTGGCGCGCGCCAGACGACGATTGCCCGCGATATTAAGGTCAACGGCACGGGGGTGCACAGCGGAGCGCCGGTTTCGGTCATCCTGCATCCGGCAGCAGCCGACACTGGGCTCCGTTTTCTAGTGACCAAGCGCGGCCGAGTGACCGCCGATATCCCCGCCAAGGTCTGCAACGTCAAGAATCTCACGCTCTGCACCGTCATCGGCAATGAAGAGGGCGTCACGGTTTCCACCGTCGAGCACCTTCTCGCCGCCCTCCGCGGCCTCCAGATCGACAACTGCGTCATCGAGATCGACAGCAAGGAAGTGCCGATCATGGACGGCAGCTCGGCGCCGTTCGTCGAGGCGATCGATGAAGTTGGCGTCCGCGAGCTCTCGGCTCCGCGCCGTTTCCTCAAGGTTCTGAAGCCCGTACGCGTCGAGGAAGGCGAGTGCTGGGGCGAGCTGACGCCGCACTCCGGCTTCCACCTCGACGTCGAAATCGATTTCCCATCGCCGATCATCGGCAAACAGCGCCTCGCCTTCGAAATGAGCCCCGGCGTTTTCCGTAACGAGCTCTGCAACGCCCGCACGTTCGGCTTCATGAGCGACGTCGAGCGCCTCTGGAAGGCCGGTCTGGCCCTCGGCGCCAACCTCACCAACACCGTCGCCATCGGCGACGATCGCGTCATGAACCGCGAAGGTCTCCGCGATCCGCAGGAATTCGTCCGCCACAAGATGCTCGATGCCGTGGGCGATCTCAGCCTCTCCGGCCACCCGATTCTCGGCGCCTATCGCTCGGTCAAGGGTGGTCACCGCCTGAACTCGCTGGTGCTCCAGAAGCTGCTCGAGGATAGCTCGGCCTGGACCATCGTGCAGGCTCCGCGCGTCCGCGACACCCGCCCGATGGTGTTCGAGCGCGCCGCAGTCGCTGCTGCTGGCGAGTAAGTTTTCCACTTCGTTTGGGAAGACCGGCCGGGCCTGTGCCGCGCCAGAGCGTGTGCTGCAGGCGGTGCCTCTAACACCATGTTTTCCAAGTCACTTCGCCCCGAGGTTCGCAGTCCGCAAGGCGGCACGGGCCTCACATCAACCACATTGTGAACCTACCGTGGGACAAGCATTGCGAGGGGGCGGTGCTGGCTTCAGGCCTGCAATGAAACGTGCTATTGAACGCGAAACGCGTCACGTAGAGATTTGACGGCCGTGTCGTCGTTTCGGGGAGTTGGGTAGGGAATGCGCAAGACGCCGAAATTGGCCGCGGCCTATGTTTGGTGCGCCATTGGATCAGCGGTCCTGGCGCTCGGCGGCTGCGCGTCGTCGACGGACACGTCCATTCTCAACACCGATCCGCCCGAAAAAATGTACGCCGACGCCGACGCCCTCATGAACAAGGGCAAGTTCGACGCCGCCGCCCGCAAGTTCGAAGACCTCGACCGTTCGCACCCCTATTCCTCCGAAGCGCGCCGCGCCATCGTGCTGGCGGCCTATGCCTACTACAAGGCCGGCAAAACTCCGGAAGCCATCGCCTCCGCCGAGCGCTACACGGTCATGCATCCGGGCACGAAAGACGCCCCGCTCGCCCACCACATCATCGCGTCGTCCTACTTCGACGACATGAAGACCTCCGAGCGCGACCAGACGGCGACGCGCAAGGCGCTCGAGCAGCTCAGGATCCTGAAGTCGCGCTATCCGGACAGCACCTACGCGCGCGACGCCGACAACCGCATCCGCATCGCCGAGGACAACCTCGCCGCGTCCGAGATGGAAGTCGGCCGCTTCTACCAGAAGGACAAGAATTTCATCGCCGCCATCAACCGCTTCAAGACGGTTGTGTCGGACTACCAAACGACGGCCCACGTCGAAGAGGCGCTGATGCGTCTCACGGAGTGCTACATGGCGCTCGGCGTGGTCAACGAGGCGCAGACGGCGGTCGCCGTGCTCGGCCACAACTTCCCGGAGTCGAAGTGGTACCGGAACGCGCACGCGCTGCTGAAGTCCGAGGGACTGGCGCCGGCCGTGAACAGCGAGTCCTGGATTACCAAGGCCTGGAAGTCGGTGCCGAAGCTCTCGCTTGGCGGCCCGGGCTGATCCAGCGACCCCGGATCCCGCTACAGGGTGCGATGCGCCTGCTTTTTCGTTATGAAGCCGCATGGCAAAGTCGAAGCGCTCCGCGCCCACCCTCGATGATCTGACAGCGGCCGACGCGGAAGCCGAGCTCGCGCGCCTGGCCGCGGAAATCGCGCGCCACGACGAGCGCTATTTTCTGGCCGACGATCCCGAGATCTCCGACGCCGACTACGACGCGCTCCGCCGCCGCAACGAGGCGATCGAACAGCGCTTTCCCGAGCTGATCCGCAACGACAGTCCCTCCAAGCGCGTCGGCGCCGCGCCCTCCGCGACGTTTTCCAAGGTGCGGCACGGCGTGCCGATGCTCTCGCTCGGCAATGCCTTCGCCGACGAGGACGTGACGGAGTTCGTGGCCCGCGTCCGGCGCTTCCTGTCGCTCTCGGCCGAAGAGCCCCTGGCCATCACGGCCGAGCCCAAGATCGACGGCCTGTCGATTTCGCTGCGCTATCAAAACGGTGAGCTCGTGGGCGCCGCCACGCGCGGCGACGGCGCGGAAGGCGAGAACGTCACCGCCAACGTCAAGACGATCCGCGAGATTCCCGCCCGCCTCAAAGGCCGTGATCTGCCCGCAGTCGCCGAAGTGCGCGGCGAAATCTATCTGCGCCACGACGATTTCGCGGCCCTCAATGCGGCGCAGGCGGAAGCCGGAAGCAAGGTGTTCGCCAACCCGCGCAATGCCGCCGCCGGATCTCTGCGCCAGCTCGATTCGTCGATCACCGCTGCGCGCCCGCTGCGCTTCTTCGCCTACACCTGGGGCGAGCTGAGCGCGCTTCCCGAAAACACACAGCACGGCATGGTCGAGACGTTCGCGTCGTGGGGGCTGCCCGTCAATCCGCTGATGCGGGTGTGCGCGACGGCCGACGACCTGCTCGCGTTCTATCGCGAGATCGGAGAGCGCCGCGCCTCCCTCGGATACGATATCGACGGCGTCGTCTACAAGGTCGATCGCCTCGATTACCAGGATCGTCTCGGCTTCGTCTCCCGCTCGCCCCGCTGGGCTATCGCCCACAAGTTTCCGGCCGAGCAGGCGACCACGGTTCTGCGCGACATCGAGATCCAGGTCGGCCGCACCGGCTCGCTGACGCCAGTGGCAAAGCTCGAACCGGTCACCGTCGGCGGCGTCGTCGTGTCCAACGCCACGTTGCACAACGAGGACGAGATCGCTCGCAAGGATGTGCGTATCGGCGACACCGTTGTCGTCCAGCGCGCAGGCGACGTCATTCCCCAGGTTGTCCGCCCCGTCATCGAGAAGCGGCCGGCCGATGCCGTCCCGTATGTGTTCCCGAAGGTTTGCCCTGCGTGCGGCAGCCATGCCGTGCGCGAGGCCGACAGCGACCCAGAGGCCGGCGGCGTCGTGCGTCGCTGCACGGGCGGCCTCATCTGCCCGGCGCAGGCCAAGGAGCGCCTGAAGCACTTCGTCTCGCGCCTCGCCTTCGACATCGAGGGGATGGGTGAGGAAAAGATCGAGGCATTCTTCGACGAGGGTCTGATCCGCCGCCCAGCCGACATCTTCACGCTCGAGGCGCGCGACAAGGAGAGCGCCGATCCGCTCGCCAAGCGCAAAGGCTTCGGCGCCAAGTCCGTCGACAAGCTGTTTCGCGCCATCGATGCGCGCCGGACAATCGGCCTCGAGCGGTTTCTGTTCGCGCTCGGCATTCGACACATCGGCGAGACGACCGCCAAGGATCTCGCCAAGGCCTATCGGACGATGGAAGCCTTCCGCGCAGCGGTCCAGGCGGCCGTCGTCGCGGGCGCGGACAGCGAAGCCTACGAGGACATCGACGCCATCGAGGGTATCGGCACGACGGTGGTCGATGCCCTGATCGATTTCTTCTCGGAGCCGCACAACGTCGAGGCGGTCGACGATCTGTTGGCCCATGTCACGGTTGCGCCGTTCGTGCCTCATGCCGCCGTGGAGTCGCCGGTGACAGGCAAGACGGTCGTCTTCACCGGCAAGCTGGAGCAGCTCGGCCGCAGCGAGGCGAAGGCTCAGGCGGAACGGCTGGGGGCGAAAGTGTCCGGCTCGGTGTCGGCCAAGACCGATTACGTCGTGGCCGGCGCGGATGCGGGCTCGAAGCTCACGAACGCGCAGAAGCTTGGCGTCACGGTGTTGACCGAAGATGAGTGGATCGCGCTCATCAAGGGATAAGGCGAGGCGAGAGCGGCCAATAAAAAAGCGGAGGAGCGAACCGCTCCCCCGCGTGAAACGATGCCGAAGGCCTTAGCGCTTGTAGTACTTGTCCATGTACTGCTGCCAGCCCTTCTTGCCGTTGCCGGTGCTCACCGTGTCACCCTTGGCCACGTAATTGTTCTTCCGCACCTTGGCGATCTGCTTCGGCGCATATTCGGAAGCGATATCGAGGCCGCGCTCGCGGTCGTCGTCATACCACTCCTTCTTTTCCTGCTGCTGCTTGGCCGCGGCCGCCTTAGCGGCAGCCTCCTTCTTGGCCTTCGCAGCTTGAGCCGCCTTGGCGTTCGCCTGGGCGCTAGCCTGTGCGTTCGCCTGGCCACGGCCCTTGGCCGCAGCATCCGCATAGCCCGACCCCATGCCGGCGAGGCCGACGATAAGGCCGAGAGCGACGAGTGAATTTTTCCAAGACATGACCGCGCCCCTTTCGAGTTCTCTCTGTTGAAGCAAAACTGACGTTCGGCACGCAGTGCAGTGAGTTCGCGCCTGAGTACGGTCGAAGCATCGGAGGCCCTATGCCGCCCGGCCCTCGCAACCGATCCATCGGCACAGTGACGAAAACATCTTAGCCCCGCTGTTCCGGCCGGAACAGGGCACGCCAAAATGCAAAGGGGCGCCTCGCGGCGCCCCTGTCAGTCGATCTAAGGGTTTGAAATTCAGTCTAATTCGACCAGCCGTTGTACGGCCAGACGTTACGTACGTCGACGTGGTAGGCCGGCAACTTGTGCCGCGCGGCCGATTGCGAAGCGGTTTTCGGACGCGGCGTGGAGGCACGCAACGCCCGGCCCGTCGCCTTCTGGCCCTTCTTGGACGCGGTGTCGGAGGCGGCTTCCTCGTCCGTCAACGAGCGCGGTGGCGTATCGCTGGCGGTCTCCGCCTTTGCCGGCATATCGGTCTCAGACGGCTTGTTGGCCGACGTCTCGATAGCGCTCTTCTGCTCGGACCCGAGCGTGGTCGTCTGCGGCGCAGGCGTCGACTGCGGGGCTTCCGGCTGGACGGCGGGCGGCGAAGCAACAGGTGCAGCCGCCTGCACGGCCAGCTTTTCCTCGCTGACGCGCTTGGCTTCGATCGCTGCTTCGAGAGCCTGCTGCGCGCGCTTCACGTCTTCCTTGAGCGACGTCACGCTGTCTTCGGCGGCGAGGCGCGCTTTTTCTGCCTCGGCGGCTTTCTCGATGCCGGCGCGCGATTGTGCCTCGATTGCGTTCGCGCGTGCGCGCTCGGCTTCGAGCGCCTCGTCGGCCTTGCGCTTTTCGGCGCGCACCTTCACGAGCTCCGCGTACGCCTGCTCCGCTTTGGCCGCCGATTGCGCGTCGGCCGCAGCCGCCATGCGCTGGAGAAACTCTTCGCGGATGTCGCCCGCGAACCACCACGAGGCCGCGCCGAGCCCGAGCAGTGCGACAAGCCCCATGAGCTTGCGACCGCGACGCGGGGCAGGCTCGGGCGTCGGCGTGCTGACGGCAGGCGCCGCGACGGCCGCGGCGGGCATCTGCATGCCCCGCCCGGGATTGTACGTTCCGAAGTTCCAGATATGGCCTTCCGGATCGCGGCAGGAATAGCCGCGCCGCCCGAGGCCATCGCTCTTGATTTCGAGCACGATCTCGGCGCCAGCGCCTTGCGCCCGCGCATAGTGCGCATCCGCATCGTCGACGACGAGATAACAGCTCTGTGTTTCGACGCCGCCCACCTCGTCGGGCTGGCGCATGAGCTTGTCGAGGTCGGTGTCGCGCACCGCCCCCATCATCATGAGACCGCCGCGATAGCTCATCTGGCCGTAGATCGCGGCGCCGTCGCTATCGGAGACAGATATCTGCTTTTCGAATTCGAATGCCTGCTCAAGCCAGCTCATCGCCGCCGCAAGGTCGCGGTAGCGCAAGAGAGGCATGAGGTTTGGAGCGGGCAGAGTGCTGCTCGCGGTCATGAAACGCTCCAAAATGATGGGCCAGCGGATAGGCGCCGGGTACGCATGGCGCACGGCAGATCGACTTGTCGACGGTGCAGCGCTGGGCCGCGCACAACCGAATCACAATTGATAAATCATAGTAGAAATTCGCCGTGACGCATTGAAAAAATGAAACAAATCGAGGTCGGCGCTCGCGAACTCTTTGGCCGGAATCAGAAAAATGCCGAAAATGCTGGAGGCGCGAGGCCGGCAAACGTGTTCGCGTGCCCGCGATAAAGGGATCGTCCGCCCGCGGCCACAGGCGAGATCAGGGAGGCGGGATCAGAGATGGTAGAGTGCCGATCAGAGTGGTCGCGTCGCCGCCTCGAGCCACGCGCGCACGGCCCCATCCACCTCCGGCCCGATCGTGCGCGCGACTTGCGCATGATAGGTGTTGATCCAACTCGTCTCTTCAGGCGAGAGCATCTCTTTGACGATCAGGCGCCGGTCGATCGGCACGAGCGTCAGCGTTTCGAAGGCCATCACCTCGCGGTCGCCGCCCGCCGGCCGCTCGGGCTCGCGGGTCAGCACCAGGTTCTCGATGCGGATGCCGTACGCGCCCTCTTTGTAGTAGCCCGGCTCGTTCGAGATGATCATGCCCGGCTCGATCACCGCCATGCCCGCGCGCGAGATCGACTGTGGGCCCTCATGCACGGAGAGATAGCTGCCCACGCCGTGCCCTGTGCCGTGATCGTAATCGAGCCCATGCTGCCAGAGCGCGCGGCGCGCGAACGCGTCGAGATCGATGCCGCGCGTCCCCTTTGGAAAGCACGCCGTGGCAATGGCGATGTGACCCTTGAGCACGAGCGTGAACCGGCTCCGCGCCTCGTCCGGCGGCGCCCCGATTGAAATCGTGCGTGTGATGTCGGTCGTGCCTTCGAGATACTGCGCGCCCGAGTCGAGCAGGAAAAGCTCGCCCGCGCGCAGGCGCCGGTTGGTGGCCTCCGTCACGCGGTAGTGAACGATGGCGCCGTTGGGTCCGCTGCCGGAGATGGTGTCGAACGAGATTTCCTTCAGCGCCTGGCTGCCCGCCCGCTGCGCTTCGAGCGCCTGCACGGCCGAGATCTCATCGACCGGCTTGCCCGCTGCGATCGCCCCGTCGAGCCATGCCAGAAACCGCACCACGGCCGCCCCGTCGCGCACATGCGCGATCATGGCGCCCTTGATCTCCGTCGCGTTCTTGATCGCTTTGGGCCCGATGCACGGGTCCGCGCCCCGCACGGCGCTCTTGCCGAGCGCGCGAGAGAACCAGAAGGCGGCGCGGTCGTGATCCAGCCGCACACGCCGCTTGGCTTGGCGGAGCGCCTGAATGCGGGTCTTGAGCGCGGCGGCCGGTGCAACCTTGACGACGCCGTCGAGCTGCGATTGCGCCTCGCGCGTCAGTCTTTCCTTTGCAACGAAAAGCTCCGGCTTGCCGCTGGCGGGCACGATCGCGAACGCCAGCACCACCGGATTGTGCGCCACGTCGTGGCCGCGAATGTTGAACAGCCAGCACACCGAATCCGGCGACGTCAGGATGACGGCGTCCTGCCCGGCCGCCTTGAGCGCCTTCTGCACGGCGGCGATCTTGCTGTCGGCGGCCTCGCCCGCGTACTTCATTGGGTGCGCCTGGATCGGCGCGTTCGGCGGGGCCGGCCTGTCCTTGCCCCACACCCAGTCCACCAGGTTGCGTCGCGTCGGCTTGAGCGCGATGCCCGCGGGCGCCAGCGCGTCGCGCAGATACGCGATCTCCGACACCGTGTGCAGCCAGGGATCGAACCCCACCACATCGCCGGACTTGAGCTTCTCGCGCAGCCACGGCGCAAGCTGGGTGCGCGCGATGCCGGGGAACTCGAAGCCACCCCCGCTGCACTCGGCGCGGACCTGCACCGTGTAGCGCCCATCCACGAGCACCGCCGCGTGCCGGCGCGTGATGGCAGCCATGCCCGCGCTGCCCGTGAAGCCCGTGAGCCAGCGCAGCCGCTCCGAGCAGGGCGCCACATATTCGCCCTGGTGCTCGTCGCCGCGCGGCAGCAGCAGCGCCTGCAGCCCCTCGCTGGCCAGCACGCCCCGCAACCGCTTGATGCGGTCCGGCACGTCTTGGGAATCGGACGGGGCGGAAAACGTCTGGAACATCGCGGGAAGCCCTCTTGTTCGCCGAGGCCGGTCTAGCCGCGCTTGGCGAGCATCAGTGTCGACCAGCCTTCGTAACGCCGGTGGTGGAGAAGCGCGAAGCCCTGCGCGAGATAGGCCGCAATCACGCGCGCCGCTTCGCGGTTGAGAATGCCCGACAGCATGAGCACGGCGCCCGGCGCGGCGGCGCGGCGGATGTCGGGCGACAACGTGATCAGGGGACCGGCCAGGATGTTGGCGATGATGAAATCGAACGGCGCCGCCGCCCGGATCGAGGGCGAGGAGACGCCCGGTCCGCACACGAAGTCGATGCGCGAGCCGACGCGGTTCACGGCCGCGTTCTCGCGCGCGACGACCACCGACTGCGCGTCGATGTCGACGCCGTGGATGGTGGCATGCGGCCAACTGCGCGCGGCCGCGATGGCGAGAATGCCGGAGCCGCAGCCGAGATCGAGAATGCGCCGGAAGGGCCGACGGCGTTCGCTGAGGCGCGCGATGCCCATCAGGCAGCCATAAGTGGTGGCGTGATGCGCCGTGCCGAAGGCTTCGCCGGCCTCGATCAGGATGGCATGCGGGCCCTGGGGCACGCGGTCCCTGTCGTGGCCGCCATGCACGGTGAACTTGTGCGCCTGGACCGGCGGCAGCGACGCTTGCGACAGCGCCACCCAGTTGAGATCCGGAATCTCGTCGACATGGAACGCGGGCGAGGGGAGACCGAGCAGATCGGAAAGCTCAGCTTCGAGCTCGCGCGGCTCGCGGCGATCCGAGAAGTAGGCTTCGATCCGCCAGCCAGTGGGTCCGTTCGCGCCCGCTTTGCCTTCGAATACGGTCAGCGCGTCGGGCGGCGGCTCGAGGAGATCCTGCAGCGCGCTTGCGATTTGCATAGCCTGGCCGCGCGTCTCGACCTCCGTGATGAGTTTTTGAGGGGTCATGGGTCTTCGTGTTGAAAGCGATGATGAAGAGAACGGAAGCCGGCAGCGTCCGGCCCCGCGGCCGGGCCGCGCCGCGAGGATATAGCACAGCCCGCCGGGTCGTCAGATAAGGTCTTCCGGAGAGTTGAAAATGCCATCGGGCGCGGGCGCCATGGCCTGATCGACCTCGCGGCCCTCTTCGCCTTCCGGATCGGGCAGGTTGTCGAGAAAAACGACCCACTTCGCATCGAGGTGGATCGCAGCCTCTTTCGGCCCGAGCGTGCGCAGCGTGCCGTCCGGATCCTCGGTGACGATGCCGTCGGCGATGAGCCGGCTCAGCGCGTCCTCCAGATCGAAATCCACAGACACGCCGAAGCTGGCCGTCAGGTACTGCTCGATGGCCGCGTCGATGGCCGGCAGGTCCGAGTGATTGGCCTTTTCCTTGGCGAGCACGCTGTAGAGCAGGATTTCCTCTTTCACGTCTTCCTCGGCCGCCCGGTCGGCGAGCTTGATCAGCACGCCGCGATTGTCGGCCATGGCGTGGAAGTAAAGGTTCTGCGCCATCACCACCATGTAGCGCTGCTTCTGATTGAGGAAGCCCATGGCCTGCCGGAAAGCGACGCCGCCGAGGCCGAGCACCGCGCCCGCCGCCACCAGCGGGTTCGTGGCCGCGACCGCGATCTTGCCCGCAGCACCGAAGGCGCCGACACCGAGGCCCGCGCTGCCCGTGAGGCCAAGGCGCAGCTTGTCGAACAGGCGAAACTTAACCCGCGTGTTCGGAAACACCATTTCGATGTCAGAGCGCGGGATGTGCTTGAACAGCTTGATGTAGATGTTCTTCTCGTTGACCGCGGGCGGGATCATGGCGCGCAGGTTGCGCACGGTGCGCTCGGCTTCCCGCCGGGGCACGCGGTGCTGCTTCATGATCTCGAGCACGCGCGTCTCGAACGGCTTCAGCTTGAACAGCAGAAACAGCCGCTGGAAGATCGGCACATCGAACTCTTCCTTGCGCATGAAGCGGTGCAGCCGCCGGCGCTGGTCGCGGCGGCTCGACGCGCCGCGGTAGTAGATGAGGATTTCCTCGAACGCGCTGAAGTCGACCTGCAGATCGAGGCCGTAGTGCGATTCCTTGGTCAGGATCATCGCGACGTCCGTCGGATCGATGCGGACATAGTTGGCCTGCGTCAGGATGCTTTCGATGTCGCGCACCACGCGCTTCTGCATCGCGGCCCGTTCGTCGTCCGTGAACGTGCGCGTGACGAGAAGGTCGCTGTCGGGGCTGAAGCTCTCGTAGGCCTGCAACAGGTTGGCGAGCCCGACGCTGTGCTGCTGGCGGCGCCAGTATTCGAGATAGCGGAAGAACCGCCGTGCCGCGCCCGCGCGCCCGCCGGGCCAGGCCTGCCCGGTCGTCAACCGGTCGATCAGCGCGTAGGTCGTAACGGGGATGAAGCGCTCGCGTGGGCGTGCCGCGTCGTTCGGCAGAACGTCGGGCGCGGGCTTGCCGGCAGCGGCTTCCGAAGCCACCGGCCGTTCAACCGCCGCCTCTTGCAACGGCATCGCACTGTCCTGGGCCATCCCACCCTCCCGTCCGCGCCGTGTTCCCCAGTCTGAACCGGCGTCGAGGATTTTTACGTCCTCGCAGCACGATGGTCCAGCGCCGCCGATTCGTGGTTAACCGGCACGCGGCCGCGAAGAGCGCGCTGGCGGGAGCACAGTAGGCCGCGCTATGGCGCAGGAATTTGACGGTATCCACCGTCTCTCCGCGCAAACGCAGTTTCAGGCGCGATGGTAGGGATGCCCAGCCAGGATGGTGGCTGCGCGGTACAGTTGCTCGGCGAGCACGATACGCGCGAGCCCGTGCGGCAACGTCATGGGTCCGAGCGAGATCTTGAGCGCCACGCGATCGGAGACAGCCTCTCCGTGCCCGTCCGCGCCACCGATCAGGAAGGCGACCGTGCGCCGCCCTTCGTCACGCTGCGCACCGAGCCAGCGGGCAAAGGCCTCGCTGCCGAAGGTCTTGCCCCGCTCGTCGAGGGCGACCATGAGATCGGCGCCTTCCGCCGCCCCGATCAGGCGCTGGGCTTCGTCTGCCTGCCGCTGCTTGGCGCTGGATTGGCGGGCTTCGGGAAATTCGGCGAGCGTGAGCGGGCCGAGCGCCACCCCGCGGCCGGCCTCGTCGATGCGTTTGGCGTATCGCTGGTAGAGTTCGCGCTCGGGCCCGTCTTTCAGGCGGCCGATCGCAACGATGGAGAGGCGCATCTCACTCCGCTCCTGCGTGAGCAGAGCCCGCGCAAGGCACGGCTCGCGCACACGCAACGCCGCTGTGCGGCAAACATCTAACGCCGCCACGCGGCAAACATTCAACGCCGCCACGCGGCGAATATCCGATACCGCTGAGGCGGCGTGCATCCCGCGGCGCGGGCGACATCGCTCCGCGCCGGATCTGCGGTCGTCGTGCGGCGGACGTCAGTGCGACGTCTGCTCGCCGGGTCTCGAGGCGGACCACATCTTCTCGAGATTGTAGAACTCGCGAACTTCGGCCCGGAAGACGTGCACCACGATGTCGACGGCATCGATCAGCACCCAGTCGCAGGTCTGGAGACCTTCGACGCGGACATTCTCGAAACCGCTGTCCTTGAGGTGCTTGCGAAGCTGTTCGGCGATGGCGCCCACGTGGCGGTCAGTCCGCCCGGTTGCGATCACCATGAAGTCGCCGATCGACGACTTGCCCTTGAGATCGATCGAGACGATCTCTTCGGCCTTTGCGTCGTCGAGCCAGGCGACGACTTTTTTAAGAAGTGGCTCCGAGCCTGCGTGCTCGCGCACGATCTCGGCGGGAGGCGCACCCTTCCGGGCGCCCTCAATGGCGGTTCGCATCTTTTTGGAAATGTCCTTTCCCTTCGATCACCAGTGCCCATCCATGCACAAGGCCATCTCAGGTGGCATCGAGCAGTTCGGTCGACCCGCGTTACATCTTCGCCGGGCTGTCGTCCACCACCCGCACGGCAGAACCGCTGTGCGGGCAACCCCAAAGATAGCCGCCGATTGCGACGCCAGCAATAGGTGCTAGTACGGAGTGTCGCACCCCCTTGCGAGACGTCGCAAGAAAGTGCGCAACAATATGAAATAACAAGACTATTTAGGGGATGGTTGCGGTCGCCGACTGCCCGCGCGAATGGCTGTTGAGGATTCGGGCGACAGCCGGAGCGTGAGGTAGGCCCAGGCGGGCGGCGCCCGGAGCGCGAGCGTGCCCGCCATCCGGTCGTCCACCCGGTAGCGTGCGAGCGCGCGGGCGGCGGGGGATGCGAGGGCCGCCAGCCGCCACTGCGGACGGTCCGCCACCACGAACGGCATCAGCGCGGCGATCCGCTCCCACGCCGCCCAGCGATGGAAGCCCGCCAGATTGTCCCCGCCCATGATCCAGACGAAGTGGACGCCGCGAAAACGCCGCTTGAGATAGGACAGCGTCACGACGGTCGCCGGCGAGCCGAGGCAGGCCTCGAAGGCCGTCACCTTGATCCGCGGATGCGTCGCGAGCTTGCGGCAGGCCGCCAGTCGTTCGTCGAGCGGCGCCAGATCGTCGTGGTTCTTGAGCGGGTTGCCGGGCGAAACCAGCCACCAGACCTCATCGAGGCCGAGCCGCTTCAACGCCTCTTCGGAGATCGCCACATGCGCGCGATGGGGCGGATTGAAAGAGCCGCCGAGCAAACCGATCCGCTGGCCGGGCTGCGCCTGCGGCGTGCGCGCGGCGATCGAGCCGAAGCTTTTGGCGAGAAGACGAGCGGACATAGGACCCGTGAATTGAGGAGCGAATGGGCCCAAACGCCCGCGCTTCCCCGGGAAGCCAGACCTTGAGAGGACAGACCGAGGAAAGGCAGAGCAAGCCCGCTATTCGGCTGGTGTAAACACCAGCCGGCTCCGAACGATATAGAGCACCACGAAGCAGATGAGCACGGCGATTGTCTTCGCGATAGCGGGTTTAAAGCCCAACCAGTAAATGCCGCCGCCCGTCACCACGGCCGTGAGCACCAGCCCCAGCAGGCCCGTTGCCATGAACTGGGCAAACAGGCGCTTTTCGCCCTTGTGGCCGCCATCGTCGCCGAACACGTACAGCCGCGACAGGCGATAGTTGAGCGCCAGGGCCGCGATGTAGGCCACGATGCTGGACAGGACCGGCAGGTCCGTCGCGTGCGTCAACGGCAGGAAAATCGCGTAGTCGAGCGCCAGACTGGTGAGGTTCACGCCCGTATAGCGCAAGAGACGGCGCAGCCGGGCCGAGCGGTCGGGCTTTGAGGGGCCACCCGCAAGGGTCGCCTGGCCTGTCGCATCGGCCGTTTGATTCACCGTGTCCACTCGTCGCTCTCCCGGAAATGGCTTGGCGTCCGTATTTACCTAGGGCAAATACCCTAGGTATTCTATATGTGAGTCTGAACGGTGCCGGTCACTGCGGTGTCATGGCTCATTTTTGAGGGGGCGCGAAGTGAGCTTAGTGTCCGACCTTAACGCGGCCGAAGGCTCCGCGATCCCCGATGCCAGCCCGGCTGGCCCGCGCGAGGGCGAAGCGTCGTCCGTCGATGCCGAGGCGATCAGATCGCTGAAGGGGCGCGACAACTGGACGAACTGGGCGCATCTCCTCCGGATCTACGCAGTCATCGCGGTCACGATTGCAGGCGCGATCGGCGCCAATATATGGCTCGCCGCCCAGGGTTACGCGTGGGGCTGGGGCGTGCTGATCAACGCATTGGCCGTGCTCGTGCTCGGCGCCGCGCAGCATCAGTTCGGCGGCGCCATCCATGAAGGCACGCACTTCCTCCTGTTCAAGGATCGCCGCCTGAACGAGCTGGCGTCCGACTGGCTGGCTGCCTTTCCGATCTACACCTCGACCTACCAGTTCCGCATCCACCATCTCGCCCACCACCAGTTCGTGAACGATCCAGAGCGCGATCCCGACATCGCTCAGCTCAAGGAAAGCGGCCACTGGCTCGATTTTCCCGTGCCGCCCATCGAGCTGCTCTGGAGCTTCGTGAAGGCGTTGTCGCCTCTCAAGCTGATGGCCTTCACGCTCATTCGCGCCAAGTACTCGGCCGTCGGCTTCGATCGCCATGCCTACGTCGATCCGGACGACCAGGGGTCGAAGTGGCCGCTGCGGGTGGGCGTCATCTATGGCGTGGCCGTCCCGATCGTGGTCTCCGAGCTGATCCGGCACGCCTACAACGAGACGGCCGTCGCGGTTCTCGTCACGGCGACTGTCGTCGCGCTCGCCTACCTTCTGATGGTGCCCGATCGCGCGTTCATCCAGACGCGCCTCGCGCCGGTGATCTCCCATCGCGCGACGATGATTGCCCGCGTGTCCTACTTCGCCGCGCTCTACGGAACGCTCACGCTCGTGTCGGTGATGGGGTGGGCGCCGGCCTGGCACTATTTCCTGCTGTACTGGGTCGTGCCGCTTTTCACGTCGTTCCCCATCTACATGATGCTGCGCCAGTGGGTGCAGCACGGCAACGCAGATCGCGGCCGCTACACCAACACGCGCGTGTTCCTGACGGGGCCGCTCGCGCGTTATGCGGTGTTCCCGTGGGGCATGGACTATCACCTGCCGCATCATCTGATCGCGTCGGTGCCGCACTACAATCTGCCCCGCCTGCACGAGCTTCTGCTGCGCGATCCGGTCTACCGCGAGAAGGGCGTCGTGCTGCACGGTTTCGTTACGTCGAACGACGGGCCGTCGGCGCTCGCGGCCTTGGCTCCGGCGCACGCGCCGGCCGCGCGCGAGCGGGCGTTCGTGGACAATGCCGCGCTCGAGTACGCCGAGCTGCGCGATGCGGCGGCCATTGCGCTCGAAGCCACCCGCTCGGCGGAAGCGCACTAGGGTCGGGCCGAAAAGTGCGGCGCGAACCACGCAGCACGGACACGAACATGGACCGAAACGCCATCTCCTCACCAATTAGTAACCGCTCTCGGGAATGGTAGAGGGCACACGCGCGGCGCCGGCATCACTCGGGGGGCGGCGGTGCTCTGGGGCGAACCACATGACGGCGCGTGACGAACTCGAAATCCTGATTGTCGAGGACAGGCAGGTGATGCTGAAGATCATTCGCCGTCTTCTCGTCCAGCTCGGCTATGCGCACATCGACGAGGCCGTCAACGGCCTGCAGGCCATCGAGAAGATCCATCAGAAGCACTACGACCTGATCCTGTCCGACTGGAACATGGACGGCATGAGCGGCTTCGATCTCCTGAAGCAGGTCCGCGCCGAGCCCGCCACGCACGACACGCCGTTCGTGCTCGTGACGGCGGAATCGAAACCGGAAAACATCCTCGCCGCTAAAGCGGCCGGCGCCACGGGCTATCTGGTGAAGCCCTTCAAGCTCGACGTGCTGGAAAAAACGCTCGACGGCGTCATGGCCCGCACCGGCTTCGTCTCGCTGACGACGGCCGCGTAAGCGTTCCGCCGGTCTCTGCCCATCTCCGCGCGAACACCCGCTCGTAATCCTGAGCGGCGTCCGATCCACGCAACCGTGACGCCTGCCTCGCCGACGCCGGTCGCGCGGGGCCGACGCAAATCGCAATCGCGACGTCCGCCATTCAGCTCTGTGTCAGCCGCCTATGGCACCTAGCATGAGGTGTCTTTGAGCCTGCAATCACGTTGCTGACCCGCAGCGCTCGCAGCTCCGGCGATGAGGAAATCATGCTGCTCCTGAAGAAGAGTCGGACTAGTACGGCGATGCTGGCCTGCGCGATTGCGGCCTGCGTCCCGCTGGGCGCTCGCGCCGGCCCACCGTTTCTGACCGACGACCCGGAGCCGACCGAAACAGGCCATTGGGAGATCTACGCGCCGTTCATCGAAGGCGATGGTCAGCACAACAGTTTTCAGGGCTCCACCGGCGTCGAGCTGAACTACGGCGCCGTGCGAGATCTGCAGATCACCGTGGGGCTGCCGGTCGATTTCAGTCATGACGACAACGGGTGGCGTTCGGGCGCCGGCGATCTCGCCTTCTCGGCCAAGTACCGGTTCTACAACAACGAGGCGGCCGGCCTTCAGATTGCAGTCTTCCCCGGCATGACGGTGCCAACCGGAACCAACGGCATGGGCGCCGGGACCGTCACCGGCCTCCTGCCCGTCTGGATCCAGAAAGACCAGGGCCCCTGGTCGATCTTCGGCGGCGGCGGGTATGCGATCAACCCCGGCGCAGGCAATCGCAACTTCTGGACTGGCGGTCTTGCCGTGACGCGGAAGCTCGGCGAGCGGCTCGTGCTCGGAGCGGAGGTCGAACGCCAGGGCGCCGACACGGACGACGGCCGCGCCACCACCAGCCTCGGCGTGGGAGGCACCTATCAACTGCAAACGGCCCTGACGGTGCTCGGGTCTGGCGGTCCCACATTCGAAGATCGGGACGGCACGAGCGGCTATCACGCGTACCTGGGGCTGCGGCTCGATTACTAGCGGATTGAAAGATGCGATTGGACGACGTGCGTCACGCGACGAGCATGAGCAAGGTCCCGGCGGTGACGCTGGGATTCTGGATCATCAAAATTCTGGCAACGACACTCGGCGAAACCGCCGGCGATAGCGTCACGATGAGCTGGCTCGGCGAGACCACGCCGGACGCCGGAGGCGTGAGCGGCTATCTGATCGGCACCGCAATCTTCGGGGCGATCCTGCTGGTGCTGGTGTGGATGCAAATTCGCGCCCGCAGCTTCAATCCATGGCTGTACTGGGCCACGATCATCGCATCCACCACGGCCGGCACGACGCTCGCGGATTTTGCGACGCGGTCGCTGGGGATCGGGTATCCCGGAGGCTCCATTCTGCTGCTCGCGCTCGTCCTGCTGTCGTTGTTGACGTGGTACCGGAGCGAGGGAAGCGTATCGGTCGACACCGTCGTCGAGCCGCGGGTCGAGCTGTTCTATTGGGTGACGATCACCTTTTCCCAGACCCTGGGCACCGCGCTTGGCGACTGGATTGCGGACGCCGGGCTTGGCTATTCGGGAGGAGCGCTCGTGTTCGGTGTGGCGCTTGCGATAGTGGCCGGGCTCTATTTCTGGACGACCCTATCGCGCGTTGCGCTGTTCTGGGCTGCCTTCATTCTGACGCGTCCGCTCGGCGCGACGGTGGGAGACTTTCTCGACAAGCCGCTCGACAAAGGCGGACTGGATCTCAGCCGGCCGCTTGCGACCGCCGCGTTGGCCTTGGTGATTGTGACGCTGATCCTCCTGTTTCCACAGAAGCCCGGGCAACACCCGGCTTAAGCGGCACGCGCGCGATACGGCGTCGAACTAGTGCGGCAGCGCGGCAATCGATTCGCACATTTCCATGAGGCCCGTGAGAGCGTTGTCCGCAAACACCGGCTTGTCCGAGTAGCTGTCGAGGCAGGCAACCACCTCCGCGAGCTTGATGTCGGCCGTCTTGAACTTATATGCGGCGGTCCAGGCATCCTTTTCCGCTTGCGTGGCGTGGCTCCAATCGGGCGCCTTGCTTTTCTGATCGAGCGGCGCCGATAGGGCAGGTCCCGCCGCAACCATCAGAACGGCCCAGATGGCGACATGTGCGGTCTTCATGGACACGGCCTCATCGCGACTTCCAACGCTCGTGGAGTGTGTCGAATTCGCCTTCCCCCGGCAAGTCAGTTCCGCTTGGGCCGTCGTCTATATTTTTCCGCTCAGAGCGTGATGGCGCGCTGCCGTCTAGCTCGTCTTCCTTTCGAACGTGTCGCGCGCCTTGAGCACGCGGCTCATGTTTGCGACAGCCCACTCGACAACCGGCGCCATCGCGACGTTGAGAGAACGACCGAGCGGCGTCAGTTCGTACTCGACAGTCACGGGCACGGTCGGAAAGGCGCGCCGGGTCAACAACCCATCCTGTTCCAGCGCACGCAGGGTCTGCGAAAGCATTTTTTGCGAAATGCCGTCGATCTCCCGTTTCAGGACGCTGAACCTCTTGGGTCCGCCCTCGAGCAGGGAGAGCACAAGCACGACCCACTTGTCCGAAATTCGGTCGAGAAGCTGTCGCGTGGGACATCCGGCGGCGTACGGGTTCCATTTCACGGAATCGCCCTCAACAGATTGCTATAGGTTACCAATGGGTACCTAGATATCAATATAGTGCCTTCTATACAACGGGAACTAGCGCGCCTAGATCCTCTCCGTTGGCGGCGAGATGCTCATGAGGTGCGTGCCTGATGAGGTGTTGACCGCCGAATACCGCGATGCAGCGAGACCAGGAGGATCACATGTCGGACCCAAAAGCAGTGCTGGCAGAGTTTGGCGCGAAGATTTTCGAGAAGAAGGAATTCTCGGCTCTTAGCGACCTCATGCGGAAAGACTACGTTCAGCACAATCCGCTCGTTCCGCAGGGCCGCGAGGGATTTCAGGAATTCTTCGAGGCCTGGTTCAGGGCGTCACCGGATTTTAATTATGAACTGCAGCAGATCGTGTCGGAGGACGACAAGGTTTGGGCCTATGGAATCTATTCCGGGACGCACGCCGGAGCGTGGCTGGGTATCCCTGCCACCGGCAAAGCGTATCGGTTCGCCGCGGTTGACATCTTTCGCGTGGAGAATGGCCAGCTTGCGGAGCATTGGGATGTGCTCGACGTGTACAGCCTCTTCAAGCAACTCGGCACCATCGGCTAGCGCTGCTAAACAAGCGAGGGCCGCGCGTTCCAGGCGCGGCCTCGAACAATCGGCGCATGCGCCGATTTAAGCATTATCGAAGACAATCCACTGGACGGCATCAACCCGATCGCAGATCCTGCCATTCGCGTCGAAGTTGCCATGAAGACCGGCAGCATCGATATAACTGCATTGAGCCAGTGAGGACCACCAGTGAGGATCAGGTGAGCGCCCGTTCCGGAGTGCTGTCCCGTACCCTTGGCAGGGTGATCGCGGGAGTTCGGTTCCTGTTTCTGGCGCTGGTGAGCGCGTGGGGCACGCTGGCCATCCACTATTCCAATCTGCCGTGGCCCTGGCTGCGCACGGCGCTCGCCGTCGCTTTCGCGGCCTTCGCGATCTGGGCGCTCTGGCTGTCGCGGCCCCGGCGCACGACCGCATTCGCCGTTCTGTTCCTCGGCGTGGTCGCGTGGTGGATCTCCATTGCGCCCTCGCACGATCGCAATTGGCGTCCGGAAGTCGCGGTGATGCCGCGAGCGACGATCGACGGCGATCGCGTGCGCATCAGCGGAGTTAGAAACTTCGACTTCCGCACCCGCGACGATTTCACGGCGCGGTATGAGGATCGCGAGGTGCAGCTCTCGCACCTCAAGGGCATCGACTTCTACGTCTCATACTGGGCTGAAGGCTGGGTCGGGCACACGTTTCTGAGCTTCATCTTCGACAATGCGCCGCCACTCAGCATCTCCATCGAAACCCGCCCCGAGGTGGGCGAGGGCTTCAACCCGATTGCCTCGCTCTTCAAGCAGTTCGAATTGATCTACGTGGTCGGCGACGAGCACGACCTCGTGGGCCTGCGCGTCAATCATCGCCAGGAGACGGTCTACCTCTACCGCCTCAACGCCACGCCTGAAGACGCGCGCCGGCTCCTGATGGTCTACCTGGAGCGGATCAACGAGCTGGCTGACCGGCCGGAGTTTTATCATCTGTTGAGCAACAGCTGCACGATCAACATCATCCGCTACGCGAACGCTGCGGGGCGCGAGGGCCGGTTCGACATCCGCCATCTGCTGAACGGCCTGATCGACAGCTACCTCTATCATTCGGGTCGCATCGACACGACGCTGCCGTTCGATGAATTGCGCCGCCGATCCCTGATCAACGACGCCGCGAAAGCCGCCGATGGCGCGCCCGATTTCTCGGACCGCATTCGCGCGTCTTTGCCGACCGTCTCTCGCTGAGATAAGCGGAGACGCTCACGCCCCCGCTGGAGGTGCTGCGCTGCGTGCCTAAACCGGCCGGATCTGCCCGGAGCCCCGCACCACGTACTTGAAGCTCGTGAGCTGCTCGACACCCACCGGCCCGCGCGCGTGCAGCTTGCCCGTCGCGATGCCGATCTCCGCGCCGAAACCGAACTCGCCGCCGTCGGCAAATTGCGTCGAGGCGTTCCAGAGCACGATGGCGCTGTCCACCTCGGTCAGGAAGCGCTGCGCCACAGCTTCGTCTTCCGTGATGATCGCGTCCGTATGCTGCGAGCCATAGCGGGCAATGTGCGCCATCGCCCCGCCGACGCCATCCACTGTCTTGACCGCGATGATCGCATCCAGGAACTCGTGGCCGTAGTCGTCTTCGGTCGCGGCGTTGACGCGCGCGTCAGCCGCCTGCGCCGCCGCGTCGCCGCGCACCTCCGCGCCGGAGGCGATCAGCGCCTCGATCAGCGTGGGCAGGGTGGAGGCCGGTGCGTTGCGATCGACCAGCAGGCATTCCGTCGCCCCGCACACGCCCGTACGCCGCATCTTGGCGTTGACGACCACGGTGCGCGCCATGTCGAGATCGGCCTTGGCGTCCACGTAGGTGTGGCAGATGCCTTCCAGATGCGCGAACACCGGCACGCGCGCTTCATCCTGCACGCGCTGCACGAGGCTCTTGCCGCCGCGCGGCACGATAACGTCAACGCAGCCACCGAGGCCGCCGAGCATGTGCCCGACCGCCTCGCGGCTCGTCGTCCCGACATACTGGATCGCGTCCGCGGGAAGCCCGGCCGCCGCGATGCCTTCCGCGATGCAGGCGTGAATAGCGACGCTCGAGTGATGGCTTTCCGAGCCGCCGCGCAGGATGGCGGCATTGCCGGACTTGAGGCTCAGCGCGCCGGCGTCCGCCGTCACGTTGGGGCGGCTTTCGTAGATGATGCCGATCACGCCGATCGGCACGCGCACGCGCTCGAACTTGAGACCGTTGGGACGCGTCCACTCGGCCAGCACCGCCCCGACCGGATCGGCCAGCGCCGCTACGTCTTCGAGCCCGACGGCAATGGCTTCCACGCGCTTGTCGTTGAGCACGAGCCGGTCGACGAACGACTCCGGGCGGCCCGCGGCGCGTGCGGCCGCGACATCCTTCGCGTTCGCGTCGAGGATCTTCTGGCGGTCGCGGCGCAGCGCCTTGGCGGCATTCAGAAGGGCGGCATCCTTGGCCGCCCGCGGCGCCAGCGCCAGCACATGCGAGGCCTTGCGCGCGTTCGTGCCGATGGCGCGCATCAGCGCATCTGTTCCGCCGTCAATGTCGGTTGCTTTCTGCATGGCTCGTATACTTCGGGTCGCTGAGGGCTGACGTCAATGGAGTTGGGGCCGGGTTTCCGGCAGGTCGCACGACAGGAGCTAGCGATGCAGCGCCATGTCGTTGCGGTGGATCAGCTCTGGCCCACCCTCGAACCCCAGGATTTCGGCGAACTCGGAAGACTTGTGGCCGAGAATGAGCATCGCTTCCCCATGCGCGTAGGCCGACAGGCCTCGCCCGAGCTCGCGCCCGTCGGGTGCACGGATCACCACCGCATCGCCGCGCTCGAAGCTGCCTTCCACCCGTCGCACGCCCGCCGCCAGCAGGCTCTTGCCCGCCACGAGCGCTTTTTCCGCGCCCGCGTCGATGTGCAGTGTACCGCGCGCTTCGAGCTGCCCGGCGATCCAGCGCTTGCGCGCCGTCACCGGGTCCTGCTTGGCCAGGAACCACGTCACCTTGCAGCCGTTCGTGATGGCGCGCAGCGGATGCAGCACCTTCCCCGTCGTGATCACCATGTTCGTGCCGGCCCCGAGCGCGATCCGCCCGGCCTGCACCTTGGTCTTCATGCCGCCCTTGGAGAGCTCCGTGCCCGCGTCGCCCGCCATGGCCTCGATCTCGCCCGTGATCTCGGTCACGAGCGGAATGTGGCGCGCGTCGGGGTTGTCGTTCGGCGGCGCCGTGTAGAGCCCGTCGATGTCGGACAGCAGCACGAGGCAATCGGCCGACACCATGCCGGCCACGCGCGCCGACAGGCGGTCGTTGTCGCCGTACTTGATCTCGGCGGTGGCGACCGTGTCGTTCTCGTTGACGACCGGGATGGCCTTGAGCCCGAGCAGCGTTTCGATGGTGTGGCGCGCGTTGAGGTAGCGCCGCCGCTCCTCCGTGTCGCCGAGCGTCAGCAGGATCTGCGCCACCGTCAGCCCGCTCTGGGCGGCCAGCTCCTGGTAGGCGTGCGCGAGGCTGATCTGCCCAACGGCCGCCGCCGCCTGCGACTGCTCGAGCGCGAGCGGTCCCTTCGGCAGGCCGAGCTTGTGCCGTCCAAGCGCGATCGAGCCGGATGACACCAGCACCACGTCGCGTCCCTGGCGCACCAGCTCCGCCACGTCGGCGACGAGCGACGCCAGCCATTCGGACTTGAGCGTGCCCGTGTCGCGGTCAGCCAGCAGCGCCGAGCCGATCTTCACGACGATCCGGCGCGCGTTCGTCCACTCGGGACGGGCGTGAGAGGCGTCGGTGGTTGCGGCGGGGTGGGACATGGACAATGCGCTGATCGAAGGAGCCGGGGCCGGAGGCAGGGTTGAAGATGTGTGGCGCTGTCTAGCATGCGCGTCGTCCGCGAGGCGAGACTCCCTTTGGCGCGCGGTTTATGTCGCGCACCGCATTGATGTGCGCCGGCCGCGGGGCCGGGTGCGGGAGGCTCTGCGGGCCACCGTGAAACTACCTAGTCCGGCGCGTTTTTGAGCCCGTAAACCGGGCTCCAAATGAGTCCGGCCTTCACAAGTTGATTCACCCAAACGCCTTAACCCGATCGCCGCGCGCTCGAATTGCCGAGTTCATTTGTTGTCGCAATTTTACTTGGAAATATTGTGCCTTTTCAGTCGTCTAAGTATAGCCGCAAGATAAACGAAGCAGTATGATGGCTGCGTTGTTTGCATCGCACCAAGCAACGCCACGCCCATAGCAAACCCCAAAAAATGGAGTTCTCATGAACCTCCAAGAGCAGCGCTTTGCCTGCTTGCGGATGGCGATGGAGCTCGGCTGCAAGGCCGACTCGATCGTTCAGCTTGCAAGAGAAATGAGTGAGTTCATCGAGGGTGCACCTGCTGTCGCACCCGCTCCCGCCCCCGTGGCGGAGGCCAGGCAGCCAGAAGCATCCGCCGATGCCATCGCGGCGTGCGGAACGGCCCTGACTGAGCCGTTCCCGGAAGTTGAAGCTGTTGCCGAAGCTGCCGCTGAAGAGCCGGCTGCCGAAGCGGAGATTGAGGTTGCTGCCGAGGCCGCGGCCGAGGAAGCGCCTGCGGAAGAAGCGGCCGCCGAGGAAGCCGCCGTTGAAGTCGCGGCCGAGGCTGCCGCTGAGGAACCGGCTGTCGAAGCCGCAGTCGAAGCGGTCGCTGAGGAAGCTCCCGTGATGGAAGCGGCCGCCGAAGAACCGGCTGCCGAAGAAGCTGCACCGGCTGGTGACGGCGAAGGAGCGGAAGCACCCGCGGCTGTGGAAGCAGCTTCGGAAGCCTCCGAGGAGGCCCCTGCTGCGGAAGTCGCGGCCGAGGCCACGTCTGAGGCGGCGCCCGCCGCTGCCGACGCTCCCGCCGAAGTCGTAGCCGAAGCCGCATCCGAGGAAGCCGCCGCCGAAGCAGCACCCGCTGCAGAGGAAGCACCTGCTGAAGTCGCCGCCGACGCCGCATCCGAGGAAGCCGTCGCCGAAGCAGCACCCGCTGCAGAGGAAGCGCCTGCCGAAGTCGTAGCCGAAGCCGCGTCCGAGGAAGCCGCCGCCG
>NZ_JAIETU010000019.1 GCF_019744875.1 Hyphomicrobium sp. | reverse complement strand
CTACCGTGCGGTGTGGAGCGGTCAGTTCGAATACTACGAGCGCGCCAAGGCGCGGCTTATGATCGTCGTGCCGCTGACGCTCGTGATTATCCTCCTGCTGCTCTACCTTAATTTTCAGCGCGTGACCGAGACGCTGATCGTCATGCTCTCGCTGCCGTTCGCCCTTGTTGGCGGCCTCTGGCTGATGTGGTGGCTCAATTTCAATCTGAGCGTCGCGGTGGCGGTCGGCTTCATTGCACTGGCCGGAGTCGCCGCCGAAACCGGCGTGATTATGCTGATTTATCTGGACCACGCCTGGCAGCATAAACGCGACCAAGCCGTCTTATCGGGCCGAGCGTTGACACGCTCCGATCTCTACGACGCCATCATGGAGGGCGCGGTCGAGCGCGTGCGGCCCAAGATGATGACCGTGATCGCCATCATGGCCGGCCTCTTGCCGATTCTGTGGAGCCACGGCACCGGCTCCGAGGTTATGCAGCGCATCGCCGTGCCCATGATCGGCGGCATGGTGTCCTCGACCGTGCTCACCCTCTTGGTCATTCCGGCCATCTACGCCCTGGTCAAGGGCTACCGCCTGCCCAGGACGGCCACCCCTGAGGTCGCGCAAGCTGAGGGCGTAGCATGATGAGGCGTTGGGTAAGACGTGAGCGCCGGCGACACCCAATCAGGGTTGCCTATGATTGGGCACTGATTCGTTTTTCTTGGGTCGCCGCTGCGGAAGGGATGCAGGTTGGTCGCTTCGAACAGTCGAAGATGGGGGATAGTGGCATGCGCATCGCGATGCTTCTGATGACGGCGGCGGTGACGTTCGGACTCGCCTCGGCGGCACAAGCCTCCGAATTGAGGGCGGCCTTCGAGGCGGCTTGCCTGCGCACCCCAGAAATCCCGGCCCTCGTTGCCCGTAGAGCCGAAATCGATGCCCGCACACGTGCTGCTGATGCTCTGTTGCCCGGCGGTCCCTGGGCCACCGTCATGCACCGCACCGATGCACTGACCCACGACCGCGGCACGCGTGAGTACGAAGCGGAATTCGGTATCCCGATCTGGCTGCGCGGTGAGCGGGGTGCGAGCCTGGCGGCAGCCCTGACCGAAGGCGAGCGGCTGGAAGCTGAGATCCGAGCTAGAAGGCTCGAGGTCGCAAAGCGCGTACGGGAGACCTACTGGATGGTCGCGGAAGCCCGAGAGAGGGTCGCAGTCGCCGAACGCCGGCGGTCGACGGCCGCAACTCTTGCCAAGAGTTTGCGCGAGCAGGCCGGGGCCGGTCAGGTCGAGTTGGTGGAGACCAAGCTCGCCGACGCGGACGCGCGCGATGCCGAAGTCTCTCTGGACGGAATACGCAGCGAGCTCAATCAGGCGCGGATCGCGTTCGGCGTGCTGACCGGCTTCGAGGCACCCGCGGGCTTTGGAGAGAGCGAGAGGAGCGGTGCGACCCCAGCCAATCACCCACGCATCGTCCTACGCCGCGCCGCCACCGAGAAAGCGCTCGCGGACGAGCAGCTCACCTGGACCGTGGATCGCGAGCGCCCCGAGCTCAGTGCCTTTGCCAATAACAACACCGATACCTCGGCCGAGCCGAACGTCACCTCGCTGGGTGTCCGTTTCAAGATTCCCTTCTCCTATGACGCGGTCAATGAACCCAAACGGGCCGCGGCCGCCGCCGAGGTCGTCGTAGCCCAGGAGGAGCTTGCTCTTGCCGAGCGGGAGGTCGGGGGCGATGTCGCTCAAGCTCGCGCCAGGCTTGATGGGGCCCGAAAGCAGCTCTCCGGGCTCGAAGCCCGCCGTGCCGATCTCGCGGCTGTCTTGAAGCTGACCGAGGACGCGCAACAGACCGGTCAAACGACGTTCAACGACGTCATCCGCGCGCGGCTGCAGCTTTACGAGGCCGATCTGACGCGGGCTTCTGCCCGCGTCGCCGTCGAGCGCGGCCGGTCCGATGTCATCCAGACTCTGGGATTGGAGCCCTGAGTCCAACGTCAGTACAGGAGCGTAGCAACATGATCAGACAAACGCTTGCCTTCGCCTTCTTCGTCGTGCTCGCAACAAGCGCTGTTGCCGAGGACAAAATCCCGGCCACCCTTTTCAAGAACGCGGGATGCACATGTTGCGACAAGTATGCCGACTATCTCAACGCCAACGGGTTTAGCGTGACAGTTTATGCGCTTCCCAACATGACCGTGATCAAGCACAGGTTTGGCGTGCGCGACGATCTCGAGGGCTGCCATACTACGGTCATCGACGGCTACGCGATCGAAGGCCATGTGCCCGTCGGAGCGATCAAGCGCTTGCTTTCCGAAAAGCCGGCCATCAAGGGCATTTCGTTGCCGGGGATGCCGGAAGGTTCGCCCGGCATGAGCGGGGAGAAGGCAGCACCCTTCGAAATTCTCTCCATTACCGGCGGTGGAGAGCCCGCCCCGGTCTACGCAACTGAGTAATGCGCCTAAGCGTGATCTGTCTGGGCTAGGCATCCGGTACAAGTCCAATCGGTACAAGTCCACTGTTGGAACTTATGTCTCGCCCAAGAGTAGGTTGAGTAGCAACGTACTCAAAGGAACAAATCATGAAAAAAACAATTCTCGCCGCGGCTCTGCTTTCGTCCATCTCTTTGGCCTATGCAGCCGAAGATCATACCATGGGTCGGGATGCAAGCGGCGGATACGAACAGGCAATGCAGTCCATGAATAAAAAGATGGACGCCATGAAGCCAAGCGGCGATCCGGACGCTCACTTCGCGATGATGATGTCGATCCACCACCAGGCCGCGATCGAGATGGCGCAAACGTACGTCACGAGCGGGAAGGATCCTAAGCTCAAGGCAATGGCCGAAAAGATGATCGCCGACCAAAAACGCGAAATCAGCGAACTCAAGATGTGGTCAACTGAGAAAAATTGATGCGCCATCATTGAGTCTCTGCTGCGCGAGTTCCGGCAGTTTGGGCAACCGCTCACGCGATGATGTAGCTACCAGACGCCGCTGCGCAGACCATTGCGAACATACGTCCATATTGTTGGCGGAAAGTACAGCTGCGACGAAACGTCGGTTTCAGTGACCGTCTCATGGGCGGCCGCCCAGTTATCAATGGCATCCTCAAGCAGCGGCAGCGCCTCGGCGAGCTGTACCCATTGGTACGTCCATATGGTGTCTTGCTCCGAGAACCTGACCGTTCTCTGAGCAAGAACTTTTCCTGTATCGACGCCGTCATCGACCAGGTGAATAGTTACGCCTGCCCGGCTTCGATCCGCGGCGGCCAGCGCCCAGTAGGCAGGATGCTGGCCGCGATATTTGGGGGTTATGCCGGCGTGGTAGTTGATAAAGGGTGCCGCGACTTTTTCCATAAGTTTGGGTTTAATTAATCGAGTTCCGTAGACTGCGAGATTTGTAAGCAAAGCCTGGCAGTCGGGTCCGTTAACCGATGACACGTGCTGTACATTCAAATCGGGTCGCAACGTAGGCAACAATCCAGCGTCGGAAAGCACGCGTTGACGCCGTAGTTTGTGCTTTGACTCGCCGAGCTTGTAGACGACGCCGAACGCTGCCTGGCCGATCGCAGCCCCCCAGCCCAGAAACCGCGCTCGTCGACGCACGATATCCCATTTCCGTTCGGGCTCTTCTTGAATAACGGTCAAGTTTTTGAACCGCTCGGCAAGGCGGTTTGCGACACAATTGCCGAGCGGGCCTCCAGCGATCAGTAAAACGACGATAGGCGATTTCGCCGTTTGAGAGATCATGGGGTCTCGAACCGTGCCTGCAGGTTGTGCCCATCTGCCAGTGTGCCCGTCACGACAACCTTCGCACCCGGAGAAAGTGGTGTTGCTAACTTGCCGACCAGCTTGTTCGGTTCGGCGGGGGCCAAATCTATTTGCGCTGTCTTGCCCTGATCCTGGACGATGGCCTTCATTTTTGCGCCCGCCGACGCTATCGGCGCGTCTTTCTCACCTGTCAGATAAAAGGCCAGCTCTCCCGCTGAGGGTACAAACTCGACGTGATGACCCTCGACGTCGATGAGTGCGCCGCCATTCGGGCCTTTGGTCGCCTCATGGGCCGTTGCTCCAAGTGGAAGCGTTACAGCCAGCGCAGCGGCGAGAAGCCAGGGTGTCAGTTTCGATACTATTTTCATGAGTATTGTCCTTTGGGTTAGTAGGCTTCTACGATTTCTCCGCTCGCCACAGGCGGACGGCTTTCGGCGAGCCGCTTCACGGCGGGCGCACCAAATTTCAGGAACAGGATCGGGGTCAGTATGGTATCGAGCAGCGTTGCGCTGATGAGGCCGCCGAAAATCGTGACGGCGACCGGGTGCAGAATTTCCTTGCCCGGTGCGTCTGCTCCGTAGAGCAAAGGAACCAGCGCCATACCCGCCGATAGAGCGGTCATCAGGACCGGCGTCAGCCGCTCCAAACTCCCGCGCACGACAAGCTTCTCACCGAAGCTTTCGCTCTCATGCAGCACAAGATTGATGTAGTGACTTATTTTCAGAATACCGTTGCGCGCGCTGATGCCTGTCAGCGTGATGAAGCCGATCATCGAGGCGACGGATAGTGGCTGGTCCGCGATCCACAGGGCTAAGACGCTTCCTATAAAGGCGAGCGGCACGTTGCCCATAATGATGAGCGCGAGAACGGCTGAGCGATAGCGGCTGTAGAGGACGATGAAGATCGAGGCGAGCGAGATCAGCGACAGGCCCAGGATGAGCTGCGAGGCCTCTTCCTGCGCCTGGAACGTCCCCTCAAGACTTGTCGAATAGCCACTCGGCAATGGCGTGGCCGCGATGACCTCGCGGATGCGTGTGACAATCCCCGCCATGTCGGAGCCATCGGTATTGGCGAGCACGACAATCCGGCGGCGACCATTTTCACGCGCGATCTGGTTGGGCCCTTCGGTTTCCTCGACGGTAGCGATCCGGTTGAGGGGGACCCGGCCCCTAGGGGTCTCGATCAGAAGCTCGCTCAAGCCTGCCGTCGTGCGGTCGGCCTCGGACAGCCGCATTACCACATCGAAGCGCTTGGCCCCGTCGATGACGGTGGAGACGGTGCGGCCGTTGGAAAGGCTTTCAAGCGCTTCCGTGACGGCCGCAGGGGTGACGCCAAACAGAGCCGCCCGGTCTGGGTCGACGCGGATTTCAAGCTGCGGGATAAGAACCTGCTTTTCGGTCTGAAGATCGACCAGACCGTCGATACCGGACAGCTTCGAGCGCAACGTTTCCGCAAGACTGCGCAGCGTGTCGATGTCATCACCATAGATCTTGAGAGCGATTTCCGCCCGAACGCCGGAGAGGAGGTGGTCAAGCCTGTGCGAGATCGGCTGGCCGACATTGATGGTCGCCGGAAGCACGGTGAGTTTCGCGCGCACGTCGGAGAGGATGGCTTCGCGCGTGCGCTCCGATTTTTCCAGATCGACGTCGATTTCGCTCGAATGCACGCCTTCGGCATGCTCGTCGAGTTCGGCGCGGCCCGTCCGACGTCCTGCAGTTTTGACTTCCGGCACTTCAGTCAGGAGCTTTTCCGCAATCAGCCCGATCCGGTCGCTTTCTTCGAGCGAGATGCCCGGATTGAAGGTCATGCTAATCGTGAGCGTGCCCTCGTTGAACGAGGGCAGGAACGCGCGCGGCAGGGCGGAGGCCGCCGCACCGGCGATAAGAACCGCGACAGCGATGGTTGCAATGATCGCTTTTGCATGCCGGAAGGCCCAATGCAGCAGACGCTCGTTGCCGCGCTTCAGGACCCGCAACATCGCCCCGTCGTGATGGTCGAGCTGCTTGGCTCCGCCCAGAAAATAGGAGGCTAGGACGGGCGTAATTGTGATGGAGACCACCAAGCTCGCCAGGATCGAGACAATGTAGGCCACGCCGAGCGGGGCGAAGAGCCGTCCTTCGATGCCCGAGAGGGCAAAGAGCGGAATAAACACCAGCACAATGATGAAGGTCGCATAGACGATGCCGGAGCGAACCTCGATGCTGGCGTCGGCCACCACCTGGAGCAAGGGTCTTGGCTTGGCCTTGGCGCGGTTCTCCCGCAAGCGCCGGAAGATGTTCTCGACGTCGACGACCGCATCATCGACCAGCTCGCCGATGGCAATTGCAAGGCCGCCCAGCGTCATCGTGTTGATCGACAAGCCGAAGGCCTTGAAGATCAGAACCGTGATCAGAAGCGAGAGCGGAATCGCGGTCAGCGATATCAGGGTCGTCCGCACATTCAGCAAAAACAGGAACAGGATCACGGCCACAACGATGGCCGCTTCCATCAGCACGTTTTTGACATTGCCGACGGAGGTCGTGATGAAATCCGCCTGCCGGAATAAAATCTGATCGACTGTGACGCCATTGCTCAGGTTCTTGCCGATTTCAGCCAGTGCCGACTCGACCTCACCGGTCAGTTTGACGGTATCGGCGCCGGGCTGCTTCTGAACTGAGATAATGACGGCCGGTGCGCCGTTGAAGCCAGCATCGCCGCGCTTAACGCGCGCCGCGTAGGCGACTTCCGCCACCTGGCGCAGGAAAACGGGTTGATCCTGCTTCGTGGCCACAACCACACTGCGCAAGTCTTCAAGGTCGGTCGTGCGCCCGAGATTCCGGATCAGAAACTCGCGGTCGTGCTGATCGACGAACCCGCCGCCCGTGTTGGCGCCGAAGGCGCGGATCGCGCGCTCGATGTCTTCCACCGCGATGTCGAGGGACGCGAGGGCCGCTATGTTGGGCGTTACGCGAAACTGGCGAACCTGGCCGCCGATCGGGATGACCTGACTGATGCCGGAGATAGACAGCAAGCGCGGCCGGATGACGAAGTCCGCCGTCTCGCGCACGGTCATTGGATCAGCCTTATCGCCCCCCGTGACGGCAATCAGCATGATTTCGCCCATGATGGAGGACACGGGGCCCATCTGCGGGGCGATGCCGGATGGGAGCTGCGATGCAATACTTGCGAGCCGTTCGGCCACTTGCTGGCGGTTGCGGTAGATATCCGTGCCCCAATCGAACTCAGCGTACACGATGGAAAGGCCAATTCCTGCCACCGATCGCACGCGCGTCACGCCGGGAATGCCGTTCAAGGCCGTTTCGATCGGATAGCCGACGAGCTGCTCGACTTCCGGCGGCGCCAGCCCTTCCGCCTCGGTCATGATGGTGACGGTCGGTTTATTCAGGTCCGGGAACACATCAACTGGTAGCGTGCGCAATGCGAGAGTGCCCCAAACGACGAGCAAGGCCGCCGCCGCAAGTACGATCAGGCGGTTGTTGAGGCTGGTCTTGACGAGAAAATTGAACATCTTTGCCTCCTCACCGGACCTGATTGATGAGTTCGGCCCCGCGCTTCACTACGCGCGCGCCCGGATCAAGCCCGGCCGTGACGCCAACGCGCTCGGTATCGATCGGCGATGTTTTGACGACGCGCGCCTCAAATCGCTCCGCCTCCACATGCGCCCAGACAACGGACTGTCCGTTTGAACTGCGCACAACGCTCGAGCGGGGCAATGCAACGGCGGATACGGCCTCGTCAATTGCGACATGAACCGTGACGGATTCGCCCACGCTCAATGGCGCGCCTTCGCCCTTCAGCTTAAACCGTAGTGGCACGGCCTGCTGGCGGAGCGCCGGTGAACGCCCGGCAAAGGAGATCGATACTTTGCGCCCGTCTGCCGTCTGGGCGAGGGCGTCCTTGCCCGATTTCTCGATGCTCGCAGCGGTCGCGGCGTCAAACGCCAGGGCTTCGATCCAGAGATTGGCTGGGTCTACGATTTGAAACAGCAGGGATTGCGCTTCGACCACCTGACCCGCCGTGACGTTCGCTTGAGCGAGAATGCCATCAGCCGGAGCGCGCAATTCCTCGCGGTCCTTCAGAACCGGATTGATGGCGGCGCGCCGCTTGCGGATGATATCGAGCTCGATCTTCGTATCGACGATCTGGCTGGCGGGCACTGCGCGACCACTCAAAGGCTCGATCCGCTTGAGCTTGGCTTCCAGGAGCGCAATTTGCTTGTCGAGATCGCCTTGCGTTTGGGTAATGTCGCTTTGGTCAACGACCGCGACGGCAGGAACCAGATAACCCAGCACATCCCCCTTTTTCACTAAGGCACCTGTGACCGGGAAGCCGCCTTCCGGCGGTTCAATCCGGCCGGCGAGCAAGGACTGCACGACGCCGCTGCGATTGGGGTCTGGAATGACTTGGCCAATCAGGCGAACTGATTTTTGAATCGTTTCCGTTTTGGCGGTCTTGATTGTCGCAATGCCAAGCAGTCTCTGTGTGGGCTTCGGCACGAATACCGCGCCATCTTCCGTTCGCCGTGAGCTTTCGGGCAGGTCGAGAACGGCCTGAGCTGTGACACCTCCGTCACTAGCGCCCCCCACACCATTGGTCAGAACAACGGCGGCCATAGCGACAGTGCTGAGGCCGGACGCTGCGGCTACCACCAAAACGGCAGTGCGTATGGAACGCGGGCCTTTGAGCGCCAGCAGGGAGAGGAGCACTACAAATCCCAGGCTCCCGGCCAGCATCCAAAGCGGAATGTCGGGCAATTGCGTTCCGTGCGGGACGATGTGGTCCCACACGCTGTCATGGGACGCTTCAACTGGCGGCGGGGAAGGGATATCGAGGCGTCCAATCAAGAGGTCGGACTTGTCACCCGCTGAGATCGAGAAGGTAAGGTCGTAGTGACCGGGCGTGATCACCCATGGAGCTTTGAACTCATAGGCGCCCTTGGAGCCCGTTGCGGTGATCGTTTCATCGCCGCGCGTCATCTCGATCGAAGCCCCGGTCACGCCTTCGTTCGACCAGAACTCAGTCAGATAGACGATGAGCTTGCCGCCATCCCGCGCAGTTGGGATGCCGACCAGCTCGAAATCGTTGGAATGCGCATCGATGCGCGGCCCTGACGATGAAGCCACAGCGGGTTTTTCATCGCCGTGATCCTCGTCGCCATGAGCGAAAGCAAAGGTCGGAGCGAGCGATAGGGCTGCGATGAATAGTAACGCGGCCAATGCCTTTACGGCACTGCGTCCGCGTTCGATTGTGTTTATGTTTTTCATCATGACCGAATCCTCGCTCTCGCCTTGCTTTGTTATTTCTGACGCTTAGCGAGCCAGTCTTTCATCATGGCGATCTCGCTTTCCTGCGCCTTGATGATGTCCTCGGCGAGCTTCTGTGTAACGGGGTCATTGCCGTACTTCAGAAGCACATTGGCCATGTCGATCGCGCCTTGATGATGCGGGATCATGCCGTTCATGAAGTCGACATCGGCATCGCCGGTCATCTCCATGCTCATGTCCTTGTGCATCTTCGCGTTGACGGCTGCGAAGGCCGCTGCGGCTTCGCTTTTCGGGGCTTCTGCGGCTTTCATGTCGTGCATGCCATGCATGTCGTGTGAGCCACCGGCATCCGCCATCTTTTGCATACAGTTCATGTCGCCGCCTTTGCCCATAGTCTTGCAGCAGCCGTCTTCGGCGTTAGCTGCGGCAGGCGCAAACAGCAGGGCCGCTGCGAGGAGGAGTGTTCTAGTTTTCATCGTAATGTCCTTTCGGTGAGTAAGTTTGACTTTGATTTTTGCGTTTACGGGTGCCGCGCGCTTGTCGCGCACGCGCTCGGCTTTCGCTGTAGGCCCGTGCACAGCACAACGCTGTCTCGCCCGTTTACGGCGAGGTGGACGTGCGGAACGCTTTTGCTGAAATCCGTGCGCTTGAGGCACGGACCTTTGGCGCAAGTGCCGAAGCCGGTTTGCCGCGAAACCCCCTCACGCCAAGGCATGATGTGAGCGGAGGCTTGAGTGGCCGCCAGCATCAGACCTGAGGCGAGGATGGCGACGCGGTTCGCTCGCAACCGCGCAACAGCACAAATTTTGACGAGTCCCATGACTGAACTCCTTTCGTTTGACGGTTCAGCTCACCGTCCGACATGCGGGGCTATAAAGCCACGGGCGCGGATCGGAGAGGCTGGCGGTCAGTGACCGAGGTCACGGAGCCGCAAAATGTTAAATCGAGGAATGGGGGCGCCGGACCGCAGACGGCGGACCAAGCGGCGCACAAGCCCTGCCGCAGCAGAGCAGCAATCAGACCTTAGGCGGTCGATCGAGACCGATAACGACGTCGGGCAACACCCGGCCCAACCGCGCCAAATAATAGCGCATGTGGTTGCCGAGATTGTGTGTCCAATCGGATTGGCCGGGAAGCATGGAGGCACCGCAATGCCCGCTCGCTCCGCACGAAGATGCGCCCTGACAGCAGCAGGCGCCCGTCGCACAGATCGCCCCGTCCGGATGCGATCGCGCCGGCTTTGCCGCCTGATCAAGGTCAACGGGTGCATGCGTTTTGGTGGATGAAACTTTTAAAATCGCGGCGGATATCTGAGCCTCAGCTGGCGCCGTTACTGGTGCTCCACGGGTTGCGGCCACTACTGAGGTGGGTGACATCTGCGCGTGAGCGTGGCCGCCATGGGCAAAGGCGTTCGCCATGGTGCCGAACATAACGGCCACCACCACGATAAATCCCTTGATTGCCAGCCTTAGGCTCACGCCTCGTCCTCTCAGTTAATGTCACTTAATCAAGTACCAGAATACGCGTGTACACTCACTCTAATCGTTTATCTGTCCGAACGGGCCAAGACCTCCATCAGTTCAGCTACTTTTTTACGCTGCTCGGTGGCATTTCCGCTTGCGATGGCATGTTCGACGCAATGCCCGACATGATCCTTGAGAACGGCCTCCTCGACCTTCCTCAGGGCAGCACGAACCGCTGAGATCTGCGTTATGATGTCAATGCAGTAACGCTTCTCTTGAACCATGCGCGAAATGCCGCGCACTTGGCCCTCGATCTTTGTCAGCCGCTTGAGACACAGCTCGCTCGTCTCTCTTTCCATTCTTGACTTATACCCCTATGGGGTGTAGGTGTCAAGCGAATACCCCCCGGGGGTTCTATTGTAATGAGGTTGTTATGGCTAGTTCTTCTGATAAACGCTCCCAACAGAAATCATCCTGTTGCTCGCATGATCATGGCGGTCATCAAGACCACGCGCAGCCCGCGTCGTCGCCAAATGTCATCCGGGATCCTGTCTGCGGCATGACCGTTGATCCTCACACGGCGCAGCACCGCGCATTGCATGAGGGGCATCCGTTTTATTTCTGCTCGGCGGGCTGCAAGTCCAAGTTCGAAGCCAGCCCGGCCAAGTACCTTGGGGATCAAATCCCGCCGCCTGCTGTCGAGGGCGCTATCTATACATGCCCGATGCACCCCGAAGTGCGCCAGCCGGGTCCGGGCTTCTGCCCGATCTGCGGCATGGCTCTCGAACCGGAGACTGTCAGCGCGGATACGGCACCCAATCCTGAGCTGGCCGACATGACGCGACGGTTCTGGATCGGTCTTGCGCTGACCCTTCCGGTTTTCGCGCTCGAAATGGGAGGGCATTTGACCGGGCTGCATCAATGGATCGGCTCGTCGACATCCAACTGGCTACAGCTGTTTCTCGCCACACCGGTTGTGCTGTGGGCCGGTTGGCCGTTCTTCGAGCGCGGTTGGGCATCGCTCAAGACACGCAACCTCAATATGTTCACGCTGATCGCCATGGGAACCGGCGTCGCCTGGGTCTATAGCGTCATCGCAACCGCATTTCCTGACCTGTTCCCTGCCTCCATGCGGATGGGGGATGGCGCTGTACCAGTTTATTTCGAGGCCGCTGCCGTCATCACGGTTCTGGTGCTCCTCGGACAGGTATTGGAACTGAAGGCACGCGAGCAAACAAGCGGCGCTATCCGCGCACTCCTCGACCTCGCTCCGAAATCTGCGCGCCGCATTGCTGCTGACGGGTCGGAATCCGATGTCGGCCTTGATGTCGTTCAGGTCGGAGATCACCTCCGCGTGCGTCCGGGTGAGCGCGTGCCGGTCGATGGTGAAATTTTGGAGGGGCGCAGCGCCATCGATGAGTCGATGGTGACCGGCGAGTCCATGCCGCTCACGAAAACCGCAGGCGATAAGGTCATTGGCGGCACGATGAACCAGTCAGGCGCTTTCATCATGCGCGCCGACAAGGTTGGCCGCGAAACCATGCTCGCTCAGATCGTGCAAATGGTGGCGCAAGCACAGCGAAGCCGCGCTCCTATTCAAAAGCTCGCCGATCAAGTCTCCGGGTGGTTTGTCCCGGCCGTCATCGCCATTGCGCTGCTGGCGTTCGCCGCCTGGGGCCTATTTGGACCCGAGCCGCGCTTCACTTACGGCCTGATCGCCGCCGTCTCGGTGCTCATCATCGCCTGCCCCTGCGCGCTTGGCCTCGCAACGCCCATGTCGATCATGGTCGGCGTCGGACGCGGCGCTCAGTCGGGCGTTCTGATCAAAAACGCCGAGGCCATCGAACGCATGGAGAAAGTCGACACGCTCGTCATCGACAAGACCGGCACGCTAACAGAAGGCAGGCCGAGCGTGGTCGCCATTCGCACAACGTCCGGCATCGAGGAGAACCAACTTCTGCGCCTGGCTGCCAGTCTCGAAATTGCCAGTGAGCACCCGCTTGCCGCAGCCATCGTCCGATCCGCAAAGGAGCGAGGACTGGAACTCTCCGCTGTTTCGGAATTCGACTCTCCGGTCGGCAAGGGGGTCACTGGCCTCGTGGATGGCAAACGCATCGTCATCGGCAATGTCCGCATCATGGAACAGGCAAAGATCGAAACGCGAGAGCTTGACGATGCGGCTGACGAACTCCGCAGGGATGGTGCCACAGCCATCTTTGTCGCTATCGATGGGAAAGCCGTTGGCATTCTGGCCATCGCCGATCCCGTGAAGGCAACGACGCCGGAAGCCGTCTCAGCGCTCAAAGATGCCGGCATCCGCGTCATCATGCTGACAGGGGATAACGCGACGACGGCGAAGGCCGTTGCCGAGAAGCTCGGTATCGCCGATGTGGAAGCGGAAGTCCTGCCCGAAGACAAGGGCAAGATCGTCGAACGTCTGCGCCGAGAGGGGCGCGTAGTCGCCATGGCGGGCGATGGCATCAATGACGCTCCCGCTCTGGCGGCCGCCGATGTCGGCATTGCCATGGGCACGGGAACAGATGTTGCTATGGAAAGCGCGGGCGTGACCCTCCTCAAGGGCGATCTCAATGGCATCGTGCGCGCGCGGCATCTCTCGGCCGCGACCATGGCGAACATCCGCCAGAACCTTTTCTTCGCCTTCGTCTATAACGCTGCCGGCGTTCCGGTTGCCGCGGGCGTTCTCTATCCGGCATTCGGCATTCTGCTGTCTCCTATCATTGCCGCAGCAGCCATGGCGCTGTCTTCTGTCAGCGTCGTGGCAAACGCACTGCGGCTTCGGAACAGCCGCGTCTAAAGTTGTCCGTCTTTGAGCACGTGAATTCCGGTTCCCGGTCCCCGCGTGTTATGTTTGCTTTACGTTTGCTGCGGTCGGAAGTGCCGGCCACCCCACGCGCGCCCTCGCCCATGCGCCAGACGGTCGCGGTCGCGCCAGCTTATGCCCAAGACGCTGGGCCGGCTTCTCGACCAAATGCCATGAAGCGGCAGCAAGGGGGACCAGAATGAGGAGCGTAAGGGCGGCTATCTGGACCGGCATAGCATTGGGCATAAGCTGCACCAGCGCCTGGGACACCGGCCATCCATAGAGATAAATTCCGTACGACAAATCATGCTTTAGTGTGACCCTGGCCAAGGATGGGCACCGCAGGTTCGCGAGCCAGAACACCACGCTGGCCTCAAACCAGACCATGACTGGCACCATGAGCGGCGTCGACCAGAATGCGAGCAGCGCGACCAAGCTTATGACCACGAGCCAAAGCTTTCCCGTGTAGTGTCGGGCGAAAAACGCCGCAGAGCCTAACGCGAAACAAAGTCCGAAGCGGCGGATCACGTCGGGCCCGGTCTTCGCTTCGATCAGGCCAGGAAGCAAATAAGACGCGGCGAACACAAATATCGCCAGCCACAGCCAGGCTTGGCTCCGAAATCCGGTTCGCAGCATACCCGCAGCGAATGCAAGCCCCAGACCGGCATAGCAAAGCACCTCATACTTGAGCGTCCAGACCGAATTATTGACCTGGCCGGCTAGCGGATTGCTGGTGAAAACACCGGGCAGTTCCGCCCGTCCCGTTATTAGCAGGGTGGTCTCTGCGAGGTATTTCAGAATGCCCGTGTCGGCAAAATAGCTTGATAACGGGCAAACCGTTATCAACGGTCCCAGCACCGCCACCGTGAAAATCGCGCACACGATGAGCCCCGGGAAAATCCGCATCACCCGCGCGACAGCGAACCGCGTCAGGTCCGACGTCCGCATGAGACTTGCCGTCACCAGGAAGCCACTCAAGATGAAGAAGACATGCACCGCGTGCTGGCCAAGCGTATAGCCGGTGGTCTGTTGCACATAGTCCCAGGACAGGTGGCCGACCGTGATCTCGACAGCATGGCTCACAGCCACGGCCAGAGCCGCAGCCAGTCGTACCGCGCCGAAGCTGTTGTCTTCCGGGATGAGGCTTCCGGCTTGCCGGTTCTCGTTCATGGGTTCGGCCTTTACATTTTTGGCCGAAGGTCGCACGGGAGCCTTCCAAAATGATTGAGGAAGACCGAGGCCGCCGTCAAACAGTGTCCGATGGTAAAAAAAGGACAAATCAAAGGGGGACCTGCCGCTTGGCGGCGAGTCGGTATCGCGTGCGATGGTTGTGACCCGGTCGTTCATCAAGGGCACGAGGCCCAGACATTTGCTTTCCGTTCCTTTGGCCATCGAAAATGCCGATACAGCCGGTGCTCGAGGCCAGACACATAATTTTGAACATCTCGGCGTGCTGGCGCAGCAATCGAACGCGAAACGCCGCTTCGGCAGCAATTTCGTCAACGATTAGGCGGTTGACCGCTCGTGCACTCCCCGATCACCTTGAGTGCAATGCCGGTTATTTTGCGTTGGTCTTCTTGACTGGCCCCAACCTCAGGGCGGTGTCTCGGTCCTGCAATGCCTTCGCCATATCCCCGAGGGATGCGTAGGCAGCGGCTCTCATGCGATAGGCATCGCCATCGTTGGGGTCGCGCTCGATCACGCGCGTAAAGTCTGCGATTGCTTCCCGGTATTCTTTCCGCTTTCCGCGAAGGAAGCCGCGATTGAAGAGCACGTAGGTGTTGTCTGGCTCCCGGGCAAAGGCAGCATTGTAATCAGCGAGCGCCTCATCGAGGCGGCCAAGCGCTGAGAGGGCGCTGCCGCGGTTGACCATCGCCATGACATGATCCGGGCTGCGGCGTAGGGCTTGAGAGTAGTCCTCTACAGCGCGCTCGAATTGCCGCTGCCGGAAATGAACATTGCCGCGGTTGTAATACGGTAACGATGCGGCCGGCTGCACCTCGATGGCCGTGCTTAACTCCTCGATGGCTTTGTCGAGGCGTCCCGTTTGATAGAAGCGTAAGCCACGATCGTTGTGAAAGGCGGAATGAGCATCGCGATCCGCGAAGTCACCATGCCAGGGTTCGACGGCTGGCATATCGGTTTCCACTCCAGCACACGGTGTATCCAGGGTATTGATGGAGAGTAGCAAAACAATGGTGATCGCTGTTCTACTGGTCATGGAAGGCTATCCACGATGACCGTCTGCGGGCGGGGGCTGCGTCCGGTGATTGGCTTAAGGCCGCTTGGAACGCCGCCGTCAGGGCTCGATCCTATCACGATCTTCAGCGATGCAATTCGCCTGAGTGCCACTGAAATATTTTGTAATAAACGCGAAACACCGCGAATCGTCTTCGCCGATTAGAGTGCGGTCCAAGCTTGTTTTTTCTAACGGCATGGCGACCGCATGCAGAGCTAGGACCTCCTCATGATCAGACTGTGGATTGCCTTTTTCGCGCTGCTGAGCCTCACAGGCTGGGGTGAACGGGAACCAGCGTGGCCGCAGGTCGGTCCTATGCCTGATGAGCCCGTTGCTGTTCCGGCCCAACCCTATCGATCGATTGCGGCGGGTATCAAAAGCTATCGGCCTGTTGAACCGCGGCCTTGGGGTCAGATCAATCGCCAGGTGGCGCCACCGGGCGCACTACCGCCCGACCAGCAGCAGCCGAAAACGACGCCCGATCCTTCGCCAGCCCCGGCTCAGCCGGAAGCGATGGAGCCCATGCCAGGCATGCAACACTGAAGAAGCTGATTCGTTGACGACGTGGGCCTTCGGGGGAAGGCGTCGCGATATTACGGACCACCGGGGGATCGCTCATGGGTTGGGGCAGGCATCGTGGCGTTTGGAAGAGACTGATGATGGGGTTGGCTTCAAGTTCGATCGTAGTGTCGGGAGGCTGCGCGCAGTTCTCGCCTGATGGCGGCATGAGCCTTGTGAGCGACCTTTCGACCGCGGCGATTGGTCAACCCGCCGCGAAAATTCACGATGAGCATGACGCCGCTGCGGCGGAGGCGCGCGTGGCCGAGCTTCTCTCGCGCACGATGACGCCCGATGCGGCCGTACAAATCGCGCTTGTGAACAACCGCGGACTGCAAGCCGCCTACAACGAACTCGGCGTGTCGGAAGCGATGATGGTTGAGGCGAGCCTGCCGCCCTCGCCAACCGTCACTTTGTCGCGCCTCATCCAGCCCTCGTCGATCGAGATTGAGGCGCAGATCCTGCAGAATGTGTTGGGTCTTCTGACCCTGCCACGCCGGCGCGAGATAGCAGAAGATCGCTTCCTTCAGGCACAAAAACGCGCGGTCGATGAGACACTCAAAATTGCGGCCGATGCGCGCCGCGGCTACTATCGGGCAGTGGCGGCAAACGAGCAGGTCGTCCTCTTGCGACAGGCTGTAACGTCGGCCGAAACCGTGTCTGATTTCGCCAAGAAGCTTGGCGAGACAGGCGGCATGGCAAAGCTGGATCAAGCACGCGAGCACGCTTTCACGGCTGAGGTTGGCGGCCAATTGGCCCAGGCGCGCCTGACACAGCGTCTGGAACGGGAGCGGCTCAATCAGAGCCTTGGTCTGTGGGGGGTTCAGCTCAAATATAATCTGCCGGATAAACTGCCCGCCCTTCCCGCGAAACCGAAATTTGAAGACGACATTGAAACCGAGGCTGTGGTTTCCCGCATCGATCTAGAAATCGCACGTATGGAGATCGCTATCCTGGCCAAGGAATTCGGCCTCACGCGCGCAACTCGATTCATCGATGTGCTGGAGGTTCGGGGCATTCGTCGTATCGAAAAGAACAAGGTTACGGACATCGACTACGCGCTCGGACCGGGCCCGACGCTGGTTCGCACAGAAACGCAGCGGACCGAGAAAGTTCGCTGGCGCGGCTTCGATGTCGATTTCCAGATTCCAATCTACGACTTCGGCGAAGTGCGGACGCGACGTGCCGAAGAAACCTATATGGGCGCCGTCAACCGTTTGATCGAAAAAGCAGTGAATGTGCGGTCCGAGGCAAGGCAGGCCTATCAGGCTTATCGCGGGACGTATGATGTGGTTCGTCACTACGAGCGGGAGATCCTGCCGCTTCGCCAGATTATTACCGAGCAAACCCTGCTGAATTACAATGGGATGCTTGTCGATGTCTTCCAGTTGCTCGCGGACGCCCGGGCCCGGATCGACACGAATGTGCAGGCTGCGACCGCGCGGCGCGATTTCTGGCTGGCCAAAGTCGATTTGCACACCGCCGTGCTCGGAGGACGCGAGAGCGGTGTTGCACCAACAGCGGTGGCCGCTGGTTCGGGCGGATAACGGCATCGCGAAAGGAGTTCAAGATGACGGTATCTCGTAGAGACATGATGGCCGCGACGGGCGGGCTTGCGCTGCTGGGTGCGGCCAAGCTCACCGGGCGGTCGGCCCATGCTGCCGTGCCAGAAGCGCAGTTTCAAGGGTCGCCGGCCACTCAGGCTCCGGTAGCTCCAGCGAGCGGACCGGACTATCAGCCGGTCGTAACGCTGAACGGCTGGACACTCCCACCGCGGATCAATGGCGAATGGAAAGAATTCCATCTGGTCGCTGAGCCGGTCGTGCGCGAGATGGCGCCCGGAATGAAAGCGCACCTGTGGGGCTACAACGGTCAGTCCCCCGGCCCGACGATCGAGGTGGTGGAGGGCGACAAGGTGCGGATTTTTGTTACCAACAAACTCCCCGAGCACACGACCATTCATTGGCACGGGCAGATCCTGCCGAGCGGCATGGATGGCGTTGGCGGATTGAGCCAACCCCACATCAAGCCGGGCGAGACATACGTGTACGAATGGCAGATCGCGAAGTCCGGTACATTCATGTATCACCCACACGCCGATGAGATGGTCCAGATGGCCATGGGCATGATGGGGTTCTTTGTCGTCCATCCCAAAGACCCGAAGTTCATGCGTGTCGACCGTGATTTTGTGTTCCTGCTGAACGCCTATGATATCGATCCGGGTTCTTATGTCCCGCGCGTTGCGGAAATGCTGAACTTCAATCTGTGGAGCTGGAACAGCCGCGTATTCCCTGGGATCGACCCGCTTGTCGTACGCAAGGGCGATCGCGTGCGCGTCCGCTTCGGGAATCTCACGATGACGAACCATCCCATCCACATGCACGGCTATCATTTCGAGGTCACCTGCACGGACGGCGGCTGGGTGCGTCCCGAAGCCCGGTGGCCTGAGGTGACAATCGATTGCGCCGTTGGACAAATGCGCGCCTACGAATTCGACGCGATCTACGAGGGCGACTGGGCGATCCACTGCCACAAGGCGCACCACACGATGAACGCTATGGGGCATGAGTTGCGAAATTTCATCGGCGTCGATCAATCCGAGCTTAAGAAGCGTATGTCCCAGATGGTCAAAGGCTATATGCCGATGGGGGGCGCCGGCATGGCGGACATGGGCGAGATGGAGATGCCGCTTCCGGACAATACGTTGCCCATGATGACGGGGTTCGCTCAATTCGGCCCGGTCGAGATGGGCGGCATGTTTTCGGTCGTCAAAGTACGCGAGGGGCTTGACCGCAACGACTACAAGGACCCCGGCTGGTACAAGAATCCGGAAGGTACCGTCGCCTTCAAGTGGACGGGCGATCCGTCAAAACTTTCCAATCCCGTTCGCGGTCCGGCAGAACCAGCGGCGACGACCGAACCTGGCGCGCCCGCCTCGGAAATCGAATTGAAGGCTGTCAAGCCGGGCGGGCATTCTGGTCACTAAGTGCAATTGTCAGTGCTAGAGAGTAAGGAGCTGTCGCGCATGAGCGATCAACACACGCCCCACAATCCCACCACTCCTCCTCAAAAAACCGGAACTGCGCGGCATGGATCGGCGGTTGGCAGCGGCGACAACGCGACGGGCCATGGCGCCCACACTGGCAGTCCGTATTGGCGTCTCGCACTCATGCTTCTGATTTCTTTCGCGGCAATGTTCACGCTGATGTACGCGATGGTCAACACTTTCGAGAACGTCGTTCCGAACATAAACCAATTTTATATGGCTGGCCTGATGACTGCGCCAATGCTGCTGATCGAGCTATGGCTGATGCGGTCAATGTACCCTAACAGCCAGCTGAATATTGCTTTGTCTGCTGTCGGGCTGATTGCGCTTCTTGGTTTCTGGCTGGGAATCCGTGAGCAAGTCGCAATCGACGATCAGCAGCTCTTAAAATCGATGATCCCGCATCATGCTGGCGCCATCCTCATGTGTGAAGAGGCCGAACTTCAAGTTCCGAAAGTGCAACAACTCTGCAACGGCATTATAAGCGCGCAGAAGAGTGAAATTGCTCAGATGCGAGCGATAATAGGCGAACTTCAGGCACAACGTTAAGCTTTTGCAGGCTCCCGCGAACGCTGCCGTGTCGGTTTGATCTCCGGTTCTTGTTCAGCTGCCATCTCCTGCTTGATTATCTCTACTCACGTAGGCTGCTCACGTGAGCCCAGGTTGATTGGCGGATCTCGTCCCTACCGTTTCGCGTGTGTTCGCAATCACCTTAAGCGCCTTCAAGCGACGGGGTACCGGGTCCGTGCGGCCGCTGATGCGGTGCTTGCGGCACACGTCCGCTGTCTAACGCCTCGCTTCCGGTTGCAGCCGATGCTCCCCTCTGAACCGGCTGTTACGCATCGCCCGTCCCCCTTGCGAGCTCACAGACCGGTCGTCGCAAGGACGCGATAAACGCTGCAAAGAAACAATTTGTAACAATCGAGACATAAAGCGGTAGAGCGCGGTCCTTAGCGTCATTTGGCGCGATCGGTGCAGTTGGTTGAGGGATATTTCTATGAGAACGCGGATCAAGAAGTCGAAGTGTCTGCTGTTAATGGCAGCAACCCTGGCTCTGCCGTTTGCCGCTACGATAGTCGCGGCAGAGCCGGGAGAGACCGGGCATACGCACAAAGCCTTCGACGCGGGCGAGCCTGGTGATCCTGCTAAGCCGGCGCGGACCATCGCTATTGCCATGACCGAAGGCAATGGCGCCATGGCCTACGATCCGCACGAAGTGATCGTGAAGACCGGTGAGCAGGTCAAGTTTGTGATCACCAATAGCGGTGCGCTCGATCACGAGTTCATGCTCGACAGCGTCGAGAAGAATGCGAAGCACCGCATCGCTATGCAGAAAAACCCGGAGATGGAGCATGACGATCCCAACGGACGCCGCTTGAAACCCGGCGGCTCGGCAGAGATCGTGTGGAAATTCTCCAAGGCCGGAACCTTCGAGTTCGCCTGCCTTATTCCCGGCCACTCCGAAGCCGGCATGAAGGGCGTTGTCGTCGTATCGGACAAATAAATCAATATCGAACGCAACACGATTAATTCAAACGAAGGAGTTCAAGACATGAAAATCGGATACGCACTGGCCGTTGCTACTTTGCTTCTCGCCGGACCTCCGGGCGTGGCGAGCGCAGGTGATACTCATGACCCCGCGATGCATCAGGCGGCGGATACGACTGCTGCAGAAAAGCCGGCCGCGTCCCTGCCGCAGGTCAGCGGCACCGTGACGAAGGTTGATGAGGCCGCCGGCAAGATCACGATCGATCATCAGGCCATTCCAAACTTGCAGATGGATCCGATGACCATGGTTTTCAAAGCATCGGATACTGCGCTCTTAAAGGCTGCAAAGGCAGGTGACGCCGTGAAGTTCACGGCGGATAAGGTCAACGGTCAGCTGACCGTAATGAGCCTCGAAAAAGGCAAATGATTGATTGCGCAGCCCAGGTCGACCGAGAGACGCACAACCGGCCTGGGCTGTTATAATATGATCTGCAGAATAAAGATGTTGCCCCGGCGGAAACACGCATGTCTCCCTCAGATCTTCCAGCCTCAGAGCGCGATGAGCGCGATGCCAGTGCGCCGCCGGCCTCGATCACGGATGCCCATGTTCTGATTGTCGATGACGACGGACAACTTCGCCAGCTCGTCGCCAAGTTTCTCCGCGCCCAAGGCTATCGCGTGACGGGCGTCCGCGATGGGCGTGAGATGAATGATACCCTCAAGCTCGTGGTATTTGACCTTATCATCCTCGATGTAATGTTGCCTGGGCCTTCAGGCCTCGACCTCTGCCGGGAACTGCGCAAAACATCCTCGACCCCCATAATGATGCTGACAGCAAAGGGGGATGAAACCGATAGGATTGTTGGACTGGAGCTTGGCGCTGACGATTATCTCGCCAAACCTTTCAGCACACGAGAATTGCTCGCGCGAGTCCGTGCCCTTCTCCGCCGAGCTTCTGTGTCCCCGCACATCGTTCAGCCGCTGAGCGCTGGCGCCTACGCGTTTGAGGGGTGGGTTTTGGATACGCGCAAACGACAACTGCTGAACCCCGAAGGGATCGTGATTGATCTCAGCACGGGCGAGTACGATATGCTGCTAGCCTTTGTCGAAAGCCCGCAGCGTGTTCTGACGCGGGAACAGTTGCTCGACCTTTCGCGCAACAGGGTCGCAACGGGTTTTGATCGCAGCATAGACGTTCAAATCAGCCGTTTGCGGCGCAAGCTTGAAAGTGCGGATGAAGGCGGAATGATCAAGACGGTACGCGGCGCAGGCTACATGTTCGTGCCGACAGTAAAGCGCGTCTGATACGCCTGCGGGCGGAGGTCGCATGAGACTGGTACCTGACACCATTGCCGGGCGCACGATCGCGGTTCTTTTGCTTGGGCTCATAGCACTGCATTTGGCCAGCATATGGGCCTACCAACTAGGTCTTGATTCGGAAGTGGGATTGACGAACGCCGCGCGAACGGCAGAGCGGCTCGTCTCAATCAAATCGACGCTAAGCTGGCTTCCCGCTGAAAAAAGAGAGGAAACCGCCCATACACTTTCCGGGGGCGCGTTGGAGGTTCACTACAGCACGGTCCCGTTGGCTGTTGCCCCTCCGGTTATGACCGGTTCAGCCCGCGCTTTGCAGTCTGAGATCGAAAAACGCACAGAAACCCATCGGGACGGCGGCCTCATCGTCGGGACGCCAGCGCAAGGAACAGGCACCCGCACCGATCCGCACTTGACCCTTGTTTCGATGCGATTGCCAGATGGCGGGTGGGTCAACACCAACATCGCAGTGCTTGGCGGTTCGCATAATTCCACGGGGGCGATCATTGTATCAACGGCTCTGATGGCGCTTGGAGTCTTGGGTATTGCCCTCGGCATGGCCCGGAGCGTGACACAACCAATCCGTAAATGCGCCGAAGAGGCCAAACGTGTCTACGTCGCAAGCGAACCACAGCCGATCCCAGTCGACGGCCCGAAAGAAGTGCGCGAGTTGGCGGCTGCATTCAATGAAATGCAACTGCGCGTCAAAAAACTCGTTGACGAGCGCACCCTCATGCTTGCAGCGATTTCCCACGACCTAAAGTCACCACTAGCCCGGTTGCGCTTGCGGTTGGAGGATGTTGCCGACGAAGACGTGCGCCGCGCCATCGAAACCGATTTCGATGACATGCTGCAGATGATCGGCTCGTCCTTGGAATTCCTGCGCAGCGATCATACCGGCGAAGAGCGCCAACGGCTCGATCTTGGCGCCATTGTCCGGACCATCTGCGATGACTTTGCTGATCAGGGTCAGGCGGTGACACTCGAACGGCAAGACAAGGCAATCTTTACCGGCCGCCGCCTTGCGCTTAAGCGTGCATTCGCAAATTTGATCGGAAACGCCTTGAAGTACGGTCAAAACGCAACTGTTCGCGTGCTGGCCACGTCGCAGAACGTCACTTTGGAGATTGAGGATGAGGGGCCGGGCATTCCCGAGGATGAACTGAAGAAAGTTCTCGCGCCCTTCTATCGCATCGAAGCCTCACGCAGCCGCGATACCGGCGGAACAGGGCTCGGTCTTACGATTGCGCAAAGCGTCATCGAAAGCCACGGCGGTACACTAGAGCTTAATAACCGTCCCCAAGGCGGCCTCTTGGTGAGGGTGGTTTTGGCGAAAGTGGAGCGCTCCTAAGCCCTCAAGACCGACCCTGCCGGTTCCGCGAGTTCAAAATTTTCACCGTCCCTGCAATCAAAAGAAACATTCGCGCAATCTCGCGGTAGCACCCTTCACCTAACTTCTGTGCATGGACATCGCAAACGAGACCGATCTCGCTGCCGAGCGTCTTAAGAAATCTAACTCCATTGCACAGGAGAAAAACATGAACCGGATTATTCTCGCCTTCGCAGCCGCTGCTATCAGTTCCGCAACACTCGTTGGCGGCGCCCAGGCCAATACGATCTGGCGTTACCCTCCCAAGAGCACGCCGTATGCCGTTCCTCATGACCACGCGAAGCCGCCTGCTGGCAAAGTTGCCGCCAAGCCAGTAAAGATGCATGGGCACAGGTGATCGGAGCAACTGAACCCCGAGCAGCGCCGTCATGGCCAAGGTAATGCCGGCCAGCATGAGCGGCCGCTCCGTGAACGTCTCGGTAAACAGGCTGAAGGAAATGCCCTGGTGGAAGCTGAGGCGCAGATTGAAGATTGGGGGCACCGCGTAAACGTCGCCACGCCCAAGTGCTGCCAGCGCCCAAAGCTTTGTAGCCTGATCCAGCGCAAACGCGACGAAGATCGCTGCCAACCCGCATAATCGCGTTGCGCGACGCGTCGTGCGTGGCGTGACCATGTGTAGTCGTCGCGCAGCGTGGAGAACAGCGTCTCGTTCAACAGCTCGTCGCGAAACCGCCCGTTGAAACTCTCGACGAACGTTCTGCTGCGGCTTCTCATTGCAATCTCCCTCTACGCAACGCCTTCACTCTCCGAGATACGCCGTGTGCTTACTTTATCCCGGAAACATTGCGCGCGCCCGGGCAAACCTGCCCCTGTCCTCCGCCTTCTCTCCTTCTGTTGATATCCCGTCTGGTGGCAAGAACCGGCTTGTCACGCTCAAGGCCATCGGTCGGAATTTCTCCCCCATTTCGAACAGCCGACATCTTTGAGAGTCATTCAATCGCGGTGCGGGGGCGTCCCCCTCCCTTTACAGGCAGGGTCACGCTCTATCGGAGCCGCTTGAGCCGCGTCTCCGCCCATGCGGGTGACGATCGTTGCCGCAAGGAGGGTCTCTTAGCACCGGGCGTGAATCATAAACTTCCACATTTGCGAGTGGCACCGAAGCATTTTACCACCACCACATGCTGTCAAAACGCTTGCCCATCACCGGATATCCGCATCTGGCTTTGGCCGCTCAGGACAACCACGCCATAAGCGCCAGAACGCTTGCCGGACTCCGTAAGGCTGGATTCCTCATCGAGGCCGATCGCATCGTTCCCCCTGCGGGAACCTCCAGCCAAGCCGTCATCGCCGCAATCACGGGTGCGTTCCAGGCCGCCAAACACGGTGCCTAGAGGATTGCTCCCGGATCCTTCGATGCTCGGGGCCACCGCAAGTTCGCTTTGCTTTTCGAAGGTCTCTGCGCCCAAGGCCGGGCCGGAAAAGAAAGGGCGAAGGGGAGGCCGGGGCATTGGCGGCAGGGGATGATCGGTGCCGGGCCGCGTTTCGCAGCGATGACAGGCGGTGTTGCCTTAGGCGCGCTAGGCCTAAACAACGGACCGTCGGCAGCGCGCAATTGGCACAATGGCGCGCCATTCACACCTATCCAAACAGCGCCAGCCCGGTAGATCTAGGGCTCAAGATCGACACTGAGCCCGCGCGCGCGGGCTTCCTCGTAATAGTCCTGCCCCGCACCACGGCCCCAATCGTCCGCGTAAATCAGCTTACCGTTGAGGTGCCATTCCCGAATCCCATCCGGCATCACGAACTGCTCAAGTTGCCCGCGCGGATCGGCGATTACGCGGATCAAAGCTACCTCTCCGCCCGTATCGTCCAGGCTCTTGATGCCCGCTGCGCGCGCGTTCTCATAAGCCTCGGGATCGCATCCGGCACCAGCGCCGGTGGGTTCTTCGGGCATCCATTCCCGCTCCCGCTGCCGCTCACTGTCATCGCCGCGAATCCGGCGATCGCTCACGCCAGGCTCCGGAACATAGAGGTGATCCGTGCTGTACCGATTGGGCGTCTCTGCAAGAGGCCCTGTCGCCCTCTCCGGCAAGGTCCGGTAAAAGCTCTCTTGCAGCTCCGAGGGTGCTTGCGAACGCCAGACATCAGGCAAAGGTCGATAGAAGCTCTCGCGCTGTGGCGCCTCTTCGGAGCTTGCAGCGCTCTGCGCCTGCGGCACATGCACGGGCGGCTTCGGCAGCGCGCCCGGCAACAGGCCATACCATCCGATGCGTGCCGGGGGCGCTCCATTCTTCTCCAGGTCCGGCATATAAAGAATGCCGCGTGAGCGCGTCTTGATAACGTGCCCCGGAAGCTGCTCGATCAGAGCTTCGCCGATCGGAATGATGCGCCCGTCAAAGTCGAAACGCTCGGTCACGCCATCGACCCGGTGTTCCCGGAACCCGCTCGGTGCCTCCCAGACCTCCGTCAAGCCCTGTTGCGTTTGACGCCGGTAAAGCAGAGCCTTCCGCGCCTCCTCTGCCGCGCTCCCGGCCATGAGGCCGATATGCTGCGCCCCGTCTTCCTCCCGCTATTTGCAAAGGCCCCATAGGCTGATTGCGCGATCATCAGGGCAAGCCTGGAAACATTTGTATCAAACCCAAATATACGCTTGACGCTCATTCCTTTTCTTTCTGTTTCTAGTTATAGCATTTAACATAAAACGCGATATAAACAGTATGCAGAATATTTCATTGAAATGTCAAAATAATTATCCTGCTTTCGCAAGATATTATCGCAATGCTGACTTAATCGAATTGCAAGGCTTGGCAGATTTTGAATGTTTGATTTTGAATAGTAGTGAGTGTCACTCGTTATCTGCGCGCAATATGATTGCGGCCTCGAGTGCGTTACTGGCATATGGGCCCGTCCCACCTACCCGCACATCGGAAGACGGCTCATGAACCGCCCACTAGTCCCAACACCGCTTCAGCAAGAAATATGGGGCAGCAGGCACGGCCTCCGCGATCGGCTTTGTTCGCGCTACGCCTTGTTCGTCCATGAGACAGAGCACACGAGTGTCGCGAAAATCGCACTGTCCGCGCTTGAAGCTCGAAACCCCGGCTCCGGCCCGCATGACGAGCTCATTGCGGCGTTTGGATATTCGGAGCGCAAATGGGTCTGCGTGCATCCCCTTGGATCTTTCCTCGCCAAGAGCACCAAGCAAGGCCCGTTCTCCCTGCTCGCCATTCTCCCTGCGGCTGTGCCGGCCGAATTGACGCTCGATTGGTCTTACGCCGGCACCTGGCCTCTCCCCGACCTCATCGAGACCGATGAACCGGACCTCACAACAGAGGAGATCTTCCTGCAGGTCATCCAGCGCCGCGGATCAGTTGCAATTCTGAGCGATATCGGGCCCGCGCATCTCCATGTGCTCTGCGGCACAGGCACGAACCTCGTTTGGCGTCCTTTGCTCCCGCTACCTGCAGACATATGGGTCTATCCCGAGTCAGGATCGCAGCACGCTGCGCTCCACACTGTCCCATTGCCACGAAGGCCCGCTGACTAGCAGACCCGCGGTCGGCGCGGCGGGAAACGGTCATCTGCAGAGCGTAGCATCTTGCAAAGCATAGCCGATCACCGCTTGAAATTTTTTCGATGTAGTGCGTTGGGTTTTGCCCGGTTGGGACAAAGCTCTGCCGGGTTTGCAAGATGTTACTCCGCCTAGCGATAGATTTAATGACAGACAGTCAGGCCCTCGCGTTTAAACCCGCGCGTCAGCGTTGCGTGGCAAACTTCTAGGCGTTCGGCCACTTGCCCAATGGGGATACCGAACTGCGTCACGCAGCGGTGGCCTTCAAGGATGGCTTCGATATCAAGGAGTCGCGGCCTGCCGACTTTTTCGCCGCGCTGTTTGGCGGCTGCTAGTCCGAGGACCGTGTTTTCCCGGATCATGTCGCGGTTAAATTCCGCGAAGGCGGCGAAGAGATGAAAGACGAGCTTGCCGCCCGGTGTGGTGGTGTTGATGCCTTCGGCCAGAGAGCAGAAGTGAATGCCATCATTTCCAAAGCGCGCGAGCAGGTCGGAGAGGTGTTGAACTGAGCGGCCAAGTCTGTCGAGCTTGAGGACGACTAGGGCATCACCGCGCCTTAACGTATTAAGCGCCTTGTCGAGGCCGGGGCGGCTGGCCTTGCCGCCGGAAACGCCGTGGTCCTTAAAGATGCGCTCGCACTGCGCGGCCTTCAGCGCGTCTAGCTGCATGCGGAGCTTCTGGTCGGCGGTGGAAACCCGCGCGTAGCCTATCCTGCGCCCGGTCACCTCTATGCTTGGGAGAAAGAATCTCGTCATGACGTCACCTCGTCAAAATCGATCCCTTTTGACGAGGTGCTAGGGGCGCTAGTGCTAGCGCCCAAGATCGGCGGAGTTCCGCCAGTTCCAAAGTGTCGTCCTACCATTCTCGTGCTAGTTTTCCCTCCTCTACAATAACGATCGTTTTAGATGAGCAGAAAGACCCTCACGATTGCAAGCCTGAGTACCATCGTATGCGCCCTCGCTGCGGACGCGGCGGCGGAGGACTTCAAGAGCTCCAGGTTCTTGACCTACACGGCTGAGGCCCAAGCAAACTACATTTCTACGTCTGCTGTCGCAGCCGCAAGCATCGCTGCGCTCAATTCGTCGACACAGGCCAAGTGCCTTGGCGATTGGGTATCCAAGCATCGCGCCAGTGGCTATCAGCCTGTTCTGGATGCCATGCGAAAGTACCCGGACGATCATCCAACGGGACTGATTCTTGCGGTCTTGCAGAAGGAGTGTGGCGCGTTCAAGTATGTGAATTAAGGCTCAGAGCGCCCGAACCGGGGCCGCGATGTCAGCGCTCATCGTAGGGGCTATGGAAGCCGTCGTCCGATGCAGTTCTTCCCTAACCGCTTCGGGCATCTTCTCCTCCATCTCCCGTCTGTATTGCTGCATCTCTTTGGCAGTCGGCGGATTGTCGGGGTCATCCATCCGGTCGCGGAAGCGGCCCAGCGTATCGACGCGAAAGCCTTGAAGCGCTTCAAGGCGAGTGAGTCTGTCTCTGACAGACTCACTCTCTTCTAAAAACTGCTTGTAAGCAGGCTCATCGCCCCGCCATTCGATACCGGCGGCGTCCGTCTCGCTGACCTGGGTGCCGTGTTCCGTCCAGACCTGGCCGCGCTCGTCGCGGAAGACGCGCGTGCCATCCGGCAGCTTGGCGGCTCGACCGAGTGTCTGCTCAAGCTGCACCTGTGCCTCGGTCAGGGCCTCCTGTGCCTTGGCAATGGCGCGATCGGTAGCGGATTCCGCATCGCCTAAGGCGTCCATCGTGCCGTTGTAGAGGTTTGCGTAAGCCGCATTGGTGGCCAGCAGCATCTGGAGGCGGGAGGCGTAGTCGCGCTGCGCTGATTTTTGATCTTGGGATGCGCCGGATCGGCCTTGGCGGCGCTGCTCGACATACTCTGCTGTGTGGAACCGCGCGGCGCGGCCGATGTCGATCCCGGCCAGCTCGCGCTCATAGTCGCGCCGATCTTCCTCACGCTTGGCTGCCGCCTCTGTCTCCCAAGCGGCTTTCAGTTCACCCGTATCGTATCCCAATTCCTAAGCCACACCCTTCGCTATTATGACTATATTGTATCGTATACGGATGTTTTCTGTCAAAATTCACATCCGGCTTTCGGCATTGCGCCTTTCCAGACCGCGCCTCGCAGGAAGGCCGTGCATCTCCCCTGCTCTCCTTTCGCGGGTTCTCTTTCAATCATCACGCCAGTCTGGCCGGGCGCGCCTGGCCGTCAATGCCCCGCCCGCTCCATTCGCGCGGCCCAGGGGCCTCGCTCCCGTGTTGGGCATGACCGCTGCGGCTGAAGCCCCCGGCTCCCTTTGTTGGCGTCTTGAAAGAGAAACCAACGAAAGGAGACCCTCATGTCAGACACACTCACCATCCCGCTCAGCAAACTCACGCTATGGAGTGGCAACGTCCGGAAGACCGGCGCGCGAGACGGCATCGCCGAGCTTGCAGCCTCTATCGCCTCTCACGGCCTGCTACAGCCATTGCTTGTTCGCAAAGCGGAGCGCGGCTATGAAATCGTCGCGGGGCAACGGCGTTTTCATGCGCTTAAATCCCTCGCAAAGGCTGGCAAGCTAGCGAAGAACCACGTTGTAAGCTGTACGCTTGCGACGCATGCCGTCGAAGCCTCCGAGCTAAGCCTTGCCGAAAACGTCGTACGTGCACCCATGCATCCGGCTGACCAGTTCGAAGCCTTCCGTAAGCTCATAGACGACGGCGCAACCATCACCGACGTAGCGGCTCGGTTTGGGATCAGCGATGCCATCGTCACGAAGCGCATGAAGCTTGGCCGTTTAAGCCCGGTTGTCCTTGCGTCCTATCGCAACGGCGAAATCGACCTTGGGGATGCGCAGGCCTTCGCATTGGTCGACGACCACGAGGCGCAGGAACGCGTTCTGGCGGAACTATCCGGCTGGCGTCTCAATCCGCAGACGATCCGGCGTGCCTTGACCGAAAACGAGGTTCCGACATCCGACAAGCGCATGCAATTCATCGGCGTCGAAGCCTATCAGGCCGCTGGCGGCGTGATACGCCGTGACCTGTTCAGCGACGATGATACCGCCTTTGCACAGGATGCCGAGCTTCTGGAGCGCCTTGTAAGCGAAAAGCTTGCAGGCACCGCGAAGGAAGTCGCAGCCGAGGGCTGGAAATGGGTCGAGGTCATATCAGATGTCGACTATTCCTCCTTCTCAATGCAGCACCGCCTGTATCCGGAATGCGCCGATCTCACCGACGAAGAACAAGCCGAACTCGATAGCCTTGCCGCCGAATACGACAGCCTTGTCGATAGCGATGACGAGGACTGCGATCGCTTGAATGAGATCGAATCCCGCATGGGTGCGATCGAGGCGCGTGCTCACGTATGGTCAGCAGGTAAGCTGGCAGTGGCGGGAGCCGTCGTCAGCCTCTTGCACAACGGCGATGTGCATGTGGTTCGTGGGCTTGTCCGTAACGAGGATGCAAAGCTTGCAGCCCAGTTGCGCAAAGGCATAGCGGACGTACCAGGCGCACCAAAGCCAGAATTTTCCTCCGGTCTCATCGAAAGCCTCACTGCTCACAAGAGCGCAGCTCTTTCAGCGGCGCTCTGCTCGAATGCAGAGGTGGCGCTGGCGGCAGTCGTGCATGCACTTATCCTGCGGGCATTCTACCGTAACAACCGCGATGATAGCTGCCTCAAGCTCTCAATCGGTGGCGCGGCCCTGCCGAAGTCCGTCACGGCGGAAACCTGCAAGGGACTCGCTGGCCTTCACACAGCGGTCACAGCGCTCCGCGAGCAGCTTCCGGGTGATCCGGACGAGCTCTGGCACTGGTGCCGTACTCAATCGCAGGAGGCGTTGCTCAATGTGTTGGCTGTGCTGGTCGGCGCGAGCGTTGATGCTGTGCAGCGCAAGGCTGACAGATGCAATGCGCCGCGCCTCTTATATGCTGACGACATGGCGAATGCTCTGTCGCTCGATATGACGGACTGGTTCACGCCCACGGCGGATAACTACTTCAGCCGGGTGAACCGTTCGCAGATCCTTGAGGCAATTGACGAAGCTAAAGGTTCGCATGCACCTGCATTTGAGAAGCTAAAGAAATCTGAGCTTGCTGCGAACGCAGAGCGCTTGTTGGCCGGTACTGGCTGGCTGCCTGTATCCATGCGGGTCAAACCTACAGCCGACTAGGCTGCTTCCTCGGCTGCGCCTTCGGGCGGCGCAGTCGAGTTTTCTACGTGGCATCGAGCGCACGCGGCGCTTCAGCCGCTACATCAAACGCCACGCGCCGGGCCTTCGCTCGGGTGACGATGAACAGCATTTCCTGCTGGAAAAAGCCGTGCGCATCTTCTGCGCGCTTGATCTGAGGGGTGTGGAGGTTGACGCGCGACTTCTGGCGCATATCGCCGATGCCTTCACCGCCCTACGGCCTGGAGAGCCCCTCCAGAAGATGGCAGAGTTCATCCCCGGCGCAAGACCGCACGCGCATCCAGAGCTGCGCTTATATGAGGATTACCGCCGCTATCTGCTTAAGAACCCGCTGGGGACACGATAGATAGTTATTCTGTCCCCGGACACGTTTTTTAGTCCGCTGGCGGTAGCACGTGAGCGCCCGGAAGCCCCACAAACACAAGCCCGCCTTCAAGCTCACCACCACCATCGCACCCCTATGGAATAACCCACACGCGCACTTCGCCACGGGCGCCGGCGGCATTGTGTCCGCCGCCTCCGCCGGGGGCAGTGCCTGCCACGTTCGCGGTGCCGCCGTTGCCACCGTATTGCGACGTTCCTGCAGCACCGGCTTTCGAGCCGCCGCCTCCGCCATACTCGCTTGAACATGCGTTCTTGCTGCCGCGTTCGCCGCCTCCGCCTCCAAAGACAGACGATGAGCAATCGTGGGTCGCGGACGAGATCGATGAGGTTACGCCACCTGCACCACCGCCATAAACTGCGGCGCTTGAGCCGTCGTCCGCATCGGGATCGGTCGTACCGGCTCCGACGATGCTCCCTCCGTTGCCTCCTCCTCCTGCACTACCGCCGGCTATGCTACTGTAATGTCCCTTACCGCCTCCATATGCAGGGGGGAAGCTTCCAAAACTACTGGTGCCACCCACGGTCGGAATAGCGCCTCCCGTACCTCCTGCACCCACGGTAACCGCCACGCTGGCGGGGACATTGCCGGCGCGAAGCTCAAGCTTGCGGTATGCGCCCCCGCCTCCGCCACCGCCGGCACTTGAATTACTGTGTCCACCACCGCCACCGCCCCACAGCTCGACAACAATCGCCTGGTTCGGATCGACTCCAGCCGGCTTCGTCCACGTACCGCTCGCTGTGAGTATCTGATAATCCCCAGCTCCGCCGCCGCCCGCAGGCGCCGCCCAGGTGTTATCGCCGCGCAGAAAGGTCGTGGCTGAGGCCGTGCCTGTGGCGGAGAGGTCGGCAAGGGCAATGGTGGCATCAACGATCTTTGACGCGTTGACCGAGTTCGCCGCTAGATCGGCCAGCGCCACGGTGCCATCACTGATATCCGCCGAAGCAATCGCGGCGGTTGCGCAGTCAATCGCCGTGCCGCCGACATTTGCCTTACAAAAATTGCTGGCGGTGGTCGTCCCCACCTGCGGATCGGTTTCACTGAGCGAAGGCGCGGCCCAGGTGCCGTCCCCGCGCAGGAAGACAGAACTGCTGGCCGTGCCTGTGATCGAGAGTTTGGACAGTGCGATGGAGCCTGCAAGGTCGGCGTTCGCTACGCTGCCATCCGTTATCTCGGCTGAGCCGATGGCGTTCGTGGCAATCGTCGCAACAACCGATCCCGCCCCGGAGGCTGTAACATCGCCTGTCAGCGCCGTGATGCCGCTTGTGCCCGAGCCCGTCGCCGATTGCCATGCAGAGCCATCGCACATGAGGGTGATCTCACTCGAATCCCGGGCAACGCTGGCGTTCCGGCGCACATAGCCTTCTTCGGCGGCGGTGCAGGGATCACCCGGCTTGGTGTCCGTCCCCGCAAGCTGCGCCCAGCTTGGCGCGGCTGTTGTCATCAGAATGAACAGCGCGAGGAGAAGCCTATTCATCTTCGGCCTCCGTTCGCGCGGCAGCGATCCGCATCTTGATGTGGTCGGGACCGGTATCGGTCAGGGTGCTGCCGTACTCTATGCCGTTCACGACATGGAGACCGGCCTTGTCAAGGAGAGCCACAGCCTCATTGTCGATGATGAAGATGAAGGCCTTAGCCTCTTGATCGATCTTGAGCCGCGTGGCTTCCTGCTGTGCGGCCTCTTGCGCGAACGCTGGAAATACGATGGCCGCCAGAGCGGCGACGGATGCAATAAATCTACGCATAAACTCCCCCTCGAAATGTCTGTTCAAAACGAAACGGCCACCGGAAGGGGCTGCCTTCTGGTGACCGGGAGTTGAGAACCGCTATGTAATGACAACGGTGCGGCAGTCTTTAGCCACACCTGTCGGTACGAGACCGTGCAGGCGGCAAGCCTGAACATGCACTGCCGCCTCCCGGTCCAATTCCCGAGAAGCGACATCCATGGCGCGCTTCGCCATTTTGTGAGGAAGACGCACCAAGTAACGGCTGATGCCAACCGCATTACATAAAGGGTTCTCACACCCCGGCTGGAAAACTCCAACTTCTTCTATTCTATATTTTTTTCGTCATAATTGAAACAATTATCAATCCGGATGAAAAAATCCCGCGCCCGATCAGATTTTCGGGCGCGGGAAACGTCGCTTGCGGCGGCGACTTTTTAGGGTCGGCTGCGGGCCGGAGTTTTTGAACTGCTTGTCAAACCTCCGGCCCGGCGCGTGCGCCACGCGGAAGGCATCGTTGAGGGCCATGTTCCGCCCCTACTCTGCCGCGATCTGCGGGCTGCTCGGGGCTTCGGCTTTCGCCAGCGCCGCCTCGCGCCTCTGCTTGATCTGCTCCGCCGTGGCGGGGCTCAAGATGCGGCCGTTGATGAGGCCGATGCTGGAACGCCAGTTGCGTTCCATCGCATAGCCAGCATCCTTCAGCCCCTTCTTTTCGTCCTTCGAGAACGCGGTGACGCGATCCGGCACGATGTTGGCCGCCGGCACATACCGGTCATAGCCGACATTCACCGCCGCGAAGGCTGCCTGCAAGCTTTCCGGCTTGGTGGTCGAGAGCATCGCATCCTCGCTCGCCATCACGATTTTGGTGGCGAAGCGCGCCGCATCGGCTTCCGGATACTTCCGCGCCAGATCTTCCTGCTCCTCCTCTAAGAAGGAGCGGAAATATTTGACGTTGCCGCGCACGGCATACTCGCCCGGCTGGATCGGCACGAGATCGAGGCCCTTGGCCTTCATCTCGATAATCGAGAGGCGGCTCAGCTTGGGCCTGTCATCGCCCTCTAATGCGACCTGCGCCCGGAACGCAGACGCATCGATGCGGAGCTTCTCCGCTATCCGCGCGCGGGCGCGATCATCCAGCTCCACGATCTTGCGGATATTGTCGCGGTGGACATGCGCCCCGTTGCCGACGGGTACGAACCGCATTCTGCGCTCATTGAGCTGCTCGATGCTTTTTGTCCCCCAGACGGATGTTAGATCGCCTGCGAGAACGATGCGCGTCTTGAACTTAGAGGCATCGATCTTTCTGGCATCCGCCAGTCCTTGGCGGTCGCGTTCGCTGAGCGGCTCAACCTGCCGGATATGTGCACGCGGGACGTAGACGCCCCCGCCAACATATACGAGGGGAAACTCGCCGCTGCGAAGATCGGCGACCGATTGCTCGGTCATGACAGGGGATGAGTCCCCCGCCATTACGATCTTCGCTTTCTGAGGACCGTCGCGGCTTTCGCCATCGACGATCTTCAAGTAGCGGATCACCCCAAGAGGAATTTCTTTGGCTTCGCCGCTGGTCGTTTTTACTTTTACGTGTCTAGTCATTTTAAGTACTCCTTTACAAGTATGGGTTGTTTACATAATTGATATACAATTACCATAAGTAGAAATTGCCGTTCAAATAAAATTTGCATTTCCAAATTTCAATTCGGTTTTCTGGCGTAAATAACAATTGCGCTTGTCTAACGATAGCCCGCGGTGAGTGAGCGTTTCCGCGTCGGTTCGCGGGCTGGCGCAAAGGGCAAAACTTTTTTTCGGCGCGCTGCATTGCTGCATACGATTGCATGGACGCACACATGCCAGTCGAGAGCTGTCGGATGGATTGGGCGGACGTTTGATCGCCTACCCTATGGCGGGGAAAGTTCACTTCAGAAACGCTGGCAGCACGTTCTGGCCGCTTCGTATCGTTGGCGTGAAGCCGATGCGGAGCGATAATCCGAGTGGAAGCAGGATTGGTAGCGCGCATTCAAGCGCATCCCGTTCAGCCCTTTCGTCGGCGCAGGGATATCCAGCCTTAGAGCCACGCGCTTATCGCGGACGCCGCCGGCACGGGCGTGCGCCCTTCGTCAATGCCCGGCCCGCACCACTCCTGCTGCGCAGGACCGTGTAGGGCATGACGATCCGGCTTTCAGCGCCGCGATCTGGTTCGCGCATGGCTGGATGATCCAGCCCGATAAAAGACAAAACGAAAGGATGACCATCATGAGCAACTCACAACCCAAATCCAAACCCCTCTACCGCGTCAGCTTCGCCGGCTTCATCGGCAAGGACGACAAGGGCAACGACCGTCTCGGCTCCGCCCGCGAGATCGGCAGCGTCTGGCCCCGCAAGGACGGTAAGGCTCCGATCATCCGCTTCGACATCATCCCGATCGAGCTCACCCAACGACAAGGTGTGCTGTTCCTCAACCCCGTCGGCAGCAAAGATGACGCTGCGCCGGACGAGGCAGCCCCTCCCGCCTAGACCATCCCGCCAACAGGACAGGCCCGCGCTGCAAAGCGCGGGCCCCCGCCTTGTCGGCAGCGTATCAATCATGTGCTCGCCAGAGGATGAGCGGGCAATCCGGTCCCATCCGATGATGGCTGTACCAGCCCAGATAATTACACGAGACATAGACCGGCGCGTCGTACGTGCCGTAAGCCTTGTACGAGACTCGCAGATGCGGCGAGCCTTGGGAAAACAACCCGTACAGCAGAACACCAGCAATCATCAGCCGCGCTGTCGGAACCAGTGCGCGCATGAGGTAAACCTTGGCTACGCTCCAGCTGACACTCGGCGGTTTCGGAAGCAGGCTTTCGCGCGCCTCGCCAAGCACGATTGGCCACGGCGACCGGATCAGTTTCAACCGGGCGCGAAAGCGCTTGGCCCCGTGCAGCGGATTGGCATCAACATACCGGCGCTCCGGCCATGTTTCGTGCCAGCCGACCGTGCGGCACAGGAAGGGCGGATGCCCACCGACCAGAACGATTTGCTGGCCATCTGGCAGAAGTTGCAGTTCACTTTGAGTCATCAGCGGGCGCGCAACCGCGCTCGCATTTTCCGACACGCCGCTCGTGTTGCCCATGCCGAAGCTCGATGCCTGCGTTGTATGACTACCGAGCATCGGCACGAGCCGTGCGGCCGTATCAGCAGAAATCGAGCCGAAGAAGATTTTTACCTTCGTCTGGGATTCGATTACGCTCTGCCCCGTTCTTTCATAGACTCGAGCCAGATCTGCTAACTCCTGCACAATGATGACGACCCGCACACCGTAGGCGCGAAGGACCGTAAGAAGTCCCGGCAGATTCTCGACGGCAAAATTTGCAGCCTCGTCGAGCAGCGCCACCACTGGCACCGCATTGTTGCAGCGCTGAAGCTCCAGCATCGCCGCCCAGTTCATAAGCGCGACCCACTCCGCATAGGCTTTCATGCGGGTCATGTCGCAGCAGAGATAGACCGTCATTCTTTGACGCTTGAGATCAGAGAATCGGAACGTGCAGGACTGGCTCATCTTTGCCAGTCGGCCTGATGCCGCGAAGGGCGCAAGCGCAAGCGCAGCACCGTTGACAAAGGACTGGAACTCTCCCGAGCTGTCCTCGTGGTTAGCCAGCAGGCTTTCGGCCATCGCCGCAATGTCGCCGTTCAGAGCCTGCTCGTTTCTGATGTCTTTGAGAAATACTATGAGCTGCCGTCTGTCAGTCACGAGTCGCTGGACTGTGACAAGCGTGCATTCCGTTGGTGAGCGGACCGCCAAGCCCAGAATGCAAATCACAATCAGACTCCTGGTGCCGTCGCGAAAGTGCTGGTTTTTATCTTTGGTTGGCGGGTCCTTGTGGATCTGGAATGCGATGGCACGCGCATCAGCCACTGCATCCTGTGGGGAGAGCGCCAGATCGTCGAGCACGATTTGGCAGACATTGTAGGCGTCAGGGCTCGTGCCATCGAGAATGACAATGCGATGTTTGAACCGCTTGGCGCGGTACCGCTTCGTTTGTTCTGACAACTCCTTTTTCATGTCAGTCACAAACATGGAATGCTCAACCATCAGCAGCTGCTGCATGGCGAACTTCACTGTCTTGCCTGCACCCGTTGGGGCTACGATCAGCGTATGCGTTTCGTTTTCAAAGGTGGCTACCCGGCCCTCGTGCAGGCCGATGAAGAGCCACCCTCTATTGTAAAGGCCTGCCTTGAGCGCATCGATCTGGTCCCCCCAGCGCGCCGATCCATGCACGATTGTCGGGGTCGCCATTTTGATCCTGCGCAGCAGCTCGGGTAGCGTGCTCAGGAGTCCAAGCATTACAGCTCCGGCCGACAAGACAATCATCGCCCAGACGACTGGTCGTGCGATGGCCTGCCAGTCAGCCGGCAGGCCATCGAGCGTTTGCGTTCCGTAGGCCAGGTACAGAAGTCCGCACAGAACAAGCGCGGGCTTCATCAGCGGCCTTGGCTGATTGCGCTCCTCGGCCATTACGAGACCTTCGACCACGGGCAAAGGTTGCGGGCGGTCTCCAAATCGGCAGCGCTCCACTGGAAGCGCGCCATTCCAGCCGCATCAACAGGCAGCGGCACTATTCTTCCATCCGCTTCACGCCGGGCGAGCGGTACGCGCGGGTCAAGACCGCCCTGGTCTTCGATAGCCCAGCAATAGGCCACAAGCAGACCGGAACGCGCCGCGCTGTCGGAGTAGAGAGCGCCGACTACAAGGGTCTTGCCGTTGTGAGCGTCGCCGCTCTCGAACACCATGTCGTTCCCCGCCGCAGCACGTTCGGCGGCTTCCTTCGCGATGGTTTGCGCCCTGATATCGGCATTCAGCTTGGCCTCGATCTCTTTGCCACGCTGCACCGCGGCGTCGATCTCGACCTGGATGCACTTGACATCTTGCTGGGTTGGAAGGCCCAGCGCACAGCGGGCATCGGTCCAAAACGGATCATTCGGCGGAATGAACTTGTGAGCGATGGCGTAGGCGATGAGTGAGCCCGCCGCCATTGTCACAATGGTGAGGACGCTGAGAAGCAGCGCACGGCCGACATACTTGCTGATGATCTTCATGGTTTTGACCCTTTAAGAGCTGTGGGGATTGAGCGGGCCGGCGACCCGCCCATTTTGCGTGAGCGTCAGCCGCGATCCTTTCCACGGCTGTCTTTCGTCGAGCCCGATCCGGACTTGCTGAGCAGCGCGTCCGGGATCGTCGGATCGAGATCGAGGAAGCCGTTGAATCTCGACTTCTGCTGGCGGCGGCGCTTGCCGGCCGCCGCCAGTTCGAGGAAGGCCATCATGATGAGCGGAAAGAGATCGATGCCGACAGCCAGCGCCAGATTAGGGATCGAGCGCAGGATGTAGCGGAGCGACACGTCCGTCAGCGTGACGCGCTCGGCGCGACGAGATGAGCCCGCGTTGTCGTCCGGCATTGCGGCAAGCACCGCTTCGAGCGCTGTGATTGCCCCGGAAACCTGCTCGCGCAGCGCATCCAGCAGCGCACGCTGCTTCGCGCCGAAGGTGCCTCCGTCATCGGGCATGTTCGGCACGCTGGACTTGAGCGCAGCCAGCGCTGCTTCTGCCGTTTCACGCAGGCGCGCGTTGCGCACGCTGCGCAGCAGCGTCTCAACATCCGCCTGACCCTTGCGGAACGCCGCTTCGCGATCGAGCACCGGAACCACGCGTTCGTTGACGGCGCTCGACAGCGTCTGCAGCGCGGTGCCCAGGCCCGCGGCCTGCTGCTCGATCTCCGATGACTTCGCGTCGAGACTTTCTGCCGATGTGCGCGTTGCCGTGCACGCTGCGAGCAGCGCCTGGCTGTACTTGCCCACGCCCTTGCTGCCCGTGCCGAGGCCTTGCGTGATTTCCGCTTCATAAGAGGCGCACGTGCTGGCCGCTACGGACTGCAGTGCCGGAATAACGGCACGAGCCCGGGAGGCCTGTGCAGTAACCGTGTCGACCGTCTCAGCCATGTTGTCGACGGCCTCGCTCATATACAGGATGAGCGAGGCGTGACCCGATAGGCCGACGAAGTTGTACCAGGTCGAAACGGCAAGCGCCCATGCCGTGAAGATGATTGCGAACACATACGCTGCAAGCCGGAGGTACCAGCGGCGCATGCGGGGTGTCAGACCCAGGATGATATGCCAGCCGACGAACAGCGTGACCGTAACGGCCGCGGCTACCAGTACGGCATGCGTCACGGCTTCGAAGCTCAGGCCCATGTCGCGCTCGCGTTCCGCGAGCACGCCCTCGAAGCACATGTAGCCGCTGATGAAGGTGAGCAAAACGAGCGTGACCTTCAACGCCGCCTGAGCGCCCGCGGATTCCCACAGCCGCTCGCGCTCCATCATTTGGTGCTCGGGATCATCATCGGGGTGCATGCCGATCTTCCACTTGAGTGTGGGAGCCTTCGGCTGACCGCGATTGCTAAAAATGGACATGGAAACTCGCCTCCTCTCGGCTCGTTATTGGTCGGCTGCGGCGGCAGACATCACGTGCCGCACCAGTCGGTTGATTTCTGGAAGTTCGGAATCGCCGCCTTCCGCCAGTACCCGGCGGAGCGCATAGGCGTGCATGGCATCGGCCCCGACGCGCAAAGCGATGCGCTCGATATCTTGCTTGCTAAGCGTGTTGGGAATGATGGCTGAGAACGGGACTTCGCCGATCCGCTCGACGGCGATCCCGCGGCGTGCTTGCGCCTGTAGGAGCTGCGCGCCCTTGCCCACGCACAGAGCCGTGAATGCGCCAACGCATTCCGCGTCATTGCACAGGGAGTCGGGCATCCAGCTCCGCAGGCCGCCCCCCAGGCTTCTCTTTTGTGTTGAAGTCTTCATGTTCGTGCCTTCACATCGCCGAAAGCCCACAAGCGGACGGTCGGACATGAGAGACAATGAAGGGAACACTCCGGGGAAGTTCACGGGGAAGACTGTTCCCCTCGGCCGCAAATCAGCTTCTGTACCGTCAGCCGAACGAGCCGCCCGGCCCGCCTTGCACGACCGGTCGAGCCTCGTATTTCCCGACGCAATGAAGGAGACGGCGCGCCAGATCCTGCTGCTCTACAAGCAGCACACCGGCTTCGGCATGGAGAAACTGCGTATTGCCATTGCTGGCCGCGACTGCAAGGTCCTAACCAAAGACGATCTCAAGCACTGGCTCGGCTACCGGAGCATCCTCGGAGACCGGAAGTTTCAGTATGTCGATCAATTCATCCGCTCGCTCGACCAAACGACCCTTCCTGACGATATCCGCCATGTGCTGCTTGAACAGCAGGAGGGCTATCTGCGGGATGCGATGATCCGCGCGCTTAGATCCAGCGTCTACACCGGCGAACAGAAGCAGGCGCTCCACACTCTCCTCAGCCACACTGTCTACGGCCAGCTCTTCTGTGAAGTCCCCGGACAACGGGAGGTCCGGCATATCGAGGAGATGATTATCTACCCGTGGCTGCTCTTCATCCAGATTGGAAAAGTGAGCGATGGCTTTGGGCCGGTCGATGTATTTGCGGCCCGTCCTTCCAAAGCCGAACTCGCCAAGAACTACATGGGTGAAGACCTGCTTGATTGTCTTGATATTGGCCGCGATGGTTTCTTCCATATTTTATCGGGCTACCTGATGGTGACCTCTGCAGGCAACCGGATATTCGGTTGGCCCGACGCGGCTATCACCCTGGTCAGGCGAACGATACCCTATTTCGAGGATGACGCTTTCAGGTGCCTCGACTTTCCCGATATTGTTACTACCACCTGCCGCTTCTTTAATTTGCCGGAGCAAAACCACTATGCCCTTTCCACAAACTTCCCGATGCCGTTTAACTCCAACGCCAGCATGCTTCCGCATTTTAGGCCGTGGCTCGCGCGTTTCCATCATGGTTATGAGATTGCAGGCATCGACAAGGAGCTAGCTGCTCAGCCACTAAAGCTGGCTCCCCACTGTGCCCATAGTTGGGGCCGCGTGTCAGACCGCGCTCGCTACGACCGCGCAATTCTTGTGAGAGCGCTTGACGACTCACCCTCAACGAACCTGCCCAGCCGTTCACCCTCAGACGAAGAATAATTCAGCAATCGCATACATCAGCATGTATGTTGTTATAAATTGCGATTCCGATTTGATCATATAAGCTGCAGTGTTGCGGCGATCTGATTCAATTCTCTTTTCATAATCCTTGAGATCAATAAACGCATTATGGCAAATTACCCTCGTTGACGAGGAGCCAGATGTGTTTTTGCTATGCAAAAACTCCGCCTTCGGGGTCGCAATTCAGGATGAAAGCTGCGCTTTCCGTTCCTGACTGCTCCCATCCTCCGGCTCATCTGGTGAGGAGACGTTGCCCGTCTCCCTCAACCCTCTCGGCCCATGGGGTGATCGCACCCCCTGGACCCGCGATAAGGGGCGTGTGCCTGCCCCTCAACCCAGCACCGGCGTCTCGGCCCCGGTGCCGAGTCAGGAGCGTCCCTGCCCCTGACAACCCAGGGCAGAGACAGTCTTCGCCGTCTCTGCACTCTGCGAGGAGCGGACCGCCGCTCCACTGCGGCCAGGGCGTGCCCTGGACCCGCTCTGCTTTGCGAGGACGTGTGTTGTGGGCAGTGAAAGGAAGGAGAGAAATGCGTGGCCCCGCTCAAAAGACAGGCCGACCGGTCAAGCAGCCGAACGAACGCCGCTGCTCGCAGATGAATATCCGCCTCACCCTTGCGGAGGCGGAATACATTCGCGTGCAAGCTGCGGCCGCCGGCCTGACCGAAGCGGAATATATGCGCCGCGCGGCCATCGGGCTCGCGGTCAAGCCCGCACGCGCCCGCGCCGACGCCGCTCTCATCAGCGAGCTCAATGCCATCGGCAATAACGTGAACCAGCTCGCCCGCGCCGTGCATCGCGGCCGGGACCTTCCGCCATTCTGGAAAGCCATCGCCGGCCGCCTCACCACTCTGCTCGACGAGGTCGCGGCGCGCTATGGTTCCTAAGCTTATCCGCGGCAGTTCGTTCAAAGGCGCAGCCGGCTATCTGCTTCAGGATATCGGTGCGGATACGCGCGCCCGCGTGGCATGGACGGAAGTCCGCAATCTCGCCTCGTCCAGCCCGCAAACCGCCTGGCGCGTGATGGCCGCGACCGCGATGGACGCCGAGCGGCTGAAGGAGAATGCGGGCATCAAGGCGACAGGCCGCAAGAGCGCCCAGAGCGTCCTGCATCTCGTCCTGTCCTGGCATCCCGAAGAAGCAGAGCACCTCGACCGCGAGCAGATGCTGGCCGCTGCCGAAGGCGCGCTCAAGGCCATCGGCGCTTCCGACAGGCAGGCCCTTATCATTGCCCATAGCGACTCGGCCCATCCGCATATCCACCTGCTCATCAACCGCGTCTCGCCGCGGGACGGACGCATGCTGTCCAGCTCAAAGGAGAAGCTAAAACTCTCCAAATGGGCACAGCGCTATGAGGAGGAGCGCGGAAAAATCTATTGCGAGGATCGCGTCCTCAACAACGAGGCCCGCGAGCGCGGTGAGTTCACGCGCGCCGCGAAGGGCATCCCGTGGCAGATCATGAAGGCCGAGCGTCTCGCGCGCGAAGCCGCCAACGACAATCCGGACAAGACACAGCAGATCCGCGAGAAGCTCCGCGCCCGCATGGTCGTTGTCGGCCGGTCGATGCGATCCACCATCAATCGTCACCGCCGCGAATGGCAGGCGCTGGAAGATGGATTTCGCGTGCAACGCCGCGAGATCGCACAGTCTTTTGCCAAGGCGCGCGTCCGGGCGCGAGAGCTGATCGTGCAGGAGTTCAGGCCGCTCTGGCGTGACAACCGCCGCCGCGAGCAGGAGGACTTGGCGCGTCTGGCGCAGGACGAGCGGTCCCTGCTGGGCCGCGCCCGTTCGGTTCTTCGGACGATCGGCCACTGGCGGAGCATACTGGAAGGCGATCGCATCCAGGGAGCCAGCCTGATCTGGAACAGCATGTTCTCGGCAGAGGCGCGAAAGCAGATTTTGCAGGAAGAGCACGCAATGCGCCGGGCGGCGATGCAGAATCGCCAGCGCCAGGCCATCCGCCGCGAAGTCCTGCCGATTCATGCCGAGCACCGCCTGCGGCTTCATTCGGCGGCAAAGTTATTCATCGCCGAACGCTCTTCGCTTGTTCTTGGCCACAGCGCCGACCGCGCCAAACTGCGCGCGCAATGGTCGGCGCTCCGGCAGGAACGCGCTGAGGCCTATGCGCAGTTGCGCGCTTCGCACGAACATCGAGAGACGTTCAAACAGGCAGCAAGTGCGGAGAGCTATTTCGAAAAGCTCAAGGCCATGGCAAGGGCTGAGCGGGAAAAGACCGCCGAGCAGAGTAATACACGAGGCCGCGACCGGGGGCGGGAGCGCGACTAGACGGCGGGGCTATTAGCCCCGCCGCGGTTGTGCCTGCTCTGCGCGCACCGCCTCGATCGAGGCGTGGCAGCAGCGCTGACTGCTTTCATCGCATGCGTCATTGGCCAGATCGTTGAACAGCACTCTCAGGAAAGAGTGCAGCTCGCTGTCGGTGCAGGACGCCGCTTTGTTGCGTGAGATGATGAGCATGGTTGTTTCCTCCGTTTTCAAAGGAGGCCCCGACCATCGGAGCCTTTCGGGCTCCCGCCGCCACCATGCCCCGAGGGAAGGCTCCGATGGTTGGGTGTCTTGAATAGGAGGAAACGACGCAAAACAGCGGATCACGCACACGGCAAGACCGCCGGCTGGCGAGTGCTTCTAAGGGCTGTGAAATTTATGGCTGACGTACAGATCGAGGCAGGCTGAGGCAGAGCGGCGCGCGCTCTGGGCCCAGCAGCTGCACTATCCAATCGTGATGGGATGGGAGAACCTGCATCCTGGCTTGTTGCAGGGCGTTGAATACGGCATCGGCCAGATTGCGACCCAGCGCGTTCTCGACGACCGGATGGCTGAAAAACTCCACGCTCGCCAGCAGTGGCACGCCAGATGCGAACTGGAGAGCCAAACGCCTGCCTTTGCTCTCATCGATGACCGCCGCGCCGCCCAACTCGAACGCCAGAGCGATGGTCGCCGCTTCGCCGTCGTCCAGCGTCATCGCCGACGGCCCGACCGTCAGAGATTCAAACAAGTCGGCTCCGGCAGCACTGATGTCCTGACGCAGTATGATTTTCCGAGCGATCAGATCGTCCAGCACTTCGAAATCACGGCGCACGCTCGACGCGCCACGTCTCAGCTCATCGTGGACGTCTTGAGGCACGACAAAATCACGGCCGATCGCAGAAAGGATCGCAAGTGCCGCGCCGGAGCCGTTGAGATTGATGACCGCACTTGCATCAAGCACGATCGGGATTTCTAACTCAGGCCAGGAGCTCGGGGGCGTCATCGCCATTGCTCCCCTCTGCTTCGTCGGCCTGAATCATGCGGCGCAACTCCACCCGATCAAGATGCAGAAGGCTTGCCAGCTGCCCTTCGCTCAGAAGTCCCTGCCTCGAAGCCGCGCCGGCGAGGAGACTAAGCCGGACCGTGGTTGGCAACCTCGTTTCCTCGCGCAGGCGGTCGTTGACGACCCGGTCACCCAGGACTTCTCGCTCTTGCTCATTGGAGATGCCGCCGTTCTTTTCGAACCAGTCCCAGGCTCCTGCTGGAACCAGCCGCAGCTCCTGCAATCGCCGGACGAGTGCCTCTCGCGAAACGCCGAAAAGATGCGCCAGCTCGATGACGTGTCGTCTGCTCAAATTCTTCGCGCCTGCCGTCAGTTCTTTGAAATGAGCCATCACGGCGCGCGCGGGCATCATAAAGCTTCGCGCGAAAGCATGGGCATACCGCTCCTCCCTGCTTTCTTCGATCTGCTCCTCGTCGAGCACCTCGGCGGGTTGACGGGTCACCAAATGGCCAAGCTCATGGGCTGCGGTCAGAGCTCTGCGTCCGCGCGGATGGTTACCATTCAGCAGTATGCAGGCACCCGTCGCCTCATCGAAAGCAAAGAGCCCGGAGATGCGATCCGGTAACCGGCGCACGAAAACGCGAACGCCGAGTTGCAGCTCCAGCAAGGCGACGATGTCTTGAATAGGCCCGATACCCAGGCCCAGCTGCTGGCGGAGTTCCAACGCATCCTGCTCGGCCTGCAGTTTTACATCGCCCGGCAGGATCGCCCGCTCGGCGGGGTAGTTGCGTGCCCGCCTAATACCCAGCAGATTCTCAAGCTCGACCTCGGCGCGGGCTAGATGATTGAGTAACTGCGCCGCGTCATCGACGCCCGCCGGAATGGTGGTGGTGAGCTTTCTAAAGCGCGGCATCAAATCAGCATGGACGGCTTCCACACGCAGCAGCGCATTGACGGTCGTGTCGTAGACCCGCGCCAATTCTCGCAGTTCGTCGAGCTTTATGCGCCGCTGTCCTGCTTCAATCGCCACGAGGGTTGTGCGGGCAACGCCAATCGCTTCTGCCGCCTGAGCCTGAGTAAGCTTCGCGTTGTCACGCGCAATCCGCAACCGCTCGCCGACTTCCGTTGGTTTGAACTGGTCGAGGGCTGAGGTCATGACACCCCCGCGCTCCGCTGCCGGATGAATGATCCGGGTGCGAGCGACTTGAGAAACGCGTCCCACTCCGCTTCGTGTTGCGCCAATAGTCCGTCAAGCTTCTGCTTCACGCTCACTTCATCCTCACCCAACGCTCTCGCCAACTCACGTGCCTGCAATGACAGAACGGCCGAATCCTCCGACCGACGGAGTGCGGCCAGATGATCGAAATGCATGGCACCTGCCACGGCATAGGCATGCTGATTCCCATGCAAGCTATCGACCGGGAACCCTTCGGCCATGCCCGCCGAGAGCGTGGCTGCCGACACGTTTTCAAAAGCGTACGTGTTCGCAGGTTCTTCAAGACCGGCGGCATGCACGCTCATCCGGCGCAGGATGCAGGCGGCACAAAACCCGCACTGTCGCAGCGGCTGGTTCTTTCCCACACGGATTTGCCGGGGCTTCTGCCAGCAGGACCGCGTCTTCCTCCACCCCTCATCTTTGGTCTTCGCTACTGCCGCAGCCAGCGTCTGCCCCTTCGTCGACCACAGGCGCGGAAACTCGTAGCGAAGCTCATAGTTGAGAAGCGCACGAAAGAGCTTCTCCATCTTGTTGAGGAAAACGGGATGCGAGCGATAGTCGCCGTAACGGTGGGTCACGAGCACAGGACCCAGCGCACCCTGCCCGCTTTCAGGGACGATCACTTTCGTCGATCCGGACAAATATGCAGCGAGGCCGCTGACCATCGCAAACTTGAACCCTCGCGACCGCCCTGACCGCTCCTTGAAATCCTGATCTGGCACTCGAAAGGGAATGCGCTCGAACGCCTCACGCTTTCCCCTGCGCCGACGGCTCTTATTCGACCCACCTCCAAGCCGAACCAGAACAGGATTTTGTTCTTTGACGAGCTGCCACAGAGCCCAGGAATCCATGCCATTGCTGAACGGGATCATGAGCGAGTTGGGCTCAGGAATCTCAAAGTTCGTTTGGATGATGTCTTCTGGATCTTTCTGCCTCTGGACGAACTCAAGCCGCCATACGTCCCCGGTCAGACAGCGCAGAGCTGCCGCCAGTGCGCTTTGAACCTGCGGTGCTGACCAGCGCGCGGGTTCGTGGACATGCACACGCAGTGGAAACTCGCGCCCCCAAGCCTTTTGTGGTCTGCTCTGACGCCGGTCGCAGTATTCAATCGCCGCGCAGACGACGAGGGCATCCTCGATCACTGGCTCCCACTTCGCGAGCCGATAGGAAACCAGCTGCTCGGGATCGAGCTTGATGTGCGTGCCGATTTCACAGGCTCCATAGCCGGCGCTGCTCGCAACGCCGCGCGGAACTACTTCGATCGCTCTCACGGGCGGGGCTCCGTTACGTTTCATCGGCGCCACTCTCGATGGCTGGGCCATCCTCGATCTCGGTATGCTTGGGAGCGGACCGCGGGACAGATTCCCCTTCCACGCGAAGAATTCCTTTGGCGACTTTCCTCAGCTGCTCATCCGAAGGCGCTGAGTGGTTGAGCCGCTCGCGCACACGCGGGGCAATATGCCGATCGGTTGCTTCCCGCTGGGCATGCTCCTCCATGGAACGCGCCCGCTCGCTCCAGCACTGGCGGAGCGCCGCCGTCAGCACATCGAGCGTGGCATCGTCGCTGGTGATGCTGGAGGCCAGAGCGTCTTCAACCCAGCGGGCCAGTATCTGAGCCAGAGGATTGCCTTCGGCTGCATCCGCCAGGGCATCGACCGCATTGGTCTCATCCGGCAGACCAAGCGAAGGCTGCCGGGCGCTTTCAAGGGTGCGCTTGGCGCGGTCAAGAAACCCGTCGGGCAAATCTCGGCACTCTGCAGCCAGAGCGAGGGGGATGGCTTCTTGGAGCTGCTCGATCGTGAATCCCTCGTTCTCGGCCCGCTCCAGGACGGGTCGCCAGCAGTCTTGCGGCAGAGGGCTTTTGAACGGTCCATCGCTCATGATCGAATCTCCATGTCAGCTATTCTTACAAAATAGTCTGCCAATGTCAAATCCGGGCCTGTGCGGTGATTGGACAGCTCATTCGCCGCATTAATTGCGGCGATACTTGCCTCTGCGGCGATTAACTGGCATAATCGCCGCAGGAGATGCGGTGATTATGCCTTATATTCACGAGAGACCTGACTGGCCGACCTTCGCATGGGAGGCTCAGACCCTTGAAAAGCCGCTGGCGGAAGTGCGCCACCGGCAGGGACGCCTGCTGGGTAGGATGGAGGCTTTGGGCTTTGAACTGCAGGCCGAAGCCACGCTCCGGACACTGACGGCCGATGTCGTGAAATCCTCGGCCATCGAGGGGGAAGATCTCAACGCCGACGAAGTGCGCTCATCGATTGCGCGCAGACTTGGTATGGATGTCGGCGGCTACATTCCGGTCGGCCGAGACGTGGATGGCATTGTCGAGATGATGCTCGACGCCACGCAGAACTATGAGGGCCGCCTCACTGCCGAACGCTTGTTCGGCTGGCATGCAGCCCTGTTTCCAACAGGCCGCAGCGGACTGCACCGTATTGCCGTCGGCGCGTGGCGTCCCATCGAAGCGGGACCGATGCAGGTTGTCTCCGGCCCCTTTGGCCGCGAGCGCGTTCATTTCGAGGCGCCGTCTGCCGATCGGCTCGACGGTGAGATGACGCGCTTCGTCGAGTGGTTCAATGCCGGAGGCGATCTGGACCCTGTTCTCAAGGCTGGCCTCGCTCATCTGTGGTTCGTGACCATTCACCCTTTCGAGGATGGCAATGGCCGCATAGCGCGCGCCATCGCGGACATGGCCCTCGCCAGAGCTGACCGCACCAGGAACCGCTTCTACAGTATGTCTTCTCAGATCGAGGCTGAGCGCAGGGAGTACTACGAGCAGCTCGAAGCGCAGCAGCGCGGCACGCTCGATGTCACAACCTGGCTGAGCTGGTTCCTGGCATGTCTTGATCGCGCGCTCACGCGCGCCGATGGCACCCTGACGGCGGTGACAATCAAAGCCAGGACGTGGGAGGCCATCAACCGCAAGCCGATCAACGACCGCCAGCGAACAATCATCAACAGGCTTCTCGACGGCTTCCAGGGCAACCTGACGACATCCAAGTACGCCAAGATCACCAAGTCGTCGTCCGACACAGCACTGCGCGATATTCGCGAACTGGTAGAGCGCGGCATTCTTGTTCAGAATCCAGGCGGCGGCCGCAGCACAAGCTATCGCCTGGCCTCGCCGGAAGAGATGCCGGACCAAGCAGCGGGCCGCTCATAGCGAACCAAGTGCGCTCAAGGAAACGCATGAGATTTGCGTCCCATGTGCGTCCCACGTCAATTTTTGAGGATGAAGGCTTCGTATTAAGCCTTTGAAAATATTGGTCGGAGCGAGAGGATTTGAACCTCCGACCCCCAGTCCCCCAGACTGGCATTCCCGCTACCCTCCCCTACTCTGCACCCCCTAAAACCCCGCTAAATATGGCTTGTTACGTGCCGTTGACACGCCGTACTACCCTCGCCTTCACTCCACCGTGGTATAAGGGTGGTATAGCGGATTTCGGGGGTTTTATCGATGTCAGATGCACCGATCACGCTCAATCGTGTTGGCCGGCTGACGGCCGGAGAGATCATCTGGGACAAGGACGTTCCGGGCTTCCATGCCCGCAGAAATGCCAATGGCAGCGTCTCCTTCCTTCTCAAGACGAGAGTGAAAGGCCGTCAGCGCTACCTGACCCTCGGCAAGCAAGGCACCTTGACCGTAGAAAAGGCGCGCGACCTCGCCAGAGACTATGCCTTCGCCGCACGCAAGGGCATCGAGCCCAAACCCGAACAACCCGACGTCCCGTCGCCCCTCCTGAAGGACGCCGTCAAAGAATTTATCGAGATATACGGCTTGAGGCTCAAGCCTCGAACCAAGGAAGAATACGAGCGGATGCTCACACTCCACGTGGCGCCGCGCTTCAAACGAAAGACCGTCAATGCACTGACGCAGGCCGATGTCAGGACGATGCATGAAAAAATGGGCGCCACCCCCCGCAACGCCAACAACGTCCTGACAGCTCTCTCCAAACTGATGACTTGGTCCATGGAGCGCGGATGGCGCGACAAGGATTCAAACCCCTGTAAAGGGATCGCACGCTACAAAGAAATCGACCGAAACCGATATCTCTCGCCGGACGAAGCAAAACGCCTGGGCGACGCACTCAGGCACCTTGAGCGCGACAAATCCGAGAGTGTCTATGTCATCGCCGCCATCTGGCTGATCATCTTCTCAGGTGCGCGGCGCAATGAAGTGCTCTCGCTCAAATGGACCTATGTCGACGAACAGCGCATGCTCCTCAATCTCCCCGACAGCAAGACGGGGCCGAAATCCATTCTTCTAAATAGGTACGCCCTCGCCGTGCTCGCTCGATTGCCAAAGGTTAAAGGTAATCCCTTCGTGTTTGTCGGACACATCACGGGCAGGAGCCTCGTCAACATCGCAAAACCTTGGAACCGCATTCGGACTCTGGCGCAGCTGCCCGGTCTCAGATTGCACGACCTACGCCACTCGTTCGGCAACAAGGCTATCGACGCCGGTGGTACCACGCGAGTACTGGGCAAACTTCTCGGTCATTCCGACGAAGAAACAACTGCCATCTATGCCCACGTCTCCGACAGCCGCGCCGTCGAACTCGTCAACGCCACCGGCGATCTGATCGCTCTGTCGATGCAAGAGCAATCCCCGTCCCCCGGCCTCAAATCACGTCTGAAAAAAAGACCGCTCCGGTTCAAGCCGACCGCCAAGGCCGAGGCACTAGGATAGCTTGATCGCATTGCCGAGGTACTTGATTGCCGTGGACTGACCAGATCCGCTCCGCCTATCTGCTTGTGATCACCGGGTTGGGGCGAGCAATATCGGCACGCGTTCAAGAAATTCGGTGCTCTCGTCCTTCAGACTCTTTGACGGACGGCGCGCAGAGGTCTCAAGCCCACCAAAACCGCTGTGGAGCCCCATGCCCGCTACCTTTAGCCGACCCACCATCATTGCTGCCACCGAGCTCATCACTCGCGTCGGTCACGGTGCATTTGCGCTTCTGGCTCTGAAGTTCGGCCTCGAAAAGCAGATACCCACGGCGTCGGCGCCCAACCTCTCCATCAAAGCTAGAACCGTTGGAGAATTTGTGCTCGAGGAGCCCGCGGCGCTTCTGCCGACTGCCGACGGAAACAAAACGCGGTCGGCCGTGCTCGTCGAGGAAGCGGTCAAACAATACAATCCTCATTATCCATCCGATGCCGACGCGGTGTTCCGGCGAGCCCTCGCGTTGGATGGCTACAGCCTGAATGTCGATGCCAATACGAGCGCTGTTACCTTGCTACCAATGGTGCCGCTGGACTTGGATTTGCCTGCCGTCGAGGATGAGGTGCACCGGCGATTGAAGGATCTCAATTTCACCGAGCCCTTGGGGCACCTCGACCAAGCCATCGACGCTCACCGGCAAGGCAACTGGGCCTCCGCCAATGCCCAGCTGCGCGCCTTTTTCGAAAGCTTACTGCTCCATATCGGACGTGGCTTCTACGGTGCGGCGGAATCCATCGGTTTCGAAGCCTGTCTCACCCTTCTCGGACAGAAGGACTTCCTGTCCGTTGCTCGCAACGAATGGCGCACCGACGGCAAGGACTTTACACATGGGCTCTACAAGCGACTGCATCCGCAAGGCGCACACGCGGGACTTTCGGACGAGGACGACAGTGCTTTCCGATTGCATGTGGTGCTGGTGACGGCGCGTTCGTACCTGCGTCGCCTGCCCTAGCCCCTTTGACCTATTCGCGAGCCCTGTTTTTACTTGTTCGATGCCTTTCGCAGCGCATCGGCACGGCGCTTGACGCCAATCTTCGGATCCAATCCGAGCGCCAGATCATAGGAGCGCAAGGCTTCTGGCCAGTTCTTTTCGGCCTCAAGAGAAATTCCGCGAAGCTTGTAGGCCCAGGCGCAAATGTGATCGTCGCTGGTTGCTTTGAGCGCAACGTCGATCCCCGCCACAAGTCTGCGCGCCAGTTCGGCGGAGGGCTTCTTGTCCTCGCTGTCGATTAGCTGCTGGATAACGGCAAGGTCGCCCCGGCCAAGACTGCGTTCAATCCAAAGGTCCCGATCCAAGAACCTACCATCGAGGCTATAGGCGAGCGACGCTCCGCCTGGATAGCAAAGTCGTATCGACTGTCCATCATCTGCAAATGCGTAAGACTCGGCCCATCCGGACTCGGGTTTCCACCGCACGATCTCGCGCCCCTGCGTAAGGTCGAACACAGCAAGGACGGATGCATCGTCAGTGTGTGAATTACAGGTTTGGCAGACGGCAAGGCGACCGTTCGCCGACAAGCCGTTGTTGAGCAGATTTGCGGTGAAGCGTTGCGATACGATCGGGCTGCCGTCAGCGCGAAACGCGCAAAAGGCGCCTCCGAGCTCTGAGTTGAACCTCCAATCGTTCAGGATGAATGTGCCGTCGCTCGCGACCTTGCCGTCATTCGGACGCTCGATTTGCCCCTCGGCAATGATCGCGTCGCCTGCCAGCAAAAAGTAGCGCCCCATGCCGGATGCTCGCGCGCCGCCATGAGTGCCCTCATCATTGGCATCGCGCCAGGTCAGGGTGAACCCGCCGTCCGGTGACGTCGCGTACCAGCCAAAGTAATCCCTGTCCGGAATATGGAAGAAACTAGCTTCCGCGTACGGTCCGGTACGCGGCTTCTCTCTCCTGCTTAGCCAATCCAAGAAACCCATGTCAGCCCCCTGGCACAGCATAGCAGTGAGAGCGCCCAAAGACCATCAGACGGGTCCGGCGACCACCTTCCGCCGGGACCCCTTGCTTGCTCGAAGCCAATAGCGACGGCCCAACCGAATCGCATAGCATTCTGATTGGTTGCTCCACCTGACTAGCCGCCCTGTCTAACGGAGCACGTTTCATATCGGTGTGATCCGTTCCTTCGGATCATCATGTAATCGGCGGCTGATGATCCAGAATCAGGAGCGATCGCATGCCGATTTTTCTTGTCACAGACGACAACATCGAGTTCGCCAAGGCTGAAGTGCGCCAAGCATGGCCAGATGTTCGAACCTCTCATCGGCTCGAGGCATTCGCGGCTGCACTAAATTTCCGCACATACGCGTCAATGCTCGCCGTCTCAAAGCAAGTGGTGGCGTTCCCATCCATTGCATCGCTTGTGCAAGATAGATTTTCGAGCCGGCTCGCGCAGCTTGGCTACCTTGCCGTTGACGAGAGCGCGCTTTCACGAATTCCCAGATCGACAGCGGTTCCGCTGCTCCCCTGGGTCGAGTTTAAAAGTGGCGACAGAGCCTCAAACGAACGCTGGTTCCGCGAATGCAAACGTCGTGACATCCCGAACATTCGGATCGAGATGCGCACAAAATACGCGGAACTGCACTGGGACTGCATCTCGCAAGATTCCAGACACGACGACAGCCGCGATGCGGATCTCTCGCGAGCGATGTTCGCTTGTTTCCAGGCGCGATCCTATCCTGGTCCCGGAAGGCCTATATACCAGGGCTCCGCGATGGTCGGCTCCATCGAGCGCCTGCTCCCTGAGGTCGCAAGAGATATCGCGGACGACTACTTCAAATTCTTGATGAAGCCGATCAAGGAAACGCCTGCAGCGAAGGTTGCCTAACGAACGCGCTATTTTGCAGTTCCCCTCAGGACCGGGCGACATAACTCGTTCTGTGGTCATGACGCCCGGTTCGCAGTCGATTAGATTAATGCCGGCGCAGAATTTCGCCGAGAGTACCGTCCGCGTTGCGAATGAACGCGCCCGCGCCGAGCTGAATGTCATCGACGAACGCAATGCAGCAATCGATGAAGCTCCAGCTCATGTAGAAGGTCCACGGCTTGTCGTTGATACTCGCCAGCTGAAACCAATCTACCGGCCAGTCTGGGAGCCGCTTGGCGAAAGCGGCTCGCTCATCCTCCGGCCACTCGAACCCGCAATGCAGCATCTTGTTGCGATACGCAAAGAGCGCATCAAGTTTGATGAGGTAGTCTTTGGGCAAATGCTCAACCAGGCCGCTGCACACAGCCACCTGCTCGATCCCCCGGACGATACTCTTTTCGCCTTTGCTTCCGGGCTTGAAAACAAAGTGCGGGTCCCAGAGCTGTTCCGGCGTCGCCCGCCTGCGGGCGTCCATGCCGACAGGCATGCCCTTTTTCTCTGCGCGAATTCCCAGCCCTCGAAAGAGGCCGACAAACAGACCCTCGGTCAGCGGTGCGAGCATGCTTACTGCGGCCATGCTGTGCGTCGCCGCCATGTAGATCCCCTCGTGGCACAGGTCGACATAGGCATCGGCACACGGGAAACCATGCTCGTCGCCTGTTTCCGCATCAGCGAGTGCGCTGAGTTCTTTCACCCTCTGCGTATGCGCTTCGTCGACTTTGCGAAGATCCTTGAGCAGCACCTTCACCGCCGCCAACTGAGAGTCAAAGTCAAAGCCCTTAAGCAAATGCCTTGCTCTAGAACGATCGTCAAACATCCGGGCAACCGATCCCTCGTTCGCGTGTCACTCGGACGATAGCGGGGTTCGTGACAGATCACGCCCCCGCTTTTTCTCACGACCGAGCCGGCTAGTATTCCGACGTCGACAGATACTCACCTCTCTTTTCGATCCAATCAATCAGATCGACGCGACGGTACAGAACGCGCGACCGCCTCCCCGAACCAGCCTTCAGGTACTTGGGTCCCTTCCCTTCCAACCGAAGCCGCTCCAGGGTGCGTGACGCCAGTCGGACAACAGCTGCCGCTTCACTCGTCGTCAGATATGTCTCGCTCCTGGCTTCCGGCTCCTCGACCCGCTTAAAGTCGGCATCGCTCTTCAGGGGTCTGCTCAATGTCATATGAGCTCCTTACGCACACACGTCTTCCCTGGGTCCACGGCCCAGCCCGCCCTTTCCATTCCGCTGATGCCCCCCAAAACAGGATCGCTCGCGCCGGCTCTGCGGCGTCAAAGCCCAATACAATGGAGTCGGCATACCAACGAACAAACATAGAACATAGCGCCAGATTGCCCGGTATCAAGGTGCGGTTGCGCGAGTAAAGACGAGACCCCTGACCCTTTCGGGATGCCTGCGCCGCCCCAGGATGCCAGCGAACCGTCCGACAACTCTTCGGGATAACTATTTGCCGCGTATTGACTGAGTTGCGTATGCCAGCAGAATAATTTTCGTGACTTTCACGACACCCGATCGAAACGAGCTTCAATCCACGTCCGATGAAAAATCGGCCTCCACGCTCGCGACCGTCTCCCGGAGCGTGCAGTACGACCTCTTCGCCAAGTTTTTCGGAAAGCCCGAGAACCTTTCCAACACCATCGATCTGTGGGACTCCATCCCAAAGTATTCCTGCTCGGCCCGCGCTCAGTCGGCCTTGCGCGATGCCTCCGGCCGCCTGCCGGTCTACCAGCGCACCTTCCACCATCGACCCTCGCCCAAGGGCGACAATCCGACCTTCACCTGCACCGTCCAGCTGCAGCCTGCGAGCGTCATCATCGATGGCGAGCGCATCGATTGCTACCCATCTACCGACGAGGAACTGGTCGAGGAAGTCTTACGAAAAATCTTCGCCGACCAGAATTTCGGATTCCATGACCCTGCCCGCGGCGAAAGCTGGGTGCGCTTTTCACTGAACATGATCCGCGCCGAACTCGCCAATCGCGGCCGGACGCGATCCATCGAGGAGATCAAACGCTCTCTCGAAATTCTTTCCCGCACCGTCCTCGACGTCACTATTGAAGGGCGCGGCTCAAAGCAGACCGTCTATACCAACCCAATCATCAACGACCTCACACGCGTAACCCGCGACCAGTGGAAGGAAGACCGCAAGGCCATGTGGATGGTCCGCCTGCCGGGGCTTCTCAGCGCCAGCATCAACACGCTCACCTACCGGCAGTTCAATTACGGCGTGCTCATGAGCCTCGACAGCCAGCTTGCCCGGTGGCTGCACAAGCGGCTCAGCCACGAGTACACGAACGCTCACCTCAACAATCCGTATCAGATCCTGTTCTCGACGATCGAGCGCGACAGCGGCATGCTCAATCATTCGCGCCGCAGCGCCAACATGTCCGCGGTCAAGTCAGCGATCGAAGACCTGATCAAAGCACACGTCCTCTACGCCTTCACAGAGGAACGCCGCACGGAAGGTAAAGCCGTTCAAGACTGCCTCTATACCCTGATCCCGAACTCCGACTTCGTCTCAGACATCAAGGCGGCCAATGCTCGCGCCGGACAGTCCCGCGACATCCTCACCAAGGCGGGGATGATAGACCCCAGACCCGATCCCGGCACAGGATGGAAGAAAGTCTCGCAGACCTTCCGCTCTCCGCGCACCCGCGCGTGACGATCATGGAAGGTAGAGCGTGCAATAAACGCCGTCTCGCAGACGAACCGCGGAAAACCGCCAATTCTCACTCCCATCACAGAAGGCAGAGCGTGCAATTCCGACATACTGATGCACTCGGAATCCGAGTCGCGACCCCACGCCCCTCTCCAGCGAACACCTTTTTATGCAGGATTCCGCCGATATCCCCCCTGATCATAGAAGGTAGAACGTGCAATAGACTCCCTCGGGATCCGTTCCCCTGTCACACGTGCGACAATTGCCGTTTCGGAAGGCGGAGCGTGCAGATCACAGGAGGCGGAACGTGCAGACCATGGAAGGTAGAGCGTGCAGATCGATTCCGAGCCCCCTCCGCACTTACGGTTTCGACCCAAATCATGGAAGGCGGGGCATGCAATGGCCCGGATCCGCGTGGAGATCATGGAAGGTGGAGGGTGCAACGACCTCGGTTCCGCCCCTCAAGCTTCTCCGACACGGAAGGCGGAGCGTGCACGCCCCCCGCTATAGGAGGTACAGCGTGCAACACGATCCCCGCAAACCCGCAGAATTCCGCGGACGACTCGGAACCCGGCACCCCGATATCCTTTCCTTCCATTTATTCTTCTTTCTTCGTCGCAAATTTTGAAGTTATAGGCCTCGCTTCGCTCAGCAAGAAGGAATGGCCGCATACGCGGCCATGCTTAGGGTTCCCCTCACCCTCCGTTCGGGCTTTGCCCTCACTGCGCCGCACCTGACAACGGACGGGCCAAGGCCCGTCTCTAAATTTTTGGGATACGGCTCCACCGGAAGTCAGCCATCACCGCCATTCCAAGCGGAACGTCCGTCAAGATTGCTTGGCGAGCTGGTGCTTTGGGTAACCTTCCGGGCCCGCCCAACCCCTAGGTCACGACTGAAACCCTGCCCGGCCGCGATTCCAGGGCCACACAGCAGGCGATCGCCCCCTGCCCTAATCCGGGATGCCAATCCACGAACGGCTCTCTGCAGGCGGCTGCTGGGAAAATAGGCCGACCCTCATTCTTGCCCGGCTACCGCCGGACATTTTGTTTGGGATCCGTCCGAACGTAACGAAGCTGAGCTGCCCAACCCAGAGGGGTCAGCTAGGCCCCGGCGCTAAAGTCGGGGCGGCGGCTTGATCGCCTGAAGTTCTTTTGCCTGCTGCGCCTTGTATCTGGCCGCCGCTTCCGCGTAGAGCGGCTTGGAGATAAACGACAGCCCGTACATGAAAGCGCCGGTGAGCCCAGCCCCCCTGCAGCCACCGGGTTGCTTGAACGCCGTCACCGCGATGTTTTCCGCAACGGCAGGTGAGAACGGGTCTATCGCTTTCTGGAAGCCCTTCGTTTCAGACCCGAACAGCGAAGCCTCCGGAACGCCCGTTCCTTGCACGCCCGTAGGCTTCTCGATGCCTAGTTTGTCGTAAAGCACATCAACCCCGGCCCCTTCATCGCCCGAGCAATAGAGGAGCGTCACACCCATGACTCTTTGCTCCCCTGCCCTCTCCGACGCGATGATGTAGAATCGCCGGTCCTCGCAAAGAAACGTTTCCTCGAGAATGTCCGCGGCCAGCATGAAACCCTTCACGCCAAACCGCTCTGATACGCGCGACAGCTCGATCCATACCAGCGACAGGGCAATCTGTTCGTAGACCCCGTGCACCGATTTCGCGTCAGTCTGACTCAACCGGTCGGAACGGCGGCAGCCGTCGTTGTGCAGCATCACGGCGGAAAATGCAGGTGCTTCCAGCTTCACACCGCCGAGCTCGGCACCCCGCACGTTCGTGCCCGCCAGCAGGCTCGCTAGAACGATCGTCGCCTTATGCCAAATCGCTTGCCGGCACATGTGCTCCTCCGCGTCACCAATTGCCGACCCTCGCACCGGCTCCGTCGCCTATCAAACGAATGCACGAGTTGTGAACGAAAAATTCGCGTCGCGCTCTGCCGCAGCAATCAATGGCGGGCCAAGATGGACACTTGGGAAGGTTCGCTCATGGGCAAGAAGCCGTCTTCCCAAGTGGGCAGGTGGGAAAGTTCGCAGGTGGGAAGAAGAGAACATTCAATCCTGGCCCCTTTCCCCTGCTTGCAATCAGTTATGGCAACATGCCGCGCGTCCGCCGAGCAAAAGGCTCAGGAGCCTCGCAATCGTCTTGGATATCCCGCGAATCTTCTGTATGCTGATGATAGCCATCTGGCCATGAGTCCAATTGCCCGCGTTCCCAAGTTCAATCGTTCCCACTTTCCCATGTTGCCACTTGTCCATCTGCTGATCATCAACCTCGGAGGTACGGGCACGGAGGCCCACACGTCATGATTCTCGTTTTTGCGTCTTCCAAAGGAGGTGTCGGAAAATCCACCACATGCGCCGCTTGCGGCGCAGCTCTCGCCCTCGAAAACTCCCGCGTCCTCATCCTCGACCTCGACCAGAACCGCACACTGCACCGATGGAGCCGCAAATTCTCCATCCCGGGCCTTACCGTCGAAGCCCCGGCGCCCGATGATTTTCCGACCGTGCTCAAATCCCGCCTCACTTCAGGAGACTACGATCACGTGCTGATCGATCTCGCGGGTGTGCGTGAAATGACCATGTTCAAGGCCATCAGCCGCGCAGATCTTGTCATCATCCCGGCGCAGGCCTCGGAGCCTGACATCCGCGAAGCACTCGTCATCGCCGGCGACGTCCGCGACCTCGAGGAAACCGCCGGCCGAAAAATCCCTTACCGGTTGCTGCTCACCAAGATGTTTCCGCTGCGAAACCGCGTCAGCGACTTCGCCTATTCAGAGCTGGCACGCAAAGGATTGCCGATGTTCAAGACGGTCCTCGTCGAGCGAACAGCCTACCGCGAGATGTTCCTGAACGGGGAACCGCCAACCCAACACGACACGGGGAAGGGGGCCGGCGTGGAGATCGCCGCGCTCCTCGACGAGATCGAGGAAATCGTCTACCCGGACGCAGCCCCCGCCGACCGCCATCCACTCCAGGCAGCGGAGTAAGCGATGAACCAGCCGCGCAAACCCTTTGTCTCCATCGCACACGAGATCGACGACGAGGCCATCGAGGCCGTCGCCGCCCGCAAGGGTGTGTCTTCACTGAGGCCTGCCATGACTCGCCCAGCTGCTTCACCCGCAGGGCAGGAGAGTGACCTGTCATTGCCAGAACCCGAACTTCCGCCAACTCGAGAGAACCAGCTCGCGACGACGGTAGCACCGGTCGTTGCCCCACGGCCACGCTTGCATTCGACCAAGGTTGCCGTCCCCGACTACGCCATGCGTGAGCTAAAATCCCGCGCCGTCCGCGACGAGGTCACGATCAACCACATTCTTCTCAAGGCGCTCGATCAGTTCGGCATCGCTATCAAGCCCGATGATCTCATCGAGGACGGACGGCGCAGAAAAACGTGAACGGTCTAAACCCGGAGGAGGGGGCATGCTCGTGTTCGCATACGGCTCTAATATGGACGATGCACAATTGAAGAAGCGCTGCCCGAACGCCGCGTTTGTCGGAATCGCAGCTTTACGCGGCTATCAACTTTGCTTTCCTCGTCTATCGAAAAATAGAGGGTGCGGGGTGTCCTCCGTCATCCAGGCCATCGGTCATGACGTTTGGGGTGTCGTGCATCGTCTCAACAAGGAAGACCTTGCCTCGCTCGATCGAGAAGAGGGCTTTCGCTCTGATCGCCCTGCCGAGAGCAACGGTTACAATCGCATGCCAATCTCGGTCGAAATGGACGGAGTGCCGACCGATGTCGAAACCTACATCGCCGTCGCTACGGCAAACCCGCCGCCCCCGACCCGGGAATATCTCGACCTCATTCGCAGCGGGGCTAGGCATCACGGGCTGCCGGACGCCTATCAGGCGCTACTGGCCGCTCTGTAAACCGATACTGTTCATCCGGTTTCCAGGTCTGGATTCATTCTGACACCTACGCATTGCAAGCCGCGGTTCAAGCATCCGTCATTGTATCGATATGCGTTCGCTAAGATGCGTGGCGTCCCGGCGGCGCGCCGCCGGCCGGGCTCTAGACCGCGGAGTGTAGCGCCGCGCCCCGGAACCCCGCGAGGGCAGGGGACACGGGTTTCCGCCCGTGCGGGTTGCGATCCCTGACGCGGAGCCGTGACCGCTAACCACGCGCGCGTCCATACTTGCGCCGAGGAGCATTTTTGGATCCGCGCCTAGGAGCAGGGGTCTCGACCACACGCAGCGTGCCGGTACCCAGGCACGGACGCATCAGATCGGTGATTTCCAGCTCCAGGTGCTCCGCTTTACCGGCGTCGTCGCGAACCAGGAGTCTTCGGTTCGTCGGCGCGAGCGGCGTCAGCTCGATTGAGACATCCTCGACGGCTGCAACCCCCAGCGCTTCCAGTTGGGCGGTGAGATGCTGCGCCACAACGACCAGGTCCTCGAGCCGGAAATTGCCGCGGATGTCGATACGCATCTAGGGACCTCCGCGCTTTGGCCCGGAAAAGGGGAGGGAAGGCCGACGTTGCAAACTGTGGTTGTTCAATAAACGACCGCCCATAACAATATAACACCATGTAATATCTCATTTAATCTTGACGTATACCACCCTTGAGCATAGTGTCCATGCAACATTGCCAACACAATGCCAAGTTGTAAACAAATATTACTGGAGAATTACATGAGCAAAACATTGAAGATCAACGGCGCGACTGTCGTGCCCGTTTCAAACATCCGCCGTATCCGCCCGGTGACAGATGATGACCGCGCTCGCATCACCGAGCGCTACGACCAGATTGAGGACGCGGCGAAATTCCAGCTGCAGATCGAGTTCGCCGACAAGTCGACGAAACTCACCGCCGAATCCCTTGACGATCTGCGCGGGCAGGGGGTTGCCCTCGTCAATATCGGCAATGAGACCTACGTGCCCGCCGTCAACATCAAGCTGGCCGAGCCGTTCACCAAGGAAGACGCCGAGAAGGTCAAAGGCAAGGACTACACCTTGAGCCACACCTTCCGCTCGCGCGTCGAAACCAGTGCCGGCACGCTGCTATCCACGGCCACTGCCGACCAGGTCATCACCCGCCGCGAGAAGGCAATCGAGTCCAACGCGAAGCCGGAGGGCAAGCAGGACGGCAAGAAGGCCGCCGGCCCGAAAGCGCCTGCAGCCTAGACCTTTCTCTCCCCTGAGAAATGAACGCGGCTCCACCCCCGGAGCCGCGTTTTTTGTTCGCTTCCGCGGCGTACAATGCCGGCCACCTGATCAAGGCAACACGGTCGCCCCTAGCAGATCCGGCCCCTTCTTTCCGCTTTGTACAATCCGCATACGTTCAGCTTCAAACGTCCGCACCAATGCGTGCGCCTCGTCAGACGTGCCCGTCAGCCAAGTCTCGAACTCGTGCTCCTCGGTGAAGATCACGGGCATGCGCTCGTGATTGATCGAAGCAGTCAGCGGATTGGGCAGCGTGGTCATGAACGAGAACACTTCGATGTCGACGTCTGGCTCTCCCTTTTTCACCTGACCAATGTAGCGCTTCCAAACACCGGGACAGCCAAACAATGGCCGGTCCTCTGCGGGCTCGAGCGCAAACCAATGCCACGCCACAGGCTTGTTGTTGTCGGGATCGAGGTAGCTCGTCGCCGGCACAAGGCAGCGTCGCCGCTCATAGCTTTCACGCCAGAACCATTTCTCACGTGCCGTGTCATCACGTACGTTGCTGACACGCTTCGGTGCGAAACCCTTTCGGATCAGCGGAAACCCGAACGAAATGTTGACGATCTCGCGCTCGCCGTCGGGGGCCAGACGGACAACGGGCGCTTCGTATCCCGGCCAGATCTCGGCACGTGGCGTGATTTGCGCGGTACGGTTATCCGGCACGCGAAACAGTCTGCGAATCTCATCGCGCGATCGCGTCATGGAGTAGGCGTTGCACATGGCGTCGAAGTTAAGTGCTCCGAGGTCAGGATGCCAGTCGATCTCACCGCGAAAACCGCTCGCTTTGTCGGCGAGCACGTGGGTCGGAGCAGGGACCTCGTTCCCGGTCCATCGGCTGCGTTCATACATTGGCTGCCACGGCGCATCCGGACGCGCGCTGTTGCTGAAGCTCAACGTTGCGCCCTTGTGACCGCACGTCATGCAACGCGCCGCACTGCGCAGGCGATCGAGCGACGCGTCCGGCCCCCATCGCACGATAAGCGGCACCAACGGAAAAATAGCGCAACGCTGACATCGCCCGCAGTAAACGTAGACCCAGTAGTAGCTCCTTCGGGTCTCCCCAATATTGTGCAAGGTCGGCGCCCAATATGCTGCATCATTGCGCCGGCTTGCCTCCAGCCGCGCGCGCTGCTCCGCGCGCAGCCGGCGCACCTCACCTAACGGTATACCCAGCCGATCGTCATTCCGCCGGCCCATCGGTATTACTCATCGCAACCGCCATTCGCGCAGCGCAGGTAAGGGCCGTGCGGCGCGTTGGCCTCGATGATCTCTGTTGCGGTCAGCACGGCCTGGGTCAGGCGCGCGATGTCGACACCGTGCACACCTTGCCGCTCAATGAGCTCATCGAACAGCGCGGCGTGAACGAGGTTGAACTGCGTCATGGCTGCTACCCTTTTTCGCTGATTTTCAGCCTCGTACCACGGCGAGAACAAAAAGGGAACACTTGTCGCGCCTCGTCCACTATCCGATCGGGTCTACATTGCCATATATAGGTTCAACGCTATATAGCTTTGACATTATATCCAAATCTATGCGATACTGAAGCAATGGCATGGTCCGTCTCCTTTCACGATGACTTCGATCGCGAATTCCTAGAGCTGCCGGACGCGGTCCAGGACGAGCTGCTGGCGGTTGCCCAATTGCTCGAGCGGTTCGGACCATCCTTGAAGCGACCCCATTGCGACACGCTGGATGACTCGAAGCACGCCAACATGAAGGAACTTAGATTCAAGGCCGCTGACGGAGTTTGGCGCGTGGCCTTTGCCTTTGACCCTCGCCGCGAAGCTATTCTGCTCGTAGCAGGCGACAAGTCGGGAGGCAGCGAAGACAGATTTTATAAGAAGCTGATCGCCAAAGCCGACGATCGCTTCGACCAACACCTAGCAGCGCTCAACAAGCGCCCGGGAGGCAAGAGATGACCGTATCGTTGAAGAAAGCCATGAACCGCGTCTCGCCTGACCGCCGCAAGGCAATCAATGCACGGGCGCGCGAATTGATCGCGGAAGAACTGACGTTGAGCGATATCCGAAAGGCTCGCGAACTCACCCAGCAAAAGCTGGCGGACCTTCTTGGTGTCAAACAGGAGAGCGTATCCAACATCGAGAAGCGTTCCGATCTGCTGCTCTCGACACTGCGCGAGTACGTCGAAGCGCTTGGCGGAGATCTCACGTTGATGGTCAAGTTTCCAGACAGGCCGGCGATATCGCTAAAGACGCTCGCCGAACTGACTCCGGAAAAAACGCCAAGGCCATCACCTGCGCGTCGATAGCGGTTTCCAATGGTCCCCGATCAACCGTATCGCCCGGCGATCTATCTCTGATTGACCGTCAAATACCACGGGGCCGCACTCGGGGATTACCCCGACGACTAACACCAAACCTCCAAGTGGCCGAAACTCGCAAAATTGAGACGTCGCGCCTCAATTTCCCAGACTCCCTCTATCGTTGCGCCCTGCGTCGTCCGTTCTTGTGAGGCTGAGGCACTTCGGCAGACGCAATCGCTTCAAGCATCGCATCGTCCAGATCCTCGGCCCTGGTGACGATCCTGCCGCGAACAGTTGCATCAACCGGATCCCGTGACGTCGGCCAAGAAGATGGACGGCCGTTCTCCGTACACCGGTCCGTCATTCTGAAAGCCAAATCGGTTTGAGCAACGTGCCCGATCGAGCAATGCGCTCGTTGTACGCTTCGATGGCCGCCTTGTTCTCTGAGAGCCAGGCATCCTCTTTCGCTTTCTTGACCGCTGCTTCGATGCCCGCTTCAGCGGCACGCGACGTGTTCAAGCGCAAGGCCCGCGCCTCCTTCATCAGATCGGTTCTGACTGTAAAACTGACGGGACGCTTTTTCACCGACTCGATAATGGCTTCATCGATAGTTCTCATAAAGACAATATAACATTATTCCGTATACATATCTATTATGCCGACTTCATCAGTCAAAGGCCGCAGAAACCCCTCGATTATCTGCGTGCTGATATTTCACTTGCAGTCCATTGCCCCGAACAATAGAATAAAACGACAATGTCATCTGAATTAGCATTTGCGTATATTACCCAACTCGAAAATCGGCTTACCGCCATGGAAGCGCGCCTTTCGATGGTAGAACACCTGATGCCCGCGATGGCGACACTTGCGGCGCAAGACGCAAAAAACCCCTCCTCAAATTAAATATTATTTTCCATAATACAATCTGTTTACATAAATTACATTATCACATCGGCTTAAAGCCGCAGAAACCCAGTGATCTTTCAGACGTGGTTTTTCATAACCTCAGGCTTCCATCGCTGCGATCAGTTGTCGGTCATTGCAACTGAAACGCAATCCTCCGGTCACTCGGATTGCGCGTCGTAGCGGGCGAAGACTTCCGTGCTGCCATCCTTCTTCAATAGAAGAACCTCGTAAGGCTCGCGCTTGCTCCCTGACTCCATGCCCGGCGACCCGACCGGCATTCCCGGCACGACGAGACCGAGCGCCTCAGGACGTTCGTCGAGCAGCCTGCGAATCTCCCGCTCGGGCACGTGCCCTTCGATCAGATATCCTTCGACCCTTGCTGTGTGGCAGGCGGCAAGCGCTGCGGGAATGCCTGCATCGAGCTTCATTTTCATGAGTTGCCCCATGGCAAGATCTTTGACGACGACCTCTTGGCCGGCCTCCCGCAGGTGGCGAGCCCACGCATGACAGCAAGCACAGCCCCCGGTCGTCATCATCTCCAGGGACGCCGAAAAAGCCGTTACCGGAAGCAACATGATGGTCAACACAGCCAGCCAAACGGGGCGAAGCGAATACACAGTACGCGCCATCATGGTGATGTCTCCTCAGAGGCGGGGTCTGGGCGGTTCCCGATGAAGGTTGTTGCTACGAGTGCCATTGCGCCGATCACGATTGCAGAATCCGCAAAGTTGAACGCCGGCCAATGGAAACCCCAGACATGGAAGTCCAGAAAGTCGACGACAGCGCCGATGCGCAAACGGTCAAAGACGTTGCCAAGGGCTCCTCCGATGATCACGCCGAGCGCCACGGCTTCCAAACGCGTCGCCGATCGCATCAAGATAATCCCGAGCAGCGCCGTCAAGGCAAGGGTGATGCCGGCCAACATGAACGGCCGATCCGTGAACGTCTCGGTAAATAGGCTGAAGGAAATGCCCTGGTTGAAGCTGAGGCGCAGATTGAAGATCGGGAGCACGGCGAAAACGTCGCCGCGCCCGAGTGCCGCCAGTGCCGACAGTTTTGTCGCTTGATCCAGCAGAAAAGCGCCGAGGATTGCCACCAACCCGCTTAATCTCGCAGCGCGATGCGTCGCCAACGGCGTGAGCGTGGGACCGTTCATGCGCTTTCTCCGGGAGATGCCGCTGTTGCTGGCCGGAAGCGGAGCAGCCGCAAGGCGTTTGCGGTCACCAACACAGTGGCTCCCGTGTCCGCGAGAATAGCCATCCACAGCGAGCTGATTCCGAGCAACGTCGTAACCAGAAACACTGCCTTCAGTCCAAGTGCGATGAAAATGTTTTGCCAGATGTTTGATAGGGTCGTTCGCGCAAGGCCGACGAGCTCGGCTACGCCGCTAACGCGGTTGCTAAGCAGGGCAGCGTCGGCGGTTTCGAGCGCCACATCCGTCCCCCCGCCCATAGCGATGCCGACAGAAGATGCCGCAAGCGCCGGTGCGTCGTTGATGCCATCGCCGACCATGGCCACCGGACCATGGGCTTTGAGTTCGGCGATAGCGTCCAGTTTGGCGTCGGGCAGGAGTTCGGCGCGCACATCGATGCCAAGCGCGCTGGCAACAGCCTGACCGGCCCGCCGGTTGTCCCCGGTCAGCATGATGGTGTGAAGGCAGAGTGCCCTGAGTTGGCCGATACCAGCCGCCGCGTCGGGTCGCGGCTCATCGCGCAGAGCGATCAGTCCAAGCGCGCGGTCCTTCATGGCCACGATGACGACGGTTTTGCCGTCGCCCTCCAACCGCTGCACCTGATCTTTGAACGCGTCCGGCAGGAGGTTGAACTCGGCTGCATGGCGCGGCGAGCCGACCGATACAAACCCATCGCGCAGGCGTGCAACAACCGCCTTGCCCGGCACGGCCGAGGCGCCGCCGAAGGTTTGCGGGATGGAAAGCCCGCGCGCCCGCGCTGCCGCGATGATCGCAAGCCCGAGCGGATGGCTGGAACCCTGCTCGACCGCAGCGGCACTCGCTAGCACTTCGTCCTCGTCGCTCTCTATGGCGACAACGTCCGTCACTTGTGGCTTGCCGACGGTAAGTGTGCCGGTCTTGTCGAATGCAACTGCCGTGATCTTGCCCAAAGTTTCGAGCGCAGCCCCACCCTTCACCAGCAAGCCGCGACGAGCCCCCGCCGCGAGGCCGGACGCGATGGCGGCAGGCGTCGAAATGACGAGCGCGCAGGGACACGCGATCAACAGAGTAGCGAGGCCGCGATAGATCCACGTTCCCCAATCCGCTCCAAAGAGCAGCGGCGGCACCATGATGATCAATGCGGCGGCGGCCATCGACGCGGGCGTGTAATAAACAGCGAACTTGTCGATGAAGCGAGCCGTGGGGGCTTTGGATGCTTGAGCATCCTCGACCATATGGATGATGCGGGCGATGGTGTTGTCGGCCGCAGTCTTGGTGATGGATATCCTGAGTGTACCGTTGCCGTTGATGCTGCCGGCATAGACGGAGGCACCGACGGTTTTGCTGACGGGCACCGACTCGCCAGTGACAGGCGCTTCGTCGAGCTCTGACAGGCCCTCGAGGATCTCGCCGTCCGATGGGACACGGTCTCCCGGCCGCACCACTGCGACATCGCCGACGCGCAACTGCTCAGCCGGCACTTCACGCACTTCGCCGCCCTGCTCGATTTGGGCGACGCGTGGCACCAGCCCGATCAGCGCCTTGATACCGGCACGAGCGCGGCCCGCAGCGACGTTCTCAAGGAGCTCACCGACGGCGAAGAGGAAGATCACAACCGCTGCTTCTTCGGCCGCGCCGATAACAATCGCCCCAGCCGCCGCCACGCTCATCAGCGTTTCAATGCTGAATGGTGTCCCGGACATGGCACCGGCATGCGCTCTGCGGGCAATCGGCACCAGGCCAGCGATGGCTGCTACGAGGTAGGCGTAAAACGAAAGGGAAGGCGCCACCCAAGCCACGCCAAACGCGACCGCCAGCAAGCCCGCGGTGACGAGCACGAGCCGGCCCTTTCGGGTTTCCCACCAGGGCCGGTCTTCTTGTTCGCCAAAGCGAGTTGGGGTGGCGTCCTCGGCTGCCGCTGGCCGCGGCGTGTAGCCTAGATCGCGAATCTTGTACTCTATGATCTGGCGCGAGGTCCGGTCTGCATCGTGGTTCAGGATCAGCATCCCGGTCCCGTAGTTGACGTTGATGTCACTGACGCCTGGCAGGCGCATCAGGGCGTTCTCGATCTTGAGCGCGCAAGCCCCGCAATCCATGCCTTCGACGCGCATATTGAGGGTCGGCCCCTTGGCATTAGGTTGTTCGATAGCGGTCATGCTCTCCTAGACTTCCTTTCGTTCACCACCCATACTGCACCCTGTAGCAACTACAGGGTCAAGCGGCATGAACTCAGGAATCCTGACGATAGGGGATCTGTCGAAGGCGACCAGCACCAAGGTCGAAACCATCCGTTACTACGAGCGGATCGGCCTGCTTGCGCCGCCGGCGCGCACTGCCGGCAACTATCGCGCCTACGGCGACACTGAGCTTGGTCGGTTGAGTTTCATACGCCGAGCCCGAGACCTGGGGTTCGGCATTGATCAGATAAGGGCGCTCCTGAGCCTTTCGGAGAAAAAGAAGCGTTCCTGCAAGGCGATCGATGCCATCGCGCGCCAGCACCTCGCTGACGTCGATAGCAAGCTCGCCGACCTCATGGCGCTGCGAAGCGAGCTCGACAGCATTATCCGACAGTGCGGCTGTGGCACCATTGCGAATTGCCGGATCATCGAAGCGCTTGCCCCGATCGACGCAAGTCACCGTTGACCGGTTCGTTGCCAAGGCGCTGATCCTCCTACGCTGTTGAGGGCGATCCGGTCGTCATCCACCTCCCGTCATTGGCAGCGTTTGACCCAGAGGCGACCTGAACCACGAGCCTGCACCTTCTTGAGGACACTTCTCCGAGGCCTGGCTCATCGGAAAAAGACGTATTTGATCAGCGCCGCAATGGCGAGAAGGGCGATCACAAGGATCAGCACATGGCCGATCCCCATGCCCCACATCATGCCACCCATGCCTTCATGCATCATGGCAGGTCACTCCGTGGCGTAAACCGGTGCGGGCTTGTCATCGCCGGTAATGGAGAGAATTTCGAATGGAGCGGCCTTTTCCCCGCTCATGCCCGGCGAGCCCTCGGGCATGCCGGGCAATGAAATGCCCTTGATGGCCGGCTTCTCGGACAGCAAACGCTTGATCGACCCGACGGGCACATGGCCTTCGACCACATAGTCGCCGATGATTGTGCTATGGCAACCTTCGAGGTCCTCGCGCACACTGTATTTCCGCTTGATCGCGGACATGTTCGGAAGCTCAATCACCGTCACGCTAAAGCCGTTGGCCTTGAGATAGTCGGCATAGTGGTCGCAGCACTTGCACCCCGCATTTTTGAAGAGCGTTGCTGGAATGTTGTCCTGTGCAATCGAAGCGGTTGCAAATAGGGCCAGGAAGGCGACGACAAGCGTTGGTTTGATCATGGTGCCATACTCCATACTCTAAGCGCTCAGGGCTCCAGTCCCAGAGCCTGGTTGACATCGGAACGGCTCCGCTCGACGGCCACGCGCGCGGAAGCGCGCGCCAAATCGGACTCGTAGAGCTGAAGACGTGCCCGGATGACATCGTTGAATGTCGTTTGACCGCTCCGCTGCGCTTCCTCGGTCAGCTTCAACACCGCCGCGAGATCGGCGCGGCGGGCCTCGATGCCCGTGAGCTGCTGCCGGGCCCCATCGAGCTTGGCGCGGGCCTGAGCGACATCGCCGCCAACCTCCCGTTCGGCAAGCGCGAGTTCCTCCTGGGCTGCGATGACCTCGGCAGCGGCCGCAGCCCGCTTGGGTTCATTTACTGCGTCATAGGAAAAGGGAATCTTGAAGCGGACACCCAGCGACGTGACGTTCGGCTCGGCCGAGGTGTCGGTGTTGTTGTTGGCAAAGGCACTCAGTTCGGGACGCTCGCGATCCACGGTCCAGGTGAGCTGCTCGTCTGCCAGGGCATTCTCGGTGGCGGCACGCCTGAGTACGATACGTGGGTGATTGGCGGGAGTAGCGGCATCCGAACCCCTTTCCCCAAAGCCAACAGGCGCCTCGAAGCCAGTCAGTACGCCGAATGCGATCCGCGCCTGATTGAGCTCACTGCGGAGTCCGGCAAGGGAGACCTCGGCATCGCGCAGGTCCGCATCGGCCAGCTTGGTCTCCATGAGCTCGACCTGTCCGGCCCCGGCCTGCTCGCGCAGGCTTCGGGCAAGTGTTGCGGCCGTCGACCGTCTCCGTTCCGCGACGGCGACTCTCTCGCGGGCTTCCGCAACCATCCAGTAGGCTTCACGCACGCGCTTGGCGACCTCCAGCCGCCGCGCTCTGATCTCGGCCTCCAGCCGCTCAGCCTCGGTCAAGGCCGCCGCGAGACTCGCGCCCCGCTCGCCGCGCAGCCAGATCGGGATGCCGAATTCCGCTTCGTACTCGCGCGTGCCGCGGTCGTGGGTCAGCGCGTCGGTGCGATGCATGACCGTAACCCAGGGGCCGCCCGGCAGCAGGGCACCGGCAGCGCGTGCGCGGGCATCCACCTCGGCTCTGCGAGCGATGAGCACCGGGATCTCTGGAACGCGCAGGCAGGCCGCTTCGAAGGCCGCCGACAGCTCTGAGGCGTGCGCTCCGGTAGCGGCCCCAACGGCAAGGGTCAAGGTCAACAGAAGCATTGCGCTACGCATGCGCAGTTCCCCTTTTCGCTGGTTCCCCTATACGACTAGAGCGCATCCTTCCCATGGCGTCGACGCCCGCACGGCGAATCACGGGCCCATCATAGGCCAAGCGGGTTCGACGTTGCCGGTGGTCTGGCCTTTCCCCACGGGTTGTCATGCCACGCCCTCCGCCTGGACGACCTCTGAAGCGGTTGCCTTGGGCAGCCGGTAGCCCTTGACCAGGGCGTAAATCGCCGGAATGACCAACAGAGTGAGCACGGTCGAGGACACCATGCCGCCGATCATCGGCACGGCGATGCGTTGCATGACCTCGGAGCCGGTTCCGTGGCTCCAGAGGATCGGCAGCAGACCGGCCATGATGGCGATCACGGTCATCATCTTGGGCCGCACGCGCTCGACAGCGCCTTCCATGATGGCCTCGTAGAGGTCCGCGCGCGTCAACGCTCGACCCGACGAGGCTGCTGCGTCGCGTTTATGCTGCCAGGCGTGGTCCAAATAAATCAGCATAATCACGCCGGTCTCGGCCGCGACTCCGGCCAGCGCAATGAAGCCAACCGCCACCGCAACACTCAAATTGAAGTTCAGCCACCACATCAGCCAAAGGCCGCCCACAAGAGCGAACGGCAGCGAGAGCATGACGATCAGCGTCTCGGTCACGCGCTGAAAATTGAGGTAGAGCAGCAAAAGGATGATCACGAGCGTCAACGGCACAACAATCAAAAGTCGTGCTTTGGCCCGTTCGTAGTACTCGAACTGACCGCTCCAGACTGCACGGTAC
>NZ_JAIETU010000011.1 GCF_019744875.1 Hyphomicrobium sp. | reverse complement strand
ACGCGGAACTTCTGGTTTCCGCTGCCGATCTGCCCGCCATTGCGCGTGCTGGCGCCGAAGCCCGGCACGTCCTTTTCGAGCACCGCCACCGAACGGCCATCGCGCAGCAGAGTCAACGCAGCCGAGAGCCCGGTGAAACCGGAGCCGACGATGACCACGTCAACCCGCCGCGGCACTGCGCCGGAAGTTGGCCTGCGCGGAGCAGCATCCCACCAGTAAGGACGATAGGTGAGGCCGGCAGAACTTGGGGCGATACCCCGCGCAAGCTGCAACGCGGTTGGTCCCGCGTCACGCTCGCGTGACGCCGCAACAGCGGCATCGCTCGTGTTTGTCTTATCCATCACACGCTCTCAATGAGATCAATGCGAGGATTATGAGGCAGCCCGCCGAGCCCTCAAAGCTCCTTGGTCAGGAACTGCGCCCGTCCGTACCCGAACGACCAGTCTTCGTCCGTACAGGTCACGAAGTTCATCATCACGTCGCTCGGCTTGACGCCGCAAACGCGATCCAGCTCCTCGGCCATGCGCCTGTAGAAGGTCTCCTTCATCTCGCGCGTGCGCGGCCGCGTCGTGACCTGGATCATCACGAACGAATTCGTGCGCGGGATGTTGAGCCCCGTGTCTTCCATCAGCATGCGCGAGGGCCGGTGCTCGGTTACGATCTGATAGCGGTCGCCCACCGGAACCTTGAACGCTTCAACCATGACGTTGTGCATGGTGTCGAGCAGCTTCGCGAGCTCCGCGTCGCTGCGGCCTTCATAAAGATCGACCCGGATTAAGGGCATGTGTGGCTCCATCGAGTGTGGATCGCCCGCCATCGCAGCACCGGACCACAACAGGGCGCCGCCCGTTGCAGCCGAGCCCACGATGATCGCGCGGCGTGTGAACCGGAATTGTGACACGGCAAACTCCAGGACCTGACTTGCGGAGATTAGCCTACCGTCAGTTCCATGTGTGAAGCAGAATTTTCCAGGCGTCGCCTTCGCGGCCCAGCACATTGACCCAGTTGCCGCCAAACGCCTGCGCTTCGCCTGCAGAGTTCGCGCCGCTGAGCGCCCAGGTGCCGGTCGCGACGACCGTGTCGCCGCGCTCGGCCAGCGATTTCACGGCGATCTCGTGGCGCGTGAGGCCGTTGGATCTGACACCGGCGAAAAACTTGCCGATCTCGCTCGGACCCTTAGCCGGCGCACCGCCAGCTGGAATGACGCTTGCGCCCGAGGCATAAAGGGTCTCGAGCTTCGACAGGTCGCCGGCGTTGAACAAACGGTCCCACTGGGCGGCGAAGTCGTGAAAGTCAGCCATGAAATTTCCTTTCTAGGTGCGCTCCGCGAGCATCGACAACGCCCACGGATATAGCTAGTTTGTGACCACATGGTCACAAACTAGGTTTGGGCCCGGGAGTCAACGACAAATGACCAATCGGTCACAAATGACGCGGCCCGCGACGCGGCCCACGATGAAGCAAAGTCCGGACGGCAGCGCAAAGCGCACCCGCCAGCACCTCCCGGCCGCCGAGCGCGAACGGCAGATCGTGGAAGCCGCCGCCGACTTTTTTGCCGAGCATGGACTGGAAGGCCAGACGCGCGAGCTGGCCAAGACGCTGGGAATAACCCACTCCGCAATCTTCCGGTACTTTCCGAGCAAGGAAGCGCTCATCGAACGCGTCTACGACCACGTCTTCCTGTCGAGGTGGGATCCGGACTGGAGGGGCTTGCTGTCCGATAGGTCCCAACCGCTCGAGCAGCGGCTCATCCGTTTCTATCACGCGTATGCGGAGCGCATTTTCGATGCCCAGTGGATGCGCATCTTCATGTTCGCCGGCCTCAAGGGCCACCCGATGACGAACCGGTACGTATCGCTCATCCGTACGCAGCTGATCCGCCCGGCCTGCGGGGAACTGCGCGCCGAGCTCGGCCTCCCCACGCTGGCATCCCTCCCGATCACGGCGCGGGAAGAGGAAGCGTTTTGGGCGCTGCACGGCATGGTTTTCTATCTGGGCATCCGGAAGTTCATCTACGGCATGCGCACGCAGGGCGACCAATCGCAAATCATCGCCGACGACGTGCGCGCCCTTCTTGCGGGAGCGCCCTTCATCCTGCGCGCCGCGTGCGGAACGTCGGGCTAGCCGCGACCGGGCGCGCGGTCTGCGGCAAGCAGATGCCGTAGCGATCAGCTCGTTTCAAAACAAATTCGGCCGCGGGCCGGGCAATTTGCCCGGCTCGTTGGTTTCAGGCTTCAATTCTCCATTGTTTGTGCCAGTATCCCGAAAACCTTCGGAGCGGAACCATGCGTCTCCTGACCTTGCTCGTGCTGCGATTGATGGCCGTCGTCCTCTTATGTCTGGTCGTCGCTGTCGGATGCCTCATCATAGATGCGCATCGGTCCATCGAGAGCGACGTCTCGGCGACCAGTCAGCGCGTCAACACGCATCTCCAGGGTCTCTATTGGCAGCACTTGGTCTGGCGTAACGGCATGGCGCGCGGAACATTGATGACGTTGCCCGAATGGAAATCGGTGGCAACCCAGAGCATCATTTCACCAGGTGTTTGTGTGACGTACGCACCGCCGGGCGCGGACCAGCAGACGCTGTGCAGTCAAGTCGAGGTGCTTGGACCGCAAGCGCCACAGTGGTTCGTAGCCGCTTATCTCGACATTCTCGGCCCGCATGAGCCGATTGCCCAGAACCTCTCCATTCGCGATTCGTCGGCAGGCGTCTTCGTAACCAGTGCCGATCCCGACGCCGCGCTGCGGCGGGCATGGCGAGAGATTTCGACGGTCGTTCAGTTCGCCATCATGATGGCCGGCGCCATCGCGTTTCTGGCGGCCGTGATGATAGGCCATGCGCTCATGCCGGCGCGCGCCATCATCGACGCCCTACGCAAACTGGAGGGCGGCGAACTCGCGCTCAAGCTGAATAAGTTCAAGAGCACGGAGTTCAATCATATCTCCAATGCCGTGAATCGGCTGGCTGCAACCTTGCATCAGAACAATTCCGAACGCCTCGCGCTGACCAATCGCCTTTTCCAAGTCCAGGAGGATGAGCGGCGCTCAATCGCGCGAGACCTCCACGACGAGTTCGGACAAGCTCTGGCTGCGACCGCTGCGCTCGCCACTGTCATCGAAGCTGGCGCGCCGGCTGACCGGCCTGACATTGCCAAGGATGCGCGATCCATTACGAAGGCGCAGAAGCGCATGATGGATGCGTTGCGAACGACGCTCGTTCGCCTAAGGTCGCAAAGCATCGAGGAGCTTGGACTGGAGGCCAGCCTGCGGCAGCTCATCAACGACTTCAACGCTCAATCGAACTCCGGCACCGTCTACAAGCTCCACATGTCCGGACGCATTGCCACCTTGCCGAAGTGTATCGCGGTCGATCTCTATCGAATTGCCCAGGAGTGTCTGACCAACGCTTCAAAGCATGGTCGCCCTACCGAAGTCAGTGTGCGGCTCGAACATGTAGCGGAGACGGCGCCGCACGTCGCCTTGACGATTGAGGACGACGGCGGTGGCGACGCGAGTAAAATCCGGACCGGCTCCGGCCATGGAATTCTCGGCATTCGAGAGCGGCTCGCCGGAATCGGCGGCGCGCTTTCAATCGGCAACGCACCGCGCGGGCTGCGCATTTTGGCCGTGGTACCGACCAGTGCTCCCGAAGCTCTGGCATGAGCGGCACAATTTCCATCCTGCTCGTCGACGACCACCCGGTGGTGCGGGAGGGATATCGAAGGCTCCTCGAGATGCGGCAGCAGTTTGCGGTCTGCGCTGAGGCGGAGGACGTGGCGCAGGCCTACATCGCCTACAAGGCCCATAAGCCCGACGTAGTGGTCATGGATCTCACGCTGCAGGGTGCAAGCGGGTTGGAAGCCGTGCGGCGAATCCGAGACTGGGACAAGGACGCCCGCATCTTGATTTTTTCGATGCATGCTGGCTCCGCCTTCGCCCTCAAAGCTTTCGAGGCAGGCGCCAGCGGTTACATCACCAAGAGCAGTCCGCCCGGCGAACTCGTGAGAGCGGTCGAAGCGGTTGCCCGCGGTGGACGCGCCTTGAGCGACGACATCTGCCAGGCTCTGGCGGCGGACCGTTTGAGCGGCACCAACCCGGCCATCGCTCTACTGTCGACGCGCGAGACTGAAATCCTGAGACTTCTCGCGACCGGCCTCAGCAGTGACGCCATCGCCAACATGCTCAACCTCAGCCAAAAGACAGTTCGCAATCATCACTACGCCATCAAGGCCAAGATCGGCGCCGAGAACGATGCGCATCTCGTATGGCTGGCGTTGAGCGCAGGCTTGATCGGTCCCGACAAACTTGCAGGCGTGACGACGGCCTAGTCGGGCATTTTACCCGGCGCCGGAAGGCACCCTGCACTTGCAGCGCCTCAGTCCTTCTTCGACACTGCCGGTGACCCGCAGCACGGGCGTTTGGCAAACGCACAAGCTGAGGCGCTTATCAAACTCAGCAGTTTTTCGACAGCAGGTTCCGGCGGATCGGAAGACGCCAAACCACCTTGGTGAAAATTCGTTATATCTGTATGGATATAGCGCAAACTAACAACTGCACGATAAAAAAACTCGGGAGGATCACAATGTCTTTGGACTCATCGATTCCAAGCCACCTGCGGTGCCCACGCACCCGTCACCGTCGCGTCAGCGACTCGTGGAAACCGCCCTATGACGCATTTTCCGCCCGCGTCGATCCGGCCGTCAAACAACTCGTCATGGCGTACCTCGGCGTTCAGTCGAAGGGCGACGACATGCGCGCGAAAGCATTCGCGGCCTTCAAGACCATCCAGGATAGCCTCAAACTCGCCGACGGACCGGCACGTCACGACCTCGTTCAGTTCGTCGACGCCGATGGCTACCTGAACCTGATCGTTGTCGCCTACTGGCAAGACCCGACCGCGCATAAAGCCTGGACCGACAGCGCAGACGTTTCCGGCTGGTGGGCCTCCGACGATCGCCTCAAGGAGGGCGTCGGCTATTTCCGCGAGGTGCTCAGCCCCCGAATGGAACAGTTCGAGACGATCTTTACGCACGACTACGGCCCCTTCGAAGGCGCGAGCATCCTCTTCGGCAACATGAGCCAGCCGATCTTCGAGCACGGCTACTGGGGATCCATGCGCGATCGCCTGCCCGTCTCCCAGAACGACACTATGGAGCCGGTCGGCCAACTCACGGTCACACAGGGTCAGCCCAAGGCCGGCGGACGCGTCGTCATCAGCGGCCACAAGAACCTGACCTTGATCAGATCAGGAGAGGACTGGAGCCGGACCAAGGACGAGGAGCGCCGCACGTGGTACGAGGACATCGAGCCCGTGCTGCATCAAGGCATGAACTTTCTTCGCGACGAAGGCCTGGAGGTCGGCTGCTACACCAACCGCTACTGCCATCACATCGACGAGAACGGCAACGCGCAGGAGAAGGGTTTCGGCGTCAGCCTCTGGAACTCCCTTGCCCATCTCGAGCATTGGGGCGAGTCTCACCCGACGCATCTGCAGATTTTCGTGACGTTCATGCGGAACGTTCACAAGTTCACGGATCTGACACTGTATCACGAGGTGTCGGTGTTCGACGCCTCGAACCAGCATTTCGAGTACATCAACTGCCACCCGAAGACGGGCCTTCTGCGCGCCGTCTGAATGCGGACGAATGCGGTCCTCAGATTTCGGCGCAGGCCTTGAGCCTGCGCCGCTTTTTCCGTTGCGCGAACGCAGTCTAAGTTTCTGCATCCTCCAAGGGAGGCAATGAACTGCGAAGACGACGGCCATCGGCGGCAGGCGGAACACCGAACAGGCGGCGGTATTCGCGGCTGAATTGTGAGGGACTTTCGTATCCAACCGCGTAAGCCGTCGCGGCTGCGTCGAGGTTTTGCGTCAGCATGAGACGCCGGGCCTCCTGCAGCCGCAGCTGCTTCTGATACTGAAGAGGGCTCAGCGTCGTCACGGCTTTAAAATGAAGGTGAAGCTGCGAAGCGCTCATGTTCGCCTGTGCAGCAGTGGCTTCGACACTAAAGGGCTCTCTGAAGTTCTGCCTAATCCAAGCTATCGCACGGGTGACTTGCCGTAGCTTGCTTCCGGCGAACGCAATTTGCCCGAGCTTCGAAGTTTGGTCGCCCTGCAGAAGCCGATACAGGATCTCGCGCTCTATCAGCGGGGCGAGTGTTGGAATGTCACCCGGCGTTTCGAGAAGCCGGAGCATGCGAATAGATGCATCAATCAGATCACGGGTGACACTGCTGATCACGAGGGCAGATCCCGGCTCATCGCTGCCAGTCGGCTTCATCCCCCGCTCGAGCATCAAAGCTGCGATGGCGGCCGAATCGAGCTTCATGCGCATGCACAAGAACGGCCGTCCGGGCGTGGCATCAACGTGGTGGCTGATGATTGGAACATCCGCCTTGATGACGAGGTAGTTGGACTGATCGTAACGAAACTCCCGGTCCGCAACCATGGACCTCTTGCGCCCCTGAGCGACGATGCAGACCGATGGTTCGTAAATCATGCAGACGGGCTCATCGGCCCGCGAGGCACGAAACAGTCCGATCCGCGGGATCGCGGTTTCGTTAGGCCCATCGGCCGTCGCATGCCGCCGGATAAGATCGGCCAAGTCTACGAGGCTGGACAATCGTGCTTCTCCTGGAAGATCGAAATCGAGGCCGTGGATCTGATTGCTAAGCTTCCGACGGATTCTCCGCTAGGCGACGATCTTCAATTTGGGAGTTTTAGGCAAGAACACAAGAGCTTCGTTCTATCGCATTCGGACGTTTGGTTCCCATCTTATGGCCGATGCAAAGCGTCGTGCTGTGGGATCGCGATGAAGCCCAACCGCGTTGAAGCACAAGCGCGATGAATGTGGCCGACGTCGGCATGCAAGATCTGTAATCGGATATCGCTATATACGAATATATACTGCGAATGGAAGGACGGACGCTTATGAGCTTGCCAGATCGGATCGCTGCTCACCTCACCTTGATGGCTGTGCTTCTTGTTCCACCAGCCGCTTTCGCGCAAAGCGCTACGCCAATCGTTGTCCCGGGAGACCAAGCCTACACGGAGAGCATCACGGCCGGGCCGGATGGGTCGCTATACGTGAGCAGCTTTGCGGCTGGTGGCGTTCAGCGCGTAAATGCTGGCGCAACAAAGGCCGAGCCGTGGATTCCGCCGGGCGCATTCGACAGTCGGTCGACGTTCGGCCTCTACGCCGACGCGAAGACCGCGACGCTGTGGGTGTGCTCGAACGACGTGTCGGGGTTCGGAGTTCCGGGACCAAGCTCAATTGCAGGCTCCCACCTCAAGGCCTTCGATCTCGCGTCCGGTGAAGGAAAGGCGAGCTACGCGTTCCCGGCCGGTCCGTCGCTCTGCAACGACATGACGATCGCGGCCGACGGCACGCTTTACGTCACCGATACGGTCGTTCCCCGCATCCTGCGGCTCGCCCCCGGCGCAAAGGCGCTCGAAATCTTTATCGAGGACAAGCAGTTCCAGCCGCCCAACAACGGCGCCGGCTTGGACGGCATTGCGCTCGGCGAGGATGGGCACCTCTACGTCAACACGTTTCACGGTGGTGAGTTATTCCGCATCGAAATCGCGGACGGCAAGGCCGGCGCCGTCACCAAGCTGAAAACCTCGAGGCCGCTGTCCCTTCCCGACGGGCTCCGCCGCATCGGCGCAGCGACGTTTCTCATGGCCGAAGGCAGCGGAACGCTCGACCGCGTGACGATCGAAGGCGACACGGCGCGAATAGAGACCATCAAGGATGGCCTCAAGGAGCCGACGGCGTTCGCCAAAATTGGCGATACCGCTTGGGTCGCCGAAGGACAGCTATCGCACCTGCTCGCGCCCAAGGAAAAGGGGCCGCCATCCCTGCCGTTCGAGATCGTGCCAGTTCACGTCGGTAATTAGGGCACGTCCACGACTAGCTAGCTTGTTTCGTTCATCAGCTCCAAGGATAGAAAGATGCAGTCGTCGATCGTCTGGCGCCAGAGCGCGGCGCTCCTGGCCATGAATGTCATTGCTGTTGGTCTCGTCCCTTCGGTCGCTTCGCCTGCGAGGGCGGAGGATCCAAAATCGGCGTGCATAGAGAATGCGGGCTTGTCGCTGCCCAAGGGCTTCTGCGCCTCGATTTTCGCTGACAACGTCGGACATGCCCGCCAGATGGCGGTAGCTCCCGACGGCACGCTCTATGTCAATACGTGGAGCGGCGTCTATTACGGCAACGACACGCCGCCCGATGGCGGCTTCGTCGTCGCGTTGAAGGACACCAAAGGAGCAGGAAAGGCCGATGCCGTCTCCCGCTTCGGCGAGACGTTCGCGAACGGCGGCAAGGGCGGCACCGGCATCTGGATCCACAAGGACTGGCTCTACGCCGAGATTAACGATCGCATCGTGCGCTACGCGATCAAGAACGGCGCGCTGCCAACGGCCGATGCCAAGGCCGAGGTCGTATTGAGCGGCATGCCGATCACTGGCGATCACCCAATGCATCCATTCGCCATCGACGCCGCCGGCAACCTATTCGTCTCGATGGGCTCTGCCACCAACACCTGCGAAGTGAAGAATCGCATGCCGGCCTCGCCCGGCAACCAGCCCTGCACGGAGCTCGAAACTCGCGCGGGCGTCTGGCGCTACGACGCCAACAAGCTCGGCCAGACATTTTCGGCCAAGGAGCGCTACGCTTCCGGGATCCGCAATCCCGAAGGGTTCGACTTCGACGACGAGGGGCGGCTGTTCGTAACCCAGCACGGGCGCGACCAGTTGCACGAGAATTGGTCGAAGCTCTACACTCAGGAGCAGGGGTTCAACCTTCCTTCGGAGGAAGTGATGATCCTCAAGCAAGGCGCCAACTTTGGATGGCCCGAGTGCTACTTCGATCCCGCGCAGAAGAAGCTCGTGCTGGCGCCGGAATACGGCGGTGACGGCGGCAAGGCAGTCGGCAAATGTGCGGACAAGACGCCGCCCGTCGCCTACTACCCTGCGCATTGGGCGCCCAACGATCTCAAGATTTATCGTGGTGCGCTGTTCCCGAAGGCCTATCAGGGCGGAGCCTTCATCGCCTTCCACGGATCGTGGAACCGTGCACCAGGTCCGCAGCAGGGATACAATGTCGTCTTCCAGCCGCTGGCCGGCGGAAAGCCGTCCGGCGACTACGTCGTGTTCGCCGATGGCTTCGCAGGGCGGTTCAGAGAGCCCGGGCGCGCCGCACATCGTCCGTCCGGTCTAGCGGTCGCGCCGGACGGCGCGCTCTTTGTCTCCGACGACAAGGCAGGCCGTATCTGGCGCATCACCTATCAGGGAGACGCCGGCGCACCGATCGAGGCCGCTCCCCAGATCGCTGCCGCGTCTTCTGCACAAGACGCTTCGCCTCCCGAAGGCGTCCACCCTGACGCGGGCAGTGTCGCAGCACTGACGCCGCCGGAAGGCAGCACGGCCGATCAAGTCGAGCAGGGCCGCAAGGTGTTCCACGGCGAGGTAGCGGGCGCGACATGCGCGGGCTGCCACGGCGCCGACGGCATCGGCACGCCCGTTGGTCCCGATCTCACGTCGGGTAAATGGCTGTGGGGCGACGGTAGTGTTGCAAGCCTTCACGACACCATCGCCAATGGCGTCGAAACACCCAAGCAGCACCCGGGCGCCATGCCGCCAATGGGAGGCGTCGAGCTGTCGAAGGCGGACCTAGATGCCGTCACCGCCTATGTTTGGGCCATCGGGCATCGGGCGCGCTGAGGCTCTTTTTCCGGCTTCGACAGCAAGAAGCGGAGTGCTTGGAAGATCGAGCTGGCCGTAGCGTGCCTTGGAAAACCAAGGACGCTACGGTTGATTTTCAAACTGGAGGAGGATGCAATCACAATGGCAATCAAAGCATGGGCCACGAAAGGCGCCGACAAGCCGCTCGAGCCATTTGAATACGACCCCGGCCCGCTGGGCGCAGACGACGTCGAAATCGACGTTGAGACCTGCGGCATCTGCCATTCCGACGTCTCGATGATGCACAACGAATGGGGCATGACCACCTACCCGATCGTTCCAGGACACGAGGTCATCGGCCGGGTCAGCAAGCTCGGTTCGAACGCAAAGGGACTGAAGATCGGCCAGCGCGTCGGCGTCGGCTGGGCTTCTTCGAGCTGCATGCACTGCCAGCCCTGTCTCGACGGCGACCAGAACCTGTGCGCAACGCATTCGGGCACGATCGTCGGCCGGCACGGCGGATTTGCGGAAAAAGTCCGCGCGCAGTGGCCATGGGCAATTCCTATCCCCGACGGCGTCGACGCCCGGGAAGCAGGGCCGCTACTTTGCGGCGGCGTCACCGTGTTCACGCCGTTTCGCGCCTTCGGCATCAAGCCGACCGATCGCGTCGGCGTGATCGGCATCGGCGGCCTCGGCCACATGGCGCTCAAGTTTGCTCACGCCTGGGGCTGCGAGGTGACCGCCTTCACCACGAGCGATTCCAAGGCCGACGAAGCCCGCTCGCTTGGCGCCCACAACGTCGTCAACACGCGCAACACCGACGATCTCAAGCGCATCGCCGGCACGCTCGATCTCCTGATCTCGACCGTCAACGTGACGCTCGACTGGCCGGCAATGATCGCAACGCTGCGCCCCAAGGGCCGTCTCCACGTCGTCGGCGCCGTGCTCGAGCCGATTCCCGTGGCGGCATTCCCCATCATCATGGGGCAGAACAGCATATCGGGCTCGCCCAACGGCGCGCCCGTCACGTCGCAACTGATGCTTGAGTTCTGCGCCCGCCACAACATCGCGCCGCAGACCGAGCACTTCCCGATCTCGAAGGTCAACGACGCCATCCAGCATCTCCTGGACGGCAAGGCGCGTTACCGCATCGTGCTCGACGTCGCCTGAGCGTGACATCGCCTGTACGGAATGGGAGGCCCGAGCACGACATCGGGCCTCCCACGACGCGCTCCGACTCACGACGCCCCCGGCGCCCCAATCGATTGCGCCCTTCGATCAATTGACGGTTTTTCCAGCCCAATGTGCGATCTTGCGCACGCGGCCGGTGCACTTTATCGCTATATCCGACAGGATATAGCGTCGAGGTTCGCCCGTGACCATCAATGTCAAAGAGATGACGACCTATAACATCAGCGATGATGGCGAGACGGTCACGCTCAGCCTCGAGGACGAGGCCGGCACAGCAACTTCGCTGAAGTTTCGCATCCCGGATCTGGGCAACCTGGCGATCACGCTGCCAAGCCTGATCGAAGCGGCATTGCGGCGGCAGTTGCGCGATGCGTCGTTCCGCTACGCATTTCCGATGGGAGCCTGGTCGATCGAGCAGGCCACCGACCCCGCCTCGCTGATCGTGACGCTGCGAACCAAAGACGGCTTCGGCGTGAGCTTTTCCATGCCGCGGAACAATGCACTCCAACTGGCGCACTCGCTGTCCGAGATCGACGTCGGTCCGGCCGCGATGCTCACCCACTAGTTTCTTTACGAAATTAGTATAGTTTAGAACCCCAGTCGTTCCTAGCTAGAGGTTTCCATGTTCATCCGGCAGATGACCTACCTCGTTACGCTGGCGCGCGAGGAGCACTTCGGTCGCGCCGCGAATGCGTGCAACGTCACGCAGCCCACACTCTCGTCCGGCATCAAGGCGCTCGAACGCGAGCTTGATATGCGCCTCGTCGTACGCGCATCCCGGTTCATGGGATTGACACCCGAGGGCGAGCGCGTCGTCGCCTGGGCAGGAAAGATCCTGAATGACTACGAGAGCCTGAAACAGGATGTCGAGGGATGCCGCGGCAGCCTCAAGGGCACGCTGCGGCTCGGCGTCATCCCGGCCGCCATGCCCGCCGTCGCGGAACTCACGGCCCCATTCACCCTCAAACACCCGCAAGTCACCATCGACGTCCAGTCGGCCACCTCCGCAGAAATCCAGCGCGCGCTCGACAAGTTCGAACTCGATGCAGGCGTGACCTATCTCGAGAACGAGCCGTTGCAGCACGTGCGCAAAGCCGCGCTCTACCGCGAGCGCTATCTGTTCGTGACCAGCCGCAAGCCGGGCAGCGCCGGCAAGAGCGTCATCACTTGGCGCGAGGCCGTACGCAGCAATCTGTGCCTGTTGAACGAGAGCATGCAGAATCGCCGGGTCTTGAACAATCTGGCGCGCTCACTAGGGCTCGAGCTTGAGCCGACCGTCACGACGAACTCGTTCCTCGCCGTGTGCTCCCACGTCTGCAGCGGACGCTGGTCCAGCATCATTCCCCACAGCTTCGCTTACATATTCGCAGGTTGCGAGGACATCGCACTCATCGATCTCATCGAGCCGGTACACACGCAGACGATCGGCATCGTCGCAACGAACCGCGATCCGCTCCCCCCGCTCGCGCGCGCATTCATGGCCACCGGATCGAGGCTAAACCTCGAATTGGCCTTCAGCAGCGTCACGCTCGAAACCGCGTGATTGATGGGATCGATTGCATCGTCAAGCACATCAATTTGACCCACGATGCCGCAGGTCCGACAACAGCCGCGTTGCGACGGAACACTCACAAAAGAAATGAAACCCGCCGCCACGAGGAAGCGCGAGGAGTTGCAGACCTGAGCCGCGGCGTCTGACGCCGGGCGAAGCTCCATCCCTCATCCGAGTTGAAACATCGTCCGGCACACGCCGGACGGAGCGCTTCCTCATGGCCAAATTCCATGAAGGAGAACTACGATGGCAAAGATCGTTTGTGTGCTCTACGACGACCCCGTTGATGGCTACCCGAAGTCCTACGCCCGCGACGACATTCCGAAGATCACCAAGTATCCGGACGGCCAGACCGCGCCGACCCCGTCGGCGATCGACTTCAAGCCTGGCGCGCTTCTCGGCAGCGTCTCGGGCGAGCTGGGTCTGCGCAAGTTCCTCGAATCGAACGGGCACACGCTCGTCGTGACGTCGGACAAGGACGGCGCCAATTCCAAGCTCGACCAGGAACTGCATGACGCCGAAATCGTCATCTCGCAGCCGTTCTGGCCGGCCTACATGACGGCCGAGCGCATCGCCAAGGCGCCGAAGCTCAAGATGATTCTCACGGCCGGCATCGGCTCGGATCACACTGACCTGCAGGCCGCCATGGACCGCGGCATCACGGTCGCCGAGGTGACGTATTGCAACTCGAACAGCGTCGCCGAGCATGTCGTCATGCAGATGCTGTCGCTCGTCCGCAATTACATCCCGTCCTACAACTGGGTCATCAAGGGCGGCTGGAACATTGCCGACTGTGTGTCGCGCTCCTACGACATCGAAGGCATGCACGTCGGCACGGTTGCCGCCGGCCGTATCGGCCTGCGCGTGCTGCGCCTCCTGAAGCCGTTCGACGTCCAGCTTCACTACATGGATCGCCACAAGCTTCCCGAATCCGTTGAAAAGGAGCTGAACCTCACGCATCACACGACGCTCGAAAGCCTGACGAAGGTTTGCGATGTCGTGACGCTGAACTGCCCGCTCCACCCGGAGACGGAGCACATGATCAACGAGAAGTCGCTCAAGAACTTCAAGCGCGGCGCCTACCTCGTGAACACCGCGCGCGGCAAGCTCTGCGACCGCGACGCTATCGCCCGCGCGCTCGAAAGCGGCCAGCTCGCAGGCTATGCCGGCGACGTCTGGTTCCCGCAGCCGGCTCCGCAGGATCATCCGTGGCGCTCGATGCCCCATCACGGCATGACGCCTCACATCTCGGGTACCTCGCTCTCGGCCCAGACGCGCTATGCGGCTGGCACGCGCGAGATCCTCGAGTGCTACTTCGCAGGCAAGCCGATCCGCAACGAGTACCTCGTCGTCCAGGGCGGCAGCCTCGCGGGCGTAGGCGCCCACTCCTACAGCGCCGGCAATGCCACCGGCGGCTCCGAGGAAGCAGCGAAGTTCAAGCGCTAGAACCTTCGCGGGCGGGGATCGACAGGTCCCTGCCCGCACCTTTTTCCGAGAGGTCATGACATGGCGAGCGTCGATACGGCGATCGAAAGCGGCTGGCTGAAGCGAACCCTCGCTGCCATCGGAGCACGCCCCTGGCGCAATGCGGTGCTGTCGGGGTTGGGTGGCGCGCTCACCATCGGCCTTCTGGCGGTGGCCAACGAAACACATGTCGCACTTTTGTTGATTCCGCCCTTCGGCGCGTCCTGCGTGCTCGTCTTCGGCATTCCCGCAAGCCCCCTCGCGCGCCCTCGCAATGTGATTGGCGGCCACCTCATATCGGCTGCCGCCGGGCTTCTCGCAGTGGGAGCATTTGGGCCAACCCCCATCGGCATCGCCGTCGGCGTGGGCTTGGCGATTGCATCCATGATGCTGAGCGATACCGTGCATCCCCCGGCAGGGGCCAATCCGATCGTCGTCGCGCTGATAAATCCAGGATGGTCGTTCCTGCTGACCCCGGTACTGGCCGGCACAGTCGCGATCGTCATCCTCGGAAAACTATACAATCGCCTCAGGCAAAGCGCTTAGCGCTCGGCGTGGACCTCACAGCCCGGCACCGTCACGCATCCGGCGCGCGCGAGCGGTTCAGCCAGACAAACGCGTAGAAGTACGCGATCCAAAGCGCGATCGACATGCCGTAGAAGCCGATGACGCGCAACGACCAGAACGGCCAGGACCCGGCCTGCCCAATGGCGATCACGTTCGGATACCAACTGAAGAGCGTCGAGCGCCAGCGGTTCCACATCAGCGTCATCTCGGTTTGACGCATTTCGGCGGTCTTGGCGTCGTTGAAGACGCGCTCGCTGTTCCGCTTCAGCCACCACCAGGAATCTTCGTTGGTCAGCTCCAGCCCCCGGTCGGACCGGTTGCGAATATAGATGTATTGCACGTCGCTCGTGTTGCCGCGGGCATCGGGATCACTGCGGCGCACTTCGGTTCCGGTCACGACGCCGGTCGTCCACGTCGGACGCGCATACTCCCACGCAAACCAGAGCGGCACGCCCACGACCAGCGCGGCGACGGCCAGAACGCGACTGTCCCTCCGCCACAGCACGTAGGCGAGGATGAAAATCGCGATCAGAACGATGAAACCGACCGACAGCCAAGCCTGGAGCATGCATCAAACCTCAGCGCGCCTCGCGGACTTTGCAATGTTGGCATACCGGCCGGTTGCAGCGAAAGCGAAATGTCGGCGGCTTTCGCCCGCTCGGGCGCGACGGAGAGCCACCGTCAGCGCCGTGATCGCGGTGCCGGCTTCTGCGCCGCGTCAGGCTCGAGGTGGCTCAGCACCAGGCGACGCAGATTGCCGACCTCCGCCTTGAGCGGGAAATCCGGCAGAATGACCATCCGCACCATGCACCCGTCGAGATGAGTGGAAATGAACTGGGCCATGCGGCCGGGGTCCACGCGCCGGAACCGCCCCTGATCGATGCCAAGGCGCACAAAGCGCGCCAGCAGCTCGCGCTCTTTAGCGTAGAAGTTGGCGATCGTCGCATCCACCGCCGGATCCCGCTCCGTCGAGCCCTTGTAGTCGAGCGCGATCTTCACGAAGTGGTGGATTTCCGCGTAGCGGTCCACGTGATGATCGAGCCACGCCGAAATGAGCTCGGCCGGGTCCTCGCTGCCGGCTTCAATGGCGCGCATGTTGGCGAACGCGTTCCCGAGCGCGAAATCGATGACCGCCCTGAAGAGGTCCGTCTTGTTCTCGAAGTAGTAATAGATGAGCGCCGTGTTGACGCCGAGCGACTGGGCGATGTCCTTGATCGTCACGGACGCGAAATTGCTCTCGGCAAATAGGTTGAGCGCCGCCTTCAGGAACTCGGCTTCCCGGCCCTTCGCTCGCTCTGACGCCTCCGCCACCCCGGCCGTTTTGCGAGGAGACGGCTCCACGCGAACCGGGCGCCCTGCGCCCTTCGATTTCCGGTTCGACATTCTCTCTCTTTCGCCTCGGCGATGCGTGCTGAACAGCCGTGTTGCGGCGCGCTGCGGGAGCTTAGCCCGCAAGGCGCCTCGACTTCAAACTGGGGCTTGCAATCGCGACGGTCCTGATGAATGATTTAACTAATTGGATAATTAATACTAGCCCAAACTTCGCGAGAACATCGCTGTCGCTGCTCCAATCCGCTCAGCCTTGCGTCGCGAAGCTCTGCGGCGGAACGCCCGGGTCCGGCGCACTGGAAGTCCACGAGCACGCGCGTTCAATACGTCAGGATTAGAACTGCTGAAGGGGAACACATGAAGGCCTTCGTTCTATCATCGAGTCCTCGTCGCAACGGAAATTCGTCGATCCTGGCTCAATCAGTCCGCGAGGGCCTCGAAGAGTCCGGCCACGAGGTCGAATTCGCATACGTCGACGACTTCATCCGCTTCTTCCTGAGAGACTGCCGCGAATGCCGCAAGCCAGATGGAGAATGCGCAATCGATGACGGCTTCCGCTCCGTCTTCTTCGAACGCTACCTTCCCGCAGACGGCTTCATCGCCGCAACGCCCATCTATTGGTATGGCGCATCGGCCCAGCTCAAGGCGTTTTTCGATCGCACGTTTTGCTACTATGCCGCATCCCACCCGCGCTCCGCCGAGGTGACCGGCGGAATGCTCGGCAAGCGCGTCGGCCTCGTACTGAGCTCCGAAGAGACCTTTCCTCAGGTATCTGCCAGCATCGTCAGTCAGGTTCAGGAGTTCTCCCGCTATACCCGCTCGACGTTCGTCGGCGTCGTGCACGGCATCGGAAACGCCCGCGGCGACGTCTACAAGGACCCGCTCGATCCCGTCGCATCCGCACGCCGTTTCGGACGAGACTTCTTCACCCGCCACGCCACGGACTATCAGCTCGACACGCCCAGATCCGGACGCGTCTGGGGCTAGCGTCCATCGCCGCGACCGCAGCACGGCGCCCCAGCGGGAACGCTCTAAATGCTCCTTCATTATTCTATACATATACCGTAAAGATAACGGAGCAGGACCCGTTGTATACACTCAGACCTGAGCTTAGATTTGGAGCCCGCCGCAATCTGGTGTCGCTCTCATCAACTTCGGATGTCTCACCAAATGGGCGCAGTCGCATTCTCAACGGCACAACGCACGTACGAGATCGGCCAGTCTGAGCTCGAAGAGATTGCGTCTCTCCTGGGCGAGCAGTCGCGAGCGAGCGATGCACTGCCGAGATTGGTCAACGCCCCCTTCGCGCGCGGAAAAATGCTCGCGCGCCAACTCCAGCCGGGCTTGTTCGTAACCGCCTACGATCTCGAGTACCTCGAGGATCGCATCATCGAAGTCGACGAAGATCCCTCGGTGCGGTGCGGCATCATGTTCGAAGGCCCAGCGCGCCCCCTCGAGATCGCAGGCGTCGGCCAGGTCGCCACGCAACCCCACTGCCCATTCGTCATTGGGAATCACGTCCTGCAAGGGCTACTGCGACGCAGGAACACGAAGCGCGGGAGCAGGCTTCAAGATCACCTCCGCGTTCACGGAGTCCCTCCGCGTCTCAGACGGCGATACGGATGACGTAGCGCCTCTCCGCGCCTTGCTCGCCTCTGAAACTCTGGCCCGCCACTTTCCGCGATCGACCACCTTCAGCGAATTCGCCCAGAGGACGCTGGACAATCCCTACACCGGCATCATGAGCGAGCTGTTTCTGGAGGGCTGCGTCCTCGCCATGATCGCGGAGGCAACCCGCCTCATCGCCGAGGACAGCGGCCGACGCGAAGCGAGCGGACTTTCAACCCGCGAGTTCGAGCGCGCGGCAGCCGCACGCAATATCGTCGATCGCGATATCGTCTCGCCGCCAAGTCTCGCAGAACTGTCGCGCCTCCTGGGCGTAAACGTCACCACCCTCTCGCGGCAATTCCGTCTGGCCTTCGGCGACACCATTTTCGGCTATGTGCGCAACCGGCGCCTGGAGATTGCCCAGATGCTTCTCCGCAACGAAGCCCTCTCCATTGCCGAGACGGGTTTCCGAGTGGGCTTCGCCAACGCGGGCGCCTTTGCAACAGCCTATCGCAAGCGCTTCGGCCATCCTCCGAGCGCTGATCGCCGCGAACGCTGATCGCGCGCCAAGTTTGATCGCGACCAGGTTTGATTGCGCAAACGAGGAATTTGATCGCGCAAACGCCCCCGCCGTAGGCACCTCCCCGCACGGGTGCTACCTGAAAGTTTACGGGGAACGTAAACTATTGGGGGACTTGCGTTGATGCGCGTCGATAGATTGTGCGGCGTGGCCGCCATGGCATTGGGACTGGCCAGCTCGGCGCTGGCGCAAGACGCGGCGCCACAAGACCCTCAACCGGCCGGCGAGACGGTCGAACTCGCGCCGTTGACGGTCGAAGCCACCGGCAAGCCCGGCAAGATCTCCTCGACGAAGCGCGTCGAGCAGGCCCGCAACGTACCGATCGGCATCACCGTCATCGAGGGAGCACCCGACACGGCCGGCAACGGCGGCACAGGCGCCCCGTCCGGCGGCATGAGCGACGTTCCCAACTTCTACAGCAGCGATCCCGGAGCCGAGATCACCCGCGCCTCGCCCAACTTCGTGTTTGCAGGCTTCGGCCAGCCGGGTCTCGACTTCGTGAACATGCGCGGCGTCGGTCCTTTGGGAAATCCGCTGAACTCTCTCGACAACACGGTCGGCTTCGCGACCAACGGCGTCCCGACAACCGCGTTCGGCTATCCGCCGTCATTGCTCGACGTCGAGCGTGTCGAGGTGCTGCGCGGACCACAGGGCACACTGTTCGGCCGCAACGCCCTCGGTGGCGCCGTCAACGTCATCACCAGGGGCGCAGACGGCGAGCGGGAGTTCAAGGTCACCGGCGAACTCGGAAGCAGCGGACACAAGCTGGCCGAGGTCGTCGCAGGCGGCTGGCTCGCGCCCGGCCTTGTGGCAGGACGCGCAGCACTGCGCTTCCAAGACCTGGACGGCGACATTCCAAATCGCATCGCCGGGGGCCACGAAGGGGGTGCCGAGTTGGCAGCAGGGCGTGGCACGCTCCGCTTCACACCGTCACCCGATCTCACGATCAACCTCATGGCCGGCCATGATCGCGACAAGCGCCACAACTCCTACACCCTTCTGCTGGAGCAGCCGGGCTATCCCGTGAGCGGCGCCGATATCATTCCAATGAACGACCGCGAGCGCTCCGAGTTCACCGCCGATATCCAGCGCCGCTTCGATGGCGTCGTCTTCACGTCCGTATCGAATTTCCAGAACCTCGACCTCGCCGGCTACTACGACGGCACGGACTCGTTCCTCTTCTCGGCATACACAGGACTGCCGCCGGCCTACTTCGCCGATCCCTCCACGGATTGGACGGACATCGACGAAACAGAGAAGATCTACAATCAGGAATTTCGCCTGAGTTCCACAGATGCGAGCCCCATCTCATGGGTGATCGGCGCGAACTACTTCCGCTCCGAGTACGATCAGCAGCGGGTCCAGAAAAGCTCGCTGAGCCCCTACCAGAACGGCACCAACGACATCGCCATCACCGCGCAGACATGGTCGGTTTTCGGTGACACGACAGTGCCGCTGACGGAGAGGCTGAAGATTTCCGGCGGACTTCGCCTGTCCCACGACGATCAAGAGCTGTCGTCGCTCTATGTGTCGAACGGATTTCCCGGCACGGTCCCGACCTTCAGCCAGCGGCAGAGCGTGTCGGATACCTACCTCACCGGGCGCGCGGCCGCCTCCTACGATTGGACCTCCACCGTCATGACCTATGCCTCGATCGCCCGCGGCTACGCCTCCGGCGGCTTCGAGAAAACGGCGATCAACTCGGCCCTCGGCAACCCCTCCGTTCCGTTCGGCGCATCGACGGGATGGACCTACGAAGTCGGCGCCAAGACCTCCTGGTTCAACCGCCGCGCCGATTTGAACGTGAGCGCCTTCTTCAACGACATCGCCGATGGTCAGCTCTACGACTACATCATTAGCGGCGGCGTGCCGGTCTACATATTCGCCAACCAGGACTACAATTCTTACGGCTTCGAAGTCGAAGGCGCCGCCCGTCTGACTGAGCGGCTGACCGTCACCGCGGGATTGGGTGTCACTGAATCCGAAATGGTGGGGGTAAAGCCCGGCAGCATGACCGGCGCCGCCAACGGCAACCGCGTTCCCTTGTCGGCCGATATGACGGCGAACGTATCCGCGCAGTATCGCATTCCCGGCCACGAGCTGGGAATTCCCGGCAGCGTCCTGACCCAGGCCGAATACCAGTATGTCGGCGCGCGCGCCGCAGACATCCGCAACACGTTCGACCTGGACCCGTACAGCATTGTCAACCTGCGGATCGAGTGGGAGCACCAGGACCTGAAGATCTACGGGTTTGGCAACAACATGCTCGACGAGCATGCGCAGTATTTCGGCGCAACGTACACGCCGAACATTCATAGCATGGCAGTCGGGCACGGCCGTGTGGTCGGCATTGGCGCCAGCCAGAAGTTCTAATGCCGGCGGACGGTCATCCCACAACGATCCTCTATCCCGCAGCCGCCCGCCGTATCCGCAGCGGGCGGCTCTGGTCGGTCGTCCATACGTGGAGCAGCCTGGTAGCCACAGCATTCCTGCTCGTTCTATGCCTGACGGGACTGCCTCTCATTTTCGCCCACTAGATCGAAGAGCTGAGCGGAACACACGCCGCGCCGCAGCCCGTCGCACCTGGCACACAGCCCGCGAGCCTCGACCGCATCGTTGCAGCGGGCCACGCGCATCTGCCAGGTCACGCGGTCCAATTCGTGTTCTGGGACGACGATCAGCCGGGCGTCGTTCTCCTCTCGATCGGAGCAACGCCCACATCGGATTACACCAAGAACCGCACCGTCCGCGTCGATGCCCATCGAGCCGCTATCCTCGATGAGATAAATGCGCAGTCGGGCGTGCTTCCCTTTATCCTTCGCCTGCACACAGAGTTGCTGCTTGGATTGAAGGGCAAGATCTTTCTCGGGGTGATGGGCGCCTGCTTCGTTCTGGCTATCGCCAGCGGCATTGCCCTGTACGGGCCTTCCATGCGGCGTCTGAAATTTGGCGAAGTCCGCCACCATCGCGTGGCCATCGTGCGCTGGCTCGATCTTCACAACCTCGTGGGCATCGTGATCGGATGCTGGATGCTGGTCGTTGGGTCAACGGGTGTGCTCAACGCCTTTGCCGATCTCACCATAAAGTACTGGCAGTACGACCAGCTCGCCGACATGCTGGGCAAGGAAGCCGGCAGGCCGCGCCCCGAAACGCTGTCCTCCGTCCAGCAAACGGCCGACGCCGCCCAAGCCCTGGCGACCGGAATGAAGCCGTCGTTCATCGCGTTTCCGGGATCGATCTTTTCGAGCGCCAGCCACTATGCCGTGTTCATGAAGGGCGCCTCGCCCCTGACATCGCGCCTTCTCAAACCCGTGGTCTGCGATGCGGCCACCGGCCGCGTCGTCGACTCGCGCGCGATGCCCTGGTACGTCACGGCCCTTCTCGTCTCGCAACCGCTGCACTTTGGCGACTACGGTGGCCTCCCCCTCAAAATAATCTGGGCACTCCTCACCCTGCTCACGATTTTCGTTCTCGGATCGGGCCTGGTTCTGTGGTCCGGCCGCATCCTGCGGGCACGCCGCCTCCGTGATGGAGGTCGGAGATAGTGCGAAGGCGCTCCGGCATTTGGACCTATCCCGCCGTCATGGCAGTCGCGACGATCGCGGGTCTGCTCATTGGACTGACGGGCGACGCCGGTTGGGACGCGATATCCTGGGCGCTTCTCGCCGTGCCTGTGGCCGTTTGCGCCTACGGTCTCTGGCCGAACTCCGCCCGCCGGCCCAGCGCGGCCCAAGGGCCAAATCCCTAGCGCGTGCTGCCAAACCGGCGCTCCGACGACCCAGATTCCAATTTCCAAAGCTCCGACAGACCAACCGGCGCCCGGACGGCCACACCCGACTGCGGTCGCGCGCCAGCCGCGGGCTTAAACTTGACTATTGCGGTCAATATTATGTAAGCGTGAGGTTTGCAGGTGTAGGAACCAGATATGGAAACCGTCCAATTCGACGGCCTGGAAATCATCCTCTCGAGGATGACGTTGTCCGAAGCGCAACGCTGGGACTCTTCGATGCTGCCCGGAATCTGGTGCGGTATTCTGACCGAAGGCACGATTTCCACCTCGCGCTCCGGTTTCGACAACACCTGGACACCGCGGACGGTGATCAACTACTGCCTCGAAGATCCGGTGAGCATCGAGCATAGGGTGCCGCAGGACTGCCAGCTTAGCGCCGTCTTCATCCGTCTCCCCTTCGAGCGCGTAGACGCCATCGCCGGGCCCGGCGCCCGCACCGCCCTCGCGCCTCCCAAGACAAACTACCGATCGTGGAACAATCATCGCCCGGCGAATGCCCTGGCCTGGCAGATGCTCGGTTGCCCGCTGGTTGGTCCCGCACGTCGGCTCTACCTTTCCGGCAAGGCGCTGGAGCTGCTGTCCGTCGTTGCCCAGAGCGATGCGATGGGCAGAGCCAGTCCATCGGGCACGGACGGCGTACCCTCTGCCCGCGCCGGCGAGATCGAACGCGTTCATGCGGCTCGCGGAATGTTACTGGCCTCACTTTCCGATCCGCCGAGCGTTCCCGACCTTGCCCGCAAAGTCGGCATGAATGCCCACCGGTTGGGAGAGCTGTTTCGCGCCCTGTTCGGCGCGAGCGTCTACGCCTACGTCAAAGCGGCACGCCTCGATCACGCCAAGATGCTGCTCGAGCAGGGCGAAATGTCCGTGTCCCAAGCCGCCTACAGCTGCGGCTACCATCCGGCGCATTTCTCGACCGAGTTCCGCAAGCGTTTCGGCGTATCGCCGAGCACGTGCGTCGGCCGCGATGAGACCTAGCCGCCGGTCTCATCCGTTGCCCCCTTCGCTCGACGCGAAAAGCCAAAGACAAAGACGGAATCCCCAAAGCCGCGGCGATTGTTATCGATCTCCTGCTGCCCTCCTATCCCAGCATGAGTTTGATCGCCGTGGGGGCTACTGAATGACCGCTTTTCTCGCATCGGGCCGAATGGCCTGCGTTCTGGCATATGCCGTTTCTTGCGCCGTCGTGGCCGCCGGAGAAGCTGTGGCCCAGCAGGCCGCCAAGCCGGCGGACGCCAACGAGACGTATGATCTGCCGCCTCTGAGCGTCACCGCCAAGAAGGCGAAGAAACCCGCGGCGCAAAAGAAGGCACTTGAGCAGCCAGTCGCTGCGACCGCGCCGCAGCCCCAGCCTCCGCCCGCCGCTAAACCACCCGCGGATGGCATTTCGCAGGCCACTGCCGAGTTTGCGAATGTTCCTTCGGGCGTCTCCGTCATGACCGGAGACGAGGTCGCAACACGCGGGCTCAGCACCGCGCGCGATCTTGCCCAATCGTTCCCGAACGTCACCGGCTTCGACTCCGGCGGCAACCGCATGCCGACCTTCTCGATCCGCGGCGTGCACGAGCTTGGCTACCAGTCGTCCCCTGGCGTCGTTCCCGGCGTCGGCTACTACGTGGATGACATCCCCGCGCTGACGACACTGGCCCGCGCCTCAATGTTTACGCGCGTTGACCAGATCAACGTGCTCAAGGGACCGCAGAGCACATCGTTCGGGTTCAGCCGCCCGGCAGGCGTCATCGACATCCAGACGGGCGGCCCAACCGACAAGCCAACCGGCTACGTCACAGGATCGGCCGGAAACTACGACGCGTACGAGGCCGGCGCAGGCTTCTCGACGCCGCTCGGCTCAAGCTCCGCCTTCCTGACCGCTGACTTCATCGGCCAGAAGCGCGACGGCTTCTATGACAATACCGCCCTGAACGAGCCCTACGGCGACAAGGAATCCTACGGCGGCCGGGCGAAGCTCACCATCGTGCCCACAAGCCGCACGACCATCGATTTCATCCTGCAGCACGAGCGCTTTGACGACCAGAGCGATCCGTTCATTCCGTTCGCGCAGCTTGCCACCGCCCCGTTCGACGTCACCTATAACGATCCCGGCAAGGAGCGCATCGGCCAGGACCTGCAGGCCCTGCGCATCAAAAGCCGCTTCGACACGTTCGACATCCTGTCGGTCACGGCAAACCGCCGCTCGACATGGGACTTCCACAACGACGGCGACCAGACGGCCATTCCCGATCCGATGTGGCGTTACATCGGCTACTCGGAAGAGGAGGTCCGCTCGCTGACGCAGGAAGTACGCCTCACGTCGAACGATCCCTCGGCGCAGCTTCAGTGGTCGGCCGGCGTCTTCGCCGCGCACACCGTCATGGATTTCGACGGCGGCACACTGCTCTATCCCGACATCGAAATTCCCGGCATGCCGTTGCGGCACGCCAAGACGACCAGCGACGACGTCGCCGTCTTCGGCGAGCTGCGCTACGGGCTCGGCGGCGGCTTCACCATTGTCCCCGGCATGCGCTACGAGTGGGCAGGGCGCGAGGGAGAAAACGCGCATCCAGCTCCCTTTATCGCAGAAGCCGAGAAGGACTATGCGAAGGTTCTGCCCTCGATTGCGCTGCTCTATGCGCCGACCTCGAACTTCACGGCCTATGCGAAGTATGCGCGCGGCTTCAAGCCGGGCGGCTTCATCGCCGACCGCGCGCTGACCGACATCAACGAGTTCCGCTTCGACGAAGAAACCTCGGACAACTACGAGATCGGCTTCAAGAGCCGGCCGTTCGGACGCTTCCTCGCCCTCAACGGCTCGCTCTTCTATTCCGACACCGAGAACTATCAGGTGCTGAACCAGTTCAGCCCGTCGGAGTTCGGCGTCAATAATGCTGAGCGCGTCGAAAGCTACGGCGGCGAGCTGGAGGCGAGCTTGCAGATGACGTCCCAGCTCCGCCTCTTCGGCGGGCTCGGCGTGACGCATGCGACTTTCGGCGAGTTCGTGAATGACTACGCCGATTTCAGCGGCAACGAGGTCAGCTTCATTCCCTCGTTCACAACGAACTATGGCTTCGAGTACCGGGCCGACTGGGGCGGCTACCTGCTTGTCGATGCCCGCACGCTGGGTGACTACTACCTCGACGAAGCCAATGCCTCGAAGCAGAAGGGCGTCACGCTTCTCAACGCGACGCTCGGCTTCAAGTACGGCGACATGGACATCGCCTTCTTCGGCCGCAACATCCTCAACGAGCGCTACGTGGTGAACTCCTACGACTTCGCCGGAACCGGCGGCGTGGGCGCCTATGGCGCGCTCGGCGACCCGGCGACCTACGGCGTGCGCACCAAGGTCTCGTTCTGACCGATTGAGGAGGCAAGACAAGGTGCACACCTCACTCGGCCAAGACACGTCGCACGGCACTGAAACTGCACACAGCGCGACGAGGCAGGGACGAACGGACAGCCCTGCCTTCATCCTGCTGCTGCTCGGCGCCCTCTATTTCGCCCAGGGGCTTCCGCTGGGGCTCATCTTCGGCTCGTACCCCGTGCTGCTTCGAGCCGCAGGCGTTGAGCTGTCGCTCCTCGCGTGGGTACCGCTGCTCGGTCTGCCGTGGATGCTCAAGTTCCTGTGGAGCCCCCTCGTGGACAGCCTTTGGTGGCCGGCGCTCGGACGCCGGCGCACGTGGTTGCTCTTGCAGCAGCTCCTCGTGCTCGTAGCCATAGGTGCCTTGATCCTGACCGGCGCCGACAGCAGCGGGGCAACCTCCAGCCTCATCCTTCTAGGGTTGGCGTCGCTGTTTGCCGCCACACAGGACATCGCCACCGATGGGCTCGCCGCAGAGCGCTTGGAAGGCCGCCACCTCGCGCTCGCCAACGCCTACAGCGTGGGCGGCATGGCGGCGGGCGTGCTTCTCGGTGGCGGCGGAGTCCTGATGACGGTCGACGCAATCGGCTTGCGCGGATGCCTCCTCGGCATCGTCGGCCTCTTGGTTCTATGTGCGATCCCTGCTGTTGTCTGGCGCGAAACCGAGAGTGCCGCGCCCGCCCCGCGAAAGCGGGCCACGCTCCTGGCAGCGGTCAAGCGCCCTCACTTCCTTTTCGTGCTCATCGTCGCGACCCTCTATGCCGCCTCCCACTCCGGAGATGGCTCGCTCCTTCGCCTCTATCTCGTCGACAAGGGCTGGGCCCCGAGCGAAATCGGCGCTATCGACACCCTCAGCATGGGCGCCATGATCGTGCTGGGGTGCGGCGCCGCGGCGTGGCTCGTCGCGCGCGTCGGCGCCTGGCCGTCGCTCCTCATAGGGCTTGTCCTACTGATGGCGTCGTCTGCCGGGTGGCTCGCGCTGTCATGGACGAACACGCGCCCCGACATCGTCACGGCCGCGGCGCTCCGGATCGTAGGCAGCACAGGAATGGGGCTCGCCTCCGTTGCGGTCTACACGGTGCTGATGCTGTTCGCCCGTCGAGGCGAGCAGGCGGGCACGGACGTGACAATTTTCAAGAGCGCCAACGTGCTCGGCGAGATCATGGCCGCGAGCCTGGCGACGGCTCTGGCCGCCCAGATCGGATACACCGCCGGATTTGCCCTGACCATTGCTGTCAGCACAGTCGTTCTGGCGCTGGCCATTCTACGGCCGTCGACGCCCAGTCTCGAGTTGGATGCAAAAGAAGAAACAGGATCGAGAGCATGAACATCCACGACGTCTCTACCCTGCTGGACGCCATGCCTGTCGCTCACGTCACGCCAGATATGTCCGAGGGAGATGCCATCGACTGCATGCGTGTGCTCGGCACGTTCCAAGGCTGTCTCATGGGCCTCGTGCATTTCCACGGCCAGACAGGCTGGGAGCGCCATGCCGGAGGCGACGAGATGCTGTTCATCCTCGAGGGCGAAACGGAGCTTACCCAGCTCACGCCCGACGGCGAGATTCAGAAGACGGCACGCAAAGGCGACGTGGTTCAAATTCCGGCCGGCGTCTGGCATTCCCAGCGCACGCTCTCGCCGGTGAAGCTCATGTTTCTAACCGTCAGCGAAGGCTCCGAAGGCCGCGCAACGAGGCCGACCGGACCTTAAATCGCCGAAGCACCGGACGCGCCCGCTATCGCAGCGGATATGACAAGCGCGGCGGCGGGACTTCCCAACCGCCGCGCCCACCGCTGTCAATGATAGCGGTGATGATGATGATGGCGCCGGTGAAGCTTGAACCCCCAGTGCCGACGATGATGGCGGTGCCCCCATCTCCGATGGTGATGATGCCGCCGCCAGTGCCGGTGGCGATGGCGTATCTCAAGCACCTGCCCTTCGGTGACACCGCGGTCGAGGCTGGACGCCTTGGCGAGCAGGCCTGAGCCGACATTCGCCGATGCCGGACTGAGAGAAAAGACGAAGCCTGCAAATAGAAGGCAGACTAGTTTTTGCATGGGTCGTACTCCCTATGGGTTGCCCAACGGAACGGGCAGCCGCGCGGCATCCGAAGAATGCCGCGCGGCCCTGTCCGTTACTTTTTGTCGTGGTCGTGCTTGGAGTGATCGCCGTCCTTGTGGCCTTCGCCCTCATGCGAGGAAGCCTCGAACTTGGCGCCGTCGATCTTGGAGCACTCGTCCTTCGTCAGCTCCTTGTAGCCCTGCTTTTCACAAGCAGCGTCACCGGCGCAGACATTTGCGCCCGAGCAATGCCCGTGATCATCGGCCGAAAACGCGGGAAGCGACAGCGCGCCGAGGCTCAGAGCAAGTGCTGCGATACGAACAACTGATTTCATTTTTCATCTCCAGGTTTAGGTCTGCGTTGAGGTTGGAACGGCCTCACCGGCCGCAATGAATGTTTCGTCGCTTAGGGCGTGCTTCCTCCTTGTCGATTGCCGTGTTCCTTGAGGTGGCAGGGCTTGCGCCCGCCTCCGTGACGTCCGTAGCGTCCGCGCGGCCAACTCGACTTGCATCCGCGCACGACTCATCGATCCCCACTCATCGAAATGAGGCGGTTAGCGTGAGCACGCTGGAGCATTGCCGAAGGCAAGGCCGGAGCTGTCAGATGTTTGGAAAAGTGTGCTCACCCGCATTGCAGGTGAGGCACGCGCAGGGCGCGATGGCTCTAAATGAGCAGCACCGTCGTGCGACGGATCGCAACGCGCGGATCGACAAGCTGAGGCTTGTGACTATTGGCGATAGGAGGACCGCGCAAATCGTCGGCGGACGCTGCGGGCATCACGAACAACGGCTGCGCTAACAGCGACGACACTGTGAGGTGCTTCAGGTCCACCACGGGCGGCGCCGAAGCCGTGTCCATCAACGCCGTATCGGTGCACCTCTCGGCGTCTAAGAACGCCGTGCTGCCGGCATCGCTGCAGTCGTCAGCATCTTGCGATGAGTGACCGTGGCTTGCGTGATTGCCGCTGTGGGAGATGCCGTCGATGACAAACTCGAGCGCCTGATGACCGGACGGCCCGATGCAATAGCGAAGCGGCGTCGCCGCGAGCGCCAAAGATGGCACCAGCAGAACGATCAGAAAGCTCGCGGCCAGTCTGCGGATACGGCTCATTTGCATTCGATCGAAATTGACATCAGCCTTGGCCACCAACGGCCACGGCATCGTGTCGTTTGTTGGGCGTCGCGTCATCCATACAGTGAGGTGGCGCACAGCTACCACACTGCCTCACACACGTATCGGTTCCGCGACATCCGGCACACACTCAACACGGAACGCAGCCCTCGCCACTCAGTTCCTCGGCGAGGATCTGAAAGACCAGGCGCACGCGCCGGCTCGTGCGCAGCTCGCGGTGGCTGACGAGCCAGATCGGCACAGGAACTCCGGGCAAATCGGGGAGCAGACGGACTATACCCGGCGTGCGCTCCGCGATTTCGCGAAGCATCATGCAAACGCCAAGCCCGCTGCGAACGATCTCCCACAGCACGACCGCGTTCTCCGAGACCATGCGAAATTCATCGGGCCTGACAGTGATACCGATGCGAGCCAGATGCTCCGCAAATTGCTCGACAGGCTCGAAGGCCACGAGATCCGCTGCGGAAATGCTCTCAAACGAGGCCGGCAATCCGTTCTCGGCAATCCACCGGGCGGAGGCGTAGAAGTGAGCCGTCGTTTCGCGCACCAGCCGGCCGATCAACTCGGGCTCAGTCGGACGCACATGACGGATGGCGATGTCGGCTTCGCGCCGTCTCAGGTCGCTGAATGAATTCGAGGCCACAATGGCAACAGTGACTTGAGGCGCCTCGCGCCGAAGGCGCGCGACGATATCGGGCAGGACATACGCCGCGATCGTATCCGTTGCCGAAATGGTGACGCGACCTTCCACGTCCTGAACGGATCCAGCGGCCGCGAGCGCCATTGCGTCGGCCGCTGTCGCCATGTTCTGGGCATGCGCGAGAAGTCCAAGGGCGACGTCGGTCGCTATGAGCTTTTTGCCCACTCTCTCGAACAGAGTGACGCCGAGCTTTGCTTCCAACGCCGCAACCTGGCGCGACAACGTCGGCTGTGTCAGCCCCAGCTTGCGTGCCGCAGCCGAGAGCGAGCCGGCATCGGCCGTCGCATGGAAGGCCCGCACAAGGTTCCAATCGATCTCATCCATGCATATTTGTATATGCCATGTGCAATCAGCGGCAATACCAATGAATTTTGCATGTGTTAGATCGTTGCGGCCGAGGGGGATCGCAATGGTCAGCACCACTGACGACACGCAGTTCTGGGACAAGGCAGCGCGCAAATATGCGGCCGCGCCGATCAAGGACACGATTGGCTACGAGCGCACGATCGAGCGCACGCGGGAAATCCTCGGAGCCACAGACACCGTGCTCGAGGTCGGCTGCGGGACGGGCACGACCGCGCTGAAGCTCGCTCCCGCCGTGGGGCGCCTGATTGCAACGGACGTGTCGAGCGAGATGATCGCGATCGCGCGCGGAAAGGTGGCGACCGCAGGATGCACGAATGTCGACTTCGCGGTTGCGGCCGCTGGGGACGTTCCGGGACCGGATGCCGCGTACAACGCCGTTCTCGCGTTCAACCTCTTACATCTTATCCCTGCACGGCCCTCGACGCTTTCATCGCTCCATCGACGATTGAAGCCCGGCGGCCTGTTCATCTCGAAGACCCCGTGCCTCTCCGAGATGAACCCCCTCATACGATACGCCATTCCGATTGCTCAGTTCGCGGGCAAGGCTCCGTATGTATCGTGCTTCTCTGCGGCTGAGCTCGAAGGAGAGATCGAAGCTGCCGGCTTTACGATCATCGAACGCGCGCGCCATGGATCTACGCGGAAAGACGCCCGCATCTTTCTCGTCGCGCAGAAGCCGACGGATCAATCGCCCAAGCGCGGGTAGCCTGCACATTCATCGAAGTACGCGGAGCGGTTCACTCACTGACTAACCGGGCTGACAACCGGGAAAAATGCTCTTCGGCCGTCAGCGAGCGCGATGATGTCGACATCGACCCCGTAAAGCCTTTGCATCGTCCCTGCGGTCAAAACGTCTTGTGGCTTGCCGTCCAGCTCGAGACGGCCATCAAACAGCAGCCCGATGCGCGTCGACGAATGAAAAGCGAGCTGCGGGTCGTGGCCGCTCATGAGGATCGTGTGACCCGATTGGGCGAGTTTTCTCAGATGCGTGCTGAGCAAGGTCTGATAGCCGAAGTCGAGGTTAGCCATCGGCTCATCCAGGATGAGGATCGACGCTTGCTGCGCGAGCGCCCGCGCGATGAGCGTGAGCTGACGCTCACCTCCGGAAATCTCGCTGTAGACGCGATCGGCGAGGCGCGAAATCTCGATCTGCTCGAGAACGCTTTGGACGACCTCTTGATCGCGATCGGACGGATTGCCCAACAAGCCCTTCCGCGACAGCCGTCCCATCGCGACGACTTCGCGGACGGTGTAGGGGAACGGCGTCATGTGGACTTGCGGCACATAGGCCATGCGTTGCGCCACGTCTCGTCGCGCCAGAGACGAAGTCGCGGTGTCGTCGATAAGAACCTGTCCCTGGGCGGGCGAAATCAGCCCCAGCAATACGCGCAGCAGTGTTGTCTTGCCCGCTCCGTTGGCACCCAGGAGCGACATGATCTCACCGGGACCAATGGCCAGATCGATGCCCTTCAGGATGTTGTGCGCGCCAATCCGAAAATGTATGTCGCGCGCCACGAGATGAGGCCCTCGCGACATCTCCATCTGGATGGGTTTTGCCTGATCTAGATCCAAGCCCGCCTAGCCCTTCCAAGGACAAGTAGGAATGCGGGAATGCCAAGCAGCTCTGTAACGATCCCGATGGGGATCTCTGCAGGAGTTATGACACGCGTGATGAGGTCGGCGCTCAGCAGAAACAACGATCCAATAAGCGCGCTGAGCGGCAGAAGGCGGGTGTTCGCTGGCCCGAACGCCAGACGCGCGAAATTCGGGACCACGAGCCCAACCCATCCGATGATCCCCGCGATCGACACCGACAGTGCGGAGATAAGAGTAGCCATGATAATCACACCATAGCGAACAGCCGTGACGGGAACTCCCAGTGAACGGGCTTCGTCGTCACCCATCGACAGGGCATCGAGTGCGTGACCGAGCAGCGTCAGCACCACGATGCCGGCGATGATCGGGATTGCCACCGCGGTGATGTGCGTCAACTGCACGGCCTGGAGACTACCCATCAGCCAATAAACGATTGCCGGCAGTTCATTGTAGGGATCCGCCGTGTACTTGGTAATCGACAACAAGGCTGTGAACAGCGCACCACTGATGATGCCGCCGAGAACAAGCGTCACCATCGTCGCTGGCCCGAAGAGATTGGCGATAAAAACCCCAAACCCAACTGCCAAAAGCGCCATCGTGAAGGCAAGCAGTTGAATCACGAGCCATTGATCCGACAGCAGCAGGCCAAGCGCCGCTCCGAAGCTGGCACCCCCGAGCACGCCGAGGATGCCGGGAGAGACCAGTGGGTTGCGAAACACGGCTTGGAATGAGGCGCCCGATATCGCCAGCGCCGCGCCGATCAGGATGGCCGCCAGAACTCGCGGCAATCGAATTTCGACGATGATGTTGTAGAGCAGCGCGTACCGTTCTGACCCAATATCGCGCAGGCCGACCGACGCCTGCAGGAACTCCCAAATGTCCGCGAGGCTCAGCGGATAACGGCCAACAGCGAGCGACACTGCCGTCATGCCAAGCAACGCCAGCATCAGCAGCGCACTGATTGAGAATAAACGCGGCCGTCTCATGATGTGAGACCGGCAGCCAGCACGCGCTCCACGCGCGGCCGGACTTCAGTTCCCAATAGAGCCAGCGACTTTTCGAGAAGTTCGAGCGGCAAAAAGCCGAAGAACGCGCTCAAGGCATTGAGGTACGTCAACCCGAGTTCGTCATGGAGCGCGAGAACCTTCCGCGCGCACGTCTCGGGGCTGCCCGCAATGACCATCTCGTTGAAGAAGACCTCCGGATCGAGATCCCGCTCGGCGACAACACCCTTACGATTGAACAGACCGAAGCCTCTCAGCCTCTCCGTCAATTTCAGCACCGTCGGCCAAAGCTCTTTGCGCGCACTCGCGTCCGTCTCGCTCACATAGACAAATCGTCCAAACGGGACGCGTCGCACGTCGCCTCCGGCGTCACTGAAGGCCTTCACCAGGCGGCGTTGATTGTCCATGCTCGTGATGCCATGGCATATCAGCGCGTGGCCCTCGCGCGCCGTCCAGCCCGCCATCTCGTCGGAATAGGTGCCGATGAAGACAGGAGGGTGAGGCTTCTGGACCGGCTTCGGCTCGATCGAGTAGGCATTCCCTCCGAACGTCATCGTGCCTTGCTGCCAAGCCTGGAGGCAAAACTCCAGTGTCGTTTGGAAGCGCTCCTCCACACTTTCGGGAGCCACACCATACACTTCGAGATAACGACCATTGCCGCCTCGCGAAATGCCGAAATCGACCCGGCCGTCGGACAGCACGTCGAGTGTCGCGATTTCCTCCGCGAGACGCACCGGGTGATGAAGCGGAAGCAGCAGCACGGAAAAGCCGACGCGCAATTTGCGCGTACGCGCAAGAACGGCGCTCGCAAGGATGAGAGGCGAATGGCATCGGCGCCCTTCGACTTCAACGATGCTGCCCTGGAAGTGCTCCTCGTTCAGCCACAGCGCATCGAACCCCCAGGCTTCGATCCTCTCCACGAGATCCAGCAGCTTCGATGACGAGATCGACTCCAGGCCGCCGCCGCATCCGGAAAGGCCGATGCGAACCGTCGAGCCCATTGGCGCTGCGGCATCGGGCGAAGCTTGACGCCTCTGATCGTCGCAGCTCAGAGCCCCTTCGTGTTTCTGTCTATCGGGCACCGGCGCGACCCTCCAGGATCACATCGATGTCGTTGTCGCTCAGGCCGGCCTTAAAAAACTTGGCGTAGAAGGAGCGCACTTCCTCAGTGAGGGACACATCTTTGAATAGCTCGGGATGGAAGTTCTTGGCCGCCCAGAGAACGGTCAGGGGCTGCTCGGCTGTTCTATTCCCCCAAACGTGCGCGCCCATCGGCACGGCATACACGCGACGCTTCTTTATGGCCGAAACGCCGGCGAGCCGCGCATCGGCGTAGGCATCAGCGATCTCGTCGGCTCCGCTAACGATGATCACTTCGGGGTCCCAGAGCAAAACCTGCTCGATTGAAAAGTTGAACGCTTCGCTGGTGCGACCGTCATCGGTTACGCTTTTTCCTCCGGCTTTCGCGATCCACCACTCGGCGATGCGATGCGGCTGCGTTAGGCGTTTGAGGTTTGCATAAAGAACGCGTGGCCGATCGGCTGCGGACAACGCATCGGTACGGGCGCTGACCTTGGCGAGAGAGTCGTCGAAGTACCGGCAGTAGGTTTCCGCCACATCCGGCTTATCATACAAGGCCCCAAGCAGACGCATTGCCGTCTTCACATCGTCCGGCTCCCGCCACGCCAAATAGATCGCGGGCGTGCGCGCCCGCTCCACCAGATCGATGGTGGGCCGATCCATCGTCAAAACGACATCGGGGGCAAGCTGGGCGACACCCTCTATGCTCGGCCCGTCACCAGTTTGAATAACCGGCTGCTTTGCGATTTGCGGCGCGAACACATACTGGAAGCGCCACCTCGGTCCTCCGAGATTGGGCGGTAGATTGTTGGCGATCGTCGCCGCTTCTCCCATGGCGAACACAAAGCTGTTCAGAACCGGAACGGGCCCGATGGTTGCCACATGCGCAATCCTGTCAGGCACCTTCACAGTCCGTCCGGCCATATCCGTCACGAGGCGATCTGCGCGGACAGGGGACGCTCCAGCAGCAACCAACACGACGAGAGAGAGCCATAGCGGGATAGATCGGCGAGCGATCGTTTGCATCAGGAGCATGCAGTCGTTCCCGGAAGCACACGAATGGAGCATCTGCGACGCTCCATTCGTGCCGTCCTCTAGTATTTCACCGCCACGGTGCCAACGAAGGTACGCGGGGCACCCACGTAGTACGTCGCGTTCGAGCTCAGATCGAAATCGTTAGGCGCGATCTGAGACACATACTTGCTATCGAACACGTTCATGACGCCAACCCTCATTGTCACCTCTTCCAGATCGAACAGGCGGGTGGCGTCATAGCCGACAGTAAAATCGGCCACCGTATACGCAGAGACCTTTTGTAGGTTCGACGCGTCGCCATAGCGTTCCCCGATGTACCGGACGACCGGCGTGAACGAGAAGCCTTCCCAGCTATAGGTCAGGCCGGCTTTGAGCATCGTCTGGGGCGTGTTGGGGATCTGCTTTCCTTTGGTGCCGAGCAGCGCGCCGCCGCTCAGCGTTGCCGTGTCGGCATCGAAGGTCTCAGAGGCGAGTGTTCCCGAACCGAAGACAAAAAGTTCCGACCCGAACTGATAGCCCACCTGCAATTCAGCGCCGTATTCCGTGCTCGACCCGGTCCCTTCGTAATAGGCAATGTTGGGGCCGATGCCGGGATCGATAATCTTCACCTGCTTGTTGGCGCGCTCAGCATAGAAGACGGAGGGAATGACCGTCAGGCCATTTCCCTGGAAGCTGACTTGAGCCGAAATCTGATCGGCAATTTCAGGTCTAACTTTGTCAACGAGATCCTGAAGCGTGATGCCTTTGGCCTGGAAGGCAGCGCGGTTGGAAATGTAGTTGTTTGCCTGCGGACCCCAGTCCGGCCGCCCCAGGTTGCGACCGTATGCGATGTTTGCGCTCCATCCGGCGCCGAAATCCTTGGTGATGGCGATGTTCGGAAGGAACTCGTTGTAGTCGTGCTGCGCCACCGAGGTGCCGGGGAGAAGAGCAGGATTAGTGGCCAGGGCATCATCCAAGGTGCCATCAGGCACGCCCGCTCCGTTGAAATACTGCATCTCCGGCGCACCGAGGCTCATGTAGCGCAATCCGCCGGTGACGGTGATCGATCCGAAAGTCTGCGTAAGCTGCGCGTACGGGCTGTTGATGACGAAATCATCGATCTTTGCGATCGTGTTCCACGACACGAACGCCAAGTCCCCAGTCGGCGTGACTCTGAAGCGACGCTGGTCAGTCGGCGGCGGAGGAGGCGCCATGGACTGCCACCAGTATCCGACTGTGAGGTCTGTGCCGGTTCCGAACTGGCCCTTGTATTCGAGCACGCCGCCAACGTTATCGTTTTCCTGACGCCAAATCTGGACGTTGTTGCCGGCTGCAGAATACTGCACGCCATCGTTGTTCCAATAGTAGGGCTTGAACACGACGTGCTGGCCTTCGGAGAACTCGTAGTCGATGTTTGCTTGGAGCGCGTAGGTCTCTGCGCTCGAGCGGTTGAATTTGTAATAGTTGACGTCGGCCGCTGGATTGCCGGTCAAAGCGGTGTTGTAGTCGAATTTGTAGTTGCTCTTGAGATCGCGCGTCTGCGCATAGGTCAGCGCACGATAGGGATTGCCGTCGAACTTGTTGTAGACGGCGTTGACGTCGACGTTCAGGTTGTCTCCGAACTTCTGGCTCCAGCCCAAAGCGGCGTTATCGCGCGATGAATCGCCCACTCCGGTCCACTTGTCCGCGTCCGTAACCGAGCCCGAGACGAAGAACTTCGTGCCCGTGCTCAACAGCCCGCTGTCGAAACGCGCAAACGTCTTGCTGAAATCCCAGGATCCGAAGCTCTGCGAAAAGAAGCTCGATGATTTGTCTTGCGGACCAAGAATAATCTGGTCGATCACGCCGGACGCGTTGGACATGCCAAGACTTTTGTCAGCCGGGATCGCTCCCCGATAGACGTCAAGCCGATAGATGTTCTCGAGATCGTAGAGATCGGCACCACCCACGATCCCGGCGACGGGGAGCCCGTTGATGTTGCGGGAGAGATGAAAGTCTGACTTGCCCGCAATGTTGATGTTGCGCGTCGCGCTAAGGCCGTAGGGATCAGGGCTCTCAACGTTCACGGAAGGCAGGATGTTGGCGGCTTGATAGAAGCTCGTCTGCGCCCCACCACCGAACAGTGTGAGGCCCTCGCGCGTGACGCTACTGACCCGCCCGAGATCCGGATTCGTGACAATCACGCCGCCGACAATTTTGCTCGTGACGGAGGGAGTTGACGGGGCCTCGTTGGCCCCTTCGATCTGCACATTTTGAGTGCTTACAGGCGCGGCCTGCGGCTTTTTCTTCGCAACAGCGGACTTTGCTGCCTTCGCCGGCGAATTGGTGGTCACGGTGACAGGCGGCAGGCTTTCGATTTTCTCATTGGTCTTCGCTTCCTGCGCCAGCGCCGGCATGGGCGCCATAAACAATGCAGCAGTCAGCGCGAATTTCACTTCTCTCATACGCAACGCTCCTAGCGATACGCGCGATGGCCGATGTGGCTCACCACGTTTGATATGTTGTTGGGTGTCGGCATGATCGGTTCCGCGCAGGACCGGTCGGCCCTGTTCTGATGGGCGTGAGGGTGCTGGTCGCGGATAGCAGAGCGCTAAATCATGCGGGAAAAGCGTGAGACGCGACCCTTAGGCGGGAGGACCACCTGGTCCGTCACTCTGAGCTCGAATGGGGGCTGGAAACCCCGGGCGCAGGCTCGATACCTTGGATCTGCTGCCGGAGCAGCGAAATCGCTGAGCCTCAGCGAACGTCGAATTTGTTTGAAAAACGCCCGCAGCAATAGCTGCAGCGGCAGGCCGCGACATCAGTTTCCCCCACGCAATACTCGATGCCCCCCGGCATCTCTGCCCGTTATATAGGCACGTATATAGCGCGAAGGCAACGGCGTTTGACGCCGCCGCAAGTCCCCGCGATTGCACGCAGCGCGCCCGAGTTTGGCGACGCCTTCGACAATGCGCATTTGTTGCTTTGAAAGTAAGTGTTGGGGCACCTGATAGCAGCACACAAAGCGGCTCGCTATCGATGTGGACCGGTTCTGATCCATAACAGGCGAATGCAAGTTGGCAGGTCCTAATAGCTGCAGTCTGCCTCCTCGCAAACTGCGCGTTCCTCGGCATCGCCGACCATGTCTGCTCAAGAGGGGAGTTGCGACGTCAGATGTAGAGATCTTTCTCGAAAGCCCAGAACAGAAATTTCGAAACAGGCATACCCATGAACGCTCTAGAAACTGACGAGGACGCCCATTGATAACGTTTGTAGGTCTTCAAGCGGACCCATCGCGCCGGCGCCGGAGATTTCGGCGCTCTGCTGGCGATACTTGAGCCAGACGGACATTGAAACCGAGTCCAGCTCCTGGACGATTCCACCACCGAACTGGTTGAGTTCGCTCGACGTGATCCCGAACGAAACGGCAGCGGGTCCAACCTGGTCGATATACTTTCCGGCGTCGCCATAAACTATCGTGGCCCCGAGTGGTGTCCATTTCCTCCGCACACCTCCTTTCAAAAACCAATGCTCACCGTTTGGAGGCGTTGCGTTGCCGGCGAGACGGGTGCCGCCGTTATCCTCGCGGCCATAGGCAACGTGCAGGAATAACCCGGTGTCCACGTGCTCAGCGTATCCGCCGGCCTGGAAATAACGAGAATCTTTTTCGATCAGGCTCGGCAGGACGACAGAGAGATTCTCGTCGGTGCTCCCGGAGTAGCCGACGCCGAGCAGCACTTTAAAACCCGATTTTTCTCCGGCATATCGCGCTCCGATCTGCCAGTCGTCATCCTGGCCCCAGCTCGCGGACGCGCTGAAGCCCGCGAATACAGGCGTGTCGTATCGCACCGCATTCATGACGAGTCCGTCGCAATCGCCACCGAGAGGCGCGTTCTGCGCGTAGCAAAAGGCGAGCTGCCCCCAGGTCAGTCCCGCAGGTGAGAGATCGCCTCCGCTGCGGATGATGAACTGCGGAAAGCCATCGAGGAACGTGTCGTTGTCGATAATCTGAGTTCCAGATTTATCGGTAAACATGGCTATGCTCTTGGCAGCGGGTGCCAGCTTTCCAATGCTCAGCGTCCCAAATGCTTCGCTCTGCAGATACCAATAAGACATCTGCAGATTGAGGCCTTGATTGAACGTGCTGCTGTTCTGGTCCATGGCGGCCGCGCCGCTACGGCCAAACGGATTGTCCGAAAGATTTTGGATGCGGATCAGATGGCCGGCTTTCCAGCCCGGCGAGATGACAGCTTCGCCATTGAGTTTGACGTGCGTTGCCTGCGTCGGACCGAGACCGTGGAGATACGCGTTTCGCTCTCCGCCATCGTCCCACCAGGTGATCTCCTGCGCGACATACCCCGAGATGGTGAGTTTGACTTTGCGGTTCCCTTTCCGGGCCGTTGCGGCCTTTAATTGCGCGATCCTTGCCTCGAGATCGGCGCAACAGTCTCCGGAGATGTCAGCCGCCAGTCCTGGTGCGCCTGCCGCGATGAGCGAAGAAGCGATGGCGAACGGTGAAAGGCACGGAGCTATGCGAATTTTCATGTGCGACCCGTCGTTACTGCGTAGGTGTCACGATTGGCAGGATGCGGCGGCTAGCGGTATGTCGTTCGCGCGCGACGCGGCCACAGCGAATGCAGAGCCGATGCCGATCAGTACGGGGTCGTCACTTTCACTCTGCAATGTTCCGCTGGCGAGATCTTGGAGGGTGCCAAGGCGGTGGTGCGCTCTAGGCTGCGAAATCGAAGTTGCGAGGACACACGGCGTCGACACATCGAGGCCTTCGGCCATGAGGCGGCGTGCAATCGCCCCGCTCGTGCGGCCACCCATGTAAACGACAAGCGTCGTTGTGGGATCGGCAATCCCCTTCCAGTCGAGATCGGCTGGCATGTCCCCGGTTTTTGCGTGGCCGGTGACGAAGCGGACGGAATGAGCGCAGTCGCGATGCGTCAGCGACATGTTGAGGGATGCCGCCATGGCGGAAGCGCTGGTGATTCCCGGCACGACGCTCACGGGAATGCCGGCCGCTTCTAGATGGGCGATCTCTTCGCCTGCGCGGCCAAAAATAGAGGGGTCGCCGCATTTCAGGCGTACGACGTGCTTGCCCCGCCGGGCGAGCTTCAGCATCAGGTCGTTGATGTCGTCCTGGCGGCAGGATAGACGGTGCCCGCGCTTGCCGACGAGCATACGCTTCGCGTTTGTTCTGGCGAACGCGAGGATTTCGTAGGAGACGAGCGCGTCGAACAAGATGACGTCTGCGTCCTGCATGGCCTTGATAGCCTTGAGAGTCAGCAGATCCGGATCACCTGGCCCGGCTCCCACCAGGGTGACGCCCCCGCCGTTGTTTCGCACACCTTTAGCCGGCCTTCGCGAGCGTGTTGTCATGAATGATCCTCTTGATCTCGGGACGGCACGAGCCGCAGTTGGTACCTGCCTGAGTGGCTTCACCGATGGCCGCGACGGTGCAGCAGCCGTTTCGAACGGCCGCAGAGATCTCGTTCGCGCCAATGCCGTAGCAGGCACAGACCGTCGCACCGCGGTCGACGACGCCAGCTCCGGGGCGTCCTGCGAGAACTGCGTTGCGCTTGCCCGCTGAGGTGTTCGACGCGGCGAGCTGTGAAATGGCCCATTCGCGCGAGACGGCAACCGGTTCCGGCGCTAGAAACAGCATTCCGGTGAGATGCCCGTCGCCATAGGCCGCAAAGCGTCTGCGTCCTGTTTGCGTATCCTCGTAGTTGGCCGGGTCGTTTGCGCTGGAGAGGAGGCCGCGCGCGAAGGCGTGCCAGTCGCCGGGTTCGCTCGATAGAGCAAACTCAACTCGCCATCCGCCTTTGCATTTGGCGATCGCCCAGTATTGCGCGGGAACGCGCGCGGGCCGCGAACGCAGCACCGCGAAGCCGTACGTGGCCGCTACGTAGCGCTCGATCCGAGCCGGAACGTTTTTAGAGGCCGGCTGGCCGGAAATCGGATCCGTAATGCTGGGGACGAGGCAATCGACGCGTGCGCTCGAAGCGAACTGATCGTTCCAATGCATCGGAACGAAGATCGAGCACGGTTGTTGGCGAGGTGTCACGAGCGCCCGCACCAGTATGGAGTTCAGCCCCGTGGAGACGCGAACCAGGTCGGCGTCTTTGACCCGGAAACGCTCAGCGTCGTCAGGATGAATTTCAGCGAACGGCTCGGCGTAGTGCTGCGACAACCGCTCGCTTTTGCCGGTTCGAGTCATCGTGTGCCAGTGATCGCGCACGCGGCCCGTGTTGAGGGTCAGCGGGAAGCCCGGCGTAGCAGGCTCCTCAGCGCCGGGGCTGATCGGAACGATGCGCGCTTTGCCGTCCGGCGTATAAAATCCGCCGTCGTGGAACAAGCGCACCCTCGCTTCGCCCTGCTTCGGGCTTGGCCATTGGAACGGCGGGAGTTCGTCGTAGTCGGCGGCGTCGAGCTGAGCGTACGCGCCGATATCCAAGTCGCGCGTCCCGTTGTTCTCGAAAGCCGAAAGCGCGGCATGCTCGGCAAAGATGTCTTCCGGCCCACGATAGGAGAACGCCTCTCCATGACCCATGCGCTTAGCCACCTCTGAGACGATCCACCAGTCGGCCCGGGCTGCACCGGGCGCGCGTAGAAAACTGCGCTGGCGCGTAATGCGGCGCTCTGAGTTGGTGACGGTGCCGCTTTTCTCGCCCCAGGCGAGGGCGGGAAGCAGAACATGCGCGAGCTTTGCTGTGTCAGTCTGCGCCGTAACGTCCGACACAACGACAAACGGGCAGGCCGCGATGGCGTTTTTGACGTTTTCTGCGTCCGGCATCGAGACGACGGGATTCGTCGCAATCACCCACAAGGCTTTGATCCGTCCATCGGCGACAGCGCGGAACATATCGACGGCCTTGAGGCCGGGCTTCGTGGCGATGGCCGGCGCGCGCCAGAAGCGTTGCACGCGGTCACGATCCTCGGGGTTCTCGATGGCCATGTGCGCGGCCAGCATATTTGCGAGGCCGCCGACCTCGCGCCCGCCCATCGCATTCGGCTGGCCAGTGACCGAGAACGGTCCCATGCCGGGCCTGCCGATGCGTCCGGTTGCCAGGTGGCAATTGATGATCGCGTTGACTTTGTCCGTGCCCGATGCGGACTGGTTCACGCCCTGGCTGTAAACGGTGACGGTGCGCTCGGTCGCCGCGAACAGCGCATAGAACCTTTCCAGCGTTGCAAGCGGCAGACCCGTTCTTCGTACCAGCGTATAGGGGTCAAGCTCATCGGCGGCGCAAAGCGCTTCGACGATGCCCGAGGTGTGGCGGCTAACGTATTGCGCGTTGATCGCGCGGTTGCGCCCGAGGTGGCTCAGCAAGCCGAGGAACAACGAGACGTCGCCGTCAGGCCGTATCGCCAGGTGAAGATCCGCGAGGTCGTTTGTCGCGGTGCGGCGCGGATCGATCAGCACGACCTTCATCTCGGGCCGCTTCTCCTTGGCGGCGGCGATGCGCTGGTAGAGCACGGGATGGCACCAGGCGAGATTCGAGCCGACCAGCACGACGAGATCGGCGAGTTCGAGATCCTCGTAGCAGCCGGGCACGGTATCGGAGCCGAAAGCGCGGCGGTGCCCGGCAACGGACGACGCCATGCACAGGCGAGAGTTGGTGTCGATGTTCGCCGTGCCAATGAAACCTTTCATCAGCTTGTTCACGACGTAGTAGTCTTCTGTGAGAAGCTGTCCGGAAACGTAGAAGGCGATGGAGTCGGGCCCGTGCTCTCGGATCGTGTTGCTAAATTTCGTGGCGACGAGATCGAGCGCCGTGTTCCAATTCGTTCGAGCGCCCTGGATCTCGGGATCGAGCAGCCGCCCATCGAGCCCGATCGTCTCCGCCAGAGCCGAGCCTTTGGAACAGAGCCGCCCGAAGTTCGCCGGATGATCCGGGTCTCCGCGGACGCTCGCGTCACCGCCCGAGCCGATTTCGGCAATAACCCCACAGCCGACGCCGCAATAGGGGCATGTCGTCTTGACGGAGCGCGGGGCGGCCATTTCCATCGCTCAGGCCGCCTCTACTGCGGCGCTGCTGGCGATATAGATCGTTCCGCCTTCTGTTTTCAGCGGAATGGTGCGCACGGCTCCTTCGTCTGCGCCTTGCGCCTTTCCGGTCTCAAGAGAGATGACCCAGTTGTGCAACGGACACGTCACGGAGGCGCCGTGGACGATGCCCTGACTCAATGGGCCACCCCTGTGGGGGCAATGATCTTCGATAGCGAACACGCGATCGTCACCCGTGCGGAACACGGCCACTTTTCCGTGAGGGGTTTTGATGCATCGCGCGCCGCGCTGCGGAATATCCGATAGCTGTCCGATTGCAATCCACTGCATGGCGTCACTCCGCTGCTTGGGGAAGGCCGACCGTGGCGAGCGGACGGAACTCGTGCTTGTGCAGGCCGGACACGCGCTCCGACCAGGGATCGACTTGGGCGAATTTCTGCGAATGCACGAAGCGATCGAAGTAACTGCGCCGGCGTTCCGGATCGTCGAGGATCTGCCGGCGTATTTCGTCGATGCCGACGCGTTTTGCCCATTTGTAGATGCGCTCGAGATACCGTGCCTGCTCGCGGTACATCTGCGTCAGCGCGACGACGGCCTCGAGCGCGTCGTCCTCCGTTTTGACGAGGCCAAGAACTTCGGTGCCCTTGATGTCGAGGCCGGCGGCACCGGCAAAGTGGATCTCGTATCCGCTATCGACGCAGATGACGCCGACGTCCTTGCAGGTGGCTTCGGCGCAGTTTCTCGGACAGCCAGAGACGGCCATCTTCACCTTGGCGGGTGTCCAGGAACCCCACATGAATTTTTCTATGCGGATGCCGAGGCCAGTGGAATCCTGCGTGCCGAAGCGGCACCATTCGCTGCCGACGCACGTTTTCACCGTCCGCAGACCCTTGGCGTAGGCATGCCCGGATACGAACCCGGCCTTGCCGAGATCGGCCCACACCGAAGGCAGATCCTCCTTGCGAACGCCGAGCATGTCGATCCGCTGGCCGCCGGTGACTTTCACGGCCGGGATCTGGAACTTGTCGACCACGTCAGCGATGGCGCGCAATTCTCTGGCGTTCGTCACGCCGCCCCACATGCGCGGAACGACTGAATAGGTGCCGTCCTTCTGGATGTTGGCGTGAACGCGCTCGTTGATGAAGCGCGATTGATAGTCGTCGGCATATTCGCCGGGCCAGTCGCAGATGAGATAGTAATTGAGCGCCGGCCTGCACTTGGCGCAGCCGCAAGATGTCTTCCACTCCAGCTCCTGCATGACGGCGTAGATGGACTTCAGACCCTTCGCCTTGATCAAGCGGCGCACGTCGTCATGGCCTAATGTCGTGCAAGCGCACATCGGCTGCACGGCAATGGGATTGTAGGCGTCTCCGAGGGTGAACTTCATCACCTGCTCGACGAGGCCCGTGCACGAACCGCACGACGCGGACGCCTTAGTGTGCGCCCGCACGTCGTCGAGCGACGTCAGGCCCTTGTCGTTAATCGTCGAGACGATCTTGCCCTTGCACACGCCGTTGCAGCCGCAAATTTCTGCGTCATCGGGCAACGCTGCAACGGCCGCCGTAGGGTCCAGCGGCGCGCCACCTTGGTAGGCCTGGCCGAAGATCAGCGTCTCGCGCATGTCCGAGATGTCGATCGCTTTTTTCTTGAGGTCGTTGAACCACGCGCCGTCGGCCGTTTCGCCGTAGAGGACGGTGCCGACGATCCGGTTCTCCTTGAGCACCAGCCGCTTGTAGACACCCGCCGCAGCGTCCCGCAGCACGATCTCCTGCCGGTCCTCACCGTCGGCGAAATCGCCGAGCGAGAAGACGTCGATGCCGGTGACTTTGAGCTTGGTGGGGGTGTCGTTGTGGACAAAGCCCGGCCCCTGTTCGCCCGCGAGCTTCGCGGCGGCGATACGCGCCATTTCGTACAGTGGCGCGACAAGGCCATAGACGTGTCCGCCGACCTCGGCGCATTCGCCGAGAGACATGATGTCGGGATCCGATGTCTGCATGCGATCATCGACGAGGATGCCGCGATTGGTGGCGATGCCGGCCTCCTTCGCGATCCAGGCGTTAGGCTTGATGCCGGCAGCCATGACCACAAGCGTCGCCGGAATGATCCGCCCATCGTCAAGCTCCACGCCCTCGACCTTGCGCGCACCCAGAATGCATTTGGTCGAAGCCTTGGTGATGACTTTGATGCCGCGGCTCTCGAGTTCTTGCTGCAGCATATAGCCGGCGGCAGGATCGAGCTGGCGCTCCATCAGCGTCGGCATGAGGTGGAGCACGGTGACGTCCATGCCCCGCTCTTTCAGCCCGGCAGCCGCCTCCAGCCCGAGAAGGCCGCCGCCAATCACCACTGCCTTCGAGCGCGACTGCGCCGCGAGCAGCATGGCCTGCACGTCGTCGAGGTCGCGGTATGAGAGAACGCCCGGCAGCGTGTTGCCTGGCACCGGAAGGATGAATGGTACCGAGCCCGTGGCAATCACCAGTTTGTCGTATGCGGCCGTGACGCCCTTGTCGGAGGTCACGGTCTTCGCGGCGCGGTCGATCGCAACGACCTTGTGGCCCTTGTAGAGGGTGATGCCGTTCTTGATGTACCAGCCGTCACCGTGAATGATGATCTGCTCGTAGTCCTTCTCGCCGGAGAGAACCGGCGACAGCATGATGCGGTCATAGTTCACGCGCGGCTCGGCATTGAAGATGGTGATCTCGTAACGCCCCGCCGCCTTCTCGAGGAGATACTCCAGCATGCGCCCGGGGGCCATGCCATTGCCAATGATGATGAGTTTCTCAGTCATTCCACTGGCCTCCCGCTATTCTGCTGCGACGACGGCGCGAGGGGAGAGGGGCTGCCCGTTTCTGTTCAGGCGCCGGATCGTGACGTCCATCCACGCGAGCGATCCCGCGACGATGAGAAACAGCAGCATGAAGCAGCTGGACCACAGCCCCGTGAGGTCGTTCAGCGCACCGAACGCGATGGGAAGGATGAAGCCGCCGAGGCCGCCGATCATGCCGACTAGGCCGCCGACCGCGCCGACGCTCTGCGGGTAGTAAGTCGCGATGTGCTTGAACACCGCGGCCTTGCCTAGGCTCATGAAGAACCCGAGCACGAATGTAACGACGATGAACGCGCCGACGCCAATCTCGAAATGAGAGGAGATGTCGCCGTTGATGCCGCGCATGACGTAGCTCGTCGGTGGGAGGGATAGGATGAGCGTTGCGAGGACCGAGACGCCGAGGCTCCAGTACATCACTGTGCGTGCACCGATCCGGTCCGACAGCATGCCGCCGTAGGCCCGAAAGATGCTGGCCGGGATCGAATAGAGCGCGCCGATCATGCCGGCCGTCGCGATGTCGAAGCCGTAGACGCCGATCAAGTAACGCGGCAGCCAGAGGGCCAGCGCCACAAACGCCCCGAACACGAAGAAGTAGTAGAGCGCGAAGCGCCAGACGCGCTTATCGCGCAGCGTTGAGAGTTCCAACATGAAAGGTGCGGCAGCGGCGCCGGTCTTGCGGCGCTCGATGGTGACCGGATCGTCAACGGTCGTGACGTAGAAGGCGACCGCCATGACGGCGAGCACTGCCGCCCATATGAGAGCAACTGCCTGCCATCCCCAGGCAAGCAGCACGAAGGGCGCTGCGAATTTGGTCACCGCTGCCCCGACGTTACCGACGCCGAAAATTCCGAGCGCCGTACCCTGCCGTCGCGACGGATAAAAGCGCGAAACGTAGGCGACGCCGACTGCAAAGGATCCGCCCGCCAGACCGACGCCAAGGGCGGCGGCAATCATCTGCGGATAGGTTTCAGCGAAGGCGAGCAGCACTGTCGCAAAGCTCGTCATCAGCATCGCGACCGTGAACACGAGACGACCGCCGAAGCGGTCGGTCCAGATGCCGAGGAAAATGCGCGAGAGCGAGCCGGTCAGGATCGGAGTTCCGATCAGCAGGCCGAACTCGGTTTCCGAGAGACCAAGCTCCTGTTTGATCTTCACGCCGATGATGGAAAAAATCGTCCACACCGCGAAGCACACGGTGAAGGCGAACGTGGACATCCACAGTGCGCGGCCATCCGAGCGCGCCAAACTGAGATCTGAGCTACTGCTGTCGTTCATCGATCCGGTCTCCCGTGCCCGCGAGGCTTGAAAACAAAAAAGCCGCCGGTCAAACCCCTGCGCTGGTGCGCAATGGCTTGAACGGCGGCTTTGCCAAATCAGCGCCCATCGTTGGGCACCTGTCAGGATCTAGAGCCAGCTGGCGTACCTACGGTGGCGCTGCAGCAAATGGCTCCTGATCAGAACTTATCTAACGAATACGCGCGTTGGCGGGATTTCAGCAAGGCCAAAGAACAGACAGTTTTCACTTCGGAGGCACAAAGTTTGTGCAGTGCAACTCCGCAAGTCTCATCGCCGCTGAGCCTCGATGTAGTCGTCGAGGCGGTCTGGATCGAACAGAGTGCCATCGAAGAATCCATCCGGTCCCAGCGTAAGGCTTGCGCCCGCCGAGCCGACAGGAGTCGGCGCGACAAGCGCTCCTTCCACCTTCGCATTCGCCGATGGAAGTGCGATCCCGAGCGGCTTCAACGCGCTACGGTAGAGGTCGGGCCGATAGGTCTCGCGCGCGATCGACGCATTCCCGGCACTGTGCGCGACCTGTCCCCATCGGACCATCTGCGAATAGAACCAGAGCGCGTGGCTTTTCCACGGGAAGGTCGCGGCCTTGTCAAACGGCACGAAAAAGTTATCGGCCTGCCGCGCCTCGCCCCCACCAATGTCGAGCGTGCCGGAAAGGCCATGGAGCATCCATTCCGCCGGGCGGTCGATGAGCGCGCGGGCGCCCAACATCTCCGCAAGCTCGCGGTGGTTTTCGCGAGACGCACACCATTGCGCCGAGCGGCATAGGGCGCGCAATAGCCCGGCAAGAGCCTCCGGCTCCCGCTCTGCCCACTTCGCCGCAACGCCCAAAACCTTTTCGGGGCTCGATCGCCAAAGAGCCGCCTTGATCGTCGCGATCCGTCCAAGGCTGCTCGACGTAGCGGCGGTGTTCCAAGGTTCGCCGACGCAGTAGCCGTCTATGGTTCCGCTCGCGAGAGCGTCCGCCATGAGCGGCGGCGGCACGTAGACAATCTCAACATCGCGCTCCGGTTCGACCCCGCAGGCCGAAAGCCAATACCGGAGCTCATAATTGTGCCCCGAGAACGGGTGGACCACGGCGAAGCGCAATTGCGCATCCGTCGCTCCAAGTCGCTCGGCGACCACGTGTCGAAGTGCTCGTCCTGCTGCAGCGGGATCGAGATCGGCTATGGCGCCATGCACAGCCATACGGATCCAGAGTGCGTTCGATACCGTGACGGCATTGCCACCCAGGCCAAGCGCAATGGGTGCAATGGTGTCGGCGGCGAGCGGTGTTAGGCCCAGGTTGGCTGCAATCGGCATGGGCGCCAGCATGTGGGCAACCTGAAAATGACCCACGGCCATGCGATCGCGGATATTGGCCCAAGATGTCTCGCGCACGAGTGTGAGATCGATGCCTTCCGCGGCCGCGAAGCGCTTCTCTTTGGCAGCGACGAGAATCGCGCTGTCAAGCAGCGGCATGAAGCCGGCGACAATCTCGTGTGAACGGCGCTCGTTCATGTGTCCTCCGGCGGAGCCAACAGGCCGGCAGCGGTGATCAAGCTCTCTGCAATTTCGGAAATCTTGCGATTTTGGTTCATGGCGGTCTTGCGCAGCAATGAATACGCATCGGCTTCCGACAGGCCGCGCGTTTTCATAAGGATTCCCTTCGCGCGATCCACGAGCTTGCGACTTTCGAGCTGCGAGCGCGCCTCTTCCAGCTCGCGTGACATGCGTGCGAACGCATTGAATCGGCTAATCGCCATGTCCAGGATAGGCTTGACGCGCTCACGCTTCAGTCCGTCGACGACATAGGCCGAAACGCCGGCGTCCACCGCCGCCTCGATCGCCGCCTGGTCGGAGCGATCGACGAACATGGCGATCGGACGCTTCACTGCACGGGACAACTGGAACATGCTCTCGAGCACGTCGCGATTGGGATTCTCCAGATCGATGACGATGACGTCTGGCGATATGTCCGAGATGCGTCGCGCGATACCGACAACGTCGTGGACCACGGTAAGCCTATTGTAGCCGGCATCGCGCAGCCCGTCTTGGATCACGGCCGCCCGAAGCCGATTCTCATCGATAATGAGAATGGAGAGTGAGGTGTCGGGTTCGGGCATGTGCTCGCTCGATCACTATCGGCTGGGCCATTAGCACAATACGTCTTCGTGCTGCAAATGGCTCCAAGCCTGTCATGCCGTGACGGCGGAGCCCGGATCAGAAGCGGACAAACATGGCCGAGCGTGCGGGCGGCCTCTGATCCGACTTCGGCTTCTGGGACGGATCTGCCTAGGCTGCAACGTCTGCGACGGGCCAGGAGCGGCAGTCGGGCTCAACGTTCGATCGCCAATCTGCAAACGTTGTCGGCACGTCCAATGCCCCCAAATGGATTGTCGTCTCAGGCTATAACGACGGCGCAGGCGTCTACCTCGAACGGTTCGGAACTTCTGCCGTACATCGAAAATGGGTTGTTCACCTCATCGAGGACTTGCCAGCCGAAGAGGGCCGGGTCCTCGATATAGGTTGCGGAGCAGGCGTACCTGTCGCGCGTGATCTTGTTGCACGAGGGTACACCGTCGTTGGCGTCGATGGGTCGGGGTCATAGGACGGATCACCAACCAGCGCTGATGCCCCGTTGTCGCTCGTAAGCGGACCTGACCTGGCAGATGCGTCGATAGACATCCTCCAGATAGTGGATATCAGCAAGACGCCGAAGCAGCGCCGGCGTCACACAGCAAGTTTCGATGGAGGCCTCTTATCAGGTTCAGACCTACCAATCGGTTGCCTGTCCTCCGTACGCCACCGATCGAAGATCTGCTCGACCTCCGAGTGCTGAGCCGCGTAGGCCTTCTCTGCCAATCTGCGATCCGGTGTTTTCAGTGAACACCCAATCTGTTTGCCTCGACCCTCAGCCCTCAGCCCAGGGTCGACATCGCGCTTGCAGTTCCATTGCGCTGCCGTTTCGTTGGGTCAGAAAGGGGAACTTAGCCACGTCCCTCATAGTCATGCTACGAAGCAGAAATTCGTAGCAGTCGAGCTAGCGAAACCCTTGGAAACCAAGGGTTTGCGCAATTTCAATGGCTTATGGCTGGTGTGGCGCCCCGTAGGGGACTCGAACCCCTGTTACCAACGTGAGAGGCTGGTGTCCTAGGCCACTAGACGAACGGGGCTCTCGCTGGAGCGGCCACCTATAAGAGAGGCCCGGCACGCGATCAAGCGGGAACTTGCGTTTGCGCGGGCAAACCTACGGCTTCGGCGCGCCCGGAACCACGTCGTATCGCCGCAGCACCGCCCCGGATGCGACATCGAGAATGGCGATCGCGTCCTTGCCCCCCGCCTCGTAGTGGACGGCAAGCCGGTCACCGCTTAACGAGAGCGACTTGACCGTAGCGCCCTCTGGCAACGCAAGTTGCGACGCGTCCATGGCTCCGAGCTGCGTCCGCGGGCCGATTTCGACCGAACCCTGTTGTAGCCCCGGGGGTGCGGTGGGATTTGCGGCAGGGTTTGCGGAGAGATAGATGATCCTGAGCACCACGGCCGCGATGCCCGCCACGATGAGCAGGCCGAGAAAGGCGACGATGAACACCAGCACGCGTTCCTTGCGATTGCGCGCGGCCGCCTCAGCGCGATCGGCGGCATGCGGGACGGGCGTGGGCTCGCTCATGGTGTCGTCTCTCGGAAACGAAGCTGGTCACCCCCGTGCTCTAACAGCATCCGAACGCCCAAGGCGACAGAAATCCGGTGAAAAAGGCGGCCGATCATGACCGAAGACGAAGACGCCATGATCGAAGACGACGACACCGAGATCGCAGATCCGGAGTTCGAAGAACCCGTCGTGCTGACGGGCCGCCAGGAGCTCACGGTTGCAGAAGCCGCTTCCGGCCAGCGGCTGGACCGTGTGCTCGCGGCCCACTTCTCGCCCGCCCTGAGCCGGGCCCGCTTGCAGACCCTTATCCGCCAGGGGCACGTAACGTGCGACGGCACGCCCGAGCGCGACCCCGGCACCAAGACGAAGATCGGCCAGCACATCGTCGTCGATGTTCCCGAGCCTGTCGCGGCCGAGCCGGCCGGCGAACCGATTCCACTCGTCATCGTCTACGAGGACCCGCACCTGCTCGTGCTCGACAAGCCTGCCGGCCTCGTCGTCCATCCCGCCGCCGGCCACGCCGGTGGAACGCTGGTGAATGCCCTGATCGCCCACTGCGGCGACGAGCTTTCCGGCATCGGCGGCGTGAAGCGCCCGGGCATTGTCCATCGTCTCGACAAGGACACCTCGGGCCTGCTGGTGATCGCGAAAACCGACGCCGCCCATCGCGGCCTCTCCGAGCAGTTCGCCGCGCACGGCACCGACGGCCGTCTCGTGCGCGCCTATGAGGCCTTCGCCTGGGGCGTGCCGCTGCGGGCCAGCGGCGCCATTGATGCCAACCTCGCACGCAGCACGGCCAACCGCACACGCATGGCTGTTGTGCGCGAAACGCTTGGCCGGCACGCCATCACGCACTACGAGGCAATCGAAACCTTCAACGGATTGAACGGAACGCCCGCCGCCACACGCTTGCGGCTTGTTCTGGAAACCGGCCGCACACACCAGATCCGCGTCCATCTCGCGCACCTGGGCCACCCCGTGATGGGTGATCCGGCCTACGGCACGGGCTTCAAGGCCAGCATCCGCACACTGTCGGCCGACGCCGCCGAAGCCTTGACCGCACTTGGTCGCCAGGCGCTCCATGCCGTGGAATTGGGGTTCGAGCACCCCGTCACGGGCCGCTCGCTCCACTTCACAAGTTCGCGACCGGCCGACATCGAAAGGCTCTACAAGGCGCTAAAAGGCCCGGATTTACAGGCGGCCAGTGGCCCTCGCGCCAAAGCGAAGCGCAAAATTTCCAAACCGTAATTATCCCGACCGACGGATTCCGACATAAGGTTGCGTTAAGAAAACGAAACTCCAATGCAACTGGCACGTTGCAGTTCGGCATGCTGAAACGTGCTGGAAACCTAGCCCGCCGCAAGCAGGCGCGTACGGAACAACCTCCAATATCGAGAGTTTGTCCGCGACGTTGATATGGGGAGCGTACACTGACGGGTCAATCCCGCCAGAGCGTGAAACAGACATGGCGACAAAATCACTTCCGACGATTGCCGGCGGCTCGAATGGGCTGTCGCGCTACCTCGAGGAAATCCGCCGGTTTCCGATGTTGGAGCCGGATCAGGAATACATGCTGGCGAAGCGCTGGCGCGATGACGGCGATACGGATGCGGCGCAGGAGCTGATCACCTCGCATCTGCGTCTCGTCGCGCGCATCGCAATGGGCTATCGCGGTTACGGCCTGCCGATCGGCGAAGTGATCTCCGAAGGCAACGTCGGCCTGATGCAGGCCGTCAAGCGCTTCGAGCCCGAACGCGGGTTCCGCTTGGCGACGTACGCGATGTGGTGGATCCGCGCTTCGATCCAGGAATACATCCTGCGCTCGTGGAGCCTCGTGAAGATGGGCACCACGGCCGCCCAGAAGAAGCTGTTCTTCAACCTGCGGCGCGCCAAGAGCCAGCTTCAGGCCCTGGAAGAAGGCGATCTGAAGCCTGAGCACGTCAAGACGATCGCCACCAAGTTCGGCGTGTCGGAAGAAGACGTCGTTTCGATGAACCGCCGTCTCGGCGGCGACGCCTCGCTCAACGCGCCCGTGCGTGCCGACTCCGAATCCGGAGAATGGCAGGATTGGCTCGTCGACGATGCGCCCGACCAGGAGGAAACGCTCGTCAAGGACGACGAGATGGGCCGCCGCAAGTCGTATCTGAGCGACGCACTGGCAACGCTCAACGATCGTGAGCGGAGAATTTTCGAAGCGCGCCGTCTCGCGGACGAGCCCGTCACGCTCGAGGAGCTGTCGACGGAATTCGGCGTCTCACGCGAGCGTATTCGGCAGATTGAAGTGCGCGCCTTCGAGAAGGTCCAGAAGGCTGTACAGGGCGCCGCGCGGGTCGAAGAAGCCGGCGAGGCAGCCTAAAAAACCTACGCCAGCTTCTTTAGTGGCAACGCAACCATTCGCGGGCGCTCTTCTGGGCGGCCGCGATTTCTTTTTTGGTCATCTCGCGGGAGATTTCGAGCCGGTAGGCCTTGGCGTCATCGTTGCCGCGCATGGCAGCGAGATTGAACCACTTGTGGGCCTCGACGAGGTTCACGCCGACATCCCGGCCGACGCAGTACATCAGTCCGAGCTGGTAGAGCGCATCCGTGCTGCCGCCCTGTGCCGAAACGTCAACGACGTCTTCGGAAGAAAATTCAAAACGTGCCATCCCTGTTTACCTCTGAGCGCTGTCGCTTCTGATCCGAAGGCGGCTGGCACGGCCTGAAATGCCAGGTGTGCCGCGGCCTCTGGAAGCAAACGATAGGGGGCGCGCTCATGATAAGCAGTAAACGAGGGAACAGGCGTTTCGCCAAGGAACGGTTGCCCCGCGACTCGTTTCGAGGCGAACGGGCCGCTTCCGGCCGGCAAGAAATCAAAGCTTAAGCAATTTGGAAACCTTGCGGTAACCATGCCGGAAGTTTCTCCGGCGGCCCGTCATTTGAGCTTGTTGGAAAGCCCCCGTTGGACGCCGTCGCGGGCCGAAAGACGCTCGATCCAGGCCTTCACGCGCGGGAAGGCCTTGAGGTCCTGCCCCTGCTTCTCCCAGTTCAGCGCCCACGGCAGGCTGGCCATGTCGGCGATGGAGTAGGTATCGGCGATGAAATCGCGCTTCTTGAGCTGCTTTTCGAGCACGCCGTAGAGGCGCGTAACCTCGGTCGTGTAGCGCTCGATGCCGTAGGCGACCTTCTTCGGCGCGTAGTGGCGGAAGTGATGCGCCTGCCCCGCCATCGGACCGAACCCGCCGACCTGCCAGAACAGCCACTGCTCCACGAGCACGCGCGCGCGCTCGTCCGTCGGATAGAACTGACCGGACTTGCGGCCAAGATATTGGAGAATGGCGCCGCTTTCGAAGATCGAAATCGGCTCCCCGCCCGGCCCATCCGGATCGACGATGGCCGGCATCTTGTTGTTCGGCGAGATGGCGAGGAACTTGGGCTTGAACTGATCGCCCTTCGAGATGTCGACCGGCTTCAAGCGGTAGGCGAGCCCGCATTCCTCGAGCATGATGCGGATCTTGAAGCCGTTTGGCGTCGGCCAGAAATAGAAGTCGATCGGAGCGTCAGCCATTCAGGTCTCCCCTCGCTAATCAAATCGTCAACACCGTCGAGCCGGTCGTGCGGCGTGCTTCGAGCGCCCGATGCGCTTCCGCCGCGTCGCGCAACGTATACGTCTGATTGATCGGGATCGTAATGCGTCCCGACGCCACCATCGCGAACAGGTCGGCCGCGTTGGCCGCAAGCGCGGCCTGCGTCGCCGTGTAGGCCATCAGCGACGGACGGGTGGCGAACAGCGATCCCTTGAGCAGCGTCAGCTCGAACGGCGGCACAGGTCCGGAGGCGTTGCCGAAACTCACCCACGTTCCGCGCGGCCGCAGGCAGTCGAGCGAGCCGCGATAGGTGTCCTTGCCCACGCTGTCATAGACGACATCGCACAACCGCCCGTTCGTGATCTCGCGCACGCGCGCCACGAAATCCTCGCGCGCCGTGACGATCACATGCGTCGCGCCCGCCTTACGTGCGAGTTCGGCCTTCTCGTCGGTGCTCACGGTTCCGATCAGCGTCGCGCCCAGCGCGCGCGCCCACTGGCACGCAATCAACCCGACGCCGCCCGCAGCGGCATGGAACAGGATCACGCTCTCGCTGGTGACGGCGAACGTCTCGCGCAGCAGATAGCGGACCGTCATGCCTTGCAGCATCATGGCCGCCGCGGTCTCGTAAGAGATCCCCTCAGGGATCTTCACCAGCCGGTCCGCAGCGATGATGCGCTCCTCGGCATAGCCGCCGAGCGCGCCCGCATAAGCGACCCTGTCTCCGATGCTGAGCGACGTCACGCCCTCGCCCAGCGCGATCACGTCGCCTGCGCCCTCCATGCCGATGATCGCCGGCAGGCTCGCAAGCGGGTAGAGACCCGTACGGAAATAGACGTCGATATAGTTGAGCCCAGCGGCCCGCTGTTTGATTCGAACGTCGCCAGGCCCGGGGACTCCAACCGGAATCTCCTCCCAGACCAGCCGGTCAGGACCGCCGAGCTCGTGCAACCGGACACCATGGACCATCTGGAACTCCATGAAATGGAACGCGATTATGTGCAGACCCGCATCGGCATCTTAAGGCGTCTCGACCGCCGGACGAACCGCCTTGACCCTGCCACGGCTGCCTTCTATTGGCCTAACGACGTTAGAACAAGGGGCCGGAGATGACGATCTGCTACGCCGCGTTGCGACTGGCGGCGAACCTTGGCCTCGTTGCCGGCCTTCTTTCGCTTGCGGCCTGCGCCATTGGGTCGAGCCCTGAAATCGGATCGAGAGCCGGTCTCGGCTGCGTCGACGACAGCCCGGAATGCATCAGCCGCCGCCAGGCGACGCTGAAACACATGGTCGACGACAAGTCCCGCAGTTGGGTCCACGAAGCACCGACCCCGGAGGCCTATGCCTCGGGCGTGCGGCTCTTCGCGTACAAATCGAAGAAGAAAGAGCTGACGTGCGACGAGCTGAAGCGCGGCAAGCTCGAAGCCGACACGGCCAAGACCAGCCTCGCGAGCGTCGGCGTGCGGCTCACGCCGGCCCAGGTCTCGCGCAGCGCAATGCTGGCGGGTGAAGTCGGCCGCGAGCTTCAGCGCGAGATCGATCGCCGTTGCAAGAAGGCCTGACCGCCGTCACACTGACACAGAGCCCACGCCGGGCGACTGCATTTCCATACGCTGGTCCGTGCGCTGAGTGCCGTGGCCTCCCATGAAGAAAGACGAGCCAGATGGCACTTGAGGCAACGGTCGAAGCGGTGGTGGCGTTCGTTCGAGAGCACGAGCACTGGGCGGCGCCGGTCGCGTTCGTCGTCGCGTTCGGAGAGAGCTTCTGCTTTCTGTCGCTCCTCATTCCGGGCACGGCCATTCTCGTCGGCATCGCAGCGCTCCTCGCGGCAAGCGGCATCGAGATGCACGTGCTGTGGCCCGCCATTGTCGCCGCCGGCTTCGGCGGCACGCTGGGCTATGCTGTGTCGTTCTGGATCGGCCGCTACTTCCAGGACAGCGTCCACAAGATCTGGCCCTTCACCACGCGTCCGCACCTGATCTCGCAGGCCGAGGAGTTCTTCGACACCTACGGCGCGTTCGGTGTTTTCCTCGGGCATTTCTTCGGGCCGGTTCGCGCGGTCATTCCGGTTGTCGCCGGCATGTTCCGCATGCGCGAGATACCGTTCCAGATCGCCAACGTTCTGAGCGCGTTCATTTGGGCCGGCGGCGTGATTGCGCCCGCGTTCTTCCTCGTCACTTTCAAGGATGAGGTGATCGCGTTCCTCGCCGCCCATCAGTATGCGGTCGCCGCAGCACTGTTCGCGCTCGCCCTCGCCAACTCCATCCCCCGCCCCATCCTGTTCGTGCCGACGCTGATCCTCGCATTCGGGCTCGCGACCCTGATGGTGCTCGGCAAGGGCGACGTGCCGCTGATCGCTTTCGCGGCCGCCGCAGGCGCATTCGCAGGCGACGTCTACGCCTATGCCAAAGGCCGCAGCGGCCGGCGCGACCGCATCGACACCTGGCCCTTCAGCGCCACCCCGAAGCAGCACGCGGACGCCGCCGCATTCGTCGAGCGCAGCGGCCTCGTGAGCCTGCTGATCAGCAAGTTTCAGGGCTTCAATCGCGGCCTTGTGCCGTTGGAGATGGGCGTTCTGAGCCGACCGGCTATCCCGGTCCTCGCGGTCAGCGCCGTAAGCGCGCTGATCTGGTCGGCCGCCCTGATCCTGCCCGCCGTCCTGATCACCAAGCTTATCGCGTAGGCGCGGCCGGCTTCCGGATCTCGGCCCGGCAGGCATAGTCGCGGAACGGTCGCGTGAACGTCGCGTGCGCGCCGTTGGCTTCCGCGAGCTTGCGCACTTCCGCTTCGAGCTCCGCTCTCGGATGGACCGAGAACCGCCTGAGCCACGCCCGGAGGCCCGACCGGAACATCACAGGCAGGCGCTGCTGCTCGCCGAAATCGACGATGTGCAGCGAGCCGCCGGGCCTGACGACGCTGTACGCCTGCTCCAGCGCTTCGCGCCACGGCGGGATCATCGAGAGCGCATAGGACACGAACACACGGTCGAACGCGGCGATGCCGAAGTCGGCCTGCGTGTCGAGCTTGCTCGCGTCCGCCTGGGCGAACCGAATACAGTGCGAGAGACCGGCCTTGGCGACGGACGCCTGCGCCGTCTCGAGCATCACCGCCGAAACGTCGATGCCGTAGAGCTGCGCCGCCGGATAGCGGCCCGACGCCAGGATGAGATTACGCCCCGTCCCGCATCCGATTTCGAGCACCGTGCCGCCGGGCGGCGGATTGAGGGCATCGAGCATCCCATCGCGGCCGAGCAGATAGTACTTACGCGACGCATCGTAGATGTGACGCTGCAGCCGGTAGATGGAGTCCATTTCCTGAGCGGCATCAACCATCGGCTCAGCCCTCGCCATCCGCTCAACCCTCGAACGTATAGAGATGGAAGCCGCCATAGATCGACGAGCGATCCTTGTCGACCATGCCGCGTCCGTAGTCGGCATCGTAGCGGAAGCGCGAGAGAATGGCGTCCGGCACGCGGCCCGGCAGGATCGTATCTTCACCGGCCGTCCGGTAGATCACGCGCGCGCCCGGCATGGCCGTGCGTACGATCTCGGTCCAGAGCGCGGTGAGCTGCGCGTCGGTCATCCAGTCCTGCGCATCCAGCAGCACATAGGCGTCGTAGGCCGGACCCTGGAAGTGCGACAGGTGCTCGTCGAACGACGCATGCACGACCGTCACGCGGTCGGCGCGCTCCTTGAGCGTCTGCCAGTTCTCGCGCGCCAGGTACGGCGGCACCGGACCGGCGCCCCCCGCCGCATAGCCGCGACCGAAGGCCTGCCATGCGAAATAGTTGTCCGCGAGATCGAAGCCGTGCGCCAGCCGCCCGAGCCGCGCCTTGAGAACGTCGGCCATGTGCCGCTCTTGTCCCTTGAGCGCATCGAACTGCGACGGCGGAATGCCGAGGCCGAACAGCGAAGCCGGCTTGTCCATCAGCCAGCGCATGTGGCGCATCTCGAACAGCGGAGCGAGCTCTTCCTCGAAAATGCGCTTCTGGTCTTCGCGGTTCTTCGCTTCGAGCATCCGCGCCGGGTTGCGTCCATGCAGGCGCGAGATGCCGTGGCCCATCGTGATGAACCAGCCGAGCAGGCCCTGGCGATAGAAGTGACGGCCGAAGTAGCCGATCCGGCGGCGGCCGAGCATGTCGCGGCCTTCCCAGTAGGCGCGCGTCGTCCGGTCGAGGTTGGGCGCCAGCAGCCGGTCGTAGAGATCGGCGGTCTCGCGGTCGTTGGCGGAGGCGAAGAAGCGCGCGAACGTCTCGTAGTCGGGGCAGTGCCGGACGGCGGCGACCTTGAGGTTGTTCAGCGCCACATGCGCCGGATTGAGATCCAGCGCCGTGACGCGCACGTCGACGGCCGTCACGTACGAGAGCACGTTGCACCCGCCGGACGCGATCGCCGCGACCCGCTGGCCAGGCTTGAGCGCCATCGCTTCGAGGTCGACAACCGGGTCTTCCCAGATCTGGGGATAGACGAGCCCGGAAAAGGCGAGCGTGAAGAACCGCTCCTCGAGCCCCTTGCGGCTCACCGCCCCGTAGCGGTGCACGGCCTCAGCGAGCCGGCGATTGCGCCGCCCATCCTCGACAGCACCTTCACCTTGTACCTGCGCCTCGGCCAGTCCGCCCATTGCAGTCCCCGCGATAAGCTAAGTCATGCGGCTGGACTAGAACCGTCATGTTTCATCCCTGTGACAGGGCCAGGGACAGGAGAGGGGCGGCCCTGGAAAACGCCGGGACTGGCCGAAATTGGCGGTTCCCCCGGGGGCGCGACCCCTGTTCGACTTGCCTCCCGCAGCAAGATCGCTTAGACGAGGCGTCTGAGATCGAGATACGGGCGAAGCGCCCGGCTTTTAAAGGGATTTTCGCTCATGACCGCCCGCCATCACCGCAAGGTTGAGACCCAGAAGAAGAAGGCCCGCCGCGCCATTCCGCGCCCGAAGGTCACGCGCTCGCTGGGCAACACGGGCGCCGCCCGCACCCGCGCCAAGAAGCAGGCCGGCAAGGCCCGCGCCGCTAAGGCCAAGGCTTCGGCGTAACGATTCTCTCGGCTCGACCCGGCTTCCGGGCTGACCGCATCAACGCCGGAACACGGCGAATGCCTCGACGTGCGCGGAGTACAGGAACTGGTCGATCGGCGTGACCGGTCCCATCCGATAGCCCCCGTCGATCAGCGTGCGCGCGTCCCGCGCCAGCGTCGCGGGATTGCACGACACGGCCATTACCACGGGTACCTTCGATTTCGCCAGCCGCTCCGCCTGCTCGGCCGCGCCCGCGCGCGGCGGATCGAACACCACGGCATCGAACGCATTGAGCTCCCGCACCGAAAGCGGATCGCGATAGAGATCGCGCACGATAGCCGCCACGGGCCTCAGTCCCTGCGCATGGCGCACCGCGTTCGCGAGGGATGAGATTGCCCGCTTGTCGCTGTCGTAGGCCGTCACGGCCGCACGCCGCGCGAGAGGCAGCGTCAGTGTCCCCACGCCTGAGAAGAGATCCGCGGCCGTCTTGAGCCGCTTCGGCAGCGCCGCGACGCAGAGATCCGCAAGCAGCGTCTCCGCTTCGGGCACGGCCTGCAGGAACAGCCCCGGTTCGACTGTCACCGCCACGCCCGCAATCGTCACGACCGGCGGCCCGCGCGCGACGATCACCTCGCCGCCAACGGAGAGCCGCAGCAGCCGCATGGTTTCGGCGAGCGCCCCAACAGTCGAGCGCTCGTGCGCCGAGAGATCCTTGCGCCCGTTGTCGAACGATACATCGAGACCATGATCGAGCCGCGTCACGACGAGACGCCCGCCCTCCCGGTCCACCATCACGCGCTTGGCGATCTCGCGCAGCCCCGGCACGGCGGCCACGATAGCGGGGTCGAGCACCGGACACTCGGAAAGATCGACGAGCGTGTGCTGCCCCTCCTCGCGGAAGCCGATGATCACCTCGCGTCCACGCCGCTCGACACCCAGAAACGCCCGCCGCCGCGACGCCGCGCCGACCACCACCGCCGGCATGACCTCCGCATCGAGACCGCGATGGCGGAATGCATCGACGACGAGGTCGCGCTTCCAGGCACGGTTGGCCGCGGGCGACATATGCTGCGTGAGGCACCCGCCGCACTGCATGAAATGACGGCAGACGGGCGAAACACGTTCGGGGTTCGCATCTGACGCCAGGCTCCACGCCCCGGCGTTCTGCGCCCAGGCTTCGCCCGGCAGCGCGAACGGCACATAGACCGGTTCGCCATCGCGCATGGCGATGCCGTGTCCCTTTGCGCCGACGCGCTCGATGGTCAGCTTGACGGCATCAGCCATCGAAAACGGCTCCAAGTAGAAACTCCTGATTGCCCGACCCGCCTTCGATCGGCGACGGGATCACCCCCACCGCGCGCCATCCCGGCTGCGCGGCCATCCAATCGGACATCTTCGTGGCCTGCGCATCGCGCACGGCCGCATCGCGCACGATGCCGCCCTTGCCGATCGCCTCTCGGCCCGCCTCGAACTGCGGCTTGACGAGCGCCGCAAGCCACGTCCCCGGCTCCGCGAAGGGCAGCACGCCCGGCAGCACTTTTTCGAGCGAGATGAAACTCACGTCGGCCACGATTGCCGAGACACGTCGCGTGATCTCCTGCTCCGTCAGCGCCCGCGCATCCATTCCTTCGAGCGACGTGACACGGGCGTCGGCGGCGATGCGCGGATGGAGCTGGCCCCGCCCCACATCGACAGCGAACACATGCGCCGCCCCACGCTCCAGCAGCACCTCCGTGAAACCGCCCGTAGACGCACCTGCATCGAGCGCCACGCGCCCCTCGGCCGAAAAGCCGAAGGCATCGAGGGCCGCGATCAGCTTGAGCGCCCCGCGCGACACATAGTCGAACGTCTCCGTCAGCGCGATCTCCGCCCCGTCGGCCACGACCGTTCCCGCCTTGGAGGAGATCGCGCCGTTTACACGCACTGCGCCGCGCAGGATGAGGTCCCGCGCCCGCGAGCGGGTCGGCGCCAAACCTCGCGCCAGCAGCGCCTTGTCGAGCCGAAGCCCCATTGATCCGTGCTCGCCTTGTACCCAGTGATGAACCATGTCGCCGCGATTGGCGTTGCAGTGACGGGTCGCTATATATCGCCTGACCCCGCCTCGAGATACGGGCGACTGTCGAGAAGCCTACTACGGAGACCGCAGATGTTGACCCCTGATCGCCGAAGCTTCCTTCGCACCGCAGGCGCCATCGCCCTGATGACCACCGTGTCAGCCCGCGGATTGGGCACGGCTTTCGCCGAAACGCCCCCTGACGGCCCATTCACCCTCCCCGCACTGCCTTACGATCCGGCGGCCCTCGAACCCCACATCGACGCCGCGACCATGGGGCTTCACCACGGCAAGCACCATCAGGCGTACATCACCAATCTCAACAAGGCCCTCAAGGATCACGGCGAGCTGGCCAAGCTGCCGCTGGAAGAGTTGCTGACCAAGCTCGATCAGGTTCCCGAGGACATCCGCGTCACCGTGCGCAACAACGGCGGCGGCCACGCCAATCACTCCATGTTCTGGGAGGTCATGGGACCTCCGGGCGGCTCCGCGCCCGAAGGCGACGTGAAGGCAGCCATCGACCGAGATCTCGGCGGCCTCGAAAAGCTGCAGGGCGATTTCAACACGGCAGGCGGTAAGGTCTTCGGCTCGGGCTGGGTCTTCGTCACCGTCGACAAGTCCGGCAAGCTCGCGCTCGTCTCGAAGCCGAACCAGGACACGCCCCTCATGGAGGGCAACAGGGTCCTGTTCGGCAACGACGTCTGGGAGCATGCCTATTATTTGAAGTACCAGAACAAACGCGCCGACTACCTCAAGGCATGGTGGAACGTCGTCAACTGGAAGGCCGTTGGCGAACGCTATGCCGCGGCACAAGCCGGCACGCTGAAGATCTGATTGTTGGCGGCCTCTTCTCTGAATGGGGAGAGGCCGCTGCCTTCTAAGACGTCGCCGTCAGCTCGTGGACGTCGGCCTCACTGATTAATCCCGACACGAGCCAGCCCTGAAGGTACTGCGCCACGCGTAGCGCCGCCATGTCCGCATCGGCGAATACCGCCGCCATCTCCGCGAGCCCACCAAAAGGCTTTCCGCGCGAAGCTTCGATCCACAGCATCGCTTCCTCGGCCCCGAGCACACGCGACGTGGCCACGCCCTCGCGCCGCCAGATCAGAACCGCATGCGGATCCGCAAGCCGCGCCGGGTCTGGCGCGACGGCGTCGTTCTTGAGCGCCGCCCAGATCTCATAAGCATTGGTGGAAAGCCTGAGCACCGCCGCAGAAGGGTGCGGGCGAAACACAAGTGAACCCCACGTTTCCGGCTGATGGCGGCCCAGCGCCGCAAGGTCAAGCACCGCGCCGTCGGCTGCATCGAACGCAAGATCGAGCTGCCGTTCGATCAACGCAATCTCGCGCAGCTCCGGCGTCTCTGCATACTCGGGCCGTCCGAGCAGGTCCGGCACGTCCGACGCATACCAGCGCGCATTCGTGTGGCGAGACGGATAAAGCGCCACATACGCGCGCGCCATGTCCTTGAAACGCGCGTCTCCCATATGCGCAGCCAGTATCGGATACGCGTTCTGCACCACCTCGACCAGACGCGCCACGTAGGCATGGCGGTAAACGCCGAACAACACATCGCTGCTGGTGCGGGAATTGCCGGGGATCAGCCCCAGCACATCGTCCGACCCATCGACGACAGCCGCCTGAAACAAGCTCTGCACGTCTGCAAGCGTGGGCGCGCGCCCTGTCATGACGGCACCATTACTCTGCGGCGTCGCGGAGCGTCTCGGCGGCGACCCGGCGCGCGATGTCGAGTTCGGCCACCAGCTCCGCGAGCGGCGGAATGTGATCGTCCCGCTCGATAATCGCCGATACCTGCCCGAACTGACGCACGGCCGAACGGTAGAGATCCCACACCTCGTCGCACACCAGCGCGTCGTGCGTGTCGACGATGTGGCTCATGTTGTGTTCATGCCCCGCGAGATGGAACTGAACAATGCGATCCTTGGGGATACCCGCAATGAACTTGTGCGCGTCGAACTCGTGATTGAACGCAGAGACGAACACGTTGTTGACATCGAACACCAGCCAGCAGCCCGTGCGCTTCGTCAACTCCGCGATGAACTCCCATTCGCTCATTTCCGAATGCGAGAACTGCACATAGCTCGAAACGTTTTCGAGCGCGATGGCCTGGCCCAGATAGTCCTGCACATGCTGCACGCGCGCCACGACATGATCGAGCGCCTCGCGCGTATACGGCACCGGCAGGAGATCGTGCAGGTTGACGCCATGCACACCGGTCCAGCACAGGTGATCGGAAATGAACACCGGCTCGCTGCGCCGGGCGAGGGCCTTGAGATCCCGCAGATAGTCCATATTCACCGGTGCGGTCGATGCGATCGACAGCGACACGCCGTGCATGACGATGGGGTAATCGGCGCGGATCCGGTCGAGCATCTGCAGCGGCTTGCCGCCCGCCACCATGTAGTTTTCCGACACCACCTCGAACCAGTCGATGTTCGGCGCCGTATCGAAAATGTCCTGATAATGCTGCGGCCGGAGACCGAGCCCAAAGCCGAGATACGGCGGCTTGTCACGGCGTATGGCGGTGCTTTTCTCGCGGCCCTGCGTCTCGGCATGCATCGCATCACATCCTTCGAACACGTATCTTCGAACAGGCGGCCCCGAACAAGCTGTCACGTAACAGCCGGCAAATGAAGTCCGGCGGCAACGCGCCGCCGGACACCGTTTCTGGCGATTACTTCGCGGGCTCGAACTTCGCGCCGTCGATCTTCGCGCAATCGTCCTTCGAGGTTTCGCTCATGCCTTGACCCTTGCAGGCGTTCTGACCCTTGCAAGCGTTGGTCGCGGTCTTGCAGGCGCTCGTGCCCTTGCAGGCGTTACCGCCAACGCAGTGGCCCTTGGCGTCTTCAGCAGCGAAGCTCGGGGCCACGACGGCGCCGGAGAGGAGAAGCGCAGCAGCAGCGGCAGCCAGTGCGGAACCCGACGAGACTGAAATCTTCATAGGCGTTTCCTTTCATGAAACCTCCCTGACTTTTGAAAGTCATGGCGCTTCCCGTCCCCGGGGGGCTGCGGACAGCAGAAGCATGTCCGTTATTACGCGCGTCGATCGCGGCGGTTTCAAATCAGCGAGATTTAAAATCGTAATCCGGAAAAGCCGTTTGGATTCAGGCCGCGCAAATCAATGCGGCCAAACTCAGGGCGTCGCCTTGACGAGCTTTCCGGAAAACACGACCGGCCCCGTCGGTGCGCCCGTGGGAGAACCGCCCTTGGGCTCCACGCTCACCGCATAGGTGGCGTCCATGTACATGTCGTGGTCCTTGCCGCCGGGCATCGGCCGCACATCCATCTCGCTGTCGTCGAACACGCCGAGCGATTTCGGTTGCGGCATGCCATCGTGTACCAGCCAGAGCTGGTACGACTTCTCCGGCTCCGTCGGCTTCTGCATCGCCGAGATGACGAACATGTTGGTTTTGGTATCGACCGTCAGCAGGAAGCCCGGCAGGGACTCGCCCGCCTGCAGCACCGCCACATACTGCGTCGGCATCAGACGCTGCTGATGATCCTGCCAGACGACAACGCCCGCGAGCGATGCCGCCAGCGCCGTCATGCCCGCCGTTGCCGCGCGCCACCGGCTGGCCCGCCGCGTGATCGCCTGCTCGCGCGCCTTGAGCGATACGACATGCGAAGCGAGCCCGATCTGGGCGCGTATTTTGTTGTAGAGCCCGGCCGGCGGCGTCACGGGCGCCACGACATCGGCAAGCGGCGCAAGCCGCCGCTCCCAGGCCAGGATCGCCGTGTCGAGCGCCGCGTCTTGCGCCCGGCGCGTCTCCGCCTCCGCACGCTCGGCGCGCGTCAGCGTTCCGAGAACATACTCGGCCGCCAGTCCATCGATGTTGTCGAGCTCGCTCATTGCTCGAGGCATCCCTTCAACATCGCCAGGCTGCGATGCAGCCACGTCTTGATCGTACCCTCGGGCCGGTCGAACCGCTGCGCGAGCGCCTCCCGGCTCAGGCCGTCCAGATAGGCGAGCCGCACCATCTGGCGCTTGTCGGGCTCCAGGCCTTCCAGACACTTGAGAAGCCGGTCGAAATCCTCGCGCCGGCCGATCGCCTCGATCGGATGCTCGTCGTCGCCCGGCAGGTCGTCAAGCTCGGACACATCCGACGACGGCCGCGCGGCGCGGCGCCGAAGCTCGTCGAGCGCCCGGTTCCGGACGATGGCGACCATCCACGTCACAGGTCCGGCCAACTTGGGATCGAAATCCCCTGCCCGCTCCCAGACTTTGAAAAAGCTATCCTGAACCACGTCCTCCGCAGCCTCCTTGCTGCGAAGGATACGCAGGGCGACACCGTAGAGTTTCGCGGAAGTTGCCTGATACAGCTCGGCAAAGGCCGCCTCGTCGCCTCGGGCGACGCCGGCCATCAATGCATCGAGCTGGTGACGCGACATATCCATTCGCCCCGATCGGCCGTCGAACCGCCCCCCGCGTCTCGGCGGCAGGCCAGGCCGCGCACAGTAATAGCCAATTGCCGTGGACTGTCGAGACAGGAACGGCAGCTTGCCTTAATGAAAAGCGCGAAGCCCTGCCCGGGCTGCACTGTCTCAAACCCTATCGCGGAGGCACGGGGATCGATGCCAGGACTGTCGAATGCACTTACGCCGGTGCTGCTGCTTCTCGTCTCGAACATCTTCATGACATTCGCCTGGTACGGGCATCTGAAGTACAAAACGACCGCCCTGTGGATCGTCGTACTCGTGAGCTGGGGCATCGCCTTCTTCGAATACTGCCTCGCCGTCCCGGCCAATCGGATCGGCCATGAGTACTACTCAACCGCCCAGCTCAAGACGATCCAGGAGGTCATCACCCTCGTGGTGTTCGCCGGATTCTCGGTCTTTTTCCTGAAGGAGCCGCTGACGATCAATCACGTCCTGGGCTTCGGGTTGATCATTGGCGGCGCCTACTTCATTTTCCACGGACCGCTGTAGCGCGCGCTACACGGGCCATCGCAGCGGAGCCGCGCGTGACCAACCTCGAAACCGCCTATGCCTTGATCGACGAAGCGAACGCCCGCGATCCGAACCTGATCTCGGACGGCGGCGCCAGCGTGCCCGCCGAGCTCTTCTACGGCCAGCGCATGACTGCGATGCTCGCACGCGTCTACCCGGACGCGTCCGACGACGTGCGCCTCGCCGTGCGCGCCCAGCACATCCGGCGTTGGGAAGTGCCGCGCGCGAGCTACCCGATGGACCGTCCCGGCTACCTGCGCTGGCGCAAGGATCTTGGCCGCAAGCACGCCGAATGGGCGGGCGAAATCCTGGAGCGCGTCGGCTACAGCGCCGAGCAAGTGGCCCGCGTCGGCGCGCTCGTCCGCAAGGAGAACTTCCGGCGCGACGCCGAGGCGCAGGCCGTGGAGGATATCGCTTCACTCGTCTTCCTAGCCCACTACGCCGCAGACTTCGCCGCCAAGCACCCGCCCGAAAAGGTCGTCTCCATCCTCGTCAAGACGCTCGCCAAGATGTCGGACGAAGGCAAAGCAGCCGCCCTCACGCTCGATCTTCCAGCGCCCGTGCGCGCCGCGCTCGATGCGGCATTGTTGGCGGCCGCAGCGCCATGACCCTCGACCCGGCATCGATCGCAGTGGTCCTCGCCAGCCACGGCGACCGCGGCGGATCTGAGCCGAACGCAGCGCTGCGCAGCCAGGCCGAGGCCGTTCGCGCGCTCACGGGCCTTCTCGTCTGGACCGGCGTGCTGAAAGGCGAACCCGCACTCGAAAGCGCGCTCGCCGAAGCAGCCGCATCGGGCGCGCCACGCATCGCCGTCTATCCTCTCTTCATGGCCGACGGCTACTTCGTCCAGAAGGTCCGCGACCGCATCGCCGCTGCGGGCTTCGCGGAGAGGGCGCAGCTCCTCACACCTCTCGGCCTCGATCCCGCCTTGCCGGACTTGATCGTCGCGAGCGCGACCGAAACTGCCGAACGCGGCGGCTTCGCACCGGAAGCCTCGCGTCTCCTGATCGTCGGTCATGGCTCGAAGCTCGGCCCCGCGTCCGCAAGCGCCACGCGCAAGGTCGCCGCCCGCGCCGCCCTCGCCCGCCGTTTCGCCAGCGTCGCGACCGCATTCCTCGAAGAAGAGCCCTTCGTCGACGACGCCTTGCGCGCAAGTCATGCGCCGACCGTCGTCGCGGGCTTTTTCTTCGGCGACGGCATGCATGGCGGCGACGACGTGCCCGAAGCGATTGCCGAAACCGGCGCCCGCGCGCTCTACACCGGCGCCATCGGCAATTCCCCTGCCGCAGCCCCCCTCATCGCCGCCGCGCTCCGCACATTCGCGGAAACACCGATCGCCTAGCCAACGCGCCGGACGCAACGCTGCACCAAATGAAAAAGCCGCGGAGCACATGCTCCGCGGCTTTCCTTGTCTCGTTCAGAAAAAGGGAGAGATCTACTCCCGGCGACGGCCACGGCCGCCACCGCCACCTTCACGCTCGCGGCGCGGCGGACGCTCGGCGGAGAACACCTCCTCCGGCTCGCCCTCGGCACGCGGGATCTCCTGGCCCGTCTCCTGGTCGATGATCTTCATCGACAGACGCACCTTGCCGCGATCGTCGAAGCCCAAGAGCTTCACGTAGACTTCCTGGCCTTCCTTCACGACTTCGCCAACCGTCTGCGGACGGCCCTGCGTGAGCTGCGAGATGTGCACCAGGCCGTCCTTCGCGCCGAAGAAGTTCACGAACGCGCCGAACTCCATGATCTTGACGACCTTGCCCTTGTAGATCGTGCCGACCTCAGGCTCCTGCGTGATGCCCTTGATGCGCGCGAGCGCCTTCTCGATGCTCTCGCGGTTGGCAGACGCGATCTTCACGGTACCGTCGTCGCTGATGTCGATCTTGGCACCCGATTCCGCGACGATCTCGCGGATGACCGAGCCGCCCGAACCGATGACTTCACGGATCTTGTCGGTCGGGATCTTGATCGTCTCGATGCGCGGCGCGTGCTCGCCGAGTTCTTCGCGAGCGCCCGTCAGAGCCTTCGCCATTTCACCCAGGATGTGCAGCCGGCCCTTGTGTGCCTGCTCCACAGCAACCCGCATGATCTGCTCGGTGATGCCGGTGATCTTGATGTCCATCTGCAGCGCGGTGACGCCGTTGGCGGTACCAGCCACCTTGAAGTCCATGTCGCCGAGGTGATCCTCGTCGCCGAGGATGTCGGACAGCACGGCGAAGTCGTCACCTTCCTTGATGAGACCCATGGCGATGCCGGCCACCGGCGACTTCAGCGGCACGCCCGCATCCATCAGCGCGAGCGAGGTGCCGCACACGGTTGCCATCGACGACGAGCCGTTGCTCTCGGTGATTTCCGAGACGACGCGCAGCGTGTAGGGGAACTCGTCGGACTTCGGCAGCAGCGGACGCACGGCGCGCCAAGCGAGCTTGCCGTGGCCAATTTCGCGGCGGCCCGGCGAGCCCATGCGGCCCGTTTCGCCGACCGAGTAGGGCGGGAAGTTGTAGTGCAGCAGGAAGCGCTCTTTCTTCGTGCCTTCCAGGCTGTCGATGTACTGCTCGTCTTCGCCGGTGCCGAGCGTCGCCACCACGAGCGCCTGCGTCTCGCCGCGCGTGAACAGCGCCGAGCCGTGCGTGCGCGGCAGAACGTGAACTTCCGACAGGATCGGACGCACCGTCTCGAGATCGCGGCCGTCGATGCGGCGCTTGGTCTTCAGCACGTCGCCGCGCATGATGTCCATTTCGAGCGTCTTGAACGCGTCAACCAGCAGCACCTTCTCGCTCGGATCGTCGGACGCGAGCTCGACGCCTGCGAGCACGGCCTTCTTGGCCTCGCCGACGAGATCCTGGCGCTTGCCCTTCTCCTTGGTGGAGAAGGCGGTCTTGAGCAGGTCGCCGGCGATCGCCGTGACCTTGTCCTTGTACTTGGCCTTGTCTGGGATCTGGATGTCCCACGGCTCCTTGGCGGCCTTCTCGGCAAGCTTGATGATCGCAGCGATCACCGGCTGCATGTGCTTGTGGCCGAACACGACGGCCTCGATCATCTGGCTTTCGGGAAGCTCCTGGGCCTCGCTCTCCACCATCATCACGGCGTCCTGCGTACCCGCCACGACGAGGTCGAGCTTGCTCTCGGCCATCTCGTCGATCATCGGGTTGAGCACGAACTCGCCGCCGATCACGCCGACGCGCGACGCGCCGATCGGGCCGAGGAAGGGAAGGCCCGAGAGCGTCAGAGCGGCCGACGCGGCCACCATGCCGACGATGTCGGGATCGTTCTCGAGGTCATGGCTCAGCACCGTGACGACGACCTGAACTTCGTTCTTGAAGCCTTCGACGAACAGCGGGCGGATCGGGCGGTCGATGAGACGGCTGGTCAGCGTCTCCTTCTCGGTGGGGCGCCCTTCGCGCTTGAAATAGCCGCCCGGGATCTTGCCGGCGGCGTAGGTGCGTTCCTGGTAGTTCACGGTCAGCGGGAAGAAGTCGATGCCCGGCTTCGGGCTCTTGGCGCCGACAACGGTCGCGAGAACACTGGTCTCGCCGTACTGTGCGTAGACTGCCGCGTCGGCCTGGCGGGCCATATGCCCGGTTTCAAGCTTGAGCGTGCGTCCGCCCCATTCAATTTCCACACGGTGGATGTCGAACATGTCCGTTCTTTCGTTGTGTCTGTTTTCTGTATCTTTGATGCGCGGTTTCCTTAGCACGAATGCAAGAGGCGCCGCGAACCAAAAGGTCAGCGGCGCCATCAGTGCTACGGATAGATTTGTCCCTGCAAAAACAGAGAGGAAACCGAGTGTCCGCTCACTGCCAACCCCGGTAGGGCCGACGCCGGCAGGAAATGTGGCAGCTTAGCGGCGGATGCCGAGCTTCTCGATGATCTTCTGATAACGCGGCTCGTCCTTGCGCTTCACGTAGTCGAGAAGCTGGCGGCGCTGGCTCACCATCTTGAGCAGACCGCGGCGCGAGTGGTTGTCTTTCTTGTGGGCCTTGAAGTGCTCAGTCAGACCGTTGATGCGCTCCGTGAGGATCGCAACCTGCACTTCGGGCGAACCGGTATCGTTCGCCTTGGTGGCATTGTCCTTAATGACCTTGGACTTCTGTTCGAGCGTCAGCGACATCGGGAGCTCCTTTCAGATTGGAGGACCGGCGCCTTCGGCTCCGGTCGGATGACGGCCTTGGCCGGGATGTCGTCCAGCCAGGTCGCAAACGAAAACGCCGTCCGCGCCTGACGGCACGAACGGGATGGCGCTTTATACGGGATGGCGCAGAAACCGCAACAGCTCGTTGTCAGGAGTTTGAACGAACGGCGACACACCTAGCCCTTAAACAAAATATGAATCAAGGTGCTGATAAATATAGAAAATTATCGATCCTCGTTTGCCGACTGTCATCCCAGGCCTTGTGCCTGGGATCCATCCGTCCGCTCGCGCAGGGATCGCCGCACCTTGTCTGCCTTCCCAGAGCGCGACCCTGGATCCTCGGGACAAGCCCGAGGATGACAGTGTGAACAGGCGCACCGTCAAAAGATCACCCCCGCGTCCCCTCGCTCAGCACCTCGACCGCCTTGTCGAGTTGTGGATCCTTCCCACCGGCGTAGGGGATGTCGAACGGAACCTCGATTGTAGGCGTCACGCCCTTGGCTTCGAGCCGCTCGCCGTCCACCGCCACATCGTTCACGGCCACCATCAGGAAACTGCCGTCGGACAGCAAGTATCCGCGCCCGGCCAACAGCGCACCCGCGGTCCGCGTGCCGATCACCTCGCCATAGCCGTACTTCTTGAAGCCGTAGGTGAGCACCTCCTTGCCGCTGCGCGTGCCGCCGTTGATGAGCACCGCCACCGGCTTGCGCCACCTGAAGCTTGCGAAGTCCCGGTCGCCCGAGCGCCCGGTGAACGTCATGTCCGGCGCCCGGGCATTGAAGACGTCGAGATAGCGCGGCTGCGCGCCGCCCCATCCATCGCGCAGATCCCAGATCAAAGCGTCGGCGTCCTTGAGCTTACCCTTGCTCAGCTCGTCGACCAGAATGTCCTGATAGTCCTGACCGGCATACGACCACACGCGGATGTAGCCGATGCGCTTGCCGTTCGCCTCGACGATCCGCGCGCTGTCGCGCATTGCCGCGCGAAACGCCTTGCCCGGCTCGATGCGCTCCGGCCGCACCTCGATCACGGACACCGGCCCGTCCTTGTCGCGCCGGATCGAAACCTTGACGGCGGAGCCCGTCTTCTCCCGGAACGACGCCACAGGTTGAAACGGCGCGTTGTCAACGGAGAGGATTTCATCGCCCGTCTTGATCCCCGCCTCGTCCGCCGCGAGCCCCGCGAGAACGCCCGAAACGAACGTCCTGCCGTCGATCTCCCGCGTGAAAATGCCGATGCCGGGATACGAAATGCCGTAGGGAAAATGCCTCTTCATGTCATCGCGGATAGCAAACCGGAAAATGTCCGCGAGCTGGTAGTACGCGGGTTCCTCCGGCGTCGCGTGGATCATGTGCGACGCATCGAGTTCAGCAAGCATGGCGTTGATCGCAGCCGATTTCTGTTTCGCGCCGTCCGCCGCGAGATAGCCTGGCCGGTGCCGCGCGACGATGGCGTCCCAGTTCTTCCCGCGCAGCTTGGGATCGTAGAAGTTGTCGCGCACGAGCCGTGCCGCTTCGTCGAACACTTCGGCGCTCGACTCGCTGCGCGCTAAAGCGGGCGAGACGGCGATCGAGAAAGCGAGAAGCGCCGCGACCACCGCGGCAAAGATCGGCGCGAAGACGGATCGTCCGCCGTTTGAGACGTGCGTGAAGGCGTGCATCCAACCTCCCTTGCCCACGGATTCCGGCGAGAAACCGCGCCGCTTTGAAAGGCATATGGGGATGCACTCGCACCAAAACAGATCCGGTCGATCCCGGATCGCCGGCGGAGCAACGCAATCTCAGGCGCGCGTCCCGCGCACCATCTCGTCATGCGAGGGCAGCGGCGCGATGAGAGGATCGAGCAGGCGGCGCGACTGCTCCATGGTCAGCACGTCGGCCGGATCGAGCTTGGTAATGACGGCCTTGTCCGGATCGGGCTCCCAGATGTCCTCCCCAAGCAGGCGGCCCTGCGCGTCGTACGGCCAGAACATCTGATAAGTGCTCTTGTAGAGATACATCGCGTTGTCATCGGCCTCGAACTTGCCGCTCGCCAGCACGCGCTTGACCAGCCGGTCTCCGATGAACTTCGGAACATAGTTCAGGATACGATTAATGCGGAGCGAGCGCCCCGACACCTGCTGAAAGCCGACGGCCACCGACGCGACGAAATTGTCGGCCACCGCAACCTCTTCGTTCTCGACGTAGAAAACAGACTGATTGGTCGCCGCCCACATCCGGTAAAGGCTTTTGACGAGGTCCGCCCCTTCGAGCTTGAGATTCACCCGGTTGGCGCGGATGTGATAGACGGGCTCGCCCACCATCATGTCCGGCGTAAACAGCTCTTCGTAACGCCCCGCCATCTCCAGGTTGCGATGGCGATCGAAGGCCATCAGCAGAAACCGATGGCGCGGGGTTTCCGTCTTGTCGATGAGCCTGCGCACGGCACGGTTCGTTTGCGTGATGTCGTGCGGGAACATGGCCAGCCTCCTCATCACCGCGCAGGATCGCGCCAGCGCATGAGGACGTCTTAGCACGCCGCCTGGAAAAGATCAGACGTCGTATTTGATGACCAGCGGGGGCCAGCCGAGCCTGCCGACAGCCCTGGAGCATTTTCCGATCACACGGCTTCGCGTCGTCCGCCGATGCGCATGGCTTGAGGCGTGACTTTGTAGCGTGACTGGGCTCTGACCTTCGTCAGGGTGACGGGTTTATTGGTCGCTACGGACCGCTCATTCCCAACGTCATCCTGGGCTGACGCCAGGATCCAGTCACCTGGATCCTTTTGCCGATTCCGTCAGATCGGAAATTGCCCTAGCCGAAATTAAAGACGCGCGTCGGATGCAGCGCGCCGCGTTCGATCTCGCCCAGCGCCACGATCTGGCCCTTCGACATGGCGTAAGCCGTCCCGCCCAGGATCGGCGCATCGCGGCCGCGGATCAGCACGCTGCGGCCCTGCGCGAGGTCAGCCGCATCGGCCGCGCTCACGTTGACTTCGAGGATATCGCCCAGCGCCACTTCCACCGGTTGCAGGAACGTCGACAGGTCCTCGCCGGCCTCGGCCGCATCCTCAATCTCAGCGAGGTCGACGGCGGCGTCCTCCGAGAACGGCCCCACGCGCGTCCGCCTGAGCCCGACAACGTGGCCGCGGCATCCGAGCGCGCGGCCCATGTCGCGCGCAATGGCACGCACATAGGTGCCCTTGCCGCAGCGAGCTTCGAATACGGCCGTGTCGCCGTCCGGCACGTCGATCAGGCGGAGCTCGTCGATCACCACGGGGCGCGCCTCGAGCTCCACATGCTCGCCGTCGCGCGCAAGCGCATAGGCCCGCTCGCCGTCCACCTTGATGGCCGAGAACTGCGGCGGCACCTGCATGATCTCGCCGATGAACTGCGGCAGCAGCGCTTCGATGTCGTGCACGGTCGGGCGCGCATCGGACGTCGCCGTGACATCGCCCTCGGCGTCGTCGGTCTTGGTTTCCGCGCCCCAGCGCACGACGAAGCGATAGACCTTCTCGCCGTCCACCGCGAACGGCACCGTCTTGGTCGCCTCCCCGAAGGCAATCGGTAGGATGCCGGTCGCCAGCGGATCGAGCGTGCCCGCGTGCCCGACTTTCTGCGCGAACATCAGGCGCTTCAAGATGCCGACCGCGCGCGTCGAGGTCATCTCGAGCGGCTTGTCGAGCACGAGCCAGCCGTGAATGGGATTGCCTTTTTTGCGTCGTGCCATGGAAGGTCTCGCGTGCCTCTCGGCTTGGAGCAGGGAGAGGAAGGGTGAATATGATTTTTCGATACGACGATGCGATCTCGCGATCAGTCCGCGAAACGGGAGCGAAACGCGCTCAGTCGTTATCGGCGTCGCCGCGCTTCTCGACGTCGCGGCGAACCTTCTCGCTGTGCAGGAGCCGATCGATGCGCGTGACCTCGTCGAAGGTCTCGTCCTCGCGGAAGCGCACTTCGGGCGCGACGCGAAGATCGACCGCCTGCGAGATTTCACCACGCACGTATTTGCTGTTGCGCGCCAATGCGGCAAGCACGACCTCGGTGTCCTTGCCGCCGAGCGGCATGACATAGGCGGTTGCGAGCCGGAGATCCGGCGACATCCGCACTTCCGTGATCGTCACGACGTGCGAGGCAAGCACGTCGTCATAGATCTCGCCGCGCGCGAGCATCTCGGCAAGCTTGTGGCGGACCAGTTCACCCACCCGCAACTGACGCTGCGTCGGGCCTTTGGCTGAATGTGATTTTCTTCTGGACATGTCTTCTCAATCCACCGGGATCGGACCGGCACGAGGCTATTGCCTCTTCGTGACTAATACCCGCTGCGAAGCAGCCCGGGAGCAAGGCGACCCGGCGCCAATGCGCCGCCCCCGCGGAGGGCGCCCCGTTCGCCTCTCGGCGAACGGGATCAGCGCCCGTGAGCGCCTAGAGACTTCTCTTAATCGTCTCGACCTGGAAGCACTCGATTTCGTCGCCCTCGCGGATGTCCTGGTAGTTGGCGAACGCCATGCCACATTCCTGGCCGGCGGGCACCTCGCGAACATCGTCCTTGAAGCGCTTGAGGATCGACAGCGTGCCTTCGTGGATAACGACCTTGTCGCGCAGCAATCGCACCTTTGCGCCGCGTTCGACCTTGCCTTCCGTAACCACGCAACCCGCGACCTTGCCGACCTTCGACACGTTGAAGACCTGCTTGATCGTGGCGTAGCCGAGGAAGTTCTCGCGCACCGTCGGCGCGAGCAGACCCGACATGGCCGCTTTCACGTCGTCCACGAGATCGTAGATGATGCTGTAGTAGCGGATCTCGATGCCCTGTGCGTCGGCTGCCTGCTTGGCCTGCGCGTTGGCGCGGACGTTGAAGCCCACGACGACGGCCTTCGAAGCACCTGCGAGCGCGATGTCGGACTCGGTAATGCCGCCGACGCCCGAATGCACGACGCGGGCTTCCACCTCGTCCGTGCCGAGCTTCTTCAGCGAGCCCTGGATCGCTTCCAGCGAGCCCTGCACGTCGCCCTTGATGAGCAGCGTGAAGTCCTTCTTGCCGGCCGAATCCTTGAGCGTCTGCATCATCTGCTCGAGCGTACGCGGCGTACCGGCCGAGCCGAGCGTCTCGCGGCGCTTACGGATACGGTAATCGGTGATCTCGCGGGCGCGGCTCTCGCTTTCGACGACAGCGATCTGATCGCCGGCTTCGGGTGCCGAGCTGAAGCCCAGCACTTCGACCGGGATCGACGGACCCGCTGTCTCGACGTTCTTGCCCTGGTCGTCGATGAGCGCGCGCACACGCCCCCACGCCATGCCGGCCACGACGATGTCGCCGACATGCAACGTACCGCGCTGGACGAGCACGGTGCCCACGGGGCCACGGCCGCGCTCCAGCTTGGCTTCGATCACGACGCCTTCGGCAGAGCGGTCCTGGTTCGCCTTGAGGTCGAGCACTTCGGCCTGCAGGTGGATCGTCTCGAGCAGCTTGTCGAGGTTGGTGCGCTTGAGGGCCGAAACCGGCACTTCGAGCGTATCGCCGCCCATGCTTTCGACCACGATCTCGTGCGAGAGAAGGTCGGTCTGAACGCGCTTCGGATCGGCCGACGGCTTATCGATCTTGTTGATGGCAACGATGATCGGCACGTTCGCCGCCTTGGCGTGATTGATGGCCTCGACCGTCTGCGGCATGACGCCGTCGTCGGCCGCAACCACCAGCACCACGATATCCGTCACCTTGGCGCCGCGGGCGCGCATCGCGGTGAACGCGGCGTGGCCCGGCGTGTCGATGAACGTGATCTTGTCGCCGCTGGGCGTCGTCACCTGATAGGCGCCGATGTGCTGCGTAATGCCGCCGGCTTCGCCCGAGACCACGTTGGTCTGGCGGATGGCGTCGAGCAGCGACGTCTTGCCGTGGTCGACGTGGCCCATGATGGTCACGACGGGCGCACGCGGCTGCTGGTGTTCCTCGGCATCCTTCTCGCCGATGAAACCGGTCTCGACGTCCGCTTCCGACACGCGCTTGGCCGTATGGCCGAACTCGGACACGATCAGCTCGGCCGTATCGGCATCGATCACGTCGGTGATCTTGTGCATCGCGCCTTGCTTCATCAGGAACTTGATGAGGTCGACGGCGCGCTCCGTCATGCGGTTCGAAAGCTCTTGGATCGTGATGGCTTCCGGAATGACGACTTCACGCACGATTTTGTCCCTGGGCTGCTGAATGCCCATGGCCTTCAGCTTCTCGCGCTCGCGCTTGCGCTTGAGCGAAGCAAGCGACCGTTCGCGCTGCTGCTCGTCGAGGGCGTTATTGATGGTGAGCTTACCGCGCTCGCGCTTCTCGTCGACGACGGGCGCCTTGACGGGCACGCGAACGAGCTTGCCGCCGCGCTTGATGGCGCGGCTCTCGTCGTCATCGGCCGTCGTGACCGGAACGGGACGCGCGCGGACATCGCGCACGAGCTTCGTCGGCTCGGTGCTCGAACGGTCGCCGGACGGCGGCGGAGCGGCCGGACGCGGCAGATCGATCTGCATGGGCCGACCGCCTGCGCGGGGAGCAAAGCGCGTATCGTTGCTCGTCGGACGCGGGCGCTGCTGCTGCGGACCGCCGGGGCGATGTGACGGTGCATCCGTCGCGGGACGGGCCGTAACGGGCGGACGCGGAGCCGAAAGCGGCGGGCGGGCTGCCGGTTGGGCAGGTGCGCTCGGCCGTTCGGCGCGAACGGGCTCGGCGGCCGGAGGCGCGACAGGCGCTGCCGCAACGGGTGCGGGTGCGGGTGCTGCAACGGAGGGCACGGGTGCCACTGCGGGTGCTGGTGGCGCCA
>NZ_JAIETU010000017.1 GCF_019744875.1 Hyphomicrobium sp. | reverse complement strand
GTTTTTTCGCCAGACTACGAGGAAGCCACATCACCGTCCCGCTTGCTCGCTCAATTACGGTAGCTCCGAAAACCATGGCGAAGCCTGCGCCGCTGTTCCACAAATCAGCAAATGCCCAAATGTAGTTTTGGATGCTTGCCTAAGTATGCGGAGGCACAAAGCACCAACTGTGCAGTCCACCGCTTGGGCAAGTGCGCCATTGCGCAATGTTCTAAATCATCACTTGGCGGATTGAACGAATACGGTACCCTTTATTTGTTCGAATACGCATTTCACCAAATCCATATTTGCCCGGTTGGGCTCTTCGAGGTTTTATGATCATTACGTTTGCGTCCTCCAAGGGAGGCGTCGGCAAGTCCACGACCTGCGCGGCCCTCGCGTCCGCGCTCGCGCTCGAAGGCGACCGCGTCCTTCTTATCGACCTTGACCAGAACCGCACGCTTGACCGGTGGGCGCGCAAAGCGCCGATCACGGGGCTCACCGTCGCCGCCATCGAGCCGCAGAAATTCGGCGGGTTTTTCCGCGATGCTGAAGCCTCAGGTGACTACGATCATATTTGCCTCGATCTGCCGGGCAGCCGGGAAGTGACCCTGTTCAAGGCTCTGGCGCGGTCTGACCTCGTTGTCATTCCGGCGCAGGCTTCCGAGCCCGACTTGCGCGAAGCGCTCGTCGTGGTCGGCGATATCCGCGACGTTGGCGAGACCACAGGCCGGGCAATCCCGTACCGCCTGCTGCTGACCAAGGTCTATCCGCTGCGCACCCGGGTGACGGACTTTGCCTATGCCGAACTGGCCAGGCTTGGCCTGCCGCTCTTCCGCACGGCGCTCGTTGAGCGCTCGGCATATCGGGAAATGTTCCTCAACGGCCAGCCGCCGACGGTCAGCGAAGCAGGGAAGGGGGCAGGGGTCGAAGTCGTGAACCTACTCGCCGAGATCCGCGCCATTGTCGACGAGGCCAATACCCCCAACATCCGCAAGGCAGGTTGATCATGAAGCAGCAACGCGCACCATTTCAGCCGGTATCGGCAGACATTGACGACCAGAAGCTTGAACGTCTCGCCGCAGAGAAGGGCGTCGGTTCGCTAGTGAAGCCTGTCGCCGATGGGGCAGGGGAGGCGAGGTCGGTTTACGAACCGCCGAGGGTCAAAAAATCGGAAGCGCCGAATCCAGAAGCCACGCCGCGCAGCCAGATGAAGACCGTCAATCTGGAAGTGCCCGACTACGCCTGGACTGAACTCAAAATCCGGGCAGCACGCGAGCAGGTCAGCGTCAGGCATATCGTCATGGAGGCCATGCGGGCCATCGGTGTTGCCATTAAAGACGCTGACATGGTCGAGGATGGTCGAAGAATCCGGGGCGGTTAGGCTTAAGTCCGCCAAGTAGGTCAGAAATATCTATTTGAAAACAAGTTACTACAGGCCAAAGGGGCGCTCGCTTGACAACTAGGCGATATTGGGTCAACTTAGATCCTAAAGTTTCCTAAGGAGATTCAGCATGGGTGCCGTTCAGACCGCTCTTCATTCGACTAAGCCTCATTTTCACACCATGGGCGATGAATGCCCCTATTGCGAACAGCCGATCCCGAACGATCGGTTGGAAGAAATTAGCGCGCGCATTCAGGCGAAAGACCGTCTGCGGCAGTCTGAAGCCGATGCGAAGGCTTCGGCAGAGCTTGAGGCTTTTCGCGCCCAAAGCCAGACGGCCATCGAGCAATTGAGGAGCGACGCGGCAACACGCGAAGCGACGGCGCTTGCGCAGGGCAAAAAGCTCGCCGAGGCGGCGCTTCAGGCCAGACTGACAGAAGCGGCCGAAGCGACGAGGGCGGTAACCGAACGCGCCGCGAACCTGGAAGCGGAGATTGCCCGTTCGAAGACGACCCTTGCGGCCACGGTTGAGAAAATGACCGCGGAGTTTGCCAGTAGGGAAGAGGCCGCGAAGCTCGAAGCGCGTTCAGCCGTTGCGCAAGAGCTGAGTGTAAAGGTGGCCGAAGCCCATACGGGAAAGGTCGAAGCGGAGAAGAAGGCTGCTGCGGCAGAGATCGGCAAAGCAGCAGCCGAGAAAAAGGTCGTCGAACTTCAGGCGTCTCAGGAAGAGGCGATCAACGCTCGCGTTGTGGAAGTTCGCGAAGCAATGGAAAATGCAAAGACGGAGGCCGTCAATTCTGAGCGCTCCAAGAATTTTGAGGAGAAGCTCAAGCTCGAAGGATTGGTAGCCGACCTTCAGCGCAAGTTGCAGAACAAAACCGCTGAAGAACTTGGTGAAGGCGCGGAAGTTCAGCTGTTCGAGCTGCTGAAGGCGGAATTCCCACACGACGAGATCACGCGAGTCGGCAGAGGCAACGCTGGCGCTGACATCGTCCACAAGGTGCGGCACAACGGGGCGACGTGCGGATGCATAGTCTACGATTCAAAAAACCACCAGCAGTTCCGCTCTGATCATGTCACAAAACTGCGCCAGGACCAGATCGCGGCAAAGGCGGATCATGCCGTGCTGTCGACTGCTGCGTTTCCCAAGGACAAGAAGCAGCTTCATATCGACAACGGAGTTATCCTCGCCAATCCGGCGCGTGCTGTAGTGATCGCAATGCTGCTCCGGCAGCAGGTTGTCCAACTGCATTGTTTGAAGGTTAGCAACGACGAGCGGACGTCGAAAATCGACGAACTCTACGCCATGATGACCTCGGACCGCTTCTCGCAGTTTATGTCCGCTATCACGCGGAGCGCGGAGCAACTGGAAGTACTCCAAGTCCAGGAAAAGAAGGCTCACGATTCGAACTGGAAGAAACAGGGCGAATTGTTCAGGACAATTATCCGCACCTGCGCGCAGTTCGATGAAGAGATCGGACGTATCATCGGTACGGCCCCGGCAACCACATGACCCAACCAGAGTCAAAAAGCGCCAAGGTCGTAGGGATACAAGAACGCCGACTTGGCCCGACGGTTCTTAGAACCTATCGGGCGAAGTTCGATATTGACGAGCTAGTTCCGAACGATCGTCAGCCCCGGGCGGGATCAAAGGAGGACGAGGAGCTTCAGCGCCAGATCGAGGCGAACGACGGAATCTTCGAACCGTTGTTGGTAGAGCCCCATCCGGATCTGCCGGGCAAATTCCGCATCATTGATGGTGAGCGCCGTTGGACCAACTCAAGACTGCTGGTGGAGCAGGGTAGGGACCAGTACCGCAAGATTCCCGTGGAAGTCACCGACCGGACACTAACCGACGAGGAACGCCTTCGCGTTTGGATTTACATCCATCGGCAGCGCAAGGAATGGGACGCCAGGGAAAAGGAAATGGTTGCTTACAGGCTGGTCGAGTTCATGGGCAGGGCCAGCGCCGCGAGCATCCTTGGCATTTCTATCCGCGAACTCGAAAAACTGGTCGAAGTGTTTGAGCTCTCCGAACGTTTTGTCAATCTACGCGATAACGGTGCCGGCATCAGCTGGGCCCGAGAACTACTAGGCGTCAGTAAGAAGTTGCTCACCCCAAGCGTCATTGACGCCGTTGTCGACAAGGTCAACAGGCAACGTGTCACCAATTCGAAGGACCTGCGAAAACTTCGGAGCATCCTGGCTGATCCAGTGGCCAAGGACAATTTTCTAACCCGCGATGGAGATCTCGAGACGGCGTCCCTTCGTCTTGGGCCAGGCGAGAAAAGGCGAGATCCGGATTTTGTTTCCAACCTCGATGCAACGGTCGAGTCCATGAAGCAGCTTCCATGGATGGCGCTTGAGGACATGAAGAGCGATCCTGAGATCCTTAGGAAGATTGAAGCCGCCGAAGCTCTGTTGCAGACGTTGCGTCAGACAATTTCCAAGAACAAATGACAGGTATTTAATCGAAAGGAATTGGAGATTAAATCATGGCAAAGACACCAAAAAATCACGGCAAGCCTTGGACGAGAGACGACGTGAGACAGCTGCGAGAACTCGCCAAGGAAAATACGCCTACGCGTGTCATCGGTTTGAAGGCTGGTCGTACCCCGGAGTCGATTTATGCAAAGGCTTCGGTGGAGGGCATCCCGCTGAAGCCGACAAACCAGTCACCGTATAACAGACGAAAATAGGCCGCATCCGCCCGCGGGCGGACCGGGCTCTCGTCAACGGAACCCCGCGAGAGCGGGTTTCCGCCATGCGGCTTCGATCCCTTGCGCGATGCTGCTTTTTGATTTCGGGAAAGACCTGCTGTGACCTTTCAAGTCCTTTCTCTCTCCGGTGGAGGCTTTCTGGGCCTCTATACAGTCAGCGTTCTGGCCGCGATTGAAGAAACGTACGGTGAGCCCATCGCCGATCGGTTCGACTTGATCGCAGGTACGTCCGTGGGCGGCATCATCGCCCTGGGCCTGGCTGCGCGTGTTCCGGCGGCCAAAATTCGCGACGCTTTTATAAAGGCTGGACCCACCATCTTCTCGTCTTTGCCACCGGCTCAAGGTTGGGTCGGGAAGAAGTTGGCGCTGGCCGCAAATGCCACCGGGGCAAAATACTCTTCGACCAATCTTAGGGCCACTGTCGAAGAGCTGGTGGGGAAGGAGACAAAGATCGGCGACTTGCAGCACAGGGTGATTGTACCGACGATAAACCTAACGAAGGGTGGGCCGCAGGTTTTCAAAACTGACCATCATCCAACATTCGTCCGGGATTGGAAGCTGTTGGTTGCAGACGTAGCCCTAGCGACGTCTGCGGCGCCGACGTTTTTCCCCCTTCACAAGATCGGAAGCGAACTTTTTGCGGACGGTGGCCTGTATGCCAACTCGCCGGACGAGCTGGCGCTGCATGAGGCTCTACATTTTTTAGAGCAGCCTATCGAGCAGATCCGCTTCTTGAGCATAGGCACAACCACCTCCAAGTTTTCCTTCTCGAATGCGGGAACACGGGATTTGGGGTGGATAGGATGGATGGACAACCAACGTCTGCCCCGCGTGATGATCTCCGCCCAACAGCTAAACGCCGATTACATCCTCGCACATCGGCTCGGCCAGAGATATTTGCGGATCGATCATGAGCAGTCACCGGAACAAGAGCGATCGCTGGCTCTCGACGTCGCAAGCGAGGGGGCAATTGCCGACCTACGCGCTCTGGCTGAGGCGTCCATTCGGATTCACCTTGGCAGGCCGATTCTTCCGGACCTCCTCGGTCACACGGCGGCGGCGCCAAAATTCTACAATCGGACGGCATAACCATGGGTATCGCAGCAAATCTCTTCTTCTCGACCTCCGACCTAGAAAACTGCCTAGACTGGCGGATACGGCCGTCGGACGAGCAATACGAAGCTCAGAAGGAGCGATGGAACGATCTCAGAGACTTTTTATTGGCGGACCTTGCTCAAAGTGCAGATTGCCCGATGGCATCTTGGCTTCAAGGTTCCTACAAGTTCGGCACGCAGATCAGGCCGGCCCAGAAAGGGCAGGAATTCGACATCGACTTGGGCGTCTATTTCCAGTGGTCAGGAAACCCTGACGATGGACCGCACGCGCCTGTCGAACTCAAAGCGTTCGTACAGACCAGCCTAGCCAGCTACTGCGAGCTGGAGGACAATGATGCAGAAGCAGTGGACGAGCCAAGAGCCCGATGTAGCCGTGTTCACTTCACGGAAGAGTTCCACATAGACGTTCCTGCTTACCATCTTGATGCGAAGCGCGACGTGCGCGCTCTCGCCACCGCAGACGACGCCTGGGAGATCAGCGATCCAAAGGCGATTTACCGTTGGTGGAAGGATTCTTTCACGGATCTGGAACGCGCCCGCTGCCGCAGGATAGTCCGATACCTAAAGATGTGGGGCGCTCTGAAATTCAAAGACGAGGAGCGTCCATCATCGATCCTTCTGACAGTATTGGCAGCTAGGGCATATCTGCGGCTGGATCGCAGAAAGCTTACCGGGGATGATGAGGTGTTCGCAGCGGTTGTCGCCAGCATGATCGATCAGCTCAACAAGACATTTGTTGTAAAAAATCCGGCCAATGGTCAGGAAAACCTGAACCGCCTATCCGAGGTCCATTGTCGAACCTTTGTCGACCGACTGGCAGACTTACATTCCATCGCCGAGCGAGGATTGCTCGCTCAGACGAAGCTACTGGCCTCTGATATCTGGTCTGAAGCCTTTGAGCATTTCTTCCCAGTACCATCCGATGAAGAGATACGCGAGGAAGCCTTGATCAAAGCGAATGATGGAGGGCGCGCTATCGCACGCATAACCTTCGATCCGATCGTCAATGTTCAGGCAAGCTCCAAGACTCGCACGTTCAGCGACGTCAACAAGATCGGTCCCATTCCGAAAGGATGCGAAATCACGTTCGGGCTTGGGAACGCTCATCTGCTGCCGGATGGCGCGACGGTCACTTGGACGGTCCGCAACGCTGGCGCGGAAGCTGAGAACGAAAATGATCTTGGACATCTGGCCGGCGAAGGAACCTCGGTTAAGCGCGACTCGGCGTATCGCGGGGCGCACGTTATGGACGTCCGCGTCAAGTTGAACGGCTCATTGATCGGCAGCAGAAGGATTCCCGTGACCGTCACAGGGTTGGGGATGCCTTTGAGGAATCCACCCCGGCCAAGCTGGACCAAACTGCGAGCAAAATAATAGCGCCTATTTCCGTAAGAATTTGCTGCACCGCATCGTGACTTGCTCCGACGAATTGCCATCATCCTTCTCGGTTTAACCCCACACAGAAGAAGGATGATTATGTCTGCCAACGCTCTGAAATTCACGACCCATGAAGGCGTCACGAAAGTCGTGCCGATTGATACCGTACGCACCGTCAAACCGCTGACGGCCGAAGACAAAGAACGCGCCAAGGAAGCGCTCAAGGACAAGAAGGGCATCGATATTGACGCCGCCCGCGTCAATATCCGCATCGAGTTTGGCGATAAGTCCTCGAAGCTGGCGCAAGAGTCGCTTGATGCGCTCCGCGAGCAGGGTGTCGCCCTCGTGAACCTCGGCTCTGACCGCTATGTCCCGGCCACCAACATTACAGGCGCTGAGGCCTTCACGAAGGAAGATGCAGAGCGCCTGAAGGACGAGGAATACACCCTCAAACAGACCTTCCGCTCGAAGGTCGATACGCGGGCAGGGACCGTGCTGTCCTCCGCGACCCCGGTTCAGATCATGGACCGCCGCGCCAAGGCGATGGAGGCGGTACCCGCCAATAGCAACAACAAGAAGCCGACGGCCAAGCCTGCCTAATCGCTAGACTTGTCTCATTCAGTGGTGATGGCGGTGAACTTGGACGGCGACTATGCGCCGATGAGTCTTTCTACGACCGCCTTCATTACTGGAGGGCACACGCCGTTGCCCAGTAGACGGATCTGATCGCGCCGGCTGCCGTGCCGGAGCTGAAACTCATTCGAAAGACCCATCGCCCTTTTGAGTTCCGGCACCTGTAGCATCCGCAGGGTAGGTTGCTTGCCTTCCCATTGCACAAGTCCAAAACGATCCAGGGTCGTCAGGGTCCGCAGAGGACGATCCAGACTCTGATATCCGCCGGCCTTGTCTGAACCGTAGTATACGGTCAGGAAATCCTGCCCTTTTCCAAGCTGCTCGATCCCGAACCGCACCCTCTCAAGTGTCGCTCGTGCGCGGCGGCCATTCTCAAGCAGGCCCGCCTTCCAGCATCCCCGACGGTCGATCACCGTGCTTGCCGGGGCATGTCGGCGCGGCCTGGGTGTCAATGGCTCGGGCCTCTTCTTGCGTGATCCGAAGATGAAAAGTCGTTTGCGGTTCTGCGGCACTCCAAAATCCGCAGCGTCCAACACCTGCGACGTCAACTTGTAGCCGTACCGCCGCTCAAGTGTATTGAATAATTCGCTGTAACCCTCCCAGTGCCGCATCATCGCGACATTCTCCAGAACCAGATGCTCTGGCTGAAGTTCCTCGATAAAGCGACTGACATACCAGCCAGATCTCTGGCTCTCCCCGCAGCGGGGGCGCGAACCTCTCGCCAGACTGTGGTGGGTGCACTCCGGTGAGGCGATCAGCAGATCCACGCGTCCGACAGACCGGAAAATTTCGGGACCAATGCGGTCTGACAAGATCGTGGTAATGACATTGTTCTTGGCAGTCGGGAAATTGTCGAGGTAGGTGGCGGCCGCCGTGTCCCACTGATCAACAGCGCCGACCATCCGCACACCAGCAGCCGCAGCGCCCCAGCTGCTGCCGCCGCCCCCGCAGAACAGATCTATTCCCCTGACGGTCATTATCGGCCGATTCCAAAGCACGAATCACTGACGTTGCGACGTTACCAGGCCATCTGGTCCATCGCGAGGGCCTTCTTCAACGGCCATTAGGACGCGAAGGAGGCAAGCCCCGGGATCGGCCTTCAGCTGGTGCTCCCAGATCCTCACGACCGTCCATCCAGCGCGACGCAGGCGGGCATGGTTTCTCATGTCGCGCCGACGGTTCGCCTCGATCTTTGCCTCCCACTTTTCCGAAAGCTTGAGTCGCCAAACCGGAAAGCGCCAACCGTGCCAGAAATCGCCGTCTACAAAGACGGCCACTTTTGCGCGGCGGAATACAATGTCGGGACGGCCCGGTAGATCCCTCTGATGAACCTGGAAACGCTTCCGTGAGCGTCTCAGGAGCCGCGCAAGGAGAAGTTCGGGGGCCGTGTCTTTGCCCCGTATCCTGGACATCAACGCGCTTCTCGTCGCCGGACTCATGATATCGCCGCGATGGAGCCGTTGCGGGAGGACAGGCTCGCCAGCTTGAAGCACGTTTCTAGGAGTCATGGAGAAACCTGTCCGTTGTGGAAAACGAGACCTGACGCGCATTCCGGTCAACGCCGGGCTCTGCACACGGATAGAGTTTGATTCTGTCACGCATTTTCAATCTGCCTTCAATTTCCCCTGCCTTTACACACCGGTGCTCCCAGGATCATATGCGCCGGTTGTCTTTTAATCTCCGCTATGGCCCAAATCATGGACGCCCGCCGCCCTGAGCCGACCATCGATCGTGGCATGGAGCTTCCTCCGCTCGCCTCCATGCTCATGCAATCGTTGCGCTCTGTCGGCTACAACACTGCCGCAGCCCTGGCCGACCTCGTCGACAACAGTATCGCAGCTGAAGCCCGGACTGTCCGGATCGCCCTGTCAATGGTGCCAGTCCCGTATGCGGCCCTCGTTGACGATGGCAACGGCATGGACGAACCGGGTCTCATCGCTGCGATGCGCTACGGCAGCCGCGATCCCCGCGATGTCCGCTCCGGAAGCGACCTCGGACGGTTTGGCCTTGGCCTGAAGACCGCATCCCTCTCGCAGTGCAAGCGCCTCACCGTCGCGTCCCTAAGGGATGGCAGACTCAACATCGCCAGGTGGGATCTCGATGAGTGCGACCGGCGCGAGTCGTGGTGGCTGGAGCGGCCGGTGGCTGACGAGCTTCCGGCAGAACCGCTCTACATACTGCAACAGCAGGGAAAGGGGACGGCAGTCATATGGGAGAAGCTTGACCGCACCGATGTTGCCGGAGAGCAGGCGTTCCTCGATGCGGCAGATCACCTCGCATTGGTATTCCATCGCTATCTTGGCGGAGAATTCGGAAACCCTCTTTCTGTCCTGCTCAACGAACGATCACTGGTGCTCATAGACCCTTTTCTTGAAGGGCATTCGCGGGGGCAGGCGCTTCATGCTGAACCCATCTGGATTGACGGCCACGCGGTCAAGGTTTCTCCCTTCGTATTGCCGTTCCCCTCCCGCCTGAAGCCCGGCGATCTTGAGCGGGCAGGCGGGCGCGAGTCTCTCAAGACCAGACATGGATTCTATATCTACAGGGGAGGCCGGCTCGTCGTCCCCGGCGGATGGTTCCGCATTGTCCCCACCGATGATTTGATAAGGCTGGCGCGCATTCGCATCGACGTACCGGTCGAACTTGACCGCCTGTGGAAAGTCGATATCCGCAAGACGATCGCAGAGCCACCGCCGCTCCTGAGACCCCACCTGCGTCGCATCGTTGGTGGCGTCATCGATCGAAGTCGGCGGGTCTATACCCACAAGGGCATTCCTGCCGATGACACCAGCCGTATCCCGCTCTGGCAGCGTGTCGACATGCGCGACGGCGGAGCGGCATGGCGGATCAACAAGGATCATCCGGCGGTCCGGATGCTGCTCGCGGGCGCGGAAGAAACCCAACAATTCTCTTCCATCCTCAAGCTGATAGAAGAGAGCCTCCCAATTCACGACATTCACATCCATACATCGAACGATCAGCCTGTGGCTGAGCCGCCGCCTTTCGACGAAGCGGAACTTGAGACCTTGGCAAGGAAGCTGAAAGCTGCTTTTGCCGACAAGCCCGAGCTGGCGGCGCGTATGCTTGAAAACCTTCCGATCACCGAACCATTCAGCCGCGATCCAGATGCTGCACGACGCATTCTTGGGAGACTGTAAACATGACTATGGATGCGTCAGCGGAAAACCTCGTGCGCATGGCGACCGGCGGACTGCGGCTGGAGCCACCACCGACCGAGGCCGAGATAAAGGAGGTCCTTGATCGGCTGGCCGCCGCGTTCAGTGCCTCGCAGGAAGCGGTGGAGCAGGCGCAGAGGATTCTGCACTCGCGCTTCGCAATCCGCATGCAGATGGGCGAGACCCTGACGGGGGATCAGGAACATCTTCCCTGGCTCGACGCCCGCCGCGCCTCGATAACCCCCTTCTACTGGGACCGGTACTACCAATTTCTCCTGCATGATGATTGGCCGCCTCTGGTGGCCGCTACGCTTGGCCGCTCTACGAACGAGCTTCTTGATCTTCTGGGCGACCCGAATATTTCCGGAGCGTGGAAGCGCAGAGGTCTGGTCGTAGGCGACGTGCAGTCGGGCAAGACCGCGTCCTACGCGGCGCTCATCTGCAAGGCAGCCGATGCCGGGTACCGCATGGTTATCCTGCTTTCTGGCACGCTTGAGAATGTACGCAGACAAACGCAGGAACGGCTCGACGCCTCCTTTGTCGGGCTGGATAGCAGTGCGTTCCTCACAAAGGGCCAGCTCAAGCACAAAACCTATGTCGGCGTAGGTCAAATCAACGGTGAGCGTGACGGGATCGTATTCACCTCGTCACAGAAAGACTTCAAGGCAGATATCGTCTCTGCGCTCAACATCTCGCTCAATAGCGTCCGTGAGCCTGTGCTCGTCGTCGCCAAGAAGAACAAGGGCGTCTTGACGAACCTTGCTGCGTGGCTCCGGGCGAGGAATGCCGACCGGCACGGGAGTATCGATCTCCCGTTGCTGTTGATCGACGACGAAGCGGACAACGCCTCGATCAACACGCGCAACCGGCCCAACCAGACTACCGCCATAAACGGTGCCATTCGTGACCTTCTTGGCCTGTTCACGCGATCAAGCTACGTCGGCTTCACGGCGACCCCCTTCGCCAACATTTTCGTAGACCCCGATTCAACCGACCAGATGCTTGGCGATGATCTGTTTCCCCGCGACTTCATTCATCTGCTTGAACCACCCGACAACTACGTCGGAATGAATGTCCTTTTTTCTCCCTTGGATCCGGAAGATCCGGAAGCCGCTGACAGGATATCGCGTGAGGCTGGCATCCGGACAATCGACGATTCGGACGACTGGCTTCCCGTCGATCACAAACGCGAAGATCCCGTGGGGGAATGCCCCGATACTCTGCGCGAGGCTCTCCGCTATTTCCTCCTGACATGCGCCGTGCGCGACTTGCGCGTGGTTGCTGGCGGCAGACCTGAAAAACACATTCACCGTTCGATGCTCGTGAATGTCTCAAGGTTCACTGACATCCAGAATACCGTCGCAGCGCAGATCGAACTGGAAATCGAACAAATCCGGGCGCAGGTTCGGCTCTATGGCAAACTGCTTCCAGAGGAAGCCGCCAAGCAGTCACCGGAAATTTCTGCGCTTCGCGATTTGTTCACCGAAGAGCTGGCCGATTGCGGCTGCGACTGGAGCGACGTGCTCTCCATTCTGCACGACGCCATTTCGCCGATCCGGGTGCAGCCGGTGAATCAGCGCACCGGGGCCAAGAGCCTCGACTACAGGGCAGTCAAGGAGCCCCCCGGGCTCAGGGTTATTGCTGTCGGCGGCAACAGCCTCTCCCGCGGCTTGACCCTTGAGGATCTCAGCGTCAGCTATTTCCTCCGGAATTCAAAGGCGTATGACACACTGCTCCAGATGGGCCGCTGGTTCGGCTACAGGCCCGGATACCAGGACCTCTGCAGAGTCTGGATGTCGGTCGATGCGGAGCGCTGGTATCGGCACATCGCAGAAGCCACCACTGAACTGAAGCATGACTTCAAACGCATGAAGAGACGGAAGGCAACGCCTTCGGAATTCGGGCTTCGCGTGCGGACCCACCCTGGCACCTTGCTGATCACGGCGCGCAACAAGATGGCGTCTGGCGTCAATATTGTCGGCGCAGTCCGCAAAATATCGCTCGCGGGACTGGGCATCGAAACGCCAACACTTCCGGCCGACAGCAAGCGCAATGAAGGCAATCTCGATCTCCTGGATCAGTTTATTTCGGAACTCTCGGCCGAACAGGGACCACCGGTTCCTTCGCCGACCGGTCAGGCAATCGTCTGGACCGGGGTATCTGCGACTCGGATCGCCACACTGCTCGACAGCTTCTTTGTTCACCCCTTCAACCACGACTTTCAGGCCGATGCGATCGCCGACTTTCTCAACGCAGCTGTCGCGAGGGACGATCAACAACTCTCTCATTGGACAGTCGCTGTTCCGACTGGAGGCAGAGGGGATGAGGTCATCCTTCCCGGATCGCCTACACTGAAGCTGGACGCCAAGAAACGCCGCGTCGTCCACCGGAAGAGGAACCCGCAATATCTCCTCGTATCGGGAAAAGCAGCACGCGTCGGCAGTAGCGGCGATGTGCGTTTTGGCATGCCGGCGGAGTTCGTTGAGCAGGTGGGCATTGATGCCAGGGCTGCTGACCCTGATCTCAAGCAAATTCCGGAGGACGCTTTCCGGAGAGCCATGACATCTCCGCTGCTCATTCTGTATTTGCTGCGCGGTTACGAGCGCGAGGGAAAAAAGGGCAGCAAGGAAACCCCCTTCCGGAACAACCTTGTCCTGCCCGCACTGGGGCTTCACTTTCCAGGGACCGACGACGGTCAGACCGAGCAAGTCGTCTACCGCCTCAACAAGGTAGCCCAGGAGGAACTTGAACTCGACGGCGACGATCTCGAAGAGGAAGACGATGCCGATTGAGGACCTATGGAATGCGCTCAGGGGACAGGGAATAGGCGCACAGCGCCGGATCGACGCGACTCATCCCATCGACCTTTATGCGGACTTCCAGCCTCCTGATCTGCTGGGTATCGTCGTCTTCACAGACACGCAGCCGCCTCAAGCTCCGCAGCTGCGTGCAATCGCGACCGAGGCTGGCCGGCGCGCCGACGGCAGATGGTCGCTCCGCCTCCAGCTCACTGAGCCAAGGCTGCTGACCGTATTCGCCGAACTGTGTCGGGACATCATCGACTTCACGAGAAGCGGCGTCGACCCAAGAAATGCTGGCGGTGCGGTATTGGCCCGGCTGGACCGGTGGCAAAGTCTACTGCAGTCGCAAAGGGGCGGTCTTGGACCCGAACGTCTGCGCGGTCTCATTGGCGAGCTGCTCATTCTCGAAATTGATCTCATTCCTGCGCTTGGAAAGGACGCGGCTGTTGCTGCATGGACGGGACCACTTGGCACAAGCCAGGACTTCCAACTGCCCAATGGCGACCGGATCGAGGTCAAGGCCATCGGTCGCAACGCGAGTCAGGTGCGCATCAATGGACTTCAGCAACTCGATGCCGGAGGTGACCGCCTCCGGCTGGCAGTCGTCAGGCTCGAAGACACCGGGATCAATGCGCAAGGCGCCTTAACAGCGGGCACACTGGTCAACCGGTTACGGCAGATCTTGAACGACGCGCCTGTTGCGCTCGCAACGCTGGAACAACTTCTTTTGTTCCTGGGCTGGGATGACACTCAGGATGTCAGCGAAGTTGTTGTCCGCCTCGACAGTATCGACCGGTACGAGGTGGATGACGCGTTTCCGCGACTGGTACCCGACAATGTTCCCCAAGGCGTTCTTGATGCGTCCTATGTTCTGGCCCTTCCAGCAACGAGAGGGTCGATGCCTTGACCGATGATGAATTCCGGTCGGACCTGCTGGCCGCCTGCGCATCGCGTGCGGAGGTTATCTCATGTAGTGCGCGGGAAGGCTTCACGTCCGAAGTACTGGAGCGTCTCGCTGAGGCTGACGAAATTCCCGACACCGAACTCTGTTCTGAAACCCTGACTGGGCATAGGAATCGCAAACTTGAAGTCGACGCATGGTCGATGGATGAAGCCGATGATTCCCTGCACCTCTACATGGTGCTCTACGACGGGTCCCCTACAATATCGGGCACTCTCAGCCTGACGGAGGCAAGGGAACAGGGGTTCAATCGTCTGCTCGGCATATTCGAGCAATCACGGGATGGATGGCTGACTGCGAATATCGAGGAGAGCAGGCCGCTTTGGGCGCTGGCAAAACGAATCCAGACTGCATCATTGCCGGCCGCTCTTCGGCTGCATGTGCTCACGGACAGGCCCGTGAGCGAAAGGCTTCGCGAGATTCCCGCGGGGCGAACATCCGAGGATATTGCGGTAACCTTCCAGATCTGGGACCTGAGCAGACTTCGCCGCATTCACGATGCGCGCAGTGCCAGGGACGATCTGATTGTCGACTTCTCATCACTCCCGGATGGTGGCCTATCTGTGCTGCCGGCCTCGGTCGGCTCCGGCGACTATACAGGCTATCTCACGGTCGTGCCCGGAGAGGTTCTTGCAGAGATGTACACGAAGCACGGCAGTCGGCTTCTCGAAGGCAATGTGCGTACGTTTCTCGGGCGGACAGGCAAAGTCAACAAGGGGATCGCTGCTACAGTCGCGAAAGACCCCGCCAAGTTTTTTGCCTATAACAATGGCATTGCCACGACTGCCGGCGAGGTCACAATCGCTCAGGGGCCGAGCGGCTCCATCATCATCACGTCAGCAAGCGATCTGCAGATCGTGAATGGCGCGCAGACGACGGCATCGCTCGCCGCCGCGCTGCGTGACGGCAGCCTGAAGCCTGGCACCGTGTTCGTGCCGATGAAACTCTCTGTCGTTCCGCAATCCTTGACTGAAGACCTTATTCCTTTGATTTCGCGTTTCGCCAACAGCCAGAACGGCGTCAAGCCGAGTGATTTTTTTGCCAATCATGCTTTCCATCGCCGCATGGAGGAGATCTCGCGGCGCGTGCTCACTCATGCCGTGGCTGGCTCACAAATACAGACGCACTGGTACTACGAGCGCGCCCGAGGCCAGCACCTCAACGACCAGGCAGGGTTGACGGCAGCAAAGAAAAACCAGTTCCTGCTCGTCAACCCACGATCCCAGGTCATCAAGAAGACGGACTTCGCCAAGATCGAGTGCTGTTTCAATCTCGAGCCCGACATCGCAAGCAAAGGCCCAGAGAAGGCATTCGTATCCTTTGCTGAGCGCATCAGCAGGGAATGGGAGGACGAAGGAACCCGCGATCTTTACGGCGATGACTGGTTCCGAACGGCTGTAGCGAAGGTCATCTTGTTCAAGGCGATAGAGCGCATCATATCGGAAGCGAGTTGGTACGAGGGAGGCTATCGAGCAAAAATCGCGGCTTATACTGCTGCCCGAGTCGCCAAACTAGGAATCGATGAATCGAACGGAGGGCTCCTCGACTATCTCCGGGTTTGGTCCCAGCAAAGCGCGGGTGAGCTTCTTGAACGACAGATCGCAGCGATAGCCGAGGTCATGGCGAGAGTTCTTCGGAATCCGCCCCTCGCAGGCCGGGACATTTCCGAATGGGCAAAGCAGCAGGCCTGCCGCAAAATAGCGCTCGATACGCCCGTTCCGATAGCCAAGGGTTTTGACGCGTACACTGTGTCGCCTGACGTCAAGCACGCAGCAAGACGCGAGCAGAAGACCGCTGGTTCGATCGAACGCGGCCTCGATGCCGTAAAGTCAGTGATGAGCAAGGATGCAGAGTACTGGGAAGCACTAAGACGGTTCGCCCGCTCGAAAGGCCTTCTTTCCCCTGAAGACGAAAAGTCACTGGTACCTGCTTGCAGGATGCCGGAGATGATCCCGACCGATCGTCAGTCAATGCGCCTTTTGCAGCTTGCGCAGAGGGCGGCTGATGCCGGATGGAAACCCAACTAGCCTTCTGGCGCCCATCTCTCATGACGTCTCGCTGCCGGCTTCAAGCCTTGATCGTGTTCGTATCGACCTGAACCTAGCATCCAGCCTCTTGATGCAGGTCTAGCGCGGCGCGGCCCGCACGGCTGCGCCTGCGTCAATCGCTGCGAAACGCAAGCTCGTCCAAGCCGCTAAAGCGGCGGTCTCCCAAGCATTTCGGTCGTTGACGCTCGGGCCTCATCCGCCGCGCTCCTTCGCCTGCATCGGCTGGAATTGTTCCGGCCACTACGAAGGAGATCAACATGAAAAGTATTTTGGAGACATACGCCGAGATGATTGCCGCAAGGCAGCTGCGGTTCCAGTCGGTGAAGCTGCCACTGCTCGCTGCACTCAAGTCAATCGGGGTCAGCATTACCGAGGTCGAATATGACGGATCAGGTGACGACGGCCAGATCGACAGCATTCGTGCCTACAACGAAGACGGTCAAGAAATCTCACTTAACTCCCATCCATTCTCATTCGGCGAAGGGGACGCTGCAGTGAGCTACGACAGCCTTGAAGATTTCATCGATAATTTTGCCTGGGATGTTCTTGGGACCTACCACGACGGCTTTGTGAACAATGACGGTGGCTATGGCACTCTGACCATCAACGTCGCTGAGGGCACGATTACTTTGACCCATAACGACCGATGCATCGAGGTCAACGTCACAGAGACGGAGATCTGATCATGGCGCATCCGTACCATCACGCCTTAAGTTCGGTCCGCAAATGGGGTGGCACCCCCGAGGACTACATTGCAATCCACGCTTGGTTCGACGAGTCGAAGCAGATCATTGCCGACTACCGGCACAGAGCCTTGCGGCATCATGCGGAGGGTATCTTCATGGCTGAGAAGATCTTCGGCGTTACCGTGACTCTCTCAACGGGCCGCATCATCCCGACGCGTTGGGTCGGCGAGCAGCATGTGCGCGAGGATTTGGGCCGGATTCCATCATTCGCAGACTGGGTTCGCGCCATTAGGCCGGAACCCTGGATGGGTCGGTCAACGACGATTGGTCTTGAAGATGATCCGCGGAGAGAAGTGCATCCGTAGGGCCGAAGCGCTGAATGACATCTCAACAGGCAGCCTGAATGGCTTTAGCGCTGCTGCTCATCCTGAGCCTTTGCTTTTCTGATGGCATCCATGAGCCCGGCTTCGGCTGCGTGCGAGAGATTCACTCCAAACGCGTGTGCGTCGTCGAGCAACTGCGACGGCACCGACAGGCGTAGTTTGACAACAGCGTCTTTCAAAGGTGCTCTCTCCAATCCGCACGGGCAGGGAGGACCCGTACGATAATGATGTCGGTATCGACCACCTTATAGGTGATCACATGGGACTGGTGGAAATGTACGCGCACCGGCTCTGGTGTTCCGACGTATTCACGGCCGATCCGGGGTGACGTCGTAAGGGTGGCGAATGTCCCTTCGAGGCGTTCGCGATACTCGCTGGCTTGCAACGCACCAAAACGAGTTATTCCCTCAGCATATATCACGGTAAGGTCTGCGGCTGCCCGCTTGCTAATGCGAAACACAGCCATCAGGCCGGTTTTGTGGACTCTGCGAGAGCCATAGCTTGCTGCCAGACATCGTCCATGGTGAGCGGACTGATGCCGCTCTCAAGACCTTCGTTGATCAGAGATTGAAATTCTGCAATCGAAGCGGCGCGTTCACGGTCCCGGCGGATTAGATCGCGTACATAGTCGCTAACATTGCCGTAGCGGCCATGCTCAGTTTGAGCTTCCGCCCAGGATTTCATTTCTTCAGGAAGAGAAACATTCATTGTTGCCATTGCGACCTCGCAAAACCAATTATTCAATAATTAAATAAAACAATAAGTCTGTAATTCATTATCTAGGCAATTGACAAAGTTTGTCAAATAACGACGAAGCAGGATTTAATTCCCATAAGATACATTATCACTCTTATGGAAAGTCGAGGTCAGGCCGTCTTGTTATTAGTCTGCGGCGAATTCTGTGCGACTATTTCATGCCCGCGTGACGCTGCAAGCCTCTCAATCAATGACGAGTGACGCCTCGTAGCCATATGCCTCTGAACAAATGGCAGCATCTCGTCCGACTGCCCGTACACAAATTTCACCGCGTGCTGCACAACGAGCTTGTTAACAGCCTTGACCAGATTGCTTCGGCGATGGGTTATAAGCTTCGATTGTGTTGGCTTGTTCACGACGGCAGTAAAGAGCTTCCTGGGCGAGATCGGCATAACAAGAAAAGCGTCCTCCTCGCTGATGGTCGGTGTCATCCAGATCGGCCGATCCGACGTCAATAACGGATAAGCTTCAGCCGGCGAATCTAAGACAAGCCAGTGCATTTTGCTGAACTCGTCACAGAGCTTCGAATGACTCATGAGCTTGCGCGCTACATCGAAGGCGAACTCGTCCTTGTGCGCGGGGTGTTGCCGCTCCAAAAAGTCACTGAACGTCTCAGGATCGCTTTCCGAGCGCCTGGTGGCGTAAGATTTCTGCAGGTCATCCATCTCGCTGCGCCAAGCCTCTCCCACGCTTGATTTCAGCTGGGCGATGTCTTCGGGACTTCGCAGCATCTGCGTTAGCAAGAAACGCGACCAATCATTCCGGGCTTCAAAACTCCACTCTGCGTCCGGTAAGGCAGACTCCAGCAGTTGCAAGGCCTTTGCTGCCTTATCATCCTGCTTGGCCATGAAGTCCGTCTCCATGGCTTGCGCACGATCTGGCGGCAATCCCTGCGTTTCGTAGAGTCGTGGTTCGAATCCAGTGCCTTTGGGCACAACGCGTTTTGGCTTTACTTCTGCGCCGTTCGGCCGGCTGAAGCGACAAACGCGTCCGTCAGCCCCGGCCCAACGAGACAGATAGAATACTGGTAGATAGTGGTGATCAATGGGTTCGTTCATTCTAGCGTCGTGATCAAGCAGCTGTTGGCATCGTCTCAGGCCAGAACGGGATCTCAACGTCGGGGCCGATGAGCGTGAGACGCTTATTCCGCAGGATGTGAATCGTTGATGCGCGATTTGTGTATCGCATCAGTTTGATTGCTCCCATGTGGCCCCCCTTCCCGGTCCCAAACCTTGCGCCCGATGCGCTTGAACAGGGACACGCCCATCGCATTGCGCTCGTTGCGCGAGCGCGAGCCGGGCTTCGTCAGCGCTGCAATCACGTCCGCTCTGTCCGCTTCATAGATCGCCCGTGCATTGAAATTCTCGTCGAGCAGGACGAGCAAGACAGCATCGAATTCCTTGGTGATGTCGATCGCCCCGAGGCGCTGGCCAGGCTTGCTGCCCGGGAGAATGCAGCGGCCCTTGATTTGATAGGATCGGTTATCAGCCGTCCTCACGGCGTCATAGCCTGCGTGTCGTGCCGGGGTCAGTTCAATATCGAGCAGCCTTGCCGCCTCGTATTCGGCGACCTCGCCTGTGATGCCGAGCGGCTTTCCTGTCAGTGCCCGGTATTCCTGCGCAAGCCGCTTGGCCTCCCGCAGAAGCTCCATCACCCGTTCGTCTGCCACCCCCGCCTCCCGATTCGCAAAAGCTGGATACCAGCCTGCGGTCACCGCGGCGTTCAGGCAAGGCTTTCCGGGTGGTTGTCCATCATGCAACGCCGCTCCAATTCTCGTAAGAGCCGTGCGTGGGCGGGATCACTATCCGCAAGGCGCCGCATGGTCCTGTCGGCGAGCAGTACGGACGTATAGTCTTTGCCGCCGATCCTGCGGCCAACTTCCTGAGGTGTCTCACCTGATATCTTCAGCGCGAGGTGCAGTGCGACGTGGCGCGCAGGCAAGACACTGCGCGTTCGTCGCAATGACATAATGTCAGCAATCGAGACGTCGAAATGATCGCTGACAATTGCGAGCGTGGTGTCGATTGCGTCTGAAGCCGCCGGGCGCCGCGCTGCAAGTGCTGCCGGCGCAGGGATGATCGCAGCCACAGCGACGCTCCCGGCCAGGCGCATCAACATCCTGCGGCTTATGCCTATGCTCCCGCCCATGGCCCACTCCCGTTGCCGATCTTTGACTGCGAGAGTGGATCGCCGAACCGCATAAATTGAGGCATCCGGCAGGGCAAACCCACATTTGCGCATTTGATGGGTTTGCCCCCGCGCCGGGGCGTCAAAGCTTGGGAGGTGCACCACGCGTGCGTTCCTGCAATGACCGGATGTAGCCTTCCACATATGCAAAGTCCGCCGCGCCATAGGCCTTGATGCGCGCATTGTCGCCGAAACTGAAATTCAACGAGGATGCGTGATCACGCGAGATGCCGTGATTGGCTGCCAGCCTGAAGACGACGTCGCATTCCCCTTCCTGGTTGAGGTACCGGATGCCGTCGATGTTCTCCATCGCGTTCAGGGCAGGCGTGCACTCCAGCCGCGGCGGCTTACTGGGAATGAAGGACTGTCCATCGTTGAACTGATAGACGTAGGTCGTCGAGCCAATATTGCTCGCGACCTGCGGGTCTGCCTTGAACTTCGCCTTCAGCTGCGCAAGCACCTCCGAAATACGCGGCTGATCGGCCTCGCTGTAGTGTAGGAAGCGCTCCATGGCGACGACCTGGTTTCCGGACGAAGGAGCGCTCAGGTAAACTGTTATGGATTCCTCGATTGTGCGCTTGCCTGCACCGGGCATGCGCCGCTCCAGCCGCAGGCTGGCGACAAAACCGGCGGTCATGACTTGGGATGCGCCCGGAACCTGCATCTGGAAAATGCGCTCCATCTCCCGCACCGCTGGCTTCGCAGGTGTCTGCTGAATGCCCTCAGCCGCCAGCTTCTCCAGCTTGGCTTTGGCTTCCGCGTAACTATCGCCGAACTCGATGCCCAGCATGTCGGCGCGTTCTCGCGAAATATTCTGCCCCTTTGGCAGATCGATCGTCTGCTTCCATGTGATTTTCTGCTGTGCGTAGGACACGCCGGTCGCGGCCAGCAATAGCGCGACGGCCAGAGAAGCCCTGGACATTGGTTGGATTCCTTATGGGATGAGCCGCGTGCTACCAGCCGACATGCTTGTTGGCGTGACCCGGAGATTCGTAATTGCCGGGGAAGCAGCGCGAGACGCAGATTTGTGCGAGCGCGCCACTGGCGTCTCTCTGCCAATGCCATTGGGTCTCATAGGCGTTTGGCATCTGCTCCCTGACGACATCGACCGTCACAGGCTTCGTGACGAGCCTACGGCCCGCTTCATCCACCTGTTCGATCAGCAGTTCGTCTTCAGCCATATCGAAATGCCGATGCAGCAGGTTCACACCAAACCGATCAAGGCAGTCGAAGCTTGCGAGAACGTCCCGAACGGCATCGAGGCAGGCACGGTCACGGTCATTCAGCGGCGGCACATCATGGATATCGGGCAGATGATTCCACTGCGCGATTTCGGACGAGGATAGCGTGGCAGTCATTACGGCAACTCCCTGACAAGAGCGATCCGGTTGCGCCACGTCGCCGACAAGGGAACCGCATCGGCTCCCGGCATGTCCTCGGGGCCTTCATGCATCCGCAGAGCATTCAACGGAATTGCCTATTCTGTTGAATTGCAAGCGTGCGCCAAGTGATCGTTGATCCTGCGCAGGGTGCATGTTAGAGATCCGGTCGGTTGGTCACGCCAGAAGGCTTGGGAACTTGGCGTTCCGGACCGTTCAACAGAATAGGCAAGACTGTCGCACTTTCGTCGGCACGGCCGAGGGAAGGAGTGCGGTTATGCGTGTATCGGCTTCAACGAGCGGCGGCAGTCTGTACTCCGTTGCAGGCGCCCGAAAATATCTCACATCTTCCGAGAGAACCCGGTTCATCGAGCAGGCAATGCACTGCTCCAGAGCCGAACTGGCGAGCCTTTGCATCACCATCGCCTACACTGGCTGCCGGATATCCGAAGCGCTTGCGCTCACAAAGTCGTCGATTGACCCGATCGAAGGCGTCATCGCAATCCGGTGCAAGAAGAAGCGCGGGCGGATTGTGGTCCGGGAAGTTCCCGTGCCCAAAGATGTCGCCACTCTCATCATCAATACTCATGCCGCTGGTGCTTTGGGGCGAGGTCAACGTCTCTGGACTTGGTCGCGTTGCCGCGCCTGGCAGCTCATAAAGCTCGTCATGACACAGGCCGGCATCGGCGCCGGAATCCATGCCACGCCCAAGGGCTTGCGCCACGGGTTTGGGCTTCATGCCATTCGCAGTGGTGTGCCGCTCAATCTGGTGCAGCGCTGGCTCGGTCATGCCAACATGACGACGACCGCCATCTACCTTCAGGCCATCGGCAGCGAAGAGCGCGAGATCGCGCAACGCATGTGGTCATCCCCAGTGAACCAATCATAGCGTCGTTTCTGATCAGCATGCCCGCAGCCGCTGTCGTCGGTTGTCATCTTCCGTCCTGTCGCTGAGCACCGCCAAAGCGGTCTCTTCATGATGCCGAGGCTGCGCCGGCCCGCGCCCACTTCAAGGGCTTGCGCCCTCGGCTTTCGGCTTCGCCGGCCGCCTCGCCTCCCTCCTTGATCAGTCCGTCGGCTCGGTTCCGCGCCCGCTTGCTCCGTCGCCCTCGCCCGGCATCGAGACCGCCATTGGGGCGGGCTCACGAGCGAAGGACGACCATCATGCCCTCCCAACGTTCCGATGCACCGCGACGGGACATCCATGCCGAAATCACCAACGCACTGATTGATGCAGTTCTGGCAGATCCCGGTTCGCCCCGGATGCCGTGGCGGCGAACTGCCGGACCGCTCTATATGCCGAGCAATGCCCTCACCAGGAATGCCTATCGCGGCATCAATGTTGTGAGCCTGTGGGTGTCCGCCGAAGTCAGGGGCTATGCCACACCAATCTGGGCCACCTATCGCCAGTGGTCGGAGCTGGGCGCTCAGGTCCGCCAAGGCGAGCGCTCCACACTCGTCGTCTTCTACAAGGAGTACGAATCCGAGCCTGATCCCAGCAACGCCGACGATGACGGCAAGCGCCGCGTTGCGCGTGCGTCCTATGTCTTCAATGCCGACCAGGTGGATGGTTTCACGCTGCCGGTCGCGCCAAGGCTGCTTGGACCTATCGAGCGTCTTGAGGGTGTTGATCGGTTCGTAACCGCGACACGCGCCCGCGTTGAGCACGGCGGCGACCGCGCCTTCTATCGCCAAACGACCGACACCATCCATATGCCGGATGAAGGCCTCTTCTATGGCACCGATACGATGGATCGCAACGAGGCCTATTACGCTGTCCTGGCGCACGAGCTGACTCACTGGACCGGAGCGAAGCAGCGGCTTTCCCGCGATATGAGCCACCGCTTTGGCGAGAATGGCTATGCCGCGGAAGAACTCGTCGCCGAGATCGCCTCAGCATTCCTGTGCAGCGAGCTTGGTATCACGCAGGATACGCGTATCGACCACGCGCAGTACGTTGCCAATTGGCTTCAGCTCATGCAGGACGACAGCCGCGCCATCTTTGCTGCGGCTGCCAAAGCCTCAGAGGCTGTTGCATACCTGAAAAAGATGCAGCCACCCGGTTAGCGGGCGGTCGTAAATCACGACCTAGTTCACGATCGCAGGGCCGAGATTCAGGTGAGGGAAAATCCCTCTCACCCAGCAGGCCGCGTGGCCGCCAAACCTGGCCTCAAGCGTGGGCACGATATCTGCGATTGCTACAGCCTTGCGGTAGTTGACGCTTAGGGTAGTGATCTTGCCTGCATCCTCAATTGGAATGCGCTCATCAGCCACATCATGGATGAGTGCGTGCAGCGCCATTGCGGCGTCGCTCAAATCAGTCGAGGCGCCGGAGCTTTCCGCTTCTGTCCGCATCATCTGAAGAAGCGCTTTCCCGCTCCGCTTTGCCAGCCTCTCGCGCAGCTTGCGGGAAGCATCTGCCGCCCCACCGTCTGCGATGCATATCTGCTCAATGCAGCGGCCATTCTTGTTGAAATACTCACATAGCAGGAAATCGATACCAGAACTCACGCACGCTCCTTCGTTGGGGTTCGCGTTTTCAATGCCATACAACAGAGGGGCAACGCAAATTCTGATGAGGCAGAAGATTATGGGAAATTACAGGCAGCGAAGCGCAGCTGCGCGTGCGTCTTGAGGGCTAGTTATAGGCAAGCCAGACTTGCAGCTTTAACTCAGCGAGCGGCCTTCAAGGAATTGATCTCGCGGCGCAGATCTTCGAGTGCTGCGTCTTGACCGGCATCGTTATCATTGGCGGATTTTAGCTCTGCGCGCAGGTTGTCGTTGTCGGCTTTGAGCTCTTGAATTGATTTGATGAGGATTGGCGTGAGGTCGCCATACGCGATGCTCTTGGTGTGCATTTCGTCCTTGGCCGTTGACACGATCTCAGGAACGATTTCTTCCGCTTCTTGCGCGATAAGTCCGAGCTTGCGACCCTTCTGCCATTCCTCGCTCTGTTCCTTCCACGAAAAGGTCACCGGCCGTAGCCGCATGACAGCGTCCAGACCATAGGGAAGAGCACGTACATCGGTCTTCAGGCGCGCATCCGACGTGTTTACGTAAGCGCCCGCACCAGCAACCTGTCCGCCAACGTGCAAAGCGTAGCTTGGCGCCGTGCTGCCTAGGCCGATCGCCACGCTTCCGTTTATGCCGAGGTAAGCCCCATTCTCCAAGTAGAGGTCCAGCCTGTTCCCCCACGTTGGACCTGCATTGGCACCGTATCCCATGAACCCGATCCGCGAAGCGCCGCGGTACCATTGAATATAGGGGATCGATGTCGCTCCCGCTGCGCCCGCAAGAGTGACAAAGCCGTTTGTTCGGATGCCGCCATTCACATCGAGCTTCTCGGCCGGCCCCGTCGTCCCAATTCCGACATTGCCGTTGCTGGCGATAGCAAAGCGTTCCGCGCTTGCCGTATTGTCCCAGATCCTGAAGCGGCCATTCAAACCAGAGGCATTGTTCCCGGTTTGCAGGAACCATCCGCGGCCGCCTGTTCCAGCCGCTTCCAGGATCTGCCTTGCATCGGAATCGGAGCTGTAGACCCGGCCGCTGATCGTACCCGCACCCTGCACATCGAGTTTGTTGGCCGGGCTTGCTGTGCCGATGCCGACGTTGCCTGCAGAGTCGATTCGCATTCTTTCGGTAGTTGTGGTCGATCCGGTCGGCGTGGTTGCCAGAACCATGTAAGTCCCCTGCGCCGTGTCCGTGAAATTCTCTGCAGCAATCATCCGCAGATAGGCGCGGCTTGTGCTGGAATAGCCGGTCGCCCCGTAACCGCGACCGCCCAGCATGACAAGCTGATTGCCGCTAAGCGTGGCCGTCGGCGACGTTGGTGTGCCGTTGGATTGGCGGCCAACGAATGCCGCTCCGCCCGTTCCATCGACCATCAGGATCGTACTAACCCCGTTAAGATGAAGGAGCGAATCCGGCGTCGCCGTCCCGATGCCGAGACGGTTGTTCGCGTCGTCCCAGTGAAGGTTGGCGGCGTCGGCGGCGAGGTTGCTACCGGACTTGAACTGGATCGAACCATCGTTACCGGCGGGTGTCGCGCCGCCGCCGGAGCCGATTGCAGACCAGCCGCCGGACTTGCAGACCTGAAGATCGCCGCCATTAAAGCGCAGCGTGCCGAGCTTTACATCCGACACGCCGGGACAGGTTGCGGTGTCATCGCCGAGTTGGATGCCTCCCGCGACTTGCAGCACGGATTGGGGCGTCGTCGTCCCTATGCCGACGCTGCCGTTGCCATCGATGAGCATACGCAGACCAAGTATGTCGCCGTCCTTCTTGGTGTGAAACTCGATCACGCCGCCGCGGTCGCCGACGGTCGCGCCCGTAGAGCGCACGGCAATAGCCGCGACCCGTGTTTTTACATCGCTTGTGGGCGTGAAGTTCGGGTTCGAGAATTGGATAAGCCCGACAGTTGCTGGGTCCGTATCAGCCGATCCGCTGACAAGTTCCAGCACACCACCATCGCTGGCGCCCTTGATGCTAAGTGAAGTCCGCCCGGCTACCGCGCCGACTATTGGTGCAGTCGCCGTTCCGATGCCTACATTACCATCGGCTGTGACACGCAACCGCTCGGTGCCACCACCGGCGGGGTTGGTGCCTGTCGCAGCGGTGCTCAGCGTGACGTAAGTCCCTGCCGCCGTGTCCGTGAAATTCTCTGCGGCGTATATGTTCAAGCCGCCGTTCGGCGAGCTGAATTGAGTGTCGCCGTAGCCGCCGGCAAGGAACGAGGCCAGGCGATCTCCGGCCTGGACTGCTGAAGACGCGGCGATCGAGCCTCGCGCCCGGTAATTGCGGAAATTCGTTCCATCCGCGTCACTGTACTGTTTGTACACCCATCCGGCGTTCGCCTCGTCGACCAACGAGATGCGCGCTTCAGGCGTGACCGTCCCGATACCGATGCGCTTGTTGGTGTTGTCCCAGAACAGATTTGCGTCGCCACCAAATGCGCCTGCGTTGTTGAATTGGACATAGCCATCGGACGGCGCAGGCGAGGCAGCGCTGCCATCCGGCGCGCAGGCCCAGGCCGTGCCATCGTATTTCGCAATCTCGCCCGAGGCGCATGAGAGCGATGCGAGCGTGTCGTTGCCACTGCCCGATCCCACATCGACCCAGTTGGTGCCGTCGCATACCTTGAGCTTATCTGCGGTGTCGTCGTAGACCAGCATCCCTTCCTTGACCGTCGAAGTCAGAAGCGATCCGGATGCAGCTTGAACGCCATTGGACGCCAAGAAACTGACGACCATGTCGTCCGCATTGGCTGTGGGAGCAGTAGGGCAATCTGCCTGAGCATCGTTCGATGCGAACGCGAGAAGCACGATTGCCATGCACAGGGTCTGGGCGCCCGAGAGGACCTTACGGGGGCACCAACCGAGCGCCCAGACGCTGTGCACTTTTCTGCAATTCAACGACCCTCCTGGACGGAGGGTTTCGACATAATAAATCCTTTGGGAGCGTAGATCTGGCCATCAAACGGCAGCGAGCCGTTGGAAAGGGCGCTCACCCGGCTATCAAGTGCTGCCATGGCTACCAACAGGCACTCAAGAGCCTGGCGGTCAGCTGTGGGGCTGTCGGCATCCAACGCTCGTTCAGCCGTGGCAATCGCAGTGCCAATATCCGCACCGCATTTATCAGCCGGGGAATTGGGCGCGGCATGTGCAGATAGCGCGACTGCACTGAGTCCGATCAGAAAAGCGCAGGCAGTGAAACTCAATCTGATCGTCAATCGTCCCCCGTTACAGCCATAGCCACCAGTCGGCACATTGCACGAGGCTGGTGGCCGGGAGTTCGAAACCGCTAATCACTGAGAAACGGCGGCGACTTTTGGCCGCGAGGCTTGGACATATAACGCCGCCCCCCGGCCATAGACCGAGAAGCGACACATTTCCGGCTGTCCGCCGCAGTGATTAGGGGTTTCGAAGCCCCCGAGAAGGCAGAAGCCCGCTCATTGCTCAGTATACGGTGTATTGGTTCGTTTGGTCAACTCAGGCGGACCGCCCCGGAAAGCCGCGCTTTGACGCCACGCACAGCAAACTTGTGGCCGATCCGTCGCCGTCAGATGGACCGTTTTCTTCACGGGTCTCCGCATCTCAGTGATCAACCAAACGCTGAATGGCCTTTCGAGGATGGGGTCTAACCGGGCCCGGTCGCTATGGGTCAACGCGGCTCGCTTCCTGCGCTTACGCTCCGTGCAGCTCCGCCCCTCCGGCGCGCTTTGGCGCGGCGTTTGACCCGCTCCCCGGTCCCGGTTTTCACGTCCCCATCAAGGCCAAGCGCAGTGTTTGGCCAAAACCGAAATGGAGACAAACATGAGTGAAGAAAAACAATCCAAACGCCCGACACACGGCATCTATCAGGTCACAGGCGACGGCGAGAAAGCCCGCTGGCTCAAAATCGGCGCAGCCTGGATGCACAAGGATGGCAAGGGCTCCACGTTGATCCTCGATGTCCTGCCCCTGAGCAACAAGCTTCAGCTCCGCGAACTTCGCGAACGCGACGAAGCCGCTACCGATAACGGGGGTCAGTCATGACCCCCTCACGGCTCCGCCCCATCGCTTCCGACGCCTTCGAAGCGCTGATCGAAAACACCATCATCCGCTGCGAAGATCTCTATGACCTCGACGGCGAGACGCAGTTCCGGCGCCGCGGCGGCCAGATCGAAACCTTCGGACCGGAGGTCGGCCAATGATCCCATACCGGAAAATATTCGAAGTCGATTGTCGCACGACCAAGTCAATAGTTCTGACTGCGGAATCGGAAGAGCAAGCGCTCGAACTGGCAAAGAAGGCGTTGGAATCTTTACCGACACTCTTCATAACCTGGACCGATTGCGCTGTGTGGGAGGCCCGCGAAATATGAGCCATTCAACCACATCAGGAGCCCTGGCCGCGCAAGCGGCCAGGGCCATCGCGGACGGACCAAAGGGTTCTGGGAAGCCTCCGACCGAACATCATCCGCTCAACTGGCGCGGAATCACGATGCAGGTCATCTATAGGCCGCGTGCGTATGGAGGCGACATGCCCTACGATCATATCGAAGTGCAGACCGACGAGCATCGCCAGCCATTGCCCATCTCAGAGACCGGATATCGATCCTTATTTCTGCCGTCAGGCGAAGTTGAGAATTCTGGCGGCCCGGTCGTTTTCGTTACGCTCTGGCTGGATGCGAAGGCGCGGTCGAAGACATGGAAGGCCATCGAGAACGAGCGCAGACAGGGCCGGCTATTTTAGCCGACCCTTCATCGCTTCGGGTTATGGCGCGAGGCTAGAGCCGGAGGCAGAAGCCGTGCCTGATTGCCGGATAACTTCCTGCTCCAGTTCGCGAAGAAACTGCCGTCGGTCCCTTGCCGGATTTCTGGCCGCCTGCGCCCCGTTGATCGTCGCCATGCTCTCGCGCATATCGCGAAGGGCTTTCGTCAACTGCACGGCTACGCGGCGGGCGTCGACGGTCCGCAGCCTATGCCCGACGATGATCGTCTCGCCCTCCACAGTGTAGATGGCAACGCCCGCCCCTTCGCATTCACCCGTCACTTCGATCGAAGCGATTGCGTCCTGGTCGAACGGCAATTGCCGGGCGCCAAAGCGGTTGGGAAGGCCGTTTGACGATTTGATTGCGCCGTGCTGCCAGAACTCGATGACCCGCACATAATCCCATAGCCCTTCGAACAGCCCAATCGATAGCCACATGGCCAGCAGGTACGGCGAGGCGATCCAGAATCCATCGACGGTAAAGCGCAGCACGAACAGGCCGAACGATGCTGCTCCGGCCGTACCGATCAGAAAAAACACATAGAGCGGGATCTCCCGCCATTGATACCCGCTGACGTGAAGAGTGCCTTGCTCGTCGCGTACGCGGATGGGGTGGCCCCTAAGCCAGTTCAGAAAGTTCATGTGGCATCCTTTCCATATAAACAGGCGGCATTCCGGGCATCAGTACGAGCTGCCGGTTGGTCTCTCTGCTGAAGTTGCGGGTGATCTCGGTGGCATCGAGCAGACGGACGCTGCGCATGTTCTCGCGCAGCCCCGTATCGCCATGGCTCATGGCCTGACCCGAGAGCCGGACCGACTGCCGCTCCATCACTTGCGTCGAACCGAGCAGCTTCGACAGATGCTCGGTCGTGGTCACATCGGCGTTGCCGAATGACTGGATGATGCCAGCATTGCCGAGGAAGGTTTCCCAGCTCTTCGGATAGTGTGTCTGAAGCTGCGTGAAGTCCTGCAACACGCTCCACAGCTTGATCCCGAATCCGGCCATCAGGCCTGCTGCGGTCTCAATCGACCGCATGTGGCCAAGCGCCGGGAATTCTTCGAGGACGAACCAGACGGGCAGCTGACCCCGCGGCACTGGTGAGCGTTCCATGGCGGCGAGCGCTTGCTGAATGACGAGGCGCAGCCATCGGTAATGAGTGCCCATCCGCATGCCGGGCAGCACCAGATAGATGCTGACATTGCCCGCACTGAGTTCAGACAGCCGGAACTCGGACCGCCCGGTGATGTGGACCACATCGTCGAGCGGCGCGGTCTGCTCCTGCGCCGTTGAGAGGATGCCCTGCAGTTCCCGCCCGCCCGCTTCCAGCTTGCCGAGAAACGACCTGCCAATGTTGGAGACGATGCCGTTGAAAGCCATTGACTGCGTCATGGCCGTAAACAGCGCATCGAACTCTGCGGGGGTCGCGTTGAGCAGGTTCCGCACCTGCCGGATAGTCCCGCTGCCTTCTGGCGATGCCATCAGATGCAGCGCGAGCCCGCGAATGAGATTCTTCGCGCTATCGGTCCAGTGCGGGTCTTTGTTGTTCGAGATGATAAGGGCATCCGCCAGCTGCGCGGCGTCTGCCGCGATATGCTCAGGCCTCCCCTGTCCCAGCTCGTCGAACGGATTATGCGTGGCCGTTGCGTCTCCGGTCTCGCGGAAGGGGTCGAGGACGTAAACGCGCTGACCCATGCGCCTGCGGTGCGCAGCGGTTGCGCGCACCAGCTCACCCTTCGGGTCGAGCACCAGCACCGAACCCGGATACCGGATGAGATTTGGGATCAATACGGTCGACGACTTGCCTGCGCGTGTACCCGCAGCCGTTACGATGTGACGGTCGTCGTCCGGCCCTATCAGGCGGCCTTGATGTTGGCCAAGTAGAACGCGGCCAGGTTGCCAGTCCCAACTGCGTGGCAGTTCCCAGGGATGGCCCCACCGCGCTGATGCGCTCGATTCATGCCGCCCTGCGATACCTGATCCGCGTGGAGGAAAGCACCCATCTATGCGCGACGCTTGTTTCATGAATGTCCGGCTCCGAATTTATTCGCCGGACATTTTTGTTTGAATAAATCGGATATGTAAACGTGAGGGCAAATTCGATAATGAAGAATTATGTTCCGCAATATTCTCTGATGTTCACATTCGAAAGTTGGAAAAATAAAAAGTTTCTGGGAGTAGTTTCGTGCAGCTTGATTTACGCGAATTGGGTGCCCTTATAAGTTGAAAGGCGTGGGGGAGCGAGATGTGGATTTGATATCGATATTACGGCTTACGCCGATATCGATATCAAATCCCACTCGCCGGGGAGAGTGCTCCGCACTCCCCTGGACCCCTCCGGTCAGGCCGCGCATTCCGCACGGCCCGAACCCTAACCCAATGAGGCGTTGACGTGCCGCGACGCAGGACACACGCGAAGGCTACGCGCAACCGTATGGTCTGCATCCGCATGACTGACGAGGACTACGCACTGCGCGTCAGCCAGGCCCGAGAGCTGGGGCTGACCATATCGGGTCTCTGCGAACGGCTGGTGCTGGAGGGCAAGGTCGATATGGGCTCCCGCCCTGCTTACCGGGCAATGGACCCGGTTGTGTTCGCCGAGCTTCGCCGCATCGGCAACAACATCAACCAGATCGCTCATGCCACGAATAGCAACCTGCCGACCGACGTTATGTATTCCTGGAAGAGCATGAACCAGCTGCTCAGCACGCTCCTGACCGACGAAATCCTTTCCCAGAAAATCGCAGCCCTCAGAACGAGGCCAACCAGCAATGATCCCCCGCCTCCACAAACGCGGGACGTCTTTCAAAGGAGCGTGCAGCTACATCCTGCACGACGCGGGCAAGAAAACCCGTGACCGCGTTCTTTGGAATGACACCTGCAACGTCGTCTCGCAGCCAACGGACGCGTGGTTCGAGATGTTTGCCGTGGCGAGGGACCAGGCACTGCTGAAGGCGCAGGCCGGCAAGGATGCGCGGGGCCGGAAGAATACCAAGCCCGTCCTGCATTATTCGCTCTCCTGGGCGATCGGAGAGAACCCAACACCGGAACACATGCACGAAACTGCGCTCTCTAGCCTGAAGGCTCTGGGCTTAAGCGGGCATCAGGCGCTCATGGCCGCGCATAGCGACAAGGATCATCTGCATGTTCATATCGTGGTCAATACAATCAACCCCGAGACTGGCCTCACCGCCCCCCTCAAATACACCAAGGAACGCCTCTCCCGTTGGGCCGAGGCCTATGAGCGTGAACACGGCATCCATTGTCAGGAGCGGATCAGGAACAACGCGGAACGTGAGCAAGCAGCCAAAGCGCGGGACGGTTCAGCCTTGTTGATGCTGGGCGGCTTGCAGGGGGATCAGGCCAAGCCGCCCTATGTCCGGGTCAAGCACATGGCACCCAACCGGAAGCAGTGGTTTGCGCAGAAAGACCTCAAGGCGCGCATGTCCCGACTCCGCGCCGAGATGGATCTAACGCTCAAGGCCGAGCGCGCTGTGCTTTGGGATAAGCATGAAAAGGCGCGGGCCGTCCTTGATGAAAATTCAACCGCAGCGGCTGAGAATGCACGCGCTTATGTGCAGGCGCGATTCAAGCCGAACTGGCGCGAACTCTACCGGGCGCAGAAGAACGAGCTGAAACATGTCGACCGCGGCAACATCTTCGAGCGTGCGGTGTTTGTGTTCGGACAGCGCGAGCGTCTGGGCAGCGGGAAGACGCTAACGCCACGCCAGATGCTTTCTCTCATTCTCCATCCGGGCAAGCTCATGGACAGGCTGGACGTCGCCCATCAGCGGGAGCGCCGCAGCCTCGCGCAAATCGAGAAGGCCGAAACCCGGATTTACACGGACCGCATCTGGACCCAGCACCAGGCCAAGTTCGATCGCCTCAAAACGGAACAGGCGCAGGAACGTCAGGCCATCCGCGATGAGCACTTTACCCGTACCCGCGGCATCACCCTGCAGCACGCTAAGGCGTCGCTGATGACAGAATTGCAAGCTGGGGCCGCTAATGCGAATGCACCCTCAGCCGAGCAGCTAAAGGCCTCCATGGCTGAATGGCGCAAGCGCAACGAGGGGCGTGATTTTGGACGAGAGATGTAAATATTAGGCCCTAGCCTAATATCATCTGCATAAAATTAGGTTGTAGCCTAATATCAAATATGCGATATTAGGCCATGACCTAATATAAACGCTAGGAAGTTAGGCTACAGCCTATGGACGCAACGCTACGCACCCGTGCCCGGACCCGCCTTGATGAGCGGCTTGAGCATCTGCGCCCTGACGGGCTCGCGCCCCCGCCGAAGGGCTGGATCAAAGCCATCCGCGAAGCCCTCGGCATGACGGGGCAGCAGTTCGCCGCCCGCATGGGCATCAAGCCGCCCACAGTCATCGATCTCGAAAAATCAGAAGCCCTCGGGACCATCCAGCTCAAGACGCTCAGCCGTGCCGCCGACGCGCTCGGATGCAAGCTCGTCTACGCCCTCGTGCCGAAGACACCGCTGCAAGATACCGTCGATGCGCGTGCGCGCAAGATCGCGCTGCGGGCACTCAAGCGTGTGGCTCACTCCATGAAGCTGGAAGACCAGGCCGTAGGTGACTCCGATCTGGAGCGCCAGATCCAGAACTACATCCGGCAGCACATTAAAGACCGAGACCTGTGGGCCGAGCGTGACTGATCTCTTCGACGAACCGGACGACGCCACGCCGCTGGCGCCCGACGAGCGCGAAGGGCTTCGTCAGACATGGATCACGCTTCGCAGCGAACTCAACGCTGCCGAGCAGGACAATATCGTCAACGGCGCGACCTGGGCGCGCCGGCCGCGGCAGGTTCGTCGCGAACCGCTCAACGATGGATTTGCGAGAACCCTTCACAAGCGCATGTTCGGCGATGTGTGGTCGTGGGCCGGAACATACCGCCTCACTGAGAGGAACATTGGCGTCGACGCCCGCCGCATCCCAAACGACACCATCATGATGTTCGACGATGTGCGCTATTGGCGCGACAATAATACGTTCCCGCCGGATGAACTCGCCGTCCGCCTTCATCACCGGCTCGTCTACATACACCCCTTTCCCAACGGAAACGGAAGGCACGCACGGCTCATGGCCGATCTGCTGATCGAACGTTCGGGCGGAGAGCCTTTTTCCTGGGGCGGCGGTACGCTGCACGATACCGGCGAATTGCGAGAGCAATACGTTGCAGCCCTGAGAGCGGCCGATGATCACAACATTGAGCCTTTACTCGCCTTCGCCCGTTCGTAATTTCGATAGCTACCTCTGAACTGGATGACGGCGGGTAGTTCTCAGGGAACCCGCGCCCGATCTCAAAGGTCAAAGTGCGCCCTGGGTGTAAAATTCCGGGCGCTCGCATCCTTGCCTTCGAACCCACGGCAGTTGGCATGAAGGACCGTATCTTCAATGCGGTAAGTCTTCTGGATGTGCGTATGACCGTGAATCCAGACGGGCACGTTCTGCCACGTTGCGATATCTGCATCGAGGTTGCTCGCATACGCGCCGTCGACGCCGTTCCCGGTATGGCGCGGGTTTAGCCCTTTCAGACTCGGCGGGTGATGAGAGATGACGACCGTTCTGCGCCCGTTGGCCTGTGCCACATGCTCTTTGAGCGTATGCCAGGATTGATCGAAGGCATCGAGAGCGTCTTCCGGCTGGAATTTAGCCAGTTTCTCCCTGCCCTCATCGTCCCTTGTGCGCTTCTTGACGAAGAAGAACTCACCGCATTTGCGGCGCACGCTGTCCACGCAGGCCTGACTTCGACCCTCGAAGTCGGTCCAAAGCGTCGTGCCGAAGAAGCAGACGCCTTCGATCTCTACATGCCCATTATTCAGTACCGTGATCCCCGGCAGGAAGCGCCTGAGCACATCCACAGTCGTATCGAAGATGCCGTCATAATGGTCGTGATTGCCCGGCACGAGGATCACATGCGCGAAGTTCGCATGCGCGCTGTCGATGAAGCGCATCACACGGCTACGCTGATCGACGCTGTACTTGTCGGCCCGTCCCGGGTCGAGGCGGGCCGCGTGACATAGATCGCCGGCAATGATCAGAACGTCGCCTTTCGGAAGGCGGCCTTGGAAATCCTGGGTCTCAAGATGTAGATCGCTCAGGTAATGGCAGCGCATGACGGCTCCGCGTTCGAATCGGTGCCTTGAGCATGGCGCGAGAAGACTGGGTTGTCGGTTAAGGCGCGTTAACGCCTTCTGAAAGCGAGCCCGCCGGAAGCGGCTGCTATTGCGGGGCTCATGGCTTCGGCGATAGCAGCCGCGAAGCGTTATTCTATTTGAGAGCAGGCCAGAGGGCGGCGGTCATAAGGCAGGCATATGCGCCGAGGCCTAGCAGTGCCCGGATGACATGCTGAGCTGCCCACCTGTCGCGAAGCTGCGACCAGTTCGCCGGGATCGTCGAATCGGTCCAGCTTTGAATCTGTGCGTTCAGCGGTAGCTGCCGTCCCATTGTGAGTGCCATGTCAGCCAGCAGCAACACAACGGCAATCACGGTCAGTATGCGTGGAAGGCCCGAGCCCACAGCGACGGCTGCAGCGGCGACAACGAAGCCGAGATTGGCCAGCCCTACAACCGGCATCACGCACCGGAAGGCCTTGTCCCGCATCTGATGCATCGCGACGTACTGGCTGGCGCTCAGGTCCGCTATGCGATGATCGTGGATCAGAGCCGATACATAGATGCCGGCGACGAGGCCTGAAAGGCCGAGAGCAGTTTCAAGAAGGAGGAGCACGGCGAACTCCCTAGGACACTCATGAGAGGCAAGTGGCGGTGTCGAGACATCTCACGCAAGCCAGGCCCGGGCGAGATAATGGCCACCAGAGCTTTGCACATGCTCGCAAGCCCAGCCCTGTTCTGCGGCAACACCGGCAAGTGTCGTGTAATCGATTTGCAGGACTGAGAACGGATCACCGTTACGGCCCTTGTACTCGAAGCGCAGGTCGAGTTCGCCGAAGTACCGGCCGGCCGCCTCCCTGCGGGCGATCTCGGCACGGCGTGACGAGTCGGCGCCCACTCTCAGATCGAACGAGTCTGCAATCAACTGGCCCTCCGGCGCCAACAACAGGCGCATCCGTTCCAGAAAGCGCGGCAGGTCCGCGAGGCGCCCGACCTTGTCGAGCCCGTTACACAGGTTCACAATCGTATCGAATGGACCACCTTCAAATTCGTAGAGATCCGCGACCACTGCTTTACGCACCCCACGCTCTCGCATGACGGCGACGCAGTCAGAGGAAATATCGATTGCCGTGACGTCGAGCCCACGGCGCTGCAGCTCAAGCGTATGCAGACCGGCACCCGCACCGACATCGAGTACCCGGCCGCGGCACAGATCGAGAGCCAGCGCTTCGAGCGGTTCGATATGTTCCCGCAGCCAGAACGCAGCAGGCACATCGTCTCGGGTGCTATCCTGGTAGCAAATCAGCACGGCGTCTTTGTCGCCGCGAAAGCAGTCGAGCAGCGCAGCCCCGTGAGGGTCATAAGCATCTTTCATGGAATACCACCGGTGTTGGCCGCCGCAGCATAGGGTTCGCGGGCGCGAAGATTGCTGACGCCAGCCGGGAGCTTGGTCACTTAATGGGTTCACGCGTTTCCGCGAGCCAAGGCCGCTGCCTGCTGCAGAGTTACAGAGCGCACCAAAGGGTCGGCATGGCGATGGATCAACTGCCACTCGGCCCCGTGCTGGCGATAGACCTCAGTTACCCGCAAGGACCAGTCCTGGTTCGGCAGACCGCCAACCTCGGCCGTTTGGCGCTCGATCATCACGAGAACGACCATTGTGTCGACTTCGTAGAACTGCGCGACTTCGAGTGTGGTTTTACCGTTGCGGAAGTACCGCGACAGCTGGTCCAGCCTCTGAGCGCTCCTGTCAAAGCCGTGAGTGGCCGGCCCCCCGAACGGTTGCATCAGTGTGAAATCAGGCGCGGTGCGCGTCATCTCTGCCCAATCATCCATGTCGCCGCGCATGAATGCCGCGTTTTTCTGTTCCGCAAGACGGATGAGCCCCGCCGCCGCGCCGCTGCCTCCCGCCCCGGCGGGCAATGCTGCTGACAATGCCATTGTCGTTCCTCCTGCGAGCGCCAAGCGTCTCGTTACGATGGGTGTTTGCTGCATGAGATGTTCCGGTTTGTTTAGTCAGCGCGTGTCTTGCGCTCTTATGGGGTTGGCTAGATTATGAATCCAATGATACGATTTCATCGATATGCTGAATGAAATCGACCTCTCCAGAACTGACCTCAATTTGCTCGTGCTGTTCGAGGCCGTGCTCCGCGAGCGCCATGTCGGCCGGGCGGCCGAGCGGTTGAACTTGTCGCCGTCGGCCATCAGTCACGGGCTGGGGCGCCTTCGACGCGTGCTCAATGACCCGTTGTTTCTCCGAACGCCCAAAGGCGTGGTGCCCACGGAGCGAGCGACCGAACTCGCGAGGCCTATTGCCGACATCCTCGCGCAGGTCCGCAGCGTCCTTGCGACAGCTGAGCCCTTCGACCCCAGATCGTCTGGGCGCCGTTTCACCATAGGTGCACCGGACGGTGTGTCGGCTGCCATCCTGCCGGCACTTCTGCAGGCGGTCAGACGTGAGGGACCGTTGATCGATATCGCGCTGCGCCAATTGCTTCCTGAGGGCGGTGTGCCCTACGAGCGCGCCTGGCAACCGGCCCTCGATGCGCTTGAAGCTCGCGTTATCGACGTCGCGATCGTGCCGATTCACGAAACCCCGGCCAGATTTACGGATCACGTTCTCTATGAGGAGGAATTCGTTATCGCAGCGCGTGCGAAGCACCCTTACGCCAGGTCGCTAAGCCTGAAGAGATTCTGCGAGACGGGACATCTGCTTGTTTCGATGACTGGCGATGCTCACGGCTTTGTTGATGCCTCGCTCGCAGAACGGGGACTGAAGCGCCGGATCGAGCTGACGGTCCCGAACTTCTCAATGGCACTTGCAATCATCGCAGAGTGCGACCTGATCGCGGCGCTTCCCAAGAAACTTGTTGCGGCACACGCCGCCCGGTTCGGAATAGTCGCCGTCAAGTCGCCTCTGCCAGCCCGGCGCGACAAGATCCGTTCTGTTGCCTCCAATGCAGCGCTGAGGGACGGCGGGGTGGCCTGGCTGTTCGAGCTTCTGCAGAAGGTTTCAATTCCAAGGTGATCGGCTCCGCGAGTTGGAGGTGCAATGACACCCTCAGCCGATCTCTTACGCTTCAAGTCGCTGTCAGCCAGTCAAGCAATCTGCTACCCCAGTGCTACCCCGAGGGCATTTGCTACCCCGACCGGAATCTTCTCCAATCCATATCTCGTTGATTTTGTTGGTGCGGACGGAGGGACTCGAACCCTCACGACGTTGCCGTCTCAGGATTTTAAGTCCTGTGTGTCTACCGATTCCACCACGTCCGCGTGCGGGGCGCCGCGCCGAGGGGGCGGGCGGCCTTTATGCCCTTAGCCGCTAGGCAACTCAAGGCGGCTCACTCCGCCGGTCGGGGCGCGCCGTAGCGGATCATGGCGCGCAAAAGCAGATAGAGGGTCAGCGCGTTCAAGCTGTGCCAGAGGAAATGCGTGCCGCGAACATGGCCGCCGTAGGCCGTCAGTTCGCAGAGCTCCAGGTCCAGCGTCCGGAAGGTCATCGACAGAAGGAAGACTCCGGCTGCCGCGGCGAGGGTTTTCCACGCCGGATGCCTGACGATCGCGAGGCCGATCGTCGTCAGCACAAGAGCGAGGAAGGCGGGCACGTATTGGGCCGTGCCGTTGAGGCAGCGCGCGCCCTTGCGGGCCGTGATCGGCAGCAGCTCGCCCTGCGCGCACTGAATGGTTCCGGCGTACTGGAACGCCAGGACAAAGAGTGCAAGGCCGACTGCAATTCCGATCCAGCTCAAGCGGAAGAAGCGCCGCAAGAGCACGGCCAGGTAAACGAGCATGAAGGTCGCGATCGGGATGACGTCGGCGAGCTGCGCCCAGCGCGTCGCGTAGGTGTGAAACAGGAAGCTGCCGACGCCGATGACATAGGTGATCGCAATCAAGACCAGCGCGGACACCCGCCTGCGTTCCGCCGGCATCGCGAAATAATCGCGCGTTGCGACAGCGGCCGCGATGATGAACGCGGCGTTCGTCACGGCATTGAGCGGCTCAGCCCAGAATGACGGATCGCTTCCGCGCTCGCAGTAGATGAAAAACTTCTGGCCGAAGTCCATGCGCGGTTTTCCCAAATCAATCGTGCTGCGGAGCCGCGGAAATATGGCGCGGGCGCTTCCGCGCCTGCCGTTTTCGAATGCCGTCAGTTCTCGGCGCGCTTGTCCGGCATGGCGGGCGCGGCTGCAGATTTGGCCGCCTTCTGCATGAGCGTGCGCAGCTCGGCCGGATCGTCGAGGTCGATGGTGTGCGGATACTCGGGGTCTTTGCCGCGCAAGTCCTTCATGACATCCCCTTCCGGCGAATAGAAGATGGTGCGCGGAACATAGGTGCCGTCGGGCGAGAATGCGCCGTTTGCGTTCGGTTCGGTATCAACATCGACCAGGATCATCACGAGATCGCGCGCCGCGGCGACCACGCCGGGGTCTTTCCAGACCTGGCGATAGCGCTTGCACGAGGCACACCAGGAAGCGTGGAAGACCATGACCACGGTTTTGCCCGTGCGCGTCGACTCCTGAATGCCCGGGCCGACATTCCGCCATTCAATTTCAGCGCCGTTCCAAAGCTCGGCCATCGGCGGCGGCGCGGCGGACGCGCGCGCGAAAGCCCCGGCGCCCGCCAAAACGAGCAGCGCAGCGACCAGCCGGATACTCGTGGCCCACGAGGCAGTCGGTGTTAAGAGGGCGTTAGCCTTGATGATTGGCATTGGGTCTCCTTGGTCTAGGTATTTTTCCCTCGTCCCGGGAGACAGCGCAAGGGCGTCCGTTGTCCGCTCGCACATCCGGCCGAACCGGGGCAGGCGACCGGCTGGCCGCCGCATTGCCCGTACTTCGGGGCCGCGCCGCGCGCCGAGCCGCTCCATCAGATGGCCTGCGGATTTTCTACAGAATACCGTCCCGGCTCATCCCGCGCGCGGCGCCACCGGATTTCGGGAACGGCGGGGGTGAAACGAAGCAGGCATTTACCGCTTCCTCACCATGTTCACGCGGGATTCCCTTAAGTTTCTACAGGCATTGTTTGCCGTCAGTCTTTGTGTCGGACGGAACCCTGTGACCGCGTCTCTCCGAAGTTTCGCACCATTGCCGGGTGCTGCAAAAGCATCGCGCTCGCCCCGGCCGTTGCGGGGGCTGACGATCGGCTGCGGCCTGATGGTGTTGCTGATTGCGCTTCTGGTCGCGTGCTTCGCGTTGTGGTCGGCCACGCGCAGCGACCAGCTTTTCCAGAAACGGCTGGAGCAGACCGTTGCCCTTGCGCTGTCCAAGAGCGAGCAGCAGATTCCTTACGACCAGGAGAGCGTTGCGCATTGGGACGAGGCCGTCACCAACACGCGCGTGTTCAACCGCACCTGGGTGGACATCAATCTCGGCGTCTGGATGTACGACTACTTCAAGCACGACCGGGTCTACATCGTCGATGCCAAGCAGCGCGTGATCTATGCGATGGCCGACGGGCATCAATTGGACACGAACGGCGATTTGGCCAGCGCGGCGATCCGAAACCTCATCACGCAACTCCGCCAGTCCATCGCGCGCGGGGCCATTGACGCCTTCGATGCGGGACAGGCGCGCATGCCGCGCATGGAAGACCTCGGCGTCATCGACCAGCGCCCGGCCATCATCAGCGCCATGCCGCTGCTGCCCCACACGAAGCAGGTCACGCAGGAGCAGGGAGCCGAGACGCTCATCGTCAGCGTCCGCTTTCTGGACCGGAACTTCCTGTTCGACCTCGCCACGACTTACCTGCTCGACGGCGTGCGCTATTCCGCCTCGAACGATATCGACGCCACCGAGCAGTCGTATCCGCTGACGAACCGATCGGGCACCGTCATCGGCTACTTCATCTGGTCACCCAAGCTTCCGGGGGCGACGATCCTGTCCGATCTGCTCCCGGTACTCGGCGCGGGCTTGTTCGCGATCGGTGCAGCCATTGGCATCCTTATCCGCCGCCTCGGGCAGACCTACTCCGAGCTCGAGACCAGCGAAGCGCAGGCGATGCACCTCGCGTTCCACGACACCCTGACCGGGCTTCCCAACCGGGCCTTTTTCAACGACCGCCTCGAAACGGCGCTGGAAGACGTGCGCTCCGGCAAAACGCAGCTTGCGCTGATGTTCCTCGATCTCGACCGCTTCAAGCAGGTCAACGATACGCTCGGGCACGCCGCCGGCGACGCGCTCATCCGCGAGGTCGCCGCGCAGCTCAGCTCCGTGCTCGGACCGGGCGACATCGTCGCGCGCATGGGCGGGGACGAATTCGCCCTCGTCATGCTCGACGCCTACAGCCAGCAAGACGTCGAAGACGCCTGCCACAAGATCGTCGAGCATGTTTCGAAACCCTTCAACGTGCTGGGCAGCCAGGCCATGGTCGGCGTGAGCATCGGCGTCGCGATGGCGCCCGCATGCGGCACCGAACGCAGCGAGCTCTCCCGCAAGGCCGATATCGCGCTCTACCAGGCCAAGCGCGACGGTGGACAGCGGGCCCAGTTCTTTACCGGCGAGATGAGCGAAATCGTCGGGCGCCGTCACGCGCTCGAGATGGAGTTGCGCCAGGCGCTCGAAAGCGGACGCGATCTCGAAGTTGTCTATCAACCGCTCTTTGCCGCCAGCAGCATGACGTTGTGCGGCGTCGAGGCGCTGGCGCGGTGGAACCACCCCACGCTTGGCGCGGTGCCTCCGCTCGTGTTCGTCTCTCTCGCGGAAGAGTGCGGGCTGATCGATAAGCTCGGCGCATGGGTGCTCGCGAGAGCGTGCGACACCGCGCGGGCCTGGGATCTTGAGACGGTGGCGGTGAACGTCTCCGCCATGCAGTTCCGCCACCCGGGGTTCGCCCAGCGCGTGCTCGATGTGCTCGCGGCGACGGGCCTGCCGCCGCAGCGGCTCGAAATCGAAATCACCGAAAGCACGCTGCTGCAAGAGCATGGCGCGTCCAGCGGTTGCCTCAAAACTCTGCGCGCGCACGGCGTGCGCGTGGCGCTCGACGATTTCGGCACCGGCTATTCGTCGCTCAGCATGCTTTTGAATCTCGACGTTGACCGGATCAAGATCGACCGCTCATTCGTCCGCAATCTCGGCCAATCGGCGCAGTCCCGCTCGATCGTGCAAGCCATCGTCACGATGGCGCATGCCGTCGGCGTGTCGGTCACGGCGGAGGGCGTCGAGACGGCCGACCAGCGGGACATGCTGGTCTCCATCGGATGCGACAAGTTGCAGGGCTATCTGCTGTCGGCTCCGGTCTCCGCGCTCAAGCTCGTGGACATGCTTGTGCATGGCACGGCGCCGTCCGCCTCAACGCCGGAGACGGACACGGATCGCGACACGGCAGCTGCCTAGGCCGCAACCCGCGCGCAATCCGCGAACCTTGCGCCGTTTACTTCGGGCAATCGATCGCGATCGTTGTTTCCGCCGATGGAATGAAGCGGCGGCATTCCGTTGCGTCAGGCGCGTGCGCCGTTTTCGGTGCCGGTTCCGAAGCCGTGGACGCGGCGACCTTTGCGGGAGCCTTCGCGACGTCCTCCCCCAGCGCCGAGAGCCGGACGCGCGCCTTGTCCTGGGAGGCCCGCGCATCGATCGACTTCGATGAGATCTCCACCGCGCGGCGATAGCTGGCGATGGCGCCCGACGTGTCTCCTCGCGCCTCCTGGACCTCACCCTTCAAGGCGTGGGCTTGCGGAAACGTCTCCTTGAGGGAGATGGCCTTGTCGAGATCGGCCGTTGCGGCGTCGAAGCTCTTGGCGCGCACGGCGAGATAGGCGCGCGCATAGAACACCAACGCTTCGCCCGGCATCGCTGCGACGGCCTTGTCGGCTTCGATCTGAGCGGGGGCTTGCTCGCCGAGATCGGAAAGTACGATGGCGCGCATCGCCGTCGCCTTGGCATCCGCCGGATCGAGCGCGGTGGCGCGCTGCAGTTCGGAGAAGGCGCGATCGTATTCGGCACGCGCGCGAAAAACCTGAGCCCGATTGCGATGCGCCTCGGCGGAGCTGCCCTTCTTCTCGAGATAGAGGTCGAGATCGGCCAGCGATTGATCGCGCGCACCGCGCTCATGCTGGACGACAGCGCGGCTGAAGTACGTGTCAGCGTAAGCGGGGTTCGCGGCGATCGACTTGTCGAAGTCGGCCAGCGCCTTCTCGTAGTTGCCCGCGTTGAAGTACGACCAGGCGCGGTTGAAGTGGCCGATGTAAATCTGCTCGCGCGGCAGGCGTCCGCTGTTCATGACGCGCGTGCACGCGTCGGCACTCGTCTTGCGGTCGGCCGCCGTGCAGTCCGCGAGATCCTGCGTCATGCCGGCGAGTGCGGGACCGGCGAGCGCGGAACATGCCAGCAAGCCGAAGCACAGTGAAACCTGCGCACGGCGAAATCGGCTCGAGCGTTGGAATGGCAGCATTGGGTTCGCTCCATTTCGCGGGACACGCCCGCGGTTGCACACCTTCGATCGAAGACGCGACAGAACCGCAGCGCAGCTCCCGCGGCAGTTCCGGCCGGAACAGGCAGGATCGCAAATCGCCTGTCCTGCCCGCCCTGGAACGCGGGGCTCATAACCACCACGTTGAAAAGCGCCGCCCTCACACGCTGGAGCGCTCGCTTTCTCTTTTTTGCGCTCCCGCAGTGCGCCCCTCTTGACGAAGGGCCAGGGCTGATACACTTATGTTAATGTGATAAACATTCACATCTGAGGACTCACATTTTGGGGACCACGGCGATGCACGACATGGTTCTGAAACTCGACGACATCGGGCGGCCGGCATGGCTCGCGCTGATGGTGATGAGCTTCATTGTCTTCTGGCCGCTGGGACTTGCTGTCCTGGCATTTCTTCTATGGAGCGGACGCATGGGACGAGGATGGACACCTGGAGGTTGGGACCGCGGTTGGGGTTGCGGCTCTCACGGTCGCGGATCGTGGAAGCAGCGCGCTGCTGCCTGGGAGTCCCGCGGGTCGTCGGGCAATCGGGCGTTCGACGAGTATCGCGACGAGACTTTGCGCCGGCTCGAAGACGAGCAGCGCGACTTCCGGTCCTTCCTGGAGCGGCTGCGCCTTGCGAAGGACCGGGCGGAGTTCGACCAGTTCATGACCGACAGAAAAAATCGCCCGGCGGAACCCGGCGACGCGACGGGGGCTCCGCAGGCCTAAAAACGGGCCTTTCAGGCCGACACGACGGGGGCCGGCTGCCAGCCGGCCCTTTTGTCGCGGCCTGCCGATCTGGCGTATGCGGACTTTAGTAACACTTTCTAATGACACACCCTCTAGCTTCTTCTCACGTGCGGGCAATTCTGCCGGCCGTGGGGGACGAATTTCCATGTTCGCGCGACGCGCGATCGCTGGCTTGCTCTTGGGTGCGGGTCTTGTTGCCGCGACGGCATTGGCCTGGACCGGCGATGTTCTTGCGCATTCCGAAATCGCGCCGAAGGCGATGTTCTGGGGCGTCGCGCTGGCGCTTCTCGGCGGCGTGATCGGCTGGGAGTTCAAGAACCGGGCCGAGCAGGTCGAGGCGGTGACCGAAGAGATCGCGGCCGAGGCCGAGACCGACGCGCTCGTGCAGATGCTCGATGAAGCGCTGGCGAAAGCCGACGAGAAGCCACCGAACCGCGTCGAGCCGGTCAACCTCAGCGCGCTCCTCGCCCAGACGGGCAAGCGACATGGGCGAACGGATCTGGCCGATCTCAAGCCGGACGTCTACACGCTCGGAGATCCCGCCGCGATCTTTCAGCTTTTCCAGATCCTGATCACCAACGCCCTAGCGTCGGGATCGCGTGCGATCGTGCGGATCGACCATGGCAGCTCGCTGGTGGCCGTGCATATCGACGACGATGGCCCGGGCGTGCCGCGTGCCGAGCGCAGCAAGGTGTTCGAACCGCGTGCCTATCGCCGAGCGCCGCAAGGACAGCGCGCGCCGGAACGCGAGGCGTGCGTGAGAGCGCGCCAGATTGCGCGCAGCCACGGCGGCGACATTCTCATCTCGTGCTCTCCGGAGGGCGGGGCGCGCTTTACGGTCCACCTGCCGTTGCATATCGAAACCATCGACGCGGGCGCTGAGCTGCGCGTGGCCTCGGCATCGTGACGCTTGCGCGCCCGCCGGGTCGCGCTCGCTTAGCGGAACGCTTTGTCGAGATTGACCGCCTGATCCATCCCTTTGACGCTTTCCAGACCTTTGACGCCCGCGAGGTTGGCGCCGTCGAAATCCGCGCCCGTCACGTTTGCGCCGGAGAGGTTAGCGCCCGAAAAATCGACCTTCGAAAGATCGGCCTCAGACAGATTGGCGCCCGTCAGATCAGCTCCGACGAGGCTCGAAAAGGTCAGCACCGCGCGCGTGAGATCGGCCCGGCGCAACGTGGCGCCCGAAAAATTGCAGGACTTCAGAACGTTTCTCGCGAGCGTCACGAGCGTTCCCTGTCCGGGGCGGCCTTCAAGCGGGCTGAAATTCGCGGACGTCAAATCGGCGCCGCGAAAATCGGCGCCCGACAGGTCCGCCTGGACGCGGATGCCCGTGAGATTCGATCCCGCGAACCGGGGCGCGTCGGCGTAGCTGTTGTGCATGTCGGAATAGACGGTGGGGCGATAGATCGAGGCGCCGCTCAGATTTGCGCCCGAAAGATCGGCGCGGATCAGCACGGCACGGTCGAGGCGCGCGTGGGAGATGTCGGCGCCCTTGAGGTTGGACCCTGTGAAATCCACGCCGTAGAGATCGGTGCGCGCGAGGCTCGCCTGCTTGAAGTCGAGGCCGGACAAATCGAGGTAGGTGAGATCGCGCCCGGCGTAGTCCAGCCGCTCTCCCGCCTTCGCCTTGAAGAGGTCTTGCGTGATCTGACGGACCGTGAAATCGGCATCGGGAGACACGTTCTCGTCGCCCGCACGAAGGCCCGTCGCGGCAGAGGCTGCAACCGCCACCGCCAAGACCCAACGCCGTGCTTGCCGAAGAAAGACAGCCGCCATGAGTTCGCTCCGCCGCGGCCCGCCAGCCGCGGCTTTCCTAAATGTATGATCCCGCTTCCGGATGACCAGGGCAAGCGGCCACTTTTTGCGGCCTTGCGACAGCCGGCCAGGTGTGTCCCTGCGAACGCTCGCGACTGGAATCCGGCCGCCCCTGCTTTTCGTGCCCGCCACGGCATGCTTTGAAAGACCTTGGACTTTCTCTCGGCAGCACCGGCGGTGTGCGGCGCAGTTGTGGATCGCACGCGTGGTGTCGAACACGGTACTCAACAAGACGCGGTGCATGGCGCCAAACATGTTGCCGAAAACGGCTGGGGGAGTTGGACACGGCGACCCTAGCCCCCATGTTGGTCATCAGCCGGGCTTCATCCGGCTGCGGCCTCATCAAGGGAGACTGGACCTGAACGGACAGCAACGAGCGGCGGCGCGACCTTTGTGCTTCGGGTGGCGTCATGGCGAGCCGTTTCCGGCCGGGCAACCTCGCGCGCTCAAGCGTCCGGTTCCGGTGCTCTCATGACCGACTTCTGCATCCAGATTCATACCGATCGCGCGCCCGGTCTCGACCTCGGCGCCGTGCGGGAGGCGTGCGCCGTGCTCGCCCAGGACAAGTGCCTGGTGAAGTGTTTTACCGTCATCGAGAAGGGGTGCGACGACCACTTCAACATCATGTTCAAGACGGAGCAGCCGCGCGCATTCTGGGACGTGTTGTCGATGGTGCTCTTCAAGTGCGGAACGCACGGAGCCGCGCTGCGGAATGCCGCGATCATCATGTGCGAAGGCAACCAGGGCTGGGACGATTATCGCCTGCTGCATCACTACGATCCGGCGCAGGCAATCGACAAATGCTGCCACAAGTGATCGTCTGCGCAGGCTGAGCCGCTGAGCCTGGCCGCGTCGCTACGGCTTTCCGACGCCGCCTCCCGTCGGCGTCGAAATCTCAATCGCATCGCCCGCCGCGAGCTCCACGTTCGCACAGCCAGGTAGCTTCTCCACCGTGCCGTTGGCGCGCAGAACCGCGTTGCGGCCCGATTCGCCCGGCGCGCCGCCCGCGAGGCCAAACGGGCGCACGCGGCGAAAACCGGACAGGATCGCGGCGCGCATCGGCTCAAGGAACCGGATGACGCGCAGCGTGCCGTCTCCGCTCGTCCATCGGCCCTTGCCGCCCGAGCCGCGGCGGATCGCGAAGCGCTCCAGCAGCACTGGGTAGCGGGTTTCCAGGATCTCGGGATCTGTCAGGCGCGTGTTCGTCATGTGGACATGCACGGCGGCGGCACCGTCGAAGCCCTTGCCGTCGGCATCGAAGCCCGCCGGCGCGCCGGAGCACAGCGTCTCGTAGTACTGCACGCGCGCGTTGCCGAAGGTGAGGTTGTTCATCGTGCCCTGCGCCGAGCCCATGGCGCCGAGCGACGCAAACAGCGCGTTCGTGATGACTTGGCTCGTCTCGACGTTGCCGGCAACGACGGCGGCCGGAAAGACCGGCTTCAGCATCGAGCCTTCCGGCAGAACGATCTCGATGGGCCGCAGGCAACCCGCATTGAGGGGGATGGGCGCGTCGAGAAGCACGCGGACAACATAGAGCACGGCGGCGCGCGCCACCGGAGCGGGCGCGTTGACGTTGGTGGGCTGCTGCGGCGACGTGCCGGTGAAATCCACCTTCGCCGCGCGGCGGGCGCGATCGATCGTGACCCGCACCTCGATGGCCCAACCGTCGTCCGTCTCGACGCGGAAGTGGCCGTCGTCGAGGCGGCCGATGAGCTGGCGGACGGCCTCCTCGGCGTTGTCCTGCACATGGCCCATGTAGCGCGCGACGCCATCGGCGCCGAATTCCGATGCCAGCCGCATCAGCTCGCCCGCGCCGCGCGTGTTGGCCGCCACCTGGGCCTTGAGGTCAGCGATGTTCTGGGCCGGATTTCGCGCGGGATAGCGCGCGCGCGTCAACAGATCGAAGGTTTCGCGTTCAAGGAATGCGCCACCGCGCACGAGCGGTACGCAGTCGATGTAGACGCCCTCCTGCTCGATCGACGTCGCGTCCGGGCTCATGGAGCCGGGCGCGATGCCGCCGATGTCGGCATGGTGGCCGCGGCTCGCCGCGTAGAACGACGGCTTGCTCGCGCCGGGCAGAAACACGGGGCTCACGACGGTGATGTCCGGGAGATGCGTGCCGCCGTCGTAAGGCGCATTCAGCATGTACACGTCGCCGGGCGCAAAGGCGTGGCCACGCTCGCGGATCACCGTTTCGACCGCGCTTTCCATGCTGCCGAGATGGACGGGAACATGCGGCGCGTTGGCCACCAGATGGCCCGACGCGTCGAAGATGGCGCACGAGAAATCCAGGCGCTCCTTGATGTTCACGGATTGGGCTGTCGCGCGCAGCGCCTCGCCCATCTCCTCCGCTATCCCCATGAACAGGTTGCCGAAGACCTCGACGAGCACCGGGTCCGCGCGATCGCCGATGTCAACGCGCTTGCTGTTTCTCTCGGAGGCGGCAGCGAGACGTGTGACGACGAGATCGCGGCCGAGGGTCATTTCCGCCGTCCAGCCGGGCTCGACGACGACGGTCTGGTTCGTCTCGACGACGATGGCGGGGCCAGGGATCGTCTGGCCTGATGCGATCTCGTCGCGCCGCCACACGCCTGCCTCATGCCAGGCGCCGTTCGAGAAGAAGCGCGTCCGTGCCGCGGCGGATGCCGGGGCGGACGGCTGCTCGTGCGCGGATATCAGCGGCTCGCGCGGGGCCTCGCTTTCGACCTCGACCATCGCGATGTGAATGGGCTTTTCGGGCGAGCTGAAACCGAAGCGCTGCACGTGCGCCGCTTCGAAGGCGCGCTGAAGCGCGGCAATCTGCGTGTCGCCGTTCCCCTCCTTGGACCCAGGAGGGAAAGATACAGGCAGCGCGACGTCGGTTGCCGCGTAGCGCAGGTGGAGCGTGGTCTCCGAGCGCGCGACCTCGCGCGCGCCCTGGTCCGCAAGCTCATCCGCCGTCTCGCGGATCATCGCGTGCGCAACCGCCTGCGCGGCTGCGAGCCCGGCCGTGTCGAGCGGGACTTCCAGCGTGCGTTGCCGGCTGGCGCGGACCACCGAATGGCCGATGCCGTAGGCCGACAGCAAACCCGAGAACGGATGGATCAGCACCTGGCTCATGCCGAGCGTCTCCGCCATCAGGCACACGTGCTGTCCGGCGGCCGACCCGAAGCCGTTCAGAAGGTAGCGAGAGACGTCGTAGCCGCGCTCGACGGAGATCTTCTTCACCGCCTTCGCCATGTTCTCGACGGCGATGCGGATGAACCCGTCGGCCACCTGCTCCGGTGAGCGGCCGTTGCCGATCGTCCGCGCGAGATCCGCAAAAGCCTGCCGCACGCGCGCCGCGTCGATCGGCGCGTCGCCTGACTGCCCGAACACGCGCGGCAGAAATGCCGGGTCGAGCTTGCCAAGCATGACGTTAGCGTCGGTCACGGTGAGCGGCCCGCCGCGGCCGTAGCAGAGAGGCCCCGGATCCGAGCCGGCACTTTCCGGCCCGACCTGAAAGCGTCCGGCCTCATACTTGAGGATCGATCCGCCGCCGGCCGCAACCGTGTGAATACGCAGCATCGGCACGCAGAGACGCACGCCCGCGACCTCGGTTTCGAAGGTGCGCTCGTAGACGCCGTGCGCATGCGAGACGTCGGTCGATGTGCCGCCCATGTCGAAGCCGATGACGCGATCGAAACCCGCGCGCCTTGCCGTTTCGACGGCGCCGACGACGCCGCCCGCGGGGCCCGAGAGGATTGCGTCGCGGCCGAAAAAGTGCGCGCGCGTCTTCAACCCGCCGGACGAGGCCATGAACACCAGCCGCGTTTCAAGCTCTCCCGTGAAGGCGCGCGCGACGCTTTCCGTGTAGGCGCGCAGAATAGGCGACAGGTAGGCGTCGGCGACAGTGGTGTCGCCGCGCGGCACGATCTTGATCAGGGGCGCGACCGCGTGGCTGACGGAGATCTGCGTGAAGCCTGCCTCGCGGGCGAGCGCTTCGGCGCGCAGCTCGTGATCCGGAAACGCGTAAGCATGCATGAAGACGATGGCGACGCTCGCGTAGCCCTCGCCGCGTGCCGCCGCGAGATCGGCGGCGAGCGCGGCCTCATCGAGCGGCGTCACCACGTGGCCGTCGGCGCGCACGCGCTCGGATGCGGAGATCACGCGCCCGTAGAGCATGTCCGGCTTGACGATGCGGCGGGCAAAGATGTCCGGCCGCGCCTGGGTGCCGATCTCGAGCTGATCTTCGAGGCCGGCGGTCATGACGAGCACAGTCGGCGCGCCCTTGCGTTCGAGCAGCGCGTTGGTGGCGACCGTGGTGCCGATCTTGACGGCGCGAACCTGGCCGGCCGGGATCGATGCTCCGGGCGGCAGACCCAAAAATCGCCGGATGCCCTCGGTGGCCGCATCCGCATAGAGATGCGGCGCGGCCGACAGCAATTTGAGCGCCGACAGACGACCTTCGGGCGTCACCGCCACGATGTCCGTAAAGGTGCCGCCGCGGTCGATCCAGAACTGCCAACCGCCGCGCTCGCGCTCCATTCGCCCAACCATTTCCGTGGCCCGATCAGCCGTGGCTATCGGTGCCATCAGCCGAGGTCAACTGCCGAACATGAAATTTAGTCCATGCCCTTCATCACACCCTTCATCACCGGCCCAGAAGCAGGTATGGGTCTTTCATGCCCCTCGACAGCCTCCCATCTGATAGCGAACCTGAGCGGCCCCGCGGCGGGCGCGCGTGCTGGGCTGATTTCGTTGGCCGTTGGTGGCCAGGCCTCGGCAATCTGATCCGTCCGAAGCCCGTCCACCAGACGGCCGCGTTCTCGGCCGCGATCATCGCGCTTGCGGCCAAGATGGCCAAGGCGGACGGCGTGGCGGTGAAAATCGAATGCCAGACGTTCGAGCGCTTCTTCGAACCTGCCCCGCATGAGATCCCTCGCATTCGCCAACTTTACCAGCTGGCGAGCCAGGATACGGCCGGCTTCGAGCACTATGCCGAGAGCATCGCGCGCATGCTCAAGGACGATCACGATCTCAAGATCAGCGTGCTCGAATGCCTGCTCATGATCGCCTGCGCGGATGGCATCATGCATCCGGCCGAGGAAGCGTTTCTGCGCACGGTCGGGCACACCTTCGGCATCACCTGCGAGGAATTCCGCAAGATCAAGGCGCCGTTCCTGCGCGAGATCGACGATCCGTATGACGTGCTCGGGGTCAATCCCTCCGCGTCTGCGCAGGAAGTCCGGACGCGCTACATCGATCTCGTGCAGCGGTTCCACCCCGACCGCCTGATTGCGCGCGGCGCGCAGGCGGCCCTCGTCAAGGCCGCGACGCTCAAGCTGGCGGCGATCAACGCAGCCTATGAAGCGATCCTCGCCGGGCGCCGCCTCCAAGGGGACCGGGCGTGAACGTCAGCGTCATCGAACGGCCCGACAGCTCTCTCGTCGCCGACCTTCACCCCTCGCCCAACATCGAGCCACGCAGGCCCGGCTTCGCGCCGTCGATCGTGATCCTGCACTACACCGGGCTTTTGACGGTCGAGCGCGCGCTTGACGTTCTCTCGCGCCCTGATTGCAAAGTCTCGTGCCACTACGTGATCGACGAAGGCGGCCGCATCGTCCAGATGGTGGCCGAGGACAAGCGGGCGTGGCACGCGGGGCTTTCCTCGTGGCACGGCGAAACGGACATCAATTCGGCGTCGATCGGCATCGAGATCCAGAACCCGGGCCATATGCACGGCTACCCCGAATTTCCGGACGTGCAGATGCGGGCGGTGGCGGCGCTTTGCCGTGACCTCGCTCTTCGCCATGATATTGCGCCCGAGCGCTTCCTCGCACATTCGGATGTCGCGCCCGGCCGCAAGATCGATCCGGGCGAGAAGTTCGATTGGCCGTGGTTGTACGGGCAGGGCATCGGACATTGGGTTCCGCCGGCGCCGTTCGACGCAGACAACATTGGGCCGCCGCTCGAGTCCCGCTCGGCGGACGTCAGGCGGGCGCGGGCTCTGCTCGCAGCCTACGGATACAAGGTCGATCCCGACGGGCCCTACGACGCCGACCTCAGGACGGTCCTGCGGGCCTTCCAGCTTCACTTCCGCCCGGCGTGCACGGACGGGCGCCTGGACCGCTCGACCCTGGACACCCTTTCGCGGCTCCAGCTCCCCGAAAGCCGCAAAGATGGCCGGTTTGTGTGATTAATCCTGACAATTGAATTCACCGCATAAACGGCTTCAACTGTGGCTCTCTCGTACAATCAGCAAGCGCATCTGTCGCGGCTCAGGACACTGGCCTCGCGGCGGATGTTTGTTGCATTGTGAACACAAGCTCGACCAAAGTCGAAGCCGGGCACAAATATCAAGACGCTGCGAGAGGGGAACCCAATGAAGATCGTCATCGCCCCGGATTCCTTCAAGGAAAGCCTGACTTCGCTCGAGGTTGCCTCCGAGCTGGAAGCGGGTCTCAAGCGGGTGTGGCCGGACGCCGAGTACGTGAAGGTGCCGATGGCCGATGGCGGCGAGGGCACCGTGCAGTCTCTCGTGGACGCGACGGGCGGGCGGATCATCAAGTGCGCCGTTTCAGGTCCGCTCGGCCAGAAGGTGCTCGCGTCCTACGGCGTGCTCGGCGACGGCAAGACGGCTGTCATCGAGATGGCCGAAGCCTCGGGTCTGCCGCTCGTGCCGCGCAGCGACCGCGATCCGCTTCGCGCCAGCACGTTCGGCACGGGTGAGCTCGTTGCCGACGCGATCCATCGCGGCATCGAAGACATCATCGTCGGGCTCGGAGGCTCGGCCACGAACGACGGTGGCGCGGGCTTCGCACAAGCGCTCGGCGTGCTCTTTCTCGACAAGGACGGCGCGCCGATCACCGAGCCGCTCGGCGGCGGCGGTCTCGGCGAGATTCACGCGATCGACATGCGCTCCGTCAATCCGGGTCTTGCGAAAATCAAGATCAGCATCGCGTCGGACGTCACCAATCCGTTGACCGGCGAGAAGGGCGCGTCGGCGGTTTACGGACCGCAGAAGGGCGCGACCACAGAGATGGTGCAGATGCTCGACCGCAACCTCGCGCACTTTGCGGACCTGATCAAACGCAACCTCGGCCGTGACATTGCCGATCAGCCGGGCGCGGGCGCAGGCGGCGGCCTCGGCGCGGGCTTGCTCGCGTTCACCGACGCAACGATCAAACGGGGCGTCGAACTCGTCGTCGCCGCCACGAACCTCGACGACTACATGAAGGGCGCCGATCTCGCGATCACGGGCGAGGGCCGCGTCGACTTCCAGACCGCCTTCGGCAAGACGCCGGCGGGCGTCGCTCAATGCGCGCGCCGTCATGGCGTGCCGGTGGTGGCGATCGGCGGCGGGCTCTCCGATGACGCGAACGGCGTGTTCCAGCACGGCATCGACGGTCTCGGCGCGGCGACCGCCAACCCGATGCCGCTCGAAGTCGCGATCCTGAAATCGCGCGAGTACCTGCAGAATGCCGCCGAGCGCGTCGCGCGTCTGATCATGATCGGGCAGCGCATGGCCGGGGCTGCGCAATCGACCGAGGCGGCTGCCGTGACGGCGGCTCCAGCCGCTGCGGCGGCGGATACGGTCAACGGGGCAGCCCATCTCAACGGATCGGCGAGCGCCGCGCCGCTTCTCCTGCAGCCGATGACCCAGCGCAACAAGCCGGTGAAGCGCGTGCTGCGCGCCAAGCGCGTCCATGGGCTCACGCGAGCCGCGGTGGAACTGAGCCAGCGCCGCCGCCAGCGCCAGCCGATAGCGCCCTGAGCGCCTTTCTGTCGGCTGCATGCTCTGTGACGCCTTCCGCCTTGACGCGGCGGGCATAAGCGCCCTTATGTGCCCCTGTCAGCCGGCTGGACGGCCGCTGCCGCCGAGAGGCGGTGGAGGAAAGTCCGGGCTCCATGGAGACAGGGTGGCGGCTAACGGCCGCCGGGGGCGACCCCAGGGAAAGTGCCACAGAAAACAAACCGCCCGCCGGGCTTCGGCCCAGCGCGGTAAGGGTGAAACGGTGCGGTAAGAGCGCACCGCGCGACTGGCAACAGGAGCGGCACGGCAAACCCCACCCGGAGCAAGACCAAATAGGGGTGGCCACGTGCGGGGAAACCCGGCACGAAGGCGCGTCTTCACGCCCGTCACCCGGGTTGGTTGCTCGAGGCGTCCAGCAATGGGCGTCCCAGATGAATGGCCGTTCGCGACAGAACCCGGCTTACAGGCCGGCTGGCACTTTTCTCACCTGCGGCGATTGGTCGAAACGGATGACATTGTTTCGACAGATCATTGTATTCCATTGCTATTTTGGTGCTCAACAGAGGCGCCAAACCATTTCGGGCGCCACGCGTTAGACCAACGTCGGGGCCCAACCCACACCTCACGTCTCACAGGAGTAAATCATGAAAGCGATCCTTCCTTTGGCCGCTGCGTTTGCGCTCGTCGCAACCCCGCTCATGGCCCGCGACGACAGCTTCTCGGAGCCGGTCGGCCAGCGCGGCCCCGGCGGCCCTGGAATCTATGACCGGATCAGCGCCCACTACGGTCCGATGGGCCGGGATGTGAAGGAGGAGTTCCGCGACGGTCCCTGCAAGATCGAGCGCGAATGGGAGAAGGACGGCGACTACTACGAGCGCATCAAGTGCAAGGGTCCGCGCCACTAATCCAGGCGCAGCACTCGGATCCAGGCGCAGCACTGGGACCCTGAAACAGGGTCGTGCACCATAGAGCCGCAGTTGATTTGACAGGTCCCGCATCCGGGACTTTGATCAAGCCAACTGCGGTTCTGCTTTTTTGGGAGCATGGTCACATGAAACGCATCGTGGCAGTTCTGACATTGCTCGCCGCCGCCGCTTCGCCTGTCATCGCGGGTGGAGACTGGTACGATGACGACTATGACGACGGCGCGTATTACGAGCACCGCCACTGGCGCGGCGAGTACCGGGATGTGTACGGCGACCCGTATGGGTCTTCATCCGATGAGGTCTACATCCCCTACTACGGCGCTTACGTCGCCGATGAGCCGGTCTATCCGGCAAACTGCGAGATCGAGCGCAAATGGCGGCGCGGCCATTACCGCGAAAAGATCGAGTGCGACGACGATTGATCGGGCGGGTATCGAGATGGCTGCTTCTGACCCGAAGCGGACAACTCAAAGCCATTTGAGTCCACGTGACTGTCCCGCTGCAAGTAGCAGACCTAAGACGAGGTCAGTTTGATTTTTCAGGGCTCGCGTCGGGTTCGCAGTAGCCTCCTGGCTTTGAAGCGCCCGCTTCAATCATTTCGTTGAACATTGTCCATGCTGCGGTCCGTGCCCGCTCGCTAAGATCATGTGCACGATCGAGGGCACCGCCCTCAATCTCTCGCTTTACGAGTGTGTTGAGGTGGTTTATCCGCAAGCAGGCATTGGCCCACTTAGTAAGCTTTTCGGGATTCAAAGCGCAAATTCCTTCTGCTTCCTATAGGAATCGCACCGCATTTACATTTGCGATTCTGGCAGATGCATCTGGCGAACTACCAAACGCAGCAATACCACGCGAAGTTGGCGCGCAAGATGCCGGGACGTGCGGAAGTTAATGACTGCTGCTGGCCCATAGCGGACCTGAGCGAGCGCAGCATCTGTGGCACGCCTGACAGAGAGCGCGGGCAATCGTCCGCCGGATGTAATCAGTGCCTGACCTCTGGTCGAACGTGAATTCTGGGTTTAGTGAGACCGAGGCGCTAACAGCTCCGAAGGTCACCGTTTGGCGCGGGGAGCGACGGACGTCGCGCCGGTTTCGGCGACGTGTCGCATGCGAGACGATGGTGGATGACGAACAAATTCCGCCCCAATCGCGGCTCATGCCGGAGCGCCGAGCACAACCACGTGAGAGTGCCATGAGAGCCTGCCTTATCACCGCAAGTCTGCTTGTTGCCGCCGCTGCACCTGTTGGCGCCGCCGAAAAGCTTGCGCCGCCCGGCACGGTGGCGGAGATGCTGGGTGATGTCGGCGTCATGGCGAACGAGGCCGATGACCGCTGCACTGTTGCCCTATTCGAGGACACGGTCGAGCAGGGCTACAAGCTGACATTCTTCGACGATGGCGGCAAATGCGCTGCGGCCTTCCCGGTGATGGCGAAGGTCGTAGCCTGGCGCGTTTACACGGATGGCCGCATGGCCTTCGCCGATGAGGCAGGAAACGACCTCATCATCTTCAACAAGGGCAAGGGCTTCAAGCGCTCCGCGGCGAATGAGGTCGACGGCATCGTCTCCCTTCACGCCGCCCAGGAAGTCGCGGAGTAGCGCTATCCAAAATTCGAGCTGCCACCTAAACGCGTGGTTGCACCGAGGACCCATAGCCTCGGCTCAAAAAAAGTTGCCCTGGCTCACAGAGGACACGCCTGGATGCCCGCCACTTGGCAACTGGCAAACAGTGGACTAGCCTCGAAGTGGCCTGGAATTTGACAGGGGGGAGCAAATGCAGAGTCTCAAGTTGGGCTTGGTAGCCGGAGTTGCGCTGTGGGCTTTTTCGGTGACGGCACAGGCCGCCGATTGCACGAGAGTCGCGGCCATTGGTAACAACTTCACGCACGATGCCGCCGTGCTGTTCTCGGAAAACGCTCTCAAGAATACGATCGCCGGGCGAGGTCTCGTACCCAAGGGGCCAGTGAAGACCACCTGCGATTCAGGATCGGCGATGATCGAGTGCCACTCCTCGCAGATGGCCTGCAAGGGCGGGACGCCAGCGACCTGCTTAGGACCGTGGTTGTGCTTCTGAACCGGCGGGAGACGTGAGTCTCGCCTCACGGTTCTCGCATGGCAAATAATGCATCCTGCAATTTGTGGCCGATGGCAGGCGAGCGCGCCGTTTAGCAGCTAAGTCCCAATAGACGTCGACATCATGCAATCGGCGACGCGAGAGCGCCGCCGACCTTGTCCGAAATCGGGGAATGGGCGTCAGTCGCTCAGATATCGATCTTCCCGGCGATTTCGATCGCGTCGCCGATCTCGATGCCGAGGCACCTCACGACCGGTCCCGGCCAACCTCTTCCATCTATTGGTTACTGCCCGTCTATTTTGACTCTTGGCGGAAGTCGGAGAAACCTCCATTTAACCAAAGGTTAGCCGCCCTATAGATTTAAGCTGGTGTGACTTTACCTATGGCGGCAAGTTACTGGACCGTTGAAGAATTAATAGCCTAACGAGCAATTTCGCTCAGCGATGACGAGCAGCGGCCAAAATCCTGAGCCTTCGTCCTCTCAACGCGTGGTCGCGTGGTGGGATATAGACGTCCACATCGGGGCATTCCAAAAGCGTAAAGTGACTGCTCGCCCGCTCAAGGAGCTCGAGCGTGTGCTCGGTCATCGACTGCACGTCGAGGGCTGGTGCCGATACGACATCATGCCCGAAGGAATCTGGAAGATTGAGGCATTCAACTATCTCGATACCGCTGACCCGGCGTTGGCGGCCTACGCGACATTGAAGCAGTTGAGCGCTCTCTCGGGATGGTTCGGAACGTCCTGGCAAGGATACAATAGCGCAGCCACTGCACTCGTGGATGATCCAGATGAGGCCACGATATGCGCGTTCTACTGGAACCAACCGGATCAGCTTGACATGCGCCGATACCCGGCGTCGGGCGTCTTGCTTCGATTGGATGATCTGACGCGCAAGCCTTTAGACCAACGCGAACGATTTCATAGGTCGGCCCGACCGGTTGTAGGCGTTCCCTATGTTCCCCAATTGTGTGCAGACTATACGGTGGAGTTTACGGCTCACATCTCCTGCGATAGCCGGCAGGAGTTGCTTTCGCAGCATTGGCCCCGTCTGCGCGAGTCGAGATGGCCAAATGGAGTATCGGACTTTGAACTCGATACCAAATCCCACTTGGGGAAGCCAAATATCATACGCGTTCGGCAAATACTTCGCGGCGTGCGCGAACACGAAGCTGTCGCCCATTGCCTGTCCTTTGCTCAGAGCTTTCGAATCAAGCTCGACGGCAGTTCGGACTTCCACTTCGTCGGTGAGCGACAACCCAGTCGAACACAATCCGACGGTATCGTCGCGTTTGACATGAAGAAAACAATTGCCGATTGAGTCCGCTTCTGGCCCAGAGCAGAAGCGGTAGATGCTGCCCTAGAGAGGCCGGCCCTTGCCGGTCAGCAGCCACTTCGGATCGAACCAGCGATCGGCGGGGCCGTCGTAGGGCAGGCGCGTGATGTCCCAGTGCATGATGTACTTCGCGTAGACATCCCAGAGCGACGGTCCGCCGCCGATGAAGACGACGCGGTCGGCGTACTGCGCCAGCACGTCCTCGGGCTTCTCGCTCGAGCGGGCGACGCGCAGCGTCATTTGCTTCGCTGCAAACTCCGGTACGGCGCCGATGGTCTTCGGGCCGGCGATCAGCACATGGCCGCGCGTGAGGTCGAAAAAGCGCTCGACGTCGGCCCGAAACTCGGGTCGCGGATCGCCTTCCCACGGAAGCTCGCCATGGAGGCCGAGCTGGCCGCTCAATCCAATCGCGCACACGCAGCGAATGTCGCTCATATCTTCTCCTCGTTCGCGGTCTTCGACGGCCTTAGTTCATCTGCGAGGCGGGCTCAAGCCTCTCCCGCAGGGGGCCCTTACGGCGCGCGCGGGCCATCGGCGAATTTCTCAATCAGGCGAACCAGCTCATCGGGCCGCTCGTGCTGCGGAAGATGGTGGCAGCCCTCCAGAATGGTGAGCTTCGCGCGCGGCAACGCGGCGGCCAGCTTGCGGCCCGCCTTGAGGGGCACGATGGGATCCTTCCGGCACCAGACAGCCAGCACGGGAACGTCGATGGACTTGTATCGCCTCGCGACGGCCTTGGCATCCGTTTCGGAGACGATGGCGCGGGCCGTGGCGAAGAAGGCGCGCAGGGCGTCCGGGTCGCGATAGGGGGCGGCGTAGCCTTCGACGTCGGCATCGTCGATTTTGGCATCGCCCCCCATGGCCTCGCTGAGCAGCAGACGAGCCAGGGTTTCGGGCGCGAGACCAGCGGCCAGCGTGTCCGGGATCACGGGCGTCTTCACGAGGTCGAGGTAGCGCGCGGTCGATTGGGGGAGCCCCGGCGCGCCAATGACGACGATGCGTGCGATGCGGCTTGACCCTCGCAGGCCCTCCACCAGGCCCGTGCGGAGCGCAACCGTGCCGCCGAAAGAATGGCCGACGAGCGTAACGTTCTCCAGGCCACGCGCGACGATGAAGCTCGCGACGAGTGCGGCCTGGTCGTCGGCGCCGTAAGCCTCGTCGTTCGGCTTGTCGGAGCGGCCGAAGCCCTTGAGGTCGAGCGTGACGACGCGGAACTGGGCTGAGAGCGCGGGCAGCACGTCGTGCCAGGTGAAGCTCGACTCGCCCAGGCCATGCAGCAGGAGAAGCGGAGGGCCCGCGCCCTGCTCAGCGAAATGCAACGAGACAGGCGCCTTGCCCTCTGGGGTCAGGGTGATCCGCTCACCGCCGGTTTCAGGCGGGGCGACCGGCTTGCCCACGGCCGGCTCGGCGCCAGCCGGTCCAATCGGGCTCAGGCTCATGTTCAGGCTCAGGGCCAGCGCGACGGCGATGCCGGCCCACGGCAGGCGGGATGTCAGCGGGCGGCGCATGGCACGCTGGCGCATGGCCCGCCGGCGTTGTCCGTCGCTGCTTCCGATCCCCGCGCCCTCTCCGTCGCCGATGGCCCGATCTCCCCGATGCCTCAACCGCCAACCCGGTCTCGATCGCATCCCTCTAACCCCAGCTTTTGTCATTTTTAGAGATAAGCGCGGCACGACGAATGCTGAGCAAAATGCCATGCGAACCCCCGTAAATCCTTAACGATCCATTGACGCCCATACCGAACCATGGCATCCCATATTTGCCCGACCGCACCGGGCACGGGCCCGTGGTGTTGGCGCCTGCTTCGAGAGAGGGCCGAAGCACGAGCGACCGCCACGGCCCAGCCCCGGGCGCGGGCACCCAATTCGGGGGCAATCCCCCCGCGTCATCCGAAGATTTTGGCAAGCGTTGTTGGTCGTTCGTGCTTCTGCCCCCGGGCTCGTTCCATGGCTCCGCCATGACCCCGCGGCCTGTTTTCCCGGAAGCACGTCTTGTTGCGTTGAGAAGCGAGGCTCGAAGAAGGGGATGGACCGCTTTGTCTCGACATTCACCAACAAGATCGACGCCAAAGGGCGTGTCTCGATCCCAGCACCCTTCCGCGCCGTTCTCGAGCGTGACGGATACAGCTCCGGCGGAATCTACTGCTACCCCTCGATCGATGCTCCGGCCCTCGATGCTGGCGGCGAGAGACTTGCGAAAAAAATCGACGGGCTTCTCGCGGGCTTGCCGGACTATTCGGACGAGCGAGACGAGCTCTCTGTCGCACTCTACGGCGACGTCCAGGTTCTCGGCATCGATGGGGACGGCCGTATCGTCGTTCCTGAAAGCCTTCGCCGTCATGCCGGTCTTCAAGATCAGGTCACATTTGTCGGCCTTGGCGACAAGTTTCAAATGTGGGCCCCTCAAGCCTTCGAGGACCGGCGCGCACGAGCCCGGGAAAAAGCCCAGGAACACAGAAAACTTTTCGGCGCGGGGAGCGCTCACCGCAGCGGCGGTGACGACGAGAGGGCACGGGAATGACGCCCAGGAGCACCGGCGGGGAACCGGTGAACCCGGACGTGCGGGCACACATTCCCGTGCTTCTTTCGGATGTGCTGGAGCAGCTCCAGCCGACGGCGGGCGAAACCTACATTGACGGAACGTTCGGCGCGGGCGGCTATACCCGCGCCATTCTCGAGGCTGCGCCCTGCCGGGTGATCGCCATCGAGCGCGACCCGACCGCCTTCGCCAACGGTGCGGGGCTGGTTGCGGACATGGCCGGGCGCCTCGTTCTCGTTCCTACGACCTTCAGCGACATGGCGCAGGCCGCGGCCGATGCGGGACATCCGGCCGTCGACGGCGTGGTGCTCGACATCGGCGTCTCCTCCATGCAGCTCGACGATCCGGCGCGCGGGTTTTCGTTCATGCGCGACGGGCCGCTCGACATGCGCATGTCGCAGTCCGGACCTTCGGCTGCCGACATCGTCAACACGGCGGACGAGGAAGACCTCGCCAACATTCTCTTCGAACTCGGCGATGAGCGGCGCTCGCGGGCGATTGCACGCACCATCGTGAAGGCGCGGGGCGATGCGCCGATCACCACCACGAAGGCGCTCGCCGACATCGTGGAGCGCGTGCTCGGGCGGGCGCGCGGCGACGAGAAGCACTCCGCCACGCGCACGTTCCAGGCGCTCAGGATCTACGTCAACGACGAGCTGGGGGAGCTGGAGCGGGCGCTCGCCGCCGCGGAGCGCATCCTGAAGCCCGGCGGGCGGCTCCTGGTCGTGAGCTTCCATTCGACCGAGGACCGGATCGTGAAGCGCTTCCTGCAGGAGCGCTCCGGCAAGACCGAGGGCGCCTCACGCTATGCGCCGGCCCCGATTGCCCCGTCTCACGCCCCAAGTTTCCGAATTGTTAACACTCGCGGCATTACACCTAACAAAATGGAAACGGACGCCAATCCCAGGGCGCGTTCGGCCCGGTTGCGCGTCGGAATTCGCACTGACGCGCCCGCGTGGGGCGCGAAAGCCTGAATTTCCGCCGTTCCGTCAGTAAAGCGTGTGAGGGGAAATCGTTCATGCATCCGGTCACCGTCTCAGCCGCGTTCCTCGCGATTTCGAGCGCGTTCCTGCTGTATGGGCTCTCCTACGAGACAAAGCAGCTCGAGGCGCGCGTGGCCCAGCAGCAGCGCCAGGCCGATCAGGCGCGCTCCGATATCGCCGTGCTCAAGGCGGAGCGGGCGCATCTTCTGCGACCGGCGCGCATCGAGCCGTTGGCGCGCGCACAGGGGCTGGCGCCACCTGCGGACGGACAGATCGTCGAGACCGTGCCGGGCGCGACGATCCAGACCGGAACCATCTCTCGCTAGAGCCATGGCGGCCCTGGCGGATCGTTCGTCGGTCTTCCATTCGGAAGACTGATGGAATTCTAAAGGCGCTCGGGGGCAGACATGAGCGGCGCGAAGGGGAGGAGCGGCGGAGATCAGAAGGCGAGCTGGCGCGGCACATGGCGGCGCGGCCGTCAATCCGGCGCGCCCTCCGCACAGCCGCATCGCGCTGACGTCAACCGCCGCGCCGTCGCGAAACCCAGAACGCGCCTCGTCATCGTCGGCATCGGCTTCATGTTCGTCGCGGTGGCGGGCCAGCTCGTGCGGCTGGCCGCAACGCCGCGTCCGGAAATCGTCGCCAGCCTGACCGAGCCGATGGCCAAGAGCTTCGCGCGGCCCGACATCGTGGACCGTGCCGGACGGCTGCTCGCGACCGACATCGAGATGCCGTCGCTCTATGCGGACCCGCTGCTCGTGCGCGGCGTCGACGATGTCGCCGAGCGCCTGTCGCTGGCGTTACCGGAGCTCAATGCCGGAGACCTGCGCCGCACGCTTTCCGATCGCAACCGCCGCTTCATCTGGCTGCGCCGCGGGCTTCCGCCCAAGGTCGCACAGGACATCCACAATCTCGGTCTGCCCGGGCTCGATTTCCGCACCGAGCTCAGGCGCGCCTACCCGCTCGAACGGCTGGCGGGGCATCTGCTCGGGTCCGTCAACATCGACAATCGCGGCTCGGGCGGCATCGAGCGCACCATCGACGAAACCGTGGGCGTCGAACCTGCGCACGGCGGCACGCCCAGAACGGGAATGCCCGTCCGTCTGACCATCGACCTCGGCGTGCAGCACACGCTCGAAGACGAACTCACCGCGGCCATGGGGCGGTACGAGGCGAAAGGCGTGGCTGGGCTCGTGATGGACGTGCGCACCGGCGAGATGCTGGCGGCCGCGTCTCTGCCCGGCGTCGATCCCGCACGTTCCGGTGAAATTCTCGACCCGAGCCGCCTCGATAAGATCCAGGGGGCGACCTACGAGCTCGGGTCGATCTTCAAGATCCAGACCGTTGCGATGGCGCTCGACGGCGGGCGGGTCAAGCCCGACACCGTCATCGACGTGACGCAGCCGCTCACCGCGGGGCGCTTCACCATCAAGGATCTGCACGCGTCGGGGCGGCCGCTCACCGTGTCGGAAGTGTTCCTCCACTCCTCGAACGTGGGCGCGGGCCTGCTCGCGCTCGGTGAAGGGCCCGAGCGGCAGAAAGCGTTTCTCGAGTCGCTCGGACTGATGAGCCCGATGCGCACCGAGGTCGGCCCCGTGGCCGCGCCCCAGTTGCCGCCGAAGTTCGGACGCGTCGAGCAGATCACCGTTTCCTACGGGCATGGCATCGCCGTTGCGCCGATCCAGTTTGCTGCCGCGACCGCCGCCCTCCTCAACGGCGGCACCACCGTCACGCCCACCTACCTGAGCGGGCGCGCGCCGCCTCCGGAGGCAGGCCGCCGCGTCATCAGCGCGGACACGAGCCGGGCGATGGGCGTACTGCTCCGGCGGAATGTCGCCGAGCAGGGCGGCACGGGGCGGAGGGCCGACGTGCCCGGCTTCCGCGTCGGCGGAAAAACGGGAACGGCGGAAATGCCAGGACGCGGCGGCTACCAGGAAAAGGCGGTCGTCTCGTCGTTCCTGGCTGCGTTCCCGATGGACGCACCGAAGTACCTCGTGCTGATCCTGATATTCGAGCCGAAGGGCACCGCGGATACGGCGGGCGAAGTGCTGGCCGGCCGCAACGCCGCGCCGACTGCCGGGCGCGTGATCGCCCGCATCGCGCCCCAACTCGGGATTCGCCCCGACGGGACCGTCGCAAGCCTCGATTGAGGCCTCATTTAACGCAATCACAACCGTTGGTGGTGGATAGTCCGCGCGGAAATCCGCACAGCTTGCGCCGCGTTGCAGAGGCCGCCGTTTCGCCATGAGCGAGATCGAAATCGTATCGGGCTATGACGCTATCCTGGCCCTCGAGCCGGTGTGGCACGATGTCGGCATGCGCGTTGGCGGCGCGGGCGCGTTCGAACAATTCGACCTCGTGCGCCAGGCCGCCAAGGCCATCACCCGCGAAGGCGGAGAGCCGCTGGTCGCGTCGATCCGCCGAGACGGCCTGACGATGACGCTGCTGCCGCTGCGGCGCGAGCGCATCATCGGAACGCGCGCGGCCGTGCCGCTCGTCTATCCGCTGGCGCAATATACGAACACCGTCGGCTGGGCGATCTCGCCCGACGACATGCCGTCGCTGTGCAACGCGCTCAGCAAAGTGGGTCTCGACATCCTGCTGTTGCGAAAGGTCCGCGAGGACAGCGGCCTCTACGATGCGCTCGGCGTCCACGGCCAATCCCAGAACGCGCGCGAGACGGCGCTCTACATCGACCTCAACGCCTACAAGACGTTCGCGGCCTACGACGCGTCGTTCTCGAGCCCGACGCGGCGCAACCGCCGCCAGCGGCGCCAGAAGCTCGAGGCCGCCCACGGGCCGCTGTCGTTCGACGTGCTGTTCGGTACGGAAGCGACGGATGCGTTCGACACGGCGGTCGCCTGGAAGCGCGAGTGGCTTCAAGCGCGCGGCATTTCGAGCCCGGTTTTCGACGCCGGCACCTGGCAAAAGATGCTCCGTTCGGCGGTCGCTTCGGGTACTGCCGTCGTGACCTCGCTGCGCGCCGGCGACAAGCACACCGCAATCGAAGTGGGCTTCTGCGAACGCGACACGTACGTGTCGTACCTCGGCGCCTACGACCCGAACCTCAGTGCGTTCAGCCCGGGGCAGGAGCAGATGCTCCGCACCATCGCATGGGCCTTCGATCAGGGCTTTTCGCGGTACGATCTCTTGGCGCCCTCAGACGGCTATAAGCGCCAGTGGGCGCGCTCCGAGACGGGCGTCGCGATCGACGACTACGCCGTGGCGCTGACCCACGTTGGGCGCGGCGTCGCGGAGCTGCGCCGCCATGTGCGCCCGCTGGCGCGAGATTTCTATCTGCGGCTGTCACCTGAAGTCCGCGTGGCGGGCGGGCGCTACGGGAGGCCCGCCGCCGCCGCGATGGCCGCCATGTGCGCGGGCGCCGTGCTGGCGGCAATCGAGTAAGCGGCCCTGCTCCACGCGCAGTAGTTCGCGCCGAACACTCCTGGGGCCGTTATCGGCTCGGTGTTCCCCGATTTCCCGTAAACACTTCGCCGAGCAGCCGCTTCAGCCGGTCGGTGCCGTAGACGGAGAGATGGTTGTCGTCGAAGTAGAGCGGCTTTCCGCCAGCGACAGCCAGGCATCGTTGCCCCTCGCATAACGCATCGGCCGGATCGAGGATTGTCACAGGCAGGCCATCGATGGCGCTGCGGATGAACTGGCTGCGTTTGACATTCTCTGCAGTGTCGATTGCGAACATTCGATCCTGCGGCTCGCTGTGCATCATCGTGCGCGCCATGCGATTGGGTACGTCGTAGCCGACATACGGCGGCTCCATGACGATCCAGGCGCGGGCGCCGGACGCGGTAATGGCGGCGATGGTGGGAGCGAGTGAGCGCGTGATCGCGGCCCTGTTCTCTTCGAGCGAGGCTTCGACCGTCTGGGCGTCGCGGAGGAAGTGGCTCCTGTCAACCGGATCTCCGGCGTCATGACCGAGCGCGTAGTAGTTCCATCGCGCGGCGAGCACGACATCCCTGAAGCCGCCCTGCTGCAGCAGGCGGGCCACGGCCGCATTCACTTTCTCACAGGCCTCGGCACCGTTGCCCCGATTGCGGCCGACACCGATCAGCGGCGGACAGGCCGGCGTTCCGACGTACGTCACCGAGACGTTCGAGGCACCCGCAAGGTCGCGGAACACGGGTCGCAATACGCTGGCGTGACTGTCGCCCCACAAGAGCACGGATGGGGCTTCTGCACCCGCGTCCCACACCCGGCACAAACTCCCCGCATCAAGGGCCTCCGCGGTCTGACGCGGACACGCCGTGTCCTCGACCCGGCTGGCCAGACGTTTGCGCGTCAGCTCCTGCATCGCCACCGGATATCGCGCGATGAAGCCTTCTGTGGCGAAGCCGGACGCGGCCATGCCCAAGAGGATCGCAACCGAAGCAGACGCCGCCCCTACCGCGAACGGGCGCGGCTTCCAGAATGCGCCGTGGCGCACCGGCTGCTCGAGGAAGCGCCACGATGCGACGGCGAGCGCGAAAGACAGGAGGATCAGGCCGGTGGTTTCGGATAGGTCCAAGGCTCGCTCGACGCGGTAGCGATACAGCACGAGCAGCGGCCAATGCCACAGATACCAGGCATACGAGACGAGGCCCACGAACACGAACGGCCGCCACGCCAGCACCTGGCTCACGCGTGTCGCCGTAGTTGCACCGGACCAGATGACAAGCGCTGCGCCGAGCACGGGCGCGACGGTCGCCAGACCTGGAAAAATCGTTTGGTCGTCGTAGGAGAAGATCGCGAACAGGATCAGACCGAGCCCCAGAGCGCTCGCGCCCTCTGCCAGGCCGCGCCGCGCCTGCGGCACGCCCATCGCGAGGCTGCATCCCGCCAAAAGCTCCCAGGCGCGCGTGTGCGGATAGAAAAACGCTCCCGAACCGTGGCTGTCGCCGAGCATCAGTGCGGCGCCGAACGACAGCGCGATCAGAACCGCGGTCACGGGCAACGTCCACCGCGGCAGAACGCGCGCAAGCGCCAAGAGAACGATCGGCCAGACGATGTAGAACTGCTCTTCGACCGCGAGCGACCACGTATGCAACAGGGGTGCGTTTTCGAGCGACGCGCTGAAATAACCGCCCTGCTCGGCGAAGAACAGATTTGCGGCGAAGATCAGCGTGTAGAACATGCTCTTGGAAAAAATCTGGACGTCCTGAGGCGTGAGAACGACCACCGCGAGCGCGAACGTCGCGAGAAGGACAATCGACAGCGTGGGCAGCAGGCGGCGCGCGCGGCGCTCATAAAAGCGGCGGAAGCTGAACGCGTTCTTGCGGATATCGGCCAGCACGATGCTAGTGATGAGATACCCGGAGATGACGAAGAACACGTCGACGCCAACGAAGCCGCCGCCGAAAAACGGCACGTCGAAATGGTGCAGAACGACGGCAAGGATCGACAGCGCCCGCAGACCATCGATGTCGGGCCGATATCGCGCGGGGACGTCAGAGGCGCTCATCGGACGCGGGCGCCGCGATCGCCGTGGATCCGCACGACTGTGACCTTCATCCGGATTTCCCGCCGCGTTGCGATTTGCCCACCCACCGTGCCGCGCTCCCTGGCAGAGCCCGGGCAACCGGTCAGGCGCGGCTTGCGAGGGCGTCGCGCCCGAGGGCTGCGAGCGCGGTGCCGACGATGCCGGAGGCGGTGAGGCCCGCCTGCTCGTACATGCGCGCAGGCGCATCGTGATCGATGAACGTATCGGGCAGCACCATGGTGCGGACTTTGAGGCCGCGATCGAGCGCGCCCGAGTCCGCCAGCTCGTGGAGAACGTGGGCGCCGAAGCCACCCATCGAGCCTTCCTCGACGGTAATCAGAACCTCGTGCTCCTTGGCGAGACGCGCGATCAGCTCGCGATCGAGCGGCTTCATGAAGCGCGCGTCAGCAACGGTCGCCGAGAGGCCCATGGCGGCCAGCTGGTCGGCGGCCTTCATCGCTTCGGCCAGACGCGTGCCGAGCGAGAGAATGGCAACAGTCGTGCCTTCGCGCACGATGCGTCCCTTGCCGATGGGAAGGGGTACGCCCTCGGCGGGGCGATCGAGGCCCAGCCCCTCGCCGCGCGGATAGCGGAACGCGCACGGGCGGTCGTCGATTGCGGCGGCCGTCGCGACCATGTGCACGAGCTCGGCCTCATCTGCCGCAGCCATGATGACGAAGTCGGGCAGGCAGCCGAGATAGGCGAGATCGAACGATCCGGCGTGCGTCGGTCCATCGGCACCGACGAGGCCGGCGCGGTCAATTGCAAAGCGGACAGGCAAACGCTGGATCGCCACGTCGTGCACGACCTGGTCGTAGGCACGCTGGAGGAACGTGGAGTAGAGCGCGCAGAACGGCTTCAGGCCTTCGGTGGCGAGGCCGGCGGCAAACGTCACGGCGTGCTGCTCGGCGATGCCGACATCGAAGGTACGGTCGGGGAATTCCTTGCCGAACAGATCGAGGCCCGTGCCGTCCGGCATCGCAGCCGTGATGGCGACGATGCGCTTGTCCTTGCGGGCTTCGGCGATCAGGCTGTCGGCGAACACGCGCGTGTAGCTCGGCGCGTTCTGCTTCGGCTTGACCTGCGCGCCGGTCACGACGTTGAAGCGCGCCACGCCGTGGTACTTGTCATCGGACGCTTCGGCGGGCGCGTAGCCCTTGCCCTTCTTCGTGACGACGTGCACCAGGATCGGGCCCTGCTTGGTCTCGCGCACATTCTTGAGCACGGGCAGAAGCTGATCGAGATCATGGCCGTCGATGGGGCCCACGTAATAGAAGCCCAGCTCCTCAAACCACATGCCGCCCTGCCAGAGGTGGCGCGTGTATTCCTCCATGCGCGCGGCGCGGCGCTCCCAGCTCTTCGGCAGCCGCTTGGCAAGCTGCTTGGCGAAGTCGCGGAGTTGCAGGTACGTGCCGCTCGACGTGACGCGCGCGAGATAGGACGAGAACGCGCCCGTGGGCGGGGCAATCGACATGTCGTTGTCGTTCAGGACGACGATCAGGCGCTCGTCGCGGGCACCGGCGTTGTTCATCGCCTCGTAGGCCATGCCCGCGCTCATGGCGCCATCACCGATGACGCAGATGACGTTGTTCTGCTCACCCTTGAGATCGCGCGCGACCGCCATGCCGAGGCCGGCCGAGATCGATGTCGAGGAATGCGCGGCGCCGAACGGATCGTAGTCGCTCTCCGCGCGCTTGGTGAAGCCGGACAGACCGCCGCCCTGGCGCAACGTGCGAATGCGGTCGCGACGGCCGGTCAGAATCTTGTGCGGATAGGATTGGTGGCCGACGTCCCAGATCAGCCGGTCGCGCGGCGTGTCGAACACCCAGTGGAGCGCCACCGTCAGCTCGACGACTCCGAGGCCCGCGCCGAGATGCCCGCCCGTTACCGAGACGGTCTCGATGGTTTCATGGCGCAGCTCGTCGGCAATCTGACGAAGCTCGGTCTCGGGATGCCGACGCAGATCCTCAGGCGTAACGATCTTGTCGAGAAGCGGAGTTTTACTCACGATCGGGCATTGTCCATGGGTCTGGAGGCTGCCGAAATTCCAGGCTCAAAGCCGCGCAGCCACATTTTTCACCGGACAGTCTAGCGCCTAACGTGCGGCGGATGAAGGGCGGATGTCCGGCAAATACGGGCGATAGCTGCGGCAGAACGTACAGCAAGCGGAACAGTACGGGATAACCTCCCGATCCGAAGCGCGCCTTCGCGCCGGCATGAGCGCTGCGCGGGCCATGCCGAAGCGCTGCGTGGCTTAGCCGCGCTCCAGCCAAACGCCCGGACGCTCTTACTCCGGATCGAGCGGCTCAAGGCCCCGCGGCACGCCATTGCCGACAGTCAGCTTCTCGACGCGGGCTTCGGCCTGCTTCAACAGCCGGTCGCAGTGCTCGCGCAGAGCTTCGCCGCGCTCATAAATGGTGATGCTTTCCTCGAGCTCGACATCGCCGCGCTCGAGGCGGCTGACGATGGTCTCCAGCTCCTTCAAAGCGCGCTCGAAGCTCAGTTCCTTGATGTCGGCGTTCTTGCTCGGCGGTTTGTTCATTCCGTCTCGGCCTTGTGATTCCCTGAGGCGAATCTAGTGCCTGGAGCGGCAGCGCGCACGAACTCATTCACCTCATGAAATCAACCCGTTAGCTGCCGATGTCCATCAGCGTCCGGACATGCACGGCGACCGAAGTTGCGAGCGCATCGAGATCGTAGCCGCCCTCCAGCATCGACACCATGCGGCGCTTGCAGTGGGTTTCGGCGACCTTTCCGAGCCGTTCGGTGGCCCACATGAAATCCGCTTCCACAAGGCGAAGGCCGCCGAGGGGATCGCGCTTGTGGGCATCGAAGCCGGCCGAGATCACGATCAGATCGGGGCCGAAATTGTGCAACGGGCCCAGAATGCGGTTCGTGAAGGCGTCGCGGAACGTTTCGCCCGTGTCGCCTTCCCGCAGGGGGGCGTTCCAGATGTTACCGACGCCGGTTTCGGAAAGCTCGCCGGTACCCGGAAACAGCGGCATCTGGTGGGTCGAGCCGTAGAACAGGTCTTTGTCGGACCAGAAGATGTCCTGCGTACCGTTGCCGTGGTGGACGTCGAAATCGACGACGGCGACGCGCTCGGCGCCGTGGCGCGCACGCGCGTAGTGCGCGGCGATGGCGGCGTTCGAGAACATGCAAAAGCCCATGATGCGATCCGCCTCGGCGTGATGGCCCGGCGGGCGGACCTGGCAGAAGGCGTTGGCGACGCGTCCGCTCATGACCTCGTCGACGGCTTCGAGGCCGGCGCCGACGGCGCGGATCGCGGCTTCATACGTGCCGAGCGACATGACCGTCTCGCCGTCGATGTAGACGCTCTTGCCGCTCTTCTTCGCCAGTTCCGCCGCGCCCTTGATCTTGGCGAGATGATCGGCGGGATGCACGCGGCGGATCTCTTCCTCCACGTCGAGGCGTATGGGCGCTTCGGCGCGCTCAAGGGCGTTGTAGCTTTCGTGGGCGAGGACCTTGTCGATCGCGCGCATGCGATCGGGGCGTTCGGGATGTCCGCGTCCTGTGTCGTGTTCGACGAACGCGGGATGGGTCAGCAGCAGTGTCGCCATGCTTCAAGGCCTCGAGCGCTTCCTCAGTTTTTTGTTGAGGCCATGATAGCCAAGGCGACCCGCGTGGCCAGCAATTTGACGGCTGGCACACAGGTCAAGCGCGCGGCTGCGTGAGACGGGCGCGAAGCCAGCCCAAGGCGCGGAAGGGCGCGGTGATCGTGTCGCGCAACATCAGAAGGCACGTCCAGGCGAACGCCGGAATGCCGGCTGCGGGAAGGAAAAACATGATGAACGCGAGCCACCGCGCCGTTTTCGCGGCGTAGAACCCGACCCGGCCGGCATACTCCTCCCGGCGTTCCTGCGGCCAGATGCGCGACCACCAGCGCAGCAGCACCGGCAGGCTCAGCACGCCCAGCACGGCGGCGCTCAGGTAGGCAATCTGGATGCCGCTCGGAATGCCCGGGATGATGCGGCTGTCCAGCTCACGCTCCCGCTCGGAGTCGCGGGCGAAGACCTCCACCGACTTGACGGCCACGTGCCCCGTAATCTCTCCCATCCATTCGCCGAGCGTGTCGCCGAGCGGCAAGGTGGACGTGGACTGAGGGGTTGCCGACAGGACGACACGCCCGTGCGAGCCGGGAGACGCCTTGAGCATCAGCTCGCTGGCGCCGTCTCCGAGGGACGCCAGAAAATCGGCGAACGTGGCGCGCTGCAACGCATCGTCGAGACCGGCGACCGCGACGCGCTGCCAGAGCCAGTTGCGGCCGCCCGGCTGGTGCGACGCGCCCGCGCCGATGACGACGAGATTGACGTCGGCTGCTTCGGCCGACTGAACGAGGGCCGCGATATCGAGGCTTTGCTCGGGCCCCTTCGACGGGCGAAACTTGAGCGTGCCGCCTTCGACACGACCGGAGATGACGGCTGTCTGCCCCTTGAGGCCGGCCAGCGCGTTCTCCAGCGCCGACGGGTCGACCTGGTCGACCAGGGCGGCTTTCGTCGCCGGGTCGAAACGGGGGACGGACGACAGGTTGCGCGGCCCGCCGGTTTCGAGCGCCAGAACGCGGATATCCGAGCGGTTGAGGGGACGGGCCAGGCGGTGGATCGCCTCCTCGAACAGGGCGCGATCGGTGAGGGTGAGCGCGATGTTCGGGCGAACCTCGGCGACCACGTCGGCCAGCGTCGCGCCGCGACGAAGCCGGTAGGCGCTCTTGTCGACGACGACATGCAGGTCGGCGGTGTCCGGCAGGTCTTTCAGCGCGGCGCGGTTGGCGAAGACGGTGTCTTCGCTCAGGTACAGCGCGAGCTTCTCGCCAGCCTGGGCTTCCGGAGCCAGCGTGGCGCCGACGCGCGCAAGCTCATCCGGCGTTGCGGCGGTGAAGACCTGCCCCTCGCGGTTGGCGAACTTCCAATGACCTTCGGGCGTGATGTGGGCGGCGAGCGCCGCGCCCTTGCCCAGTTTCGGAAGCGCGGCGACGTGGGCTGCCGCATTGTCGAGCGCACCGAGGCCCAGTCCCAGCTTGCCGGCCTTGCCGAGGGTCGCGCCGCCACTGGTTTCGCCGGCTCCTCGCACGATGCGCGACAGCCAGCCGGCAGCCGCCTGATCCGCCATCCAGGGCGCAGTCGCGGCGACGAGGATCATGAGAAGGCCGGCCAGGCCGTGCATGCGCCGCATCGATCGTCCTCGTTCCGTCTCCAGCCGCGCAGGCCAATCAAATTTCGTCAGCCGGGTCCGGCGCGTCACGCCGGTGTCAACTCCGGCAGGGCGCCGATGACCGATTGGCCGCCGCTCATTACCATGGCCGCCAGCCCCGGCCCCGCCACCGAAATGTTCTCGGCGAAGAAGCGGGCGAGCCCAACGGACTCCATGGCGTGCGGGCCACCCTGCTCCAGAGCCTGCATCGCGCCCTTGGCCAGATAGTGGCCGCCGGCCGTGAGGGCGAACAATCGCAGATAGGGTGTGGCGCCTGCTAGAGCGAGATTGGGCGTGTGCTCGATCGCTTCCACCATCCAGTCGGTCGCCTCCGTCAGCGCCACCACCGTCGACGCCAGACGCTGGCCCATGCGGCCGATTTCGAGCCGTTCGACGCCTTTGATGCGGCGCGCCAGGGTCTCGTATTCGGAGATCATCTTCTTGACCAGATGGCCGCCCGAGAGCGGCAGCTTGCGCGTGATCAGGTCGATTGCCTGGATGCCGTTGGTGCCCTCGTAGATCGGAAGGATCCGCGCATCGCGATAGTATTGCGCCGCGCCGGTTTCCTCGATGAAGCCCATGCCGCCGTGCACCTGGATGCCGAGCGAGGCCACCTCGCAGCCGATGTCGGTCGAGAACGCCTTGGCGATGGGCGTCAGCAGGGCCGCGCGGTCGGCGGCGGCGCGGCGGTCGGGTTCCGTTTCGCCGTGGCGCGCGGCATCGGCCTCGCTGGCGGTCGCGTAGCAGATCGCGCGGGCGGCGCGCGTCAGCGATTTCATCGTGAGCAGCATCCGGCGCACGTCGGGATGGGCGGCGATCGCGACCATGCCGGGCTCCTTCGAGGAGACGGTGCGGCCCTGGCGGCGCTCCTTGGCGTAGGCGATCGCCACCTGCGTTGCGCGCTCCGCAATCGCGACGCCCTGGATGCCAACGGCAAGGCGCGCGGCATTCATCATGATGAACATGACGTTGAGGCCGCGGTTCTCCTCGCCAACGAGGTGACCGATGGCGCCGTCCTTCTCGCCGAACTTCATCACGGCGGTCGGGCTGCCGTGGATGCCGAGCTTGTGTTCGAGGCCGGCGCAGACGACGTCGTTCTCGGCGCCGAGCGTGCCATCGGCGTTTACCAGCCGCTTCGGAACAACGAACAGCGAGATGCCGCGCGTGCCGGCCGGCGCATCCGGAAGACGCGCGAGCACGAGATGGACGATGTTCTCGGTAAGGTCGTGATCGCCGTAGGTGATAAAAATCTTGGTGCCGAAGATGCGGTAGGTGCCGTCCGCGTTGCGCTCGGCGCGGGACTTGATGACGCTCAGATCCGATCCTGCGTGCGGCTCGGTGAGGTTCATCGTGCCGGTCCAGTCGCCGCTGATCATGCGGGGCAGATAGAGCTGCTTCAGCTCCTCCGAGCCGCCCACGTGCAGCGCGTCGATGGCGCCCTGCGTCAGCAGCGGGCACAGGCCGAACGCGAGGTTGGCCGAATTCCACATTTCGCAGACGGCCATCGCGACCGTTTCGGGCAGGTCCTGACCGCCGAACTCCTCGGGGCAGGGCAGCGCGCTCCAGCCTGCCGCGCGGAACGCCGCGTAGGCCTCCTTCCAGCCGGGAGAGGCAACCACCTTGCCGTTAACCCAACGGGCCGGGGTCTTGTCGCCCGCCTTGTTCAGCGGCGCCAATTCCTCGGCCGCGAACTTGCCGGCCTCCTCGAGCACGGCGCGCAGCGTATCCTCGTCCAGACCGCGCTGGTCGCCGGAAAAATCGGTGGCCGTCTTGAGTGCAAACAGGATGTCGTCTACTGGAGCCTCGTAGCTCATGGCATGTCCTTTCCGGCATCCGGCGAATCAGGGTTTGGCCGCAGTGCGGCATCATCGAGCGGAAGCCCCGACGGCGCAACGGACGACGCAGGGACGAAGCGCCCGCTGTTCATAATTCTTAGTGTCCCGATTCCGAAGTTCGCTCGAGTTTGCAGCTAGGTCCCAGTGCGAACTTCGGAATCATAAGGGACACTAGGACCATAGGCTTGCTAGTGTGATTCAGATCGAGAAATTCGCTCGGAACCTGGCTGCTCGATATGGCGAATTTCTCGATCATCACACTAGCGAAAGTCACAGCTCATGACGGTCCGAACGGCCGATGCGGCAGCTCTTGACGAAGCAGGCCGCCTCATCCGGGACGGCGCGCTCGTCGCGTTCCCGACGGAGACCGTCTATGGCATCGGCGCGGACGCCACGAACGGGCGGGCGGTGGCCGGCATTTTCGAAGCCAAGGGGCGCCCGCATTTCAACCCGCTCATCGTTCATGTGCCGGATCTGGCGGCGGCCGAGAAAATCGCCGAGTTCACCCCGCTCGCGCGGCGTCTGGCGGTCGCGTTCTGGCCGGGGCCACTGACGCTGGTGCTCGAACGCCGCGCGGAGGCCGGAATTTCGGATCTCGTCTCGGCGGGGCTCACCAGCATCGCGGTGCGCGTGCCGGCTCACCCAATCGCCCAACAGTTGCTCGCGGCTGCGGGCCGTCCGCTGGCCGCGCCCTCCGCCAACCGCAGCGGACGCGTCAGCCCAACGCGCGCCGAGCATGTGGAGGAGGATCTCGGCCAGCGCGTGGCGATGATCCTCGACGGCGGAGCGACCGCGCACGGGCTTGAAAGCACGATCGTGGACGGGCGGGGCGACGCGGCGATCCTGCTGCGGAGCGGCGCGGTGGCGCGCGAAGCGATCGAGGCCGTTGTCGGTGCGCCGCTGGCACGCGGCCCCGAGAGCGACGACGTGCATCCGACGGCGCCCGGACAGCTCACGAGCCATTACGCGCCGAACGCGATGTTGCGGCTCAACGCGCGCGACGTGCGGCCAGGCGAAGCTCTGCTGGCCTTCGGGCCGGACGTGCCCGACACGGCCAATCCGGTGCTCAACCTCAGCGCTGGCGGCGATCTGGTCGAGGCGGCAGCGGCCTTGTTCGCAGCACTACGCGCGCTCGACCGCACGGGCACGGGCGCCATCGCCGTGATGCCGATCCCCGAGCGCGGGCTGGGTGAAGCAATCAACGACCGGCTGCGCCGCGCGGCAGCGCCCCGGCCGGCTTAGGGCCTCAGCCTAGGGCGTCAGCAGCGCGAGGTGCAGTTGACGCGGCATTGCTGGCGGGACCGCGTGCATTCCGTTGCGCTCAGCCCCGAGCAGGACACGAGCTGACACTGCGAGCCGCAGCTCGCGCGGCAATTCCAATCCTGGTTCGGCCGGTTGATGCCGGAGCTGGTGGCGGCACCCGCACCCGGCGCGGGCGACAGGCGCGGGGCCGGAGACAGGCGCGGCTTCTGCACTTCGCGCGGGGCGGGCATGGCGCGCACCGTGGGTGTGCGCGCGGCAGCGCCGGGCGGCGTTCGAAGCGGCGCCGGTGACGGCTTCCAGGACGATTGCGCTGCGGCCTCCGGGAATGATCCCGTCGCGCCGGTCTGGACGACGACGAACGCAGCCAGCGCAATAACGAGTGCCGGCACGGCCCTGGTCATGATGTGCATTAACCGCGATTTTTGCGTCATGGCGCCAAACCCTGATATGGGACGTGTCGATGGCCGATCCGTTGCAGCGGCCGCTTCCGTTTCCGATTTCTTCCGACTTCTTTCTTTCCGACTTCTGGCAGCTCGACCATGACGTCCTTTCAAGATCGCTCCGCCGCACTCGACGACGCCCTCATCCGGCGTTTCGCGGAGATCGTGGGACCCGCGCATGCCATCACGTCTCCCGACGATCAGGCCCCATATCTTCGCGAATGGCGCGACCTTTATGTGGGGCGAACGCCGCTCATCGTAAAGCCTGCAAACACGGAAGAAGTTTCCAGACTGCTGGCGCTTGCCCATGCTGAAGGCGTCGGTGTCGTCCCGCAAGGGGGCAACACGGGGCTCGTCGGCGGGCAGATCCCCCGCGAGGGCGGACGCGAAATCCTGATTTCGCTCACGCGCATGACGCGGATCCGGGCGATCGACCCGGCCGGTGAAACGATGACGGTGGAGGCCGGGGCGACCTTGCATGCCGTGCAGCAGGCCGCGCGCGAGGCTGGCCGTCTCTTTCCGCTCAGCCTCGCCTCGGAAGGCAGCGCCACCATCGGCGGAAACCTCGCGACCAACGCGGGCGGCGTCGCCGTGCTCGCCTACGGCACGATGCGCGCGCTTGTCTCCGGCGTCGAGGTCGTGCTGGCGGACGGCGCGGTGTGGGACGGCCTCAGGGCGCTCAAGAAGGACAACACCGGCTACGACCTGCGCGATCTCTTCATCGGCTCGGAGGGCACGCTCGGCATCATCACGGCGGCGACGCTAAAGCTGTTTCCGCTGCCCGTCGAGCGCGCCGTGGCGCTCGTCGCGCTGCCGCGCCTCGACGCGATGCTGCCGTTCTTCCAGCTCGCCCAGGCGCGTGCGGGCACTGCCATGACCGCCTTCGAATTCCTGTGCGGCGACCTCATGGACTTCGTCACGCGCCACATTCCGGGGACGCGCCTTCCGCTTGCGGAGGCCGCGCCCTGGTATGCGCTCGTGGAGATCTCGGGCACGGCCGCCGGCACCGCCCAGCCGCTGCTCGACGCCATCCTGGCGGACGCCATGGCCGCGGGGCTTACGAGCGATGCAGCAGTCGCGGGCTCGCTCGCCCAGGCGGCAGAGCTGTGGCGGCTGCGCGAGGCCGCGTCGGAATCACAGAAGGGCGAAGGGGGATCGATTAAGCACGACATCTCGGTGCCCGTCGCGCGCCTCGCCGCGTTCATCGAAGCGGCCCGGCCTGTCGTCGAGCGCATCTGTCCCGGTGCACGGCCCGTTCCGTTCGGCCACTTCGGCGACGGCAACGTGCACTACAACGTGTCTCAGCCGCCGGGCATGGCGCGCGCGGATTTCATCGCGCTCTGGGAGCCGATGTCGCGCGCGGTGCACGATGTCGTGGTCGCGTTCGGCGGATCGATCTCGGCCGAGCACGGCATCGGCCAGCTCAAGGCGCAAGAGCTTCAGCGCGTGAAGAGCGCGGTCGAGATCGATGTCATGCGGCGCATCAAGCTCGCGCTCGATCCCAAGGGCATTCTGAATCCCGGCAAGGTGCTCGGCGGCTAGCTGACGGCGTCAGCGGCAGGGCCGCGCCTCAACCTGACAATCGAAACCGCTGCCGGATTGCGAACAGCTCTGACGCTTGCCGACGGCCTTGCTGAAGCGCGCCCAATCGCTGCCGTACTCGAAATCCGTGAAGCTTTGCCACGAGCCGATGGCGGCGCGCTGCGCTGCCGCCTTGGTAGCGCCCTGTCCGCTGCCGTAGTGGTAGTGATCCGTCATGCACATCTTGCCGCCAACGCGAACCTGATCGTGCATCGAGGCGAAGCCGGTCTGGTCGGCTGTCGCAGGTCCCGCAGCAGCCATCGCGGTCAACAACCCTGCGAGGGCGATGTGAAACGAAGCGCGTCTCTGCATGATATCTCCCTCGCCCGGCGGCACTGTTTCGATCGTTGTCACCGTTGATCGTTGACGCGCACTTTGGCCGATTCACATCAGGCTCACGACTTACAATATCGCAATTTTCCAGAGTGATGCGCCGTTCGCTCCCTCGGTAGTTCCGCGCCAGTCCTGCGATACGGTCCTGCTATTCGAGGCCGAGCGCCATGCTCATGCGCACGAGATCGGCAATCGACCTCGCGGACATTTTGGTCATCACCCAGGTGCGATGAATTTCGACCGTTCGCGGGCTGATGCCGAGCTTCTGGCCGATTTCCTTGTTCGACAGTCCCTGCACCAAAAGCTGCATGGTGTCGCGCTGGCGATCGGAGAGCGACTGGAACTTTCCCTTGAGGTCTTCGAGCTCGAGGCGCGACTTGAGCGACGATTCCGAAGCGATCAGCGCCTGCTCCACGCTCGCCACGAGGCGCTCGTTGCTGAAGGGCTTTTCGACGAAGTCGAACGCGCCGAGCTTGATCGCCTGCACGGCCAGCTCGACATCGCCGTGGCCCGTCATGAGCAGGAGCGGGCGCGGATCGCCGGCGCTCTGAAGCTGGCGCAGCAGATCGAGCCCGGAAATTTCCGGCATGCGCACGTCGCTGACGATGCAGCCGGCGGCAAAGGGCGCCGCAAGGAACGCGCTTGCGCCTTCGAAGCAAGACACGTTCAGCCCATGCGTTTCGAGAAGCATGGCGACCGCGTCGCGAACCGATGCCTCGTCGTCAATCACGCTGACGGTCTTGCTCATCATCCTCCCTTTCGATCGGCAGCCTCATCAGGACGCGCGCGCCGCGCGGCGAGGTTGCAATGACGAGGCTTCCCCCGTGCGCCTCTGAAATGGAGCGCGCCACGGCGAGCCCCAGGCCGGATCCTTCCGGCTTCGTGGTTGTAAACGGCGCCGGCTCGTTGACGTTGAAGCCGGGCGGAAACCCAGGGCCGTCGTCCTGTACCTCGATTTCGGCCTCGTCGTAAGACGAGAGCGTGACATGTACCTTTATCGCACCGGACCGGCCGGCGGCCAGAATGGCCTCGGCTCCGTTCACGATCAAGTTGTGTATCGCCTGCTGCAACTGGATGCCATCCGCACGGATGACCGGAAAATCAGGCGTTATGCCGATCACGAGACGAATGCCCTTCTTCTGCAGATCCTCGGCGAGCAGCGCATCGAGCTCCAGAAGCTTGGCCTTGAGATCCACGGGGCGCTTCGTCAGCGTGCCCTGCCGCAGCAGCTCGCGGATGCCTTGCAGCACGTCGTTGGCGCGCGCGCTCTCGCTTTTGATTTTTTCGACCGCGCGCGCGAGCAGGTCCAGGCGGCCGTCCTGCATCGCTTTGGCGGCAATGCCCGCGTAGGTCGTGAGCGCCGTCAGCGGCTGGTTGATTTCGTGGGCGATGGTCGCGGCTACCTCGCCGGCGGAACGAATGCGCAGGGCCCGGTTGATGGCCGACTGCTGATCGCGCAGACGCGCGGCGGCGTCCTCTCGTTCGGCAACGATGGTGCCGACGATCAGGCCTGTGATGGTCAGCGCCGTCATCAAAACCTGCAGCGCGCCGAGGCCGGGATCGGGCCCGAAACGGATCTCTGCGCCGATGATCAGGCCGACCTGGATGAGCAGAAGACCGACCGCGGCACCCGGCGGTCCGTAACTCAGCGCGATCCAGAGCAGCGGCAGGAACAACAGATAGAACAGCTGAAACGCGGTCGCGTCCTGGTAGCCGAACACCACGCCGAGCGAGCAGATGAGCGCCACGAACTGCGCCACGACCAGCGGCTCCAAGCGCGGCCACGGCCGATAGGTGACGGCGAGAAGCACGAGCGGGGCAATGACGAGGATGCCGATGATGTCGCCGACCGCGGCGCGCCAGGCGACCACGATCACCTCGTTCTGGAAAATGGCGCCGGCGCTGAGCAGGATCACGACATACGCGGCGGCCGCGACGAGCGCGGCTGCCGTGCCGACGCCGATCAACGTCAGAGCGTCACGCACGAGGCGAAAGCGCGGATCGAACGTCGCGATGTGCTGGAGCGCGAAGCCGCCCGCGGCATAGGTGGCGCCGACGGCGAGCGAAAGCCCGAGTTCCAGCCCCACGCCGAGCGCGGAGCCGCGCACCACGGCATCGGCCAACGCGGGGGCGATGAGCACAAACGGCGCATAGAACCAGCCGCCCAGAAACACGACGGCGATGCTGAGCCCGGGAGGCGGGTTCCACGGCGTGATGCCGAGACCGCGATAGGGCTTCACATAGCTCACGTAATCGAGCGCGACATAGGCCACGAGGAAGAGGCACCCGAGGGCAAGACGACGATAAAGGCGATCATCGATCATTTCCGACCTTACAAATTTGGTCGCGCAGCAAGCCCCTTGAGGCGCGGATAACACCCATTATTCAGCGATTTCAACATTTTAGAGATACGTAATACTCCCTACGGGCTCGTTCTACGTACTGAAGCCAATTGCGACATGGGAACATTCACCGCAGGTTGGTGCTTACAAGCCAGCCTGATCACTATCCCTAACAGAAGCTGACGGAGGACCCGATGATCGACTTCAATGCCGAAAACGAGTCTGCCCTGCGTCTGCCTGCTGCGTACTCGCAGGGGTTCGCCCATATCCGCGTCATCACATCGATGACCAACCTCGACGATCCGGGCCCGCTGGCGGTCCCGGCGTCCCGTGAGCGTCCTGTTAACCGCGTATCCCTGACCGGCTCCCCCACGGTGCAGGATAACGACTACACCGAACTGAAGCCCGTCGCCTGAGCTGGACTGGAACTGGCCAGGCCCGCGCGCGTCATTCACGCACCTCACTCACAATGCGAGATACGATATGCCTACGGGACTTAAGTTGTTCGACCTCTTCCTCGTAGCGTCCGCCGTGATCATCATGGTGATGGTCCAGACGGCTTAGCTAAGCTGCGGGAGGCCTCATTGGCCTCCCCTCCCCGGCGGTGCTGCGCGCACCTTCAGACGAACGGCCTCAAACACACGATCTCAGATCCACGGCCTCAAGCCACGGGCGCGCTAGTGTCCGGCGCCGTTCTCGGCGTCGGCCTGCAGGATGCCCGACACGATCGCGCGCGTGGCGTATTCGGCCATGCACCGATAGCCGAGATCGTTCAGGTGAAATCGATCGGATGACAGATACGACGTGCCGGGATGCTGGCGCGCGAGATCGGCCATCGAGTCAAATCGATTGACCAGCAGCACGCGCATCTCGCTCGCCACCGTCGCGATTTCGTTGACGATGCTCACGTAGCGCGCATCTTTCGACAGGCGTTCGACGTATTGCGGATCGATCAGCACGACGTCGATGTTGTGCGACGCAAGCCACGCCAGCGTCTCGCGCAACTGCTGTCCGAAATCTTCGGAGTCGATGCGCGCGACCGCATCGTTCGTGCCCACCTGCCAGACAATCAGGTCCGGCTTCAACTCCGCGACCTCGGCCTTCAGGCGTTCCGCCGCGCCTTCCGCGACCTCACCCGATTGGCCGCGCGGGAACATCTCGACAGAGAGGCCCTCGATCACACCCTCAAGGTCGTTCTCCAAGCGCACCGGGTAGCTCGCGAGCGGCGACGACGCGCCAACACCGACGGTGGACGACGAGCCGAGCGCGACGACGCGCACCGGGCGCTTTTGCAGCAACGCGCGCCTGACGGACCGCAACGCGGAGCGCCCTTCGTATGACGGGCTTTTGACTTTGCATTCGACGGACGCGTCCGGAAGGTCCGCGCGGATCATCGGCCGGCGCGCGGGTTGGACGGGAGGCGGAACGGCCGGCGCGGCAAGCGGAATCGCGGCGGGCAGCCTGCTCGGGCTATTCGCGCGCGCTTCATCGAGGTGCGTGCCTGCGACCAGCGCGCAGGCTAGGCCGAAGACGACCGGAATTCGGCGATCCATGCTGTCACCCCCAACACAACGAGACCGATCACAACAATTGCAGTATCGAACAGCAGCGTCGGTTGACCCAGGTACCGGGCGATCTGTCCGCCAAGCGCCAGCAAAGATGCCATGCAGAACACGGCCAGCGAGTTGCGCCCCAATCTGCTGCAGTAGCGCACAACAGGTCCTATACGCCGCGAAAGTAAAGGAAATGCGGGGTAGAAGGCAATTGCGATCGCCAACATGCTCACGATGCGTGCGGGAGACAGGTACTCCTTGTCGAACAGAAACAAATATTGCGGAAATGGCACAGCCATGGGGTCGGGCCGGTAGTCCACCCACACGACAGCCGTTCCGAACAGCATCAGCGCTGTCGCCCACGGCCAGGCGCGTTTGAGGAACTCTTCGGCGCGAGGATGCTCGCGCTTCACGGTCATGGCGACGTAGCCGAGCACGATCAGCAACTGCCAAGATAACGGATTGAAGAACCATGCGCCCTCAGCGGGCCAGCTCGGCAGACGGAGCTGAAGCGTGAGCGTGGCGGCATAGAGCGTGATCGATGCGGCCAGCGCGAGCCAGATCGAAGCGCGCGCGATGACGACGGCGACCGTCGCGATCAGCAGCAGCACGACGTAAAGCGGCAGGATGTTGAAGTATCCGATCTGGTAGGTCAGCAGCACCATGCCGATCGACGCGCGAACCGTGTCGACGAAAGCGGGGCCTGCGCCGTGCCATTCCAAAAACAGGGGATCGTTGAAATAGAGCGCCGCCGCGCCGAGCATGGCTACGGCGACGGAGATCGTGACGATCTGCGCCTGCCAGATTTCGAACGCACGCAACAGCAGGCGCGAGACGGAATGGCTCAACGTCTTTTTCTCAGACCGCCCGTTGACGACAAACGCCAGCGAGCACCCGGCCAGGAACACGAACAACTCGGCCGCATCCGAAATGGCATAGTTCCGCATCGTCAGGATCGAGTAATCCATGCCGGGAATGTGATTGATGAAGATCATGACGAGCGCGACGCCACGCCAAAAGTCGATTGCATTAGGGGGGCGCATCGTGAAGCTCGGAGGTCTTAATACTGAGGGGTCTTGCGGGTGGGATGTGTCATAAAGCCCGTGACGCTGCCCCGAGACAAGCCATGATCGGGCCTTTTGGAAAATTCGATAGCGCGCGAGCGCCGCGCGCGCCTGCAATTTTTGCAGCGCACCTTGAGGTTTCCGGCACCCTCCCCCATCTGCACCCGCACAGACAAACGATCCGGAGAGGACCATGATCGACACCGCGAAGCTGCTTGATTTGGTGATGGGCGGGCTTGGAGGAGCGGCCCAGGACCAAGCGGGATCCGGCTCGGTGCCGGCGACGCGGAGCGGGCCGGGAGCCGGGATGGCAGCGGGGCTCGGCGCGGGCGCGCAACCCGGCGCGCCTGGAGACCTTATCGAACAGGCGAAGGGCATGCTGCGCGGCCAGGGCGGCGGCATTCTCGGCGGCGCGGTTGCGGGCGCGTTGGCCACGATGGTGCTCGGCAGCAAGGACGGCCGCGAGATTGCGGGAGACGTGCTCAAGCTCGGCGCGACCGCCGCGCTCGGCGGGTTGGCCTACAAGGCCTATACGAACTATCGCGACGGCAAGCCGCTGATCGGCACGCGCGCCGCGGAGTTTCTTGCCGCGGCCCAGAGCGGCGCTTCGCTTCCGGGCGCACCGCCCCAGGATGAACATGCGCTGCTGCTGTTGCGCGCCATGATCGCGGCCGCGCTCTCGGATGGACTGATCGACGAGACCGAGCGCCAGCGCATCGTGGGGCGGCTCGGGGCGGCCGGCATCAACGCCGAAGAGAGCCAGTTCCTCGATCGCGAGATCGCAACTCCATGGTCGCCGCAGCAGTTCGCCTCGCTTGCGCGGACGCCGGAGGTGCGCAGCGAAGTCTATCTCGCGTCCGCCATTGCCATCGAAGCCGACACGCCGGCGGAGCAGGCCTATCTGCGCTATCTGGCGGCGACGCTCGGGCTCGAGGACGGCCTCGTTGCTCATCTCGAAGCGGCGGTGAAATCGGCCAAGGGCGACGCGACGATCGCGCCGCAGGCACAGTCCGCCTGAGCTTAGTGCGCTTGACCTCAGCATGACCTGCGGCTCACGCCGTAGCGGCACCGGCGGACGGGGGCAGCTCCTCGTCCGCCTTAACCTCCACGACGCCCACGTGAGGATCCATCACATAGATCACGCGGTCGGGCCGTTCGCGCGCGAGGCGGATCGCAAGCGGGCGCGCCATCGCCTCGTGGGCTGAGCGCTCATCGTCCGTCCATCGGCTTTCGGACGGATCGTCGAGATCGAGCGACGCCGAAAACGCGTCCGCCCAGGCAATCAGATCGCGTGTGAGCTCGGGTGAGAGATCGAGGACATTCGGATCGATGTCGCCGTAGACGTCCTCATCGAGCGCCCACAGGGCGTGGGTGCCATAGTCCGCCATGACCTTGATCCTGTGGGAGCCGGATGGATCAGCGCCTGGCGAAGACTCCCAGTCGGTCTCGTCATCCGGCGGGAGCATGCTGCTTGCTGATTGCGGCGACGACCCGAAGCCGCTGAGCGACCGGGCGACATATCCGACGTAGAACACGAGCACGGCTGCGGCCGCGATCAGCACCGCGGGATGCGCGCTCGACAGGCTTTGAAGCTTGCCGGCAGACAGCGCCCATATGACGACTGCGGTCGCCCCAAGATAGATGATGAAGGCGTTGGTCGTCTGCCGCCGCCCGGTTTCGTCAGGCGGATCCTCTGCATCGAGATAACGGGGCGCGAGGACGTAAAGATAGGCCGCTTGCCCGACGGCTGACGCAACAAACAGCCAGGCTGCGATGTCGAGCAACGCCATGAGCGCAACCCCGCCGACAAGTACGATCGCGGACGCGCTGAGCATCCAATAATTTCGCACCGTCTCCGCACGCTTGGGCTTGGTCGATCCGATGGCCGCGATGGCGCGATCGACGAACACCGACATCAGCATGGCACGCGTCGCGACGTAGCCTGCGAAAACGTAGAACGCTCCCACCACGCGCAATGCAATTTCAGGTCCGCTCACGCACCGTCACTCCCGACTGTTCGAGACGTGACTTAATCATGCAGTTTTCAGAGGTGTCGACTGAAATTTCCGCCTACGCACCGATGGCGCATCCGCTTTTCCAGCCACTTTTCCAGCGCCACTCACGGCATGCCCGCGCGGCTCAAGTCGGAGATTGCATATAGAAGTACGCGTAGACGACCACAGCGGCGACGACCGCGATCAAAAGAGACCGGGTGAGGACGCGATAGTTCGCCTTCTGCGGGGTCGCTTGACGCGCCTCCGTGGGGCTCACGATTTTGCGGTCGGCCATTGAATTCCTCCGTTTCTCGGACGGTCATTCGTCGATCGGAAGAAAAACGCCTCCGATCCACGAAATGTTCCGCCCGAAGGCCCGGAGCTAGGGCGCGAGCAGCGTCAGCGGCCACACGTAGGCTTGTCCCATCACCAGCATGCCGACCATTACGGCGAGCGCCACGGAGTGGAAAAAGACGAAGCGCAGGATCGAGCCTTCGTGCCCGTACCACCGCGTGGCGGTGGAAGCGACAACGATCGATTGCGCATCGATCATCTTGCCCATGACGCCGCCGGAGCTGTTGGCGGCCGCCATCAGAACGGGATGAACGCCGACCTGCTCGGCCGTGACGCGCTGCAAGCCACCGAACAGCACGTTTGAAGCCGTATCCGATCCCGTGAGCGCGACGCCGAGCCAGCCGATCAACGTGCCGAAGAACGGATACATCCAGCCGGTGTTCGCGAGCGCCAGGCCGAGCGTGGCATCGGTGCCCGAGTAGCGCGTGACGAAGCCGATGGCGAGCATGCAGGCGATGGTGACGAGCGAGTAGCGCACCAGCCAGAGCGTGCGCGCATACTGGCGCAGCAGCTCGACGGGGCGGTAGCCGAGAAAGAAGCCGGCGAGAATGGCGGCGAGCAGGATGCCGGTGCCGGTCGCGGAGAGAAGGTTGAGCGAGTAGACGGCCTGCTCGACATGCGGCGCGGCGACGACGGGCGGCATCTTCTGCACCTGTCCGTCCAATCCAACGACCGGGATCTTGGCCGTCCAGATTGCATCGAGCGCGCTGCGCACCTGCGGCGTTCCCCACAGGAACACGAAAACCGAGAGCATGACCCACGGCGTCCAGGCGCGCCGCACAGCCGCCGGAGGAAGCGCGGCCAGGACGGGCTTTGCGGCGGAGGATGGCGTGGCCGCGGGCTGATCCGCCACCACCGTCATTGGGTTCGCCGGCTGCCAGATGCGCAGGAACGCGGCGAGCGAGGCCATCGACACGAGCGCGGCCACGATGTCCACGAGCCAGGGGCCGTGAAAGTTCGATACGAGGTACTGCGGAATGGCGAACGAGGCGCCGGCGACGAGGATCGGCGGCCAGACCTCGATCATCTTCCGGAATCCGACAAAGGCCCAGACGAGCCAGAACGGCACGATGATGGAAAAGAACGGCAACTGGCGGCCTATCATGCCGCTGAGATCGAGCAGATCCAGACCGGTGACGGCGGCGAGCGCGATGACGGGCGTGCCGAGCGCGCCGAATGCGACCGGCGCGGTGTTGGCGATCAGCGACAGGCCGGACGCGGCCAGCGGCGTGAAGCCGAGACCGATCAGCATGGCGGCCGTGACCGCAACGGGCGTGCCGAAGCCGGCCGCGCCTTCAAAAAACGCCCCCAGGCAGAAGGCGATGAACAGAAGCTGGAGGCGGCGGTCGTCGCTGATGGCGCTGATGGAGCGCTGCAGGATGGCGAACTCGCCCTTCTCGCTCGTAAGCTGATACAGAAAAATGACGTTGAGGATGATCCAGCCGATCGGCAAGAGGCCGAACGCGGCGCCGTATGCAGCGGCGAGGCCCGCCATCTGCGGGGGCATTCCATAAGCGACAATCGCAACCAGCAGCGCCGCCACGAGCCCCAAAGCCGCCGCGATATGGGCGCGCAGCTCAAGGATCGCGATGCCGCCGAGCAGCACGACGACCGGTATCGCGGCGACGGCGGTCGAGGCCAGCATGTTGCCGAACGGGTCATAACTCTGCGGCCACATGCAATCCCCCCTGAGCGTCCCGTTCCCTGGCGCCAGCTTATCATCCCCGCGGCTGGCGGAAATGCCTTCGTGCCGCTTTACGCCTCCCTCTCTCGACACCTCTGTGTCTGGCCGCCGCCGCCGGATGACACTTGTTTTGGCTCACTGAGTTCTGGCTTGCTGATTTTTAGTTTCCACTTTCCGGCCCGCCGCACTAGCGTGCTCGCGGATCGAAACCCTGCTGGACCGCGCGTGCTCAGACTCGGCTATCTCGTCATCGGATGCGTCGCGACGGTGCTGGCCATCGCGGGCGCCATGCTGCCCGGCTTGCCGGCAACGCCGTTTCTGCTCGTGGCACTCTGGGCATTCGCGCGCTCGAGCCCGCGCCTGATGCACGGCCTGTCGCGCATTCCCGTGCTCCGCCAGGCTCTGGCCGAAGCCCATCGCTTCGAGGAGCGGCGCACCATTCGGTTCGAGGTCAAGCTGTTCGCTCTCGCGATGGCGTGGGGCTCGGTGCTGTTCACGGCCATCGCCACCGGACTTTCGAGCCCGGTGCTGCTCGGGCTCGTAATTGCGGCGGCGCTCGGCGGCTCGTTCGCGATGTGGTGGTTCCCGACCGAGAGCTGACCCGCCGGAGTTGCGCTTGGTCTGCCAGCGGATCATGGCGCGATGCGCGCGACGCCCTCGCCGTCCACCGGTCCGCGACGGACGTTGACATGTCAATTCTCGTCGATGTTGAATCCGGCGCGCAGGGGCCGCCCGGCTCCGAATACCAAGCCTACGATGGGGCAATGCCGTGACTGACCTGACGCGTCGCGCCGTGATCGAGCGCATCGTGGCTGCTTCTTCAGCGTGGCTCGCGGCCGGTTTGTCGCTGCGGATTGCCCACGCGCAGACGGCCGAAGAGATCCACCAACTGAAGCCCGGCCAATTCGTCTGGCATCCGGAGCGGGAGCCCGAGGGGCCGGTCTCCATCATCGTCTCGATCCCAGATCAGCTCGTGCACGTCTATCGCAACGGCGTGCGGATCGGCGTCTCGACATGCTCGACAGGCAAACCAGGGCACACCACGCCTACGGGCGTGTTCACGATCCTGCAGAAAGACAAGGATCACCATTCCTCGACCTATGACGATGCGCCGATGCCGAACATGAATCGCATCACGTGGTCGGGCGTGGCACTTCATGCCGGCAACCTGCCGGGCTATCCGGCGTCGCATGGCTGCATCCGCCTTCCGATGAAGTTCTCGGAGGTCCTGTTCGGCGTGACGCATGTCGGGACGCCCGTCATCGTGGCGGGCGCCGCATCCACGCCGTTCGACATCACGCATCCGGGGCTCGCGCTTTCGGGCGATGCGGTGCAGGAGCTCGACGCTGTCCAGGTCGCCGCCGTGCAAGCGAAGAAAAACCCGTGGCAGGCCGACGTCGACGACTTTTCAAAACCCGTATCGGTCGTGGTCAGCAGAGCCGACCTGTCGGTCATCGTCTTCCAGGGCGGCGACATCGTCGCTCAGGACAAGATCGCGTTGCGCAATCCCGAACAGCCTCTCGGATCGAATGTTTTCGTGCTGACTGGGGCGAGCGGCGCGGGCATGACATGGAAAGGCATCTCTCATCAGGCGGAGGCGGCTGGAGCCGTCGCGCAGACCGACGCGAGCGTCATTCAAAGGATCACGATTGGGAAGTCGGCCCTCGACGCGCTGCAGGAGAGGTGGCATCCAGGCCTCGTTCTCGTGACAACGGATTTCCCCGCCCATGCGGACACGCGCACGGGGAAAGATTTCGTCATCATGTCCCAGCTCGTGAGCTGATCGTGTCGCCGGCCTCGCCTAGGACAGCAATCCCTGTTGAGCTGGATCAATGTTGACGCTTCAATGGATGGCTCACTGTTTCGCGCCATTTCATGCCTTTCACCACCATCGGACTCAGGCTGGCGAATGCCTGCTGCGGGACCGGCTCATACTTTGAATTCGTTGCGTCTGAACAAGGAGACACCTAATGAGTAGGCTATTGGCCAGGACAGCATCGTTGCTCTCGCTGGCAGGCATTGTCGCCGCCACCGTGGTGGCCACGCCGGCATCAGCACGCGATCACGGCAGGGTAGGCGCTGCCATCGGCGGTGCTCTCATCGGCGGCGCGATCGTCTCGGCGCTCTCGCCGCGGAAAGTCATTGTCGACAGAAACGTCTACGTACCGGTCGCTCCCGCGCCGCCCCCTCCCACGGACAGCTTTACTCCGAGCGCAGGCGTCATCTGCTACACGAGCCAGCGCGCCTGTTACACCATGGGCGGAGGGTACAATCCGCAGTGGACCTGGTCCGTATTCGCGCGTTGAGGAGCAAGAACCATGATCAAGTCTCTCACTATTGCCTCTCTCGCGCTCGCGGTGACCCTCTCGACGGTCTCAGTCTCCTCGGCAGATGAAAAGTCCCATCGCCTCGACGACGCCTGGACGAGTGCGCTTCTCGGCCAGGAGCCCGTTCTCTCGCCGCAGCAGTTCGCCAAGCTGAACAACCTCGCCTTCCAGGCGGCAGCTGTGCGCGTCTGCGAAGGCTTTGAGCTGGACCAGAACAAGTTCACCGCGGCCTTGGACGAAGCGACGACCCCCGCCAAGGAGGACCTCGCGCCAGAGACCCTCGACGCGCGGCAAGCCTTCATCCTGATCGAGTTCGGCACGCGGTACGGCCTGTTCCTCGCTGAGGGCGAGGCCAAGGACGAGTCCTTCTGCAAGAACGCGAAGGAGCTGAAGGGCAAGACGGACATCCCCAACGTCTGGGAATGATACGGCGCGCGTAGCGCCTTGTTCGTGATGCGCCGGACGCATCGGAGCGCAGCAGCGTTCCGATGCGTCCGGCAAATTTCTGTCGGTAGGCTTCACCCATCAGAGCGCGCAAGGAGGAAGCCGAACGCTAGTTCGAGGTCAGTGCGAACCTCGCGTTCTCCCCCCTCTACGTAGGCGCATTGATACCGTCCCGTTATCGACTTCGGGCAAGGGCGCGCACGTTGTTTCGTCGCAGGGCGACGTGTCTAGTCCTTGCGCGGCGCGCATTTGCGTCGCGGTGATTTCGAGAACGTTTGCGACGTGTGGGCGGGGAGGCGTTCGGCCTTTGTCGCGCCTAGAAATCATCGCATTGGGCTTCGATCCGCGCCAAAGGGAGTTGCATGTGTCCTATCGAAAAGTCTTGCTCCAGCTCGCCTGCGTTGCTGCGGCCGCAACCATCGTCGCGGCGCAATCACCAGCGCGCTCCGGCACGCCCCCAAGCGCCGAGCAAACCGGGCCGCTGACGCAAGACGTCATTGGCAAAACGATCGGCGCGGTCGCCGTCGAGTTGCGCGAGGGATATGTATTCCCTGAAAAAGGATCTGCGGCTGCGGACGCGCTTGAGAGAGCGTTGGCGGAGGGTGCCTACGCGAAGGTGACCGATCCGGCACAATTCGCGCAGCTCGTGACGACCCAACTGCGGGCCATTACAGAAGATAGCCATATGCGTTTGATCTTCGGCTCACCCTTTGCCAACCAGCCAGAACCGGCGGTACCGCACGAGGCGGGCTTCGAAGTGAAGCTGCTCGATGGAAACATCGGCTATCTCCGCCTCGCGAGGTTCGTGCCTCCGGACGTTTTCAATCCGGCGGCCGACAAAGCGATGCGGAGCCTTGCCGACACAAAGGCGATGATTGTCGACATGCGCGGAAACGGCGGCGGGCATCCCGCATCGGTGGCCTATCTCGCCAGCTTCTTTTTCGATCCGCAACGCCCCGTCGAGATGAGCAGTCTGATCTGGCGAAACCGCGGAACGACGACATTCCGGACCGAGGCATTTCAGACATCGCCCACCCCGGTTCAGTACGTCGACAAATCCGTCTACGTCCTCGTCGACTCTCAAACCTACTCAGCCGCCGAAGCCTTCGCTTACGACCTGCAAGCGCTGAAGCGTGCGACCATTGTCGGCACGACGACACGTGGTGGCGCCAATGCGGGCGGGCTGGCGGAGCTTGGCTCCAATCTGTTTGTCGTCGTCCCTGTCGGCAGAGCCGAGAACCCGATCACCCACGGCAATTGGGGCGGTGTGGGCGTGCGTCCGGACGTCCAGGCCGCCTCAGAAGCCGCCGAGACCACGGCCGTGGCGCTGGCCGCTGGCGGATCAGAGCGTTCGCTACAGCAGTAGAGGGCTCATCGGGACCAGCCGGCATTCACGGGCTGGCCCCGACTATCGCATCAGAACTTCACTGTGAGGCCTGCGTTGAAGGAGCGGCCTTCGCCCGGCACATTGTCGCGAGGCGACGCGAAGTAATAGTGCCCCGCGAGCGGATCTTCGAAGTACGTATCCAGCACATTCTTGATGCCGAGGTCGATCCGTGCGTTCGCCCACTCGTAGCTGGTCGCAAGATTGAGCAGAGCGTAGCCGCCGGTCTCCATTTCGTTGCGGACGGTGTCGACGTTGTGCTTGCCGGCAACTGCATAGACCTCGATGGAATTCGTCCATCCGCCGAGCGTGTGCGTCAGCGCCAGCCTGCCGTTCCACGGCATCATGTGATAGAGGCTGACCCCCGTGTCGGCGTTCTCGCCATGCACGTAACTGGCGACGCCGGTCAGCGCGAAGCGACCGAACTGGCTCGACTCGGCGAGCAACAGACTGCCGGACAAGTTGAGGCCATATAGCTCGGCGTCGTGATTTGCGAACTGCAGAAAGACGACGTCGGGCATCATCATGCTGTCGCCGATTTTGCGAACGCCAATGTAGTCCTCGACGTAGGTGTAGTACGGGGTGGCTTTGAACTCCCAGCCCTTGCGCGCGCCGCTCCAACCCGCAGTGAAGCTTGCGGTGTGGGCGACCTCGGGATCGAGGTCAGGATCGCCGACGTATCCGTTGAGATCGCCGAACCAGCCGGTCATGGTCATGGCCATTTCACCACGGCCCCACGTGTAGCGCTCATAGAGGTTCGGGGACCGTGTCTTGCGCGCGTAGCCGAACTCGTAGTTTTCGGTCGCTGACGGGGTGTAACGCGCAAGCGCGGTGACGTCGAAGTTGGCGTCGGTCCGCGAGCGGTCGAGCGCATTGAATGCGGCGGCCGCAGACGCATCCGGCTCGCACATCATGCCCATCGCGCAATAGGCCTGGACATCACCCGTATCCATCCAGACCATATCATTGCGCACGCCGAGGAGCGTCGACCAGGCAGGTGCCCATTGCCGCTCCCACTCGACGAACGTGCCCAGCCGCTGGCGCGTGCCGCCGTTGATGTTCCAATAGGTATCCGGCTCCATCATCATGGAGCCCGGCACGGGCGGCCAGCGGTCGTCGAGACCTTGATGATGGAACTCGTTTCCAACGCGCAGCAGGTCGCGCTCGGACAGCGGGATTTCAGCTTTGACGACGTACCCCACGTCCTGGCCTTCCGTGAGCATCGGCATCGTGCCCGGCTGCTTGTCTTCAAGGAAGTCCATCGCGTGCCTGGTGTTCTGGTAAAACACCCGCGCATCGAGCTTGCCCCAATCCAAGCTCGTCACATAACGCGCATTCAGGAACCAGGCCTTGTTCTCGACCATGTCCATGTATTGGTTCACGTAGGCCTGATACGGAATGTTCTGGAAGCCACCCTGCAGGGTGAACAGATCTCCGCCGTTGCGCACGGCGAGCTGCACCGAGTGGTTCTGCGCCTCGAATTCGGACGACAAGACTTCGTTGCCGCGTCCGTCCTCATAGTTGCCGGATCGCGTCCAGGCGCCGGCATAGTTCACGCTGACGGTGTTGTTTGCCGCGTGCGCCGTCACGGCCGTGCCGACGCCATCGCCATTGCTGCGATAGAACGCAGAGACGCTGCCCGCCGTGTGCACACCTTCGCCGGCACCGGTGAAATGGGGCGGCAACGTTTCCACGATGACCGTGCCGCCCAGGCTGTCGCCTCCCTTCGAGACAGGCGTCACGCCCGTGACAACCTCGACGTACGCGATCTGCGAGGGATCCGCATAAGAGAGCGGCGGGTTCATGTGATTTGCGCAGGCCGACGACACGACCATGCCGTTGAGCAGCACTTTGACGCGATCGTCGTTGAGGCCGTTGATGACGGGAAGCCCCGACACGCCGCCAGCCTTGAAGATGCTGACGCCCGGCGCGTCGCGCAGCAGCTCGGCCGTGTCGCTGGTCTGCGGAACCTTCGATTGGATCTCCTGCCGATTGATCTGCGTCGTAGTGAGCGGCACGGAGATCCCAGTCGATGCGCTGTCGTCGTTGGACTGAGAATTGTCACTCACGTCCGCAGCGTTGGGTTCGGCGCTCACAGGGTTTGCCTGCTTGGACTTTGGCGTGACCTTGGACTTTGCCTTCGTCGTCGTGACGGTCAGCGCCGGCAGCTCAGTGGTCGTCTGCTGGGCGTTCGATGCCGAGGCCGTAGCAAACAACGCCAGCGTCGAGACGGCGACGAACGTTGCAGGGCGAATAGAGACAGGGATTGGCCGGGCGAACACCTGCGGCCGCTTGGAAGCGCACATTTTTGAGATTCCACATTGTATCTGACGCGAATGACAGGCGCGCGCTTCCACTCGGGACCGCGACGCAGGTGTCACTGATGGACGGAGTAAATCAGATCAATGCGGAGGACGGCGGTCCGCGCGCGGATGTGGCTCCGGGCTTCGGGGTCTCGGCGAACAAGGCCACCGCCAGAGCGTAGGTTACGGAGGCATACTCCGCCTCGCCGACGAGGGGCGTGGGCTCTGCGGACGCGAGGGCTGCCGCACCGGACGCAGCGAACGGGCAAAGCCCATTGTCGACGTGCTGCGGCTTGGACGGAACGGGCTTGCCGTCGGCATCGACTTTGAGAAGCTGCGTCCCGGAGCCCGTGCAGATCACGATCTCGAACGGCGACCCATTCGAGGCATCCGCTGCCTGCACCATATAGCCGGCCGGCAGCAGGCTGCGCAGAGCCAGCACGGCAAGCAACACCAAGGTCGTGGCAGCGCGCAGGTGCAAGAATTTGTCTCCCCCACCTTATAGCTAACAGGGGTGCGTAGGTTGGCAACATGAGATTGCGCGCAATGGGAGTGACGTGACGGTGCTGCAACACCCGCGCGTGTCGCGCCTGTGGGGCATGGCGGAGATCGGCGGCTTACCCGACTGGGTTTGGCTGCACCCGCGCGGATTAAGTGCATGCCTCCGGCATGACCGCGCGGGCCGGGCTGTCGCGCTCCGAGCCGCTGACCCCGCCCTCGCTCACTTTGTGCTTGCCTCCGGCAAGACGCTCGGCAGCGTTTCGGCCCTTCGGCTTCCATCCCTTGCAGGAGTACCAATCGGGCTACTTCATAGCTCCATTTGCTTTTTGGCTGCCTCCGTCGCGATGGAAAGAATGATCTGCTTTAGGCCATCGCCGATGACGGGACCGGCCTTTGCCAACAACTTCTTGATCCGTACGATTGCCACTTCAGTTTGAGCTGTATCCTTGGTGATCTCGACAAGGCTTTCTCCTGCCTTGATGCGCTCCGTTTCATTCAAACCCTCAATCTCGTCCGTCAACTCCTTCGCGGCTTGAATAGCCCTTGATATCCAAGGAAAGGGTTCTCCACATTTGTAGCAGTAAGCTGGGACATCAAATGTCGGGATAGCGATGACGCCGCCTTCGTAGTCAAAGTACCCCTTGATCGACGTCTGGCACTTTGGACACTGCGTTATCGTCTTCGCGCCGCAGCGAGAGCAATAGTCCTCGGCGAATTCTGAGCCGGGCTTGTAGTTGCCTGTAATTTCGTGACCGTTGAGGCAAACTTGACCAATATCGAAGTGTCCCATGTTTGCCCCCAAGCCTGCACAGACGGATCCTTGGCACCCCTTGTTCGGCAATGCTGCCGCAAGCACCTTCAGCGATACTCATCTACCGACGTTCGCAGGCAGATCGATTCCGACCCACAGTTTCCCTCAACTTTTTTCGGGAGCCTGCAAGATTGTGGTAGCTAGGTGGTGGCTAGAGGATTTTTGGGGGATGGCGGACTAAGGTAAGGCTCAGCCCGTGAAAAGATTTGGTCGGAGCGAGAGGATTTGAACCTCCGACCCCCAGTCCCCCAGATTTGTTACCAACCTAACATACGCACACATCCAACTGACAACCCACCACTGGTAACAACCTGAAAGACCAGGGGAAACGTCGATTTCATTCTCATACGGCCACATAAGCCACCAAGAGAGCACCTCGCACGAACCGTCCTAGTTGCCGTCCTAGATTTTTCTACCGGGATTTCACCAGAACGCTCTTAGAGCATATGGAGATCTCTCACCATGACGTCCAGAACCATCCTGACCGACCTTCTTATCCGGGCCCTCCCGACCCCCTCTCAGGTTTCCACCCAGTACCCGGACGCCAAGTGCCAAGGCTTTGGCATTCGCGTCAGCAGCAAAGGCGTCAAGACTTTCTACTACCGCTACGAGCTGAACGGCTCGGCATTCCGCATGACCATCGGTCGCTATCCCGACGTCAAACTTGCCGACGCCCGTTTGAAGGCCGACCAGGCACGTATCCTTGTGAAGGCTGGCATCGACCCCAACCCCACGCCAGACCCGCAGCCCACAGAGGATGCGTCCACTCCGGCCGCAGCCCCGCCAACGGCCGTTGCAAACAACCGGCCTGAAGGCGTCGAGCCCGTTCTTTTCACAACCGCCCTCAAAACCTACCTGGAGGTCCATTGCCCCGGACACGCTCGGCAAAGCACTATCAACGAATATCGCTTCGTCTTGACTAAGCATTACGACCGCCCGTGGGCCAACAGAACCGTTTGCTCCATCAAGAAGTCCGAGGTGATTGCCGTCATTGACCGCGCCAAGGCAAACGGTCAGTACAGCGCCGCCCGGCACGCCCAAAAATACGTCAAGACCTTCTTTAAATGGTGCAGAGCCTCTGATTACATTCTGGTCTCGCCGTCCGAAGACCTCCCCTCGCCGCCCAAGGCCAAAAAGAGGACGCGCCTTCTCACAAAACACGAGATCCGCCGAGTGTGGGAGGCTGCCAAGGCCGAAGGCTATCCCTTTGGCCCAATTACCCAGCTTGCAATCCTTACAGCCCAGCGCCGAAGCGAAGTCGTCGGCATGCGATGGGACGAACTTGATTTTGCCGAAGCAATCTGGACTATCCCCGGATCGCGCACCAAAAATGGCGAGCCCAACATTGTTCCGATTTCTACGCTTGCTCTCATGATTCTTTCGGAGATCAAGCGCATGACGGCCTTGTCACGCGATCAGGCCGCCGGCACGCTGGAAACCTCACTTCGCGACCTCTATCCATACTATTGCCCGGCGCCCTCGCCTTATGTTTTCCCCTCGAAAACAAACCCACGCCGGCCGTTCGCCGGCATCAACCGGGCCAAAAGGCGCATCAACTCCAGCGCACAAATCGATCACTGGGTGATCCATGACCTGCGCCGCACCACCACCACGCAATTGGGAAGCCTGGACGTTCCTAAGGACATCCAGAAGCGGATTATCAACCATAGCCAAAGCGGTGACGTCACCGCCATCTACGATTTATACCGCTACACCGAGCAACGACAAAAAGCGCTACAAAGCTGGGCCGACAAACTGCTAACGATCATCGAGCACCAGACCGAAGAAGAAGACGAAACCTTACTTCTGCCCTTCGACACTCCTTGACCCTTCGGCCCCCGCGCACAATCCAGCCGGGGGCCATTTTTTTTAAAGCACTTGATGACGGGGATCTGCTTCTCAAAACGCTCTTTATGAGCAACGCACATCAAATCTCGCCAACTGAAGCGCTGTCGCCCCCCACAACCTTATTCATTCACGCCAATCTCATTTCGGCATTCGTCGTCTATTCCTATCCGAACATCCTGCGGCTTGAGACCGACGGGCTATTTCCCGCCCGCATCCGATTAAGCCCCCGCACATCGGTCTGGTCCGCCGAAGAAGTCGTTGGCTGGATGCAAGCAAAGATCAACGCTCGAGCTGGCGACGTCCCTCCAATCCTTACCATTCACGATCGCTTCCTCGACCTAAAACGGCTGCGGCGTCTGGTTCCTTATTCACGCACGCATCTGGACCGGCTTGAAGCCGCAAAAAGCTTTCCCCCCCGCTTCTCGCTCGGGAAAAATCGCACCGTCTGGCTCGAACGCGAGGTCCGCGAATGGATCGCAAATAAAACGCGCCAGGACGTGCCCAATCGTCCGTCTCCCCCATGTTCGCAACACCCCGAAACCTGAGAACCACCAATGACCAGCACGCCTCAGCAAACCACCGGGCAAACCTCCGTTGCACCCGCCCCGATCGCATCGCCCCGCGCCGATGCATCGATCGGCATTGGCCGTCTTCCCGCCATTGCCGGATATTTCCGAACCGGCCGGCGCATCCCGCGGCGCCACCCCGGCAGACGCAAAATCCGCAAACTTGCAGATCGCATCGCCGCCGATCTGGATGTCCGCATCGTCGCCGCCAACACGCTCCTGAAAACGTACACCCCCGACAACACTTTCATCTGCAGCCCCATGGCGAGCATCGCTGCGCTTTGCCGCCTGCCCTTCCGCCGCCTCTACCACGTCGACCGGGAAGCGCTGTCGGAGATCCGCTACCTGCGCGCCTTGCACGCATTCTACGTCGACAAAGACACACCCTTTGCATGGGAAAGGAACTAGCCATGCGCCTCATTGTCTGCGGTGCCCGCGATTACGACGACTATCACGCCGTCAAGACCGCCATCGCCCAGCTAAAGCCTACCGTCATCGCCCACGGCACCGCCAAGGGCGTCGATAGCGTTGCCGATGAAGTCGCCAAGCACCTGCGCATCACCGTGCGCCGCTATGCGCCCGACGGAAAACGCCACGGGCGCTTCGCAAAGCACATCCGCAACGGCCAGATGATGAAAGAATTCAATCCCGACGCCGTACTCACCATTCTCGGCAAGCCGGCCGTGCCCGGAGCCCCTGGCAAGCCTGACGACCCGGGCGTTCCGGGCGATGCCGGAAACTATGGCGCGACAACGATCGCGCTACGCGCCCTCAAATCCGGAATCCCGGTTTATACCGTCGGCAAGGACCGCCAGCTCCTGCAGCTGCCGAAGGTCGAACGCGACCGCCTCAACAACGCAAACCTTCCGCGCAACGTCAGCCCCGAAAACGTCGTGCGCGGCCTGATCGCGCGCGCTGCGCCTGCTTCTCAGGCCCGTGCCCCTGATGCGGCGCCATCCCACACCAAAGTGCCCGAACCCAAAAACGTCATCGGCGAGCCGCCCTATCTCGAAACCGGCCCCCATGGCCGCGGCGATTTCAATCCTTATACCGCCCGCCTTCAAAGCCATCAGGGCCGCTCCATCCACGAAGCGTTCACCGCTGCCAAGATCTTCGAAAACGGCGCCACGGGCCTGACGCCCGATCTGGCCAAAGGCCGCAACGCCACCAACAGCGATGAGCTGGGCGATATTTACACCGCGCTCTGGGGCCAGTGGCTGCGCGAGAATCCGAAACAGATGGACGCCCTGCTTTCTGCCCGCGGCATTGCCAACGTCAACGCCCCCGAGGAAGACGTCTGCCCCGCCCAAACCCTTTGGCGCATCCGCCAGGCCGAGATCCGCCGCCGCCATCTTCTCAGGCTGCCGATCCCGCAGCACAGCCTATCGATCGCCCCGTCGTTCAATGTCAGCCACGACAACGGGCCCGAAAACACGATGGAATGACTTCGACCCATCGTTCCACGTCACATGATCGCCGGGCCTTGATAAACGCACAGGAGGATCACAACAAAACCTTAGAAACACCGATTCACCCGAGTGCTTTGCACATGAAAATGCTGCGCCTCTACGACATCGAAATCATTCCGCCCTTCGGCGACGAGCTCGAGATCATTCTGCCCGGCCAAAATTACGAGCACGCCAAACACGCCGCGGAAATTCTCCTGCTCACCCGCGGCGAAGCCCCGTTCGATCCGATCGACATTTCGCCCGGCCGCAATCTTGGAGACATCTACGCGCGCAAGGCCGACAAGCTCATGCATCACCTTCTGGCCGCCTACGATGCGGTCTACGACAAGGCGCAGGAGCGCAGATTCATGGCCGAGATGTTCGACCATCTCGAATACCAGATCGAATCCGCCTTCCCCTTCTCGCGCAACGTCGACCGCCGGCTGCTGGAGAAATTCATCATCCAGCGCACCGCGCGCCAGTTGCCCGATCAGGTCATCGAAGCCGATCCCCTGCGGCGCAAAGCCAACAACGCCAACGCGCCTTCTCCCGCCGCCAAATCCAAAAGCATGCGCGCAGACAAGGGTCTGACAGCTGCCAAGCGGCTGATCGGCAGCATCGAAAAGGACGTTCATGAAACCGCGCAGCTCACCGACCAAGTGAAGCACGAGCATATCGCTGCTCGCATCGCGATTTCCCGCGCCGCCCAACACCGCGCCGCCTCCGTGCGCGCCCGCGTCAACAAGGATTTCAACCAGCACTATCGTGAGGTCAGGCGGCTTTACGCCGAAAAAGCACCATCGGGCGACAAACTCGCGGCCCGCGAATACCAGGGTACGCTGAAAGCCGTCGTCAGATCCCACCAGACCGTGCTGCGCCAGGCGCTCCGATCGGTTCACGATCACAAGCGTGAGGCCCTCGCCACCGCCGACAAAGTGCTGTCGGATTTCCATGCCCGCAACAGGCAGCTTTCAAAATGGGAAACCGACTGGCTGCGCCAGCAGTGGCGGGAAATCTCGACCACGCACTATCGTGAAAAACACACACCGACCCAGCCTGCTCACACCGACAAGCCTGCGCCTCAACCTTTCATGGAACGGCTCGCAAGCCGCTCCAGAGAACGCGCCGCGCCTTCCCCGTGCCGCGAGCAGGACAATGGGCACGACCCTGAACCATCTTAAAGCCTAACCCGGGCCGCGATGGCGACAATCGCATAAAGCGCAAAGGGAAAGCAGGTCTTCGGATGCGAGTGATCGGGCAAAGCCCTCTCAGAGAGAGGGTGAAATCCCGCCTCCCGCAATCCAAAGGAAGACCCATGCTAGATTTCGCTGAATCAACGCGCGCCGCCAAACGACCCAAGCCCTTCGATTGGCTGAGACCCACCCAATACGACGATTGTCAGAAAGCCGCGTTCCACCGCGCCGCTAATAATCGGCTAAAGCTATTGGCCGCTCAGCTTGGCTGGCCCAAGGCCGATTTCGACCTCCGCAGCAACAAGGCCGGTATCGCCGTCTCGGGCGAGATCACCCTTCACCACGAGCGCGTCTACATCAGCGTTTCCCAATCCTGTATGGGCGCCCAATCCGGCATTCTCATGCGCACCTGCAAGGGTCGCCGCGATTACAGCGGCGGAAGAAATCACTTCGCCGCCCTCGCCCTTCTTGATGACCCCCCTGCCCTCGCCGAGCGTGTGACGGCCGTCATGGCCGGAGGCTGAACCATGGCCGATCTGTTCCCTTCCCGCGCGCAAAGCCTGGGCGTCAAACCCAAGGTTCTTTTGGCCCGCACCCAAAATTCGCTCAGCCATTACCGCGCAGCCCTCACTGAATTCGCCGCCCCTTACGTCGATATCGACAATTCCGTTCAGGGGGCCCTGGACGATCTGATGGCTGCCTTCGACGACTTCGAGCGCCACGTGCGCGAAACCGCGACCTGGCTCAACGAGCAGCCCGGCACCTGACCCCCAACCCATAATCAAGGAGCATTCCCCATGAAGCCTGCCTTCGACAACGTCGATGAAGAAATCAAACAGATCCGCCTCGAAGCCTGGCACAAAGCACCCGGCCCACGTGTCGCCGACTTCATCCAGTTCCCAACCGGCGAGCTCCGCCGCATCGCCCATGTCTGGCCAGACCGCATCCAGCCGACCAGCGGCACCGGATCATTCTATTTCGGCCACGGCTATTGCAGCCACTCCGGCGGCCTCGACAGCGGCATCGCCCGCGAAATCTTCATAGATACCGGCCGCACCAAGCCGGGCGAAGTCTGGTTTTTCCATCATGACAGCGCCTGCGCCTACAACGGCGTCAACACCACCATTCCGTGCCGGGTCTACGCCCTGCAAACCCAACACTAGGAGGCATTCATGACCAATCCCACCCAAGACAATTCCTTCAACCAGTTCCAGCGAAACGCCGCTATCCATTATGCTGACGGCGATTTCGCCTGGATCCTCAACGAACCGAACTGGCGCGAAAAGCTCGACGATTGCGGCGATACCTTCTTCACCTTCCTAATGCTCGAACTCTCCGACCTCGAATACCCGACCGATACGGCTGACGCCCTTAGGCGCCTGCAACGCGTCGCCGATGACGTCGAAGAAATCTATGACATTATCGATGCGTTGCAGCAGCCAGCCAACCAAATCTTCGCAACCTTTGTCCCGCAAGTCTGGATCAACGATCACGCCGTCACCATCGATCCGCCCGGTGAAACCGACATCGATGTCACTGCTGCCGTGCTGGCCATGACCCGGGCCGAAGCCCTCGATCTCCGCGACGACACCGACCAAACCGATGCCCTGCTCGATCTCGACACCGCGCCCGCCTGGATACGCGACTGGACAGGCCCGTTCTACCTGGCCGTCGAAGCCGCCATCGCCCGCCACTTCGGCACCATGACCAGTCCGACAGGCGAGCCGGACGTCGCGGCCGCTGCCGCAAAATGACAGAGATGCTCTGCCTTCAGGCGCCCAGCATGGGCGTAAAAGGAGAGCAGCATGAAACTACACTTCCCCTGGCCTGAGGTTCTCAAGGCCCTCGAAGAAATCAGAACCGCGAACACCACCAGGCCGTTTTACGGCAAAGATCTCGGACCCGGCCTTCTCATTGTCGGCGATCACGGCATCTACCTGATGCCCAACACCACCGATGGCATCCATCATCAGGCAGGCGAGAAAATCATCGTCTACGCCCGGGAATGCGATCCGCGCACCATGCCCTTTGACGATTGGTGGCGCACCAAGAACAACACCTGGGGCGGAGATGACGGCTGCGAATTCCTGAACAACGCCGATCTCATGGCCCTGTCCGACACGCCGATCCCTTCGCCCCTGATGATCAGCGATCTCGCCATCAGTTTCACCGGCCAACAGATGGAAATCTCCGTCGAGTTCGCCCGCAAGCACTGATCGCTCGCAACCGCTTTCAACCCACAAGGCCCGCCACCAAGCGGGCCTTCACCTTTTAAGGAGACCGCACCATGACCACCTGGACCCCCGAACGAATTATCGACCTCAAAAAACTCTGGACCCTCGGCCAGCCCGCCTCCGCCATCGCCACCCTCTTGGGCAACGTGACTCGGAACGCGATTCTCGGGAAAGTGCATCGCCTCGGACTATCCAATCCATCCACCGCACGCGCGTCCGCCACCAGTGCCAGCCCCCAGCGGCGGTGCGGCCGCCGATCCTCCACTGCAAAAACCCGCGCCGCGCCAAGCTGCCAGCCGAAACCCTTTAAGACGAAGCGCGCGTCTGAGCTTCCGCCCCTCGATCCGCTTGTTCTGAACAACCCGCCGCGCCTAGGCGAGCTCAAACCAGACCAATGCTGTTGGCCTGAAGGCGACCCCCGCAAAGCAGACTTTCATTTCTGCGGCCGCACCAAGACTCCGGGCCGCCCCTACTGTGCGCACCACCGCGCCCGCTCCATGGCTTGACCCCTCAGTTCATACAGCCTTCGCCCGCAGCACCGATTTCTCATCACCCGATATCACTTCACCGCCTGCCGCTTTGCCCCGATGCCCCTTTGCCTTTGTTCCCCCTATTCCATACAGCCGCTTTGCCTCTTTGCCCTTTTGCCCCTTAGCCACCAACCGCAAGCTCTGGTGTTAAGCGATTCTCATCCACAAGCGGCCCACGCCACCCTGCGCCGCACCCCTCCCACTCTTTGCAGCTTTTCCTATTTGCCTATTTACCCGTTTTCCCTTTTGCCTGTTTTCCTTTATTTCTATTTGCCACTATTCACTTTTACCCATTGTGCAATTGTCCGGTTTGCCAAAAATACACTTTGCCAATTTATTTGTTGTGATATAATCCATTTATGTCGCTCGACATATTCAAGTTTTCTCAGGCGCACCCGCCAAACCAGAAAAGGAGCTGGCCACCAGTTTTATGATTCTTGTCTTTGCATCCTCAAAAGGGGGCGTCGGGAAATCGACGATCTGCGCCTCCCTAGCCGCTGCCCTCGCACTCCGCGGTCAACGCGTCGTTGTTCTCGATCTCGATCAGAACCGCACCATCCATAGATGGGCCAGCAAGGTCACAATCCCGGGCCTCACCGTCGAAGCGCTTCCGGCGCAAGACATATCCGCCAAACTGCGCGATCTCACAGCAAACGACGGCTTCGATCATATCCTGATTGATCTGGCAGGGGCCCGCGAAGTCAATCTCTTCAAAGCCATTGCGCGCGCCGATCTGGTCATCATACCGGCGCAGGCCTCCGAGCCCGACATTCGCGAAGCGATTGTCATCTCGCATGACGTCAAGGACGTCGAGGAGACCGCCTCCCGCAAAATTCCATACCGGATGCTCCTGACCAAAATGCACCCGCTGCGCACACACGTCACGGATTTCGTGTTCTCCGAACTCAAACGCAAGGGTATGCCAATCTTCCGCACCGTTACCGTCGAGCGCACCGCTTACCGCGAGATGTTCCTCAACGGCGTGCCGCCAACCAAGGCCGAACCCACCAAAGGCGCGGGCCTCGAAATCAATAATCTTCTCGCCGAGATCGAAGGCATACTGGGCGCCACCGCAACAACCTCATCCCAAGCCGCATGACGACCGAACCCATGACCAAAGAACCGTTCCAGCCCTTCAATCTCGACCTCGACGATCAATTAGAACGCATCGCAAAGGCCAAAGGCGTACCCGCCCTTACCACCACGCCAATCCTCCCAGATCATGAACCAACGCTCCATCCCGCGGAGGAGGGGGCTCAGAAATCCTTCTCCCAGGCCATCCAACAGCCGCCGACGACCGAGCAATTGCACGTCAAACCTCCACCATGCGAGGCCCGCGTAAAAGTTCCCGATTACCTGATGATGGAATTGAAAATGGAAACCGTACGCCGCCGGGTTTCCCTCAATCATCTTTTCTTGGCCGGACTTCGCGCCACCGGCTTTACAGTCCACGATGAAGACATGATCGAAGATGGCCGCCGCCTTCGCGGCAAAAACAACCCGCATCATTCGAGCAGAAACCAATGACTCTGCTTATTGCTGCGAATAACTTCCCCTAACGCATTGACCTTCCCTGATTAAATCTCTCACAATAAATTTATGCTGGAATCGTCTCATTCCATTGTCGCGCCCAACAAGAAAGTTCTTCCTTCCCCCGATAGAAGTCCACAATACGACCTTTTCGCCACGTTCTTTGGCAACCCCCGCGATCTCTCGAATTCAATTGAGCTTTGGGATGCGATCCCCAAATATTCAGTCAGCGCTCGCGCCCAGAACATGCTGCGCGACGACAACGGACGACTCCCCGTCCATAAGCACGATTTTCACTATCATCCCGCGCCCAAAGGAGACAACCCAACCTTCAAATGCACCATGTCGCTGCAGCCGGCCAACATCGAAACCGAGCACGGCCGCCAGGACTTCTTCCCGAGCGCCGACGAAGAACTGGTCGAGGAGATCATCAAGAAAATCTTCTCCGATCAGCACTACGGCCTGCACGACGTCACCAACAAGGAAAGCTGGGTGCGTTTCTCCCTCAACATGATCCGCAAAGAGCTCAAAGCCCGCGGCAAGACACGCTCTATCCAGGAGATCAAGCAATCGCTCGAAATCCTCACCCGAACCGTCCTCGAGGTGGAGATCGAAGGGCAGGGCAACCGGAAAACCGCCTATACCGCGCCCATCCTCAATGACATGACGCGCGTCAAGCGCTCAGACTGGCTTGAAGACCCCGATGCCATGTGGACCGCCCGCCTCCCGGCGCTCCTCAGCCACGCCATCAACAATCTGACCTACCGCCAGTTCAATTACCGCGTCCTGATGCAGCTCTCTTCGCCGATGGCCCGCTGGCTGCACAAGCGCCTCAGCCACGAATACACAAACGCCTCCATCACCACGCCGTACCAGATCCTGTTTTCCACCATATCCCGCGACAGCGGGCTCCTGCACCACAACCGCACGTCCTCTAACATCCAAACCCTCGAACGCGCCCTGGCCGAGCTTGTCGAGCAGGAGGTCCTCCACTTCTACAAAGCCGAGAAGCGCAATGCGGGCCGCACCATCACAGACGTTCTCTACACCCTTACGCCCCATTCCAACTTTGTCACCGAGATGAAGGCAGCCAACGCGCGCGCACGCGACGCCCGCACCAAGCTTGCCCAGCGTTGATTCCGGTTGCGCTTACGATGGTAGGCGGATGGTGCAATGAACCCGAAAACCGCGGCCTACCATGGTAGGCAGATCGTGCAATTCCATCACCGACCCTTCGCAGAGGTGGTAGGCGCTGGCTGCAATACCCCTCCAAAGCGCATATTCTCAATGCCCGCGCCGTTCCAAAATCCCTGTTTGAGATTCAAAACCTGCGCTCCTCAAATCATGGTAGGCGCAAGCTGCAATCCCCTCGCGACACCAAGCACGCCGCCACATAGACGGATTTCAACATTTTTCTGCCATTTTCCAGCTTGCGCCCCGGCGTGGTAGGCGGAAGCTGCAATAGAGCGCAACCCACCTCTTGACATGGTAGGCGGAGGCTGCATTTCCCCCTCCAAATAGGTGGGTAGACGCTGCAATGGTTGGTAGGCAAAGACTGCAATACTCAAAAACCTACCTCTCCGACCCGCACTTTGCCCCTGTCAACTCAGTAGGTGGACGCTGCAATAGGGGCCAAACATGGAAGGTAGACGCTGCAATGCCTCGCTTTTCAATTCGGCGCACGCCTCCAACATGGGAGGTGGAAGCTGCAATACCCTCCAGTGTGATAGGTAGACGCTGCAATGCCATTCCCGGAACACCGCACGTTTCCTCAGAGTCGAGCCGGATTCGAGTCTGCCTATTCTTTTCCCTCTATTTATCCTTTTTTCTTTCCCTATGCCGCCGCTGCATCGCGCGTGGCATCTTTCAAAAAAATGCTGACAGGGTGGGAATGCCGAAAATGCATTTCTCATAACCGCCGTTTCGTTTTTTCCGGAATTTCCAATTTTATTACACGAAGAATCTGATACTCTAAAATCCATGTCGCGTGTTTTATCCCCCGCCCGATTTCAGAATCAGGACCTCACCGCCGTTTCCTTACCGCTGCCGCACAATATCGAGGCGGAGCAGGGCCTGCTTGGCGCACTGCTGATCGATAACAACGGATACGACCGCATCGCCGACGTCATCACCCCCGAGCATTTCTATACCCCCGTTCACGGTCGCATCTTCGATGCCATCTGCAATTACCTGCACAAGGGCCAGAACGCTTCTCCCGTGACGCTGAAATCATTCTTCCAGGCCGATCCCGACCTCGAACAGCTGGGCGGGGCCGCCTATCTCGCCGACCTTGCGGGCAACGTCATCTCCCTGATCAACACCGAGGACTACGCAAAGACCATTCGCGCCTGCCACCAGCAGCGCTGTCTCCTCGATCTCGCTGACGACATGGCACTGGCCGCGCGCGGCCAAGATATCGATGCTACCCCCACACAAATCATCGAAGAGGCCGAGCAGCGCCTCTATGCACTTGCGGAAACCGGCTCCGATAGCCACGGCCTGAAACCGTTCTCCCACTATTCGTTCTCGGCCCTAGAGCAAGCGGAACGCGCCATCACATCATCCGGCCGCATTTCCGGCATCACAACCGGGCTTCCCTCCATCGACCGCAAACTAGGCGGCCTGCAACGCTCCGATCTCATCATTCTCGCGGGCCGCCCGTCGATGGGCAAAACCTCTCTCGCCCTCAACATCGCTTACAACGCCGCCCGCGCGCGCCTCGAAACCGCAGGCGAGCAGGGGGGTATCGTCGCGTTCTTCTCGCTCGAAATGTCCGGCGATCAGCTGACCACCCGCATCCTGGCCGACCAGGCCAAGCTGCCCAGCGATTCTATCCGCCGAGGAGCTATCGACCAGAATGCCCTCAAAGCCTGCATCGAAGCCGCCCAATCCAACGACAGGCTGCCGCTCTTCATCGATCAAAGTGGAACGCTTTCGCTGGCCACGCTCAGAAGCCGGGCCCGCCGCCTCAAACGTACCCACGGCCTGCATCTGATCGTCATCGACTATCTGCAGCTGATGCACTCGCCATCCCGCCGCAACAGCGATAACCGCGTGGCCGAAGTGTCCGAAATCACCCGCGGACTGAAGCAGATCGCCAAAGACCTTGATGTTCCCGTTCTCGCCCTGTCACAGCTGTCCCGCGCACCCGAAATGCGCGAGGATAAGCGCCCACTGCTTTCCGATCTCAGGGAATCAGGCTCCATCGAGCAGGACGCCGATGTCGTCATCTTCGTCTACCGCGAAGAATACTATCTCGCCCGCACCGAGCCCCAGCCCGGCACGGACGACCACCTGAACTGGCAGCAAGCCATCGAAGCGGCCGCCAATGTCGCCGAAGCCATCATCGCCAAGCAGCGCCACGGCTCAATCGGCACCATCAAGCTCAACTTTGAACCGGCGTTCACTCGCTTCACCGATCTGGGCAATCTATAATCACCGCTCCCGGCTGCGCTCACGCTCAAAGCCCCGCGAGGGCAGCGCATCATCCCGCTCCGCAATTTCCTTTGCCCGTGCCCTGAGCCCAGCCATAAACGCGCTTTCCTGCCGCTCCTCCCGCTGCGCAGAGCCCCCGGAAGAAGGAGGGGGGGTGTGAGGGGCGGGCCCGGGGTCGCCGGGCCGCTCCAGGTCTGCCCTGGCGCGCGTGGCATTGGCTTCCTGGCGCTTGTCAGCCCGCACCACATACCGCACGGCAGCCTGAAATTCCGGCTTTACCGACCGCAACCGCTCGATCGACGCGATCTTCACAGGGCGCTTTTCGATAACCCCTTGCACCCAGCGCGCTTCCGCCAGCTTCGTCCGGTCCCAGTCACTGCGCATCATATCGGGTATGCCGCGCGCCTCTCCGCGCACCTGCGCTTTCGTCACATCGCGCAGGAACCGGCGTTCGACATCGCTGCGCGGCTCGATCCGATAGCCCTGAAGCTGCGGCTTCCCGCCCGAGAATCCTGGAGGATGCAGCTCGGGAGCAGGGGCCGCCCGCGCCCGCCTACGCTCCCGCGATCTCTTCCAGCTGGCCGAGCTTCTCAGCGTTGCCATGAACCTCTACTCCTAAACCTGACCGTTGCCGGCGACAGAACAATCCTGGCAGACGACCGCCCGCGGTTCCGTTTTTTCAGCGATGACCCAATACATCCCGTCGTGCATCATCCAGATGTCGAACAAGAATGTCGCGTTCAGACAATGGGTGCAGCTCATCACCTGGCGCAATGACAGCCACGTCGCTTTCACCTCCATCGCAAGCTGCTCTTCAAGCCCGCGGCCCCGATCTCCCATCACCTTCCGCACCGGCGAGCCGGAATGCGCTTTGACGTTCACTTCGATCTCATCGCCGTAGGAAAGCCCGCAATTCGGATCGTCGCTTCCCATCTCCTCACCCGTCGTCCGAAATAGAGATTGAACGGCAGCCGCCGCGCAGGTTTTGCAGCCATAGAGCTCGACTGCCGCAAACCAGACCCGTTCCGCGCCCTTGTCGTATGCCGCCCGTGCCGCCAGAGTGTCCTGACCCATGCCAGCCTCCTAGACCAATCCCAGCACATCCGTCCGGCAGCGCTTGCAGACGCGCTGATATCCTTGTCGCCCGCTACCCACCGGAATATGCGCGCGCGCCTGGTTGCCGGACTTTTGGACCTGCGCCCGGATCCGTGCGCGTGCGCAATCCTTGCACCCCAGCACCAGCATCGCCGCGTCCCACGCTTCCCCCAAACTTACCGAAATATCGAGCAGCAGGCTCAAATCAGCGGTTTTGCCCGGCCCCGGCCCGACACCTGAAAAACCACCCCCGCCCACCACTTCGCGCGGGCCGACCGTCCGCAGCACCATTGAGGCGTCTTCGCAGAACTCAAGGCATTCACCCAGACGGGGCGCTTCCGCCTCCCAGATAATCTCAAGCTTTTCTTCGATATCCCGGACCGCGCAGGCCACGCAGCGATGGAACCTGAAGGCCTGTATCCAAGCCGCCATCGTGCTCTTGACCACTTCGTCAACTCTGGTTTCCAGAAACGCCTTCTCTTCGTCATGTGAGCTCATCGAAATCCTGGCTCCGGTCACGGCAGCATCGCCCAATCCTCCCAACCTGAGAAAGCCGGCCCACAAAATCAGCCCCGCCCGCAGAAATTTTCACGCCGCGCTCCTGCGCGCCATCAGAGAAAAGGCTCCGCCTGAGCCAATGCGGAGCGGCCCCGGGGGTGCAGAGAGAGAGTAGTCAGCCCGCGGGGTCGCCCCACACCCGCTAGGACGCAGCGCAAGCGTCACACAGGCTTCCGAGAAAAACACGCCGTAAGCGCGCCCTGCGATTGAATTTCGATTTCGATCTTCCAAAAGTTCTGAATAGCTGCCGCATACAGCAGTGTGGAAATTCGCTTAGGCTTTACATTTCTGCTACCATGGATAGAAAGAAAGGTTTCGCTTTGAATTACTCCGAGTTTCCATTTATTCCTCCTTTTGCCATTTTCGTATTTGCCAGCAATTTAGCGGGGCTGCACGTTTCGGGTGCTGCCCGTATCGCCTCCGAGCATTACGGCGCCATCGATGGACAAGCGACCGGCCTGCAGGGCCGCTCCTACGCCATTCCCGTCAAAGACGAGAACTTGAAATCAATCCCGCTGTCCGACGTCAAACCGCACGTCGATCGCTTCGTCGGATTTGCCCGCGGCAACCCGCAGCTGCGCTTTGTGCTGATCCCGCCCGGTCTCACCGATATCGCCGAGCGCAGCCCCCGGCACGCGCCGCTCTTTAACCGCGCGCCGCACAACGTCATCCGGCCGAAAACCTGGCACGCCCAGCCCTTCATCGCCCCGGAGATCGAATCATGAAAAACATAACCGATCATCCGCAGCCGCCCGATCGCGAGCCACAGGCTTCGCTGCAAACGCATTGGATGCGGCTTGCCGATGCCGTGCGCCCCATCGTCAAAGCCCTCACAGCGCAAAACCACAGCGATTGGGAGCCCCGGCCATGAGCACCAATGAAAAAGTCAGAGGCATCCTGCGCACCTATCTCGAGCTGCCGCCGATCGAGCGCCATCCTGTCCTCGACCGCCTGGTCAAGCCGCAACTTCTCGAGAAAGCCGCACCGCCCGAAGCAACACTGCTCTCGCGACATATCCGCCTGAGCCTGCTGGTTGGCGATCTTTACGACGAGCTCGGGCATTACATCGCGCCAGATAACCAGGACAGCGCCGAATACTTCCACGACGGCGATCAGCGCACCAAAGGCAGGCTGGACCGCGCCCACGCGCTTCTGCGCGAAAACGCTCGCCGAGCCCAACACCTTCTCGGTGAGCAGCAGGACGGGGCCCCCGGCAGTTTCCTTGAACGCCTTCGCCGCCAGGCCAATCAACGCCGTCCGCAGCGCGCACCCCTTTACATCCCCGAGCTGGAGCTGGACTGACATGCCCATGACTATCGGCACGCCGGATGGATACTGGTTCGCGCTGCTGGATCTGCGCCGCATCGTCGAGGTGTTCCACGGCGACAAGATCATCGCCCGCGCATTCTATGCGGAGCAGGGGCCTAGGACCCCCTCTACCATCTTTAATCGCATCATCGACCGGCAACGCGCCCGCGCGTCTGCGATCTTTCATGCGCCGCTCTCCTTGATCGATCACGATATCTAGCCGCGCCCTTTAATCAGATCACCCGTTGTCTAAGACCAATTCTGGAACTCACCCGACAAACCCAATCAAATAGAGCAGGCCTCATGACCCCGACCGACGAACAGCGCGCCGCCACCGAGGCCTTCCAGCACAACCGCCTGCTGAAAATCACTGCCTTCGCCGGCGCCGGCAAAACCACCACGCTGCAGCTCCTGGCCGAAACCAGCTCTGAGCGCGGCCTGTACCTGGCTTTCAATCGCCAGATCGCGCTCCATGCGCAAAAACGCTTCAAGACTGTCGATTGCCGCACCACGCATTCTCTGGCCTGGCGCGCCATCCAAGCCAAACGCGATTATTCGGTCGAAAAAATGCAGGGCAAAATGTCACCTGCCGCACTGGCCGACCTTCTCAAGCTCGAAGACTTCAAAATCTCGGGCAATGTCACCCTTACGCCGATCCAGCACGCGCATCTCCTCGCCCGTACCGTCGCTCGCTTCTGCCAGAGCGCCGACGATGAAGTCCTACCCGAGCACGTTCCGCACTATCAGCGAATCGAAAAGCTGCCGCCCGCGCTGCTGGTTTCCACCCGCCAATACGCTGCGGAACGCGCCGCCGATCTATGGGACCGCATGACCCACCCCGAAGACCCGATCGCACTCGGCCATGACGGCTATCTGAAACTCTGGGCGCTCGGAAAACCCCGGCTGCCCTTTGATTATGTTCTTCTCGATGAGGCTCAGGACACCAACCCCGTTATCCTCGAAACCTTGCGCGCCCAGGACTGCCGGCTCGTGGTCGTCGGCGACCCCTGGCAGATGATCTACGAGTTCCGCAACGCCCTCAACGCCATGAAAGCCTTGAAGGGCGGCGCCAACACCTACCTCACCCAATCGTTCCGCTTCGGCGATGCTCTGGCTTCCGAAGCCAGCAAAGTCCTCTCCACGCTTGGCGAGCGCAAAACCTTGCGCGGCAACCCGGCGCTGACGACCGAAATCCTCCAAGAAGAAGAGAGGGCCCCCGACTGCGTGCTGGCCAGAACCAACGCCTCGGTCATGGCCGAAACCATTGCCGTCCTCGCCGCCGGAAAGTCCCCTTACATCCTCGGCGGCACGTTTGAACTCAAGCGCATGCTGATCGACGTCACCGCTCTCAAGAGCGGACGCGCTGCCATGAGCCCGGACCTGTTCGGTTTCAAGGATTGGGATACTGTGATCGGCTTCGCCGGCTCGGAGGAGGGCCAGGATCTCACGGCCTTCGTCAAGCTGGTCAACGAGCACGGCGAAGATGCCCTGACACAGGCCATCGCCCACACCGCCGCCTCGCCCGGCCAGGCCCAGATCACGATCGGCACCGCCCACAAAGCCAAGGGCTGCGAATGGAACAGCGTACGTTTGTGCCGGGATTTCCTGACCCAGCCCATGCTAACGCGGAAATCCAGCGCGGACCCCGAGATCCGCCTGTTCTACGTGGCGATGACCCGAGCCAAACAAGCCCTGTCGGTCGCCCCCGAATTGATGGCCATCTTTACGGGCGATAAAGCCCCCGCTGATGCGTTGTCCGCCCAGGCGCCACAAAACAACCCATCGAACCTTTCAACGCCCACAGGCGCTCCTAAGCCCGAGCGCAAGCCTGACTTCATGAACACCTTGTTCAACAAGGCTTCCCGGCGCAGGGCCAACGAATAGCTTTGATGCGCTCGACGCTTCCACTCCGGGCGGACACCACAAGAGCTATGGGTCGAAAGTCTGCGACGGATGCGCCATGGCGCAGGAATTTGCGTGCTGCTCGTTTTGGAGCACGCCGTCAAGGAACCAGTGCTGGGTACCATCTAGGTATTCTATAGCCGGCCCATCCTCGCGATGCAGTTTGCCATTCCGGCACCACATCTTGGTGCCATCGGCGCGCTCTACCGCCGGCCCGTCCTCCCGATGAAGGAATCCGTTCTGAACCCATTCCTTACTGCCATCGGAGTGCTCTACCGCCGGCCCGGCTTTGCGATGAATTTGCCCATAGTGGTACCATTCTTTTGTGCCATCGGCCTTTTCAACGGCGGGCCCATCATAACGGTGAAGGCTACCATCACGCCACCATTCCTTGTCGCCGTTAGGGTATTCAACGGCCGGCCCATCCTCGCAGTGGAGCGTCCCGTCGCGATGCCACTGTTCAAGGTGAAGCTCATCGAAAATGTACCGCTGTGTTGTTCCGTCGGATAATTTTTTCATTAAATATGCGGTCAATTTTTTGGGTACTCCAACTAGCCTAGACAATATGAAAATTATGTATGGGGAATTATGTCACAAAACTCAATAGGAAGATATTCAGCGCTCCTCAGCCAACGAGCACATCCACGTAATGCCCACCCCGCGCTTTGATAAAACGAATTACATTCTATTATTGCCGTTCCAAAAATTTACATTACCCCATGACGAAAAGCGCGCGCCGATCTCATATTCGGTTCAATTCCGATCCCACCCAAGCGAATGCGAGGCCCATGGCATAAGCCGCGCTCGCCGCAATCAGCGCCTGCAGAACGGAAACCGCCCACACACCAGCCGCTGTGCGCTCTTTGCCGACATCCCGCGCCAACCCAAACAGCCGTCCGTATTTGGGCGCGACCGCCAGGTGCAGAGCAATACCGCCTAGAGCAGGGGCCCACCATCCAAGCCCTAGCAGCCCAGCCACCGCCATTGATAAGAGCAACAAGAACCCCGGTGCCATCCGCTATTCCGCTCCAATTCGCCCGATGTAATGTGGACCGCCGGAAAGGCTCCGTCCGCCGCGAAATATCGCTTCAACTCATCGATCTCTACTTGCGTCAGCGAAACCACTCCGCGCGGCAACAGGGCCGAGATCTCATCCCCAATCTGATCGGCAGCAAGCGCGATCGGCTCCGAAAACCGCAACGGTTTGCGTTCGATCAATGACAAATACCCAACCGTCTCTTCGTGGCTGCACCCCACGCATGCAACCGCAGCCGGCTCCTCGAGCTCAACCGCCTGTGTAAACGCCGGCGCCAATTTCCAAGCCATGAACCTGGACACCATGCCGAGCTGTCGCTTCCGCTCTTTGGCGTCAGTGGAAAGCGTTATCCCGATCCACCAATCGCCCTCCGGAGACGCTATCCGAAACTGCGGGTCCAAATCATCCTCGATCAGCGCAATCAACCGCTGCGCCCGCTTCAAGTCCGCCAGAACAAGTTCCCTCAGCCCCATCAACCCCACTGCCCTGATTCTAAACCTAACGTGCGTGCCTCATCTGCCGATGCCTCTGCCCCCGAAGGCTATAAACCTGTGCATCCTTATTCAATAATTGCACCGTAACGCCCAATCCGCCTCGCTTCCACCATTCCACTATGACACGGGTTTGGCATCCTTCGGCAGATCGGAAAACACCACGGCAACATGCTCTCAATCCCACTTTGATCGCCCACCCAGGTGCTAACGCTCCGCACACATATGCCTGCCCCCGTGTTCCTGGATCGGCAGATCAGGAACGTCCCTTTACAGAAAAATTTTCAGTTGGGAGATTACCGATGCGTTGCGTTATGCTGCTGATCACCACCATGGCCCTTTCAGCCTGCAGCGGCCAGCCCCCGCCCAATACGCTTATCACCTGCGCCCATGACGCAGCGGATATACCGGCAAAGGGGAAGGGCTGCGGCGCTTAGATCAGCTTTCCGCATAAGAAGGACGGGGCTTCTTTTTTGGTTTTGACACGATTGGCGAACATTCTCCCGGAACGGCGCATTTCATCGCTGCTTCTAATCGCTAAGCTTCTTTGATAGGGCCCGCGCTAGGATAGCTGCTTCACCATCGGCTTGATGACGGAGTGCACGATTCCTCGTACGCAGCGCTGCTCTGCTTGGGCTGGAACCGGATCTTCTTCGAGTGTCTTTTCATAGAGCGCTAAGGCTGCATCGGCGATCTTATCGCGCTGCTGCCTGATCTGACGTTCCGCGGCCGGTTTTTGCAAACCAAGAGCGTGTCCAGCTTCCCTGAGCCCATCGAAGCTCAGTTCCGAAAACCGCTGAGCCTCAAGGATCGGCCAGGCCAACTCCGTCCTGTCGGGCCAATTTTTTTGTTGGTAGAGCCGTGACTCATAGAGACCGGTTGCCAGCAAATCGTAATGCGGCGCGAGGCTCACCCCGGACGCGCTTACCTGAAAACTCAAATTCTTGAGATGCGCGTCGCTATTCCCGATCAGCACGTTGAAAACGAGCCACTGGAACAGCTTGGTGCGCACCACGGCCGGACCGCGGCAGGAAACGGCCAACTTGGCCAAGGTCTCGATACTGCCCTGGATGTATTTATAGCTCCGGTCCAGATTGAGAAGCTGGCAGGCGTCGATCGCATGCAGGCGCTGCCAGTGGCCGTCCACTCTCTCGCGGTCGAAGCGTTCGATGAGATATACAGGCTCAGGAACGTAGCGCTTTTCAACAGCCGGTACATCCAGACCCATGGCCTTTGCCAAACGCATTGAAAACCACTCGTTGATCACCGAGTGCGGGTAGTCCTCGTCCGGGTGATTGGGCTTGAGGATATGCGTTGAGGCACGCGCTCCCACGGGCTCGTAGAGGGCGCCGCCTTCTATCACCACAGCCAGTTTGTGCTGCGCACCGGCCAGCGACATGCGCTTGCCAGCCTTTTGCGTCAAAGGCACATTCGGAAGGTCCTGGATCCGGCGTGAGAGGCTCCTGTCGCTCAGCTTCTTCAATGTGCCTTCTGTCGACTCGGGATCTCCTGGCTTCAGCAACGTCAAGGCCCCAGCCGACTCTGCTCCGTAATGTTCCAGCAGGCCAAACGCATCAGCCTCTCGAATCTTCGCACTCTTGGACAAAAGCAGCCGCTGCCCTTCTTCGGGTAGCAGATTATCGAAAAACCACTGCACCGGGCGCTGCGTTGATCCATCGATTATCCTAGGCCCTTGCAAAGGCAGCGACGAGCTTAGCGGGTAACGGCCGGCGACACTCAGCCACGATCCGGCATACTCAAAGGACCAGACCCCGTTCTCCTCGGCCAGCGTGCCGACCTGCGATCCGTTGATGGACGCGTGCAAACTCCGGGCAGTCATGAGCCGCCCCTCATGTAGCCCGCAAGAAAGTCTTCAGCGTCATCCGGAATGTCGCAAACAAGCTCGATCCCGAGGCCCTCTAAGACCTGGAAAACCTTTGTCCACTGGGCGTTGCCGCCGCCATGCTCGACCTTTGCGAGGAAGTTCTCACTCACCCCGATGGATCCGGCCATGTCATCCTGCCGGATGCGCTGCGCTTTGCGCACAGCCCGCACGACGGGTCCTATATCGCTGGCTTTTTGCAGTTTAATCTTCATGCCAAATCCTCACGCTCCTGAGGATCATAGCATAGAACTCGCGATTTTTCAATAAATCCTTACGTTCGTCAGGATTTATGGCGTTTCCGGCTCTAGGAATGAAAAATCCTTGCAGTCATGAGGATTTTACGGCGGTGCCTCCAGCATATCCCCTGCACCGCGCCCTATCGCTGCTGCTGATTGAGGGTCAACCGCCGCATGGCGCGCCACCTACCCGCCGCTGACACTGCGCATACGCCCGTGTGCACTCTTTTCATCAGGACCCGCATACGGCACACTTATCATGTGAAACCAAGCTTCCCCAAAAAACACTCCCGCTCCACATCTCCGCGCAGATCATCGGCTTCTTTTTCCGATCCTCTCAAAATCAAGCTCGCCGGCAAAGACGATGCGCCGCTCTCGATGTCCCAGCTGCGCGATGGACTCTATGAAACCGTGCGCCGGCTGCTTCCCTACGACAAACACTACCGTGTAAAGCGCGCCGCAATCTATCTCACCGTTATCGATGAAAACGGCCAGCCTGTGCAGCTCTCCCCGAGTGGCGAATGGACCATCTATCCATACCTGTGTGCTGCAGAGGACTTCGACACCTAACCGATAGAACTCCGCCCGAACAAAGCCAGCAATGCCTCGACCGAATTAAAGCTCATCATTCCAGCAGAAGGTGGCGGGGTCCGGCGGACAAGCGCCTCAAGATCGAGATTGATCAAGTTCCGAAAACGGACGAGGTGGAGTTCGCCAAAAACAATGAAGAAATGTAGTTGCTGCAGGCCCACCGGAAAGATCACTCTGCATTGAAATATTTGAATATTAAAAACGCATATGTTAATATACATAACATTTATAAAAAATAACAAGAAACGAGAGTTGATTATGAAGATTGCCGAGAAGGAGGAAGTCGTATTTTATTCTATTGACGATGAAGAGCCTGACGAGAAATCAATTTACCCAACTGATATCGCCGATATTTCTCATCTGTATTGGGACGACGAGTGGGTGGATGGTCAAGAGACCTGCTTTTGTGTGCATCGTCGTCAGGCGCGAGAAGATTATTGGCAGGAAAGAAGGGTTGAGACGCTTAGCTCGACAACCTTGGCAGATCTGCAGACGCGGCACGCGCTCGTTCAGCTCGGTCCCAGGATGTGGGTTCCAGCCCGGAATATCGCGAACGTATGGACGGAGAAGGGCGTGACGATGGTGGACATTGGAGACTTGCATCCGGAGCGATCAAAGCGACCGGCTGAGGATGTCCTTCACGATTGTCGTCGTGAATTGCAGAGAGTTTATTCCCGGCCCGCGCCGCCCTCTGAGTTTGGATATCAGGATGGCATGCTTCTGATGAGCCCGCAGCAGTTGCGGAGCGCCATCGACCGCATCGATGCGTCGTTTTCAAATCACGGCGCAACACCGTTCCTGCCGGGGTTTTAAAGCCGTGACCACTGCGACGAACGAGCTCGAGTTTGAAAAGAGATGGGTAGCATAACATCCGCTGCCTCTCTCGTTGCTGCGAGCAGAGATCAATCCGGTGGGCAGGGGGAACGATGGCGCCGGCGGATGCACCCCTACGATAGACTATTTCCGACCATGCCTCGGAAAACGGCAGAGCTTCCAACCCCTTTGATGATCTAAGCGTTGAGATCCACACGTTGCTGAAGCTCTATCACAAGCTCCGAGCACGTCTGATAAAGCGTTTTGCAATCTTCGTGTGCGAGTTCGACCGCGATCGCGTAACGCTGCCGGAAGACATCGTCTTCCCCCGCCCAGCGCCGATGCGTAAACACCGCCAGATGAAACATCTCGTTCCGCGCATCGAAATTCTTGGCCAGGCTCATATGAGCCACCTGCAACGTGCTGGTCTCGCGTGCGCGCACGCTTGGATCCACCGGACACAAGCTTGATTTCTCAAACTCGGGCGGCCGGGTTTTGTCCTCTCGCTTGCGATATTGCTCGAAGATCTCATCCGGACTGAGATACCGGATCAACTGGAAGCTCATGCGCAGCCCAAGATACTCGAGGCGCGTATGCCGGACGGGCGGATCAAACGCCAACGACACCCGGATCGAGCGCGGCCCCTTCGTCTCATAAAACGCCGCTGGCATCGGGATGGCGTAAAGAGCCATCTGGTCCAACAGCATCTCGTGACCATCGGCGTAGAAAACCACACGGTTGTCGTCTGAGGCCAGCACCCGGCCCGGGTCGGCTATGCCGTACCCGACGACCTTGCGCACGTCCTTATGCAGGGGTTTTTTCTTCTTGTACGCTGGCGGTGTCAGCCGCGCGACGCTCGCGGGCGGGACGTTTGCGGAAAGCCCCAGTAGACAGCGCAGCAAATTGCTCGACGCATGCGGAAAGCGCGCGGCGATCAGCGCCGCCTTGAAAGCAAGCCGGGGTGCGGCATAGGACGTTCCAGATGCAGCTGTGAACAAAGCCTGCCGATAGTTTGGCGATAACGTCGCCATGCCGGCACTCTCCCAGTGCGCGCCTGTGACCACACGCGCCGCACCGCCATCGTAAACACAGGTCCCGCCGAGATCCGCGAAGTCAGGTTTTACAGCGCCATTGATACCCGGCCCGCATCGTGTCAACGGGGACGGCTCCTCCGCCGCCGTGATCGCTCTCACTCCAACACCATCAAATTCGTCGACCCGCAGTCCGTTTCCATGCGCTAAAGCGCCAACGGTAATCACATTCGCCGCATAGGCCGGATCGATCAGGCGGCTTTGAGGACTGAGGAGATAGCCAGGGTAGGCTGTCGCAAGTTGCTCAGGCTGTCCCCAGCCAGGCGCGCGCCGGCTCTGATTGCCGGCCGAGACAACGATCACAACACCAAATTCTCGCACCAGCGTATCCAGCTCGGCGGCCCAGGGGCTGGCGCGGCCATCGTCATAGGGAATGAAGGCCGAGTCCCCCAGAGAGATGTTAATAATGCGGCAACCGCGCTCCGCCAGAAGCCTTACGGCATTGCGCATCTGCTCCGGTACCTTCTGCTTGTCGTCAAACGCCCCTTGGTCGTTGACGACGCGCACGCTCAAGATGCGCACGGGCGCGGCGAAGGTATTGCGATCGATGCATTCCCGGACATCGCCGTAGGCCGCAATCCCGGCAACGCGTGTGCCGTGGCCGCTAGTGTCAGCACCGCCCAGATCGGCCGGAACCGAGAGCCGTTCAGCGACAAGACCGTCCAGAAACGGATGGGCGTTGAGGCCTGAATCAATAATCCCGATAAGCGGCACATCCGCTGCCGGAAACCCAACCGGCGGGGCCGTGCCGAGGACAATGTCCTCAAGGCTATCCTCGCCTAAATCCGGTATCGGCGGGACGTCTACGGCGGCCACGTCCGTAAGCTCCAACAGGCCCTTGAGAACCGTACCCTTCATCTTGGCCCGGATCAGAATAAGCCCGTAATCGCCGATATAGGGCGCGCCGAGAATTTCGCCGCCTGCCTTCTCAATATGCTTGACCACTCGATCGACCCGCACCCGTCGGTCCAACGACGTTTCAGCGTCCCAGATCTCAATATCGATCACAAAGGACTCTCGGCCGTCGATGTCGCCCGGCCCCGACAGCCCCTGCAATTTGAGCCGTGAGCCGAGACGATCACTCGGCTCTATCCCGCTCGCCCGCTCGATCGTGTTGAAAAGGCTGGCAAAGGGCGCATTGACCGTGCCTTGCGCCCCGCCCTGAAACGAATTCAACTTCGCCTTGAAGTCCTTGAGCTCGGTGTCGGTCGCAAACAGCACGTAAATGTTGCCCGGATTTTGCGCTAGGACCTGAAAGCCATTCCGGCGCCAGACATCTTCTTCGACGGCTCCGACCAACTCCACTTTAAGGATCAGCGCCGGATCAACACCTTCGACCCGCGGGGCCGCTGCCGCGCTTTGAATCACATCCTCAAGCTCTGTTCGAAGCTTGGCGCCGTGCGTCCCGGGATTGCGGGTGATCGGAACCGAGAAGCCTGGCTTTTTGCGCCTCAGCTCGTCGCGGACATATCGCAGAAGGGGGAGGTGGTCATAGGCCGGCATGGTTCACGTGTGGGCAGGCTTTCATTTGTGAGGCCTTGACGGTCTGCGCTTGCTGGCGTGCTTCACGGCTGCCGCAAACTCCGTCTCGCTTACGATCTTGCGGCGCTTCATCACCGCGTTCTTGATCGCATCGAGGCAAATACGTTCGATATCGGCGAAGGACTGCCCGGCAAGCTTCGACACCTGCTCACCTAGATCGAAATTCGTCTGGTAATTCTTAAATTGCAAATGAAGCATCGCCTCGATCTGCCGGCTGTCCGGCAAATCAAGTTCGACAATCTCGTCAAATCGCCGCCAGATCGCCGTATCGAGCGACTCATGCAGATTGGTGGCCGCAACCAACAACCCGCGCGGCTGATGCCGGTCGATCATCACAAGCAGCGAATTGACCACACGGCGAAGCTCGTTGTGTTCGCTGGAATCGCTGCGCGCTCGCGCGACAGCGTCGAACTCATCCAGGAAAAGCACGCACGGAGACCGGCCCGCGAAATCGAATAACCGCCGCAGATTGCTTGCCGTCTGGCCGAGCAGGGAGGAAATAATCACATCGATCTTGGCAACGTAGAGCGGCAAGCCCAGCTCGCGCGCCAGAACCTCCGCCGTCAGCGTCTTTCCGCAACCGGGCGGTCCGTGCAAAAGCACCTTTGACCGGACGGGCAGACGGTGCTGGCGCAGTTCGTCGCCACGGCGTTGCTCCTCAAGGACGCGTTCGATCGCCGAGCGGGCTTCCGCGAACAAAACCACCTGCTTGAGAGACCGCGCAGGTTCCAGGATTTCGACGAGATCGACGGCACTCTCAGGAGCATTCGACAGCGCTGTCAAGCCCCGCTTGGAGCCTTCCTCAACCTGGACACTCGCATCGAGAACACGCTTCAGGCTCGCCGCAAGTGGCATATGGCCCTTACGCTGCTCTTCTTCGATAATCTTGAGCGCCGCGGCCCTGAATTCGGAAGGCCGCCCGAAACTCCCAATCAGGCGCTTGATCTGGTCGGCCTTGGCCATCGCATCCCGCTTTCCAACTGGCCCGATAAGCTCACATATCGTGATTCGTCCGGCGCAGCCTTTACCTATCAATTATATACGAATTTTATCCAGAAACTCAACGCCTTACCGTTTCAATCGATATCCGCAGAAATCCGCCGCTCTCCGAGGCGATCCGCTTTCTCGCTGCCTGACTGTACGATGCACATGCGAGCAGCATCATAAGGGCGCACTAGTCCGTATGCGGCATCAGGCGACCCGTTCAGCCAGGTGTCGAACTCTTCAGGCTCGCTCAAAAGAACCGGCATCCGGTCGTGCATGATGGTGCTGGTGAGCGCATTGGGCTTTGTCGTCATAAACGCAAACACATCGATCTCAATGCTCGGCCCATCCTTCTTCACCGGGCCAGAATACCGTTTCCATATCCCGGCAAAGGCAAAAAGCGGCCGCTCTTCCGGCGGCGTCAACGCAAACCAGTGCCAGCCTGCCGGGGACTTGTCGTCCGGTTCGCAATACGAACTCGCCGGCACAAGACAGCGCCGCGATTCAAAACTCGGCCGCCAGAACGGCGAGGTCAGCACCGTGTCGTCCCTGACATTGGTTACAGGTTTGGGTGCATACCCTTTGCGGATAAGGGGAAAGCCCCACATCATCGGCACAAGTTCGCGCTCCCCATCGGGGGCAAGCCGCACCACAGGCGCTACGCTCTTCGGGAAAATCGAGGGCTGCGCATTGATCTCCCCGCAGCGATTGTCGGAAAGCCGGAACAACCCGCGCACCGCTTCACGGCTTCTGGTCTGGCTATAGAGATTGCACATGGTGTCCACGCTAAAGGCTCCCAGCGCCGGGTGCCAGTCCTGCTTCCCGGTCCAGCGCCGTGGTTCATAGATCGTCTTCATATCGCCGCCCGCACCGCTCGGCTCGTTCAGCCGAACTCCCCGATAGCCGCATTGTGAACAGCGCATCACGGCCGCTACGCGCTCCGGATCGGCCTCCGTCCCGAACCGGATGATCAGGGGCGCAATCGGCATCGACAGAACTGCGCGGCAACCGCTCCGTCCGCATCCGGCCCAAAGCCATAGATGACACCGCCGCACGTCTTGCAATGTGCGGGGCAGGGACACCGGCTTGCGGTGCGATGCCCGCGGTGTGAGCATGATCTCATAGCGCATGAAATCGTCCCAGCGCTCCGGCAGCTTATGCATGCGCCCTTACTCACACGCCCCGTTGACACAGCGCTGATAAGGCCGCCGCATCTCGCTTGTCGTGCTGGTGATCTCAAGCGCCTTGAGAACGGCAGCCGTCAGCCGGCCCACATCCACAGCGAAGACGCGCTGCCGCTCGAGCTCGTCGAACAAAACTTCATGTAGCCGCTGCCCTTCCTTCATCGTCCTTCTCCTTTCGGTACCCAAAGGGGAACCATAAGTGAAGAACAAAATAAGAACAACAGGACGGACGCCATGCTCATAGATTATGATTTTCCCTTTTGTATCAATGCATACGGTTGTATATTCGTCGTTAACGGCCTATTCGCTGCACAGCGAATATTGCCCTGAGAGTGATCGTGAACGCGACGATAGCCCTTGCCCGCTTCCAAGGCATGAAGATCGATTGACATTGACACGCTTGTCATTGTCAATTATCTTGACTATTATTTACTTGTCAGTATATGCTATGTTGACAAGTGATTGGATGACACCTTGAAGGAAACGCTTCGCACTATTCGTGATGCCCTGGATGCCCAGCGCGCGGTTCTGCTGCCCCTGAGGCAGATGCCGAAGCCTCCGCTCGGCTGGATCGCCACTGTGCGTTCTGCCCTCGGCATGTCGCAAAACGTCCTCGCAAACAGGCTGCAGGTCGCCAAGCAGCGCGTCTCTCAGCTCGAAGCGCGCGAGATCACCGGCGAAACGACACTCGCTCAGATGCGCGATGCCGCCGATGCCCTGGGCTGTGATTTTGTCTATGCGTTTGTCCCCAGAACGCCGCTCGAGGAAACCGTCTCTCGGCGCGCCTACGCGCTCGCCCGCCAGGAACTCGCCGCTGTCGAGCGCTCCATGCAGCTTGAGGATCAGGAAACACCACTCAACGATCAGCGCATTCGCGATTATGCAACGCGTTACATCTCCGAACGCGATTTGTGGCGCGATGAGCGATAACCTCTTTGAGCAACCGCCCAACGCTACGCCGCTCGGTCCGGACGAGATCGCAAATCTGCGCGTGGCCGCCGTCTCGCGGGCCCAGCTCAATGAGCTCGAATCCACGAACGTGGCGCATGGCCGCCGCTGGGGCATGAACAGTCGCAAGGATTGTTTCACCCCTGTGTTCCTGATCGGACTGCACAGCCGTATGTTCAGCACCGTCTGGAGCTGGGCCGGACGCTACCGTACCCATGAAGTCAACATCGGCAATACCAAGCCTCACGAGATTGAGGTCGCCGTCCATCAGGCTTTCGACGATGCAAAGGCCTGGATCGAATACAAGGCCTACGAGCCCGCAGAACTGGCCTTACGGCTGCATCACCGCCTTGTCCTGGTTCATCCCTTCGTCAACGGAAACGGCCGAAGCACGCGCCTGATCGCGGACATTGCGGGCAAGCGACTCGGTGCTAAGCCCTTCACGTGGGGCGCCGTCTCCCTCGCCGAGACGAGCGCAGCGAGAACCGCGTATGTTGACGCGCTTAAAGCCGCCGACAACCACGATCTTGAACCCCTGATAAAATTCGCGCAGGCATGACCGAGCACCCAGTTTTTACCCTGATCCTGCTTCAAGCCGCAACGACTGGCAGCGCGGCGGCGATCACAACCAAAAAATCCGGCGCGGCAACGCTCTCAAAGCCGCATGCCTGAGCCTTCCCGCACAATACCGACAGCCGCCGGCTCTTTGCTACCGCCAGGAATCCCATAAAGAAGACCGCACCTGGCAACTGCTCATTGACAACGAACTCCCGGAAACGATCGCCGCATGGTCGCTCTCCTTGGATGTTGTGCAGACTTTCAAGGGCGGCATACCTCCGCCCGATCAGCGGGGGATCATCTTTCAGATCGCGCCCGAGCCTCATCAGGTCATCGCCAACATCGCAGCCCTCTATGCCGATGCTGTGTTTCTAGAGAGTGCCCAAGCCCGCAAGTCGGAGATCACCGGCTATTATTCCGGTATTGGCGATTACGGCAACGGGCAGCAGGAAGTTGTTCTCGAGCTTGGTTCCCTCGACCGCGCAACGATCCATTTGTACGGCGGCTTCGCCGGAACACTCGATCAACTCATCACGGAGTTCAACGTCCAGGAGGGCCGGCCACCCGACGCCCTAGAACTTGCGCTGATTCAATCTTTCGTCGGACAGCCGCGCTGGCTCTCGCCGGAAGGTACTTTCGCAGCGGTCTCACGCACATTGGGTCACGCCGCAGCACGCCGATGGCTCCCGGCCTCTTCGCTCTCTTTGTGATGGCTCCGACGGAATCGAGCACGCCCAGGGGATATTCGACCCTTTGCTACGTTCATCGCCGAAAGGCAGGGCAAATAATCATCGGCCTGAGCGGGTCAAAGGGCCGCGAACGCGCCTGCTCAATCTCGATCATTTCTGATCACGCTCAGAATGCCTGCCAGATCTGAAATCGGAAACACATGAAGGGGTATTCCGAGCAAGCACGCGGCTGCGTACGCCGCGAGCAAGGCTTCGTTTTGATGCTTGTCCAGTTCAGCGGCCGATCGAACAGGGCGCTTGCGGGTCGTGTCCGCCGCCCTGCGCCGAAGAATGGCATCCGGACCGTCCACCACCAGTACGATTTTCTGGATGCCAAGCGCCCCGAAAACTGAAGGCTCAATCCTCACCAGACCGTTCGGCGTATCGATAACCGTATGGCCATCCAAAATGACGGTGCCCATCGCCAAATCGCGGGCCGCCCGAAATCCTTCCACTAAAAGCGCCTGATTGTCCCCGATATCGACCTGGCGCAGATCGTCGTGCCCAACCGCACCCGCTTCAAGCGCATTGCGCGCGTCCTTGATCAACGCGCTGGCCTGAAGATGCTGAAACACAAGCGTCTCGGCAACGGCGCGCAGCACCGTTGACTTGCCGACCCCCGAAACCCCGACGAGTGCAACGACCGTCTGCGTCATGTCGCAAACCCAAGGCGCAGGCGGCTCAGGAGATCGGCAAGCTTCGCCCCCCTGATTTCGAAAATCGACTGCGGCGGATGGCCCCCGATGATGCCGGCCTTCTGAAGATCGGCGTAGCTGATCGCCGGATCGATGTACCCCGCCAGCAGGTAATTGATAACTTTGACCGGGCGCTCCGCGCTGGCACCCCAGGCGGCAAGCTCTGCCTCGCTGTAGACGGACCGTCCGCCCGTCATCTGCATTAACTCCTTGGTCGATGTCGCGCTCTGAACCTCCTCGAACACGCCAAGGGCCGTCATCGCCTGTGACGGCGGACTTTTGGACTTGCTCTTGTAGAAGAAGAGCAGTGACCCCGCGGGCCCCAGCTTTGATTGAGCGCGGCACAAGTACACCTTACGAATCGTATTCCCCGGCTGACCCGCGCAATCGAACAGTCCTCTATCCTGCTTGAGATCGGGATAGAGCGTATCGTGATAGTCCTCGACGATCGGCACCCCGAAAGCACGCACGTCCGGCCCCACAAGGAAACGGGGATAGTTGAGGCGATCGAGCTCGAAATCACTCAAGCCGTCGACCCGATCGAGCTTCGCCGCAGAGAAGGACTTCTCATAAATGAGCTCCCCGTCCGGCTTGGTCGCCGTATGGGCAAAACCGTAATATTCCAGCAGGTCGATCAGCGAGACCTGATCCTCGTACGTGGTCACATAGGCCAGCTTGTAACCATTGGCCTGCGCGAACCAGAGCGCCTTCTTCAGCAACAGCTCTCCAAGCTTCACCCCGCGCTTGTCCGGGCTTACCTTGAACGTGCATATCTTGAGGATCTTGGCGGCCTTGATCGTCGCATCGGTCTTGGTGCCCGTCTCATCCTTGATGACGACGATCCCGGCGAGACCATTGTCATCGACAATCCAGCATGGCCGCCGCTCCCGCACGCATTTCTCGGTCCACCATTTGTTGAAATCGGGATACCCCTGCCGCAGGCTATCGAAGATGGGATCATCCAACGGAATCTCGTTGGCCGAGACCTCCTCGATGTAGCGGATCGGCGCGCTCTTCGGCTCATAGGTCGTCTTAAGGAGCTGAACCGCGTCGGGAACAAAAAGCACGCGCCGCCCAAGCTCCGGGCTATGCCGCCGCGCCCGCTCGTGCAATTTCCGGTCTTGTGTGACAACGAAATCCGCGGCGCCACGATCAAGCGCATCAAGCAATGTCGCATCAACGACATCGTTGGCTTTTGCAAGCGGCCCGAACTTCGCCTCGAGATCAGCCGCCGTAAGGCCGCGCACCTTCTTTAGGATATGGTACTTGTCAAGCTTGCTGAGCGACACGTCGCGCCGCCGCGTATTGCGATCGCGCTTGAGATCATCCTTGGCCGCCTCATGGACAAGGACATCAACCTTATGCTTGGCGGCAACCGAGAGCAGGGCTGAGAAGGCGGGCTGAACGGCGAGATCGTCCTCAAGGCCGATGATGACGTTCGTATCAATCAGATACGTTTGGGAACTCGTCATGCAGGGCCTTTCTCAGGATCGGCGTCGCATAGAGGAAGGACTGCGGCGGCTCAAAGCCGAACCGATCGCGAAGCTCGGAAAGTGTTAACGGGCGGGTGAAGGGGCGGGCATTTGCAAACTCAAGCGCGAAACCTTCGTCCACACCCTCAAAGTAGGCGTCAAAATCAGGCCGCTTGATAAAGGCAGTTTTGGAGTATTGCCGCCAGATGTCCTTGACCGGGAGCTTGATCACGTCCGCGATCTCCGCTCGTCCCACCATCGCGCGCACGGGCGACGTCGAATAAATGTATGCAATAGTCCCGCGCGGTGCCGACAGCGGAAAGCGCCGCCTGAGCTCCACCGTCTTCCGACCCTCCAGGATTCTCGTCGAGTATTGCGGCCGGATACTCAGCACCACGTCCCGCTGCCGCGGAAACACGTCGTCCCCAAAGATCGGGAACACAAGCTGATTCTCGTCGGGCGTGTTCGGGTCAAACGCCAGATTGAACTGATTCGCATATTCCCGTGTTGCCGGGAACGCCGCCTCTATCCTGAGGGTAGCGCCGAGCGCAGCCACATAGCGCTGCAAGGAGAGCAAGTGGACATCCCCACGCTGCTCGATCTTGGATACGGACCCTTGACCAATCTCCAGGCGTTCAGCCATTTCTTCTTGGGTCACGCCCGCAAGCTCACGCAAGCGCTTGAGCGAATGACCGATGATGCGCCCTGTGTCGCTATCACCGAGCTTCACCGCCCGAATCACCTTGTTTTTGATATCTGTCATCGCGCGCCCCCAAAGTACTGTAACGAATCTATCGCAACCCCATATTCCTCGCAAGGAATATTGCCAATCATTGCGCGCTTTTGCTTTTATATGGGGTCGCGTGACGTAATGTCCTTCGCTAGACCATAAACTATGTGCCATTTAAAATAAAAAATAGCGCGCCAAATAAAGTGAAAACATACACATTCGTAATATATTCTATCGCAAAGTGTGATAATGTATCTTATGTAAAATGATGCATATTTTAGGTGAAGCACGCCGCACGCCCCGGCGAGCCGCTGCAAAAAAAATTCGCCGAGTTCATCCCCGGCGCACAACCGCCCGCTGACCGTTCGACGAGCGTTGCCGGCGCTCATGGCCACTATGGACGCTGAACATTCGACAGCTCCGATGGGCCCAGCGCAGTGCGACTTCTGGTCAGCGTAAACACATTGTCTGTGTTTGCACTTCTCGCTGCCAGTTGAGGATTGAGAGCCCTCGTTGCCTGTCTGCGGTGGCCCAAGCAGGATTCAAAAATTCTGAGCGTGAAGAGCTTGAATCGACAGCTTGTTGAGCTTGAGCGAGAACAAAGTAAAGATGACGACATCGATCAGGGTTGCCATTATGGCCTGTACCATAACAATGGTCTGGAACACGGAAAGAGCATTTGCGCCGCGCATCCAGTCCACGAATGCGTAGACAACTACAAAGAGTGGCAACAGCGAGATTAAGATCTCAATCATTGCGTGCGCTACACCACTTCGCGGCTGGGTAAGAACGGAGCGTGCCTGTAGCGCGACGTAGAAGAGGGCAACGATGCCAATCCCCGAAACGTGCCACATAGCGGCATCTACGGTCCGCAGGTCTGGTGAGTGACCCCACCAGAGTACGTACCAAAGAAATCCGGCGAAAGCGATCGGTGCTCCGTGTCTGGCTATAAAGCCCGCTGTTCCACCCAGGACGCTCTTGGCGTTTTGTCTATTCGCAACTGCTGTCATGTTGCACCTTACTCTTGTTTTGCATCTGCTCGTGCTGACGCGCCGTCCGTGCCGGTCAGCGGCACCTGCTCGATAGTGATCATCGAACCGCCTCGAAGGGCGTTACGGCAGCGAAACCGATAATTTCGCGTTGCATTGCCCGGCGGCTAAATCAACTGCGACTTGTCGTTGTGGAATATGATCACGCTCCCTCGCCTTTGCGATAGCCGAATAGCCGATCGAGCTTCGGCATGAACCCTGGCACGCTCTCCATATACCTCCGGTAGGTATCACCGAACTCCGCGATGGCCTCACGCTCCTCCTCGCGCGCCAAGCGCACATACATCCACACCAGAACCGGGAACATGAGCAGCGTAAGGACGGTCGGCCACTGGAGCAGGAAGCCGAACATCACCATGATGAAGCCGACGTACTGAGGATGGCGCACATAAGTGTAGGGACCGGTCGTGGCGAGCACGCGCCTCTTCTGCGCTTCGTAGAGCACCGCCCAGGCTCTTGAGATGAGAATGAAGCCGCCGCCGATAAATGCGAAGCTTAGGAGGTGGAATGGTCCAAAATGCGGGTTTGCCTTCCAACCGAATAGCATTTCGAGGATATGCCCGGCATCGTGCGAGAACCAATCGATGTCAGGAAATCGACTCTGCAGCCACCCAGAGAGGAAGTAGATTGTGAGTGGAAAGCCGTACATCTCGGTGAACAGCGCAACGAGAAATGCGCTGAACGCACCGAAGGAGCGCCAGTCACGCGGCGTCTGCGGCTTGAAGAAGGTGAAGGCGAAGAAGATGAAGATTACGGAGTTTATGAAGACCAGGCTCCACAATCCATAGGCAGGTGCTTGCTCGGTCATGACTTCTCTCCCTTGGATAAACCCCTTGTTCCCGTCGATCCTCGTGGATCCGCCTCAGTCTGATTGCCGGTGCCATGACCGGTATGCCCACCATGGGCTCCGTGTCCGAACATGTGCAGCAGGGGGCAGGCGAGAAGGAATAGGAACGGCAGATAACCGAGGACGTGAGCTCGATGCTCGGTAAAGAGAAGCGTCCCACCAATGACCAGGAATGCGAGGAGGACGAGGCCGCCGCGTGAGGTCCAGAAACTGCCTCTTGCGTCAGAGTGTTGATTCGAAAGATCGTGGTGCATGATGTCTCTCTCCTATTCGACTTATTCAACCTATTCGGCCACAGAACATACATACAGGAGGGGAAAAATGGCGTAGCCAGCATGTGCACGTGGGCTTGTACGTCGTGAAGATCAAGCGCTTTTCCGCAAACGGTGTTTTGCCCCTGATCATCCCGCCCACCCTTCAGTGGAACACCATGCCGGCCACGTGGAAGCCCGCATCCGCATGCAGGACCTCGCCCGTGATGGAGGCTCCGTAGTCGCTAGCGAGCAGCACAGAGACACGTCCGATTTCGCACGCATCGACGGTGCGTCGCAGTGGAGCCTTTGCTGCGGCCTCCGTGAGGAGTTCGTCAAAATGCTCGATACCTGAGGCCGCGCGCGTTTTGATGGGTCCTGCCGAGATGGCGTTGACGCGAATGCCTTTCGGTCCGAGCTCGTGGGCAAGGTAGCGCACCGAAGCTTCGAGCGCCGCTTTCACGGGACCCATGACGTTGTAGTGGTCGACCACCTTCTCGGCTCCGTAGTAGCTCAACGTGATGAGGCTGCCGCCCTGGTCCATCAGCGGCTCGGCAAGTCGCGCCATGTGCAGGAAGGAGTGGCAGGAGATCAGCATCGACTCAGCGAAACCGTCGGCCGAACAGTCGGTCAGCCGCCCGTGGAGGTCCTCCTTCCGCGCCCACGCAATGGCATGAAAAACAACGTCGACGCGGCCCCATTTCGCCTTGACGGCATCGAAGACAGCCTCGAGCTGACCCGGCATAGCGACGTTACAGGGCAAGAGCATCTCAGCACCGAGTTCGGCGGCAAGTGGCGCCACGTGGGGCTTGGCCTTGTCGTTCAGATAGGTCATTGCGAGGTCCGCGCCGGCGCCGTGAAAGTGCTTTGCAGCCCACCAGGCGAGGCTATCGGCATTTGCGATTCCGACGACCAGCGCCTTTCGTCCCTTGAGATCGATGCTTTCCACTGTGTGCGTTCCTCTTGTCTCGGATTTCTGCTGCGCTCAGGAGCTCAGCACATAGGTGCCAGGCGCATCGGCTAGAGGCGCGTGTGCATTTGAAGGCGCACCCATCGTCCCTACCGGTGCGCGATCAGCCGAAGAGTGTTTCACCAGCCAACCCTGCCAGCACGGCCACCAGGAGCCATCGTGGTGGACAGCGTTCTGCTGCCAAACATCCGGTGCCACATAGTTTTCGTTCTCGATGTGCGTCGCAATCTGGTGCTTCCGGTTGGGACGCCCGGGAGGATTGACGATCCCGGCATTGTGCCCCCCGTTCGACAAAACGAAGGTCACATCGGCGTCGGTCAGCGCCTGGATTTTGTAGACGGATCGCCAGGGTGCTACGTGGTCCGAGATCGTGCTCACGGCAAAGATTGGCACTCGAATGTCGCGCAAGGAAACCGGCCGACCGTCGACCTCGAAATGTCCAGTTGCCAAGGCATTGTCGAGGAACAGGCGGCGGAGGTATTCTGAATGCATGCGGTAGGGCATACGGGTGGCATCGGCATTCCACGCCATAAGGTCGAACATTGGTGGCCGTTCTCCCTTGAGGTAACTCTGCACCATTGTCGACCAAATCAAGTCGTTGGAGCGCAGCAGCTGGAAGGCGCCGGCCATCTGTCTTGTGTCGAGATAGCCCTGCTCGGCCATCATATCCTCGAGGAAGCTCACCTGGGCCTCGTCGATGAACAGCATCAGCTCGCCCGCCTCGGTGAAGTCGGTCTGGGCCGCGAGCAGTGATAGCGAGCCGAGCCGCTTGTCCCCATCGCGGGCCATGGCGGCCGCGGCGATGGCGAGCAGCGTGCCGCCTAGGCAATACCCAGCGGCGTGAATCAGCTGGCCGGGGACCATCGCTGAGACGGCCTCGAGGGCGGCCATCACGCCGAGCCTGCGGTAGTCGTCCATACCGAGGTCGCGCTCCTCCCCGGTCGGATTTTTCCAAGAGAGAATGAAGACAGTATGCCCCCGGTCGACCAGGAACTTGACCAACGAGTTGGCCGGCGAAAGGTCGAGGATGTAGTACTTCATGATCCAGGCCGGCACGATCAAGACCGGCTCGCGATAGACCCTGTCCGTCGCAGGCGCGTATTGAATAAGCTCCATCAGGCCGTTGCGCGCCACGACCTTGCCCGGCGTGACCGCAACGTCGCGGCCAACTTGGAATGCGTCTGCACCGATAGGCTTCTTTCCTTCGACAACACGCTGCTGGTCTTCAAAGAAGTTCATGACACCGCGCACGAGGTTTATGCCGCCTTGTTGAAAGGTGGTCTCAAGCACTTCGGGGTTTGTGAGCAGGAAGTTCGCGGGCGAAACCACATCGAGCATTTGGCGCGCCACGAAGGATGCGATGTCCTCATGATGGGCGGAGACGCCCTTCACGCCGATCGTCGCGTGATGCCACCATTGCTGCGTCAACAGGAAGCCCTGCGAGATGGCGTTGAACGGCCAACTGTGCCAAGCGTCGCCCGCGAATCGCTTGTCATTCGGCGTGAGTTCGACGCACGCCTCGCAGTCTGGATCGAGAACGGCCTCGGGGCAGTACTGCAGAAAATGCATCCAATTTTGGAAAGCCTCCTCCGCGAGTTCAATCTGTTTGTCCGGCGAGAACAGCAGGTGCTGCGCCCAATCGGTGTAAGCCTGAACCAAGGCCGCGGGAGACTGTCCCGCGGTTGCGCGTGCAATTGCCGCGTGCAGCGGGCGATCGAATGAGAAGCGCGGCGGATCCCCGTGATCCGAGCCCTGCTTATCCATTGCTGGCGTCAGTTTTTGCATGACTTCACCGTGGCAGCGGACAACAAGCCGACTCGGGCTGTGGCGCGCATTGCAGTGTCCCCTCGACGGGAGTGGCCTTCGGACCGACAATCTTTGCACTTCGGTGATGGATGTGCGCGGCCAGCGCGAGGGCAGCGAGGCGCGCAGGCACGGACTCGGAACGCGAGTTCAGCACTACCGGCGCGGACAGTCCGAGTACGATACCGGCTGCGACGGCGTCGGCGAGGTATTCTAGGTTTTTCGCCAGGATGTTTCCGGAAACGAGATCCGGCACGAGCAGGATGTCGCAGTGGCCGGCGACCGCGGACGTAATCCCTTTTTCCCTGGCCGCCCTCAGCGAAATCGCGTTGTCGAATGCGAGCGGACCGTCAACGACCGCACCGGTGATCTGGCCCCGTTGCGCCATCAGCGTGAGCGAGGCAGCATCGAGCGTCGAGGGAATCGCCGGATTGACCGTCTCGACAGCCGACAGCACGGCGACATTCGGATTCTCGACACCGAGCATATGACAGAGATCGATGGCATTCTGTAGTATTTGTGCTTTGGCGTTGAGATCTGGCCCGATGTTGATCGCAGCGTCGGTAATGACCAGGAGCTTTGAGTACGAGGGAATGTCGCACAGGAACGCATGGCTCACCCGACGTCCGGGCAAGCGGAGGCCATGCTCCGCGTCGAGGAGCGGACGCATGAAGGTATCGGTGTGGATAAGCCCTTTCATGACGACGTCGACCTTTCCCTCGCGAACAAGCGTGACACCGGCCGCGGCCGCCGCAGTGTCGCTCTTCGCCTCCATGACGCGATCCGCCGCGTCGCGGATCCCGGCCAAAGCTGCAAGGTCGCAGATGGCTTTAGACTCGCCAATAAGGGTCGGTTCGACAAAACCGAGGTCGACTGCCTCGCGCAGCGTTTCGAGCAGTACCCCTTGCGCCGCGTTCACGACGGCAACCCGAATAGGCTGCACGAGCTTGCTCCGATCGATGAGCTCTTGGAGCTTGTGCGCGTGCCTCATGAGCGTCATGCCTCCACTTTCGCCAGCTGACCGGTCGTCACGCGTAAAACGTGGCGTGCGATCATGTATTCCTCGTCCGAGAGCAAGGCCTGCACTGTCAAGGCGGCCCCGGGAGCCGAGATCGTTTTGGCTCCCGCGCCGTTAGCCTTGGAATCTAAAGTTATGCCGAGATAGGAGAGCCCTTCGCAGATGCGACTCCGGATCTCAGGAGCATTCGCGCCCATACCACCGGTGAATACAAAACGGTCGAGGCCGCCGAGCGCCGTGGTCAGCGCTCCAAGGTGCTGTCGGGCGCGATAGCAGAATAGATCGATCGCCTCGCGCGCCGCGGGGTCATCGCGACGGCTCAGGAGTTCGCGCATGTCGCTTGAGATTCCAGAGACACCATGGAGTCCCGAGCGCTCGTAGAGCAGCTTTTGCACCTCGTCCGCACTCATACCCTTTGCCGTCAGAAGGTGAAGGACGGCACCAGGGTCGACGTCGCCGGAGCGCGTACCCATCATCAAGCCCGCGAGCGTACTGAAACCCATCGTGGTTTCTACGCTCCGTCCGTTTCGGAGCGCGCACAAGGAGGCGCCGTTTCCGAGGTGTGCAACGACTATGCGCTCGTGCTCGACGTCCACGCCGTCTTTGCGGAGTGCATCGACCACATATTCGTACGACAGGCCGTGAAATCCATATCGCTGGATTCCCGCGTCCTGAAATTCGCGCGGCAAGGTTGTGAGCTTGGCAATCCGAGGCAGGCTGTGATGGAAGGCCGTGTCGAAGCAGGCGATCTGGGGCAGGTCCGGCTGTAGCTCCCGCACGGCGGCCAAGCCGGCGAGATTGTGAGGTAGATGCAGGGGCGCAAGCGGGATGAGCCACTGCAGCCGCGTTTCAAGCTCTCTCGTCATCGGGAGCGGACAATCGCAGTCCGCACCGCCGTGCACAACGCGGTGCCCGACGGCGCACAGCGGGCGACCAGCGAGTTGCTGTTTGACCGCTTTGATCAGAAGCTTGAGGGCTGCCTTGTGGTTCTCGAGCACGGGTTCTTGTTCGAAAAGGGTCTTTCCAGTCGAATCCTTAAGGTAAAAGCGACCATGCACGAGCCCAATCTGCTCGAGTGCGCCCGAGTTAAGTCGCGGCAACTGCTGGTGTGCGGCGAACAGCGCGAACTTCACGCTGGACGAACCGCTGTTGATGACCAGAATTGCGCCACTCTGAGCCGCCACGCTCGCTCTTCCTTGTAAATTCTGCCCAATCGTACTCGCATCCCAGAATGCCATTCTGGCGCTGAGCAACTCACCCGACTTCAGTATTGCGCGATAAGAAGCGCCATCATAGCGAGCGCGAGGAACACCGCGCCTCCGATACCGGTCATCTTCATAGAAGGGTCCTGTTCGGCTCTTTCGAGCCACTCCGAGAATGATCGACGCACATTCCAAGCCACTGTGAACCTCCTGTGAGCATCGAAAGCTTCGGAAACGACCTTCAGGTCAACTGGATTGATGTACGCAAACGCTGGCGCAGTAACGCCAGTGCCCGGCGTCACATCATGCAACCCATTTGCGTGAGAAGCTGATCCGCCTTCTTCTTCTGATCTGCGCTCAACGCAGCGTAGAGAGCGGCCAAAGGCGATTTGACATTCTCGAGAGCCTTGACCCTTCCGCGCATGGCTGTGAGGTGTGCGTCGAGCCGCTCGACTGATGTCATGTCCGACATGCGGGTCTTCATCGTCCGCCGCATGTCATGCATGCTCTCGAAATTGCTCCTCAGCGCGCCTGCATAGGCGTCCCAGAGACTCTCTTGTGTGTCGGTGATCACGAGTTCAGTCTTGAGGAATGCCAGGCGGCCTTCGCTGTAAGAGGGCACGTCCTCGCCGTACATTACCGTGCCCATCGTTGGACAGTTGCCGCCCATCCCTCCCAGTGCGGGCCCACCCTGCATCATGTGCCACGGAGGATCGGCAGCGCTAGCCGCTGGAGCGCTCTGCGGATGGTGAGGATCCGCAGGCTCTTGCGCGAGTGCTCCAGTGACCAAAGCCACTGAGAGACCTGCACCTGCCGTCGCGATCGACAAGCGCTTTATAGGCTTCATCATGATCATTCTCCTGCGCCAATACACGCCGTCAGCTACCTGCTCGCCTTGCCACCGCCGCAACAGCCCGAGTGGCCGCCTGCTTGATGGGCGTGCTCATGCTTGGGATCATTGGACGGCACGGCCTGTTCAGTCTGACCCGGCTGCGCCTTTCGGGCTTTCGTATGATCTCCGCCGCAGCAGGCGTGGCTTTTCGACTTAGGTGACGAGTGCTCGTGCGCGACTGTGGGCTTCGACATATCAAGTCTCCTCATGTTTCAGTTCTGCGCTGTAAAGAGATTGAGATCAGCATCCGTGACGGTGCCGCTTCTCTCGTTCAGGCGCGGGGGCGCCACCGTGTCCCGCGTGACTGGTTCCCGCCGACAGCTCTGCTCCTTCTCGGGCGGGTTCCGTGTCGCGCCGGTCAGGTCGCTGACCGTGGCGGCTGTGTCCTCCTCCGTGGCCATGTCCGCCACGCATGAGCCCGTGCAAGGCAAAGATCGCGATGCCAAGCGCAATCATGATCCAGTTGTTGGCAAGCCATTCCATGTCAATCCTCCAACTTTCCAAGGTCCGTGTTCACTCGGCGGCGATCCTCAGGCCCGGCTGGCAACACTCTTTGGCCCTCAGCGCCGCCTCACGCTGGCCAATGTAGTCGCGCGTCAGTGGAACCGACTCCTGACGCTTGACGAGCTGGATCTGGAAGACCATGAGGCCCGAGTGGCGGAACGCGCATTCGGAGGCGGCAAGGTAGAATTCCCACAGGCGGCAAAAGCGTTCATCATAGAGCGTCTTCGCTTCCTCGCGCCGGGCGAGAAAGCGCTCCCGCCATGCTCTCAAAGTTTCCGCATAGTGCAGACGCAGGATCTCAATATCGGTGACGACAAGACCCGCGCGCTCTACGGCGGGGAGCACCTCAGAAAGCGCGGGAACACAGCCTCCGGGGAAGATATATTTTTCCATCCAAGGATTGGTCGCGCCTGGCCCGTCCACGCGTCCAATCGAGTGGAGCAGCATCACGCCGTCGTCGGCCAGGATTTCCGTTACTTTGCTGAAAAAGGCGCTGTAGTAGCCGACGCCCACATGCTCGAACATGCCGACAGATACGATCCGGTCGAACTGTTCTGCTACCGCCCGGTAATCTTGCAGGCGGAACTTGACACGTGTGTCGAGTCCGCGCTCTCGAGCGCGCCCCTTTGCGATTCCGAGCTGCTCTTCGGAGAGGGTGACGCCCGTCACCCCAGCACCGCAGAGGTCGGCGAGATACAGCGCGAGACCGCCCCAGCCGCAGCCGATGTCGAGAACACGATGTCCGGGCTCAGCGAGGAGCTTGGCGGCGATATGGCGCTTTTTGGCGGTCTGCGCATCTTCCAGGCTTTGGTCCGAGCGCTCGAAATAGGCGCAGGAGTACTGCAGGTCCGGATCGAGGAAGAGATCGTAGAGGCGGCTATCGAGGTCGTAGTGGTGCGCAACGTTGCGCTTGGCGCGCTGCGCGTTGTTCCGTTGCTTGAGCGTGCGGACCGCGGTGCGAAGCCTGCTGAGCGATTTGGCGATCCCGGGCGGGTCCCGTAGAGCAAGATTGGACGACGCGAGCGCGAGCACGTCATAGATCGAGCCCTGCGTGACGGCGAGGCGGCCGTCCATGAAGAGCTCACCGAACGCGAGTGCCGGATTGAGGACGATCTGACGCTCGGCGGCCCGGTCCGTGAAGCGGATCGCAATAGCCTCACCCGTTCCGTCGCCGACGGCGAACCGCGTACCGGCTGCCGTCTCGACCTCAAGCGTGCCTTCTTGCACGATCCCCTTCAGAAAAGCTCGCAGAGCCGGAACCATGTCAATCTCCGTATATGTTCGTGAACGTCCGTTCCTGCGCGGCATCGCGGATCCTGCGTGCCGTATCCCAGAAGGCTGAGATCTCAGCGATCAGTTTGCGCTCCTGCGCCATCAGCGGATGATCGTCCGGAACGGCATGCCGGTTCTTGGCGACCGCGTCTGCGAGCACCGCGAAGGCGCCCATCCAGGGCATGAATTGCTCCGACCAAAGGTAGCTCTTCATCCGCATGGGATGCAGCCACTGTATTGACTGCGCGAGCCACGGGTTGGCGATGGCTTGCACCCAGGGCCTCATGAACGTGCGATAGAATGTCTCGTTAAGCTCCGAGAGCTGCTGCACGCGCTCGAACGTTTTGCGCGGATAGTCGAAGAGCAGATCCTCAACGTTGCGCGGCTCAAAGCGCACGGAGTACTGCTCTCGCTCACAATCCGGGTCGCCCGTCGGATTGTTGATCTTCATCTCGTAGAGGCCGGGTTGGAGCGCCTCGATCTCGGCGAGGTTTTCCAAAATCGCGCGGTGCTCAAAGCGGGCGACACTGGCCGAGACGAAGATGCCGAGATGCCCGACGTGCGGGTTGGTCAGATAGACGATGCGCTGCCCCGCCTTCTTCAGGGCGTCAGTATTCTTGTAGACGGCAGGGACCCACCCGAGTGCTTGGTGCGGCGGCGTGATGTTGTCGCCGTAGGAGGCGAAGATCACGAGCGGGTTCTTTATGGTGGTGAGATCGACGGTGCAGTGGTCGTCGATCCGCACCTGCCCCTGCTCCAGCTTGTTGCCAATGAACAAGTCCTCGACGATTGATACGATCTCCTCCCCGCTCAGCCGGTAGAAGCCATTCCACCAGCGTTCGAAGTCAAGGAAGCGATCGGTCTCGGTGTCGATCTTGGTAAACAGATTGGCGTACTTGTCCCAAACGGCATTGCCCGGTTTGAGGTTCTCGAAGTTCTGAACGAGCCATGCGCCATCGAAACGGTCTTGATTGAGATCGGCGAGGAAATGGGTCAGCCAGACACCGCCAACGAAACCACCCATAACGCGCATCGGGTTTACGCCAGCCTCGCCGGCCCAGTACGACAATGGCGATCCATTCAGAACTGCCGGCCCAACCAGACCCTTGCAGTCGGCAGACAGCAACGTCGCTGCCCAACCCGCTTGACAATTGCCGTAAAGCACCGGTGCCTTGCCGTCGTGGCGAGCGGCCACGTCTTCAACAAAGCGGCGGAGCGCGGCGAGCACGTCGGAGAGCGTTTGATGGGGCGAGGGTTCGGGGAAGAACACGACGAAATAGACCGGGTGGCCGGTGTGCAGCGCCACGCCGACTTCGGACTCGCGCTTAAAGCCACCAAGGCCCGGGCCATGGCCCGCCCGCGGATCGAAGACAATCACCGGTGGCTTGGCCGGGTCGACGCAATCGTCCCAGCAGTCTTCGCCCACCTCGGTGATGCGTAACAGCGCATAGTTCGCCGGGCGCTCGAACTGACGCGCGTCAAGCAACATCTCATATTTAAAGTTGAGGACAGGCGGGAGGCCCGCTCGCTCGTGGTCAAGCATGTTGTTTGCGCGCCGGCGCAAGGTATCGAAGAACAGGATTGTGCGTTCGAGCACGTCGCGCTGATAGGCGAGAACGTCGAAGGGAGACGGTAGGGCCGAGTTCCACAAAGACGGGGCGGCGCTGAAAGCTTCTTTACCCGGCTGCTCTTTATCCCGCCCCATGTGCGACGAGCGCACACCAGCGTGATACGCCGGGGACGTAACCGGCAATGTGGGTCGGGGCGTCTCGAATGCGGATTTCTTCCTTGCAACGGCCATGAGAGTCTCCTGTTACACGCGCTTAGACGCGAAGAAGTTGAACAGCCACCCGAAAAGAAGCGCCGCGTACCAGCCGTAAAAGAAGCTCTCGACAAGGCCGATGAGAAACCCCGGTCCGGTCAGCCAAACGAACCCGGGAAAGATTGTCGGGAAAAGCTCGTGTACCCCCCGCTCTGAGACGAGCAGCCCGAAAAGGACGCAAAGGACAAATGTAATGGCGAAAAACAGGCTGAGACTTAGGCCAACCGCAACCAAGGGAACAGGCACCGAGTACGTCGCCGATGCGGGCTCACGGATGAAGGTTGTCATGCTTGCTCCTCGCTAAATGGCGGGCGGTGTGCATCTGGTGGTGATTGCAAACACTCGCCTGCGCGCTGACTCTTGTTTTCTTCAGACCGATTTGTACCCAAGTACAAGCCACCACGCATTTGATTCAAATCAGACGCTCGCCCCTGGTTTTGTTACAAATTATTGCAGCGTTCGATGCGCTGACGGAACGGCCACCATCTGCGACGCTAGACGTTCCAGCGGTTGGAAGGTCAATCGCGAACTTTGGAGGCTCTAACGATGCGTATCGCTAACGCGGCGCGCCTTTCCGGTGTCTCAGCTAAGCTGATCCGGTATTACGAAAGCATAGGATTGCTGAGCCCGGCCGGCCGGGGCGCGAATGGCTACCGGGTCTTTGACGAGCGCAACGTGCACGAGCTGCGCTTCATCAAGCGCGCCCGAAGCCTTGGTTTCGCCATCAAGCAGATCGGTGAGCTGCTTGGGCTCTGGCGCGATACGAAGCGACCGAGCCGAAAAGTTCGAGTCCTGGCCGAGCGCCACCAGAAGGCCGTCACGACCCGCATGGAAGCACATCGGACGATTATTGACGTGCTGAGCCGCCTCGTTGACGCCTGTAAGGGTGATGACCGCCCAGACTGCCCAATTCTGGATGAGCTGGGCACTGGTAGCACTCGCACACTCTGAATGGCGGGGCGATGTCGCAATCAGAAAACATACTTGAGGTAGCCCTCGGTGGAACTCATCCGCGGAACGTTTGAAAAATGAAATGAGGTTCAAACATTTCGTTGGCTTGATCGCCGCGAAGGGCTCAGCAGCGATTTCGGCATGATGGCCGTCCAAGCCATCTCGCGACTCTTGATTTGACCGCGCACCAATTCCCGACGCGATCGAACGCTGACATCAATTCCCGCTAGTAGGGCTTTTGTGCCGACGCAATTGAATCCGCGCTTTGTGCCTTCGCTCATCGACATGATTTTGCCGGGGCGCCGTCACCGATGAAGACCGGCGCGAAGCCGCCGCCTGGAGTGCGAAGGTTGGTGGTTTGGCCTTGATACAACCGCGCGGCAACCAGCTCCACCTTGCCGTCGTAGGTGTAGCTGCGCAAATCGGCCTTCATCGTCCGCAACGCGCCATCGATAGCAATGGTCCGAGCACTGGGCGGCACTATTTCCTGGGCCACATAGGGCGCCGGCCCATTCAGGATGTCACTCCACACCTTGCGCGTGATCTTGTCGCCACGATAGGCCGCCTTACCACCGAAACCCGCGCTCGGCTTGAAGAATAGCTGGTTGCGGCGAGTCCAACACGCGTCGGCGTTGTTGGGCGTTAGCAGCACCGTCTGGGGGATGCCGCGCAGCAAGGTGGAGATCACGCCGTCCGCCACACCCCATTTCCGCAGCGTATTCTCGTCCGTTAGAAGGGTGAGGTTCTGCTTGTTGGCAACAAGAGCATGAACCCTTGGCGAAGGTGTCACGAGAACATCGCCTGCCAAATAGGCCGCTCGCAACATCTTGCTCTCGGGTTGTTCGAAATAGAAATCCGTAAGCCGGTTGTAGACGAGGTCGATGCGCTTTTCTCCGCACCACAGCGCATTGTCGCAATGCGATAGATCCTCGGGCGCTGCGATGACGGCTGCAATGCCGTGCGCCTCAAATAGCCGCTGGAACAGCACAAATTCCGGATATAGATATTGCTGCCCCGGTGATTGGTCGATGATCGCGATCGAGCGGAGCGGAGCCGCGCGACCTTGCCGTTGCCACTCCATTTCGAAGTTGGACATGAATTTGGTGAGGAGCGCGCTCAGGTTGAAATGCATGGCGGCGCCCACTGCCATGTCTCTGCAGCAAGCGCGCTGTGCCTGCAAGAGGTAGGCATTGATCAATGCCCCACCGGCGTTGGTATTGATTTCGATGAGCCTTGGTCCGTCGCGCTCCAGGTGGAAGTCATAGCCCATGAAAACGCCGACGGGACCCGGCTGGAACCGAGCGATCTCGGGCGCATGTTCGAAAACGGCTGACTGGTACGATGGTCGGCTCGCGACAGCCTCGATGCTGCTGATGATCTCCTGCATGCGCTCAGCATGAGCGGCGGAGAGAAACATCGGCTGTGCGGATAACAGAAACGGATGAGTCACCGCGAGGTCGTGACAAAAGGCCGGGTCCCCGACAACTTGCTCGAAGGCTCGGCAAAGCTGCTCCCGATCGAGCGTGATGCACGTGCAGTCAGCGTTGAGTCGTTCGATCTCGTGCTGCGTCTCGATGCTCATGACTACCAAATCCGGTTACGTTTTCGACAGCGTAGAGAATGCTACAGATCGACCTCCTCACGGTCCAGTCGGCCTCAATGGCCGAAATGCCAAATCATCTGTCGTCACCAGGCAGCCGATACCTTCTCTCAAATTTGGCATCGGCATTGACATCGGCATATCAGCCGACCGCCTGCTTCCAGAGCGGCAGGATGAACTTCTCGTGTGTGCCGGGCGGGTTCGCGGCAAGTGTGGCTCTTGCGCCCGCAAGGCTATGAATGTGGCGGTTCAAAGCCGTCAGGGGCGAGTTCGAAGCCCGCAAATTCGAAGGCTGGGGACACCGTGCATCCGACCAGTGTCCAGTCTCCGAGTGACTGCGCCTGCTGCCAATGACCCAGAGAACCAGTACACGATGAAGGCAACCGGCCCCATGTAAAGCGTGACCAAAATCCAGCCCCACTTCGTCACCTTCATCTCAGGCGTGCGGATAGTTAAATCCCGCCCAATGTAGATTGCGGACAAGGCGGATCGCGAGCCGTAGGCGATTTTTTCAGTGTACCGTTTCGGTGTCCCTCGCAGGCCCGGGTTCGTCAAGAACCATGTAAACAACATAAAGCGACATCAGGGCCCCGCCGAAGCAGAATACCGAGATATACGCAAATTTGAAAAATAGGTACGTTATGGCCACTACAATTGCTATCAGAACGCCGAAAAGCTGAGCGTGCCGATCCGAAGATGACAGGAGCGGGACGATGATTACGAAGAGATAGATCGCATACGTGAATTCGCGCCGCACAATGTAGTCAAAGAGCACAGCCCCCTGATAGCTGATCGCATTTGGAAAGAATTTTGTTACCAACCATCCGTCATGCGCGAAATAGGGGAAGTATTGCATGGCGCCGAGCATGCCGCCCATAATGGCGAAGATCAGATAGATGTATCGTCGGCGGCATGGCTCCAGGAAGTATGTCGAGAACGGAACCCAGACAGGCCAGGCTAGCCACGAAAAGAACATGTAAGCCAATGAGTACCGCTGGACCATGCTGTCGCTGGAGATGGCGTTGCCGGTCCAGACGAGACCCTCGAAGAGCTGCTGTAAGCCGAAGAACAGCGGCAGCGCGGCGATCGGCAGGTAGTTTTGATTTGTATGGTACGCTCTCTGGATTGCGAAGCCGCCGGCAGGCAGAAGAACCGCGGCGGCCGTGTAGCTGGCTTCTGCCGAAAAACACATGCAGAGTTCTCGCCCGTGTTAGTCGCTGCGGAGCTTGTTGCCCCAATAGACTGGCCGTCCGCTGGCAGCGTTGGGCGCTGGCGACATAGAGCCTCACCTCCACGCGCTTGTCCAGACTTGGGGTCTCCGATGGATGTCGCGAGTTACCTGAGGCGCACCGATATCGACCGCGCTCTGACAAATCCCAAGACACCTACGCTGTCTTGTGCCGAAAGAGCCAGGTTGCAGCGGAAAGTGTCGCCGCTGCAATTAGGGCCAGCGGCCAGAGGTGAGCCGCGATCACGTCGATAGGCAGATCCTTCAAGAACGCGCCTTTCGCGATGACAACGAAATGCCGAACCGGGTTCACGAGTGTCAACGTCTGCAGCCAGTCCGGCATGTTCGAGACAGGGGTGGCATATCCGGAAAGAAGTATTGCTGGAGCGAGAAACATGAAGACCCCAATGATGGCCTGCTGCTGGGTCGAGGACAGTGAGGAAATGAACAGTCCGATTCCTATGATGGAGAGGAGATAAACGATCATCGCGCCATAGAGTAGCACCATCGATCCTTCCATCGGGACGCCGAGCACGTACATGGCGATCACCATGATGATGGTGGTTTCGGCGATAGCAATTAGCAGCGCCGATAAGGCTTTGCCGGCGAGAATTTCCAACGACGTCAGGGGTGAGACGAGGAGTTGCTCGAAAGACCCGAGCTCCCGCTCTCGCGCGACCGATAGGGCGGATACCATCATGCCAACGGTGGTCGTGAGGACCGCGAACAAGCCAGGCACCGTCGACCACAGCGTATCCGAATTGGGGTTGAACCATGTGCGCGCCACCACAACGCTAGGCGGACCGCGAAGGCCGGCTCCCTGGGCGATCTCCGCATTCAGACGATCGATGATCTCGACCGCGTAACCTTGGGTAATTTGCGCCGCGTTCGAACTGCGGCCGTCGAGAATGAGTTGGACCTTAGCCGGCTGCCTGGCCGAAAGATTGCGGGAAAACTCTTGCCCGATGTGCAGGACCGCGAGCGCGGTGCGAGAGTCGATTGTCGGCGCAATGTCGGTCACACCCTGGAGGCGTATGACCTGCGAGAACTGGGGCGAGCCCTCAAAACGCGAGATAAGCTCGCGCGACAGGACGCTACGGTTCTCGTCCAACACGGCAAGCGTCACGTTCTTAACCTCTTGCGTCGCGGCAAAGGAAAAGATCAGCACTTGGATCATCGGTGAAATTAGGAGGATGATCCGATTGCGACGATCGCGCCAATTGGCGAGAAGCTCTTTGACGATCAGCGACCACAGGGAAGAACGCATGGTTCAATCGAGCCTTGTTTTGGTCTTGACGGCAGTCAAGGTGATGTAGACGACGGCAATAACCGCCATCCCGGCGAGGTTCGGCCAGATGACGCTCCACACGTCGCCGGCAAGGAAGAGCGTTTGAAGGCCGGAGACAAAGTATCTTGCGGGAACTGCATAAGAGATGATCCGGAGCGGCAAGGGCATGCCGGCGATCTCGAACACGAAGCCCGACAGAAAGAAGCTCGGCAGGAACGCCGAAATCAGCGTGCTCTGGGCTGCGACGAGTTGATTGCGAGCCAGCGTGGAGATCAAAAGGCCCTGGGCCAATGCCGTGGTGAGGAACACGGCCGTCATGAGCGCGAGCACGGAGAACGAGCCACGGAAGGGAACACCGAACAGGAAGAGGGCCGTGCCGGTCGCTAGGGCCATGGTGATCATGCCGAGAACGAAATAGGGAATGAGCTTGCCTGCCAGGAGGTCGATGATGCCTACGGGCGTCGCGAGAAGCGCCTCCATCGTGCCGCGCTCCCATTCACGCGCAATCACGAGCGCCGTAAGGAGCGCGCCAATCAGCATCAGGATGATCGCGATCGAGCCCGGTACGAGGTAGTGATGGCTGGCGATCTCGGGGTTGAACCAGACACGCGGTTCAACTGAGATCGGGAAAGTCATGCGCTCGCCGCGCGTGATCGCCTCCTGGATGAGCCAGTTGCCCCAGGCACCCTGGAGGTAGTTGCGCACCAGGGTCGCCTTGTTCGGGTCACTGCCGTCGACGATGACCTGGATGGGCGCGCGGTCGCCGCGCGCGCCCTGCGCGGAAAAGGCGGATCCAAGAACGACGATCCCATCGATCCGTCCGGCGACGAGGTCACTCTCAAAGTTACGCCGATCACGAGCCGTGCGCGCTGCAAAGAGGGACGAGTTCGTGAGCGAGGCCGTGAAGCTGCCCGTCTCCGGCGTGGGATCCTCGATGACCAGGCCAATTTCGATACGCCGCGCATCGAAGGACACGCCGTAGCCGAACAGGAAGAGGAGGGTCAGAGGGAGGACAATCGCGATGATGACCGTACTCGGGTCACGTAGGATCTGGCGCGTCTCCTTGCGGATCAGCGCAATGATGCGGCGAAGGCGATCTGCGGACGCGGCCTCCGGCACGCTCATGCGGCCACCTTTTTGTCGTCAGCCTCGACGAGAGCGATGAATGCATCCTCAAGCGTTGGGTCGGGAAGCGCGTGTGTCCGTACGCTGTCCTTCAGATCGTCCGGAGTTCCGGCCGCAATCACGCGCGCACGATAAACGAGCGCAATGCGATCACAATACTCGGCCTCGTCGAGAAAATGCGTCGTCACCATCACCGTGACGCCGCTCTGCACAAATGCATTGATATGGGCCCAAAATTCCCGACGTGTCAGCGGGTCGACGCCCGACGTCGGCTCGTCGAGAAAAAGGACCGGCGGCTCGTGCATGACCGCGCAGCAAAGCGCCAAGCGCTGCTTAAAGCCGGCCGGCAGCATTCCCGCGTTTGTGTTCAAGTACCGTTGTAGACTGAATGCTTCCGTCACCCGCTCGACGGCGCGCCGGCGCCTTGCGCCAGCAAGGCCATAGACACCGGCGAAGAATGCGAGATTCTGGGCGACGCTAAGGTCTCCGTATAGCGAAAACTTCTGCGCCATGTAGCCGAGCCTATTCCGCGCTGCGGACGTCTGCACCGCGACGTCGAGACCAGCGACACGCGCCTCGCCTGAGGTCGGGCGCAGGAGGCCGCACAGCATCTTGAATGTCGTCGATTTCCCGGCACCATTTGGCCCTAGCAGACCGAAGATCTCGCCCCTGCCGATCGAGAATGAGATCCGGTCGGCTGCCGTAAAAGAACCGAACCGGCGGGTCAGCTCCTTAGCCTCCACCACTGGGCCCGCATCCGGCTTCGCTCGACGCGTACCCGCGGCAAGGCGAGACACGGCAGGGGTGGCACTGCCAAGGAGGTTGACGAACGCATCCTCGAAGCGGGGCGGCACTGGGGTGACCTCAACTTGTGACACGCCTTTGAAGTCTTCGGCCGAAAGCGGTGCCGCCCCAGCCGCCATGACGATGCGAACGTTTGCGCCCTGGATCACGCCGTCGATGACGCCGGGCATCTTGGCGGCGGAGGCGAGAACCCCCCGGCGCCCCTCTCCGGCATTGCGGACGTGAAAGCTGCGCCCGACCATGCGGTTTGTGAGCCCAGACGGCGAGCCTTCGTAGATCAACCTGCCGTCATTCATTAGGAGCACCCGCTCGCATCGCTCCGCCTCGTCGAGATAAGCGGTGCTCCAGACAACGCCAATGCCTTCATCGGTGAGCGTCCGAACCATGCGCCAGAGCTCGCGGCGCGAGACTGGATCGACGCCAGCGCTCGGCTCGTCGAGGAGCAGCAGGCGCGGAGTCCGAATGAGCGCGCAGGCCAGCCCAAGCTTCTGCTTCATGCCTCCAGAAAGCGCACCCGCGAGGCGGCCCCCGAATGGAGCAAGGTTTGTGAAGGAAAGAAGTCGCTCGAAGGCCGCGCGCCTCTCTTCACCCACAACAGCGCGGAGGTCGGCATAGAGCGTCAGGTTCTCGATGACCGTCAGATCCTCATAGAGGCCGAACCGCTGCGGCATGTAGGCTACGAGATCGCGCACCTCGGCAGCCTCCGAGAGAGGGTCGCGCCCGCAGACGCTGAGCGTGCCCGAATCGGCTTTGAGCAAACCCAGGATCAAGCGAAGCAGCGTGGTCTTGCCCGCGCCGTCCGGGCCCGCAAGCCCCGTGATCCCTCCGCCCATGATTGCGGTCGTGATTTCGGCGACCGCCGGATGGGGCATGCCATCGAACCGTTTCACGAGCCGATTGAGTTGGACGAGTGCCTCGCTCATGGCTCAGCTTTCCTTCCCACTCTTCACCAGAGCCGTGACCGGCATTCCTTGGAGAAGTCCCGCCGTATCTCCCTCGACCACGATACGGAGCCGGTAGACGAGGCTCGTGCGCAGTTCCTTGGTCTCGACCGACTTTGGCGTGAACTCGGCGACTGGCGAGATGAAGCCGATCTGCCCCCGATAGATCTTCCCCCCGTCCGTTTGCACCTCCACAGACATCCCGGGGAGAATGCGTCCAAGGTCAGGCTCCGCAACATAGGTGCGCACCCATACGGGTGAGGTGATAGACACAGCATAAACCGTCTCGCCCGCACCGACGATGGCGCCAGGCTCGCGGACACGCGTCAGCACCACGCCCTCATTCGGGGCACTCAGATCGGCGTCGGCCAACCTGCGTTCCGCCTGTGCGAGCGCCGCATTCTCGGCCTCCTGCTGTGCCTTGGCTGCATCGATGTCCTCGCGTCGCGGTCCGATCTCGGCGAGCTTCAGGGTCTCCTGCGCCGATTTAAGCGCCGCTCGCGCCTGCTCGGACGCAGCGGTCGCCTCATCGTGCCGCTGGTGGGGAGAAACGCCACGACCCGCGAGGTCTTGTTGCCGGTTCAGCGTCGCCTCGGCTAGCGCGACTGTGGCCTCACGCTCGGCGACGACGGCACGTGCTTGGGCAATCTCCTCAGGCCGGGTACCATTCTCGAGCCTCGTAACGATGGCGGTTTGAGCAGCCACCCGAGCACGCGCCAGGCGCACCTCGTCGGCAAAGTAGGACTTGTCAAGCGAGGCGACGATCTTGCCGGCGTCGACCCGATCGCCCTCATCGACCTTCATATCGGCAATTCGGCCAGCGACCTTGAATCCTAAGTTGACCTGGCGGACGTCGACGTTGCCCTGCAGGACGATGACGCCGCTGTCATCGGATTGAAAGCCAAACAGTCCGCCCCACGTTGCAAGTCCAAGAGCTAGAATGGCCAGACCGATTCCGAGCACTCGTCGATCGCTAAATAGGCTCATGGCCCCCTTCTCCTATCCATAAACGCGCAGCAGCCTAATGTAGGTGGACATCAGGGCTCGAGACGAATCTTTGTTCTGGCGCAAAAGCGAACCCCTTTTTTCATTCCGCTATCATGCCGGTCTTCAGATGGCGCTCATCGAACAGAAACACGAGATTGGGATCCGGCAACTCCCCATGACGGTTCTTGCCGTGAAACTCACAGCGCGAAAGAAGATCGCGGATGACATTCAACCTTGCCGCTCGCTTATCGTCTGCCCGCACAATGATCCATGGGGTAAGCACGCCATGGGTCTGCGAGAACATCGCATTCCGAGCTTTGGAATAGTGCTCCCAATGCTTTGTCGCTTTGGCATCGATCGGACTTAGCTTCCACTGACGAAGCGGGTCCTTCCTGCGGCGCGTTAGGCGCTTTTCCTGTTCCTCGCGACCAATGTCGAGGTAATATTTGAGGATCGTGAAGCCGCAATGCACGAGCAATTGCTCGAACATCGGCACGGTCTTCATGAACTCCTCATATTCCTGCTCGGTGCAAAAACCCATTACGCGCTCAACGCCTGCGCGGTTGTACCAGCTGCGATTAAAGAGAACTGTCTCGCCGGCTATGGGGAGATGCTCAACATAACGCTGAAAATACCAGGCCTTACGATCGCGATCGGAGGGCGCGCCGAGCGCAACGACGCGCGTCTCGCGCGGGCTAAGGTGCTCGACGATACGTTTGATCGTTCCGTCCTTGCCAGCGGCGTCGCGGCCCTCGAAGATCAAGAGAACCTTCTGCCCGTGCTTGATGACGTGTTTCTGGAACTTCACGAGCTCGATCTGAGCGCGGTGAAAGGCTCCCTCGTAATCCACGTCATCGTCTTTCGGTGTGTGAGTCATCCTCTCAAACTCCAATTGAAACGAGAGCGGCTTTCAGCGGAGTCTGCCGCGGATCTCAGCGATTGCGATGGTCGTAAGTGAACTTGAGAGTGATCGGTTGCCCGGCCTCCGGCCGCTTGATCGCGAGCACGATTATGTAGAGGTCGCGGGTTCGCAAGTTGAAGTAAGCACCATAAGTAATGGCCCCCGCGATGGTCATGGGCTCGAGCGCCTTGGTGGGGCCCCCGACGCCTAGTGCCGATACCTGCGCAGTTACAGTGGCGTCTGTAATCCTTTCCCCGCTGCTGGCGTCAAATACTGCGGCCACGAGGTGATACTGATACCCGCCATCCCTCACTCCGCCGTGCATCGGACCCTGAGGCTGGGTCGGCTCGTGACCCTTGGTGATCTCTGCGGGAACCACACCGAGGTATGCCGCGACCCCCGAAGCACTCTGGTATAGGCCATCGGCCGCCGCACTCGCAGCGCCACCGCAAGGAGCTGTTCCGAGCAACGAGCCAACCACCAGGACAACGCGCCGATTCATGAACATTGGGTACCTTGTAGTTCCCGGTGAGATCGCGTCATGACCGTTCGAGTGCCAGCGCTATGCCCTGGCCGCCACCGATACACAGCGTGACGAGACCGCGTTTGATGCCGTCGCGGCGCATCGCATGAAGAAGCCGCGTTGTCAGGACCGCCCCGGTTGCCCCGATCGGATGACCATGGGCGATGGCGCCGCCCTCGACATTGACGATGTCTTCAGGCAGACCGATCTCCTTGATCAACGCGATCACGATGGCGGCGAAGGCCTCGTTCACTTCCGCGCGCTCGACATCGCCGACGCGCCAGCCCGCGCGCTCGAGCGCTTGCCGGACCGCGGGTACGGGCCCGAGACCAAACATGCCGGGATCCACCGCGCCAACGCCGTAGGACACGAGGCGAGCGAACGGCTCTAGGCCGCGCTTTTCAGCCCATTTGCGGTCGGCGACGACCAGAGCGGCTGCGCCACTGTTGAGACCGGGGGCGTTCCCGGCGGTGATCGTGCCGTCCTTGCGGAATGCGGGCTTGAGCTTGGCCAGCGACTCCGCCGTCGTATCGGGCCGATTGTGCTCGTCCTTATCGAAAACGATAGGTTTTTTTGAGCCTGACACTTCCATGGATACGATCTCGTCCGCGAACCGACCGGCGGCTTGCGCCTCGGCAAACCGTTTCTGTGTTCTGAGGGCCCATGTGTCCTGAGCCTCACGCGTAACTTGGTACTTGGCGACAAGGTCCTCGGTGTGCCATCCGGAATGCTGGTCAGAGAAGGCGTCATTCAGGCCGTCCCGGAGCATACTATCGTAAACCTGCGCGTCCCCCATGCGGTAGCCCCAGCGACCACCTGGCAACAGGTACGGCGCTTGGTCCATGTTCTCCATGCCACCTGCGACGGCGCATGAGACGTGGCCAAGCATGACCTCCTGGGCAGCCGAAGCAATCGCTTGGGCGCCCGAGCCGCAGACCCGGTTCACAGTCATGGCGGGCACTTCAACGGGTAGGCCTGCCGCGCGCATGGCTTGACGCGCCGGGTTCATCTTGGAGCCGGCCTGGACGACCTGCCCCATGACGACAGCGTCCACATCGGACCCTTTCAACTTCGCGCGCTCAAGCGTCTCTTTGATAACTGCCGCGCCGAGGTCCGAGGCCGCGATGCCCCTCAATGACCCGCCATAGGTTCCGATCGCCGTACGTACGGGAGCGCAAAGAACAACATTGGACTGGGGCATGGAAGGATCTCCCGTTTGTTATCGTTCCGAGTTAGGGGTCGCCGCTGAGACGCACGAGCCTTCGCGAGGCGCGACGCCGCTCGGCGGCGCGTGGTCATCCTTAAGGTGTCGAGATAATCCAAACCCTGAAACGGCCGCACCCGCGAGCAGGATCGCGGTCACGACGAATGGTGCCGCGGGTAAGGCCGCAATCGTATAAAGCGATCCGCCGGCGACGGAGCCGAGCGCCTGCCCGAGACTCACGACGGCTGCTTGCTTTCCGAGCCCGGCACCTTTGGTATTGCCACTCTCGAGCGAGGTCCAGTAAGTGAGGACCGGAGACAGGATTCCAGCGCTGGCGGCCACGGCGGCGACCGTCGCAAGGAGAGGCGCGAATCCGGTCATGCGTGGAACGAGCAGAAGCGAAAGGGCCATGACGCCGAGGGCCGGTGCAAAAAGCCATCGGGTCCAGGCCGGCTTGACCCTCGGCAAGAACACGACGGCCTGGACTACGAACATGACCAGGCTGCACGCCGCGAACATCATTGCGACTTGCGCAGGCGCCATGCCGAGTTCTTGATTGCCGCGCAGCGCAAGACCGACCTCGAACACGCCGACTCCCGCCGCAACCAGAAAGCTAATCGCGCGAAGGGGCAGGAGAGTTTGGGTGCTTCCTGAAGAGCTGGATGGGCGCTTTCGTTCTGCGCTCGCTGAAACTTCTGTCGCCTTATTCGGCACGAATAAATGGACCGTTGTGGCCGCGATCAGGGCAACGCCGGCAATAACGAGGAATGGAAGTTCATACGATCGAACGCTCTCTCCTGAGGACGTTGCCTTCGAGAGGGTTGCTAGAAAGCCACTGAGCATCGGCCCGAGCAGGAAACCCGAGATCGCCGCCATACTCACCCACGCGATGCGCCGCGCACGCCATTCATCGCTTCCGCCTTGATCGGCGATCACGGCCGACGCAACCGGAGTGATCCCCGCCGCGAAGACACCGGTAACGAAGCGCTCAACATAAAGCAGGCCAATACTTAGCTTTAGGGTAGCCAAAAGCAGGCTCGCGCCGAAGCCGAAAAGACCAATACACAAGATTATCCTCCGCCCATACTGGTCCGAGAGGCGTCCCCAGACAGGCGCAAATAGAAAGAGGGCAAGCGCGTGAAGGCCCGTCAGAAGACCGGTATGCCGCGATATTTCGACGGCTGCGTTTGGGCCATCGATGACCTGGAGCATCAGAGGCAAGATCGGCAACACGATACCGTAGCCTGCCGAGACCGTAGACACGGCCAGGAGCATCGCTGCCAGTGCCGGGGCAGAAAACTGCGGTTCTGCCCGCGCATCTATCATGCGCGGGCCTCTTCTAAAGCCGGGATCGGGGCTGGGCTGCTGCTTTGCTTGATACCCGACAGCTTTGTGCGCTTGAGCATGAGCGCGTTGATCGCGACCAGTGCCGAGCTGCCCGACATTGCGAGTGCGGCGATCTCTGGGCTGAGCAGGAACGGGTAGAAGATCCCCGCAGCAAGCGGGAAGGCAATGATGTTGTAGCCAACGGCCCACCAGAGGTTCTGGTGCATCTTGCGCAAGGTGGCACGCGACAGCTCGATCGCGCCCACGACGTCGTAGGGATCGCTTTTCATCAGAACGACATCGGCGCTTTCCAGGGCAACGTCCGTGCCCGCGCCGATCGCGAAGCCGACGTCGGCCTGGATCAGTGCCGGTGCGTCGTTGATGCCGTCACCCACCATGCCCACCTTCCTGCCCTGCGCTTGCAGCTCCTTGACCTTCGCCGCTTTCTGGCCCGGCAGTACGTCAGCAAGCACGATGTCGATACCGAGCTCGCGGCCTATGCGCTCCGCTGTTCCTTTGTTGTCGCCGGTCAGCATGGCAACCAGAACACCGCGCTCCTGCAGCTTCTTGATGGTTGCGGTCGCAGTTGGGCGCGGCGCGTCGGCGATGGCGATGAGACCAAGAATCTTCGTGTCGCTAGCGAGATGGACAACGGTCCGACCCGCGCCTTGCAGCCGTTCGGCGTCGGGCTTGAGAAGTCCAACATCGATCTTCTGGGAATCCATCAGCCGGCGATTGCCGAGAAACACCTCCGCTCCCGCGATCATCGCCTTGGCGCCCATGCCTTCGAGATTGACGAAGCTTTCAGCTTTTGCTGTCGCAATGCCTTCCGCTCGCCGCAGAATGGCCTGAGCCAGCGGATGATCTGAGCCAGCCTCGACCGAGGCCGCTGTTGCCAGCACCAGCTGCTCGCTGGTCCCACTTGCCGTGACAATCTCGACCACCTCAGGCTTCCCCATCGTGAGTGTTCCGGTCTTATCGAAGACGATGACATCGAGCTTGGTTGCATCCTCGAGTGCGGAAGCGTTTTTGAACAGGATGCCGTTCATTGCGCCGAGCCCCGTGCCGACCATGACGGCCATCGGCGTCGCGAGTCCCAACGCATCCGGACACGCGATGACGAACACCGTGATCGTAAGCGTGAGTGCGAAAAGAAGCGGCTGGCCAATCCACCAGAACCAGACCACAAAGGTGAGAAGCCCAATAACGACTGCTGCAAGCACAAGCCATTGGGAGGCCCGATCCGCGAGCAGCTGTGCCGGCGCCTTCGAGTTCTGCGCCTCCTGCACCAGCTTGACGATTTGCGCCAGCGCCGTATCGGCGCCGACCTTGGTGGCCGTGTAGCGGAAAGTCCCGCTCTTGTTGATCGTGGCGCCGATGACCGTGTCGCCGGGCTTCTTGTCGACCGGCATCGACTCACCAGTCAGCATCGACTCATCGACCGTCGATCGCCCTTCGATGACTTTCCCGTCTACCGGGATCTTGTTGCCGGGGCGGATCACGACGATGTCGTCCACCGCGACCTCCGCTGTCGGCACCTCAACTTCGCGTCCACCCCGGAAAACGTTTGCCTTTGGCGGCGCAAGATCCAAGAGAGCGCGGATGGCTGCCGAGGCCCCGGCGCGGGCACGCATCTCAAGCCAGTGTCCAAGGAGAATGAAGACGAGCAGCACGGCAGAGGCTTCGTAAAACTGCTCACCATCGAACAAGAAGGTCGCTCCGACAGAGAACAGATAGCCCGTGCCGACGCTGAGAACGACCAGCACCGCCATGTTGAGGACGCCGTTCCTCAGCGCCCGGTAGGCGGCGACGAGGAAAGGCCATACCGGATAGAGGATCGCGCCGCTCGCCAGGAAGAACAGGACGAGATTGAGCTCAAGGCCAAATGGCGGCTTCAATGGCGCGATCTCCATTCCCATCGGCGAAAGAGCAAAGATAGGAATGGTGAAGATGAGGCTGATGAAGAACCGGTTCCGCATGTCGCGGACCATGTCCTGCATATCCATGCCGGCGCCGTGCCCCATTTCATGAGACATAGCGTCCATCTTCTCATGACCGCCATCGTGATCAGGGAGTCGCTTTTGCCCGAGATCGTTCGCGGGAGCGTGGCCGTGCTGTGTTTGGCGGCTTTCACGCTGCATGTCGTGATCACCATGCGTATGGTCGTCGTGTTTCTTCCCTAGAGCAAATTCTTGGCGAGCTGTTTTGCGACCCTCGCATAGATGCTTCGGGTCCAACGCGCCAACACAATGGTGACCGCAGCGCTCGATAGCCTGCTCTATTGCAGGCACATTGATCTGTTGCTCGTCGTATGTGACCGTGGCGCAACCGGAAACAGAGTTGACAGCCGCCGCTCTGACACCGGCCAGCTTTGTCAATTGCCTCTCAACGCCATGGGCTCCGAGAGGCGAAAGAAGATCTCCCACATGCAGATTGACAGTCTTCATCCTTTCGCTCCTTTAGCCGAGGGACACACCCTATTTTCGTAGGCCTGTAAGCCAATCGCTTCACAAAAATGGACCATGATCATCGATGCCGCTCGCACACCACCTCTGTCCGAAGTACTCCGTCTCGCTCTCCTTCGACCGGCCTGCCCTCAGTGAAAGACCATGGCCGCTACGTGGGACACTTCGCACGGCGAAAAAAGATCTCTGCGGCCAGCGCGAGGCATGCGGTCTGGCCTTGTCGCTCAGGTAGGCTTGACGAAAGTGCTTGGCGGCCCACCTGGCAAGACAGTCGGCAATTGCAACACCGACCAGGACCTTGCGGCCCTTGAGGTCGAGAGCTTTCATACCTTCATCTCTCCACATTTGAGCTCTCCCTTTAGACTAACATCATGCAGTCCATGCCAATGAGCAGCTCGTGTGCCGTCTTCTTCTGGTCATCGCTCAGCACGGCATTAGGTCCGCGAGTGCCGGCTTCATCTCCTTCAATGCCCCAACCCTGCTTTCCATGGCCGTGACGTGCAGCTCGAGTCGCCCGACCGGCGACTTGGCATAAATCATCTTCTTCCTGACTTCGCGCGCTGACCGCTTGCCTTCGAGGTTCTTCCTGAGTGCGGCAGCGTAAGTGTCCCAAACGCCGGTCTGGGCTTCTGTGATGGCAAGCTCGGCCTTAAGGAAGGCAATGCGTCTCCGGGAGTGGGCCGCAGCTTCACCGCTACCTATCTTCCCGCCTATCATCGGGCAGCGCTGCATCAACTGCATCATGCCGCTATCCATCGTGCCATCCCCGAACATTCCACCTTTTGGCATCTCGGACGGGCTATTGCCTTTGTCGGCAGGTGCCAGCTCAGATCCAGCGGCCGGCGGAGGAGCAACTTGAGTATGATGCTGTTCACGATCTGCGCCGACTTGCGCGGGCGCAGCCGAAGACGTGTTGCCGAGAAGAATTGATACTGCGGTTGCAATCGAAGCAGGACTTCGGATCGCTGCCATTTTATCGGGCGAGCTGGCTCGCATTTCTCGGTTACCCCCGACGCACCCCTTGCCCGCACAGATTCTCAAGCCAGTCATTGAGGCCTCTACAGTTGGGATCCTAGAAGGCACTTCGAAACACTTAGATTGTGGCCACTGACTGGGCGCGGAGCTGGCGCGCTGGCGCTGTGGAAACGACACCATATCCGTACTTGAAAGCTTGCGGCACCTCGCCCCTCCGATAATTCAGGCAGTCAAACAAGCGATCTGCTCGCACGCTTGTCCGGTTCATAGCAAGCATCGTCTTGCCAATGGTTGATCGGCATCAACGGCGCAATAATTTGTAACGGTCCTGCAATGATCAGCGTCATCGTCGGAGATGTCAGAACTTGCGAATGCAAGGATTGCCAGACACTGTTCATCCTGCACTGCCTCGGCTAACGCCGGCTCGACTCCGCGGGACCTCCTCTTCGCAACCTCACGTTAACCGGCCCGCTGCGAATTGGCATGCTCTCGGCAGGTATTGCTGGAGAATGCCCAGTTGCACAGAAAAGATTGAAAACGCCGAGCTTTGGCGACCCGGACTAAAAGTGTGTATTCCGGCTGCAAGAGATCCTGCAGCCCGACCAGAACAACTTCGTAGTTCGCTTTATTGCGGCGTTGTCTTTTCTCGTTCCACATTGTTACGTACTCCAATCCGGGATTGCGGAGGGCGAGCCATTTCACGCATGGACAGGTTATTCCCTCGGCACCCACGGCGTGCAGATGTTTTTTACTTAGTGGAATTCTGATTTTGTAGAGCTTATGTGGTCAATATCTCTGGTCGACTTTGCCACCGCGCGTATTTTGTGCATTGCTCCTGCCTTGGTCGTTTGCGACGGGTTCTCTAATCGTACAGATACCTCAAAATAATCCCTGCTGGTTCTTCGCCACAAGACGCGGACCCGCCGGCCCCATCCCAACATGCTCCCTGAAAAGAAGAGGATGGCATCGCATGCGGCGCCGCAGAGCGGCTTTGCAGAGGGCAAGGCAGCTCCAGCGGCTCAAACCGCAACGATGGAGCCATCATGCAAAAATCCAACATCCTTCAGGAGAGCCCTGCACGCACCCAGTCCAACACACACGTCCCCGCGCAAGCCAAAGGCACCCGCATCCTTGAGGCGGCCCAGCTGCTTGTCCCGCTCCTCGAGCAGGGGACCAAGATCGAAACCCACGCCCTGCGCGATACGATGCGTAGCGTATTTCAGGCAAACAACAATGAAGGCCTATGGCAATGGAAGGATGCGTGCGAGGCCTGCGAAGCCGCACTCATCATCTTCCTGCAGACGTACCTTCCCGCCATGCGTCAAGGCGCCGGCGCGCCGCGCAATATTCTGCCGATGCTGCGCTCCCTTGCCGATCTCATCCCAACGCACACCCGCCGCTCGGAAGACAGCCAGGCCTTCCAGCAATTCTCCACACCCCTCGAACTCGCCTTCATCACCGCCGAGGCCGCCGCCATCACTGAGACGGACAAAGTGCTCGAACCCTCAGCCGGAACCGGCATGCTGGCTGTTCACGCGCACGCCCTGCAGGCCAAGCTCGTCCTCAACGAGCTTGCTGCCACACGCGCCGATATGCTGGCCGCATTGTTCCCCAACGCGCCTGCTCCGATGACGCGCTCTCCGGCCGTCAAGGATTTTCTGACCTCCAGCGATTTCCGTCAGCCCTCCCGCGGCCGGCGCGCCGCCGCACCGCATACGCCGCTGATCGTGGCCATCAACAACAAGCTCCAGGCTTTGACCCGAAACCCGCCGGGGAGGCCGCCGCATGAATCTCATCAAACACAGCTACGGCGGCCGCAAAACGGCGCGCACGATGGCAAGCGCGTTTCTCATGATCGTTACGAACTCGCCATATCCCAGGCCTGTATGGCCGGCTGGCAGCACTGTGCCTTTTGGGGCCGCTGCCTTTGCGCCGTGCCCGGCTGTGAGCACTACCTCTACGGATCGTCCATCAACCGTTGACAGCAGGAATCATCCTAGCGACCACCAAAACCCCGCCTCGCCCGTCACGGAAAGACTGGCCCAGCATTCACTGGCCCAACGGCATGGAAACCCGCCCGCTGGTTCGCTCCATCCTCGCCGGTCTGGGCCTGACCGTCATCACGGATACGCTTGAAAAGTGCTCGTTTGGGAGATCGTCAAAACGCAGTGCCCGGATGCCGCGCCTTCTCTCCCGTTCTGTCAGTCGCTCCAGGCTCAGCATCGACGCAAAACGATCAACCGCGGCAAGGATGAGATCATACTGCACGTCTCGCAGGCGCGAGATTGCGGCCGTGATCTTGCCTACGCGCGTGGCGGAGACTATCTCTACTCTGGGGCGCTGGATCCGCGCCCGCCGAGGCAGTGCGCATGAAGCTCGTTCGCACCATCCTTGCTGTTTTTATCAGCGCGGGGCTCGCTCTGGCGCCGGTGCAAGCTGCGTATGGAATGCGCATGGTGCCGATGACGTCCATGGAAAATGCGGCCGACGCGACACCGCTGACCGATCAAGAATGTTTCTGTTGCGACGTCAACGTCCGGTGCCCCGTGAATCCGGTGCCCCGTGAACATGTGCGCTACGCACTGCGTGCAACCGGCCCCGGCTTCCGATTTCACCTTCGGTCTGGCCCTAACCCGCTACGCGCTGCGTGGTTGCGTGCCATACTTGCACGACGGGCTCAATTGGCAGCCCCCTACTCCGCCTCCTCGAGCTTGATCCTTCACACATGAAAAATGCGAGCGGCGACGCTCGGCATTGACGCTGCGCAGCTCGCCGCTGCGCGGCGAGTGAAGACCTTCCAAACTCTGGAGTAACAACAATGCTGAAATCTTTAGCCGTTGCCTTGGCATTGGCCTCGGTGGCCATTGCGGGCTCCGCCGGGCTGGCGCAGGCGCACTATCAGCCAGGTAAGCAGTGCGCAATGCCCATCACGAAGGGTGGTTGCACAATATGGATACCGGCGCCGCAGCCGGGTCCGACGCTGCCCAAGCCGCCACGCAAGTAGCTGCCGGTACGCCAGGCCCGTGGCCAAGCTGCGGGCCTGGCGCGCAGCGCGGCTCAAGTCTGCGCGGCCAAGTCATTCAAAAACTCGGGAGTAATAGGCAATGCTGAAAACTCTAAAGATCACTTTTCTCGTGAGCACGCTAACGGTCACGGGATTTGAAGTAGTAACGCAGGCTCACCACAAGGTTGGGCACTGCATACCGGGCATCTTCAGTGTAGGGTGTCCAGTAACGCCGCAGGTACCGCAACTACCGAAACCCAGGACGTAACCGCTGATTGGTAAAGCATCGAGCGTGCGTACTCGGCGAGTGCAAATTGCCGACTGAGATCAGCTGTGCAGTGATGCGGGAGATCAATGTGGAGGGATGGCCGAGGAGACGATAGCCGCATTCGGAAGCTCGGCTCTGATTACGCGGAACAAAGGCTGCCTTCTGAACTGCCACGGGGCCTCCAACTGCCACACATGTCCGTTAGCCGACGGATAGCACTCACTTGCCAACCAAATCTCTTCACACGCTCGACGAGCGTTTGTGCCAGACATCGACCTGAACCGCGTATGAACGCAACGTTCGGGTCTGCTTCACGTGCGCTCTTCTTTGCTGGCAGATTGACTGCGGGAACCGGTGGGCACACCGGCAGTAAGTGTGTGCGACGCGCCGGAACGATCAGTCGAGCAAAGGAGATAAATTCATGAACAAGACTATTCTGGCAAGCAGCGTATTGCTGTTGTTGGTGACCACACCCCTTGTGTCTGCATTCGCGCACGACGACTATGACAGGCATACTCGCAATCACCGGAAGCACTACCAGTTCCACAGCGGCGTTGGCGAAACCCATGCGCGCGCCCACGAGGACGGGTTCTATAGCAGGCGAGAACACCGGGCCTATCATCGAGCTCTTAAAGATCTGCACGGAGATTTCCACGAAGATCATCCCAATACGCGGCATGATCATTACCGATCATCCAGCCGCTATCGGTGAAATGTAACAAACAAGGCAGGAGGGCTATCGTCCTCCTGCAGCCATGGCTGGCGACAGCCTCGCCGTGGTCACTTAGTGGCTCTGTGGCCGTTCCGCTTTCCATTGCGGGCGCCGATTGGTCGCTCGCATTTGGCCCGGACCTGCTCGATAGGCGCTGTGAGATTGCTGAAAAATGAATGTTATCCTTCTAATTCAAGATGGAACGTAAAACTCAGGCAATCCATGCTCTTAAGTGAATGAACTCCGGAATTGACGAAACCACGTCCCTACCCCATCATGTCAGGGGCACAAATAGAGTCTTTCATGTCGTTAAGGCGCGCCATCGCTGTGTTGCTGCTGACCGTGGGGTTTACCCTGGGGTCCATCATTGGCGTGACTTTGGCCACTGAGCAGGCCTTCGCTCAGCCCTGTCCAATGCATGATCAGGGCGCGGATAACCCGTGCTGCAAGGGTGATTGCACGGGTGCCATGGCAGGCTGCTCCGTCAAGTGCTCGGTGCCGTTTGGTGCGGCCCTGTTACCGGACACTGCGCAGCTTGTGCAGGGTGCAAGTGCGCAAGTCCTCCTCTGGGATGCAGATGCCTACAACCCGTTTGTAGCTGGGCCTCCCCCACCCATACCCATCGTCTAATCTCCTGATCAATCGCGCGAGTCCGCGGCCGCTTTCCGAGCGCGTCCGCTGCTGATCGCGTGCGCAGCGCATCGCCGTTGCCTTTACATAATCAGGGAAGATTGAGATGAGAACCGACATCAGAGCGCGGCTGCTCGCTGGCCTTATGGTGGCTTCCAGCCCCATGGCAGCTTTCGCAGCGGCTCAGGACTATGCCTTCGAGGCGATCAAGGCCGAGGTGCACAACGGTCCTGGCAGCGAAATCGCTGTTCGGCTCGTCCACAAACCAAGCGCCACCCCGGTCAAGGACGCGATCATCTTTCGAACGCGGCTCGACATGTCTCCTGAGAACATGGAGGGCATGGCGACGAAGATCGAGCCGCTGACCGAGAGCGAGCCCGGCGTCTACAAATTCCGGGCTGACTTCACGATGGCCGGCGGCTGGGCCCTGAAGCTTCAGGCCAAGATACAGAGCGAGCCCGAAACCGTGCAGGGCACCGTCGTCTTCACCGCGAAGGACTGAGGACCTACCCATGCGCAAGTTGGTGTTCGTGCTGGCAGGTCTTTTGATCGTTTTGGTGCCGACCGCGGTCGGGTACCGGATCGGCAAGGGGCATTGGCCTAATTCCTCATCCTTGCAGATAAGCGAGGGCGCGTCTCAGGTTGAGCCTGCTGCCACAATGCCGCAAGCAAAGCGTCGGGTTCTCTACTGGAAGGACCCCGACGGCAAGCCCGCTTATGCGGCCAACCCGGCCAAGACTGCCGACGGCCGCGATTACGTACCCGTCCACGAGGA
>NZ_JAIETU010000004.1 GCF_019744875.1 Hyphomicrobium sp. | reverse complement strand
CTGCCCACTGCCCACTGCCCACTGCCCACTGCCCACTGCCCACTGCCCACTGCCCACTGCCCACTGCCCACTGCCCACTGCCCAACCCCGCCCTCTTGATTGTTGCAAATCATTCCTATATGCAGTTAAGGACAACCTCCGGAAGGACACTCCACAGATGTCGATGGGTGATGGCGCGACGCGCCGGTACGTGACGATCGCCGCGCTCGTTGCCGCCGTCGTACTCGCAATCGTGGCCTACCGGGGCGGAGCCGAGCACGAGGCGGCAGCCCCCCAAGGCCCCGAAGCCCCCAAGACGTTCCGCGTCGTCACCACCTTCACCGTCATCCAGGACATCGCCCAGAACGTCGCCGGCAGCGCCGCCGTCGTCGAGTCCATCACCAAGCCCGGCGCCGAGATCCACGACTACCAGCCGACCCCCGGCGATATCGTCAAGGCGCAGCACGCCGACCTCGTGCTCTGGAACGGCATGAACCTCGAGCGCTGGTTCGAAAAGTTCTTCGAGAACGTCAAGGACGTCCCGAGCGCGGTCGTGAGCGCCGGCATCGAGCCGGTCGGCATTCGCGAAGGGCCTTACACCGGCAAGCCCAATCCGCATGCCTGGATGTCCCCCAGCAACGCCCTCGTCTACGTCGAGAACATCCGCCGCGCCCTGGCCGAGCACGATCCCGCCAACGCCAAGACCTACGCCGACAACGCCGCCGCCTACGCCGAAAAGATCAAGGCGCTGGACGCGCCCCTGCGCGCTCGAATCGCGGCCATCCCCGACGCCCAGCGCTGGCTTGTCACGAGCGAAGGCGCCTTCAGCTATCTGGCGCGCGACTATGGCATGCGCGAAGCCTACCTGTGGCCGATCAACGCCGACGAGCAAGGCACGCCCCAGCAGGTGCGCAAGGTCATCGACCTGGTGCGCGAGAACAAAATCCCCGTCGTCTTCTCCGAGAGCACCATCTCCGACAAGCCCGCCAAACAGGTCGCCAGCGAAGCCGGAGCGCGCTACGGTGGCGTGCTCTACGTGGATAGCCTGAGCACCGAGACGGGACCCGTGCCGACGTACATCGACCTTTTGAAAGTCACCGTCGAAACGATTGCCGAAGGTTTCACCTCTTGAGCCTTCCGTCGATCAGCGCTCGCGATCTCACCGTGGCCTACCCCAACGGCCACGTGGCTCTCAGGGACGTGTCGTTTGAGCTCGCCTCCGGCACGATCTGCGGCCTCGTCGGCGTCAACGGCAGCGGCAAGTCCACCCTCTTCAAGACCATCATGGGCTTCGTCCGCCCCACGCGCGGCGAGGTCCGCATCTCGGGCCTCTCCGTGCGCGAGGCCCTGAAGAGCAACTGCGTCGCCTACGTCCCCCAGAGCGAGGAAGTCGACTGGAACTTCCCGATCCTCGTCGAGGACGTGGTGATGATGGGCCGATACGGCCACATGGGGCTCTTGCGCATCGCCTCACAGGAAGACCGTCGCAAGGTCGACGCCGCGCTCGAACGCGTCGGCATGACCGCCTACCGCAAGCGCCAGATCGGCGAGTTGTCGGGCGGCCAGAAAAAGCGCGTGTTTCTCGCCCGCGCGCTGGCCCAGGAAAGCCAGATCATTCTGCTCGACGAGCCGTTCACCGGCGTCGACGTCAAGACCGAGGCCGCCATCGTCGATCTCCTGCGCGCGCTCCGTGAGCGCGGCCACCTTATGCTCGTCTCGACCCACAATCTCGGCAGCGTGCCCGAGTTCTGCGATCAGGTCGTGCTCATCAATCGCACGCTTCTGGCCGCCGGGCCGACGCGCGAAGCATTCACACAGCGCAACCTCGAAAAAGCCTTCGGCGGCGTCCTGCGCCACTTCAAGCTCGAAGGCCCAGCCCTGCACGACGACGACGACAGCCGCGCCGTCACCGTGCTCACCGACGACGAACGCCCGCTCGTCTTCTATGGCGATACGCGCGCCTCTCCCCAAAAGGAGACGGCGCCCGCAGTGAAGCCGCAAAAGGACGAGGCCGGCACATGAGCGAGCTGCTGGTCCCGTTCGGATACGACTACATGGTCAAGGCCATGTGGGTCAGCGGTCTCGTCGGCGCCACCTGCGCGTTTCTTTCTGCCTACCTGATGCTGAAGGGCTGGTCGCTGATGGGCGACGCCCTCGCCCACGCCATCGTGCCGGGCGTGGCCGGCGCCTACCTGCTCCACATTCCGTTCGCCGCCGGAGCGTTCTTCGCGGGCTTTCTCGCCGCCCTCGGCATGTGGTTCGTGCGCCAGACCTCGAAGCTGCGCGAGGACGCCGTCATCGGCATCGTCTTCACGACCTTTTTCGCGGCCGGCCTGCTGATGGTCTCCATCTATCCGACCGCCGTGAATATCCAGTCGATCGTGCTCGGCAACATTCTCGGCATCTCGGACGGAGACGCCCTTCAGGTCGTCATCATTGCCGCGATCTCGCTCGCCATCCTCGGCCTCAAGTGGAAAGACCTGATGGTCGTGTTCTTCGATGAATCGCACGCCCGCACGGTCGGCCTCAACCCGACAGCCCTCAAGCTCCTGTTCTTCACGCTGCTGAGCGCCTGCACGGTCGCCGCCCTCCAGACGGTCGGCGCCTGCCTGGTGATCGCGATGGTCGTGACGCCGGGCGCCACCGCGTATCTCCTGACGGACCGCTTCGGCCGCCTTCTCGTGCTCAGCGTCGCCATCGGCGCGACGACGAGCATTGTCGGCGCCTATCTGAGCTTCTTCCTCGACGGAGCGACCGGCGGCATCATCGTCACGCTGCAAACGCTGCTGTTCCTGGCCGCGTTCGTCTTCGCGCCGAAGCACGGCCTGCTGGCCAGCCGGCGCAGCGCCAAGCTCGAAAGCGCGGCCTGATGGGCGATCCGCTCTCCTTCCTCACGGCCCCGCTCGCCTTCGAGTTCATGCAGCGCGCGCTGCTGGCCGCCGTGTTGATCGGCGCGGTCTGCTCCGTGCTCTCTTGCTATCTCGTGCTCAGGGGCTGGTCGCTGATGGGCGACGCGATCTCGCACGCCGTATTGCCCGGCATCGTGCTCGCCTACGTCACCGGCCTGCCGCTGGCTGTCGGCGCCTTTGCCGCCGGCCTCTCGTGCGCGGTCCTGACCGGCTATTTGAAAACGAACAGCCGCGTCAAAGAAGACACCGTGATGGGCATCGTCTTCTCCGGCATGTTCGGCCTCGGCCTCGTGCTGATGACAAAAGTCGAAACCGACCAGCACCTCGTCCACATCCTGTTCGGAAACATGCTGGGCGTGACGTGGCGCGACGTAGCGGAGATCGCGCTCATCTCGGGCTCCGTGCTGATGATCGTGCTCGCCAAGCGCCGCGACCTGGTGCTCTACTGCTTCGATCCGCAGCACGCCCGCGCCATCGGCCTGCCCGTCGGCCTCCTGCACTACGGGCTGCTCGCGCTGCTCTCGCTGACCATCGTCGCGTCGATCAAGGCCGTCGGCGTCATTCTCGTCGTGGCCATGCTCGTGACGCCGGGCGCCACCGCGTTCCTGCTCACGCGCCGCTTCGAAAACATGCTGGCGCTCTCCGCCGCCGTCTCCATCGGATCCTGCGTGCTCGGCACCCTGATCAGCTTCCACATCGACGGCGCGACCGGACCCTGCATCGTGCTGATCCAGTCGGCGGCCTTTGTGCTGGCCTTCCTGTTCGCGCCAGGTTCAGGCGTCCTGCGCACGCGCTCCGGAAACGAGACCGGAAACGCCTGACGCCGCGACGGCTCAGCCTCAGCGCGCCGTGCCCGTCAGGAAAATGAAGCCGGAATATCCGCTGCGGATCTCGCGGTCGACAATGCCGATCATCTGCGCCTTCACATGCCCCGCGTGGTGCTTGAACACGTCCTGGATCGTCTCCGGCGAGAGCTTCAACACGGGAAAAGGCCGGTCCGCCACGACATAGCCCTCGGAGCGCACCAGAAACGCTGCCGCCAGCGTGCCGCCCGTGCGCACCGATCGCGCGAACGCCGCGCAGGCCGCCTCGAACTCGTCCATCACGCCCGTGATCGACTCGGCGCAGAAGAACATCGTCGCCGCGTCCCACGTCCGCGCCGGGAGATCGAAGATCGAGCCTTGCGTCACCTCGCATTTGGATCTGAGCGACGGGATCGGATTCTCAGGCAAAGCATAGTCCGGCCCGTAGGCCTCGCGTGTCACGCCCCAGAAATGCTCCCATTGCGGGCGGAGATCGTCGCGCGCAAGCTCCGCCTTGAGCCATGCGACATTGGTCTCGGCATATTCCCATGCCGTCAGACGCCGCGCCCGCGGCAACGCGCAGAAGAACGGGATCAGGTTGGGGCCGGTGCCGACATCGACGACATCGAGATCGCCGGCCACGGGCGCCGCGCCCTTGAGCGTTTCCACGGCGACGCGGATGACGAGATCGTCATCGGGATGCGGTTCGCCGTAGTAATGCTGGAAATAGGCTTCCGAGTCGAACTTCGCCCACTGGAAATCAGCGTTGCCTTGCGGCCCGCTCGCCTCGCCGTTCCCGCCCATGACTGCTCCCACGTAATTTGCGCCTCGGACAGACACAAATCCCAACGTGGCGCCAAAATCAAGCCGATGCGGCGTGCGGAGGCGTTTCCAACTGCGGAACCTCGGTCACGGGCGAAACGCGGGGCACGAACCGTTCGAGCAGGCTCGTGAGCTGCGCCGCCTCGAGCGGCTTCGAGAAGTGGAAGCCCTGCATTTCTGTGCAGCCGAGATGGTTCATCATCAGCGCGTCGTAGTCCGTCTCGACGCCTTCCGCGACGATGCTCATGCCGAGACCCCGCCCGAGCGAGACCACCGACTGCACGATCGTGCGCGAAGCAAGCGCGTTCGAAACGTTGCTGACGAACGAGCGGTCGATCTTGATCTTGTCGAACTTGAAATTGCAGAGGTAGGACAAGCTCGAATAGCCGGTGCCGAAGTCGTCGAGCGCCGTCTTGAAGCCCATTGCCTGGATCGACTGCAGCACTTCCTTCGTGTGATCGGTCGCTTCGAGCAGCACGCCTTCCGTGATCTCGAGCACGATGCGCTCCGGCGCGACGTCATGCTCGGACGTGAGGCGCTGCAGGCGGCCCGCGAAATCAGCTTCCCCGAACTGCATCGGCGAAAGATTGACCGCGATCTCGAGATCCGGCCAGAGCTTGGCGTCCTTGATGGCGCGCTCGATGATCCAGTTTCCGAGCGCCGGCATCATGCCCGACACTTCGGCGATCGGAATGAAGGTCGCAGGCGAGATGTCGCCGCGCATCGGGTGGCGCCAGCGCAGCAGCGCCTCCGCACCAACAATGGCTCCGGTCCGGCACGACACGATGGGCTGATAGTGCAGCCGCAGCTCGCCGCGCTCGATCGCCGCGCGCAAATCGACTTCGATCGCACGCCGCGTCTCGACTTCCCGCGCCATCTCGGCGGAGAAGGAAACGGCGCGGTCACGACCGAGCCGTTTCGCTTCATAGAGCGCAATGTCGGCGTGGCGCATGAGCTGATCGGCCGTCTGGCCGTGTTCGGGCGCCATCGCGAGGCCGACTGAAACCGAGGCACGGATGTTCTGTCCGTCGATCGCGAACGGCTCGTCGAACGCATTCGTGATCCGCGCCGCAAGCCGCGCCGCGGCGTCCTGCGCATTTGCGGAGATGCACATGACCGCGAACTCGTCGCCGCCGAAGCGCGCCAGGAAATCGTTCGTGCGCAGCCGCGCCTTGAGGCGCCGCCCCACGGCCTTGATGAGCTTGTCGCCGACCTCGTGGCCGAGCGTATCGTTGATGTCCTTGAACCGGTCGATGTCCACGTAGGCCGCAACGGCGTGCTCACCTGAGCGGCCGCCGTCAGAAGTCCTCAGCCAGGCCTCGACCTTCTCGATCATGTTCTGGCGGTTGGGCAGGCCCGACAGCGCGTCGTGCTTGGCTTCGTGGCGCGAGCGCGCCTCACGTTGCGTGAGTTCTTCCGATGCCAGCTTGAGACGGGCGAACATGTCATTGCAGAACATGCCGGTCGCAAACACGCCGCACGCCAGCAGCGGCAGCAGAACGGCCAGCAGGAATTGGCCGGGACGCCGCGTCTCCCACGACAGGTATCCGACCAGCCCACCGTCGTCGCCGACGAAGGGATCGGACACGTAGCTTCCGGCCAGCACCTGGTTCGGCGTGAGCGAAAGGGTCGGCAGAAGGAGCGTGCGCGACAGCTTCGAGATGAAGTCGGCGTCGATGTAGACGACGCTGATGAGCAGCTTCGGCGTGCCCTTGAGCAGGGTCAGCTCGACGTTCGGCACGATGGTGAGGGCAGCAACGACCGCATAGCGCCCGCCGACCGAGAAGATGTGTCCAGACCAGCGGGCCGCTTCCACGGCGCCCGCGAGCACGCGATAGTTCTTCTGGGCCTCCAGGAACAGGTCGGGACGCGCCTTGAGCGTCGAAGCCCCGCCGCGCGCTTCCGAAATGACGGGAGCCAGAACGGCGCGCCGCTTTTCGAAGTCCGCCGGATCATGGCGCGTCGCATCCGAATACGCGTACAGAGGCCGATCTTGCGCGTCGAGGATGTAGACCTCGTCGTGGCCGTACGTTTCGGTCAGGAAGACGCCGAAGTTGCTGTCGGTAAAGTCGAGGTCGATGGCATCGGGCCCGATCTTGGTGACGGACTCGTCCCACCACGCCACGCTCTTCTGGCCGTCGAGCACATTCGCGATGCTTTGATTGAAGGCATTTTCGAGCAGCGAGCGCTCGGTCTCGGTCGCCGCGCGATTGGCGGACCAGCCGGCGAATGCAACCGTGGCGAGCAACACCATACCGAAAAACGAGACGGCGATCCGCGTCAGCCGTGTCAGGCGACGAAGATCGCCCTCGTAGAGGTCAGTCGTTTCTCCAAGTGCCATAGCTACTCGACCACACCTTGATGTCTGGGTCCCAGCTAAACCGCCGAACACCTAAGTCATTCTTAGGCGGAGCCACATTTGCTGCCTTCTCTCAGTTCGTAGTGAACAAAGGGTTAACGCTCGTTTTGAGATAACACAGCTTCGTGCGTTAACTCTTTTTCGGTTGCATTCAACAGATTAACGCTTTATTAAACCAATCGTCGGGGAACGACTTCAAGTTCTCTTGTTTATAGTGCCGTTGAGCAAATCTGACCATGGATGCACATCTCGTTATTCGTACGCGTGCAGACAGCGAAGAACTCCGGAAAGCCTCGCTCTCGATAGAGCAAGCCGCGTGGAGCGAGCTGGGATACTTAAATTTCACCCGCGCTCATTACGACCTCTACGCGAATCTACTGACGGAATACTCTGACTACCAACTTTGCCTCGTTGACGAAGACACGAACTATCCTGTCGCCGTCGCGAACTGTGTTCCCATCGACTGCACCGGCTCCGACGACCTCCCCCCGGAAGGGTGGGACTGGCTTGTAGAGACAGCCGCACGCCCGAAGGGCCGCCGCCAGATGCTGGGCGCCCTCGCCATTTCCGTGCCGGTCATCCATCGCTCCAAGGGCTACGCCCGCATGATGATCCGCGCTCTGATGGATCTCGCGGAGGCCAAGGGCCTGCATGGTCTGGTAGCGCCGGTGCGCCCCTCTGCGAAGGCGTTGCACCCCTGGGTCTCGATCGACGACTACATCACCTGGACGGACGACCGCGGCCGCGTGTTCGACCCGTGGGTGCGCAGCCACCTGTCGTCCGGCGGCAAGCTCATCGGTCCCTGCAAGCGCTCCATGGTCGTCGACGAGCCGCTCGCCTTCTGGGAGACCTGGGGCCGCCAGACCTACACGCGTTCGGGCTCCTATGCCCTTGATGGCGCACTGGTTCCTGTCGATATCGACGTCGAGCGCAAGGTCGGCCGCTACGAAGAGCCGAACATCTGGGTCGCCTACTCCTGCTGATCGGCGCGCCGGGCTGCTTTCGCCGCCACAGCCCCCAGCCACAGGCGGTCGCCCGCCCGACCGTCAGCACCCGGCCAGATGCCACAGTGATCCCACATTGTTGTCACGCAGCCGAGTTGCGCGGCGGCGATAATCAGTGTCTGGTGTGCCGGCGTATCGGATGACCCGGGGCTCCCGGACGCGAGCACAATCGAGGGACACACATGACCTCTGCACGGCCTCTGAACCGGCGTCGCGGCTTCGCCGCCCTGGTGGCACCCATCATGACCATCGGCCTCGTCTCGCCGAGCGCGGCCGAGCCGACCTTTTCACCCTTGCTCGGTTCCTGGGCGGGCGGCGGAACCTACAAGCTGCAGGACGGCACGACCGAACGCCTGAAGTGCGACGCCTATTACACCGGCAGCGGCACGCAGCTTGGCATCGCGGTGCGCTGCTCGAGCCCGAACAACAAAATCGAAATGCGCAGCAAGCTGAGCGCGAACGGCACATCGCTCAGCGGAAGCTGGGAGGAACGCACCTATAACGCCGGCGGCGACGCCAAGGGCACTCTGTCCGACGCCAAGCTCCACCTCGCCATCGTCGGCGGCGTGACAGGATCGATGACAATCACCTATGATCAGACGAAGCAAAACGTCGCAATCGCGACCGAGGGCACGGCCCTCAAGAGCGTGACGATCACCTTGTCGCGCAAGTAGGCTTCGAACATGAAGGAAGTGAAGGTCAGATGGGTTCGCCGCCCTCTCTAGCAGCCCGGCTCGGAACGGATCAGACCGTTCTGACGGCCGAAGGCTCTTGGACCATCGATCATGCCCACGACCTTGACGGACTGATCGACCAGACGCTGCGTCAGGCCCCCGCCGAGCGGCCCGTCGTGGTCGCCCTCGACCGGATCACGAACCTCGACACCTACGGCGCCTGGATGATCGAGCGCGTCGTGCGCGCGCGCGAAACCGGGATCGGCAAGGCCCGCCTGCAAGGCCTCCCGGACCGCTACCGCAGCCTTTACGAAGAAATCCGCAGCACCGAGCACGCCCCGCCCCCCGCGGCCTCGTCTCCGACGCCCCTTTCGGACCACCTCGCCAACCTCGGCCGCGGCACGGTTGCGTTCGGCCATGAGCTCGCCGCCTACGCCTCGATGCTCGGCGCGCTCGTCCTCGCCATCGGGCGTGCTATCGCAAATCCTCAATCGTTTCGCGGCACGTCCACCCTCCACCACCTCGATCGCGTTGGCTGGCGGGCCGTGCCGATCATGGTGCTCATTACGTTCCTGATCGGCTGCATCATCGCCCAGCAGGGCTTCTTCCATTTCCGAAAGTTCGGCGCCGACGCGTACGTGGTCGACATGGTCGGCATCCTCGTGTTGCGCGAGATCGGCGTGCTCATCGTCGCGATCATGATCGCGGGCCGCTCGGGCAGCGCCTACACCGCCGAGCTCGGCTCGATGAAAATGCGCGAAGAGGTGGATGCGCTGCGCACCATGGGCCGCGACCCGATCGACGTGCTGATCCTGCCGCGCATCATCGCACTCGTCATCGCGCTGCCGATCTTGACGTTCCTGGGATCGATGGCCGCCCTCTACGGCGGCGGTGTGGTGGCCTGGCTGTACGGCGGCATGAGCCCTGAAATCTACCTGCAGCGCCTGCGCGAGGCGTTGTCCGTCACCCACTTCGAGGTCGGCATGATCAAGGCGCCGTTCATGGCGCTGGTGATCGGTATCGTCTCCTGCGTGCGCGGTCTCGCGGTGAAGGGTAGCGCGGAATCGCTGGGCGCCGAGACCACCGCCTCGGTCGTGAAGTCGATCTTCCTCGTCATCGTCCTGGACGGCCTTTTCGCCATCTTCTTCGCCGCGGTGGACATGTAGCCCATGGTCGAAAAAGCAATCGAGAGCATGGCCGCAAGCAGAGACGTGAACGCGAGCGCGGACAACGTCATCGAGGTGCGCGACCTCGTAGTCGGCTTCGGCGACCGCACCGTGCTCAACCGCGTGACCTTCGATGTGAAGCGCGGCGAGGTGTTCGGCTTCGTCGGCGGATCGGGCAGCGGCAAGTCGGTCCTGCTGCGCACCATCATCGGGTTGATCCCGCGCCGGTCCGGCAGCATGAAGGTGCTCGGCACGCGCCTGGATGCCGCGACCGAAGAAGAGCGCCGCGCCATCGAGCGCCGCTGGGGCGTGCTGTTCCAGCAAGGCGCGCTGTTCTCCTCGCTCACCGTGCTCCAGAACGTGCAGTTCCCGATGGTCGAGTATCTCGATCTTCCCCAGCGCCTTATGGACGAGATGGCCGCCGTCAAGCTCGACATGGTCGGCCTCAGCCGCGCCGATCACGACAAGATGCCCTCCGAGCTCTCCGGCGGCATGACGAAGCGCGTCGCCCTGGCGCGCGCGCTCGCCCTTGACCCGGAGCTCGTCTTCCTGGACGAGCCCACCTCGGGCCTCGACCCCATCGCGGCCGGCGATTTCGACGCATTGATCCGCACGCTCCAGCAGACGCTGGGCCTCACGGTCTTCATGATCACGCACGACCTCGAAAGCCTGCACACCATCTGCGATCGCGTCGGCGCACTGGCCGACGGGCGCGTGGTCAACACAGGCTCCATCGAGAGCATGCTGGCCAGCGATAACCCGTGGGTGCAATCGTACTTCCGCGGGCGCCGCGCGTCCGCCTATCACACCCGTCCTGCCAACTCTGAGGCTTGAGCCGACCATGGAAACGAAGGCGCGCTATACCCTGATCGGATCCTTTGTCCTCGCGGTCACACTGGCCGCGTTCGCCTTCGTCTACTGGCTGGCGAATTCCGGAGGGCTCGCGGACCGGCAAGTCTTCCGCATCCGCTTCCAAAGCTCCGTCTCGGGTCTTCTCAAAGGATCGAGTGTCGTCTTCAACGGCATCCGTGTCGGCGAGGTGGTCGACATCGCGCTCAACGCGGACGCACCGAAGGAGGTGATGGTGACCATCGCCGTCGATCCTTCGACGCCCGTGCGCGACGACACGGAGGTCAACGTCGACTTCCAGGGTCTGACCGGCGCGCCCGTGATCGAATTGAGCGGCGGAGAGGCGACTGCCGCCCGCTTCGCCGCTGTTGCCGGCGAGCCGCCGCTGCTCAATGCCGGTACGGCCAGCACGCAGAGCCTGACGCAGTCGGCGCGCGCAACGCTCACCCGGCTCGACAAGGTGATCGACGACAACAGCGCGGCCCTGCATGACGCCATCCAGGGCATCAGCACCTTCGCGGGCGTGCTCTCGCGCAACTCCGAGCGCATCGACGGCATCCTCGCCGGACTCGAACGCTTTGCCGGCGGCGCCAAGGCGAAGCCCGGCATCTATGTTCTGACGGCGCTCTCCGGCAAGCAGGCCTGCAAGGGCGCGAAGCATCCGCAGCTCGTCGTCCCCGAGCCCGCTGCGGCCATGGCCTTCAATTCCGACAAGGTGATCGTGATCGGCACCCCGCCCGACAACAATCCGTTCGACAAGGCGCAGTTCACCGACAACATCCCCTCCGTCGTGCAGTCGAAGCTGATCGAAAGCTTCGAGAACTCGGATTGCTTCGACGGCGTGACGCGCCCGCTCGACAATCTCGAGCCGAGCGAGCAGCTCCAGGCCGAGATCCGCAGCTTCGCGCTCACGATGACGCCCACGCCCAGCGCAACCGTCGAGATCGCGGTCAAGCTCGTGAGCGCAGGCGGCAAGATCGAAGGCTCGCGCGTGTTTACGGAACAGACGCCGCTTGCGGCCGTAGACTCGCCGTCGGCCGTTGCCGCGCTTGATGCGAGCTTCGGCAAGGTGGCGGCTGCCATAGTGCCCTGGGTTGCGGACCTGCCGCGCGCTGCGGCGCCCGCAAAGGGCGCCAAGCCGGCAGACGGCGCAGATCCGAAGGACGACGATCTTCCGAAGGATGATGGGCCGGAGATGCCGGAGCCGCCCGCGGCGCCCTAGCGACAGCTAGAAGCGCCCCCGTCGCTTAGAAGCGGTTGGCTTAGAAGCGGTCGCGCCGCACGTCGACTTTCACGAGACCGGTTGCATAGGCGATACCCGCCAGCACGATGGCCAGCGGGATGGCGACGATGAGCACCATGGCAAACGTCATGGCCATGCCGAGCAGCGCGGCCAGTCCCACCATGACGACGAGCGCGAAAACGACGTAGGCCGCCCCGGTCGCAAGCCAGCGCCGCCAGCCGGTCAGTTCGGCGGTTTGCTGTCCATGACGATCGATGACGATGATCGTCTCCTCGGGTTTCGGTTTCATCGGTGTCTCCAGCCTCAGATGACGCCCTGGGGCGCACCGCGCAATATATAGGAAGACGCGAGCGAATTTCGAGCGCCATCGACCTAACCCTAGGGAACCGCTCCAAGATCCGGTGCGTCGATGATCCGGTGTGTCGAAAGGCCCGCGCCGTCAGGCGTCGGCGTCGGCCGCTAACGCCAGCCCGCCCTCGACGAGAAGCGGCTCCGGCAGCCCTTCCCCCGTCTGCTCCGTCAGAAACGCGTCGAGCTCGATCGCCGTCGGCAGCCCCAGCCGCGCGCCGAGACGCCGGCATTTGAGCGCCGCCGCAGCGGACGCGGCACGCGCCGCCGCCGCATCGCTCAAACCCGAGGCGAGCCCCAGCGCAAAGATGCCGTGAAACGCGTCGCCCGCCCCGGTCGTGTCGACCACCGGCACGGCGAAGCCAGCCTGCTCGCCACGTCCATCGCGGCCGCTCCAGACGTATCCGCGCGCGCCGCGCGTCACGCCGGCGTGCTGCACGCCGCGCGCATGCAGAGCCGCAAAGCGCGCTTTGTCATCCGGCCCTGCCACGAATGCCTCGAAGGCAGGCGCCGAAAAGATCGCGTAGTCCGTCAGCGCGATCACGCGATCGAGCAGGATGCCGCCACCGAGATCGATATCCGCAATCGTCGGTACACCCTGCCGCCGCGCCTCACTGAATGCCGCCTGCGTACCTTCGAGCCACGAGAGATCGCTGAGCACCGCGCCTGAGGACGCGATCTGTCCGAGCGGCAGCCACCCTGCCTCCATCGGCATGACGTGGTCGTCTTCGCTCACCACCAGCCGCTCGCCCTTGGCGTCCACCACGATGGCCGCCGTCGGCGTAGTCGCGCCCGCGCACGCGACGACGAACCCGGTGTCCACGCCACAGCGGTCGAGCGCGCGCAGCACGAGCTCACCGGTCTCGTCATCGCCGATCCGGCTCCAAAGCCGAGGCATGCCGCCAGCTCTCGCGATGGCAGCCGCGGCGTTCGAGGCCGAGCCTCCGCCCTCGTCGCGATGATCCAGCGCGCGCACCTTAGTCGGCTTGACGGGAAAGGCCTCGATGCGATAGAGGCGATCGAGCGCCGCATGTCCAACGACGATGACGGGTTTCATTTGGCGGGCATGATCCTGAAAGCAGAGCCTGGTCTCACACTGAAACGCTCCAGACGCCCGGAAGGTCCCACAGCGCGAAGCGACGCGCACCGAAAGCTCCGCTCATGTTCCAGCCGGGACAGAAACACAGAGGCCCCCGTGGCACTTTCCGGTCATCGGCGACCCGCACCGGGCGCCACACCGAGAAAATCGGCAGGAGCCCACCATGTACAAGATCGTCGCCATCGTTCTGTCCACGCTGCTGATTGCCATCTTCCAGATCCAGGCCGCATCGGCCGGCTGCGGCGGCGGACACGGCGGTTTCCACGCCTACCAGTCGAAGGCTCCGAGCCGCCACGCCGCCCAGCAGTCGCGCGCCCGAAAGGCTCAGGCCGTCGCGGCCGCCAAGCAGAAGAAGGCAGCTCAGATCGCCCGCGCCGAAAAAGCAGCCGACAAGAAGCCCGCAGCAACCGCGTCCGCAACCTTCACCGAGAAGACCGCCGAGACCGCAAGCACCACGGAAGTTTCTGACGAGAAGGTCACGGTTGCCGCGATCGATGGCGGCTGCACCAAGTTCATCGCCGCCACCGGCACGACCGCCAAGGTCGAATGCGCCAAGCAGTAAGCCGTTGCCGCACTGACAATCGAGACCGGGGCCCCCGCTCCGGTCCTTTTTGTTTTTAGGCGTCTTGCTTTCAGGTACCGAGCCACCGCCGCCGCATCTGCCATCCGCAGATCGCAAACCCCAAGGCGGCAATCGCACCTGTGAGTTCGGCGACATGCGTCTGCATGACGTAGTCCTGCCCGAGACGCTCGTCATACGTTGCGCGCGATAACCCAACCAGACGATCCGCACGAAACACGCGCCGGCCGTCCTTGTCTTCGAGGCGCCCGATCGCCATCACCGGACCATTGGCAACCAGCCCCGCAATGCGCACCGCGCCGCGAAAGTATCCGGGCGGCGCGTCGTCGCGCTTGGAATCGGTCCAGCGCGTTGTCAGTCGGTCGAAGTCGTAGTCGTCATTGCCGATCCGATACGTCCCCGACGCGGTGGTGACGTCGAGCGGCTGCTTGCCGCTGTCGAGGTTCCGCCAGCCCTGCCCGCGGCGCTCGCGCCGGTAGGCGACGAACCCGCCGTACAGCGGAGCGACCGAGGCCGAAATGTGCCCGTCGATGATCGCGAGCTGACCGGGCACGGCCGTGCCCACATCCGGAAGCGTTGCCAGCAGCGCGCGCTGGTCGGCGATGTCGCGTCTGGCCACGATGGCCTTGCCCGAGATCAGGGCCGAGACGAAAGCGAGCGCAGCAAAAGCGATGAAAAGCCAATCGGCATGCGGAGTTTTCGGATGCCTGAGGACTGCCATGATGCGATACGCCAAAAAGATCCGACGTCAGACCGACCCGCGCGGCACCATGCGACGCAGAAAGGGTTAGGTCAAATTTACTACGCGGCATCCTTGCTTTGTTCTCATTTTGTTCTATATTGTTGGCACATCCCAACCACCTGATCGGAGGCTTGCCGCTGATGACGCCCCCGCATGCCCCGCCCCCGCATGCCCCGCCCCCGCATGCCCCCACGGCCTCCCACACGCGCGATGAAACCGTGCGTGAGCTGCGCCGCATGCTGTCGCGCATCGAAAGCCTGCACATCGAAGGTGTGGACGGCGACGCCCCCCGGGGCCTGTCGTTCGGGCTCCCGGCGCTCGACACTCATCTTCCGCGCGGCGCTCTCTGCTTCGGGGCCATGCATGAGATCGCCCCCGAGAGCGAGGCCGATCTCCCCGCCGCGATCGGATTTCTGATTTCGCTTCTCGCCCGTGCGCCGGGCGCCGCGCCCCTTCTGCTCATTCTCGAAGCGCGCGGAATCGCCCGCAACGCACGCCTCTCCGGCCACGGCCTCAACACGCTCGGCCTCGACCCCGGCCGCGTCGTCCTGGTCGAGACCGCCAACGAGAAAGACACCCTCTGGGCAACCGAGGAAGCCTTGCGCTCGGGCGTGCCCGCAGCCGTCGCAACCACGCTCGGCGTCAAGTTGAACCTCAAGACGAGCCAGCGCCTGCAGGTCGCCGCCCGCGAGGCGCGCCTCCCGCTCCTGCTCCTGAGGCCGCCGGCTGCAGAGAACGCCGCCACCGCCACCACACGATGGCGCATCGCCTCGTCCGAAGCCGCCCGCGACCGCTTCGGCCTCACAACGCGTTGGCGATGGCGCGCCGCGCTCGAACGCTGCCGCAACGGCCGGCCGGGCGAATGGATTTTGGAGTTCGACCATGCCACGCATCGTTTCAGTCTGGCTGCCGCGCTGGCCGATCCTGCGCTTCCTGAAGGACGAAGCGCGCCACCGGTCCGAGAGCAAACTGCAAGGCGAGCCGGTTGACCCGAAGCGGCCGTTCGTGCTGGCCGATGCCGCTGACACGGCCAGCATCCTGGCCGTCAATCGCGCCGCCGGAGCGGAAGGCCTCGCACCAAGCATGCGCATCGCGGACGCACGCGCGCGCATCGGCTTCCTGCAGGTCCGCACCCACGATCCGGAAGCCGACGCGAATGCGCTCGCGCGCCTCGCCCATTGGAGCACGCGCTACACGCCCTCCGTCGCCCCGTTGGATGCCGCCAATGGCGCCGACGGCCTGTTTCTCGACATCACGGGGGCCGCCCATCTTCTCGGCGGCGAAGAGAAGCTGCTGGCCGACCTCGCGCGCCGCCTCGCCGCCTTCGGCCTCGACGCGCGGCTCGCTTGCGCGGAAACACCCGGCGCCGCATGGGCGATGGCGCGCTTCTCGCGCACGCCCGCCCCAATCCTGGCGGCCGGAGCGGAAGCCGAAGCGCTTGCCCCTTTGCCCGTCGAAGCCTTGCGGCTCGATGCGGAAACCGCGCTCACGCTGCGCCGGCTCGGCTTCAAGCGTATCGGCGCGCTGATGGGGCAGCACCGCGCGCCCTTCGCGGCCCGCTTTGAAAAAGCGCTCCTGAAACGCCTCGATCAGGCGCTCGGCCGTGTCGCCGAGCCGCTCGCCCTGCTCGCGCCGCCCGCGGTCTATCTCGCGCGCCGCTCGCTCATGGAGCCGATCTTCACCGAGGACGCCATCGTCGAGGTCGCCGGCACGCTGATGCACGATCTTGTCCCCGCCCTCGAACGCGATGGCGCAGGCGCACGCGCGGTGCGGCTGTCGCTCTATCGCGTCGACGGCCTGGTCGAAACGCTCGACCTCGCCCTGGCTCTCCCCACGCGCAACCCCGATCACGTCACGCGCATGCTGAAGCTGCGGCTCAATCGCATCGCCCAGGAGCTCGACGCCGGGTACGGCTTCGAAACCCTGACCCTCGCCGTCGCACTCGCCGAGCCGATGCAGGCGGCGCAGGTGGAAATGAGCGCTGCCGGCGCCAGCGCGCTCGAGGCAACGACGCGCCTCGCAAGCCTTCTCGACGCCCTGCGCCAGCGTCTCGGCCAGCACAGCGTCCGCCGGCTCGAAGCGCGCGCGCGCCATACCCCGGAGCGCAGCGAGACGGTCACGCTCGCCGCGCCGCAGACGCTGCACTGGCCGCCCCCGCGCAGCACACGCCCGGTTCTGATGTTTCCGCATGCCGAGCCGGCGGATGTCATCGCGCTTCTTCCCGATGGACCGCCACAGCGCCTCACGTGGCGCGGCCGCCATCACACGATCGCGCACGCACAAGGCCCCGAGCGCATCGCGGCCGAATGGTGGAGCATGCAATCGCCAGCCCCCACCCGCGACTATTATCTCGTCGAAGACAAAGCCGGACGCCGCCTCTGGCTCTATCGCGAAGGCATCCCTGGCCGTGAAGCCGCCGCCCCGCGCTGGTTCGTGCACGGCCTCTTCGCATGAGCCTGCCCATGCCCCGCCACATCACGCCGCGCTACGCCGAGCTGGCCGTCACCACCAATTTTTCGTTTCTGCGTGGAGCCTCCCATCCCGCCGAGATGGTGGCGGCGGCGGAAGCTTTGGGGCTCGACGCCATCGCCATCACCGACCGCAACACCTTTGCCGGCGTTGTCCGCGCCTTCGATGCCTGCAAGCAGCACAAGGCGATCCGGCTGATCGTCGGCGTGCGCCTCGTCACCGTCGACGGACTGGAGCTGCTCGCCTATCCCACCGATCGCGAAGCCTATGCCCGCCTCTGCCGCTTGCTCACGCTCGGAAAGCGCAAAGCCCCCAACACCGAATGCCACCTGACGCTCGAGGACATCCTTGCCGCCAGGGACGGCCAGATCTTCATCGCCCTCCCGCCGGACACGCTCACGCCCGGGTTTGAAACGCATCTCGAAACGCTGGCCCGCGCCGCACCTGCCGCGAGCTTCCTCGCCGCCGCTCACCGCCATCGCGGCGACGAGCCGCAACGTTTCGGGCGCTTGGCGGCACTGGCAAGTCTCGCCGGCACGCCCCTCGTCGCCATCAACGACGTGCACTATCACGAGCCCCGGCGCCGCCCTCTCGCCGACGTGCTCACCTGCATCCGCGAGACATGCACGATCCACGACGCGGGCTTCCGCCTCGACGCCAATGCCGAGCGCCATCTGAAGACGCCATCCGAAATGGCGCGCCTGTTCGCCGATTATCCCGACGCGATCCGCCGTACGATCGAAATCGCCGAAGCCTGCCGCTTCAAGCTCGACGACCTCAAGAACGAGTATCCCGACGAGCCGGTGCCGCCGGGCAAAACGCCCCAAGGGCACCTCGAAGATCTGGCATGGACCGGCGCCCGCTGGCGCTATCCGCGCGGTCTTTCGGAAAAGGTCGAACATCAGATCCGCGACGAGCTGCGCCTCATCGCCAGGCTCGACTACGCCCGCTACTTCCTCACCGTGCACGACGTCGTGCGCTTCGCGCGCAGCAAGGACATCCTGTGCCAGGGACGAGGCTCGGCCGCCAACAGCGCCGTCTGCTACTGCCTCGGCGTCACGGAAGTGAACCCCGAGACCAGCAATCTCCTGTTCGCCCGCTTCATCTCCGAGCAGCGCAAAGAGCCGCCCGACATCGACGTCGACTTCGAGCACGACCGGCGCGAAGAGGTGATCCAGTACATCTACGACCGCTACGGCCGTGAGTACGCCGCCATCTGCGCCACCGTCATTCACTATCGCTCGCGCCGCGCCATTCGCGAGGTCGGCAAGGCGATGGGACTGACGCCCGACGTGACGGCCGCCCTCGCCAAAACCGTCTGGGGCAGCCACGCCGACGGCCTTCCCGACAAGCACATCCGCGAAGCCGGCTTCGATCCGGAAAATCCCGCGATCCGCCAATCCATCCTGCTTGCCCGCGAGCTGATCGGCTTCCCGCGCCATCTCTCCCAGCACGTCGGCGGCTTCATCCTGACCAAGCGACGCCTCGACGAGACCGTCCCGATCGCCAACGCCGCGATGGACAAGCGCACCTTCATCGAGTGGGACAAGGACGACATCGACACCCTCGGCCTGATGAAGGTCGACGTTCTGGCGCTCGGCATGTTGAGCATGCTCAGGCGCGGCCTCGACTTCCTGCGCACGCATTACGATCGCCCCCTGGCGCTCGCCACCATCCCTGCCGATGGCACCGACGACGCGGAGAAAGTCTACGACATGCTGGGGCTCGCCGATTCCGTCGGCGTCTTTCAGGTCGAGAGCCGCGCGCAGATGTCGATGCTGCCGCGCCTCAAGCCGCGCCAGTTCTACGATCTCGTCATCGAGGTCGCCATCGTCCGCCCCGGCCCGATCCAGGGCGACATGGTGCATCCCTACCTGCGCCGCCGCGAAGGTATCGAAGCGGAGGTCTATCCCTCTCCCGCCCCGCCTCACTCCAAGGATGAGCTGAAGGAGATTTTGCAGCGAACCAAGGGCGTGCCTCTGTTCCAGGAACAGGCCATGCAGATCGCCATCACCGCAGCGGAGTTCACACCCGACGAGGCGGATGGCCTGCGCCGCGCCATGGCCACGTTTCGCCACAACGGCAACGTCCATCTCTATCGCGACAAGTTTCTCGGCGGCATGACCCGGAAAGGCTACGATCCGAAATTCGCCGAGCGCTGCTTCGGCCAGATCGAAGGCTTCGGCGAGTACGGCTTCCCCGAAAGCCATGCCGCGAGCTTCGCGCTGCTTGTCTACGCCTCGGCCTGGATGAAGTGTCACTATCCGGACGTCTTCTGCGCCGCCATCCTGAACAGCCAGCCGATGGGCTTCTACCAGCCCGCCCAGCTCGTGCGCGATGCGCGCCAGCACGGCGTCGAGGTGCGCGAGGCCGATGTCAACTTCAGCGCCTGGGACTGCACGCTGGAGCACACCAGCGCCAAGAGCCCGCATCGCTTCGCCGTCCGCCTCGGTTTGCGCCAGATCGAAGGCCTTGTCGAAGACGAGATGAAGCAGCTCGTCGCCGCACGCGGCAACGGATACGGCAACATCGAACGCCTGGGCGCAGCCGGCATCTCGCGCGCCGCCGTCGAACGGCTCGCGGCCGCCGACGCCTTCCGCTCGATGGGGTTCGACCGGCGCCAGGCGCTCTGGTCGGCGCGCAGGCTGCGCACCATTGGCGCGGCCGCGCACTATGAGCCGGCAGGCGGATTTGACGAAGCCCGCCGGCCCGGATCCTCAAGAAGAAAAAAGGCGCACGTCAACGAAACGCTGCCGCTCTTCGATCCCCATCAGGGCGACGAGCTCTTCCCCGAGCCCGCCGTGAGCCTGCCGACGATGCCGCTCCCCGAGCACGTCGCCGAGGATTACGTCACGACGGGCCTGTCGTTGAAGGACCACCCCGTCGCCTTCTTCCGTGAACGTCTGGGCCGCCTCGGCGTGACGCGCAACGCCGACCTCCGCGATCCGCAGAAGACACCGCACGATGCAAAGATCGTCGTCTGCGGCCTCGTGCTGACGCGCCAGATGCCCGGCGGCAAGAAAGTGGTCTTCGCCACGCTCGAGGACGAAACGGACATCGCCAACATCATCGTCTGGCCGAAAATCTTTGCCCGCAATCGCCGCACGGTCATGAGCGCGCGATTTCTCGCCGTACGCGGACGCTTGCAGCGCGCTGGCATCGTGGTGCACATTTTGGCCGAAAGCTTCATCGATCTCTCGGACGACCTCGCGCTCCTGCGCGATGCGGAAAGCCTTCAGCAGGGCAAATCCGGCCCGGCACCAGGTGCGGCCTCATTCCCACTACGCAGCCGCGATTTTCATTGAGAACGTCAATCAACCGATTTCAAAACTAGACTTGTCCTCCGTTATATTCTTATGAATATATCGTGAAAGGGAGTGGATCTGGCTGGGGGCCGGGTCCAGAGTTGGGGGACTAAGATGTTCAAGCATGTTTGCGCTGCCGTCGCGGCAGCAAGCCTTTCCGTGGCCGCTTCATCCGCGCTCGCACAAGATGCCAGCACCGCCACCGCAGGCGGCGACGTCACCGCAGACGAAGCAACGCCGCTTCCGCCCATCGTCGTCCAGTCGCCGAACGAGCCCATCGCGAGCCGCCGCCGCTCGAAGGGCGCCGGCGCATCGTCCACCCCCTCCACCGCGGCCGCATCCGATGGATCCGAAGGCTCCGGCAACACCGCCGTCCAAGGCGAAGGCCCGGCCATCGGCGTCTTCACGCTCGGCCAGCTCGACATGATCGGCGGTTCCACGATCACCAACGAGGCGATGTACACGTTCAACAAAAGCTCGCTCGGCCAGGCCGTCAATATTCTTCCGGGCGTCACTTGGCAGAGCACCGGCGCCCCGTCGGTAAACTCGAGCGGCGCGCGCAACGAGGGCGACATCTTCGTGCGCGGCTTCAATCGCTTCCAGGTCCCGCTCTACATGGACGGCGTCCGCGTCTATCTCCCGGCAGACAACCGCATCGATATGAACCGCTTTCTGACGGCGGACCTCGCAGAAGTGCAGATCGCGAAGGGCTACGTGTCGGTACTCAACGGGCCGGGAGGAATGGGCGGAGCGATCAATATGGTCTCCCGCAAGCCGACCAAGGAGCTTGAGATGGAAGCCCGGGTCGGCTCGGTGTTCGACGGCGACCTCGGCTCGATGGGCCAATGGAGCAGCTACGGCTACACCGGCACGCGGCAGAAGGGCTACTACGCCCAGATCAGCGGCTCGATCGTCGATCAAGACCACTTCGACATGTCGAGCGACTTCTCGCCCTCATCGTATTCGGTGCCAGGTCCCGGGCACGTCGCCACCTTCCCCTATGAGCAAGGCGGCAACCGCGATCGCTCCGACTTCAAGGACTGGCGCATCAATGCCAAGGTCGGCATCACTCCCAATGCCACCGACGAATACAGCATCAACTACACGACCCAGTCCGGCGAGAAGAATTCCCCTCTCCACACTGACCGCCAGATCGTGCAGGGTTATTTCAACGCTGGCTACCCCAATGGCAGCAACGGGAACTACCCCCGCTTCTGGACATGGCCGGAGTGGGACACGTCGAGCCTATCGTTCCTGTCGAAGACACAGCTCGGCTCGGCCTCGTACATCAAGACCAACGCCTACTACAACACGTTCGCCAACACGATTTCGTTCTTCCCTGACGCCACCTACACGAACCAACGAGTGGAGAGCCCCTACGAAGACGACTCGTACGGCGGCTTCATCGAAATGGGCACCGACCTCATCCCGATGAACACACTGAAAGGCGCGATCCACTACCGCAAGGACGCGCACGAAGATCAAAACGTCAGGTACGCCTATCCGAGCGGCAACCAGACCATTGCCGGCTATGGAAACTTGAGTCGCCAAGCGGAGGAGGGCTGGTCGTTCGCCCTCGAGAACACGTTCCACGCCACCCGCAACCTCGATTTCGTTGCCGGCGTGAGCTACGAGACCAACGAGGTGCTTGAGAACAAGGTCAACGGCATCGAGGCAGCATCTGACAGGCCTAGCATCGACGCGTGGAACTGGCAGGCCGCCGCCATCTATAATTACAGTCAGACCGGTAGCGTGCACGCCGACGTTTCGAGCCGCATGCGCTTCCCAACGCTGTTCGAACGCTACAGCACGCGTTTCGACAGCAAGATCCCCGATCCCAACCTGCCCCCCGAACGCGCGACCAACTACGAGATCGGCGCGAGCGACACCCTGTTTCCGGGACTGCGCGTATCGTCGGCCGTCTTCTATTCCGATATCGAAGACAGCATCCAGAATGCGTTCGTTGCTGCAAATGGCACCAACGGCAACAACGCGGGAATTATCGGTGTTTCTCCCGATGGCTACTACTACGGCGCGGAGCTGTCGGCCGATTACGATGTAAGCCCGACCCTACGCGTGGGCGGCAATTACACCTTCACAGAGCGCGATCTCGACTTCGCCGATGCTTCCACAGAAATTGCAGCCGCGTGGCAGAGAGAAGCTGTCGGACTGAATCGGATGGAAGGCCTGCCCAAGCACAAAGCGTTCTTCTACGTGGCCTGGAAAGCAACCAATCAGCTCACCCTGACGCCGAGCCTCGAGCTGGCTAGCGACCGTGTGGCGCTGGTTACGAACTGCTCGTCGACGCTTGTCTCAAACGGAAATGCGAACAATGCTTCCGCAGGCGCTTGCGGCAAAACCGCCCCCACGGCGCAGAACACATACCCCTCTTACGTCAATATCGGCAGCTACGCGCTGCTCAACTTCCGGGCTGATTACGCCTTCACCGAGAATTTCTCGGCGGCCGTCGGCGTGACCAACCTGCTGGATCAGAACTATTCGCTTGCCCAAGGCTTCCCGGAACCAGGCCGCCAGTTCTACGCCACTGCCCGCGTGAAGTTCTAGGTCTGAAGAACCCTACCGTCTCCTGGGCTGGCGTTGTATATGTGGCAAGCCAACGTCAGCCCTTGGAGCCGTCACATGAAAATCAGCGCGCGCAATGTCCTCGCCGGCAAGATCGTCGATGTGAAGAAGGGTGCGACCACGGCCCACGTGCGCATCGATGTCGGCGGAACCATCGTGACCGCCTCGATCACCAACGAGGCCGTCGATGAGCTGGCGCTGAAGCCGGGAATGGCGGCGTCGGCCGTCATAAAGTCGTCGGACGTCATGGTGGCGGTGGAATAGGAACGAAAATGCTGCGCATTCTTTTGCTGGCCTGGGCCGCCCTCGTCGCGGGAGCCGCCCCCTCCGCCGCGGCACCGGCTGTCGGCTGCGAAGGTTTCCTTTGGCCGCTCGCAACCGAAATCGCCTGGATGAAGGCGACCGACAGCGAAACGGTCGCAACCGGCGCGTCCCTGCCAGCACCCCCGAACGACAAGGCGGTCACCCTCGGCTTGAAGCCGGCCGCCGAGGTCACGCTGCCCGCCACGCCGACGAAAACGCCGAAGCCCGGCGACGACAAGACGTTCGCCGGCGTCGTCACGTTCGAGAACATCCCTCAGGGTCACTATCAGGTCACCCTCTCCGCCCATGCCTGGATCGACGTGGTCCAGAACGGAAAAGCACTCGAAGCGACCGGCCACACCGGCTCGTCCGATTGCCAATTCGTCCGCAAAAGCGTTCGCTTCGAAGTTGCCGACGGCCCAGTCGCCGTGCAGATCTATGGCTCTGCCGCCACAAGCATGAAATTCACGATCCGTCCGGCCGCGGACTAGAATCCGGCAAAGTTGCAACGCCTGATTGGGATTATCCCCCGGTAGAGCCGCATAGTCAGGCTTTGCCGCACAATGCGCTTGACCAACGCCAGTCCGTTGCTTGAAAGAATGCGCTGCATTTATTTTGATCACATGTCGGCTGCGACGATCGCGAAACGTCCTATGGGCGACGGACCGCAATGCCTGACGAACCAGCCATCGCAAAGGTGTGACGGCCGCCGAACATAGAGCAGAAGCTGAGAATTCTCATGTTGAAGCATATCTTTGCCTGGATGCTCGTGATCCTGGCCATTGCTGGCACGACAGGCGGGCTCGGCTACTACAAATACTCGGAAATTCAGTCCGCCATCGCCGCGTCCATGAATTCGCCTGAACCGAGCGAGGCCGTCCAGTCCGTTCGCGCTCACTCGGGCACATGGTCCGCCACGACGCGCGCCATCGGGTCCGTCGTCTCGATGCGCCACGTCGCGATCAAGAACGAGATCGCAGGCGTCGTGGCCGAGATCGGCTTTCGCTCCGGCGATATCGTCGCGAAGGACGCGCTTCTGATTCAGTTCGACGCGCGCCAGGAGCAAGCAGCCCTCGCCGCTGCCGAAGCCGACGCGCGCCTCGCCAAGATCACGCTCGAGCGCCGCGAAAGCCTGCGCAGCAGCGCCGCCTTCAACCAGCAGGAACTCGACCGCTCGCGCGAGGAATTCGCCGCCGCCACCGCCCGCGCCAACAACCTCGCAGTCGTTGTCGACAAGAAGCGCATCGTATCGCCCTTCCGCGCGCGCGTCGGCATCACCGATTGGCAGCCCGGCGCATACCTCGACATCGGCACCTTGATCGTCACCTTGCAGGGCGTCGATCCGGACGCGTATGTCGATTTCACCCTGCCTCAGGATAGCGCCGCGGCCATCCGCGCCGGCAGCGTCGTCACGCTGTCGGGCCCGGCCGTCCCGAACGGCACGATGACGGCCACCATCCTCGCCGAGGACAACTCGGCCGACGGCTCGAACAGCGCTGTGGGCTTCCGTGCAGTCGCCCCAGGGTTCGGCGAGCTTTTGCGTCCGGGCACCTTCGTCGATGTCACCGTCGAAACGTCGAAGCCGCAGCAAGCGGTGATGGTGCCGCTGTCCGCCATCCGCCGCTCGCCGAACGGGCAGAACGTGTTCGTCCTCGTCACGGAGGACGGCAAGCTGCGCGCGCGCGCCCGCCCCGTGACCACCGGGACCGTACAGGGTAGCGACATCGTCATCCTGCATGGCCTTGAGGCCGGAGAGCTGATCGCCTCGTCCGGATCGTTCAAGCTGCGCGAAGGTTTGCTCGTCCACACCGAGGCTCCGGCTGCCGCGACGCCCGAAGTCGGCGTGAACTGAGCGAGCCAGCCATGCGCGTCATCGACCTGTTTGTCCGCCGCCCGGTGATCGCGCTGGTTCTGAACCTGGCGCTGGTTCTGATTGGGCTGCGCGCGGCGACCCAGTTGCCGATCCAGCAGTATCCGCGCATCGAGAGCTCCTCGATCCTGATCACGACGGTCTACGTCGGCGCCTCCGCCGAGAGCATTCGCGGCTTCGTCACCACGCCCATCGAACGCGCCGTGTCGTCCATCACCGGCATCGACTACGTGGAAAGCTCGAGCGTTGCGGGGCTGAGCACCGTCACCGCCCGTCTCAAGCTGAACCATCCGAGCACCGTCGCCCTGACCGAGGTCGGCAACCGCCTCGGCCAGATCCGCAGCGAGCTGCCGCAGGAAATCGAAAGCCCTGTCGTCGAGGTGCAGCGCGCCGACCGGCCCTACGCGACGTTCTACGTCAGCGTCACGTCCGACGTGATGAAGCCGCCCGAGATCACCGACTACCTCTCGCGCAGCATCCAGCCGCGCCTGAGCACGATCGCCAACGTCCAGCGTGTCGGCATGGAAGGCGCCCGCCCTCAGGCCATGCGCATCTGGCTCGACGCCGACCGGCTCGCCGCCTTCAACCTCGGCGCAAGCGAGGTCGAGGCAGCCCTCCTGCGCAACAACTTCCTCGCCGCCGTCGGCCGCACCAAGGGCAGCGAGGTCCAGGTCGATCTCCTGGCCAACACCGATCTCAAGAGCGTCGAGGAATTCGAACGCCTGATCGTGCGCGAGGACAGCAACCGCATCGTCCGCATCTCGGATCTCGGCCGCGTCGAGCTTGGATCGGAAGAAGAAACGTCGAATGTGCGCCACAACGGCAAGGACGCGGTTTACCTGTCCGTCTGGCCGCTACCCGGCACGAACGAGATCGCGGTTGCCTATGCGCTGCGCGCCGAGCTGGAGCGCATCCGCCCCGATCTGCCCGCCGGCACCGAGATCGACCTCGCCTACGACGGCACGGTCTACATGGAGAACTCGCTGAAGGAGATCGCCAAGACCTTCAGCGAAACCGTCCTCATCGTCGGCTTCATCGTGTTCCTGTTCCTGGGCTCCTGGCGCAGCGCGCTGGTGCCGCTGGTGACGATCCCGATTTCGCTGATCGGCGCCATCGCGGCCATGATGGCGATGGGCTTCTCGCTCAATCTGTTGACGCTGCTCGCCATCGTGCTCTCGGTCGGCATCGTGGTCGACGACGCCATCGTCGTGGTCGAGAACGTGACGCGCCACATGCAGAACGGCATGGGACGAATCCAGGCGGCGCTTATCAGCACCCGCCAGCTCTTCACGCCCATCATCGCCATGACGATCACGCTCGCCGCCGTATACGCGCCGATCGGGTTCCTGTCGGGCCTCACGGGCGTGCTATTCAAGGAGTTCGCCTTCACGCTCGCGATCGCCGTCATCTTCTCCGGCTTCGTGGCAATCACCCTGTCACCGATCATGAGCGCCTACACGGCGACCGAAGGCGGCCACGAGGGACGCTATGCGCGCTTCGTCACGCGCAGCCTCGATCGCCTCTCCGAGGCCTACGGCAACGCACTCGACGTCATTCTCACGCTGCGCAAGCAGGTTCTGACCTTCGGCGCCTTCATCTGCGTGCTCACCGTGCCGTTCTACATGTTCTCCTCGCAGGAGCTTGCCCCCGTCGAGGATGAAGGCTTCATCCTCCTGATCGTGAACTCCGCACCCGACGCGTCTCTCGCCTACACCACCTCGCACATGGACAAGATCAAGAACGTCGGCACGGCGCTGCCGGAGTACGAAGCCATGTTCGAGATCGTCTTCCCCTCGAACGGCTTCGGCGGCTATTTGCTGAAGAACTGGCACGACCGGGCGCGCAGCGCCCACCAGATCCAGCCCGAGATTTTCGGCGCGGTTTCCCAGATCAAGGAGCTGCAGGTGTTTCCCGTGTTGCCGCCCGCCCTCCCGGGCGCCGGCAACTACGACGTGGAGCTCGTGCTGAAGGGCCCGGGCGCGCCCGAGCAGATGGCCGAGTACGCCGGCAAGCTCGTCAACGCCGCCTTCGCCAGCGGCCAGTTCATGTTCGCCGACACCGATCTCAAGATCGACCTGCCGCAGGTCATGGTGACGGTGCATCGCGAGCGCGTCGCCGACCTCGGCCTCGACCTCGCCGACGTCGGCCGCCAGCTCGGCGTGCTCGTCTCGGGCAACTACGTCAACCGCTTCACGCGCGAGGGACGCGCCTACAAGGTGATCCCGCAGGTGAACCTCGAAGCGCGCACCGCCGCCTCGCGCCTCCTCGACTACAAGATCCGCACGCGCGACGGAAAGCAGATCCCGGTCTCCGCCATCGCCAGCCTCGAAACGAAAACAGCCCCCCGCACGCTGACGCGCTTCCAGCAGGCCGACAGCTTCCGCGTGTTCGGCGGCGTCGTGCCCGGCGTGACCAAAGGCACCGCCCTCGCAACGCTCGAAGCCGCCGCGCGCGAGATCCTGCCCGCCGACTACACCATCGATTACGCCGGCGAATCCCGCCAGATCCGCCAGGAAGGCGCAACCCTTGCCGGCACACTCGCGTTCGCCATCGTGCTGATTTATCTCGTGCTCGTCGCGCAGTTCGGCAGCTTCCGCGATCCCCTGGTCGTTCTCGTGGGGTCGGTGCCGCTGGCGCTTTCCGCAGCCCTTCTGTTCACGTTCCTCGGCTTCACCACCATCAACATCTACAGCCAGATCGGCCTCATCACGCTCGTCGGCCTCATCGCCAAGAACGGCATTCTGATCGTCGCCTTCGCCAACGAGTTGCAGACGCAGGGATTGACCAAGCTGGCCGCCATCCGCGAGAGCGCCAAGACGCGCCTGCGCCCGATTCTGATGACGACGGCCGCAACCGTCTTCGGCCACCTTCCGCTGGTGTTCGTCACCGGGGCTGGCGCGGAAGCGCGCAACAGCATCGGCATCGTGCTCGTCACGGGCATGGCCATCGGCACGCTGTTTACCCTCTTCATCCTGCCGGTGATCTACCTCGCGGTGGCAGCCGAGCACCGCGCCGACGAGTGGGACACCGAAGTCGAAGCCCTGGACGCCGGCGGCACTCCGCCGCGCGAAGTGAACCACGGCGGCTCTGGCGCGTTCGTGTAACCGCCGCGCGCCGCAAAACAACGGTTTACCCTTACGAAATTGTAACGGCGCGGACAGTGGGCGGCCAACTCGGCGCAGCTATACTTGCTGCACGCCCACTCCATCCGACACCGAGGACGCGACAATGCGCGTGCTACTTATCGAAGACGACCCCGACACCGCCCAATACGTCATCAACGGTCTCGAGGAAGAAGGCCACACCATCGACCACAGCGCCGACGGGCGCGAGGGCATGACCCAGGCCATGGGCGAAACCTACGACGTGCTCATCGTCGACCGCATGCTGCCCGGCATAGAAGGCCTCGCCATCGTCAAGACGATGCGCTCGGCCGGCTGCAAGATCCCGATCATCTTTCTGACGGCCCTCGGCGGCGTCGACGACCGCGTCGACGGCCTCGATGCGGGCGGCGACGACTACCTCACGAAGCCGTTCGCCTTTTCCGAGCTCTTGGCGCGCATCAACGCACTTTCGCGCCGCCCCCACCTCAAGGGCGAGGAAACGCGCCTCAAGGTCGGCGACCTCGCTCTCGACCTCATCACGCGAAAGGTCTACCGCGGCTCCGCCGAGATCGACCTCCAGCCGCGCGAGTTCCGCCTTCTCGAAGTCCTCATGCGCAACAAGGGCCGCGTGGTTACGCGCACCATGCTGCTGGAGCGCGTCTGGAGCTTCCACTTCGATCCCAAGACCAGCGTCGTCGAAACGCACATCTCGCGCTTGCGCAGCAAGATCGACAAGCCGTTCGCGACCGAGTTGATCCACACGGTGCGCGGCAGCGGCTATAGCCTCCACGAGGGCCCGTGACGGGAAGCGCCGCCGTTCTGAAACGAACCCCGTTCCGGCTCGCGGCGACATTCACGGCTCTGTTCGCGGCAACCGTCGTCGCCCTCTTTGCGATCCTTTTCCTCGGCATGACCTCGCGCCTGACGGACCAGATCCACGTCCGCGCTCAGGAAGCGATGGAAGCGTTCCAGGCCATCGACGACGAGCGGTCGTTCCACGACCTCGCGGCCGTCGTCGCCAGCGAAAGCAACTCCGTCCGCCACGCCGACTTCATCGTCGAGCTGGTCGACAAGGACGGCCGCCACATTGCCGGCAACGTGCGCGACATTCCCGCGGCCGACGGCTGGATCATCCTCGAACGCGCCAAGGTCCAGCCTGGAAGCACCACCGGAGAACCGGACGATCGCTTCCACGCCATCTGGGAAAACGTCTCCGAAGGCCGCCTTCTCGTCGGCAGCAGTGACGGCGAGCTCAGGCGCACACAGACGTTCCTGCTCGAGGTGCTCGGCATCGGTCTCTTTGCAACGACCCTGCTCGGCGCCGCCTGCGGCGCCTTCATCGCGCGCCAGACCCAGCACCGCATCGACGCGTTCGCCCACACCCTCGCCGCCGTGTCCGACGGCAACATCAAGGCCCGCGTGCCGATGTCCGGCTCGGGCGACGACATCGACCACGTCGGCGAGCAGGTGAACCGCACGCTCGATCATCTCCAGAAGCTGATGGAAAACGTCAACCAGTCTTCCTCCGACATCGCGCACGATCTGAAGAAGCCCGTCGGGCGGCTGCGCCAGCGCCTCGACATCGCGCGCCGCGGCGCGAGCACAGCATCCGACTTCCGCGCCTCCCTCGACGGCGCCCTCGACGATCTAGACGGCATCATGGAGACGTTCGACGCATTGCTGCGCATCACGCAGATCGAAGCAGGTGCCCGCCGCGCCCGCTTCGCCAACGTCGATCTCGTTTCAATACTCGATGATGTCGCCGAAATTTATACGGCCGTTGCGGAAGACGCCGGCCATAGCCTCTCGTGGGCCGATGCGCGCTGGAAGCCCGCGCTCGTCAGAGGCGACCGCGAGCTGCTCGTCCAGCTTTTCGCCAACGTGATCGAGAACGCGATCCGCCATTGCCCCGCCGGCACCAGCATTTCCATCGCCCTCCACGAAGAGCCCGAGGGCTTCCGCGCCGAGCTTTCCGACAACGGTCCCGGCATTCCCGAGGCCGACCGCGAAAAGGTATTTCGCCGTCTCTACAGGCTCGAACGCGCCCGCACCACGCCCGGCAGCGGCCTCGGCCTCACGCTCGTTGCAGCCATCGCAGAGCTGCACGACGCGACAATTGCGCTGAAGGATCAGGCCCCTGGGCTCTGCGTTGCGATTTCGTTCCCAGGCGCCGCAGAGGCCGCCTGATCCGCCCCGTGCGAACGTGATCGGCCCTTACGAAACCGTATGCTCCCGGCCAAGCAGCGGCAAGATGAAGGGCGCATATCAAGGGGGCGCCAGGCAATGACCAACTGAAACGAACCCGAAGCCCGGCGAAACAACAGGAGCCCCCGATGTCTCTCAAAGTTGCCACGCCCCTCGTTCTCGCAGCTCTCACCGCCATGTCCGCAACCGCATTCGCAGCATCCCAGATGAAGACCGGCGACGTGAAATCCACCGACGCCGCAAAGCACGAGCTGACCCTCGCAACTGGCGACACGTTCGAAGTCGGCAGCCACGTCAAGCTCGACAAGATCAAGGCCGGCGACAAGGTCGCGATCACCTACGAGGTGAAGGACGGCAAGAACATCGCCTCTAAGGTTCATCATACGAAGTAACGCCGCTTAGGCGGCGAGAAAGAAAACACGGAGAGATCCCATGAAAGCCATGAAAACGATCGGCACTGTTGCCGTTGTTCTTGCGACCGGCGCGGGCGCTGCCGCGGCTGCCGGCGGCACGCACGAAGCCAAGGGGCGCATCGAGCATCTGAACCCGCGCGCACAGCACCTCACCGTCGGCCACCAGACCTATCGCTACGATCCCCGCGCGATGGGACAGGGCCTGCGCCGCGGCGAGAAGGTCAGCATCGTCTATCGCGAGGCCCACGGCCATCGCTACGCAATCAGGATCCTCCCTGCCGTGTGATCCAAGCTCACCGGTTGAGAGGGGGCGGGCTGCACTCCATCCCCCCAGTGCCCCGCCCTTCTCCTTTTTCAGTATCCGGTCATCTCAAGATACCCGTTGCCGGCGTGCGTGCCGGTAAAACGGATCGGCCCTTCCCAATAGGGAAACGTCGTGCCCATCCAGGCATCGGCATTGAGCGGCGCCGTCTCGATCCTAAGACCTTTGCTTTTCACCTCGACCCGCCACGTCACCGGGAGCGCTCTGCCTGCAACGCGGCGCGCCTCGCCCGGCGTCAGCACGATGTCTCCACTCGCAAGCGGCGTGACGTGGCCGTCGCGCCCGATCCAGTTACCCGACCTGTAGACGTCGCCCACCCCCGTGCCGCGAAGCTGGAACAGCATGAGCTTCTCGCCATCCGGCAGATGCAGCGACAGCCAATCCCATCCCTTCTGCTCCGCCGCGAGCGGCTGGCTGCTCCACTCGCGGTCCATCCACGCCGTGCCCGTGACGGCGACATCGCGCCCGTCGATGGTGAGCGTGCCCGACACCTCGAAGTTGGGCTGACTGTAGTAATAGGACGCCTGCCCGCGATCCGATTTTCGGCTGTAGCCGCGGTCGCCCTGCAGCACGGGCGCGCGATCCGTCTTGAGCGTCAACGCATACGAGAAATCCTTGCCCCCCGCCGTGAGCGTCAGCGCCCGTATTGCCGCATCGTGCGCATCCGTGCTCTTGAACGACCAGTCGTTGATCCAGGCCTGAAACGGCTGCGCCTCGACGCCCGCCTGCCCGATCCCGCCGCGGGCGAGCGTTTCCCCAAACCGATGCGTTGTTGCACTCGTCACGGCCGCATGCCCCATCCAGACCTGCTGGCTCGCCCAGCCGTCGCGCTGCGGCCCCGGCTCGAGCGCCTGCCGGAACAGCGTCCATTGCACGCCGTAGTCCGCGCCCGATGCGTCCTTGAGGTTGGCGGTCACGTACCACCACTCGATGCGAAAATCGGGGTGCGCGCCGAAGTCAGCGGGGAACACGATCTCGCGTCCCGGCACGACGGGCGCGAACCCGGCGGCATCGTCGCCGAGCCCCGCAAAGCCGCCCGCCGTGACGCGCGCGCTCCCCCACACGCAGAGCGCCAGCAGAACAGCGGCGGCAATGGCGCGGCTAACGCTCATTGGCGAACACCTTGAGCAGATCCTGCGGCGCCGTCCGCGCCAATCTCACGACCGGAATGATCGCCGCGACGAACGCCGTCAGGACCGCCAGCGCGAAAATCAGCGCCCATTGCGAGGGGAAAACATGAAACGGCAGCCGCCACCCGAACGCCTGCACGTTGACGATGGCCACGAGACACCACGCGAGCGCAAGCCCGAGGGGAACGGCGAGCACCGCCGTCACGGCCGCGAGCAGCACCACCTTGCCCACTTCGAGATCCCCGAGCCTGCGCCGCGTCACGCCCAGCGCCCACACCGGCGCGACCTGCGCCAACCGGACGCCGCTGAGCGTCAAAAGGCTCGCAAACAGCGCCACCCCCGAGACGAGCAGCGTCAACGTATTGAGCGCGCCCGTCACCGCGAACGTACGCTCGAAAATCTGCTTCGACATGGTCTTCAACGCCGCCTGATCCACGACGCGCGCGAGCTTGCCCCCGAGCGCCGCCTGCATATCGCGGATCAGATCGCCCGCCCGCCCAGGCACAACGCGCAGGCTGTAGCTCGTACGCCGCGCGTCCGGCCAATGCGCCACAAGCGCATCGACGTTCACGCGCACCTGGCCTTTGGGATTGCCGTAGTCCGGATAGAGGCCGACGATGGGCACGCGCCAGGTGTCGCGCGCCGTCGGCAGCTCGATCGCATCACCGATGCCGAGCGACATGCGCCGCGCCAGCTGCTCGCTCACGAGCGCGCCTCGCCCGTCGCGCATGGCATCCCATGCGCCGTCCGATTGCGCGAGTAGAGTGAAATGATCGCGATAGGTCGCATGATCGCGCGTGCCGAACACATCCACCGGCCAGCCCGCAATGCGCGTCTCGGCTTTCCACACCGGCAGCACCGCCGACACGTCCGGCCGTTGCCCGAGCCAGGCTTCGATCTCGCGCGCCTCGGGCACGCCTGCCGCATCGAAGTAGATTTCCGAGTTGAGCCGCTCGTCCAGCCACGCCGTGAACGTCTTGCGAAACCCTTCCACCATCGTGCCGACGCCCACATTGGCTGCGAGCGCCAGCAGCAACGCCATCAGCGCCAGCGACAGCCCCGAGAGCTGCTGGCGCGTATCCGCCCAGAACCATTGCGACAGCGCGCTGGAGGCGCCCCGCTCGCCCAGCCGCAGCACACCCGCCAGCACGAGCGGCAGCAGCAGCGCGGAGCCGAGCAGAACGCCCGCGATAACCGCAAAGCCTGCCTCGAGCCCCGTCCCGCCAACATAAGCCGCCAGCGCGATCGTGAGCGCCACGACGGCTGCGATCCCCTGCCGCTTGAGGTGCAGCGCCTGCGCCTCGCGCCACGCCAGCGGTTTCGCGATCGCCAGCACCGGCATGCGCGCGATCTTGAGCAATCCTGCGCCATACGCGGCGAGCGCCCCAGCCAGCGCCATGCCAAGCCCCGAGAGCCACCAGCGCGCATCAATGGCAAGATGTCCGCCCACATGCGCGCCGTAGAGCCCCTGCAGGCTCGCCGCCACATCCGGCAGCAACGCGGCCGCGATCAAGTAACCGCCGATGACGCCGAGCACGCCGGTGACCAATGCGAACATCACTGCCTCGCACATGTGCGCGGCGATCAGCGTCTTGAGCGACACCCCCGTCGCGCGCAGCGTCCGCACGCTCGTGAGCCGCTGCTCGAACGCGAGCCCGATGGACGCATGCACGATGAACAGCCCGACGATGAACGCCAGAAAGCCGAACGCCGTCAGGTTGAGATGGAAACTGTCGGTCAGCCGGGCGAGATCGCCGGTCTCGTCGGCCTTCTCAATCCGAAGCGTCTCGCGCAAATCGGAAGGCAAGGCCCGCGTCTCGGTGCCGGCCCCGGCCGCCAATATCAGACGCGACAGTTGCCCATCGCGGCCCAGAAGCGTCTGCGCCGCTCCGATATCGACCACCAGCAATCCTGGCGCGACGGCATCGGCCGCGGCCAGCGGCGGCAGCGTGCGGCCCTGCTCAGTTGCGGGCTGCGCACCGGGCGCGACGCCGAGCTCCGCGAGCGTTTCCGGCGCAACGAGAGTGCGGCCCGGCTGCTTCAAGAACGCTTCGAGATCGGCGCTTGTCGCAAGGTGGCCACCGGCTGAACTCTTTGGGCTGGTCAGCGGCTCGATGCCGACCACCCGGTAGGAAACCCCGCCGATGCGTAAAGTGCCTTCGAGCACCGGCGATACGGGCAACCCCGCGCGCCGCAGAGCCACGTAGCTTGTCTGGGGGATGAAGGAGCTGCCGGCCGCGACGAAACTCGCCGCGCCCGCTTCGCCCAACACGGCCGCCGCCTTGTCGTAGCTCGCGCGCGCCTGCGCGTTGAGCGCAGCCACGCCGCTCCACAGCGCCGTTGCGACGGCGAGCCCGATGACGAGCGTCGCCAGGTTCATCGGATGGCGCCGCCAATGACTGAGCAGCGTTGCGAACGTCCAGAGCGCCTCGCTCACGGCACCACCAGCACGCCCTTGGCGAGCGTCACCTGCCGGTCGAGGCGCTGCGCCAGCCGCGTGCTGTGCGTCGCCATCAGGAACCCGCACCCCGTCGCCGCGACGAGATCGAGAGCGAGCCCCAGCACGTCGTCGCCTGTTGCTTCGTCCAGATTTCCGGTCGGCTCGTCGGCGAGCAGAAGGCGCGGCTTCACCGCCAGCGCCCGACCGATCGCGACACGCTGTTGTTGTCCGCCCGAAAGCTGCTCCGGATACCGCCGCTCCAGCCCCTCGAGACCGAGCCGCCCCACGAGCTCCTTCTGCCACGCCGCATCGAACCGTCCCGCGATGCGCGCCTGAAACGCGAGATTGCCCGCGACCGTCAGGCTCGGCACGAGATTGAACTGTTGAAACACGATGCCGACACGCTCGCGCCGAAGCTCCGAGCGATCGCCGTCGCTCTGCCCAGTGAGATGCACGCCGTCGAGCACGATCTCGCCGCCGTCCGCGTCATCGAGCCCGCCGATGAGATGCAGAAGCGTGCTCTTGCCACTGCCGGATTCGCCGAGCAGCGCCAGGCTCTCGCCGCGCGCCAGCGCGAGGTCGACACCGCGCAGCACTGGCACTGCTCCCTGCGGCGAAGGATAGGCTTTGTGAACGCCCGACACGCGAAGCAGCGGCGAGGCGCCAGCCGCTGCACGATCCAACCCATGCGGCGCGTCGATGAGGGTCACGGTCAGATCCCCGAGATGAGAGAGTGTCCGGCAATGAGGCGGTTGAGGTCGGCCTGCGTGTCGATGTCCGCGAACAGGGCCGCATCGTCGAACGCCACATCAAGCCGCTCCGCGGCCAGCGTGTCCAGCACCGACTTCCCGCCCCGCGCGCCCGAGAGCGCAGCCAGCGCCGCAAACGCGCTCCGCGGCCACAACACGGGATTGCGCTGCGCTCCGTCCGCCGTGACCGGCACCACGATTTTGCACCCGCCGTGCGCTTCGAATTCGCCTGCGAGATGGCGGAACATCGCGGCCGTCAGGTTCGGAAGATCACCCGGCACGATGAACACGCCCGCGGCGCGGCCGTCCACGAGCGACATGCCCGACGCAATCGATCCGCCCATGCCCTCGTCCCACGCCGCGTTCGCCGCGAACCGCACGGCCAGCCCATCGAGCGCGCGCACATACGCCTCGTGATCCGCGCCCGTGACGACGATGATATCGCGAATGCCGGCACTGAAGATTTCCTCGGCCACCCGTCGCAGCAGAGGCGTGCCCGAGATGCTGGCCAAGAGCTTGTTCTCCGCGCCGAACCTGCGCGACGCTCCACCCGCAAGCAGCACGGCGGCGAGCGGAAACTGCCGCGTGTCCGCAACGCTCATGGCACGTCGATCATGTCACGCCCCGTGCCGGGCTTTGATCAACGCCCCGAGGATGGACACCGCGATCTCTCCCGGACCCTTCGCGCCGATGCGAAGGCCGACCGGCCCATCGATGCGCGCGATCTCTGCATCTGTAAGCCCGGCCGCGCTCAACCGCGCGACCCGCTTCTCGTGCGTCCGCCGCGACCCCAGCGCGCCGACATAGAAACAGGGCGAGCGAAGCGCGAGCATCAGCGTTTCGTCGTCGAGACGCGCTTCGTGCGCGAGCGTCACCACGGCCGTGCGGCTGTCGAGGCCGAGCGCCGGCAGCGCACGCTCGGGCCAGTCGTGGTTCAGCGGCACGCCCGCGAAGCGCTCCGCAGTGGAGAACGCGGTGCGCGGATCGACAACCGTAACCTGGAACCCCAAGCGGGTCGCGAGATCGGACAGCACCTGCGCGATATGGCCCGCGCCGACGAGAATGACGCGCACCGGCGGCGCCAGCGCATTGAGGAAGCGGCGCGCACCCGGCGCATCGTCGAGCTGGCATTCGCCAGCCGAGAGATTGGCGGCAACGCCGGTTTCGAACGCACCCGCGTCTCCGTGCAGAACCCGGCTGCCGCTTTCGAGGTTCGTCTCGACCACCAGCAGCGACCGCGACGCGCGCGCGGCCAGAACCGCATCCAGATAGCGGGCATCGTCCGCCCCGGTGAGCCGCTCGACGAGCACCTCGATCTTGCCGCCGCACGGCAATCCCACATGCCATGCCGTCTCGTCCGAGACGCCGTAGGCGAGCACCTTCGGTTGCCCTGCGAGCACGCCCGCGGCTTCGGTGATCACGGCCGCCTCGACACAGCCGCCGGAGACGGACCCTTCGAACCGATCCCCGGGACCGATCACGAGCTGTCCGCCCACCGGAACCGGGAACGACCCTGAGGTCTTGATCACGGTCGCAACACCCACCGTGCCGTACTGATCGAGCCAGCGGCGCGCGACGGAAACCGCATCACGTTCACCCGCACCCGCAACAGCATCGAGCGCATCGCGCTCCGAGAGAACCCCACCGGCTTCGCCGCCGGCATGCAAGAGGCCGGCATCCGGCATAGCGTTCACCCCAGTTTCAATCCGACATCGAACGGTAGCACCCGCACGCGCTGCCCCGTTCCCGCGGAAATCGCGTTGGCCACCGCAGGACCGACGGGCGGCACGCCGGGCTCGCCGATGCCCGTCGGGGCTTCGGCAGACGGCACGATATGCACCTCCACGCGCGGCATCTCGTTGATGCGCAGCACTTCGTAGCTGTCGAAGTTGCCCTGCTCGACGACGCCGTCTTTCAACGTCACCTTGCCGTGCAGCACAGCTCCGAGCCCAAATCCGACGCCGCCCTCGACCTGCGACCTGATGTTATCAGCATTGACCGCGAGCCCGCAATCGACCGCCGCCACCACGCGCTCGACTTTCGGCTTGCCGTCGACGAGACGCACCTCGGCCACTTCGGCAACGAAGCTCTTGAAGCTCTCGTGGACGGCGACACCGCGAAACACGCCCTCGGGCGCGGGGGTGCCCCAGCCCGCTTTTTCCGCGGCGAGCTTCAGCACGCTCGTATGGCGCGGATGTTTGGCGAGCAGCGCCAGCCGGAACTCCACCGGATCCTTGCCGCCCGCCGCCGCAACCTCGTCGATCATCGTTTCCATGACATACGCCGTGTGCGTATGACCGACCGACCGCCACCACAACGGGCGCACACCGACGGTCGTGCTGTGCAGCTCCACGTGCATGTTGGGAATTGCGTAGGGCGTATCCGATACGCCTTCGACGGATGTGCCGTCGACGCCATCCTTCACCAGCGCGCTCTCGAACATCGTGCCTGAAACGATGGACTGCCCCACGATGCGGTGATGCCAGCCCAGGATCGCGCCGTCCTTGTCGAGCCCCACGCGCACCTTGTGCACGTAGACAGGCCGGTAGTAGCCGCCCTTGATATCGTCCTCGCGCGTCCAGACCAGCTTGATCGGCTCGCCGCGGCCCGTGACCTTTACGATCTCGGCCGTTTCCGCGATGTAGTCCGCATCATAGGTGCCGCGCCGGCCGAACGAGCCGCCCGCCCACAGCGTGTTGATCGTCACGTCCTCGGGCTTGATGCCGAAGATCGCAGCCGTCACGGCCTGGTCCACTGTCTGAAGCTGCGACGCCGTCCACAGGGTCGCGCGGCCGTCCTTGAACTGCGCCACGCAGTTCATCGGCTCCATCGGCGCGTGCGCAAGGTAGGGAAAAACATACGACGCCTCTATCACCCGGTCAGCCTTGGCGAGCGCCGCCTCCGCATCGCCAGCCTTGGCGACAACGCCCGGCGTGTCCGCGAGCTTCTGGTATTCCGCGACCAGCGCGTCCGTGCCGCGCATGTCGGCCTTGGCGTCGTCCCAGGTGATCTTGAGAAGCTCGCGCGCGCGAATGGCCGGATAGGTCGAGGTTGCAAGAACGGCTACGCCGCGAGAGGTCGTCACGACATCGACCACGCCCTTGACGGCGCGCGCGGCCGTGTCGTCGACCGACTTCACCACGCCGCCGAAGCGCGCAGGCCGCGCGAGCGTCGCAACAAGCATGCCCGGCAGTTGCACATCCTGCGTGTAGAGACGCGCACCCGTCGTCTTCGCTTTCGAATCGAGGCGCGGAAACGATTTGCCGATGTAGGTGAACTGATCCGGCGTTTTGAGCGTGGGATCGGCCGGCACGGGAACGGCGGCGGCCTCCTGCGCGAGATCTCCGAAGGTCGCCGAATGCGCACCCGAGGTCACGACACCCTTGGAGACTTTGATGCTGTCCGCTGCGACACCCCAGCGCTTCGCAGCCGCCTGCACGATCATCGAGCGCGCCGCAGCGCCCGCCTTGCGATATTGCTCGAAGGAGTTGGAAATCGCGGTCGAACCGCCCGTGCCCTGCACACCAAACGCAAAATTCTTGTAGAGCGCGACATTGGCGGGCGAGAATTCCGGCACGACCTGCGCCCAGTCCGCATCGAGTTCATCGGCCACGAGCGTCGAAAGCCCGGTCGTGACACCCTGCCCCATGTCCTGATGCTTGATCAGCACCGTCACGACGTTGTCGGGCGAGATCCGCACGAACGGCGTGAAGACGCCGTCGTACGCGTTCGAGGCAGCGGCCGCTTCCGCGCCCGCGGGCACGCTTTCGATCAGGCCGCCAATGACAAGCCCCGCACCCGTTCCAAGCGCGAGGCGCACGAACGAACGGCGGTCCAGCGGCAACGCTGCACGCGCGCCAACCGCGCGGCGCGTCTCAGAAAAGGAAGGCAACCGAGAAAGATCGACTGGTCCCAGCATCGCGTGTCCCTCCTCAGCCCTTCAACGTCGTTGCGGCGTCATGAATGGCCGTCCGAATTCTCTGATACGTGTTGCAGCGGCAGATATTGCCGCTCATGGCGGTGTCGATATCCGCATCCGATGGCGCCGGGCTCTCAGCCAGCAGCGCGACCGCACTCATCACCTGTCCCGATTGGCAATAGCCGCATTGCACGACGTCGAGCTTCACCCACGCGTCGCGCACGGCGTCGGCGACGCTGCCCGAGATCCCCTCGATCGTCGTGACCTTGCGTCCCGCCACATCCGACACCGGCGTCACGCACGCGCGCACGGGCTGGCCGTCGAGGTGCATGGTGCACGCTCCGCACTGCGCCACACCGCATCCGAATTTCGATCCGACGAGCCCCAGTTCGTCACGCACCACCCAAAGCAACGGCGTGTCGTCCTCGACCGAAACCGTCACGTCCCGGCCGTTGATTTGAAACGTCGTCATGTGGAGATCCCCCTGTCGTCGCAATCCGTGTCATCGCACGCAGTATCCGCGGCCACGTGTTGGCCGTCGCGTCATGGGCAGCCTGGCCGCGCGCACCGGGCGAAAGCGCCGAAACAGCCCCGAGACCGGCCCCGAGCGGGCATCCGGCATGCGAAATTGGCATATGCGAACACCGCGGCAGTTTTTCCAGGGGTCGGAAAACTCTTCGCTTTCCGGTGTGCTTTACCGGTCGTTCGCCTAGAAATTCGGCACAGCACTTCCAATTCTCGCGGCGCGCTACATATGACCGCGAGGCCCGAAGGAGATCCCCAATGACCGACAAGCTTTTCACGCCGCTCACGATCGGCACCATGACGCTGCCAAACCGCATTGTCATGGCGCCCCTCACGCGCAATCGCGCAGCCGACGGCAATGTTCCGCACACCCTCAACGTGGACTATTACGCCCAGCGCGCGACGGCGGGCCTCATCATTACCGAGGGAACGCAGATCTCGCAGGAAGGTCAGGGATACCTCGCGACCCCGGGGCTGCACTCTCCTGAACAAGTCGTCGGCTGGCGCGCCGTGACTGATGCCGTCCACGCCAAGGGCGGCCACATCTTCGCTCAGCTCTGGCACGTCGGGCGCGTATCCCATACGTCGCTCCAGGCCGGCAACCAGCCGCCGGTCGCACCATCCGCCATCACGGCCAAGACGCAGGTCTTCACGACATCGGGCTTTGTCGACGCCTCTCCCCCGCGCGCCCTCGAAACGGCGGAAATCGCACGCGTTGTCGAGGACTATCGGAAAGCCGCCGAGAACGCCAAGATCGCGGGCTTCGACGGCGTCGAGCTGCACGGCGCCAACGGCTATCTCGTCGACCAGTTCCTGCGCGACGGCTCGAACAAGCGCCAGGACATGTACGGCGGCAGCCTCGAAAACCGCGTCCGCTTCCTGTCCGAAATCCTGGCCGCGCTCATCACCGTGTTTCCCGCAAGCCGCGTCGGCGTGCGCTTCAGTCCGTTCTCGAACTTCGGCGACATCGACGACAGCAACCCGATGGCGACCTTCGGCGCCGCCATCGCGCGCGCCAGTGAATTCGGCCTCGGCTATCTCCACCTCGTCGAGGGCCAGACGGGCGGCACGCGCGACCTGCCGGCGGGCGCGAGCATCCAGGCATTGCGCAAGCTGTTCTCCGGCGCCTATCTCGCCAACAACGGCTACGACAGGGCAGCCGCCATCGACGCCGTCAACTCCGGCGCTGCCGACCTGATCGCGTTCGGCCGCCCGTTCATCGCCAACCCGGACCTCGTCACGCGCCTGGCCCGCAACGCGCCCCTGAACGAGCCGATCCAGCGCACGTTCTACGGTGGTGGCGCTGAGGGCTACACGGACTATCCGACGCTCGACGCGAAAGCCGCCTAATCTCATTGCATCCAAAGCGGAACCAGTGTGCTCCAAACCAGCCCATTGGTTCCGCACCTGAACGATGGCATCTATCTCCTCGAAACCGGCGGCGCAGCACGTGCCGCCCGAAAGGAGCAGAGCCATGATCACCGTTCGCAAAGGCAACGAGCGCGGCGCCAGCAACTTCGGCTGGCTCGACAGCAAGCACACCTTCTCGTTCGGCCACTACTATGACCCCGAGAACATGGGCTTCGGCACGCTGCGCGTCATCAACGAGGACGTCGTGTCGGGCGGCAAGGGCTTCGGCACCCACCCGCACGACAACATGGAGATCATCTCCTACGTGCTCGAGGGCGCGCTCGCCCACAAGGACAGCATCGGCACCGGATCGGTCATCCGCCCCGGCGACGTGCAGCTCATGTCGGCCGGAACCGGCATCGCCCACAGCGAGTTCAACGCCTCCAGCAGCGAGCCCGTCCACTTCCTGCAGATCTGGGTGCTGCCCGAAAGCCGCGGACTTGCGCCGAGCTACGAGCAGAAGTCGTTTCCGGCTGACGCACGCCAAGGCCGCCTGACGCTGGTCGGCGCACGCGATGGCCGCGACGGCTCCGTCACGATCCACCAGGATCTCGATCTCTACGTCGCCAGCCTCGGCAAGGGCGATGCCGTGACGCACACGCTGCGTCCGCGCCGCAAGGCGTGGGTGCAGGTCACGCGCGGCGAGGTGGTCGTCAACGGAACCGCCATCGGCGCGGGCGACGCGGCCGCGCTGACGAACGAAACGGCCGTGAGCATCGGCGCCAACGACAACGCCGAGATCCTGCTGTTCGATCTCGCGGCCTGATGCCTGAGACCACCTGACACACGACCCGGAGCGGCCACTTCATACGCCGCTCCGGGGCACCCATCCGATCCAGCCACACCCAGCAAGAGGGCCCGCCCCATGACCAAAGTTCTCGTTCTCTATTATTCGAGCTACGGCCACATCGAACGCATGGCGGAGGCCATCGCCGAAGGCGTGCGCGAAGCCGGCGCCCACGCAGACATCAAGCGCGTACCGGAAATCGTCCCCCCCGAGGTCGCCGAAAAGAGCGGCTTCAAGCTCAACCAGACAGCGCCTATCGCCACCGTCGACGACCTCGCCGGCTACGACGCGATCGTGATCGGCACGCCGACGCGCTTCGGCAACATGGCCGCGCAGATGAAGAACTTTCTCGACCAGACCGGCGGCCTCTGGTTCCACGGCAAGCTGGTCGGCAAGGTCGGATCCGTCTTCACGTCCACGGCCACTCAGCACGGCGGCCAGGAGAGCACGATCCTCTCGACCCATACCGTGCTCCTGCATCACGGCATGGTCGTCGTCGGTCTGCCGTACTCGTTCCAGGGCCAGACCATCCTGTCGGAGATCACCGGCGGATCGCCCTATGGCGCGAGCACCATCGCCGCCGCAGACGGCTCCCGCCTGCCGAGCGAGAACGAGCTGGCGGGCGCCCGTTTCCAGGGCCGGCACGTAGCCCAGATCGCGGCCAAGCTCGCCGCATAGTTCGCGCGCAAGGTCCGCACCGCACGATCGGCCGGAACGGATATCCGTTCTGGCCGAAGTTGCATTCCGCGACCGCGAGAAATCAGCCACGTTGCCGTGAAAATCCCTGTATACCAGCGCTTTACATGCTTGCGCGTTTCGGGCCGATCATGGAAAGCTCACCTCGCTCTGCCCGCAGATCGAGGAGCTTCGCTTGAAACGGAAAATCGCGGTCATTCTTGCGGCGGATATCGCCGGCTACAGCCGCTTGATCGCCGAGGATGAAGAGGAAACGCTCCGTCGCTTCGAGGGCTATCGCGCCGTCTTCGAGGAGTTCGTCGAGCGCGGCGACGGCCGCATCTTCAACACCGCGGGCGACGCCATCCTCGCCGAATTCCAGAGCGCCGTGGAAGCCGTGCGCTGCGCCGTCGACGTGCAGGAGAGCCTGAAGGCGCGCAATCTCGCCTACCCGCCCAGCCGCCATATGAACTTCCGCATCGGCATCACCATCGGCGACGTGGTCGAGCGCGAGGGCGGCGACCTGCTTGGCGACGGCGTGAACATCGCCGCCCGCCTCGAATCCGTCGCCCCACCCGGCGGCATCTGCGTCTCGCGCTCGGTGCATGAGGCGGTCTCGGGCAAGATCGGCCTGCGCTTCGCCGATGCCGGACCGCAGACGCTGAAGAACATTCCCGAGCGCGTCCATGCCTACACGCTGACGCTCGACGAGCCGGAAACGCCTGTCGCCGTGACGAAGGCCGACACGCCGCCGCCATCCGCCCAGGCCATGGCTACGGCGCAGAAACTGGCCACAGCCCTGAAATTGAAAGGTGAGGCGAACGCGCTCAGCATCGTGCTCTCGCTTCTCGCGGTCGTGCTGGCCGGCGTCTACGCCTACGAATACCTGCCGGACTCGGTGCGCGAAAAAATCGGCCTCGCGAGCAAGCAGCCTCTCGATCTCGACAACGGCCCGGCGCCGACCGCGGAGGTCAGCCTGCAGCCGAAGGCGGACACCACTCCGCCGCCGGCAGCGGACACCCCGCCACCGAAGAGCGATCCTCCGGCCAGCATCGAGACTGCTCCTGAAGTGCAGCAACCCGAGCGTAAGGCCGAACCGAAAGCGGACCCCCAGCCCGAACCGAAGAGCTCGACGACGCCATCCAATCCTCTGGCCTCCCGCTACGTCCTGACGCGCCAGTGGAAGGACTGCCAGAACACGGAAAAGCCAGACGAGGCCGAAAGGGCCTGCAACGACCTCCTCGAAATCGGCGGCCTGGTCGATGCCGACTACGCCACCATCCACTACTCGCTCGGCCGCGCGCTCCGCGACAAGGGCGAGACCGACCAGGCCATCGAGCACTACGACGAGGCGATCAAGCTGAACCCGACCGCCGACGCCTTCAATCATCGCGGCGTCGCCTACTACGACAAGGGCAACTATCAGTCCGCGATCAACGACTACACCGAGGCCCTGAAACTGGCCCCGTCGAATGCAGACGCCATCAACAATCGCGCCTGGACCCGCTACAAGGCCGGCGATCTCGCGATGGCGCTGCAGGATGCGAACCGCGCCATCTCGCTCGATGGGAACAAGGCCTACATGTTCGACACGCGCGGGCACATCCACGAGGCGCGCGGCTCGCGCAGCGCCGCCATCAGCGACTATCGCAAAGCCCTCGCGCTCGACGCCGCAACCGACTCCAGCGCCGAGGGCCTGCGCCGTCTGGGCGTGAACTGAAGCGGGACGCGAGGCCAGCCTCGCACCGAACCAGACACGAAATGAACCCGCCCCCGAAATGAAAAAGGGTGCGGACCTTTTGGTCCGCACCCTTCAAACTTCGATCCGTCAAAGCGCGCCTGACTAGAGACCGGCGCCAACGCCCATGCCGAGACCCGGGGGCGGACCGCGGCGTGCCTGACGCGGAGCACCGCCACCACCCTGATTGCGCCGCTGCGTGGCCTGCGCGGCACCCTTCTGGCGCTTACCCATGTTCGGGGCAGCGCCCTCCTTGCGATACGTGGGCAACAGCGGGGCGGCCATGCCCGGAGCCGACGGCGTGAAGTAGTACGTGTCCGTCAGCGCGCTCTCTTCCCACGGAACCTGCCGGTTGGACGTCTCCGTCTGAACGTCGAGGCGAACCTTGATCATCATCTGGTGAACGTCGAGACCCGGCGTGCCGAGATGCTTCAACAGCGCCTTCGTAAACGGGCTGTTGCGTCCGCCGCCGTCGTCCGAAACGTTGTTGGGCTGCGTGGCGTAGGCGCGGAAGATGCCCGACGCGCCGCTCGTGGACGCAACGTTGACCTTCGAGATGCCGCGATGGAACGACAGCGAGCGAAGCTTCCGCGTCGCGCCGTCCTGCGCCACGATCTGCAATCCGAGCTCTTCCTTCGACGGCGTGTTGCGGCACGCGTCGAGGAAGATCATGCCGAGCTTGGCCTTCTGCATCGGCTCGATCACCGACGCAATGTTGACGAGGCTGTTGTCGAGCGCTTCCTTGCTCGCCGCTTCGTCCTCGACCTTGATCTCGGCCGGCATGTCGACCGGGATCAGGAAGTTCTCGCCGCTCAGCGAAATGCCGTGACCGGCATAGAAGAACAGGCCTTCGTCGCCGGGCTGAAGCTGCTCCGCGAAGTTCGCGAACGCCTCATGCATCTGGTCGCGCGTGAGGTTCGTGCCAAGCATCACGTCGAACGACAGCTTGCGCAGCTTGTCGGCCACGTCGGCCGCATCGTTCTGCGGGTTCGTGAGTTCCGACACATGCTGATACGTCGAGTTGCCGATCACGAGCGCCAGACGCCGGCCGGCCGCTTCGGCTGGCGCGACGCCACCGGCCAAGAAGGCCAATGCGATCGTCAGGATGGAATACGAGATCGTGCGCGTCCGCATGTCACTCTCCTTTGGATGAACCGCTCGCGGCGGCGATCACTGGTTCGGGTCGCTGCTCAAGGGCTTGCTGACGGACGCCGTCTTGTCCGTCATGTTGATGATCTGTACGCGACGATTGACGCTCGCGTAGGGCGCCTGCTTGTCCTTGAGACGCTCGGCGCCATATCCGACGACCGTCACGTTGCTCTCCGCCACGTCGAACTTCTCGGCGAGATACTTCCGCACCGCGTCCGCCCGCTTTTCGGACAGCGAGAGATTGTACTCGTTGCGGCCCTTCGCGTCCGTATGCCCGGCGACCATGATCGAGGCGTCCTTGAGCGAGTCGTCCTTGAGCGCCGTGCCCAGCGCGTCGAGCGACGCCTTCGACTTGCTCGAGATGTTGGCCGAGTTGAAATCGAAATAGATGACGAAATCGAGCGAGGGCTTGTCGCTCACCGCCTCGGCGAGCTGCTGGCGCTCCGGCACCGACAATCCGCGCGAGGCCGCCTTCGTCTTGAGATCGTCGATCACCTGCGCCTTTTCGATCTCGGCCTTGCTCGGCTTGACCGAAAGCCCGCGCGTCTTGCGCGGCTTGAGCGCTTCGATGATCTGCTGAACCGACGGCGTCGCATCCGCGCTCGCCGCGTCGCGGCTGGAAAACGCCGCCACGGATACGGAGAGGGCCGCCACAGCGCCGCAAGTCAAGGCTCGCGACCAGAAAACAAATGTCGACATCGGAACCTCCAATAACTCAGTCATCAGCATATCCCAGAGCTCAAACCCTGGCCAGTACTGATACTGCTCGACAAATCCCTTGAGCGGCAAATTGGTTAAAGCCGCCGCTCGTTGTTTCCTAAGGCACCACAAGCGGATAGGTGACGCTGTTCCCCGCGTGACAACCTTTCAAAATCACTCAGACAATTCTTGGACACGGCCCCGGATGCGGGTGCCGATGTGAACAAAAAAAAGACGGGCACGTAGAACGTACCCGTCTCCAATCGCGCTGTCGTGGCGTCTACTGCAGCTTGAGCGAAACGCCCAACCGCCCGCCAACGGTGTTCTGGTCGCCGGAGAATTCCGTGTAGACGGCTGCGCCGTATGTCCAGGGACCCTGGACATAGTCGTAGCCAGCCTCAACCAGACCGAAGTTGTTGTCCTGATCGAAGTCGGCGGTGAAGTCGCCGCGCACTTCGATATCCTCGGAGAAGACGTTCTTGTAACCGGCCGCGAGGTAGGGACGAGCAACGCCGCCGCCCATCTCCATGATGGTGAAGATCGTGCCCTTGATGCCGGCGTTCCAGCCTTCGGCGTGTCCGTTGATGGCCGTCGCTGTGCCGGGGATCGTGAAGCTGTCGCCGTCGACGTCGTACGAGCCGAGGTTGACGCGCGTGTCGAACTTCCAGCCGCCTGCCATGTCGAACGTGTAGCCGATCACGCTGTTCGTGTAGTAGCCGTCGACGTCGTAGTTGTACTTCCCGCCGGCGTTCTTGCCCTCGGCTTCACCCGAGAGGCCGATGATCAGCGACATGCTGTAGAAGTTGCCCTTCGACCAGAGATAGCTGCCGCCGTAGATCAAGGCGTCGATATCGTTCTTGAACGTCTTGGCCTCGTCGTCCTGCGTCAGGCCGTTGTAGCCGAGCAGGCCGCTGATGCGGACCTTGCCGCCGAATACGTGCCCGGCAGATCGTAGCTGACGTTTCCGAACACCGATCCTTCGTCCGTCTCGAAGTCCTGCGTGGTGCCGCCGCCCTTGACCTTCAGGCCATCGTGATTGGTGTGGCGCACGCGGCCGGTTGGCGCGGCGAAGGCCGCGAACGATCCGACGTTGAGCTGCTGGTTGACCATGGCATCGCCGATACCGTTCAGCGAGTTACCGAGCTGGGTGGCGACGTTCGCGGTGTCGCCGCACTCCGGGTAATCGATGAAAATGCCTGGCGAAACTTCGTAATTGTAGCAAGGCCCGAGCTGTGCCTGCGCTGCTCCCGGCGTCAGCGCCGTGAACAGAACCGCGGCGATACCGCCACCAAAGACCTTACCGAAAATGCCCCGATCCATATGCCCGTCCCCATGCACCGATGTGCGCCAGACTCAAAAATCCCGTTCGACTCACTTACTGCGATTCTCCAACGTGAAAACCGCGTCGCGCCGTCAGATGATGTGTCCACTGCGTTTATTCAGGGGATGTTGCGTAACGGCAACCTGTCCGTCGATCCAACCCGGGGCAAATGTAGACTGGCCGAGACAGGTTTCGAAGTTCAATTCGCCCTCGGACGATATGCTCAAAACCGCTTCGTGGGCTCATGTTGCTGAGGCGCAACTGAAATGCCTGGAGAGGGCGGGCGGGGGAAGCGCAGCCAGGAGCCCAACAGCCGTATTCGGTCTATTCGGGCCGCCCCCCTCCCGACGAATGGCGTCAAGGAGGGCGGGGGTGAAATGGACCCCTGGCGCGATCCGCATTTTAGGCGATCTGCCCCCGCGCCTCAAATAGCTGGTCCCGCATGACGAGCGTCTGGCCCGTCGACGCCAGCACAGAAGACTGCCAGCCGCCGAATACTTGGGATAGTGGACCGGGCTGGCCGGAGGGACCTTTCAGAATCGCGCTACAACTTTACGGCGCGCGACGCTTTCCTGCCGCGCCCGACACACAGCTCGATCCACGCCCAATCCACGCCATGGGACCCCAGCATGCCGCCTGCCGCGCTGCGCAAGACCGCCTCCCTCGCTCCCCTGGCTGCCGCCCCGAGCCTCGCCGAGGCGCGCAACGTGCTCGAGGAGGTGTTCGGCTACACGAGCTTTCGCCCTCATCAGGCCGAGATCATCGAAGCCCTGATTGGCGGCGGCGACGTGCTCGCCCTCATGCCCACGGGCGGCGGCAAGTCGCTCTGCTACCAGATCCCGTCCCTCGTGCGCCGCGGCACGGGAATCGTCGTCTCGCCGCTCATCGCGCTCATGCAGGATCAGGTCGATGCACTGAAGGAAGCAGGCGTCAGGGCCGCCTTCCTCAACTCCTCGCAGGACCGCAACACCCAGGATGCTATCGAGCGCCAACTCGTCGCCGGTTCGCTCGATCTTCTCTATGTCGCCCCGGAACGCCTGGTGCAGGATCGCACGCTGCGCCTGCTCGAGCGCGCCGAGATCGCGCTCTTTGCTATCGATGAAGCCCACTGCGTTTCGCAATGGGGCCACGACTTCCGCCCCGAGTACCGCCAGCTCAAGGTGCTCGCCAGCCGCTTCCCGAGCACGCCGCGCATCGCACTGACGGCCACCGCCGACCAGCGCACGCGCGAGGAGATCGCGACTGAGCTCTGCCTCGAAAACGCGCTCCGCCGCGTCGCCAGCTTCGATCGCCCCAACATCCGCTACACCATTGCCGAGATGGGCTCGATGAGCGCCCGCGAGCGGCTCTGGAGCTTCCTCGCCGCCGAGCACCCGAGCGACGCCGGCGTCGTCTACTGCCTCTCGCGCAAATCCGTCGACGAAACGGCCGCCTGGCTCGTGCGCAAGGGACGCAACGCCCTCGCCTACCATGCCGGGCTCGATCCCGAAGTTCGCCGCGCCGCCCAGGAGCGCTTCCTGAAGGAAGACAACATCATCATGGTGGCCACGGTCGCCTTCGGCATGGGCATCGACAAGCCGGACGTCCGCTTCGTCGCCCACCTCAACCTGCCGCGCTCCATGGAAGCCTACTACCAGGAGACCGGCCGCGCCGGCCGCGATGGCGAACCGGCCAACGCCTGGCTCGCCTACGGCATGCAAGACATCATCCAGCAGACGCAATGGATCGCCCAGAGCGAAGGCTCGGAGCTGTTCAAGCGCGCCCAGCGCCAGAAACTCGATGCGCTGGTGGGCCTCTGCGAAGCGGCCACCTGCCGGCGTCAGCAGTTGCTCGCCTACTTCGGCGAAACCGGCTCGCCCCCGTGCGGCAACTGCGACAACTGCCTCAACCCACCGCAAACCGTCGACGGCAGCGTTCCCGCCCAGATGGCCCTCTCGGCCGCCTACCGCACCGGCCAGCGCTTCGGCGTCGGCTATCTCATCGACGTGCTGCAGGGCAAAGAGAATGAGCGCGCCTGCCGCAACGGCCACGATCGATTATCGGTCTGGGGCATCGGCAAGGACACGGACGCTACCGTCTGGCGCAGCCTGTTCCGCCAGCTCACCGCCCTCGGCTATCTCGCCTCCGACGACGAAGGCCACGGCACCGTGCAGCTCACCGAAAAGGCACGCCCCGTCCTGCGCGGCGAAGAGAAGTTCCTGCAGCGCCTGGCGCCCGCCCGCGAGAAAAAAGCCAAATCCTCGAAGAGCGCCGCCGCCTCCGCCGAAAAGGTCGCCGCCTCCGACCGCCCGCTCTACGACGCGCTGCGCGCCTTGCGCCTCCGCCTCGCGACCGCCGCGAAGCTGCCGCCCTACGTCATCTGCCACGACAAGACGCTGGTGGAGCTTGCCACCAGCCGCCCGGCGGACGAAGAGGGCCTGCACGGGATCACGGGGCTCGGCGCGAGCAAGATCAAGCGTTACGGCAAAGCCATCCTGGAGGAAATCGCGAGCTTCGGCGCCAACACCGGCTTCGACAATCGCCTCTCCCCGACCGTCAATCGCACCCTGGCGCTGCATCGCAATGGCGTCACGCCGGAAGACATCGCCTCGGACCGCAACCTCGACGTCTCGACGGTTTACACCCACTTTGCCGACGCCATCGAAGCGGGCGTCCTCGCAGCCGACGACGTGCTCGATCTCGACCCGTCCGACCTCGACGAAATCCACGCCGTCTTCGAGCGCCTGGGCACGCTCGACTCTGGAAAGCTGGGCCCCGCCCACGCCGCCCTCGACGGCCGCTTCGAGTACGGCATCCTGAAATGCCTCCTCGCCGAGTTGGCCTAGCGCCGCTCCCGGCACGCACGCCGCCTCGCTCTTAGTGGAGAAATGCGCCCTGGCGCGGACCAGGGCCGGTGTGGCGTTGTGCTCATAGAAGCGACCCGCCTGCCTACTAACCGTCATCCCGGCGCAGGCCGGGATCCAGACACGTCGACAAATCAGGCCATCCCGCCGCCCGGTACCCCCGTCATTGGCCGTCGGGACAGGAGACCTGTCATTCTCCCCAAACGGTGCTATAGAGCCCGCAAAACGACGTTCCGGACAAGATGATGAGCAACGACGATCTGGCGGAAACGCCGGAGGACAGCGCCTCCGCCGCCGCACCGAAGCCCGCAGCAAGTGGCAAGCTCGCCGAGGAAATCGGCAGGCGACGCACGTTCGCGATCATCTCGCATCCCGACGCCGGCAAAACGACCCTCACCGAAAAGCTCCTGCTGTTCGGCGGCGCGATCCAGCTCGCCGGACAGGTCAAGGCCAAGCGCGACGGACGCGCCACGCGGTCCGACTGGATGGCCATCGAGAAGGCGCGCGGCATCTCCGTCGTCACGTCCGTCATGACGTTCGAGTACGGCGGCGCCGTCTTCAACCTGCTCGACACGCCGGGCCACGAAGACTTCTCCGACGACACCTACCGCACGCTGACCGCGGTCGACTCCGCCATCATGGTGATCGACGCCGCACGCGGCATCGAAGCGCGCACCCAGAAGCTGTTCGAGATCTGTCGCATGCGCGACATCCCGATCGTCACCTTCATCAACAAGCTCGACCGCGAGGCGCGCGAGCCGCTCGACCTCTTGGACGAAATCGAGAAGACGCTTGCGCTCGACACCGCTCCCATGGTCTGGCCGGTCGGCAAGGGCCGTGAGTTCCGTGGCACCTACGATCTCTATCAGCCGCGCATCCGCCGCCTCGACGAGAACCCCGACGGCCAGCCGATCACCGGCCCGGACGATCCGCTGCTCCACGAGTTGTTGGAGCCAGACGCCTACGCGCGCTGGCGCGAGGAAATCGATCTCGTCGACGCCGCGTGCGGCCGCTTCGATCTCGAAAAATTCCGCCACGGCGCGCTGTCGCCTGTCTTCTTCGGCTCGGCCTTGAAGAACTTCGGCGTGCGCGACGTGCTCGACGCGCTCAAGACCTACGCGCCGCCCCCGCTGTCTCAGCGCGCCTCCACGCGCGAGATCGAGGCAACCGAGCCCGCCATGACCGGCATCGTCTTTAAGATCCAGGCGAACATGGATCCCAATCACCGCGACCGCATCGCCTTCATGCGCGTCTGCTCGGGCAAGCTCACGCGCGGCATGAAGGTGAAGCACGTGCGTTCCGGCAAGAGCATGGCGATCAACTCGCCGCAGTTCTTCTTCGCCCAGGACCGATCGATTGCCGAGGAAGCCTTCGCCGGCGACGTGGTCGGCATTCCGAACCGCGGCGTGCTGCGCATCGGCGACGCCTTGACCGAAGGCGAGGACATCACGTTCCTCGGCATTCCGAGCTTTGCGCCCGAGATCCTGCGCCGCATCCGGCTCGAGGACGCGATCAAGGCCAAGAAGCTCAAGGATGCGATCCGCGAGATGGCCGAGGAAGGCGTCGTGCAGGTATTCTCGCCCATCGACGGCACGCAGCCGGTCGTGGGCGTCATCGGCGCGCTGCAGCTCGACGTGCTCGCCGACCGGTTGAAGCACGAGTACGGCCTGAAGACGGATTTCGACCCCGCCCCGTGCGACGCGGTGCGCTGGATCCGCTCCAAGGACCCCGCGGCCCTCAAGAAATTCATCGAAAGCAACCGCTCGTCGATCGCGACCGACCTCGACGGCGACTACGTCTATCTGCCGGGCTCGATCTTCAACCTCAATTACAACGCCGGGCGTAACCCGGACGTCGAGTTCCTGGAAATCAAGACGTAGGCGACCGGCCCACGATCACGCCTGATACGAAACCTGGGGCTGTGGCTGCGCTTGCTGCGGCGCCAATTCAGCGACCATGATGCTGGGATTTTGCCCGATCACGATTGGCTGGCCGAGCACGGCAACCCACTGCACCGTCGCCTGGTATCCGACATCGTTGAGCAACTGCTCGGTGGGACGGAATCCGGGCGCCTGGCTGATCGCCAGCGCCACCATCTTGCGGAACTCCGGCACCTCGAAATAGGACGTGTGCACAAGCTCGTTCCACGTCAGGTAGTCGGAGATCAGTCGCGACCGCGCATCCTCGCCCTCGGCATAGGAGAGCGTACTGATCGCCTCGCGGAATTTCGCGATCGACTGCGAGGCCATCGAATTGCTGTGCGCTGAAATCCTGTCGGCAACGTCCGCCGGCAGCTCCCACGTCACCGGTTCGAGCCACGACGGCCCGTAGTCAGCTCCGACGACGATTTCGCCTTCCGTGTCGTTGCCGAACGTCGACCGCTTCATCTCGGCCAGCGTGACCGTATTCAACGCCCGCGCAAGCAACAGGCTCGCGAACTGCGCCACGTATTCGATGATCTTGAGAATAACGAGGGCGATCACAGCAAAGACGAACGGCACCAGCACCACGGGGATCAGGAGCCGAAGAAGCCCGCCCATCCGTCCGCCCACGATCTCGTCATCGACGACCGCGCTCGACAGCTCGTCCGTCACGACGTGGAACAAAAGCTTGCTGTTGAGCACGTAGTCGGTGCCGCCACCGCACAGGCGCCCGCCCTCGCACGGCTGGCCGTTGCGTTGCAGGAACCGCCGCTTGAAGCGCTGCGCACGCTCCACGCTCGTGAACTCGGGGAACGACTGCTCAAGCTGACGGCGCTTTTCGCGCAACTCGCGCCGCGCATTGGCGGCCCGTTGCCGGGCCTCCTCGGCTGCAACCGGATTGAGACCGCTCTGTTGATCGGCCTGCTCCTGATACTCGCGCATACGGCCCGAGAAGTTCCGCAACTCCTCGCGCGCCCGGGTCGCCGCGCTGTCTTCCTCGACGAACTCCTGCACGTCGTAAATGCGGGTCTGCAGGAAATCCGCGATGCCGAGCATAATCGTCGGCGAGGTCACGAACAACAGATAGACGAGCGGCAGCGCGATCACGGACGCTTTCGTGATCGTCGAGGCGGCAAAGCCATCGTCAAAAAAATGAAGCTTCATGTTGGGCAGCATGCGCAGCCCCTGCACGGCCTCGTCGTTCTTGTGACTGAGCGGCAGCCATTTGCCCGCGTAGTGCTCGCGCGCTCTTCGCACAGTTCCTGCGCTGTACCCCTTCAACTCCCGCCCATCGAAGAAACGGAACACGATGTAGGAGAACAGGATCGGCAGCGTCATCATCACGCCGGAAAACAGCAGAGCCGTGTAATAGCGCTCGTTCCGCGCGCGGAAGCCGTGCGTGTAGAGCTCGCCCAGCACATAGAACAGAAACATCATGAACAGCATGAACGAGGCGACAAAGATCACCTTGCGCGTCAGCGTCAGCCGCGAGAACAGGAAGCGCTCCTTGCGCATCCCCACGAACGGCGTTCCGATGGTGATCCAGCGCTGGAGGTTCACGAGCGGCTTGCGCCGCGACACGCTCTCGATGAGCGCCGAGGCAATCACCGACCCGCCGTGGCTGTGCCCGACGACGACATACGGCTCGCCCTTCTTGTCGAGCCCGCGCAGCGTTTCGAGCAACGCCGAGCCCGCCTGGCGCCGGTCGATCTCGCTGTTCTGGGAGCGCCACGTGAACGGCACGACGTCGACCGGACCGTCATCACCCGCGACGTAGCTTTTCACCTCCTGCTCGAAGGTGCTGCCCTGCTGCCACCACTGAACGGGCGCCTGCGGGTTAATGTTGAGGGCGTCGGCTGTGCCCGCCGAATGCACAAACGTGCCATGCACATTGACGACGGTAGCCACGCAAGCCTCCCCACACCGCAAACAGAACGTCCCCGGAGATCACCGCGGATAACTCACAACCGTGACTGAAGCTAGGCAAAATCGCTGGACCCTTTCATCCATCCAGCGACCAGCCGCATGCTAAGGCTTTGCTTCTGCTCGCGCGGCCGACGTCCGGACCGCCACGAGCAGATTGGATTCGTTGGGGCGCCAACGGTAGCCGACCCCGAAATCGATCGGCGTCGCCCGGCCCTTGGCGAACAGCTCCTGCATTTTCGGCTGGTAAGCCCTGGGAAAAATTCCGAGCGGCCGCAGATAGCGCCCATACGGCTCCAGCCGCCAGGCGGAGTCTTCCAGGAAGCGCAACGGCACACCCGAGTCGTCCTGCACCAGCGTGCCGCTGTTCTCGACGATGAACGACCGCACCATCGAGAAATTGTCGGAATGCATCAGGTAGGATGCGCTCTTCACAAAACTGTCGCCCTCGCCGAGGCCCTTGCAGAACGCAAGAAACCCGCTCGCCTTGAGCCCGCCGTCCGACAGGTCGGTGTTGAAATAGTAGAGCGTCTTGTCGGGACCCGATCCGGACGAGAACTGGATCTTGGCGCCCGGGCTCGCCCCCTTGGGAAGCTCGCCGTTGAGCGGCGTGACAGTGCCGTCGGTATTGAGCGAGACGAGCGTCGTCTCCTTGATCGTTTTGCCGGAGCGCGCCAGGAACGTGTAGAGAATGGGCAGCGTGCCGGTGAGCTGTCCGTCGCGCAGCTGCGTCTTCATCTTCTTGGTGATGAAGAAGCTGTAGCTCAGCACCGAATTGAGCGAGTTCTGCAGGCCCCTGAGTTCGCCGCCGAAGGCACGCGGTGTCAGCAGCGTCAGGTCGGGCACCTGCCCCACCGGCTCGAGACCCGAGAGCACGTAGGTCGAAGCGCCATCAAAAAACGCGTCCGCGTAGAGGAAGTCAGGCCCGCTGAACATGTAGAACAGCACCGGCTTGCGGTTCGGTACGTGCTTGGCCGACCAGGCTTTGATCTTGGAGAGCTGGCGCACGGAAAGCTGCGACCAGGCCGTGTTGAAGTACTTCGAATGCGACTGCCACGACGCCTCTTTGGTGAACGCCTCGAGCGGAGAACCGGCCGAGGGGGCGAGCCCCCCGAGCACGCGCGCCGTGTCGTCGGGCGTGGCCTTGGCCACCGCGGCAGGCGCCTTTGCGGCCGGCGCGGCGGACGTCTGGGCGCTCGCCTGACCCGCCATCGTCATGTTCGCGAACGCAAGTGCCGCCGCGAGCCCCGCGAGAACCGCTCGACGCAATCTCATCTGCTGCAATCCCTCAATGTGTGAGTTGGTTGGCGTCACGTCCGTGCCTCATCCCGTTTCGACAGCGCAAACAGCGCAAGACCGGACGCCATAAGCGCGAGGCTGGCGAGTGACTGCCAGGGTTTTTCGAAAAGAAGGTAAGCCATCATGAAACCTGTGACGGCGAGGAACACGACCGGCGTTAGCGGAAAGGCCCAGACCTTGTACGGCCGCGAAAGATGCGGCTGCGTCACGCGCAGCACGATCACGCCCGCCACGGCCAGGAACGAGCACAGCGTCAGGCTGAACTGGATGAAGTCGAGCACGGCTTCGAAGCTTTGCGTCAAAAGCAGAAGCGTCACCACCGAGATCTGGAGCAGGATGGCCGTCGCTGGCACGCCGCTCCGGGTGTAGCGCGCAAACGGGCGGAGCAGCGCAAAGTCCTCGCCCATGGCCACCGTCACGCGCGGACCGATCCACATCATGGCGCTGATCGCGGACACGAGGCCGACACAGATGAGCCCCGCCACGATGCGCCCGCCCGTGGCGCCGAAAATATGCTCTCCAGCCACCTGCGCGACGTTGAGCTGCCCGGCCATGGCGCTCATCGGCGTCGTATAGAGAAACACGGCGTTGAGCAGCACATAGAGCGCAATGACGACCAGCGTAGCCCAGAACATGGCGCGCGGCAGCGTGCGGGCCGGATCGTGCACGTCGCCCGCAATGTAGGTTGCCGCGTTCCACCCCGAGTAGGAGTACATGACGAACACGAGGCTGACGGCGAACGGCGCGCTCATCAGGTAGCCGAGATCGCCCTCTTTCGGCAAAAACGAGATCGGCTGCGGCTCGCCGACCGAAAACCCTGCGATGATGAAAACGAGGATTAACGCCACCTTGATCGCCGTGGCCGCGTTCTGAAAGATGACGCTGGGCTGAGATCCGGAAAGCTGGACAAGCGTCACAGCCCAAGCCACGGCCAAACCGCACACGAGGGGCGGTGCCTCCGGCACGGCGCCCGCGAAGTACTCGCCGAACGCCATCGCGGCCAGCGCCACGGGTGCCGCAAACCCAACCGTCGCCGACACCCAGCCGGCCATGAAGCCGAGCATGGGGTGATAGATGCGCGATAGAAAATTGTACTCACCGCCCGAACGCGGAAACGCTGTTGCGAGCTCGGCGTACGAAAGCGCCCCGCACAGGGCCGCCGCGCCGCCGACGATCCACAGCATGAGCACGGCGAAACCCGACGGCAGCGACATGAGCTGAAAGCCGAGGCTCGTGAACACGCCGATGCCGATCATGTCCGCGACGGCGATGGCCGTTGCGGTGCCCGTCAGCACCGTCCGTCGATGAACGTCGGGTGCCCCGCCTGTCAAAGCGGCATCTGTCGCGGTCATGGTTTCGGGTCCGGATTGAATTGAGCCGGAACCCTATAAGGCGGAACACGGACCAACAAGCGCGGGCGGCAAAACGCCATCGCACGTGGCCGAAATGCACCTCCGGAGCAAATCGATCACAGTCCGCCCGCCTCATATCTTGGACACGATTGGTCGCTATGGCCAACCAGACCTGCTGATCTGCGGCCTGAAACAGCCGTCAAGGCTCAAGAAACCATTCCGAGCCTAGGGTGTTCGCAATGGGTACTCGCAGACCAGCGCTTGCCGACCAGTGTTCGGAGACCAGTGCCCGCAGACCGGTGGTCCCAACGAGGGCAATGACCAGGGCCTGACATGCCCCCTCGGACGACCAGCGGCGATGGCAAACAACGGCGATGACATGAGGCGTTTGGCCGGACCAGATATGACCCCTGTACGCACCGCTCGGCGCTCGCCTGCGCGCGCAGTGGGCGTTTGCGCAGTCGTGGCCGCCCTTGCCACCCTCTCAGCACCCGCCGCCTGGGCCAAGGCGACGCCCGTCAAACCCAACCCGGCCCGCGTCGCCAAACCGGAAGCCGTGCCGAAACCCCATCAGGTGCAGTCGCGCTCGGCCCCTCTCGCACAAGGGCGCACCGCACTGCTTCCCTTCCAGACGGCGCCTTTCCCCTATGGAGGCGTCGATCCCGGCTCGGGCCACCCGTTCTTCGATGTCGTCAACGAAACCGGACGCCGTGGACACACGACGCCGTACGGCCGCCTCTACTGGGAGGACGAGACCTACCACGACAACCGCGTCCTCCTGCACATTCCGAAGGGCTTCGACATTCGCCGCCCGTCGGTGATCGTCGTCTTCTTCCACGGACACGGCGCCACCCTTGAGCGCGACGTCCTGCGCCGCCAGCATGTTGCAGATCAAATCACCCGCTCGGGTGCCAATGCCGTCCTGATCGCCCCGCAGTTTGCCGTCGACGCGGCGGATTCGAGCGTCGGCCGGTTCGGAGAACCCGGAGCCTTCGGCCGCTTCATGGGCGAAGCCACCCAGGCCCTGACCAAGCTGCACGGTGATCGCCGTAGCGCCCTGAGCTTCGCCTCCGCCCCCGTCGTCTTCGTCGCCTACAGCGGCGGATACGTTGCAGCCGCGACCTGTGCCACGAAGGGCGGCCTGAAAAAACGCCTGCGCGGCGTCGTACTGCTCGACGCACTCTATGGAGAGCTCGGCAAGTTCACGTCGTGGATCGAAAACGACCGTTCCGCATTCTTCGTGAGCGCCTATCTCGGCTCCACGCGCGACAAGAACGTCGAGCTGGCCGGCATTCTGGCATCGAAAGACATCGCCTACGAAACCGAGCTGGACCGGCCGCTGAACCAGGGCGACGTGACGTTTCTGTCCGGCGCATCGGGCGGCGAGGACGTCTCCCACCGCAGCTTCGTCACCCGGGCATGGGTCGATAATCCGATCCAGGATCTGCTCCAGCGCCTGCCCGGCTTCCGCCGCTGAGCGCGTTGCGGACACCCCACAGTTATCAATCGCAGAACTAAAGTATATCGCACCCCGCCTCGGTTAAGCGGACTTTAATGCATGCTGATCAATTCTACAGACTGATGATTCCTCTACCGGACGGAAGAGTTCGCGGGCGGCTGTTTGCCCGTGAGCGCCCCGCACCGGCCGCCATCAGCCATGGAGAATTCCACGTGTTTGCAACGCGTCGCACCAACGAGACCACGGATAAGGCGCCGATTCAGGCTGCGGCCTCCGGAAAAGCTGAGCAACAGCTCGTCGACGCGCTCGAAGAGCTCATTCGCAGCAAGCTCGCCGCCAAGGTTGCCATCGACGGCAACTTGGGCAAGGCCCTCGAACGCGTTGTAGACCTCGTGAAGACCGGCTACTCCAAGCAGCTCGTCGTCGCCAGCGGCCTCGGCAAGGAAGCGTGCGAAGCAGCCATCAACATCGGCTGGCTGTCGCACGATTTCAGCGAAGTCGCCCAGTCGACGGTTTCGATCTCGAGCGCCGTCGAGCAGATGGCAGCATCCATCGCCGAGCTCTCCACCGTCTCCGCCGCCAGCGCCACGCAGACCGAGAATGCGCGCGACACGATGCGCAGCTGCATTAACGACAGCCGCGCGGCCGTCGAAGCCATGACGAACATCCAGGGCCAGTCGAGCAAGATCGGCGAGCAGGTTGCGGTGCTGCAGAGCGCCGTCGACCAGATCGGCGAAATGGCGACCTCGATCGACTCGATCGCCCGCCAGACCAACCTTCTGGCTCTCAACGCCACCATCGAAGCCGCCCGCGCCGGTGAAGCAGGCCGCGGTTTCGCCGTCGTCGCCGCCGAGGTCAAGAGCCTCTCCGTCGAGACCGGCAAGGCCACCCAGGAAATCCGTTCGCGCGTCGAAGCTCTCACCCGCGAGATGCGCGAGATCCGCCACGCCGTCGCCGACAGCCTGAAGTCGGTTGCGTCCGGCAACTCGGTCGTCACCCAGGTCGGCTCGATCATCGAAAGCATGGGCGATGAAGTCGCCGAGGTCGCCGAGCGCATCCGCGGTCTCTCGAACGTGCTCGAACAGCAGCGCGCTGCCACCACCGAAATCACTCAGAACGTCGTCCGCATCTCGGAGAAGGCCACCAAGAGCAAGGACGAGGTCCAGAAGATCGGCAAGCGCCTCGAAGAGTGCGAAGGCACGCTGCGCAAGGCATTCGAATCTGCCGACCTGCCCATCCGCGGCCCCGCACTCATTCGCGTCGGCTCCGAATCCGTCTCGTGGAAGCTGCAGCTCGCCCGCATCCTGCTCGGCGCAACGCCCGTGCCCGCCACCGCCCCGCAGCTCTCGCAGGCCGGCGTCATGTCGGATGCCGAAGCGATTGCCAACGCGACCGGCGCCTCCGCACTCGCGGCAGACCTCGCCTCGGCGATGTCCACGGCCCAGACCCACGCAACGAAGATGGTCGACGAAGTTCGCAACCACAACTGGGGTGCTGCGACCCCGGCCTACGTCGCCTGCGACGAAGCCATCGCGAAGATCCAGCAGGCTGCAACGCGCCTTCTCGAGCGCGCGGCCGGCTAAGCCTACCGCCTCCAAAACAACAACGGCGCGCAAACCAATTGGCTTGCGCGCCGTTTTTATTGCCGCCGACTGATCGGGGATACGCGCCCCTAGAGCAGGTCGCGCAGCCGGTAGTACAGCATCCCGAGCGCCAGCATCTGGTTGCCGAGGAACTGCCCCACGGGCAGCCGGATGTGGCGGATCTTCTCGAACAGATCGAGCCGCTCCATCGTGCCGGAAATGGCGTCGGCTACGATCTCGCCCGCGATATGCGTCGCGTTCACGCCATGCCCGCAGTAGCCCTGCATATAATAGACGTTGGGCTCACGCCGCCCGATCGCCGGCACGCGCGTCAGCACGATGTCGATCTTGCCGCCCCACGCGAAATCGAGCGCGACGTCCTTGAGCTGCGGAAACACCTCGACCATGCGCGGCCGCAGCGTTTCGCGGATATCCGCCGGATCGCGGTTCGAATAGTTGCAGCGCCCGCCGAACAGCAGACGGCGATCGGCCGACAGCCGGAAATAGTCGAGCACCACGTTGCTGTCCGCAATCGCGAGGTCGCCTGGAATGATCTCGCGCGCCATATCCTCAGCTAGCGGCTCAGACGCGACGATGTAGCTGCCGGTCGGAAACAGCAGGCCGTTGAGCCGTCCGGTCTGGAACGAGGGATCGAGATATCCGGCGAGCACGACCGACGATGCCTCCACGCGGCCCTCTTCCGTCACGACCACGGGCGACGCGCCCCCCGTCACAGACACGACCGGGCTTTCCTCGAAGATGCGCACGCCAAGCCCAGCCGCCGCGCGCGCCTCTCCCAGGCAGAGGTTCAAGGGATGCAGATGCCCGCTGCGCCGGTCGACATAGGCGCCGTGATAGGCGTTCGAACCGATCACCCGCTCCATGGCCTCTGGCTCGACCAGCTCCAGCGGGTCGCCGTCGCCTTCGGCCCGGCGCTCGTCGACGTAAGCGCGCAGCAAATCCATGTGCCGCGGCCGAGCCGCCACCTCGCCCCAGCCATGCTTGAGATCGCAGCGGATCTGATGCGTCTCGACGCGACGCTCGATGATGTCGTGGCCGAGATAGCGGATGTCGGCCAAGAGCCGCCGCCCATCCGCGCCGAGCTGGCTCTCGATGCGATGCTCGCCGCTGATGCCGGCAATCATCTGCCCGCCGTTGCGCCCCGAGGCCCCCCAGCCGATGCGTCGCGCCTCGACCAGAGCCACCGCGTAGCCGCGCTCGGCCAGGCTGAGCGCCGTCGACACGCCGGAGAAGCCGCCCCCCACGACGCAAACGTCGGCCTTGATCGTGCCTTCGAGCTTCGGGTAGCGCGTCGGATCGTTGGCCGTCGCAGCGTAATAGGAATTGATATGGGTGGCTGACATGGACCTTACATAGGCGGTTGAGGCGTGTTTGCAAACGATCCGGGCCGCGAGCGCATTCAATCGCGTCGCGGCCGTTTCGCATGGCTGCGGGCCCTGACACACTTGGCGCAGAGGCGCCGTGAGCGCAGAGACCCGGCCGAACCGGGCGCCTACTTGGCGCCCGCGTCAACCGCCTTCAACTCCCGCTCCTGCTGTTGGCTCGCGCGTTTCGTCGAATAGGACGCAACGAGCACGCCGATGGTCACAAGTCCAATCATGATCGTAGAGATCGCGTTGATCTCAGGCGTCACGCCGAGACGCACCTGGCTGTAGATCTTCATGGGCAGCGTCGTTGCACCGGGGCCCGTCGCAAAGCTCGCGATCACGAGATCGTCGAGCGACAGCGTGAACGACAAGAGCCACGCCGAGATCACCGACGGCGCGATGATCGGCAACGTCACCTGCAGGAACGTCTGGATCTGCGTCGCGCCGAGATCCATGGCCGCCTCTTCGACCGACTTGTCGAAGTCGTAGAGACGCGCCTGCACCACGACCGCCGCAAAGCACATCGAGAACGTGGCGTGCGCGATGACGACGGTCCAGAAACCGCGGTCCATGTTGAGCGCCACGAACAGGAGCAGCATCGAGAGGCCCGTGATCACCTCGGGCATGACGAGCGGCGCAAAGATGAGTCCCGAGAACAGCGTGCGCCCGGGGAAGCGCCCCGCCCGCACCAGCACGATGGCCGCCAGCGTGCCGAGAATGGTGGCCAGCGTGGAGGACAGGATCGCCACCCGGAGCGTCACCCACGCAGCGTTGAGGAGACCCTCGTTCTGCAAAAGCGACGCGTACCACTTGGTCGACCAGCCGCCCCACACCGTCACGAGCTTCGACTCGTTGAAGCTGTAGATCACCAGCAGCAGGATCGGGATGTAGAGAAACGCAAATCCGAGCGCGATCGACGTCGCGTTGAACCAGCTAAAGCGTCTCATCGCGCAGCCTCCCGCTCTTTTTCCTGGTTGCTCTGGAACATCACAATCGGAATGACCAGCACGAGAAGCAGCACTACCGCCACCGCAGAGGCCACCGGCCAGTCACGATTGCCGAAGAACTCACCCCACAGCGTCTTGCCGATCATCAGCGTATCCGAGCCGCCAAGCAGATCGGGAATGACGAATTCGCCGGTCGCCGGAATGAAGACGAGGAAGCAGCCCGCCAGCACGCCCGGAAGCGACAGCGGGAACGTCACCTGCCAGAACGACTTCCACGGCGGCGAGCCGAGATCGGCTGCCGCTTCGAGCAGCGCCGGGTTGATCTTTTCGAGGCTCGCATAGAGCGGCAGGATCATGAACGGCAGGTACGAGTAGATGATGCCGATGTAGACCGCGAGCGGCGTGTTCATGATCGTCAACGGCTCGCTGATCACGCCGAGGTTCATCAGGAACAGGTTGAGCAGGCCCTCCTTCTTCAGGATGCCGATCCACGCATAGACGCGAATGAGAAATGAGGTCCAGAACGGCAGGATCACCAGCATCACGAGCGTGGGCTGCCATTCCTTGGGCGCCCGCGCCATGCCGTAAGCGATCGGATAGGCGACAAGCAGCGTCAGAACCGTCGAGATGCCCGCGATCTTCAGCGCCGAGAAGTACGAGTTCACATACAGGCTGTCGTTGAAAATGAACCTGTAGTTCTCGAAATCCAGTTTCGAGATGAACTCCCCGATGCCCATCGAGAAATCGAACACCGGAGTATACGGCGGAATGGCCGTCGCGATATCCGACAGCGAAATCTTGAAGACGATGAAAAACGGAATGAGAAAGAAAACCAGGAGCCACAGGTAGGGCACCGAGATGAGAAGCCAGCGGCGCATGGGATCAAATCCTTCAACACGAGGCGAGCGGCGAACTACTTGGCGAGCACGATTCCGGTTTCGGCCGGCCACTGCAGCCAGACCTTGTCCTCCCAGCTGATCGGCCGGTCGACGGTGCGCGACGAGTTCGTTCGCAGCGCCTTCACGCGCTGCCCGTTGGCAAGCTCGACGTGGTAGTGCGAGATCGACCCGAGATAGCCGACATCCACCACCTTGCCCGGCAGCGCATTGCTCGCGTCCGTCGGCTTGTCGAGATCGATGTGGATCTTTTCCGGACGCAGCGCCAGCCAGACCTGCTGCTGTCCCGCGCATCCTTCGGGCGCAACAGCCTTGAAGCGGGCAAGCCCCGGACCCCAGTCGATTTCGGCGAACCCGCCCGCCACGTTCACGACTTTGCCCTCGAACAGGTTCACGTCGCCGATGAAGTTGGCGGTGTAACGCGAGTTGGGCGCCTCATAGATGTCGCCGGGCGTGGCGATCTGCACGAACTCGCCGTGATCCATTACCGCGATGCGCGACGACACCGTCATCGCCTCTTCCTGATCGTGCGTGACGATGATGAAGGTCGTGCCCGTACGCTCCTGAATGCCCATCAGCTCGAACTGCGCCGTCTGGCGCAGACGCTTGTCGAGCGCGCCGAGCGGCTCGTCGAGCAGAACGATGCGAGGCTTTTTCGCGATGGCGCGCGCCAGCGCCACGCGCTGCTGCTGGCCGCCCGAAAGCTGGTGCGGTTTGCGCTTGCCGAACTTGCTCAGCTCCAGCATCGCCATCGTCTCTTCGACGCGCTGCGCGATCTGGTCCTTCGGCATTCCGTCCTGCTTGAGGCCGAAACCGATGTTCTGCTCGACGGTCATGTGCGGAAAGAGCGCGTACGACTGGAACATCATGTTGACGGGCCGGTCGTAGGGCGCGAGCTCGGTGATGTCCTGGCCGGCAACGAGAATGCGCCCGCTCGTCGGCTTCTCGAACCCGGCGAGCATGCGCAGCAGCGTCGTCTTTCCGCAGCCGGAGGGGCCCAGCAGCGCGAAGAACTCGCGCTCATAGATGTCGAGCGTACAGTCCTTGACGGCGACGAAATCGCCGAAGCGCTTCACCACGTTCTCGAACCGAACCATCGGCGTCTTGGAAGGGTCCTTCCACGGTGCGAACCCGGATTGCGGCGCCGCCGTGCGAAGCGGCGACCGCGAAGCGCCCGTCGGCGAAGAACTCAGCGCAGCCTCACTCATGATGAAGACCCTCGATCAAATTTCTGCAAGAAAAGAGCTTGTCCGGAACACCCGGCAGGTATGAAAAAACCGCGCCCGAAGTGTTCCGGGCGCGGTTCTGATTTTATTGTCCGGTGACGACTTTCGTCCAGATCCGGGTCACCACTCGTTGCGTCTTGGCGTCGTAGGGCTCCTTGACGAACAGGCGCTTGAGAGTCGCATCATCCGGGAAGATGGAGGTATCAGACTTCACCTCCTCTTTGATGAACTCCTGGGACGCGAGGTTGCCGTTGGCGTAGTTGACGTAGTTCGACGCCTTGGCGATGACCTTCGGATCGAGCATGTAGTTGAGGAAGGCATGCGCCTCCTCGACGTTCTTTGCGTCGGTCGGGATCGCCATCTGGTCGAACCACATTTGCGCGCCTTCCTTGGGGATCTTGTAGCCCACGGTCACGCCGTTCTTGGCTTCATCGGCACGATCGCGCGCCTGCAGGATGTCTCCCGAGAAACCGACGGCGATGCAGATGTCACCGTTGGCCAGCGCGTTGATGAACTCGGACGAATGGAACTTCTGGATGTTGGGGCGAATGCTCTCGAGCAGCGCGCCGGCTTTCTGGAGCTCGCCCGGGTCCTTGCTGTTCGGATCGAGACCCAGATAGAGCAGCGCGACGGGCAGGATGTCGTCAGCCGCATCGAGCAGGAAGATGCCGCAATCCTTGAACTTCGACACGATCTCGGGCTTGAAAATCAAGTCCCAGGAATCGACCGGCGCATCCGCCATCCGTTCCTTGATCTTGGCCTCGTTGTAGCCGATGCCCGTCGTGCCCCACATGTAGTTGATGGAGTAGTCGTTGCCGGGATCGTAAAGGGCGGTCCGCTCGTTGATGAGCGGCCAGGTGTTCTTCAGGTTCGGAAGCTTCGACTTGTCGAGCTTCTGAAACACGTTTGCCGAGATCTGACGCGCCAGGAAGGGCCCCGTGGGAACCACGACGTCATAGCCGCTGCCGCCAGCGAGCAGTTTCGTCTCGAGCAGCTCGTTGCTGTCGAACACGTCGTAGACGACCTTGATGCCGGTTTCCTTCTCGAAGTCCTTGAGAACTTCCTCGTCGATGTAGTCGGACCAGTTATAGACGCGGACCTCTTTGGCCAGCGCGGGCGCCCCGGCGAGCAGCGCTGCCGCAGCGGCAGCACCGGCAAACGACCGGCGCATTCCTGCAAAATCGAACATTCACGACCTCCCATCGGAGCGATAAAGACGGAACGGATAAAGCTGCAGCGGCCCCGTCACCATCCGCCGGCCTGACCTCCCCATTGTGATCACATTAATCGCGCGCTACAAGTATTTCCTTGGAGCAATCGTGACCGTTATCGCCACGAACCTGCTCAAAAAATGATCGGACTGCTCTACTGCGCTGCAGCATTTGAACCCTACCTCTTGGAGGTGGCGACGAAGTCCATGTCACACAGCGAGAGAACAGAGACCCGGAAAGCGACCACGCCTCGTCGCTCCGCGGCGGCGCTGAAGCGGATGCCCCAGCGCCTCGGAGACATTGCCCTCACCACCCACGAAAGTGTCTATCGCGGCCTGCGCAATCGCATTCTCTTCGGCGGCTTTCTGCCGGGCAGCGCGGTGACGCTGCGCGGACTCGCCGAGGACATGGGCGTGAGCCCCATGCCGATCCGCGAGGCGGTCCGCCGCCTCATCGCCGAACGCGCCCTGAAGATGATGGACAACCGCCGGGTGCTGATCCCGCCCATGACCGAGGAAGCGTTCGAGCAGATCATCTTTTCCCGCAAGACACTTGAGCCGGAACTCGCCTCCCGCGCCATGGATCGCATCGGACCTGCCGAGATCAAGGCCATCTCCACCCACGACCGCGCCGTCGACCGTGCCATGGCGATCGGCGACGTCGAAGGTTACATGCAGGCCAACTACCGCTTCCATTTCGCCATCTACGAGCGCGCCCGCGCCGACACGCTGCTGGCTCTCGTCGAAAGCATCTGGCTCCAGTTCGGGCCGTTCATGCGCATGGCCTACGGCCGCTGGGGAACCTCGTCCCTGGAGGACCAGCACCAGGCCGCCATCGCCGCCCTCGAACGAAAGGACCGCAAGGCCCTCAAGGCCGCAATTGCCGCCGACATCAGCCAGGGCATGAACTTCATCGGCGAAGGCATTCTGAAACGGTCCAGTTAACGGCTTGAACGCCGCGCGGGCGCGCCCCCGGGCCGTCTCAGCCCAAATGTCCAGCCGCGACCGCTTGAGTTTGCGGTCCACTTGTGATCACATTAGCGGTGAATTGAGCTTAGGTGCGTCCTGCAAGCGGCGGCGTCTCGATCGGCCGGCATGCGAAAGTGTGTCTTCTGCGCCGGAGTTCCGCCCTCGATGAGCGCACGCAAGGCCCACTGCGTGCATGACCAAACCGACGTGCATGAAAACCAAGGTGTAGCATGTCCCGCGACAACGGATCTCCGTCCACGCCCGCTCCCGATGAGTTTTCGTTCGGCACCGAGCCCGAGCACCTGCGCGCCTGGCTGACCCACCATCGCATCGAGGAAGTCGACTGCGCCGTGCCCGACATCGCGGGCGTCGCGCGCGGCAAGACCATGCCGGCCGGCAAGTTCGTCAAGCTGGACGCCGTGCATCTGCCAATCTCGATTTTCCACCAGACCATCACCGGCGACTACGTCGGCTTCGAAGAGGACGGCCAGCAGCTCTACGCCGAGAGCGACCTGATGATGGTCCCGGACCTCGACACCATTCGCCCAGCGCCTTGGGCGTCGAGCCCGACCGCGCAGGTCATTCACGACGCGACATGGCAGACGGGCGATCCGGTCGAGATCGCGCCGCGCCAGGTTTTGAAGCGCGTGCTCAAACTCTATGAGGACGAAGGCTGGCTGCCGGTCGTCGCGCCCGAGCTCGAATTCTATCTCACCAAGACCAACCCCGATCCGGACTATCCGCTCGAGCCGCCGACGGGACGCTCCGGTCGCGCAGGCGCGGGCCGTCAGGCCTACAGCCTCGGCGCCGTCGACGAGTACGACAAGATCGTCGACGACATCTACGAGTACGCCGAGCGCCAGTATCTGAAGATCGATACGATCATTCAGGAAGGCGGCGCCGCCCAGCTCGAAATCAATCTGATGCACGGCAACCCGGTGGATCTTGCCGATCAGGTCTTCCTGTTCAAGCGCACCATCCGCGAGGCCGCGTTCACGCACGGCTGCTACGCGACCTTCATGGCCAAGCCGCTCGCCAACGAGCCCGGCAGCGCCATGCATATCCATCAGAGCCTGACCGACAAGAAAACCGGCCGCAACGTCTTCACCGACGAGAACGGCGGTCCGACCAAGCTGTTCTACCAGTTCCTGGCCGGCCAGCAGCAGTACCTGCCGCAGGCCACGTGCCTGCTCGCTCCCTACGTCAATTCCTATCGCCGCCTCGTGCCCGGCGGCGCCGCACCCATCAACGTCGAGTGGGGTAACGACAATCGCTCGGCGGGCCTGCGCGTGCCGTTCTCTCCGACTGCGGCGCGGCGCGTCGAGAACCGCCTCGCGGGCTCCGACGCCAACCCCTACATCGCCATCGCCGCCAGCCTCGCCTGCGGTTATCTCGGCATCAAGAAGGCTCTCGAGCCGCGTCAGGCCGTCGTAGGCAACGCCTACCGCAGCGACCACCAGTTGCCGCGCGGCCTGCTCGAAGCGCTGACGGAGTTCGAGGACAGCACGGACCTGCACGAAATTCTCGGCAAGCGTTTCTCGCACGTCTACCTGGAGCTGAAGCGCTCCGAGTTCGAGGAATTCATGCGCGTCATCAGCCCGTGGGAACGCGAGCATCTCTTGCTCAGCGTTTGACAGGCGCGACTGGTGTGACGGACGACCCAAGGAAGCAGACGAAGTGACACGGTTCGATCGAGTATCGAAAACGCGCAAGACAGAGCTCCTCGAGCTGTGCGCCCGTATTGGATTCACGCCGTCCACGGCCCGCTGATCTGCGCCTGACGGCCCTCGCCGATCCGCACTGGAACGCGCCCCCCGGAAGGCGGCGCACACAAATCGAACCTCGATCCCACCGGAGACATCCCCCCATGTCTGAGTCCCAAAAATCTAAATCCGAAAAGAACGCCGATACCCGCGTCAAGAACAGCACCGCCGAGTGGCGCGACCTCGACGCCCTTCATCACCTTCATCCCTTCTCCAACCACGCCTCGCTGCGCAGCGGCGGCGCGCGCGTGATCGTCAAGGGCGACGGATCCTACATCTGGGACAGCGAAGGCCACCGCATCCTCGACGGCATGGCCGGCCTCTGGACCACCAACGTCGGCTATGGCCGCGCCGAGCTGGCCGACGCCGCCCGCGATCAGATGCTCGAGCTGCCGTTCTACAATACGTTCTTCCGCACCACCCATCCGCCCGTCATCGCGCTCGCCAGGAAGCTGGCTGAGCTGGCGCCCCCGCACATCAACCAGGTGTTCTTCGGCTCGTCGGGTTCGGAATCGAACGACACCGCCATCCGCCTGATCCGCCACTACTGGGCGCTCAAGGGCGAACCGAAGCGGCGCATCATCATTTCGCGCAAGACCGCCTACCACGGCTCCACGATCGCCGCAGGCTCCATGGGCGGCATGCCTCACGTCCACGAGCACAGCTATCCCGTGTATGACGGCTTCCGCCACATCATGGACCCCTGCTGGTTCGACGCGGGCCGTGACGGAGAAAGCCTCGAGGCATTCGGCGTGCGCGCCGCCCAGGCCCTTGAGGACGAAATCCTGGCCATCGGCCCTGAAAACGTCGCGGCCTTTGCGGGCGAGCCCGTGCAGGGCGCGGGCGGCGTCAAGATCGCGCCCGACTCCTACTGGAGCGAGATCCAGCGCATCGTCGACAAGTACGGCATCCTGTTCCTCGCCGACGAGGTGATCACCGGCTTCGGGCGCCTTGGCACGTGGTTCGGCTCGGACTACTACGGCATCAAACCGAACATCATCACCTTCGCCAAGGCCGTGACGTCGGGCTACCTGCCGCTGTCCGGCATCCTGGTCGATGATCGCATCGTCTCGGCCCTGATGGCGCACAACGACGACTTCAACCACGGCTACACGTTCTCGGGCCACCCCGTGGCCTGCGCCGTCGCCCTCAAGAACATTGAGATCATGGAGCGCGAGAACCTCGTGCCCAAGGTCAAGGAGTTCGGCGCGCCGCGCATGGCCAGGATGCTTGCCAAGTTCAAGGACCACCCACTCGTCGGCGAGGTCCGCTCGGTCGGCATGATGGCGGCCATCGAGCTGGTGGCCGACAAGCGCACGCGCCGCCGCTTCGACAACCCCGGCCGCGTCGGCCTCATCTGCCGCGACCACTTCTTCCGTGAAGGCTTCATCATGCGCGCCGTGTTCGACACCATGGTCTGCGCCCCGCCCCTCATCTGGCGCGAGGAAGAGTTCGTCGAAGCCGAGCGCGTCATCGCCAAAGCCCTCGACCTCACACTCGCCGAAGTTTCCGGAGAACTCGCTGCATGACACGGCCGATCGTCATCATCCCCTGCGACACCAAGGTGATCGAAGGCATGACCTTCGACGCCGTGGGCCGCAAGTACTCGGCCGCCGTGGCGGAAGTCGCCGACTGCCAGCCCCTGCTCGCGCCCCTCGGGCCGAGCATGCTGGACATGAACGCATTGCTCGAAATTGCCGACGGCATTCTGCTGTCAGGCAGCCTGTCGAACGTACATCCAAGCCTCTACGGCGCCGACGAGCCGCCCCTCAACGACAAGGCCCTCGATCCTGAGCGCGACAGCCTCACGCTGCCTTTGATCCGCGAAGCGTTGAATCGCAAGAAGCCGCTGTTCGCCATCTGCCGCGGCTTCCAGGAGTTGAACGTCGCCCTCGGCGGCACGCTCGACCAGGCCGTGCACACGGTCTCCGGTCGCAACGACCATCGTGAACCCGCTCACCCGATGGTCGAGGATCGCTTCGGCCCCTCCCATCCCGTCGCGCTCTCGGGCACGCTCAAGAGCTGGGTGGGCAAGGACGAGATCATCGTCAACTCGCTGCATTGGCAGGGCATCCAGCGTCTCGCCCCGCCGCTCACCGCCGAGGCCCACGCCAAGGACGGCTTGATCGAGGCCGTACGCGGCCCCGCCGATCATCCGTTCCTGTTCGGCGTGCAGTGGCACCCGGAGTGGCAGGCCAAGAACAATGCGGCTTCCATTGAGATTTTCCGCCGCTTCGGTGCGGCTGCAAGAGGGTCTTCCACGACATGAGCAATCACTTCCTCACTCCCAACGCGGCGGAGGCCTTCCTCGCCGCGCATCCCTCGGTGGAGTGGATCGACGCCTTCGTCCTCGACATGAACGGCCATCCGCGCGGCAAGCGGCTGCGGCGCGGCGACCTCGTCGGCATCGCCAAGAGCGGCATGATGATGCCGGGCTCTGTCTTCATCATGGACCCGCGCGGCAACTGCATCGCGGAAACCGGCCGGCTCTGGTCGACGGGCGATCCGGATTTCAATTTCCGCATCCTGGCCGGAACGCTCGCGCCCGTGCCCGTCGCGGGCGGACGCTTCGCCCAGGCCGTCATCGTGCCCGAGAAGGATGATCCCCTCGATCCGCGCCACGTGCTGGCAACGCAGGTGTCGCGCTTCAAGGCCAAAGGGCACACGCCCGTCGCCGCCGTCGAGCTTGAGTTCTACGTCACCGTGCCCGGCCCCGGCGGCGCCTTCACGCTCGATGCGCCTCCCGGCGTCTCGCGCGAAACCGACATCCCCCTCACGTTCCAGTTCGACGACATGGACGCGCTGCAGGCGTTCAACGACGACATCTATCGCATCGCCGAAGCGCAGGGCCTGCCGGTCGACGCGCTGACGCAGGAAAGCGGGCCGTCGCAGTTCGAGATCAACCTCAAGCACACCGATGACGTGGTCCAGGCCGCGCTCGACGGGCTGCTGCTGAAGCGCGCCGTCAAGGCCGCCGCACGCGCGCACGGTCTCACCGCAACCTTCATGGCCAAGCCGCATCACGAGTGGGCCGGCTCCGGCATGCACATCCACATGAGCCTGCTCGACAAGGCCGGCGCCAACGTCTTCGCCGGCAAGCCCATCTCGCCGCTGTTCCGCGACGCGCTCGGCGGCCTTCGCGAAACCATGGGCGACTTCATGGCCATCTGGGCCCAGACCGCCAACGCCTACCGCCGCTACGTGCCGGAATCGTACGTCTCGATGGCCGCGCACTGGGGCCACAACAACCGCACCGTCGCGCTCCGCATTCCCGATCAGGCCGGCCCGGCCACCCGCGTCGAGCACCGCGTTGCGGGCGCCGATGCCAATCCCTATCTGGTCATTGCGGCGATCCTGGCCGGCGCGGCCCACGGCATCGCCAACAAGATCGACCCCGGCCCCGAGGTGAAGGGCAACAGCGAGGATCTCGACGCGACCCCGTTGCCGAGCGTCTGGGCCAACGCACTCTCGGCATTCGAAACGTCGCCCGTCGTCCGCGAGGCCTTCGGCGCCGACTTCCAGCACGTCTACACGCGCCTGAAAGATAAGGAGCGTACGGACTTCGAGCGGATCGTCACGTCGCTCGATCATCTTTGGTACGCGAACGTAGCCTGACGGCAGAAAGGTTGCAGGAGGCACCCCATGACGTCACTTGCACATTTTGAAAAAGTTGCAGGATCGATCGCGCTGCCGGGCAAGGCCGTCATCGACGGCAAAACGCTCGCAGCCGCGAGCGGCGCGACGTTCGACAACGTCTCCCCTCGCGACGGCCGGGTGCTGAACCAGGTCGCCGCCTGTTCTGCCGCCGATGTCGACTTCGCCGTCACCTCCGCCCGTCAGGCATTCGAGGACGGACGCTGGCGCAAGCTGCATTACCGCGAGAAGAAGCGGATCCTGTTCGCCCTCGCCGATCTCATGGAGCGCGACGCCGAAACCCTCGCGGTTCTCGAAAGCCTCGACATGGGCAAGCCTATCTCGAACTCGCTCGAGAGCGACGTTCCGGGCTCGATCAACACGTTGCGCTACTACGCCGAGGCCCTCGACAAGGTCTACGGCGAAGTCGCGCCTGCCGCCCCGAACCGCTTTTCCTTCGTCGAGCACGAGCCGCTCGGCGTCATCGGCGCCATCGTGCCGTGGAACTTCCCGCTGCTGATGGCGATGTGGAAGATCGCGCCTGCTCTCGCCATGGGCAACTCCGTGGTCCTGAAGCCGGCCGAGCAGTCGCCAATGACCGCCCTCAAGATCGGCGAGCTGGCGCTCGAAGCGGGCCTGCCACCTGGCGTGCTCAACATCGTCCCCGGCCTGGGCGGCGAGGCCGGCAAGGCCATCGCGCTCCACAACGACGTCGACATGATCGCGTTCACGGGATCGGGCGCCGTTGGCCGCTTGCTGATGCAGTATTCCGGCCAGAGCAATCTGAAGCGCGTGAGCCTGGAGCTCGGCGGCAAGTCTCCGCACATCGTCTTCTCCGACTGCCCGAACCTCGACACCGCAGCCGAGCATGCGGCCTGGGGCATCTTCTACAATCAGGGCGAGGTCTGCACGGCCGGCTCGCGCCTCCTTGTGCACGAGAGCATCGCCGAGCCGTTTGTCGAGAAGGTGCTCGCCGTCGCGCGCACCATCGTGGCAGGCGACCCGCTCGAACCCAAGACGTCGTTCGGCGCCATGGTCTCCGGCGAGCAGATGAACACCGCCTTGCGCTACATCGAGACCGCGGGACGCGAAGGCGGCGACCTGCGCCTCGGCGGCAAGCGCACGCGCCTCGACTCCGGCGGCTTCTATGTCGAGCCGACCGTGTTCGACAACATCGCGCCAACGTCCACCCTCGCCCGCGAGGAAGTGTTCGGCCCCGTCCTCGCCGTCACGCGTTTCGCCCAAGTCGACGACGCGATCCGCTACGCCAATGACACGCCCTATGGCCTGGCCGCCGGCCTCTGGACCCGCGACGTGTCGCTGGCCCACCGCGCCGCGCGCGAGATCCGCGCCGGCCTCGTCTGGGTCAACGGCTGGGACAGTTGCGACCTGACGATGCCGTTCGGCGGCTTCAAGCAATCCGGCTTCGGCCGCGACCGCTCGCTGCACGCCCTTCACAAGTATGCGGACCTCAAGTCCGTCTCGATCACGCTCCCCTGAGCCAACACGCCACGAACGGTGCAAGCCATGAATGTCTCTCCTCCGAAGTATCCGACCTCCGCTCTCATCGACGGCCGTTGGGTCACGTCTGCGAACACCTTCGCGGTGCTCGACCCGGCGACGGGTGAGGAAATCGCGCGCGTGCCCGATCTCGGCGCGGCCGAAACCGCGGCTGCCATCGATGCGGCGGAGAAAGCCTTCCCGGCCTGGTCGAAGAAGACCGCCAAGGAGCGTGCCCAGATCCTGAAGCGCTGGTTCGACCTCGTCATCGCCGACACCGAGGCGCTCGCCCAGCTCATGACGGCCGAACAGGGCAAGCCGCTCGCGGAATCCCGCGGTGAGGTCGCCTATGGCGCATCCTTCATCGAGTGGTTCGCCGAGGAAGGAAAACGCGCCTACGGCCGCACGATCCCGAACACGATGGCCGGCAAGCGCTACCTCACCATCAAGCAGCCGATTGGCGTCATCGCGGCCATTGCGCCGTGGAACTTCCCGATTGCCATGATCACGCGCAAGATCGCGCCAGCCCTCGCCGCGGGCTGCACGGCCGTGGTCAAGCCCGCCGAGGACACGCCCCTTTGCGCGCTCGCCATCGCCAAGCTCGCGCTCGATGCCGGTGTGCCGCCCGGCGTCTTCAACGTTGTCACGACGTCGGATGCACCGGCCGTCGGCAAGGTGCTGTGCGATGACCCGCGCGTGCGCAAACTCTCGTTCACGGGCTCGACGGAGGTCGGCAAGGCGCTCTATCGCCAGTGCGCGGGCACTGTGAAGAAACTGACGCTCGAGCTTGGCGGCAACGCGCCGCTGCTCGTGTTCGACGATGCGGATCTCGCCCAGGCCGTCGCGGGTGCGATGGCCTCTAAATATCGCAACGCAGGCCAGACGTGCGTCTGCGCCAACCGCATTCTCGTGCAGTCCGGCATCTACGATCGCTTCGCCGAAGCCCTCGCCGCGGAAACAAAGAAGCTCAACGTCGGCCCCGGCCGCGACGCGGGCGTCACCACAGGCCCGCTCATCAATGCCGACGCGGCCAAGAAGGTCGATGGCCTCGTGCGCGACGCCGTCTCGAAGGGCGCCAAGGTCCTCGTCGGCGGCGCACCCGCATCCGCCGGACCGCTCTTCTACCAGCCGACGGTGCTCACTGGCGTCAAAGCCGGCATGACCATCACGGACGAAGAGATCTTCGGCCCCGTCGCCTCCCTCATCCGCTTCGAGACCGAGGCGGAAGCGATCGAACTCGCCAACGGCACGCCTTTCGGGCTGGCAGCCTATCTGTTCAGCCAGAACATCGCCCGCGCCTGGCGCGTCGCCGAAGCGCTCGACGCCGGCATGGTCGGCGTCAACGAAGGCATATTCTCGAATGAAGCCGTGCCCTTCGGTGGCGTGAAGGAGAGCGGCCTCGGCCGCGAAGGCGCCGCTGAAGGCCTCGACGAATACTTCGAAACCAAATTCATCTGCCTCGGCGGAATAGCCTAGGCCGCAACGCGCAAACGACATTCGCAACGAAAGCTCGCCCGCATGACCACCTCAGCCGAACTTCACACCCGCCGCATGGCCGCCGTTCCCCGCGGCATCGGACATGCGACTCAGATCTACGCCAAGCGCGCCAAGAACGCCGAGCTCTGGAGCGAGGACGGCAAGCGCTACATCGATTTCGGAGCGGGCATCGCCGTGGTCAACACGGGCCACGGCCACCCGCGCATCCTCGCCGCCATCGAGGAGCAGATGAAGTCGTTCAGTCACGTCTGCTTCCAGGTGACGCCGCACGAGAACTACGTGTCGCTCGCCGAGCGGCTGAACGCCGTCGCCCCCGTCACCGGCCCGGCAAAAACGATGCTCGCCTCAACCGGCGCCGAAGCGGTCGAGAACGCGGTCAAGGTCGCGCGCTGCTTCACGGGCCGCCCGGGCATCATCTCGTTTTCGGGCGGCTTCCACGGCCGCACGCACATGGGCATGGCGCTCACCGGCAAGGCCGTGCCCTACAAGAAGGGCTTCGGCCCTTTCCCGGCCGACATCTACAACGTCGCCTTCCCGAACCTCTATCACGGCACCTCGACCGCCGAGAGCCTCAAGGCCCTCAAGGCGCTCTTCAAGTATCAGGCCGATCCCTCGTCGATCGCCGGCATCATCATCGAGCCGGTACAGGGCGAAGGCGGCTTCAACATCGCGCCGACCGACTTCCTGCAGGCCCTGCGTGCCCTCTGTGACGAGCACGGCATCGTTTTCATTGCCGACGAGATCCAGACCGGCTTCGCCCGCACGGGCAAGCTGTTCGCGCTCGAGCATGCGGGCGTGAAGGCCGACGTCGTCACCCTCGCCAAGGGCCTCGCGGGCGGCTTGCCGCTGTCTGCCATCACGGGGCGCACCGACATCATGGACGCGTCCGCTCCGGGCGGCCTCGGCGGCACCTACGCCGGCAACCCCATCGCCTGCGCCGCAGCCCACGCCGTGCTCGACATCATCGAGGACGAGAACCTCTGCGCGCGCGCCAACGCCATCGGCGACATCATCCAGTCGCGCTGCCGCGATCTCGCCGGACGCTCGAACCTCAACTGCATAGGCGACGTGCGCGGCCTCGGCGCCATGTGCGCGGTCGAGTTCGTCAAGAACACCGCGAGCGGCGAGCCCTCGCCGGAATTGACCGCGCAAGTCCTCAAGATCGGCAACGAGCGCGGCCTGATCCTGCTGTCGTGCGGCACCTACGGCAACGTCATCCGCTTCCTGCCGCCGCTCACCGCATCCGATGCCCTCGTCAAGGAGGGCATGGACATCTTCGAAGCGACCCTGACCGAGGCCGTCAGCAAGCTTCAGTGATCCACCAAACCTTTTCACCTACGCAAGGCACGTGTCCATGACCGTTCAGCTCAAGACCAACGACCTCGAAGCCTTCTTCATGCCGTTCTCGGCGAACCGGCGATTCAAAAGCGCGCCGCGCCTGCTCGCCTCCGCCAAGGACATGCACTACTTCACCGAGGACGGCCGCAAGATCCTGGACGGCACATCCGGCCTATGGTGCGTCAACGCCGGCCACTGCCGCCCGCGCATCGTCGAGGCGATCCAGAAGCAGGCGGCCGAGCTCGATTTCGCCGGCACCTTCCAGATGGGCCACCCGAAGGCGTTCGAGGCGGCCTCCCGCCTGGTCAACATCGCGCCCAAGGGTTTCGACCACGTCTTCTTCACGAACTCGGGCTCCGAGTCCGTCGAGACCGCGCTCAAGATGGCGCTCGCGTATCATCGCGCCAGGGGCAACGCATCGAAGGTTCGCCTGATCGGGCGTGAGCGCGGCTATCACGGCGTCAACTTCGGCGGCACCGCCGTCGGCGGCATCGCCGCCAACCGCAAATGGTTCGGCACCGTTGTGGCCGGCGTCGATCACCTGCCGCACACGCACGACCTCGCCCGCAACGCCTTCAGCCGCGGCGAGCCCGAGCACGGCGTCGAGCTGGCCAACGAGCTGGAACGCCTCGTCGCGCTGCACGATGCGTCCACCATCGCGGCCGTCATCGTCGAGCCGGTCGCCTGCTCGACAGGCGTTCTGATTCCGCCCAAGGGATACTTGAAGCGCCTCGAAGCCATCTGCCGCAAGCACGACATCCTGCTGATCTTCGACGAGGTCATCACCGCCTTCGGCCGCCTCGGCACGCCGTTCGCCGCCGACTACTTCGACGTATCGCCCGATCTGATCACGACCGCCAAGGGCATCACCAACGGCACGATCCCGATGGGCGCCGTGTTCATGAAGAAGAACGTCAACGACACCCTCATGTCCGGCCCCGAGAACGCCATCGACTTCTTCCACGGCTACACGTATTCCGGCCACCCGATGGCAGCGGCGGCCTCGATTGGCACCCTCGACACGTACCAGGAAGAAGGCTTGCTCACGCGCGCTTCGCAAATCGCACCCTATTGGGAAGAACGCATGCACGCCCTCAAGGGGCTGCCGCACGTCATCGACATCCGCAACATCGGCCTGATTGGCGCCATCGAATTCCAGCCCGATCCCGACGCCCCCGGCGAACGCGCCTACTCCCGCTTCGTCAAATGCTTCGAGAAGGGCCTGCTCGTGCGCCAGACCGGCGACATCATCGCGCTCTCGCCGCCCCTGATCGTGACCGAAAGCCAGATCGATCAGCTCTTCGACATTTTCACAGACGTGCTGAAGCACGCCGATTGATGGGAATTCAGATGCGCACGATCGAGAACGGCATCGGCGGCAAGAAGGTTGCTTCGGCATCCTCGCAGGCGTCAAACGTCTATGACCCGGCAACCGGCGAGGCGACGGCGCGCCTCCCGCTCTCCACCGTCGCAGAGGTCGCCTCCGCCGTCGCCGCCGCCAAGGCTGCGTCGGAAAGCTGGGGCGCCACGCCTGCCATGAAGCGCGTCTCGCCGATGTTCCGCTTCAAGGACCTGCTGCAGAAGAATGCCGATGCCATCGCGCGCGCCATTTCCTCGGAGCACGGCAAGACCCACGCCGACGCGCTCGGCGAATTGCAGCGCGGCATCGAGGTCGTCGATTTCGCGTGCGGCATCCCGCATCTTTTGAAAGGCGAGTTCAGCCGCAACATCGGCCCCGACATCGATAGCTGGTCCGATCGCCAACCGCTCGGCGTCGTCGCCGGCATCACGCCGTTCAACTTCCCGGCCATGGTGCCGATGTGGATGTTCCCGGTCGCGGTCGCCTGCGGCAACACCTTCGTGCTGAAACCCTCCGAGCGCGATCCGTCCGCGCCGATGCTGATCTGGGAGCTGTTCCAGGAAGCAGGCTTCCCGAATGGCGTCCTCAACGTCGTGCACGGTGACAAGACCGCCGTCGACACCCTGCTCGATCATCCAGACGTAAAAGCCGTGAGCTTCGTCGGCTCGACGCCCATTGCGGAGTACGTCTACACGCGCGGCGCCAAGGCCGGAAAGCGCGTGCAGGCCCTCGGCGGCGCCAAGAACCACATGATCGTGATGCCCGACGCCGACATGGACAAAGCCGTCGATGCGCTGATGGGCGCGGGCTACGGTTCAGCCGGCGAGCGCTGCATGGCGATCTCGGTCGCGGTGCCTGTCGGAAAGCGCACGGCCGACCAACTCGTCGAAGCCCTCGCCCCGCGCGTGCGCGCCCTCAAGGTTGCGCCCGCCACCGATCCCGAGTCCGAAATGGGCCCCGTCGTCACCGGCGAAGCCAAGCGCCGCATCACGGACCTGATCGCGCTCGGAGAGAAGGAAGGCGCCGAGCTCGTCGTCGACGGCCGCGGCCTCGTGCTGCAAGGCTACGAAAACGGCTTCTTCCTCGGCGGCACGCTGTTCGATCGCGTGACGCCCGACATGACGATCTACAAGCAGGAGATCTTCGGCCCCGTCCTCTCCGTCGTGCGCGCAGAGAGCTATGACGAGGCAGCCAACCTCGTGAACAGCCACGAGTACGGCAACGGCACGGCCATCTTCACGCGTGACGGCGACACCGCCCGAGCCTTTGCCGACAAGATCGAAGTCGGCATGGTCGGCATCAACGTGCCGATCCCGGTTCCCGTCGCCTATCATTCGTTCGGCGGCTGGAAGCGCAGCCTGTTCGGCGATCACGCCGTGTACGGCCCCGAGGGCGTGCGCTTCTATACGCGCATCAAGACGGTGACGGCCCGCTGGCCCACCGGCATCCGCTCCGGCGCCGAGTTCAACTTCACCGGCCGCAGCTAAACACCACACGACCGCCACGCTCTCCGGCAAAAATTGCACGCGCCTGAACCGGCGCGCGGCACGCATATGCACGCGACCAAACGACGTCCCGTAAACGGAACAAAAGCGGCGCCCCCGGCGTTCAGTGCTCGCACGGCATGCGCGTAACCCTTTTTCGCGACGACGGGATGGGCTGATCGCAATTTCGCTATATCGTCGTGACACGGCTCGAGTTGCAGGCACCAGCAGAAAAGCCTGCGCGCCGCCGCCGCCCGGAAACCCCGACAACCGAGATGGATTGAATGTCGATTTTCTCTTCCGGCTTCGCACGCAAAACGCTCGGCCTGATGACGGCCGCAACATTCATCCTTGTCCTAATTGCCATACTCTCGATCTGGATGGTCGTGCGCACGCAGGAAAGCGCCAAATCCGTTGCCAGCGACCGCGAGGTCCGCATCGCCGCAACCGTCATCCTGACCGCGCTGCTCAATGCCGAAACCGCCCAACGCGGCTTCCTTCTCACCGGCAAGGAAGAGTACCTTGCCCCCCTCGCCTCAGCCGAAAGCGGACTTCCCGGCTATCTCTCCACCTTGCGGAAGGCCACGCGATCGGTTCATGAAAACGACGCGAACATTACCCGCCTGCAAGAGCTTACAAGCATCAAGATGCGGGAATTGACGCGCACGATCGATCTGCAGCGCGAAGGCCGCCACGCAGACGCGTTGATGATCGTCAACGCGGGCGAAGGCCGTACTGCGATGGATGAGGCGCGCAACGTTCTCGGCCAGATCATCGCCACGGCGGAAAGCAGGGTCGGCACCAGCCTCGGCGCCATGGAGGCAGACGCCAGACAACTGGCTTGGGTGACTGGCATCGGCGGCCTCAGCATCATCCTCTTCTCTCTGATGGCGCTGCATTTCGTGAAGGAGAATACCGCCGGCCTCGTCGCAGCCCGCCAGAAGGTGATGGAGCTCAATACAGGCTTGGAAGACCGGGTCGCAGAGCGCACGACATCGCTCACGCGCGCCAACGAGGAAATCCAGCGCTTCGCCTACATCGTCAGCCACGACCTGCGCGCGCCCCTTGTGAACATCATGGGCTTCACGAGCGAGCTGGACGTCAGCACGACGGCGCTCAAAACCTATTTCGACGCCGACGAACCGACCGAGGAGCAGACGCTGGCCGCCAAGCGCGCCGCCGCCGAAGAGATCCCCGAAGCGGTCTACTTCATTCGCGCGTCCACCACCAAGATGGACGCCTTGATCGGGGCCATTCTCAAGCTGTCGCGCGAAGGGCGCCGCGAGCTCAAGCGCGAGCGCGTCGATCTCGACACGCTCTTTGCCGCCAGCGCCGCCAACCTCCAGCATCAGCTCGATACGGCCAACGCGACCATCGAAATTCCCCAGGAGCTTCCGAGCGTCGTGGGCGATCGCCTGGCGCTCGAGCAGGTTTTCGGCAACATCCTGGAAAACGCCGTCAAGTACCTCGCCAAGGACCGGCCGGGGCTTATAGAGGTTGCCGGCGAGGAATCGGGCGGGCGCGTCAAGATCCGGATTAAGGATAACGGCCGCGGAATCGAGGAGAAAGACCTCGAACGTGTATTCGAACTCTTCCGCCGCGCAGGGACCCAGGATCGGCCAGGCGAAGGCGTGGGCCTTGCTCATGTGCGTGCACTTGTGCGCAGGATGGGCGGGGACGTGACCGTCACTTCAACTTTCGGCCATGAAACGACGTTTGAAGTCGATCTCCCGAAAAAGTCGCGCATAAAAGAACCTCACGTGGAGAGCCTATGATGTCCGACCCCTCTAAAGCCGCCCACGTCACCATCGTGATGATCGAAGACGACGAGGGCCACGCCCGCCTTATCGAGCGCAACATCCGCCGCGCGGGCGTCACCAACGAGATCATCCCGTTCCAGAACGGCACCGCCGCTCTGTCGTATCTGTTCGGCGCCGACGGCTCGGGCGACACCAACGCGCGCCGCGCGCTGCTCGTGCTGCTCGATCTCAACCTGCCCGACATGAGCGGCGTCTCGATCCTGGAAAAGATCAAGTCGAACCCGAACATTCGCCGCTCCCCGGTCGTCATCCTCACGACCACCGACGACGAGCGCGAAATCCAGCGCTGCTACGATCTCGGCGCCAACGTCTACATCACCAAGCCGGTGAACTACGAGAGCTTCGCCAACGCAATCCGCCAGCTCGGCTTGTTCGTCTCCGTCATGCAAGTGCCGACAACAGACTGAGAGCGCTCCACGCGATGGTGCACGTCCTCTACATTGACGACGACGAAGGACTGGCGCGCCTGCTGAAGCGCGTGCTGGCCGCGGAGGACATTGCCCTTTCGCACGCCGTCAACAGCCGCGACGGCCTGGCGCTCCTGAGGGCGAACACCTACGACGCCATCGCTCTCGACCACAATCTCATCAGCGAAACCGGCCTCGATCTCATTCCCGAGATCCTCGCCATCGAAGATGCGCCGCCCATCATCTACGTCACGGGCTCTGAAGACGCCCGCGTCGCCGTCTCCGCTTTGAAGGCGGGCGCCGTCGATTACGTCTGGAAGGATGTGGACGGCCACTACCGCGAGCTTCTCGCTCAGTCGGTCAAGCAGGCCATGGTTCAGCGCCGCCACCAACGCGAGAGCGAAGAGCAGCGCCGCGCCATCGAAGCCGCCAAGGAGCGCGCCGAGCTTTTGCTCGCGGAAGTCAATCACAGGGTCGCGAACTCCCTGGCCCTCATCGCTTCGCTGGCATCGTTCCAGGCCAGTGCCGTCAGCGACGAGGCCGCGAAAACCGCGCTTGCGGAAATGAAGGCGCGCATCATCGCCATCGCCGGCATTCACCGGCGGCTCTACACGTCAACCGATGTCCGCTTCGTCGACCTGGACGCCTACCTCAACAACCTCGGCGAGGAACTGGTCGCAGTGCTGGGCAACGACGGCCAGAGCGCCATCAAGGTCTTCGCCGACGAGAACATTCGCTTGCCGACCGACCGCGCCATTTCCCTCGCCGTCATCGTCACGGAGCTTGTCACCAACGCCTTCAAGTACGCCTACCCGGTGGATCAGGCCGGCGACATCCGCGTCTTCCTGCGCCGCGTCAACGGCAGCCGCCTCTCACTCGTCGTCGAGGACGACGGCATCGGCTGGGACGGCTCCGACAAACCCAAGAGAACGGGCCTCGGCACGCGCATCATCACGGCCATGGCGCGCGGCCTCGAAGGCACCTTCCACTACGAGACCGGCAATCGCGGGACACGCGCGACGCTAGATTTCGCGCTCTGATCGCCTTTGCCCGGCCGAACCATCACGCAACTTTGACCACCCAGACGCGAGCCGCTATCACTCCGGCGCATCGCAACACGAGGATCCGCGAGCCATGCCAACCCCACCGTCATTCGCACACGCGGCTCGCGTCGCAATTGCAGCCGGCCTTGTCGCGCTCCTGAGCGCCACGCACACCCAGGCCGCATCCTGCGGCTCGAGCGCGGGCGGCTTCGGCGCCTGGCTTGCGGGATTCAAGAAACAGGCCGCCACGGCGGGCATTTCCCAGCGCGCCATCGCCCAGGGCCTCGACGGCGTCAGCTACGATCCGCGCGTCATTCATTTCGATCGCAATCAGAAGTCCTTCAAACTGTCGTTCGAGCAGTTCTATGCCCGCCGCGTCGGCTCCGTCCTCGTCGGCCGCGCACGCGCCCGCATGAAGACCCACCGCGCCACCCTGGACCGCATGGAGCGCCAGTTCGGCGTCCCCGCCGAAGTCGTCATCGCCATCTGGGGCCTCGAGACCAATTTCGGCGCGGACACGAGCGGCAAGTTCGCCATCATCCGCTCGCTGGCCACGCTGGCCTACGACTGCCGCCGCTCGCCGTTCTTCACCGGCCAGCTCATGGATGCCCTGCGCATCGTCCAGCACGGCGACATGACGCCCGCCGCCATGCGCGGCGGCTGGGCTGGAGAAATCGGCCAGACGCAGTTTCTGCCGACGCCTTATGTCAAATACGCCGTCGACTTCGATGGCGACGGCCGCGCCGATCTCGTCCATAGCGTGCCCGATGTGCTGGCCTCCACCGCAAACTTCCTCAAAGGCCACGGCTGGCAGAGCGGCCAGCCCTGGCACGCGGGCACCAAGAACTATCAGGTGCTGAAGGATTGGAACCGCGCCGAAGTCTATCAGCGCACCATCTCCGTGATGGCCTCCAAGCTCGCCGGACACTAATCGCGCGCACGCCTGCAACCCCGCGCGCGCCGCGCGGTTGTAGAGAAACAGCGACGAGGGAGGCCAGGACATGAAAGTCGTCGCCATCACAGGCGGAGCGCAAGGCATCGGCCGCGGCATCGCCTTCGGATTTGCGGACGCCGGCTACGCCGTTTCGATTGCCGATCCCGACGCGGAGGCCGGCGCCGAAGCGGTTGCGAAGATCGAGGCGAAAGGCGCCCGCGCGCTCTTCGTCAAGACCGATGTCGCAGACAAGACCGAGGTCGACCGCTGGATGGATCAAACCGTGCGCGAGCTCGCCTGCCCGGATGTCCTGATCAACAATGCCGGCATCATGGTCCGCGCGCCGTTCCTGGATCTGGCGATAGACGACTTCGACCGCGTGATGGCGACCAACGTGCGCGGCACGGTTCTCTGCTCGCAGGCCGCCGCAAAGCACATGGTGAAACGCGGCCAGGGCGGCGCCATTATCAATATCGCCTCGACCCGCGCCTTCATGTCGGAACCGGATACGGAATCCTACACGGCCTCGAAAGGCGCCATCGTCGCCCTGACGCACGGCATGGCGATCAGTCTCGGCCCGCTCGCAATCCGCGTGAACGCCGTGAGCCCCGGCTGGATCGAAACGCGCGACTGGCAATACACGCCCCGCGCCGAGCACCCTCACCATTCGGAGCGCGACAAGACCCAGCACCCTGTCCAGCGCGTCGGGCGGCCGGAGGATATCGCGGAGGCCTGCCTCTTCCTCGCCCGGCATGCCGGCTTCATGACGGGCCAGAACATCACGATCGACGGCGGCATGACCGTCAAAATGATCTATGCGGAGTGAGGGCTAAAAAAAAGGCCGGTCCGCCCCACGGGGGGAATGGGGAGGCGGACCGGCTGGACGGCGCACGCGTTACGGGGGGGAAAGGCGCGCGCCGGATAGAATGGCCGAACGTGCTCTAGGCGGCGGCCACCGAAGGTCCCGTACCGATGCGATCGAACCCGAGCGAGGCTGCGACCGCGGAATGCGTGATGCGTCCGTCCCTCACATTCAGTCCGGCCGCCAGATGCTTGTCCCTGTCGAACGCGGCAAGCCCATGATCTGCGAGCTTCAGCACGAACGGCAGCGTTGCGTTGTTGAGCGCCTGCGCGCTCGTCACCGGCACCGCACCCGGCATGTTGGCCACGCAGTAGTGAATGACACCGTCGACTTCGAACGTCGGATGCGCGTGCGTCGTCGGCCGCGAGGTCTCGAAGCAGCCGCCCTGATCGATGGACACATCGACCAGCACCGCGCCGCGCTTCATCGATCCCAGCATCGCGCGCGACACCAGCTTCGGCGCGCTCGCGCCAGCAACCAGCACCGCGCCGATCACCACGTCCGCTTCGAGCACCGCGCTTTCGATGGCGTGCATCGTCGAGGCGAGCGTCACGACCCGGCCCTGGAATAGTTCGTCGAGCTGGCGCAGACGCGGCAGCGACTTGTCGATGATCGTCATGTCCGCGCCGAGCCCCACGGCCATGCGCGCCGCATGCGTACCGACAACGCCACCACCGAGCACCACGACTTTGGCCGGACGCACGCCGGGCACGCCGCCCATGAGAACGCCACGTCCGCCGGTCGGGCGCCGAAGCGCGATCGCCGCCGCTTCGATCGAAAGCCGTCCCGCAACCTCGCTCATCGGCGCCAGCAGCGGCAGGCCGCCCGCCTGGTCCGTCACGGTCTCGTAGGCAATGGCCGCCGCGCCTGAGGCGAGCAGACCGCGCGCCTGCGCAGGATCGGGCGCGAGATGAAGGTACGTGAAGAGAATCTGGTGCGGCTTGAGGCGCGCCACTTCGACGGCCTGCGGCTCCTTCACCTTCACGATCATTTCGGCTTCGGCGAACACCTGCTCGGCGCTCGGAACGATGCGCGCCCCGCTCTGCTCGTAGACGGCGTCGTCGGCGAAGATGCCCGCACCCGCGCCGGCCTGCACCAGAACCTCGTGACCCCTCGCGGTCAGCTCCCGCACCGATCCCGGCACGAGGCCAACGCGAAACTCATCGCTTTTGATCTCCGTCGGAACGCCGATGCGCATGAACCATCTCCCTGAGGACGCTGATTTCCGGCATTCATCCTATTGGGAAACAGGCAGCGAGAGTCCGCAATTTTCGTTGAACAACAGGACGCAGGCGCAGATAATCGTCGCAATTTTCACTTTTTCGCAGAAATCCAATGCCAGAAACACTAGATGCGCTCGATCACGCCATCATCGACGCCCTCGTCGAGGACGGACGCCTCAGCCAGGTCCAGCTCGCCGAACGCGTTCCCCTCTCCCCGACCGCCATCGCACGGCGCATTCGCGCACTCGAAGAGGCCGGCGTCATCGAGGGCTATCAGGCGCGCATCAACCGCGGCGCCATCGGATTGGGCATGACGGTGCACATCTTCATCAGCTTGCAGAACCAGACGGAGCAGAGACTGGAGGCCTTCGAGGCCGCAGTGGACGCGTCGCCCTCGGTCATCGGCTGCGAACTGATGTCGGGCGAGGACGACTACCTGCTGACCGTGCTGGCCCGCGACCTCGCCGACTACGAGCGCATTCACAAGCAGGAACTGTCGCGGCTGCCGGGCGTGACGCGTCTGCGCTCGAGCTTCGTCCTGCGCGAGGTAAAGACCCGTCCAATCCCCGGGCTCGCGGTCCGGACGTCGTCGCGGGACGCGCGCAAAAAGTAAGTCGTCGCGGGACGCGCGCAAAAGTAAGTAGTCGCGGGATGCTCGCAACGGGCAATTGCCCCCGAATCTCCGGCGCCTTAACCCTGTTGCAATGCACAAGCGGCAACCCAATCGACTTTCGTCTAATTGCCCGATTATTGGGCCCGCCGATGACCGAAGCGTCACAAATTTGTCTGTGATTCGGGCAATTACGACATTTCTGAGACGGAATGCTTGACGCGCGTCAAAGGCCCTGCTGCATTGCAACTTCGAGCCCCGAGGGGAGTGGTCGCTAATGCACTACTACACGTATGAGCTCACACACGCTCTGATGCACCCGGTCCGCCTTATGACTCGGGCGTTCAAAACGCAGCTCGACGCCCCGTACAATCCCTTCCACTCCACCGAACTGGCCAAGAACCTGTCGGCCGCCTGCGAAGTGTTCGAGGGCATGACGCGCCGCTACGGCAAGCCGGAATTCGGCATCAAGGACACCAAGATCCACGGCCTGACGGTACCGGTCAAAGAAGAAATTGTTCTAACGAAACCCTTCTGCAATCTGCTGCACTTCGACCGCGACGAGAACGTCGTCGGCAAGCGCTACGATCCGAAGGTGTTGCTCATCGCGCCGATGTCCGGCCACTACGCCACGCTGCTGCGCGGCACGGTCGAGGCGATGATTCCCGAGCACAACCTCTACATCACCGACTGGGCCGACTCGCGCGACATCCCCGCCCTCACCGGCCCCTTCGGCCTCGATGACTTCATCGACTACATCATCGAGTTCATCCAGTTCCTGGGGCCGAACACGCACGTCATCGCCGTGTGCCAGCCGGCCGTGCCCGCGCTCGCCGCAACCGCCATCATGGCCGCCAACAACGATCCCGCGCAGCCCGCCTCGATGACCCTCATGGGCGGCCCCATCGACACGCGCCGCAATCCAACGCAGGTCAACAAGCTCGCCGAGGAAAAGCCGCTCTCCTGGTTCGAGAACAACGTCATCAATCACGTGCCGTTCCCCAACGCGGGCTTCGGCCGCCGCGTCTATCCCGGCTTCATCCAGCTCACCGGGTTCATGACCATGAACCTCGAGCGCCACACGCAGGCGCACATGAAGCTGTTCGAGAACCTCGTCAAAGGCGATTGCGACTCGGTCAACCAGCACAAGACGTTCTACGAGGAATACCTCGCCGTCATGGACCTGCCGGCCGAGTTCTATCTCGAAACCATCAAGACCGTGTTCCAGGATCACGCCCTGCCCAAGGGCGAGATGATGCACCGGGGCAAACGCGTCGATTGCTCGGCCATCCGCAAGACCGCGCTCATGACGGTCGAAGGCGAGCGCGACGACATCTGCGGCCTCGGCCAGACGCAGGCCGCCCACGATCTCTGCCCGAACATTCCGCTCGACGAGCACTACACCTATGTGCAGGCCGGAGTCGGCCACTACGGCGTCTTCAGCGGCACGCGCTGGCGCACCGAGATCCAGCCCCGCATCCGTGAGATGATCCGCTCGATCCAGTTCAAGCGCCGCTCCGGCTCCGAGGACACCAAGGTCCCGCCGCCCTACCGCGCCCTGCAGCCGACGCGTGAGAACGTCATCGACTGGCGCACGCCCGGCGAGAGGGCCCAAAGCGACCGCCCGAAAAGCGAGCTGAACGGCTCACCCCGCTGATTTCGGCGCGCAAACCACCGCGTTGACACCCGCCGCTCGGGCACTAGAGTGCGCGCGCATTCTGCCATTTCCCAATCAAGACCGAGGTTCGCCCGATGAGCGCCGTCCGCACGCCCGCGAAGCATTTCGCCCCCCTCGCCATCGGCGCACCCGAACCCTTCCGCGCAGCCCCCGTGCGCATCGAGCGCATGATCCACTTCGTGCCGCCGCATAACGAGAAGATCCGCTCGAAGATCAAGGAGATCGCGAGCCAGGTCGACGTCGTCCTCGGCAACCTCGAGGACGCGATCCCGGTCGGCGACAAGGAAGCGGCCCGCCGCGGGTTCATCCAGATGGCGCGCGAGAACGACTTCGGCGACACGGGCCTGTGGACGCGCATCAACTGCCTCAACTCGCCTTGGATGCTCGACGACGTCATCGAGATCGTGCGCGAGGCCGGCAACAAGGTCGACGTCATGATGCTGCCCAAGGTCGAAGGCCCCTGGGACATCCACTACCTCGATCAGCTCCTCGCCCAGCTCGAAGCCAAGTACGGCGTCAAGAAGCCGATCATGATCCACGCCATTCTCGAGACGGCCGAGGGCGTCAAGAACGTCGAAGCCATCGCCGCCGCCTCGCCGCGCATGCACGGCATGAGCCTCGGCCCGGCAGACCTCGCCGCATCGCGCGGCATGAAGACCACGCGCGTCGGCGGCGGCCACCCCGACTACAACGTGCTGGCCGATGCCGGGGCCGATGCCAACGCCCCGCGCGCCCGCGCGCAGCAGGATCTCTGGCACTACACCGTCGGCAAGATGGTCGATGCGTGCCTCGCCTATGGCCTGAAGCCGTTCTACGGCCCCTTCGGCGACTTCTCCGACGGCGCCGCCTGCGAGGCGCAGTTCCGCAACGCGTTCATCCAGGGTTGTCTCGGCGCCTGGTCGCTGCACCCGACCCAGATCGACATTGCCAAGCGCGTCTTCTCGCCCGACGAGAAGGAAGTCGCCTTCGCCAAGCGCATCCTGGAGGCCATGCCCGACGGCACGGGCGCCGTGATGATCGACGGCAAAATGCAGGACGACGCGACCTGGAAGCAGGCCAAGGTCATCGTCGACCTCGCCCGCCTCGTGGCCAAGAAAGACCCCGAGCGCGGCGCGGTTTACGGGTTCTGATGCCGCAGCCGTCAACCATCTTACACTGTTGAGTTGACATCACGACCTCGCTCGCCTCGTATGCGGGCGGGACGGAGACAATGTCGCAAAAACCGAAGAAATTGACGCAGCGCCGCCGCAAGCGGAATGAGCCAGGAACGGCTATCCGCAATGCGAAGTACGCGATCGGCCAGGTCGTGCGCCATCGCGTCTACGCGTTCCGCGGCGTCGTGTTCGACATCGATCCGGTCTTCAGCAATTCCGAGGATTGGTGGCTCGCCATCCCGGCCGAGATCCGCCCCGTCAAGGACCAGCCCTACTATCACCTGCTGGCCGAGAACGAGGAGACGGAATACATCGCCTACGTCTCGGAGCAGAACCTGCTGCCCGACACGAGCGGCGAACCGCTGCGCCATCCGCAGCTGAGCGACTACTTCGTCGAGGACGAGGACGGACGCTACCGCGTCTTCAGCCCGCCGCACTAAGCCATCCGCCGCCGACAATCGCCCGACGTACCGAGTGCCCGTTGGCATTGGGCGCGCGAGCACGCATTTCTCGCGCAATCGCGCACCCAGCGCCGGAAATCAAAACCCGGAAAACAAAAAAGGCCGCTCGTGAGAGCGGCCTTTTTCGTGTGGGGCGAATTCCCCTTACTTCTTCGCAGCCGGAGCAGCGGCCGGCGCATCGCCACCCGGAGGCGGCGGCAGTTCCTTCATCTTCTCAGCGCGGAACTTCTCGTAGGCTTCCTGCTGCTTCTGGCGGATCTGAGCCATCAGCTGGCCGCGCGCCTTCTTGTACTCGGCGTTGTCGACCGGCTTGCCAGCGAATGCGTCGGTGAAGCCGTCAAGCGGAACCGGGAAGCCGATCGGCTGGGCCTGCGCATTCATGGCGAGAACCATGATGCCGCCGCCGGCCTTCATCTGGTCGATGATGTCCTTGGTAGCCTCGATTTCAGCCGTGCAGCCCGAGGAATGGCAGAGCGAGTACTTGAGATCGACGGGCTTCAGCTCCTTGTCGTCGACCTGCTCGTTCTTGGCAGCCTTTTCCCACTGCTCCTTGGTGTAGACGGCAGCCTTAAGGCCGGGCGGGAGCGCCATTCCGAGCGGCACCATGATCATCAGGTGATCGTGCTCGCTGCCCTCAACCTGGCGGATCGCCGCCGAGACGAGAACCATGCCCGAGTTTCCGTCGAGACGCTCATGATGCGTCAGGCAGATGTTCTTCTCTTCCTTGACCTCTTTGCCGTCCTTGTCCTTGTGGACGAGCGGCGACTTTTCGCAAAGCTTCACCCAGGCGCTCTGCTTGCCGGCCGGTGCCGCCTTTGCGTCCTTGGGTGCATCCTTGCCGGCCGGTGCCTCTTTCTTCGCGGCAGGCGCGGGCGCGTCCTTCTTGTCCTGCGCTCCAGCCGGTGCGCTCAACGCCAACCCGGCGATGAGGGCGAGCGTGGCTCCGCCTGCCAACATCCCGCGGCCGAAACCGGTTGCGATGCCATCTCTCTGCGACATAGGAAATTCGACCTTTCGTATATGAGCCAGTCCTGGAGCCGCCCGGCGTCCCCGGCCGGTGGCTCAGCCCCTTTCCGCAGCGCTCGAACGATGTCAATTATGGGAGCGCGCGCCCTGACGCCCGCGGCGTCATCCGGAGCGGCAATAAGGCCCCGAATACGGCAATCCCGTGGCCAGTTGGGCCGCCGCCCAGTCGTGCACAGGACGAAACGACGTATCCGTTGCAATAGCGCAACGCGCCTGCCTCATCCACGCACCAATTGATGGGTCATAAGGTGTGCTACGAAGCAAGCGCGGTGCGAGCGAATCCAAGGTGTTGCATCCCGACGGTCATTTCCGGACGCGAGGTTCGCGCCCGGCCCTGCCCCAAGCGGCCGCCCGCAGCCGCCATCCGCGACCGCCTGGCTGAGGAGAGATCGGTGCGACGATTATTTTTCCCGGCGATCGCGGCAGCGTGCCTCGCGGCAACCGTGGGATTTTTTCCTGCGCCGGCCCGCGCCGAGCCCGCGCACGGCATCGCCATGCATGGCGCCCCCGCCCTTGCCGAAGGGTTCGCAGCCTTTCCCTACGTCAATCCGGACGCGCCCAAGGGCGGCCGCGTCACGCTCGGCTCGTCCGGCTCCTTCGACAACCTCAATCCGATGATCGTGCGCGGCGAGCCCGTGCAGGGCATCCGCGAGTTCGTCGTCGAGAGCCTCATGGCGCGCAGCCAGGATGAACCCTTCACGCTCTATGGCCTCATCGCCGAAAAGATCGACGTGGCCGAAACCCGCGGCGAGGTCACGTTCCACCTCAATCCGCTCGCGAAGTTTTCCGACGGCCAGCCGGTGACGACAGCCGACGTCCAATTCTCGTTCGAGGCCCTGCGCGACAAGGGCCGCCCCAACTACCGCACGTACTACAAGAAGGTCGCCAAAACCGAAGTTCTGTCCGATCGCGTGATCCGCTTCGTGTTCGCCGACGCCAGCGACCGCGAGCTGCCGCTCATTCTCGGGCTCATGCCGATCCTGCCGCGCCACGCCATGTCGGCAGACACCTTCGACCAGACGACCCTCTCCCCCATCGTCGGCTCCGGCCCCTATCGCATCGCATCCGTCGACCCCGGCCGCGCCATCACCTACGCGCGCAACCCGGACTATTGGGGACGCGACCTGCCCGTCAATCGCGGCCGCTTCAACTTCGACGAGATCCGCTTCGAGTACTTCCGCGAGGGAACGACGCTGTTCGAAGCCTTCAAGACCGGCAACATCGATCTGCGCAACGAGGACGATCCGGGCACGTGGGCCAAGAACTATAATTTCCCGGCCGTCGCCGACGGGCGCATCGTGCGCGAGGAAATGCCGATCGCGCTGCCCTCCGGCATGACCGGCCTCGTCTTCAATACGCGCCGTCCCGTCTTCGCCGACGAGCGCGTCCGGCTCGCGCTCATCCATCTGTTCAACTTCGAATGGGTCAACAAGAGCTTCTTCCACGGCCTCTACAAGCGCAGCCAAAGCTATTTCGAACGCTCGCTTCTCTCCTCGAACGGCCGCCCCGCCGACGAGCGCGAGCGCATGCTGCTGGCACCGTTCGCGAACGCGGTGCTGCCGGAGATCATGGACGGCACCTACCGGGCGCCCGAAAGCGATGGCACGCCGCACAACCGCGCCAACGCCCGCATAGCCTTCGAGATGCTGGAAGCCGCCGGCTACACGATGAAGGGCACCAGCCTCGTCGACAAGACGGGCACGCCCTTGACGTTCGAAATCCTCGCCGCCACGACGAGCCAGGAGCGCCTGCTCGGCGCGTTCACCGGCGACCTCGCCAAGCTCGGCATCAGGGCACGCGTCCGCGTCGTCGACAGCGCGCAGTACCAGGCGCGGCTGAAAGACTACGACTTCGACATGATCCAGTTCACTTGGCCGTCGTCGCTTTCGCCGGGCAACGAGCAGCTCTTCCGCTGGTCGTCGAAAGTCGCCGTCGATCCCGGATCGTACAACTACGCGGGCGTCAGGAACGCAGCGGCGGACGCCATGATCGCGAGCCTGCTGGCCGCCGAAAGCAACGAGGATTTTGTATCCTCAGTGCGCGCGCTCGACCGCGTCCTGCTCTCGGGCCACTATGTGATCCCGCTCTTCCATTCGCCCGCCCAGTGGATTGCGTCGTGGAAGCGGCTCGCTCATCCCGAGACGATCCCCCTCTCCGGCTTCAACCTCGACACCTGGTGGGACCGCCCGAAGAGCTGACGATCTCAACTCTGTCTCAACGCGAGGAGTGGCCATGGCGACCAAAACCCCCGCCACGCCGAAAAAGACCGCCGTCAAACGTGCGCCCGCGAAGGCCACGAAGCAGCGCCAGACCACATCGCAGCGGCAGGATGAGACCTCGGCCAAACCCAAGCTTCTCTCGGGCGGCAATCCCCAGATCGCCAAGGGTTACGGCGACGCGCCCGTGCAGGCCTACATCGCCGCCATGCCGGGCTGGAAGCGCGACCTGGGCCGCCGCCTGGATGAGATCATCGCGAGCACGGTTCCCGGCGTGCGCAAGGCCGTCAAATGGAACTCGCCGTTCTACGGCATGGAGGACGACGTGTGGTTCCTCTGCTTCCACTGCTACGCGCGGTTCGTGAAAGTGGCCTTCTTCCGCGGAGCATCCCTGCGCCCCGTCCCGCCGGGCGCCTCGAAGCAACCGCACGTGCGCTATCTCGACATCTACGAGACCGCGAGCTTCGACGAAGCCCAGTTCACGGCCTGGGTGAAACAGGCCAGCCGCCTTCCGGGCGAGAAGATGTGAGGCGTACGTGTGCGCACTTCGCGCAACACGAGCCCCCCATCGTGAACTCAAGCAGACGTGCAGCAGACGTTTCGCTCTCGACGTCACCGCTTACGCACATAATCAATTGCGTAATGGGGGACGGAGGCGACCTGCGCCAGGACCAACGGCAGTTGCCTCCCGTCGACACGATGCTATGATCACAGACCAATGGGGGCCTCTGAGCACGCGATAATATATTGATGAAAACGGCAACCGGCGGATTTGCTCGATTGCCTATGCCTTTGACGGTACGCGCGAGCGTATGGTGATCTTTGCCAATTTAGGTAGCTATACATGACCGGGAACTCGCCAGACGGGGCACAGTACGAACGAATTCGAGATGACATTCTGAGGATCGAACGAAGCTTCATTATCGCGGGGTCGAGATCACATCAGATTAGCAACATTGTATCTATGGAGGTGGCTCCGACGGGCGCCAAACGCAAGTACGTTAAGTACGCACTGGAACTCGCGTTATTGGTATTCGTTGTTTTTACCGCTGTGGGATATTTCGGATTTTCAACACACCCTTCTCCGCAACCTCCTGCGGCCACCGGCGCGCTATCAGCAATTGCTTTCATCGCCTCCGCAGCGGCAGTTTATTGGCTGTTCAAGGAATATATCGATCGCTACTATCTCAATATCTTCACAAACGGTCGCACGATTTACAGAATAATGAGCAACGACAAGAATTTCTTGCAACAACTCAAGTCTGCGATCGAAAACGCCCAAAGCGGAAATGCGCGGTCGATGTCGTATGTTGTGAATATCGGCGACCATAAAATTGAAGCGAACACAACGAACATCTCCGGATCTCCCGGCGCGATTGTGAACGCAGGCAGCGGCACGCAAGACGTCAATATCGTGAACCAAGGGCTGACGGACTTGACCGCTCTCATGTCGATCGTGGAAAGCAGCAACGCGCGAAACGCCGATTTCCTACGGAGCCAGCTGGATATCGTTCGGACGCATATCGCTAGCGGGAATCAAAACAAGCCGGAAGCAAAGGCGGCCTGGGAGAGGTTTACGGAGCAAGTTGGCACAATTTCAAACGCCGGCGTCGGCGTTTGGAATCTTGTGGCGAGCATTGCGCGCATTTTCGCCTAAGGCCTTCTTCATAAAGTTGATGCGCTGAGCCCGGGGATAGAGGGGTTTTCACGTCTTCGTCACGCTTAAGCGTCGCCACCCTCCGTTTGTCGGCAACAAACCACGGCTCGGGCGGCGCGTAAGCCGGCCTTCCTCGAGCGCGTGACGAGCGCAATTCGCCCGCACCCCACTGAGCATCCGCTACATCCCGGCGCGCATCTCCGCTTCACGACCCTCGACGCGCCGCCACCCCCGTGGCATGAGCTGGTGACCCCTCCAATCGAGAACCCCAGCGCACCGCCTTGATGTACACGCCCCTCTATACGCCTGCCGCAAATCCCCCCTTCAACATGGCCCGCTACTGCCTCGCAGGCGCGGCCGCGTCGACACCCGCCAAACCCGCGCTCATCGTCATGGCGGATGCCTCCGCGCCCGCACCATCCGAGATCTGGACCTATGCCCATCTCGAAGACGCCGTGTTGCGCACGGCCGGCGCCTTGCGCGCGGCCGGCTTCGCCGAGGGTGATCGCATCATGATCCGCCTCGACAATACGTCCGCCTACGCGATCCTGTTTTTCGGCGCCGTCGCCGCCGGCCTCATCGCCTTGCCGGCCTCGAACCAGCTGACGGACGGCGAAGCGCTGTTCCTCGCCGAGGACAGCGGCGCCTCCGCCATCGCCTGCGCCACGCCGCTCGACACGTCGCGCCTCTCCCGCGCGCCCCGCATCCTCTCGCCGGACGACGTGACCCGCATGATGCGCGAAGGCCCGCGCGCGGACTACGCGAACACGCTCGCCGAAGCGCCCGCCTTCCTCATCTACACGTCGGGCACGACAGCCAATCCGAAAGGCGTGCTGCACGCCCAGCGCGTCGCGGTGGGACGCACGCCCATGTATCAGGGCTGGTACGGCATCACGGCAGCCGACCGCGTCTTCCATGCGGGCGCCTTCAACTGGACGTTCACCCTCGGCGTCGGCCTGACGGACCCCTGGGCCAACGGCGCCACCGCCCTCATTTACACCGGCCCGAAAGATCCCATGCTGTGGCCGCGCCTGATCAACAGCAATGGCGCGACGATCTTTGCGGGCGTGCCCTCGCTCATGCGCCAGATCCTGAAATATACCGACGTCGCGCCGTCCTCGGTGCCGACGCTGCGCCACGCGCTGATCGCAGGCGAAGCCCCGCCGCCCGATCTCTTCGACGACTGGCGCGGCCGCACCGGCACGAGCCTTTTCGAAGGCCTCGGCATGAGCGAGCTCTCGACCTACATCTCGACCGCACCCTCCGTGCCGAAGAAGCCCGGCGCGGTCGGCAAGGCTCAGCCCGGCCGCCACGTCGCGATCATTCCCGTCACGGAGGGCACCGAACCGCTCCCCCCGGACACGGAAGGTCTGATCGCCGTGCACCGCTCGGATCGCGGCCTAATGCTCGGCTATTGGAACCGCCCCGCTGAGCAGTTGGACATCGCGCGCGGCGATTGGTTCATCGGCGGCGATCTCGGCCGCATGGACGCCGAGGGTTACATCACGCACGAAGGCCGCAACAACGAGATCATCAAGGCGCTCGGCTACCGCGTCTCACCCGCTGAGGTGGAAAGCGTGCTCGCCAATCACCCGGACATCGCCGAGGTTGCCTGCACCGAGCTGGCCGTGCGTGCGGACGTGCACGTCGTCGGCGCGTTCGTGGTTCTGAAACCGGGCGCAACCGCAGACGCCGCCGCCATCATGGCGTACGCGGCCGAGCGCCTCGCCGCCTACAAATGCCCGCGCGAGATCCGCTTCCTCGACCACCTGCCGCGCACCGCCAACGGAAAAATCCGCCGCTCGGCCTTAGCCGGCCTCTGACCCGAGCTTCTGCTTTTCGTGAGCACCTTGCGGCCGCGAGAAGCGTGGCAATTGCGGCACGCTTTCGGGCTCCTCGCGGGATATCCGCGCCCGCGCGGGGTCGTCTCTGTTGTAGCGGGCCACGCGCTCCCCTAGTTTCTTAGACTTGGATAGGTAATTTTACTGAGGGGCAAATGCGCAATTTCAAAATCGGCTTAGCCGCCATGGCGATCATCTGCGCACTTTCGGCGACGGCTCAAGCCGACTGCGTCAGAGTCGGATCCGTCGGCGAGTTCGCGAGCCATGATGTCGCTGCGCTCTTTGCAACGAACGGTCTAAAAAACATCATTTACGGGCAGGGCCGCGAGGGCAAAGGCCCTGTCAGCCTGAAGTGCGAAGACGGCTCGGGCACAACGACGTGCCGCGCCTCGCAGATGGCGTGCAAGGTGTCGTCGCCCAAAACCTGCTTGGGCGCCTGGTTGTGCTTGCCGGGTTGACCTTCGCCGTTCGGAGCGCATGGTGATAAGCGCGGCGTAGAAAGGCCATCACGTCCTCTGCGCCGCGCCGGCATGACAGCTCTGTCCGGACAAGGGCTCTGACCCGACGAGAGAAAGACGATGTACTTTTTCATAGTCGTCGCCGCGGCCGCGACCTGCTACTTCGCGATCGCAGCCATCCGCCAACCGCGCCTGGGCGCGATCGTCGCAGCGCTCGTGTGGCTGGCTTACACGGCCTACGAGGTGCTGATCGCCAACGGCACCCTGTGCGACGCGAATTGCAACATTCGCGTCGATCTCATCGTGCTTTGGCCGCTCCTGTGGATCGCCACCTTGTTCGGCGTCTACGCTCCGGGTCAATGGCCCGCAGCCGCCAAGATTTTTGCGAAGGTGAGCGGCGCACTGCTGGCGGTCATGACAGCCGTGGCGCTCTACATGGTGCTGGTGGAGGGCCCGGCCGCAAACCGGACCGCAGCCCCGACACCTGGCGAAGCGACATCAGGCGAAGCGACGTCAGGCAGCACGACATCAGAAAGCGCCACCGGCGCAAAGTAACAGCCAACGCCCTCACCCGCATCGGCGCAATCCATCAAGACACGACGCGCGATCACGCAGGAACGTACGTCAGCCGGACAACATCTCCGCCGATCCGCTCACTCGCCACGAGACGAAGCGGCGGCCTCGGCCCGGCGAAAAATGGCATGCCGCGCCCGAGCACGACGGGGTGAAAATAAAGCCGGTACTCATCGATGAGACCAAGCTCGGTCAGGCTTTGCGCGAGCTCCGGCCCGGACACGGAAATCTCTCCGTCGAACTCCCGCTTCAGTCTTCGCACCACGGCCCCGGCATCCTCGACGAGCGTAGCGTTCGGGCCGACCGCCGTCAGCGAACGCGACACCACCCATTTCGGCAAGCGCCGCCACGCCGCAGCGAAGTCGCGCCGCTCGGGGCTCCACTCGGGATGCTCGTCGTCCCAATAGCGCATGGTCTCGTACATACGACGCCCGTACACGCTCGCGGTCAGGCCGCCCACATGCTCGATCCAATGACGGAACAGCACGTCATCGGGTTCAAATTTGTCGGGATCGATGTACCCATCCAGGGACAGGTTCATTCCGAAGACGATCTTCGCCATGCGCTTCTCCCTCACGATGCGTGAGACTAGCGCGCGCGGGCCTTGCACAAAACGCAAGATTGGATCACCCCCCGCCCGGCCAGACGCACGCCGCGGCTAAGCCGCCTTCGCGCCCTTGGCTGCGATCTCGGCAAGCGTCGAGATTAGCGCGCGCACACCCTTGAAGCGCACCTGCGGCAGGTCCCAGTCGCCCTTGAAGATGATCTTGTGATCCGGCTGGACCTTCGCTTTCCCGCGCGAAGTCTGCAGGAATTGCGCAAGCCCCTGTGCGTTCGCGAAGGTATTGCGATGGAAGGAGATGACGCAGCCCTTGGTGCCGGCCTCCACCTTCGCGATACCCGCAATCCGGCACAGCCCCTTGATCTCCATGACGTCGAGCAGGTGATCGACCTCGGCCGGAAGTTCGCCAAACCGATCCACCAACTCCGCTGCGAACGCATCGATCTCCTCGCGCGTCTCGAGCGCCGACAGCCGCCGGTAGAGCCCGAGCCGCAACTGAAGATCCGCCACGTAGGTTTCCGGAATGAGCACCGAGAGCCCGATCGAGATTTCCGGGCTCCACTGGTCGGCCGCTTCCAGATCGCCGCCCTTGAGCGCCGCGACCGCCTCCTCCAGCATCGATTGATAAAGCTCGAAGCCGACCTCGCGGATATGTCCCGATTGCTCTTCGCCGAGCAGGTTGCCCGCACCGCGAATGTCGAGATCGTGCGAGGCAAGCGAGAACCCCGCACCGAGCGTATCGAGCGACTGCAGAACCTTGAGGCGCTTCTCCGCGCCTTCCGTCAGCGCCTTCCCCGGCGGCGTCGTGAAGTACGCATACGCACGCCGCTTCGACCGGCCCACGCGTCCGCGGAGCTGATAGAGCTGCGCCAGCCCGAACATGTCGGCGCGATGCACAATCAACGTATTCGCGTTCGGCACGTCGAGGCCGGATTCCACGATCGCGGTCGCCAGCAGCACGTCGTACTGGCCCTCGTAGAATGCGGTCATGATGTCTTCCAGCTCGGTCGGCGCGAGCTGGCCGTGCGCCACCGCCACCTTGAGATGCGGCACCGCCTCGCGCAGGAACTCCGACACCTCCTCGAGATCGGAAATGCGCGGCGCGACGTAGTACGTCTGCCCGCCACGATCGCGCTCGCGTTTCAGCGCATCGATCAGAATGACCGGATCGAACTGCGAGATGTAGGTGCGCACCGCAAGCCGGTCGACCGGCGGCGTTGTGATCAGCGACAGCTCGCGCACGCCCGTCAGCGCCAACTGCAGCGTGCGTGGGATCGGCGTCGCCGACAGCGTGAGCACGTGCACGTCCTCGCGCAGTTGCTTCAGCCGCTCCTTGTGCGTCACGCCGAAGTGCTGCTCCTCGTCGATCACGAGCAGGCCCAGGCGCTGGAAGTCGATCTGCTTGCCGAGCAGCGCATGCGTTCCGACCACGATATCGATCGTGCCGTTCTTGATGCCGTCCTTGACGTCGGTGAGATCCTTGGCCGAGACGAGACGCGAGGCCTGCGCGAGCTTCAGCGGCAAGTTCTTGAAGCGCTCCATGACGGTGCGCGAATGCTGCCGCGCCAGCAGCGTCGTCGGCACGACGATCGCCACCTGCAAGCCGTTCATCGCCGCCACGAACGCCGCCCGCAGCGCCACTTCCGTCTTGCCGAAGCCGACGTCGCCGCACACCAGCCGGTCCATCGGGCGGCCCGATTGCATATCGCCCAGCACCGCCTCGATGCTCGCCGTCTGGTCCTCGGTCTCTTCGTAGGGGAACCGCGCCACGAACTCGTCGTAGGCGCCCGCAGGCGGCGCGAGCACCGGGGCTTCGCGAAGCTGCCGCATTGCCGCGATCTTGATCAACTCGCCCGCCATCTCGCGCAGGCGCTTCTTGAGCTTGGCCTTGCGCGATTGCCAGGCCACGCCGCCGAGCTTGTCGAGCTGCGCCGTGCCGTCGTCCGAGCCGTAGCGCGACAACAGTTCGATGTTCTCGACCGGAAGATAGAGCGTGTCGCCGCCGTGATACTTGAGCTCCAGGCAATCGTGCGGTGCACCCAGCGCAGTGATCGTCTTGAGGCCCGCGAAGCGCCCAATGCCGTGGTCCGCGTGCACGACGAGATCGCCGACAGAAAGGCTGGTCGCCTCGGTCAGGACGTCGGCGGCCTTTTTCGCCTTGCGGCGTGGCCTCACGAGACGATCGCCCAGGATGTCCTGTTCCGCCACCACCACCAGCTCGGGGGTCTCGAAGCCTTGCTCGAGCCCCAGCACCGCAAGCCCCGTGACGTTGGGATCGAGCGCCAGCGCGTCAGCGTAACCCTCGACCTTCGCCTGCGACTTGAGCCCGTGATCGGCCAGCAACGAGCCGAGCCGCTCGCGCGCACCCGTGGTCCACGCCGCCACGATCACGCGCCGGTGCTCGCCCTGCACGCGCTTGATGTGCCCCACGACGGCATCGAACACGTTGCCGTCCGGGTTCTGCCTCTCAGGCGCGAACGAGCGCCCGCCACGGCCCCGCCAGGGACGCACTCCGGCGCCTTCTGTCATTTCGAACGGCGTCAGCCGCACGACCTTGTGCCCCGCCAGCGCCTTCTTCCAGCCGCCCGCATTGAGGAACATCAGGTCCGGCGGCACGGGCTTGTAGGGCGGCGCGCCGAAGCGCTCCGTCTCGAGCCCTTCCGTGCGCGCGAGGTAGTGCTCCTTGATTTGCTCGAAGCGGCTCTTGACCGCGTCGTCGACAAGATTGTCGAAGCTGACGACCGCGCCGTCCATGTAGTCGAACAGAGTTTCGAGCGTCTCGTGGAAGAACGGCAGCCAGTGCTCCTGGCCCGCATAGGTCCGCCCGCTGCTGACCGCTTCGTAGAGCGGATCGTCGCCCGTCGCGCCGCCGAACAATTCCACGTAGCGCGTGCGGAACAACGCCGTCGCCGCCTCTCCGAACGCCACTTCGGACACCGGCATCAGGATCAGCTTGCGCAGCACCTTCGATGTACGCTGCGTCTCGGCGTCGAACGCCTTGATGGTCTCCAGCGTGTCGCCGAAGAAGTCGAGCCGCACGGGGTTCTGCCGCCCCGGCGGAAAGAGATCGACAATGCCGCCGCGCACCGCGAACTCGCCCTGCTCCATCACCGTGCCGGTGCGCGTGTAGCCCGCCCGCGAGAGACGCGCGACGAGACGGTTGAGATCGACGCGTTGACCGGGCGCAAGGCTCTTCATGGCCGTGCGGATGAACGCTTTCGGCGGCACCTTCTGCAGCACGGCGTTGACGGTCGTCAGCACCACCACCGGCTCGCTGCGGTTGCCGAGCGCCAGCCGCGAAAGCGCAGTGATGCGCTTCGCCACGATCTCCGCATTCGGCCCCGAGCGATCGTAGGGCACCGTATCCCACGCCGGAAACGGCACGACGCGCACCTTGGGCGCAAAAAACTTGAGCTGGCCTTCCAGCACGTCGAGACGGCGGTCATCGCGCGCCACATGCAGCAGCAGGCCGGAACGCGCGCCGTCCGCCGCTTCCTCCACGAGCCGCGCGAGCACGAGCGCATCGAGCCCTTCCGGCACGCCCGTAAAGATCAGATCCGCCCGCTCGCTCATGTGCCGCACAGCCTTCGTCAATCGCTTCGTCTTACACGTACCCCGCTCGCGCGGGCCTCGCCTCGCGCGAGGCCACGTCGCTTGGGTCTCGTTTCACCCGAGACCGTGAAATTTGCGGATCGCCGTCACGATCTCGGCAAACTCGCCCTCCGCGCTTGCCGCCTCCGGCGCCAGGAGCCAGGCTTGCAACTGCGGCTCGCTGAGCGCGAGAAACGCCTCGAAGCGGGCAAGCTCACTGTCGTCCATCGTGCCGAGATGCGCGTCGGCAAAGCGCCCGACCAGGATATCGAGCTCTTTGGTGCCCCGATGCCCCGCGCGCCACACCGCACGCCTGCGGCGGACCTCGATGTCCTCGCTCATCATCCGAACCCACCAGAGACCTGATCGATGCCAACCGGCGACGGAGCCTGCCGATCGGCGCTGTTGGAAGAACCCCGTCCATTCCGCATCCGGAAGACGCCGGTTTTCGGATGATCAGCACGGCAGAACAAGGGAAATCCGGCAGCGCTTTGCGTCGCCCGTCGAGGGGTGTCATATAGCGCCCTGGCCGGTCGATGTCAGCCCGTCCTACCCTTCTCGGAGCGCCCGCGTCGCCGCAGGCGCCCCCGAGCCTTCACGCGAACCCGGCTTCCTGCGTCATGCGGCCTCCAGAGCTCACACCCCTGTTTGCGTCGGCGGAGGTCCTCAAGGGCGTCGGCCCGCGCGTCATTGCGCTGCTCAAGAAGGCCCTGCGGTTGCCGCCGGGGGTTCTTCTCCCGCGCGTCATCGACATGCTCTGGCATCTGCCGACCGGCGTCATCGACCGCCGCGCCGAGCCCACCGTGGCGGCAGCCCTTCCCGGCACCATCGCCACCCTCAAGGTCCGCGTCCTGAAGCACAAGGGCCCGCCGCGCGGCAACACCAAGGCCCCCTACAAGGTCGCGACCGAAGACGAAACCGGCCGCCTGGACCTCGTCTTCTTCCGCGTCGAGCGCTCGTTCGTTGAGCGCCAGCTCCCGGTTGGCGAGGAGCGTTACGTCTCGGGCCGCGTCGAGCGCTACGGGGAGACCCTGCAGATGGCGCACCCCGACTACATCGTCGCCCCCGACAATCGCGGCGATCTTCCCCTCCTCGAGCCGGTCTATCCGCTGACCGGCGGGCTCTCCGGCAAAGTGCTGCTCAAGGCCGAGCGCCAGGCGCTCGAACGCGTGCCGCCGATGCAGGAATGGCAGGACGCCGCCTGGTTGAAGCAGCGCGGCTGGCCGTCGTTCGCCGAGGCCCTGAAGCGCCTCCACCACCCGGAAGACGCCGCCGACGTTTCCCCGGGCAGCGCACCGCTCCAGCGCCTCGCCTACGATGAGCTGCTGGCCAACCAGCTCGCCCTCGCCATGGTCCGCGAGAGCTTCAAGGCCCAGCGCGGACGCCCCGTGCACGGCGACGGCAGGCTGCGCGCGAAGATCATCGACGCCCTGCCGTTCGCACTCACCAATTCGCAGAAAACGGCGCTCCGCGAGATCGAGGCCGACATCAGCGCGCCGCGCCGCATGCTGCGCCTGCTGCAGGGCGACGTCGGCTCGGGCAAGACGGTGGTCGCGCTGCTTGCGATGGCGGTCGCCGTCGAAGCGGGCGCGCAATCGGCGCTCATGGCGCCGACAGAAGTTCTTGCCCGCCAGCACATGGAGACCATCGCGCCGCTGGCCGAGAAAGCCGGCATCCGCGTCGGCCTGCTCACGGGCCGCGAAAAGGGCCGCGTCCGCGACGACATCCTCGCGCGCCTCGACGCCGGCGACATCGACATCCTGATCGGCACCCACGCGCTCTTTCAGGCCGATGTCGTCTTCCACGATCTCGCCTTCGCCGTCATCGACGAGCAGCACCGCTTCGGCGTCCACCAGCGGCTTGCGTTGCAGACCAAAGGCGGAGGCGGCGGCGCCAACATGCTCGTAATGACCGCGACGCCGATCCCGCGCACCCTTCTCATGACCCACTACGGCGACCTCGAAGTCTCGAAGCTCACCGAAAAGCCCGCAGGCCGCAAACCGATCGTGACCAAGCAGATCGCGAACGGCCTGATGGAAAAACTGATCGCCCGCATCAAGGCGCAACTGGCCGAGGGCGCGCAGGTCTATTGGGTCTGCCCGCTTATCGAATCCTCAGATGTTTCGGATCTCGCCGCCGCCGAAGAACGCCACGCCCATCTCACGCAGGTGCTCGGCGAGGGCGTCGGCCTCCTGCATGGCGGCATGAATGCAACCGCCAAGGACGCCACCATGGCCGCCTTCGCCGACGGCAATCTGAAGGTGCTGGTGGCGACCACCGTCATCGAGGTCGGCGTCAACGTGCCGAACGCCAACATCATGGTCATCGAGCACGCCGAGCGGTTTGGGCTGGCCCAGCTTCACCAGTTGCGCGGCCGCGTGGGACGCGGCAGCCGCGAGAGCTTCTGCATGCTGCTCTACGCGGAACCGCTGACGCGCACGGCGCAGGAACGGCTCGCCATGATGGAGGACACCGAGGACGGCTTCCTGATTGCGGAAAAGGATCTGGAGCTGCGCGGCGGCGGCGAAGTGCTGGGCGCGCGCCAAAGTGGCGAAGCGGAATTCCGCGTCGCGGGCGGGGCTGGATTTTCCGAGCTCCTCTCAGCAGCCCACGACGACGCGCGCATGATCCTGTCGGCCGACCCGCACCTCACGACCGAGCGCGGCGAAGCGCTCCGCCGCCTGCTCTACGTCTTCGAATGCGATGAAGCCATCCGCCTCTTCCGCGCCGCGTAACCAAGACGCGCCGAGCACACGCGCGCCAGCCTCTCCCCGTACGCTCGTCCCTCCCCCCTTGTGGGGGAGGCTAGGAGGGGAGAACCCCGAACGGCAGCGTTGGGCATCCCCCCACCCCTACCCTCGGAACACCGTTGAGTCTGAAAGATCGAAAAGCGGTCTAAGCCCCGCCCGCCGGCGGCGGCACGCCAGCACCGGGCGCACCCGGCGATTGCCCCGGCAACACCACGCGCTTGCCCTCGGTCTTGACGGCCATGTCGGCAAGCTGCTTCAGGCGCGCCTCGTAGTCGGGCACCACCATGCCCGCCGAGATGACGATCTTCGCCGCATCCTCGACGCTCATTTTCAAAAACGTCACGTCACGCCGCGGCACGAAGCAGATGAACCCGGTCGGCGGCACGATGCCCGTCGGCATGAACACCGTCACGAGGTCGTCCTCGCCGCCCGGTTTCGTGACGCCGATCTCGCCCTTGGTCTCGCCCGTCACGAACACGATCGACCACAATCCCTTCGAGGGAAACTCGATCAGCCCGACCTTCTGGAATCCGGCCTGCTGGTTTCCGGTCGCCGTCGCCGAGACCAGCGACTCGAAGAACTGCTTCAGCGCCCGGTACACGTTGCGCACGATCGGCATGCGGTCGAGCGCCATCTCGCCGAACGAGATCATCGACCGGCCGATCAGGTTGGCGGTGAGCGCGCCGATCAGCGTCAGGAACACGATGCCGAACAAGAGCCCGATGCCCGGCACGGAGAACGGCAGATACGTATCCGGCAGGTAGGCGCTCGGCACGAACGGCTTCAGCCACGCATCCGTAACGTTGATCACCCACCAGATGATGTAGATCGTGAGCGTCACCGGCCCGACGATAATCAGTCCCGTGAGGAAGTAGTTGCGCAGCCGCGCGCCAATGCGGAGCGGAGCGCCGTCATCGGTCGCCAAGCGTTGCAAACCAGCCGAAAGGGCGTGGCTGTCGTCGCTCTTGGGAGGAGGCTTACCGGACTGCTTGCTCATGGCAGCCATCGTGGGGTCTCGCGCCCCCACTCGTCAACACTGCTCGGGCCCACGCCGAGGCGCCGCGCGGCCGCAGGCATCGCCTGTTACTGCGTCACCACGAGGCAATCGAAGCCCTGCGGCCTCAGCGTGGCGCAGAGCTGCCCCGGTTCCTTGGCATCGGCGTAGGGGCCGAGCCTGACCCGGTAGAAGGTGCCCATGCTGCCGATCACCGCCTCGTCGATCTCGGTCCGCACCGTACCGTTCTGCACCGCCGGATAGGTCGACAAAGACTGCGCCAGGCTCTGGGCTTCCTCGCGCGAGCGCACGGCGGCGACCTGAAGCTTGTAGTTCCCCGCCGCAGCCGTGGGCGCGGCGTTCGCGACTTTCTGAGGCGCAGGCTTCGCCGCAGCGCCCTGGCTCTGGGTCGTCCAGGACGAGGCGTCCGCACCCGCCGAAGAGGGCGGCGACTCGGGGCCGCGCTGAACCATCGACGATGTCTGCGAGGTCACGACCGACGTGTCTCCGCTCCAGCCGCCGGGCTGAGCCTCTGTCGATCCGGTCGTCACGGCATCGGCCGCGGGCGCCGGTTGGGTTCCGGACGATGAGCCGAACATGTTGCTGAAGAAACCAGTCACGGCCTGCCCAGCGCCGGCGAGCGGGTTGCTGGTGCCGGCGGATGCGTCTGGCGCGGCGGCGACCGGAGCCGCGGGCGCAGCCGGCGGCGGCACGTAAGCGTCATGCGGCGGCGCGAGGCTCGCGACTACCGACTGCGAGGGCGCGGCATGCGTTGCAGCGGACGTGGCCGTCTGCGTATCCCAGGCCGTAGGCTGGGCCATCTGCGCCGGCTCTGCGGTTGTTGCAAACCCCATCGCAGGGGCCGATCCAGCCTCGGACGAAGCCGCGACCGTCGTGGTCGAGAAGCCTGCGGCCTCCGGCGGCACGCCCTCGGCCGCCGGCTGCGAGGCCCCGCCGCCGAACGACGGCAGGAAATTCCAGAACGAGGACGGCTGCTGCGCGCCGGGAGCCGCGGGGGCCGCGGCCTCCGCCGTCTGCGTCGGCTGGCCGCCGCCGAAGGTCGGCAAAGAGGGCAACGACGGCATGGAGACGCCGCTCCAGAAGCCCTGTTCCGTCACCTGTACGATTTGCGTGCCCGTGACCGCCTTCGGAGCAGCCGCGGCCGCGCTCTGGTCAAGGGGCGCGGCTCCGACCGGCGGCGGCGACGTACCGAGACCGGCTTCCTGATAGGCGAGCTTGCGGGCCTCGACGGCCTTCGCCTTGAGATCATCCGGCAAGCCGCCCTTGAGCCAGACGGCCGTCGTGAGATCCGAGATCGCCTGCGCCGGCCGTCCGAGCTGGCGATAGGCCGATCCACGATAATAAAGCGCGCGCGCCATCTGCGCGTTGGGCAGTCCGCCGCCCGAAAGAGCGACGCTGAGCTGCTGCTCGGCGCCCTGAATGTCTCCGCCCTCGAAAGCCTTGATGCCCGCTGCATAGGCGCGCTGGCCGGCGGCCGCGCCTTCCCGCTGAGCTTCCGCCGCAGCCTTGGCGTCTTTCATCTGCTTGGCTTGCTGGGCCGCGGTCAGGCGCTTAGGTGGGGCAGCCGGCTTGGCGGGCGCCGCCTCCTGAGCGGCCGCGTCAGTCACCAATGGCAAGCCCGTCACGAGCGGCAACACGGCGGCCGCAGCCAGCAACCCGCCCGCCAGCATCACGCCTGAAGGCGTGCTGAGCGAACGAAATAGACGTAGCCCCCGATGCGTCGCACCGACCATGCGCACTTTTCCCAGCCGCTTATCCAGACGCAGCACCCCGCGAACCTTTAGGTCAACCAGATCGAAGAGGCAAATCCGCGGCGGCAGTGTGGCCGGGCTTATCCCCTCATTCTACCGTGACCGACTTCGCCAGGTTGCGGGGCTGATCGACGTCCGTCCCCATGAAGACGGCCGTATGATAGGCAAGAAGCTGCACGGGCACCGCATAGATCAGCGGATTGGTCAACGCGTGCGCCTTGGGGGGCACGATGTGGGCCGCCAGCTCACACCCGATTTTTTCCGGATCAGCGTTTGAAATCAATATGATCTGCCCGCCGCGCGCGGCCACTTCCTGCACGTTCGAGATGGTTTTTTCGAGCAGGTCGTCATCGGGCGCCACGACGATCACCGGCACGTTTTCGTCGATCAGCGCGATCGGCCCGTGCTTCAGCTCGCCCGCCGCATACCCCTCGGCGTGGATGTAGGAGATTTCCTTGAGCTTGAGCGCCCCTTCGAGCGCCAGCGGATAGCTCGATCCGCGCCCCAGGTAGAGCACGTCACGGGCCTTGGAGAGCTTCTGGGCCAGCTCCACGAACTGCTCTTCGTTGTGCAGCATCGACGAGATCAGCCGCGGCACTTCGATCAGCGCCGACACGAGCTCCTGCTCCTGCGCCTCCGTCAGCACGCCGCGGGCGCGCCCGAGCGCAATCGCGAGGCAGGCAAGCGCCGCGAGCTGGCACGTGAACGCCTTGGTGGAGGCAACGCCGATTTCAGGTCCCGCCAGCGTCGGCAGCACCGCGTCCGACTCGCGCGCGATGGTCGAGGTGCGCACGTTCACGACGCTGCCGATGCGCTGGCCGTTCGCGCGCGCATAGCGCAGCGTCGCAAGCGTATCGGCCGTCTCGCCGGATTGCGAGACGAACAGCGCGAGCCCTCCTTCCGGCAGCGGCGCCTCGCGGTAGCGCATCTCGGAGGCCACATCGATCTCGACCGGCAGGCGCGCATAGCGCTCGATCCAATACTTGCCCACAAGGCCCGCGTAGTACGCCGTGCCGCACGCCGAGATCGTGACGCGCGAGATCTTGGCGAGATCGACGCCGAGATCCGGAATGGTCACGCGCGCGTTCGCCATGTCGAGATAGTTCGCGAGCGTGTGGCTGATGACTTCCGGCTGCTCGTGGATTTCCTTCGCCATGAAGTGGCGATGGTTGCCCTTGTCGACCAGCAGGGAGCTGGCGATGGACTTGATCTGCGGCCGCGTCACCGCTTCGCCGTCGCGGTTGAACACGTTGACGCCCGCGCGGCGCATCACCGCCCAGTCGCCCTCTTCGAGATAGGTGATCGCATCGGTGAACGGCGCGAGCGCGATGGCGTCGCTGCCGAGATACATTTCGCCTCGCCCGTGACCGATGGCGAGCGGGCTGCCCTGGCGCGCCGCGATCATCAGGTCGTCTTCACCGGCGAAAATGATGCCGAGCGCGAATGCGCCGCGCAGCTTGCCAAGCGCCGCCTTCACCGCGTCCACCGGACCCGCCCCGCGCTGCATCTCGTCGGTCACGAGGTGCACTACGGCTTCGGTATCGGTGTCGGTCTCGAACGTGTGGCCCTTGGCCGAGAGCTCTGTGCGCAGCTCGCGGAAATTTTCGATGATGCCGTTGTGGACCACCGACACGGCCGCCGTCATGTGCGGATGCGCGTTGCGCTCCGTCGGACGCCCGTGCGTCGCCCAGCGCGTATGCCCGATGCCCGTGTGCCCGCTCAGCGGCTCGGACAGCAGGCGCGTCTCAAGGTTACGCAGCTTGCCTTCGGCGCGCCGCCGCTCCAGGTGCCCGTTCTCGACGGTCGCGATGCCGGCACTGTCGTAGCCGCGATACTCAAGCCGGCGCAGCGCGTCGACGAGGTCCGTCGCGACGGGCTTGCTGCCGAGAATGCCGACAATCCCACACATCGATAAGCCTTTCGCTTGCCCGCGCCCCGAAACGAGAATCGTGTCCGGCCCAGCGCCCCCTCATGTGCCGTAAGTGACGCCAGCGACCCGATCAAATCAAACAATATGTCCGTTCTTAACGCGGCTCACTTGCCGGCGGCTGCCTTCCGGCGCGCCATCATGGTGCGGAATTTTTCAGCCCATCCCGGCCGCACGTCCTGGTCCGACCGTTCGAGCGCCAGCGCATCCGCCGCCACGTCCTTGGTAATTACGCTCCCCGATCCGATGTACGCCCCTGCCCCAATTTTGAGCGGCGCCACCAGCGACGAGTTCGAGCCCACGAACGCTCCCGCGCCGATCTCCGTCTTGTGCTTGAAGAAGCCGTCGTAGTTGCAGAAGATCGTGCCCGCGCCGATGTTGGCCTTGGCCCCCACCGTGCCGTCGCCGAGATACGAGAGATGGTTGGCCTTCGCCCCGTCCGCCATCGCGACGTTCTTCACCTCGACGAAATTGCCCACGTGCACGTCGCGCCCGAGCACCGCGCCGGGCCTGAGACGCGCGAACGGGCCGATGCGCGCACCCTCGCCGATCCGCGCCCCTTCGAAGTACGAGTTCGCCTTGATCTCCGCGCCCTCGGCCACCGAGACGCCGGGTCCGAAAAAGACGTTCGGCTCGACCACGACATCGCGCCCGATGACCGTATCGAACGACAGCCACACGGTGTCGGGGGCGATCAGCGTCACGCCCTCGTCCATCACCTTGTTGCGCGCGCGACGCTGCCAGATCGCTTCCGCCGTGGCCAGCTCGCGCCGGGAGTTGACGCCGAGCACCTCGTCCTCGTCGCACACCACCACGGCTCCCCGCCCGCCGCGCTTGCGCACAAGCTCGACCGCGTCGGTGAGATAGTACTCGCCCTTCGCGTTGGCGTTTCCGATCTCATCCAGCACCGCCAGCGGCTCGTCCAACCTGAACGCCATCACGCCCGAATTGCAGAGCCGCACGGCGCGCTCGGCCTCCGTCGCGTCCTTCGCCTCGCGGATTGCAACCAGCGTCCCGTCCTCGGCCGTGAGAAGCCGCCCGTAGGCTCCCGGATCGCGCGCCTCGAAACCGAGCACGGCGATCGAAGCCCCCCGATCCAGCTCGCCAAGCAGCGCCTTGACCGTCGCGGCCGTGATCAGCGGCGTGTCCGCGAACAGCACCAGGAGATCACCCCGCTGCGATGCGATTGCCTCGCGCGCCGCGAGCACCGCATCCGCCGTCCCGAGCTGGTTTTCCTGCACGAAGACATCCGCGCCGGGCGCCGCCGCCAGCGCATCCGTGCGCACCACGTCCATGCCAGGCCCGACCACGACCGCGAGCTTGTCCCCGCCCACCCCGTTGGCGAGCGCCAGCACATGCCCGAGCATCGAGCGCCCGGCGATGCGATGGAGCACCTTCGGCAGCGCCGAGCGCATGCGGGTGCCCTTGCCGGCAGCCAGAATCACGGTGAGAAGGGGGCGAGCCATGAGGCGGTCCTGAACGCTGGAGCATCTTCCGACGAGGTGGAAACGGCTCGTCGGCACTTGGCCGAAAGTTGCCGCGCAATACGAGGCTTTGCGGCCACAAGTCAAGAATCGGCTGACGCTATCGCCCCAATGCGCCGGGCGCAAATGCCGGTGCGATCGGGGGCGTCTGCGCCACGCGGGCGGCCAAATGCAGTGCGGCCGAAAAGCCCTTGTCCCGCAGCGCGTTCTCTATCCCCAAATCGTCCACAGTTGCATGCCCCCGTCGCGTTGACCCCCTGGGGGGACTCAGCCACCTAGGACGTTGGCGGAAGGGGTTTTGAGAGCCCCGCGCCGGAGTTTTGAGCGTAGCAACGTGCGTTGCCAAGAGAGTTGCGAAGCGTGCCCCGAAGCGCGCGAAAGTCCTCAAATTTCTAGTAGGGTCCGGAATCTGATCATGACGGAAAAGAGCAATCCTCAGCCGAGTTCACCGCAGGTCCGGAGCCGCACGCTGACACCCTACGTGGTGGGCTGGTCGGCCGCCGCCGCCCTGGCGCTCATCTACCTTGGGCTCCTGATGATGAAGCCGACGGACGTCGCCAGCTACCTCACCCCGGAAGCGGAACACTCCGACGGGTCTGGCGATCCCGCCGATCCGATCGAGACCGCCGTCAATCACGCCACGGCCGAGGTGCGCACCCTGCGCAACACCATCGACCTCTTCCGCAACGAGCTGATCGAGCTGCGCGCCCAGGTTTCGAGCCAGACAGAAGCGGCCCGCGATCTCACGACCCGCGTCGCAGCCATCGAAGCCGCGCCCGCCCAGATGGCCGCGCTGACGCCGAAGGAAAGGGCCGCCCTCGCCAAGGCCGAGAAGGCCAAGGCCGCCGAGCCCGCACAGGTTGCCGCCGCAGCCGCCGAACAGAAGAAGGCGAAGGACGACAAGAAAGCCGCCGCCGCCAAGGCCAACCAGCCGGATCTGGAGACGGGCAGCGTCGCGGCGCCCGCCGCAGGCGCGATCACGTTCGGCCCGCCGACGGTCACGACCACAATCGCCGTCCCCGGTCCGCAGTCGTCGAACGCGGCCACGCCTGAAAACCCCAACCGGCCGGTGGGCGTCCGCATCGCGACCGGCCCGTCCGTCGACAGCCTCCGCCTGAGCTGGACGCTGCTGAACGAGCGCCATGGCCAGGCCATCAGCTCGCTACAGCCCCGCGTCGCCACCGACGTCTCGGGCACCGAGCAGACCTTCGATCTCATCGCCGGTCCCGTCGCCAACATCGACGAGGCCCGCAAGCTCTGCCAGGAACTCGCCCTCAAGGCGACGCCCTGCCAGGTCGCCCGCTACACTGGCGACGCTCTCTAGGGTCAGGGCGCACAGAACTCGGATAGCGCCTTCAAGCCGGCCTCGATCAGCCGGCCGGCGGCGCAGCGGCATTGATCGCCAGTTGCGCCGCAAAGGCCCGCTTGTAAGCGGGCCGCGCTTCGCCGCGCGCGACATAGGCGGCCAGGTTCGGATACTCGTCCAGAAGACCTGACGATCTCAGCCTGAGCAGCACCGACACCATCATCAGGTCGCCCGCGCTGAAGTCGCCGTCGAGCCAATCCGCATCGCCAAGGCGACGAGAAAGTTGGCCCAGCCGATTGCGGACACGATCCTCGATCAGAGGCAGGCGGTCCTTGGTCCAAGGCTTGTCGCCTTCGAGGATCTTGGCGGTTACGAGTTCAAGGATCGCCGGCTCCACCGAATTGACCGCGGCAAACATCCATGCGACCGCGCGCGCCCGGCCGTTCGCATCGCGCGGGAGCAGCCCCGCATGGCGCTCGGCGATGTGAAACACGATCGCGCCTGTCTCGAACAGCGCAAGATCGCCTTCCTCGTAGGTCGGAATCTGGCCGAAGGGATGCAGCGCCAGATGGGCCGGCTCCTTCATCGCCTGAAACGAAACGAGCCGGACCTCGTAAGGTTGGCCCACCTCTTCAAGCGCCCAGCGCACGCGCGTATCGCGCGCCAGTCCCTTGCCGCCGTCGGGTGACCGTTCAAAGGCGGTAATTGTGATGGTCATCGCGAAGCTCCTCCTGGCGAAACTCTTCGGCCGCTGGGCTGGCAGACACGCAAAAGGCCGCGCTCATTCCGGAGCGCGGCCTTTTTCTATCTCGAGCGAAATTCGCTTTAGAGCGCGCCCGACTTGAACGTATCGCAGGCCTTCATCTCCCCTGAATCGAACCCGCGCGTGAACCACTCGACGCGCTGCGCCGCCGAGCCGTGCGTGAAGGCGTCCGGCACCACGCGGCCCTGCGTTCGCTTCTGGATCATGTCGTCGCCGATCTGGCTCGCCGCGTTGAGACCCTCCTCGATGTCACCGGTCTCGAGGCGCTTCTTGAGCTGGTCGTTCAGGTTGGCCCAGACGCCGGCCAGGCAGTCCGCCTGCAGCTCCATCATGACCTGGATGCGGTTGCCTTCGCGCTCGCTCGCTTGCTGCTTGGCCCTCTGCACCTGATCCGAGATGCCGAGCAGCGTCTGCACGTGGTGCCCGACCTCGTGCGCGATCACGTAGGCCTGCGCAAAATCTCCAGGCGCGTTGAAGCGCTTCTTGAGCTCGTCATAGAACACGAGATCGACGTAGACCTTCTGGTCGAGCGGGCAATAGAACGGCCCCATCGCAGACACGCCGGTGCCGCAAGCCGTTTGCGTGCCCCCGCTGAACAGCACGAGCTGCGGCTCCTTGTACTTGCGCCCGAAGCTCTCGAACACGCGGTTCCATACGTCTTCCGTGTCGGCCAGCACGCGCGAGATGAACACCTTCATCTCGTCTTCGCCCTTCGGAACGGGCGTGCCCTTGGTGCCAGGCTCGGAGCCGGGCAGACCCGGAATGTCGAGCGGGCCGCGATCGGCGCGCCGTTGCGGCGCTTCCTGCTGCTGGGGCATCTGCTGGGAGATGTCGGGGAAGCCCTGCCCGCCGCCGAGCAGCACTTCGAGCGGATTGATTCCGAAAAACAGCATGATCGCGCCGAGGATCAGCAGCGATGTGAGGCTCATGCCTCCCCGTCCGCCGATCGGGATCTGGATCCCGCGTCCGCCGCCGGAGCCTGGAAACCGGAAGCCGCCACCCTGGCCGCGCCGGTCATCGACGTTGTTGCTTTGGCGGTCGTCGTCTTCGTAGCGCATGAGACACCCGTATTGCCTTCCAATTCGCCGACCATAGCGTCAGAGACGGGTTGCTTTCCAGTCGTTTGACCCCGACGCGGCCCGGAACTGCCGACGCGTGAGGCACGATCCGCCGATTCTTTGATCGCCGTTCGCGCCCGAGCTGCCATGCAAACGAAGATGCTTCAGCCAACAGCTTGGCCGCGCGCGGCTTTTTTTGCGCGCGGTGCGCTGGCACGACGATTGCTGAGAGAACGGCTGAGAGAACGATTGCGAATTCGATTGCCGATCAAGCGATGGGCGGGCGCTGAGCGGGCTTCGGGACATGACGGCCAATTCGCCTGTGGGCGAACGACCTGCACCGATTGCCTGCGCAGAACACCGGGTGCTACTCCCGCCGCCTGTCGACAGCAGCAAACCTCAAGGAGGCGTCATTGCAGCGTCCACTTCCCCCGTTCCGCGCCCAGCCCTCGCGCCGCGCCATCGCACCCAAGCCTTCGGCCGATGCCCGCCGCGAAACCGTCGTCGAGATATCGATCAAGGCCCGCCGCCATCCCGTCAAGCTGGCCCGCCTCAACGCCACCCCGTCTCTCAAGGTGCTCAGCCCGCTCGCGTGAGCATCGCGCGTGCTGACGCCGAAGCGCGACGACCCTCGACGCCGCGCATCCCTCCCACCCTGTCGTCCTAGGCCTTGTGCCTAGGACCCAATCCTCCGCGTGGGAAAGCAGCAGCGAGGTAGCCCGACGGGCCAACACGACGGGCCAACGCCGTCACCCCGAGGATGACCGTCTTACGGACGACGGCGTCTACAGCCCCGCCGACATGCCGCCGTCCACGGTCAGTTCCGCGCCCGTCACGTAAAGGGAATCGTCGCTGGCGAAAAACAGCGCCGCGCGCGCGATTTCTTCCGGCGTCCCGAAGCGGCGCATGGGCGTCTTGTCCAGCAGCGCCTTGCTCACGAACGGGTTCTTGAGGAACCGCTCGGTCAGCGCCGTATCGATGTAGCCCGGCGCCAGCGTGTTCACCCGGATGCCGTACTGCGCGTACTCGACCGCCAGCGCCTTGGTCAGCGCCGTCACCGCGCCCTTGGTGGCCGAATAGGCCGCAAGCTGGCGCAGCCCGCGATGGCCCATGATCGACGACACGTTGATCAGCGATCCCGCGCTCGACGCCTTGAGCAGGCCGAACGCATCGCGCGCGATCCGCACCACGCCGTCGAGGTTCACTTCGCGGATCTTCACCCAGTCCGAATCCGACAGGTGGCGAAAGTCGCTGCGCACGTTGAGGCCGGCATTGTTCACGACAACGTCCGCCCGCCCGAACGCACGCTCGACCTCACGGCAGAGCGCCGTCACGTCCTGGCCGCGCGAGACGTCCACGGTCATCGCCGTCGCGCGGAGCCCCTGCCCGGTGAGCGAGGCGGCCGCCTCCTCCGCACTCCCGCCATTGAGGTCGGTCACGAACACATGCGCGCCTTCGGACGCAAACAGCGTCGCAATCGCCCGGCCGATGCCGGCGCCCGCGCCAGTCACGACGGCCACTTTGTCTTTCAATCTTGTCATGGCGTGCTCTCTAGCGCGGTTCTGGGCACGCGGAAACGGCTTCCCGCCTGCTAAAGTAAAGGATCAGGGCGCGACCCACTTGTCGCGCATGGTCACGAACTCCTCGGCCGCCGACGGGTGCAGCGCCACGGTCGCGTCGAAGTCGGCCTTCCGCGCGCCGAGATGCAGCGCAATGGCGGCCATCTGCACCATCTCCGCCGCGTCCGGCCCGATGACATGGCAGCCCAGCACCCGGTCCGTCGCCGCATCGACCACGAGCTTCATGAACGTCCGCTCCTCGCGCCCCGAGAGCGTGTTGCGCATCGGCCGGAACCGCGACTTGTAGAGGTCGATCTCGAAGCCCTGCGCCCGCGCCGCCTCTTCCGAGAGACCGACCGTTGCGAGCTCCGGCGTCGTGAACACGGCCGTCGGCACGAGCGAGTGATCGACCTTCACCGGCTTCTTGCCGAACACCGTGTCGGCGAACGCGTGGCCCTCGCGAATGGCGACCGGCGTGAGGTTGATCCGGTCCGTCACGTCTCCCACGGCGTAGATGCCCGGCGCGCTTGTCTCCGAATAGGCATCGACGATGATCTCGCCGCGCGGCCCCGTCCGCACACCCGCCGTCTCGAGGCCGAGGTCGTGCGTTGCGGGCTCGCGCCCGATCGCCGACAGCACGAGTTCGGTCTCGACCGTCTCACCTCCGCGCAGCGCGAGATTGAAACCGCCGGGGCATTCCGCGACGCCTTCCAGCACCGTGTCCATCCGCAGCGTGATGCCGCGACCGGCAAGCGCTTCCATCAGGCCGTCGCGCAGTTCCTCGTCGAAGCCGCGCAGGATCTTGGCCCCGCGATGCATCAGCGTCGTCTCGACGCCGAGCCCCGCGAAGATCGCCGCGAACTCGACCGCGATGTAGCCGCCCCCGCACACCACGATGCGCTTCGGCAGGCGCGGGAGTTCGAAAATCTCGTTCGACGTCACGATGTGCGCGGCACCCGGAATGTCGCCGTAGCGCACAGGCCGTCCGCCGGTTGCAATGAGGATCGTGCGCGCCTTGATGCGCGTGGCGTCCGAAAGCGCCACCACGCCCGGCCCCTCGAGGCGCGCCCGCGCCGCGATCGTCGTCACGCCGCGCGCTTTGAGGTTTCCTTCGTAGATCCGCTCGAGCCGCGCGATCTCACGATCCTTGTTGGCGATCAGGCTCGCCCAGTCGAAGCTCGTGTCTCCGACGCTCCAGCCGAAGCCCCGCGCGTCCTCGAAGTCGTCGCCGTAGCGCGACGCATAGACGAGCAGCTTTTTCGGCACGCAGCCGCGGATCACGCACGTGCCGCCGAACCGATCGCTTTCGGCAATGCCGACCTTGGCCCCATACCCGGCTGCGATCCGCGCGGCGCGCACGCCCCCCGAGCCGCCGCCGATGACGAAGAGATCGTAGTCCGTCGCTGTCATGGCTCGCGCTTCCGGCCGCAGGAAATAGACGCCTCAGAGATGAAGTGAGGTCGATCAGGATCGGACGCACCGTGCCGGAAGCGCGCCACGCCCGCAACACGTGCGCGACAAGAGGGCGCGCACGCCCGCCTTAAACCGCCTCCGCGCTTTCGCCGTAGTGGGCTTCGAGCACCGAAACGCCATCGGCCCCTCCGATGATCGCGACGTCTGCGATGCCGAGGAAGAGGCCGTTCTCGACCACGCCCGGAATGAACTTCAGCGCCTCATCGAGCGACTCCGGATCGTCGACGCTTCCGAACGAGCAGTCGAAGATGTAGTTGCCCCCGTCCGTCACGAACGGTGTGCCGTCGCGCGCAAGCCTGAGCGTGATGTCGCCCTGACAGCCTGAATCGTGCGCCAGCATCTCGATCATGTTGCGCGTCGCGGTCACGCCGAAGCGAACGACCTCGACGGGCAGCGGAAACGTGCCGAGCTTGTCGACGCGCTTGCTCTCGTCCGCGATCACGATCATGCGGTCGGAGGCAGTCGCGACGATCTTCTCGCGCAACAGCGCGCCGCCCCCGCCCTTGATCAGACGCAGCTCTCCGTCGACCTCGTCGGCGCCGTCGATCGTGAGATCCAGGAGCGGCGTCTCGTCGAGCGTCGTCAGCGGCACGCCGAGCTTGGCGGCAAGCGCCCGCGTCTCTTCAGACGTCGGCACGCACAGCACCGACAGTCCGCTCTGCACCTCGGCCGCAAGCAGCTCGACGAAGAGAGAGGCCGTCGAGCCCGTTCCCAGCCCGAGACGCATCTTGGGCTCGACAAAACCGAGCGCACGCCGCGCTGCGGCCAGCTTGTGGTCTTTCACCGACATCACGCATCCTTCTAATGCCTTCCTGTCTGCCAGTCGTTGGCGGCGAGAGCAAGGGTCAAACGACGCCGCGCCCAAGCGAATTGACCCGTTGCTGCATGGCCTTGCTGCGGCCGTGCGATGGGCCTAAACGAGGGGCCATGAAAAACGCCACACTCGTCTTCGACCTCGACGGCACCCTCGTCGACAGCGCCCCCGATCTCGTCGCCGCCACCAATCACGCGCTGGCCGATCTCGGCCTTGAGCCCATCGCCGCCGGAACGTTGCGCGGCACGATCGGCTTCGGCGCGCGCCGCATGATCCTGGAGGGTCTGAACCAGACCGGCCGCACGCTTCCGGAGGCCGAGGTCGATCGCCTGCTCGCCCGCTTCCTCGCCTACTATGAGCCCAACATCGCGCGTGAAAGCCGGCCCTTCGACGGTGTGGTCGCCGCTCTCGAAAGCTTCCGCAGCCGCGGCGCACGCCTCGCCGTCTGCACCAACAAGCGCCTCGCGCTCGCCACGCATCTGCTGGCCGAGCTCAACCTCGACGGGCTGTTCGACGCCGTCGCCGGACGCGACAGCTTTCCGGTCTTCAAACCGCATCCCGACCACGTCCTGGGCGCGATCCGCATGGCCGGCGGCGATCCCCGGCACGCGGTCATGATCGGCGATACCGCGATCGACGTTTCGGCCGCCAAGGCCGCCGCCGTCCCGGCCGTCGTCTGCACCTTCGGCTATTCGGACCAGCCCGTGGACGCTCTCGGCGCCGATGCGGTGATCGGTCACTTCTCGGAGCTTGACGCGGCCGTCCGCCGGCTGCTGGCGCCCGCTTCTGCCGGCCCCTCCGGTTAACCGTCTAAGCCACGGGCCAGGGCCATTTTCCCGCCCTTGTGCCTGAAATTATGCTTAATGCCGCCCCTCCCGGCCGGACGGGGCCAAAAAGCAGGCCGTTTGACAGGCGGCAGTTCCTCTCCCATGTTCCCGCCCCGAGTTTCGAGCATTGAACCGCCTGCGCGCAAAGCAACGCGTCCGACAATTTTAGGTGGAGCGCCCGCCGCACTTTCCTCAGGGCGCCACAACAAGTTCAAGGCCAAGAAAGCACAAGATGAACGTCGTTATTGTTGAATCGGCCGCCAAGGCGAAGACGATCAATAAGTACCTGGGCAGCAACTATAAAGTGCTCGCGTCGTTCGGTCATGTGCGGGACTTGCCGTCGAAGGATGGCTCCGTCGCCCCCGACCGCGATTTCGAGATGACGTGGGAGATCGACAGCGGCTCCCAGAAGATCATCCGCGAGATCACCGAGGCCGTCAAAGGCGCCGACAAACTGATTCTCGCGACCGACCCTGATCGCGAAGGCGAGGCCATTTCCTGGCATCTCCTCGAGATCCTCACCCAGAAGAAGGCGATCAAAAAGGGCCTCGAAATCGAGCGCGTCGCGTTCAACGCGGTCACGAAGCAGGCCATCCTGGCCGCCATCGCCGCCCCGCGCCAGATCGACGAGCCGCTCGTCGACGCCTATCTCGCCCGCCGCGCGCTGGACTACCTGGTCGGCTTCACGCTCTCTCCTGTGCTGTGGCGCAAGCTGCCCGGCGCCAAGTCGGCGGGCCGCGTGCAGTCGGTCGCGCTGCGCCTGATCTGCGACCGCGAGGCCGAGATCGAAGCCTTCCGCACCGACGAGTACTGGACGGTCGAGGCAACCCTCGCCACCGCGGCGAACGAGGAATTCCCGGCCCGCCTGCAGGCCATCGACCGCACGACGCTGAAGAAGCTCGACATCAAGGACGAGGCCTCCGCCTTCGCCATCAAGCGCGCCATCGAGAAGGGCGACTTCCGCGTCATGAGCGTCGAGAGCCGCGACGTGAAGCGCAACCCCTACGCGCCGTTCGCCACCTCGACGTTGCAGATGGACGCCTCGCGTAAGCTCGGCTTCTCCGCCAAGCAGACCATGCAGGTCGCCCAGCGCCTCTATGAGGGCGTCGACGTCGGCGGCGAGACCGTCGGCCTCATTACCTATATGCGAACCGACGGCGTCACGATCATTCCCGAGGCCATCAACGCCATCCGCGGATTGATCGCGCGCGAATATTCGCAGCGCTACGTCGCCCCCTTCATCCGCGAATACAAGACCAAGGCCAAGAACGCGCAGGAAGCGCACGAAGCCATCCGCCCGACCGACGTCACCCGCACGCCGGCCTCCGTCGCCCGTTACCTCCAGGCCGATCAGGCCAAGCTCTACGAGCTGATCTGGAAACGCGCGGTGGCAAGCCAGATGGCGTCCGCCGAAATGAAGCAGACGACGGCCGACATCGAGGTTAAGGGCCGCGACGGCAAGGTCTACGGCATGCGCGCGACGGGCTCCGTCATGCAGTTCGAGGGCTTCCTCAAGGTCTACGACGAAGGCCGCGACGACCGCGTCCTGACCATCAACAAGGGCAAGGACGATCAATCCGAAGACGACGCCCTGAGCCGCCGCCTGCCGACGCTCAACGAGGGCGACACCGTGCGCGACCGCGCCATCGAGCCCGAGCAGCATTTCACGCAGCCCCCGCCCCGCTTTTCGGAAGCCACCCTCGTCAAGCGGATGGAAGAGCTCGGCATCGGCCGCCCGTCGACTTACGCATCCACGCTCGCCGTGCTGCAGGAGCGCGACTACGTCCGCATCGACAAGAAGCGCCTCGTGCCCGAGGACAAGGGCCGCCTCGTCATCGCCTTCCTCGAAAGCTTCTTCGGCAAGTACGTCGAATTCGATTTCACGGCTGCCCTCGAAGAGAAGCTCGATCTCATTTCGTCAGGCGAGATGGAGTACAAAGAGGTGCTGCGCGACTTCTGGCGGGATTTCACGGGCGCCATCGACAGCATCAAGGATCTGCGCGTCGGCGACGTGCTCGAAGCGCTGAACGAGATGCTCGGGCCGCACATCTTCCCCGCCAAGGAGGATGGATCGGATTCACGCACCTGCCCGAAGTGCGGCACCGGCCGTCTCTCGCTCAAGATCTCGGGCAAATCCGGAGCCTTCATCGGCTGCGGCAACTATCCCGACTGCAAGTACACCCGCCAGCTCTCCGGCGAGGCGACGGGCGGCGGCGAGCGTGAGCTCGGCTTCGATCCCGACACCGGCCTGCCGGTCGTCGTCAAGGCCGGCCGCTTCGGCCCCTATCTCCAGCTTGGCGAGGGCGAGGGCGACGAGAAGCCCAAGCGCTCGTCGATCCCGAAGGGCATCGACGCCGCCACCATCGATTTCGAAAAGGCGCTGCAGCTTCTCTCGCTGCCGCGCGAGGTCGGCATCCATCCCGAGACCGGCACGCCGATCATGGCCGGCCTCGGCCGCTACGGCCCCTTCATCCAGCACGACGGCACCTACGCCAACGTCGAGAGCATCGATGACGTCTTCACCATCGGCCTCAACCGCGCCGTGACGCTGCTCGCAGAAAAGCGCGCCGGCAAGGGCGCGAGCCGGTTCGGGCGCTCCGCGGCCAAGACCGTGCTGAAGGATCTCGGAGAGCATCCGGGCGGCGGCGGCAAGATCCAGGTGCTCGACGGCAAGTACGGCCCCTACGTGAGCTGGAACAAGGTCAACGCCACGGTGCCGAAGGGCACCGAGCCCGCAAACCTCAGCGTCGACGAAGCGGTCCGCCTGCTTCAGGAGCGCGCGGCCAAGGGAGGCGGCAAGAAGCCCGCAAGAGGCGGCGCGAAGGCGGCAGCGGCTCCGAAAGCCAAGGCCGCACCCAAGGCCAAGAAGGCCGACAGCGATGTGGAACCGAAAGCCGCAAAGGCCAAGGCGCCCGCCGCAAAGAAGCCCGCCAAGAAGGCCGCTCCGAAGCCTAAGAAGACCTCCGCCAAAGCCGACGGCTGAGCTGGCGACGCCTAAGTCGGCAACCGCTGCCCGTCCTCGATGATGCCCCGCAGTCGCTCCGCATCGCGGAGCGGCGGCGCGCCGAACAGGCGCCGATACTCTCGGCTGAATTGCGATGGACTGTCGTAGCCGACCGCGTGCCCCGCGTTGGCCGCATCGAGACTCTGCGTGACGATCAGATTGCGCGCTTCCTGCAGACGAAGCTGCTTCTGATATTGAAGGGGGCTCATCCCCGTCACCGTCTTGAAATGCTGATGCAGAGCGGATGCGCTCATGCCCGCGGCCCCTGTCAGATCCTCGATGCGGAACGGCTCGCGGTAAGTGCGTTTGATCCACCGGATGGCACGATTCACCTGCTGAAGCTTGCTCTCCGCGAAGGCGATCTCGGAGAGTCGCGAAGTCTGATCACCGCGCAACAGGCGATAAAGAATTTCACGCATGGCCAGCGGCGCCAGGATCGGAATGTCGCGCGGTGTTTCCAGAAGCCGCAGCAAGCGTATCGCGGCATCGACGATTTCGCCCGAGAGATCACTGACACCGAGCGCCGAGCTCGGCGGCGCGGTCGCGGCCCGCTTCACGTCGCTTTCCATCATGAGCGCGCCGATCGCAGCGCTGTCGAGGTCGAGGCGCAGGCCGAGAAAGGGCTTGGACGCGCTGGCGTCCGTAATGCTGGCGACAATCGGTACGTCGACCGAAACGATCAGATAGTTGGCGGGATCGTAGACATAGACTTGATCGCCGGCCAGCACCCGCTTGCTACCCTGCGCGATGATGCAGAACGCGGGCTCGTAGACAGCGTGCATTTGCACCGCAGACTCAGACAGCCGATGCAGGAAAAGGTGCGGGATGGCCGTGGCGTGCGCGCCGTCTCCGTCGGTAAATCGTTCAATCAACGCAGCAAGCTCTGCGATCTCCGCCATGGCTTACGCCCCTGCTATCGTTCGAATTTTCGCATCCTACACTACCCCTTGGCCAACAAACTCGCCAGCGCTGTCACGCTCAGGCGGAGGATCGTGCAAGACGTTCGGAGGATCTGTCTATCGGATTTCGGCCCTTCGACCTCATCTTCTCCTCACCGGCGGCACACGCCGCGATAACCCCAAATGGAGAGTGATCATGAGTGGTATCAAGGACAAGGTCGTCCTCGTGACGGGCGCATCGAGCGGCATCGGCGAGGCCACCGCCCGCCTTCTGGCCGAACAGGGCGCCAAGGTCGTGGTCGGCGCACGGCGCACAGACCGGCTGGACAAGCTCGTCGCGGACATCACCGCCAAGGGCGGCACAGCGAAGGCCAAGACAGTCGACGTCACGAGCCTCGCGCAGGTACAGGCGTTCGCAGACTTTGCCCGCGAGGCGTTCGGACGCGTCGACGTCATCGTCAACAATTCGGGCGTCATGCCGCTCGCGCCGGTTTCGGCGATGAAAATCGACGAATGGGAGCGCATGATCGACGTCAACATCCGCGGCGTGCTCTACGGTGTCGCGGCCGTGCTTCCTGAAATGAAGGCGCGCGGATCGGGCCAGATCGTCAACGTCGCATCGATTGCCGCCCATTTGGTGATGCCGACGGCCGCGGTCTACTGCGCGACAAAGCATGCCGTGTGGGCATTCTCGGAAGGTCTGCGCCAGGAGAACCCCGACATCCGTGTCACGACGATCTCGCCCGGCGTCGTCGCAACGGAGCTTGGCGATGACATCTCCGATCCCGCAACCCGTGACATGCTGGTCGGCCTCCGCAAGGCCGCTTTGACTCCGGACGCCATCGCCCGCGCAGTATCCTATGCCATCGCGCAGCCCGATGACGTCGAGGTCAACGAGGTCGTCGTCCGCCCGACGGCCAGCCCCCTCTAGAGTAGCGGGGGCCGGCAGCCGCCGGCCCTCGGCCTTCGCGCCGACCCTTCGGGCAGGATTTCGTGGACGCGGGACGCCCAACCGTGTTCCTTGCTCTGCCGGATGGCCACAGGGCGCGCATGAGGCAGTCTTGCCCCACCGCGCCCCGCTCGTCGACGAAGGAACTCCAGGGTTACGTATGGCCAAAAAGCCGCCTGCCAAACGATCGGCCCACAAAGGATCAAAGGGCTTCCGCACCAAGCCAGCGCCGCGTCGCGGGCGCGAGGACACCCTGCCCTCCCGCGAGGAGATCCTCGCCTTCGTGCGCGAAAGCGAAGGCAAGGCGGGCAAGCGCGAGATCTCCCGCGCCTTCAACATCAAGGGCGACGCGCGCATCGGCCTCAAGCGCCTTCTTGCCGAAATGACCGATGAAGGCCTCCTCTCCGGCACCCGCAAGGAGATGCACGAAACCGGCAAGCTGCCGCCCGTTACCGTGCTCGAAATCACCGGCCGTGACGACGACGGCGACCTGATCGCCCATCCTGCCGTCTGGAAATCCTCCGACGGCGATCCGCCCTCCGTGCTCGTGCTCGCCCATCGCGCGCGCGGCGAGGAGCGTGAAGCCGCCCTCGGCGTCGGCGACCGCATCCTGGCCCGCATCACGCGCCTCGAAACGCCGGACGTCGAAGGCCACGCCTACGAAGCCGAGCCGATCAAGATTCTGCCGCGCGACAAGCGCCGGCTGCTCGGCATCTTCCGCTCGCGTTCGGGCGGCGGCGGCACGATCGAACCCGTCAACCGCCGCGAGCTGCGCGCCTGGCAGGTCCGCCAGGGCAACACGGGCGACGCGAAGGACGGCGATCTCGTCCGCTTCGACCTCTCCGCACGCAATCGCCAGTCGATGGCGGAAGCGCGCATTCTCGAAACGCTCGGCAACCCGAACGACCAGCGCAAGATCAGCCTCATCGCCGTCCACGCCCACGGGCTGCCGGACGACTTCCCGGCCTCCGTCATGGCCGAGAGCGAAGCGCTGATCCCATTCTCCGTCGAAGACCGCACCGATCTGCGCGCCATCCCCTTGCTCACCATCGATCCCGTCGATGCGCGCGACCACGACGACGCCGTCCACGCCGAACCCGACACGGATCCGAAAAATCGCGGCGGTTTCGTCGTTCTCGTCGCCATCGCCGACGTCGCCCATTACGTCCGCCCCGGCTCGCGCCTCGACAAGGAAGCCCAGCTTCGCGGCAACTCGGTCTATTTCCCCGATCGCGTCGTGCCGATGCTGCCCGAGCGCATCTCGAACGACCTCTGCTCGCTACGCGAGCTCGAAGACCGCCCCTGCCTCGCCGTGCGCATGATCTTCGACGCCAACGGCCGCAAGCGCCGCCACGAGTTCCTGCGCGGCGTCATGAAAAGCGCAGCCAAGCTCTCGTACCAGGAAGCTCAGGCCGCCATCGACGGCAACGTCAGCGAGAAGTGCGCGCCCCTCATGGAGCGCGCGCTGCGCCCGTTGTGGCAGGCTTACGCCGCACTTGCGCGCGCCCGCGACGAGCGCGGCCCCCTCGACCTCGATCTGCCGGAGCGCAAGATCCTGCTCGACGCCGCAGGCCGCGTCGCACGCGTCATCATTCCCGAACGCCTCGATGCCCACCGCCTGATCGAAGAGTTCATGATCCAGGCCAACGTCGCCGCCGCCGAAACGCTCGAGGCCGCCAAGACGCCGCTCATCTACCGCACGCACGATGAGCCCTCGAAGGAGAAGCTCAAGAACCTGCGCGATTTCCTCGAAACGCTCGATCTCCAGCTCGCCCCGGGCACGGGCCTGAAGCCGGAAGCATTCAATCGCATCCTCGCCCGCGCCAAGACGCTTCCCGTGCCCGAGCTTGTCAACGAGGTCATCCTGCGCTCGCAGGCCCAGGCCGAATACACGCGCGAGAACATCGGCCACTTCGGCCTCAATCTCGCGAAGTACGCCCACTTCACGTCGCCCATCCGCCGTTACGCCGACCTCATCGTCCACCGCGCTCTGATCCGCGCCATGAAGTTCGGCCCCGATGGCTTGACGGACGAAGAGGCCACGCGCCTCGTCGATGTCGCGAAAGACATATCCGATGCCGAGCGCCGCGCCATGGCCGCTGAGCGCGAGACGATCGACCGCCTCATCGCCGCTCATCTTGCCGATCGCGTCGATGCCTCGTTCGAGGGGCGCATCGCGGGCGTCACGCGCTCGGGCCTGTTCGTGAAGCTCAAGGACACCGGCGCCGACGGCTTCGTCCCGGTGTCGACGCTGGGCCAGGACTTCTTCAACTATGTCGAAGAGGCGCACGCGCTGGTCGGCAATCGCAGCGGCGAAACCTACCAGCTCGGCGATCCGGTCACGGTCCGCCTCGTGGAAGTCATTCCATCCGCCGGCGCCGTCCGCTTCGAGATGCTGACACCCGGCAAGAAGAGCGCATTCGCCCAGATCAAGGGCGCGCGCCGCTTCCAGCAGCGCCGCGGCCGGCGCAGGTGAGCATGGCGCGATGGCCGCGGGGCGATTTGCACCGTTGAGCAGGCCACACGCGGCGCTAGACTGGCGCCTTCGAGAGGACCGTTCACCATGACGATCGAGTTCAAGGCACCATCACCCGCCCCGGCAGAGCCGAGACGCTCCGTCGCCGACGCCATGCTGCGCGGCTGGCGCCAGCGCTGCCCCGCCTGCGGCGAAGGCAAGCTGTTTCGCGCCTATCTCAAGGTCGTCGACACCTGCCCGCACTGCGGCGAGGACCTGCACCACCAGCGCGCCGACGACGCGCCGCCCTACTTCACCATGGTCATCGTCGGGCACGTCGTCATCGCGGGCGTGCTGGTGCTTGAAAAGGCCTATGCCCCGCCGAGCTGGGTGCATCTCGCGCTCTGGCTTCCCTTGACTGTGATCCTCAGTCTCTGGCTCCTGCCGCGCGTCAAGGGCGCGCTCGTCGGCCTCCAGTGGGCACTGCGCATGCACGGCTTCGGCGGCGAGACCGACGACGAGACGACCGAGCCCGACGTGAGCATGAAGACGTGACCCGTCCGCTTTCATGAGCCCTCCGCAGAAACCAGCCCGTAACGAGGCCGCCACGCCGTCGCGCGCGCCAGCCAAGCGCCTGCGCCCGCGCGACGCCGCAACGCTCATCGTGGTGGATTGGAGCGCCCCCGCGCCGCGCATGCTGATGGGACGGCGCCGCCCGGACCAGGTCTTCCTGCCCGACACGTATGTCTTTCCGGGAGGACGCGTCGAACCCGGCGACCGCACCCTGTCGCGCCACGTCCGCCTTCCCAGCACCGAGAGCGCCACCGTGCAGGCGTCCCTGCGCGGCACTCCGTCCGATGCGCGCGCCGCCGCACTGGCCCTCGCGGCCGTCCGTGAAACGTTCGAGGAAACGGGCGTCGTGATCGGCACCGCCCATACGAAAGAGCCCGCACGATTGGCAGGCGGCTGGGATACGTTCCACGAGACCGGCTTCGGCCCGTGCCTCGACCACCTGACCTACTTCGCCCGCGCCATCACCCCGCCCGCGCGCCCGCGCCGCTTCGACACGCGCTTTTTCCTCGTCGATGCGGCCCGCATTGCCCATCGCGCGGAGACGAACGACGGAGAGCTCCTCGACATCGGCTGGTACACCGTATCCGACGCGAAAGCCCTGAAGCTGCCCTCCATCACGCGTGTCGTGCTGGAGGACATCACCCGCTTCATGGCCGCAACGGAGGCGGAGCGGCGCGCTGAGGCCGTGCCGCAGTACGCCCACCGCAACGGTGTTTTTCACCGCACTCTTCAGCCGCGCTGATCACGTGCTTAGGCGGCGTAGGCCGAGGTCCCGGCCCCGCGCAACGCTGAGGACACGCCAACCCGCCCGTGCGCGCGTGTCGCCGATCTCCAGCTTGACACCGAAAGCGCGGTCAGTATGGTGCCCAATCCGAATTCGAGAATTATTCCACTTTCGAGGTCTGAAGACCAATGGCCAAGCAGATTACCCAGAAGATCAAGCTGCTCTCGTCCGCCGGGACTGGCTTCTTCTATGTCACCAAGAAGAACCCGCGCACGTCGACGGAAAAGCTCGTGTTCAAGCGCTACGACCCTGTCGTCCGCAAGCACGTCGAGTTCAAGGAAACCAAGATCAAGTAGGTGTCGGGGCTGCGCTCGCGCAGCCGCTGCCCGGGCCGCCAACATGCGCGGCCGCCTCTCGCGACTAACCCTATCGGAAATTGTGGTGCTGGAAGGGCTCAACCAGGGTCCGTAACCGCTCTCGGCAGCGGGGTAAGCATTTCCGAGGTTAGCCACGGACCCTGGCCTAGTGACCAGATGGGGTCAAAGAGGGCGTTGACGTTCCACCTGGTGTCGTAGCGGTAGGTAACGGTAAACTATCGGAGGTAACTCCAAGCCGTAGCCGACCCACTACAATTTCCCGCTCCATCAGGAGATGCGGCGGACCCAACGGGCCGCGGGAACCGATTGCCCACACGATCACGCCTTGGCAGATCCGCAGCCGATCACGTTCCGGGCAAAGATTGAAATCCCCTCCGTTCAAGGTAAGTCTGGCAGAACACTTAGAGGATTGCAAGTTTAGAGCTTGACCATAGCGTGGCAGGCACAAATCTTCGATTCGTGCGCCGACGGGCAATCTCCGGCGATTTCAACGCGAAATGACTCGAGCGCTTTTCTGCACGCTTGTCCCGACAGCCCGGCCAATCCGCGCGAGACGGCGCAGATTCCTAAATCCTATAAATGACTTATAACCAGAGGACGCGTTACGCCGCGTCGGCAACCACCTGGTTGCGCCCGCGCCGCTTGGCGGCATAGAGCGCGTTGTCGGCCCGCTTGAAGAGCGCTTCGGACGTGTCGTGCTCACCTTCCCAGGTTGCAAGACCCACACTCGCAGTGACCGATATCTCTTGGCCCGGCGCGATCCGGAAGCCCTGAGATGCGACACATTCGCGCACGCGTTCCCCAACCTGCCAGGCCAGCCCCTTGTCGGTGTCCGGCATGATGATCAGAAACTCTTCGCCGCCGAGCCGGCAGGCCAGATCCACGCCGCGCGTGTAGCGCCGGAAGCGATCCGAGAACTCCTTGAGCACCGTGTCGCCCGCGTCGTGGCCGTAGGTGTCGTTGACGGCCTTGAAGTGGTCGATGTCCGCGATCAGCACCGACAGCGACCGGCCCGACCGCTTGGCGTCCGCGATCAGCGTCTTGAGGTGCCGTTCCATGTAGCGGCGGTTGTGCAGCCCCGTCAGAGGGTCCGTGATCGACAGCTCCACGCTTTCGCGGATCTGGTTGCGCAGGTAATCCGAGAAGCGCTTGCGCCGGATCTGCGTCCGCACGCGCGCGAGCAGCTCGTGCCGTTCCACCGGACGCATCAGGTAGTCGTTGACGCCCATGTCGAGGCCGCGCAGCAGGCGGGCTTCGTCGCCCGTGTCCACCATCATCAGGATAGGCAGATGGCGCGTCCGGTCGAGCGAGCGCACTTGCGAGCAGAACCGCAGCCCGTCCGAATTTTCCATCCGCAGCGCCACGACGACGAGGTCGAACGGCTGCTCCGCCAGATGCATCAGTGCAACCTGCGGATCCGGCTCGATGTAGGCCTCGTGCACCTTGGCCAGCGCACTCATGACGCGCGAGGACGAGCGCGGGTGATCGTCCACCACGAGCACGCGCCCGGGCCGGTCGCCCAGGATGCGGGCCACCGTTTCTTCGTCCGAAAGGCCCATTTGCCGGCTCGTCGAGACGCGCATCAGCATCTCGTCGTTGAGCATCTTGAGGCGCGCGAGGCTTTTCACACGCGTGACGAGCGCGATGTCGTCGACGGGCTTGGTGAGGAAATCGTCGGCGCCGCTGTCGAGACCCTGGATCTTGTCCGCGGCCTGGTCGAGCGCGGTCACCATCACGACGGGGATATGCAGCGTTTGCGTCGAAGCCTTGAGACGGCGGCAGACTTCGAAGCCGTCCATGCCGGGCATCATCACGTCGAGCAACACGACATCGACACGTTCGCGCTCGCAGATGGCCAGCGCGTCCAACCCGTTGGTGGCCGTGACGACATCGAAATACTCGGATTCCAGCCGGGCCTGCAGAAGGCGCACGTTGGCCAGAATATCGTCGACGATAAGAACTCTAGCAGTCATGCTGACTCACACACCGGAACGCACGCAAACAAACGGCACGCCGTTCAGGCATCCCCCACAAAACGCCGGACAGTTTCGAGAAATACTGCGACTGAAATCGGTTTCGACACATAAGCCTCGCAGCCACCGGAACGAATCCGCTCCTCATCGCCTTTCATGGCGAAGGCTGTGACCGCCACGACCGGTATGTCGCGAAGGTCCTCGTCTTCCTTGAGCCACTTGGTCACCTCGAGCCCCGAAACCTCCGGTAGCTGGATGTCCATGAGAATGAGATCGGGCCGATGCACCCGGGCGAGCGTCAGCGCGTCGAGCCCATTGCGCGTTTGAACCGTCAGGTAGCCATAAGCGTCGAGCAGGTCGTGGAAGAGCTTCATATTGAGCTCATTGTCCTCGACGATCAGCACGGTTTTAGCCGCGCGGGCAGCGCCCTGCGTCGGGGCCTCGACGGCCATTCTGGTCTCCTGATAGGTCATCGTCGAAGATCTTTGCTCCCGCTGCGAAACTGCACCGATTCTGCGGGCCCTCGAGCGGCAGTGTGCCCGCTTTAGCTTAAGCAACTGTTGAAACATGCGTAATGAGGATCAAACGTGTCCCAAGTGCCCGTCCGGACACGCAAAACGGAGAAATGCCGATGGCAAAACCCGCACCCAAACCGACCGCGGAAAATGCGGCGGCTCTGGCCTTGTCCGGCCTGGCGTTCCTGGCTGAAGACGCCCCCCGCCTCGTGCGCTTTTTGTCCCTGACGGGCATCGGCCCGGACCACCTGCGCGAGGCGGCAGGCGCGAACGACACCCTGCTCGCCGTGCTGGATCATCTCTTGACGGACGAATCCCTCCTCCTGGTGTTCGCCGCCTCGAAAGGCATTTCCCCGGACCAGATCGCGCCCGCCCGCGCGGCGCTGGCGCGTGAGCTTGGAAGCGAGGCGGTGCATGACTGACCGCGAGCCTCCGCCGGCGGCAGGCACATCCCGCCTCGGCATCGACCTCGGCGGCACCAAGATCGAGGGGCGCGTCCTCTCGCCGGGCGGAGAGGAAATCGCGCGCCGGCGCATCCTGGCCCCCCAGGGCGACTACGACGCCAGCGTGCGTGCCCTCACCGACATCATCGGAGCGTTGATGGGCGACGCGGGCGGCGACGCCACGGTCGGCATCGCCATGCCAGGCTCGCTGTCCCCCTCGACCGGCCTCGTCCGCAACGCCAATTCCACCTGGCTCAACGGCCGTCCGCTGCGCCAGGACCTCGAGGCCGCCCTCGGCCGCCCGGTGCGCATGGCCAACGACGCCAACTGCTTTGCGCTCTCGGAAGCCGTCGACGGCGCCGCTGCGGGCGCGCGCTCGGTGTTCGGCGTCATCGTCGGCACGGGCTGCGGCGGCGGCATCGTCATCGACGGAAAGGTTCTCGAAGGCGCACGCGGCATCGGCGGTGAATGGGGCCACAATCCCCTGCCCTGGGCGGATGCGGACGAGCACCCGGGGGCTCCCTGCTGGTGCGGCCGCAACGGCTGCATGGAGATCTGGGCGTCCGGCACGGGCCTGTCGGCCGACTACCGCCGCCGCACGGGCGAGCTGGTCTCAGGCCACGAGATCGTCGAGCGCGCTCATCTTGGCGAGCCTGCCGCGCGAACCAGCCTGGACCGCCATGCCTCGCGCCTCGCACGCGGCCTCGCCCACATCGTCAACGTCATCGATCCGGATGTGATCGTGCTCGGCGGCGGCCTCTCGAAGCTGCCCCATCTCTACGAGGTGCTGCCGAAGCTCGCCGCGCCGTATGTATTTTCCGACGTCGCGGCACTCGACATCCGCCCGCCGAAATGGGGCGACGCCAGCGGCGTCCGCGGCGCCGCCTGGCTGTGGAACACGTGAGAAGCGCTTCGGAAGCCTAAGGCGTCGGCGCCTTGCAGGGCGACGCCTCGAAGTACTTGAGCTCTTTCAGCTCGCCGCGGATGGCGAAGTCGCCGTGGTTGATGCGCAAGCTGCTGGTGACGCCATTGTCGTGAAACCGGTAGCTCATCTCGTAGAGCGGCAGCGTATCGCCGGGCTCGGGCGTCGTCGGGAAATAGCTCACCGAGATCGGCCACGACGGCACCTGGTCGAGGTTCGTGCCCTTGGCCAGCGACACGATCGGCCCTTTGCTTTCGCGCCCGATCGCCGTCGACGTGGAGAAGATCTTGTCGCCGCTCTCCGAGCCGTCGAAGAGATCGGCGGCCAGGATGGTCTGCCCCGCGCGCGCGGCCCGAATGATCGCCATCGAATGCTGGATCGGGAAATAAACATCGCCCGCGAGCTTCACCTGCCGCGTGCTGGGGCGCACGAGATCGACAGTCGCCGTGCCGGTCGCAGCCGTGCGCCGCGCCACGCCCTGCGTCTGCTCCGCCTGGATTTCGTTCTGGTACGTGCTGGTGGAGAAGCGCAGCCGCTTGGCCGGAACCTCTTCCCAGCTCGATGTGCGCAGGTCCGTCGTTTGCAGGTTGCCGTCCTGATTGACCGTCTGCGTCACGAACCGCATGCTCTGCGCGTAGCCTTCGCACGCATTGCCGGACAGCTCATAGACGATCCGGCCGTTGACGCCCGTCACGCTCGATCCCGAGCGCGTGCTGTCGAGCGACAGCTCGTAGACTGCCCGGTGCGGCGCGAACACGACATCCTTGAGCTGAGGAGCCGCGTGCCCCTCCGTCACGGCGAACGAGACCGCGCCCGTCAAGACCGCCGCCAACGCCGCGACCACACATCCGAGAGCCCGGTTCCGGGCGGCATTCCGCATTCCAGTCATCCTGTTACCTTGGGCCCCAAATGCGGCAACGCCGCGCCCTCTGAGCGGAATCTAGGGTACTGTCAGGCCGTTGCAAAGTGCGTTCGACGCGTTAACAAGAAAAGGACGCACAGCACACTATCGCCTCAACGACCCCATATCGCCCAACGACCAGAGAGACCCCGAACATGACCGGAACCATCGAGGCCCGCCTCGCCCAGCTTGGCCTGACCCTTCCCCCGGCCCCCAATCCGGTCGCCAACTACGTCCCCTATGCGGTTTCGGGCAACCTGCTCTTCATTTCCGGCCAGATTTCGAAGGCGGCCGACGGCACGATCGTGACCGGCCTTCTCGGCCGCGACGTGACGGTAGAGGCCGGGCAGGCAGCCGCCCGCCTCTGCGCGCTCAACATCCTGGCCCAAGCCAAGGCCGCGCTCGGCGACCTCGACCGCGTCGCGCAGGTCATGCGCCTCACCGGCTTCGTCGCGGCAACGGCCGACTTCGCCGACCACCCGAAGGTCGTCAACGGCGCCTCCGACCTGATGGTCGAGGTGCTGGGCGACAAGGGCCGCCACACACGCGCCGCGGTCGGCGTCGCGAGCCTGCCGATGGCCTCCGCCGTCGAGATCGACGCCATCATCGCCATCGCTGGATAAGACGGCGCGCGAGCCACTTCAACGCGGGATCATCCGGCATGCTCGATCGCGGCAAGTTCCTGCGCCCTATCGCCCATCGCGGGCTGCACGACGCCGCAAAAGGCATCGTCGAGAACACGGCGCCCGCATTCGAAGCCGCGATCGCGAAAGGCTATGGCATTGAATGCGATCTGCGCCCCGCGGCAGACGGCACTCCGCTCGTCTTTCACGATCTGGAGCTTGATCGCCTCACCTCCGGCACCGGGCTCATCACGAGCCTCGCGCCCGGCTGTGCGGCCAAGCTTCCCTTCAAGGGTGCGCGCCTCACCGGCATCCTGACGTTTGCGGACTTACTGGCGCTCGTAGCCGGACGCGTGCCCCTGCTGGCCGAGATCAAAAGCGAGTGGGATAGCCCCTCGCCCGCCTTCCTGGTGGCGATCGCCAATCTCGCGACGGCTTACACGGGTCCGCTGGCGCTGATGTCGTTCGATCCGGACGTTATGGCCGAGATGCGCCGGCTCGCGCCCGGCGTCCCCCGCGGCATCGTCACGGGCACCTACCATTATCCAGATGGCAAGCCCTGGTATCCGGACAAGCTCACGGACGCCCGCCGAACGGCCCTCGCAAACATCGCAGAGAGCACACTGGCGGATCCGTACTTCTATGCCTACGACGTGCGCGGGCTCCCCTCGCCCGTCGCCCAGCGCATCCGGAACGAGCTTCGCCTGCCGCTGTTCACCTGGACCGTGCGAACTGAGGCCGACCGCCGCGCCGCCACCGAACACGCCGACGCCCCCATCTTCGAAGGCTACGAGCCCTAGGCGCGCAGCGCTCTCAATCGTTCTCGTGGCAACCTTCCTGCGCGTTCCAGCCCATGCCTTTGGGGCAGCCCTTCTTGATCGCCTCGATCTGCCACGAGGGCAGCTTCTCCTGCGGCTTCGGCGGCTTGTAACCGGCCACGCATTTGTTGCCCTGCAGGCGGAACCCAGGACCGCAGTGCGTCGCGGCGTCCTGCTTGAGCACACACCGGCCGTCGACCTTCACGCGCCCCTTTGCGCACCCCTGTGCGGCCTTCTTCGGTTCTTCGCGCTTCGGCTCTTCACGCCGGGGCTGCTCCACGTGACGCTTGAGAGGCGTCGGACAAACCTTGTAAACGTCCGCTCGCTCAACTCCGACAGCGCAGAGAATGCCGCCCCATTTGAAGCCGATTTTTCCGTCGCGATAGGCGATCTTGAACCAGGGGTAGCCGTCCTCCATCACGTTGGAGCGACCCATCAGCGTAATCTCTTCGCCCTCTTCGAGACTGTCGATTTGCCGATACTGTTTGCCGGGCTTGTCGCGCACGATGCCGCCCCACGATCCCGCCACCACCGGAAAATCGTCGTATGCAGCAGCGGGCGCCGCCGCCGGTGCGGGCTTCGCTTCGCCTAGTTTTTTCACGTAGGCGCGCGCCAGATCGGCATGAAAGCCGGTCGGAAAATTCGACAGGAACGCGTCCCAGGCTTCGACGGTGCCGAGCTCCTTGGCCGCTTCGAAGGCCTCCTTCTCCGACGTGCCAGACTTTTCGGAAGCATTTGGCGCCTGCGCGAAGGCCGCGCCATGGGGCCACGACATTGGCTCGCGGACATCGAATGACGGCGCGCACAGTACGGCGAAACACAGACCGGCCCGCACTACGAGACCGGAGATCGTCGACGTCATTGGATTGGATTCCCCACAAGGCCATGCCGGAACGGCAAGACACCTTCGGGCAAACACCGAACGCGGGCAAGAGATCAGTTTGCTGACGGCCGCCGGAAACTGAGCCAATCACGTCGTCCAGCTCGCCAGGGGCCGGTTCGAAGCCCTACCGGTCGATCTCGCCGAACACGATGTCGAGCGACCCAAGGATCGCCGAGACGTCAGCCAGCATGTGGCCCTTGTTGAGGAAATCCATGGCGGCGAGGTGCGGAAAGCCCGGCGCGCGGATCTTGCAGCGATATGGCTTGTTGGAGCCATCCGCCACCAGGTAGACGCCGAATTCGCCCTTCGGCGCCTCGACCGCGGCGTATACCTCGCCTGCCGGCACGTGGAAGCCCTCGGTGTAGAGCTTGAAGTGATGGATCAGCGCTTCCATCGAACGCTTCATCTCGCCGCGACGCGGGGGCACGACCTTGGATGCGGCCGCCGTCACCGGGCCTCCGCCGTCCGCGCTCATCAGCTTTTCGCAGCACTGCTTCATGATCTTGATGCTTTCGCGCATCTCAAGCATGCGGATCAGGTAGCGGTCGTAGCAGTCGCCGTTCTTGCCGATCGGAATGTCGAAATCGAGTTCCGAATAGCACTCGTAGGGCTGCGACTTTCTCAAGTCCCACGCCGCGCCCGAGCCGCGCACCATCACGCCCGAGAAGCCCCACGCGAACGCGTCCTCGAGGCTCACGACGCCAATGTCGACGTTGCGCTGCTTGAAGATGCGGTTCTCCGTCAGGAGACCGTCGATGTCGTCGAGAACTTTGTGGAACGGATCGCACCACGCGTAGATGTCTTCGACGAGCTTGGGAGGCAGATCCTGGTGCACGCCGCCGATGCGGAAATACTTGGCGTGCATGCGGCTGCCCGACGCGCGCTCGTAGAACACCATCAGCTTCTCGCGCTCTTCGAAGCCCCACAGCGGCGGCGTCAGCGCGCCCACGTCCATAGCCTGCGTGGTCACGTTGAGAAGATGCGAGAGATGGCGCCCGATCTCGGAATAGAGCACGCGAATAAGCTGCGCGCGGCGCGGCACAACGATACCGAGCAGCCGCTCCGCCGCGAGGCAGAACGCATGCTCCTGGTTCATCGGCGCGACATAGTCGAGACGGTCGAAATAGCCGATGGCCTGCAGGTAGGTCTTGGCCTCGATCAGCTTCTCGGTGCCCCGGTGCAGCAGCCCGACATGCGGATCGACACGCTCCACCACTTCGCCGTCGAGTTCGAGCACGAGCCGCAGCACGCCATGCGCGGCCGGATGCTGCGGACCGAAGTTGATGTTGAACGGACGTATCTCTGTCTCAGCCATTGTGCATCTCAGTTGGGTTTGTCGCCGATATAGCCCGCCATCGCCTCGGCGCCGGCCTGCTTCTCGGTTGCATTCGCGAAGTCATAGAACCCGGGCTTGTCCTCGACGAAGATCTCCTTCGTGAGCACCAGCTTGGACGGATCGTCGAGCGCGCCGGCGGCGAACGTATAGCGATCCTCGCCCGCCACCTTCCAGAACAGTATCGAGCCGCAGCGCGCGCAGAAACCGCGCTCCCCCACGTCCGAAGAGCGGTAGACGCCGATGGCCTCGCGCCCCTCGAACGCCGGCACGCCCGCGACCTCGACGTACATCAGCGGCCCGCCCGTCCAGCGCCGGCACATGCCGCAATGGCACACAGCCACGTCGTGCGACGTCAGCGCCGCCGTGAACCGCACCGCGCCGCAGAGGCACCCTCCGGAAACATCGTGCTCGCCTGCCATCCTCGTTACTCCGTCCCCTCGGCCTGGAACGCCGCAATGAACTCCTCGCCGGTCAGTTTCGGCGTGTCGTTCGCGAACTCATAGTAGTCTGGCTTTTCGTCGATGAAGATCTGTTTGGAGAGGCTGAGGCGCGCCTGGTCGTCGAGCGTGCCGGCCGACAGCGCATAGAACTCACTTCCGAGCAGATGATAGTAGAGCGGACTGCCGCACACCTTGCAGAACGCGCGCTCCGCCCACTCGGACGACTTGTAGACGCCGATGTTCTCAGCCCCGCTGAACGCCACCGGCCCGTTGTGGCCGAACGCGATGTAGGGCCCCGCCGACCACCGCCGGCACATGCCGCAATGGCAGACGTCAGCGTCCTTCTTTTGCGTTTCGACCTGGTAGCTGACCGCGCCGCAGAGGCAATGTCCCGTCACGGTTGATGAAGGCTCTGACGTCATGCCTGCCCTCCCTGCCCGGGAACCGCGATCTCCGCCGCGCCCGCGCGCGCGGCCTTGGCGTTGACGAGCCCGACGAACCGCTTCCACGGCACAACCATGCGATCGTGCGTGCCGGACCCGATCGCCTCGATGCCGTCATGCGCAACGACCTTGAACGAGACGCGTCGGCCGTTGACGGCCGTGCACTCGCAATCGACGGTCACGGTCTGGCCGGGAACGGTCGCCGCACTGTGCGAGACGTTGACGTGAATGCCGAGCGAGCCTTCACCCGCTTCGAGATGCGGCTTCAAGACCTCCAGGCATCCCCATTCCATCAGCCCAACCATGAAGCCCGTGGCGAACACAGCTGGCATCGCCTGGAAGTCGGGCGATTCCGGGTAGAGGTTCGGCACGGTCTTGCTCGCCGGAACCGTGAACTCGAGCCGCGACCGGTCGCCGACTTTGAGCGTATCCTTCATGACGCCCCGCCGTTGCTGCGCGCCTGCTCGGCGAGCTTTCCGGTCGCGATGAAATCCACGCAGACGTCGTAGAAGCTGAGGATCGACTCGCCGGCCGCGAGCCCCTGGTCGAATTGCTTGCTCACCTTGGCGAACGGATAGGCCATATCGCCGTTTGCGAACGCGACGCCAACGCCTGCGTCGTCGCTCCGCCATTCCCCGCCGGTCTTCGCGATGATGGCTTCGCCGAGGTAGCTGCCGATTACGGACACGACGCCACTCGGCGCGCCCTCATCTCCGTAGCGAACCCGCATGCGCTCGATGAACCCCTCGACCCACGCCACCGACTCCCGGTCGAGCGTGAACTCCGTGCCGCTGACCTCGCTGAACCCGCGGATCGCGAAAGCCGCGTTGTCGCGAACCTGCGCAAGCCACTCGCCCGCGAGTGTCATGACAGCCCGGCCTTTTCATCGCCCGGCAACGCGTACGGCGATCCTTCCCACGGGCTTTCGAAATCGAACGAGCGGAATTCCTGCACCAGCTTGACGGGTTCATACACCACCCGCTTGGCCTCGTCGTCGTACCGCACCTCGACATAGCCTGTGAGCGGGAAATCCTTGCGCAGCGGATAGCCCTGGAAGCCGTAGTCGGTCAGCAGGCGCCGGAGATCGGGATGGCCGGAGAACAGGATGCCGTACATGTCGAAGGCTTCGCGCTCATACCAGTTCGCCGCCGGATAAACGCCGATCACGCTCGGCACCGGCGTCTCGTCGTCGGCATGCACCTTGATGCGGATGCGCTGGTTGAGGCGCGGCGACAGCAGGTGATAGACGACGTCGAAGCGCATCGCGCGCGACGGCCAGTCCACACCGCAGATGTCGATGAGCACCACGAACTGGCAGCTCCGGTCGTCGCGCAGAGTCGTCAGAACCTGCACGATGTCAGCTGCTGGAACCGTCACCGTCAATTCACCGACGGCGATCCGCTTGTCGAGAACGGCGGCCCCCAGCTTTGACGTAACGTGCGCTTCAAGTTCGGTCAGCATGCGTTTGGTCCCAAGGCAGCAGGCAGCGGGCAACCGCGTCGCGTCTCAACTGCTGCCGGCTGCCCGTTGCCGGCTGCCACGATTTATCTCTCAATCGTACCCGTGCGCCGGATCTTGCGCTGCAGCAGCAGCACACCGTAGACGAGCGCTTCGGCCGTCGGCGGGCAGCCGGGCACGTAGACGTCCACCGGCACGATGCGGTCGCAGCCGCGCACGACGGCGTAGGAATAGTGATAGTAGCCGCCGCCGTTGGCGCAGCTTCCCATCGAGATCACGTAACGCGGCTCCGGCATTTGGTCGTAGACCTTGCGCAGCGCGGGGGCCATCTTGTTGGTCAGCGTGCCGGCGACAATCATCACGTCCGATTGGCGGGGCGAAGCGCGCGGCGCAAATCCGAAGCGCTCGAGATCGTAGCGCGGCATCGACGCCTGCATCATCTCGACGGCGCAGCACGCAAGCCCGAACGTCATCCACATGAGCGAGCCGGTGCGCGCCCAGTTGATCAGTTCGTCGGTCGAGGTGACGAGGAAGCCTTTGTCGCCAAGCTCGTTCGAAAGATCCGTGAAGAACGGATCGTCGGGCCGAACGATGGGCTTGGCGCGCGCGGCACTTGCCCCCGCACCTTCCCTGACCTTGTCGAACGTGAACTCCGGCGGAACGATCAATCCCATTCGAGAGCTCCCGTCTTCCATTCGTAGATGAAGCCCACCGTGAGCACGCCCAGGAACAGCATCATCGACCAGAAGCCGAACGTGCCGACATCCCCGAACGCCACCGCCCAGGGAAAGAGGAACGCGATTTCGAGGTCGAAGATGATGAACAGGATCGCCACGAGGTAGAAGCGCACATCGAACTTCATGCGCGCGTCGTCGAAGGCGTTGAAGCCGCATTCGTAGGCGGAAACCTTCTCGGGATCCGGATTGCGGTAGGCGATCAGGAACGGCGCCACCATCAGCGCGCCGCCGATGGCGAGCGCAACGCCGAGGAACACCGCAAGCGGCAGGTAGTTGGTCAGCAGGTCATTCATGAAGTCACGTCCTTGGCAGCCCGCACTCAGGACTTTCGCACCGCAAAATCACAGCCCTGGTGTTAACCTATCGGGGCTTCTCCGCGCAACTGCTACTGAGGGCCTAGTCGGGAATCACAGGCAGGCAAAATTGCCCATAGCCCATCGATTGCCCCTTGTCCCGCATAGAGAAAAATCTGACACTCCGACTACACAATAGTGCCTCCCCCTGACCTCGACCCGTCCGTGGCCACACCGACTGCCCAACGATCCCCCCCTAGAGGCCGCAGGCCAGGCAGGAATGGTTTTTGGCCTCGTTCTGGCGGCCTGCATGCTGGGCATCGTCACCCGCCCGGCGGGCTTGCTCGCAGCATTTGGCCCGCCAACGCCGTGTTGCTTGGCATCTTCGTGCGCAGACCCGAGCTGGCGACGCCCTTAGGCTGGACGGCCGCCATCGCGGCCTACATGACCGCCGATCTTGCAACGGGCTCGACCGTCCTAAAAACGCTCCTCCTGACGGCCGGCAATGTTTCAGGCGTCGCCTTCGGTTACGCCCTCTACATGTCTTTTTTTGAAGAGCCGGAACGGAACCTCAAACACCCGTCCTCTGTGCTCCGCATGTGCCTGATCACCACGGCCGCGGCGGCAGCCGCCGGCATCGTCGGCGCATTCATCAATCCAGTCCTGTTCCACGGCACCATGCTGATGGGCCTGACGTTCTGGTTCGTCACGGAGTTCGTGAACTACATCGCCATCCTGCCCGTGATCCTGACGTTTCCGGCACTCAATGCATCGACCTTTCGAAACTGGCGAAATCCCGATCGGCGCGTGTGGCTCGCGCGCGCACCGCCGCTGCTCGCGTTGATCGCAACATGCATCGCCAGTCTTTGGATCGGAGGGCCGGGCGCATTGGCATTTCCGGTGCCGGCCCTGCTTTGGTGCGCGCTGATCATCGGCTTGCCCGGTACAGCCATCGTGACGTTGCTCTTCAGTGCCTGGACCTTGGCTGCAATTTCGGCCGGGGCCATTCAAATCGGCGCAAACGCCAGCGACGTCCATTCAGCCCTGTCTATACGCATTGCCGTTGCGATGGTGGCTCTCACACCCATCACCGTCGCGAGCATGATGGCCGCGCAAAGCGAGTTCCAGGTCCTGCTGCAACGCTTCGTGACGAACGACGCGCTCACGGCCGCACTTACCCGGCGGGCATTCAACGTACGCAGCCGCAATCTCCTCGCCGACGCGGCACCGTCGAACTCCAACGTTGCCCTGCTCCTCTTCGACATCAACCGCTTCAAGCAGATCAACGCGATCTTCGGCCATGCCGTGGGAGACGACGTGCTCAAGATCCTGTCGCGGGTCGCACGCGCGGCCCTCCCCAACGCGGACGATTTCGGCCGCCTCGGCAGCACCGAATTTGCGGTTCTGCTGCCGGATTGCGCGCGCGATGAGGCGGCGCGACTTGCAAAAGTCATCTGCGAGGACTTCGCCGACAAGGTGGCCCAGTTGGCGAGCGACCCGGCACTCAGACCGTCCGTCAGCATCGGCGTCGCTCTCGCCTTCAGAGCGCCGTCCACGGTCGAGCCCCTGCTCGCCCAAGCAGACAACGCACTGACCAAAGCGAAAAGCGCCGGCGGCAACCGGTTCGCGTTCGTCGACGATCTCTGAGAAAGGGAACGGGACACAGCCAGCCAGACCGCGGCTGCGGGGCGCGACCGCGCCCTTTGAGCGAAGCCTATTTCAGCTTGTGTCAGCAGAAAAAATGGCGCGAGAGACGGGACTTGAACCCGCGGCCTCCGCCGTGACAGGGCGGCGCTCTAACCAACTGAGCTACTCCCGCAATCCGCATCGGACCCTGTCGTGGGGCCGCGACGCAAAAGCGAAGCGTCGAAATACGAGGTCACGGCCCTCAAGTCAAGCGACGCGGAGGGCCAATTCGCGCAGTTTTTTCGCGGGCCTGGATTGCCGGCCCAGGGAGGATTGCCGCAGGCCGCCACGGCTGCCCGATCCGATCAGCCGATCCGCGACAGAACGAACCGCACGCGCTCCGCTACCGGTGCGCGCGGCAGCGGGACAAGTCTATATCCGGCCTCGGAATAAGCCTGCGCCAAAGCGTGATAGGTCGCCTCCGCCTCGTGGGGCGACTGCCGGCGCTCGGCATCGGACGTGAAGATCTCGGGCCACGGCGGCGCAATGAACACGTCCGGCCGATAGCGAAAGGCCGCCACGGCCCGCGTGACATGCGCCCCGACCGGCAATCCCGAGAGCGCGAGATACCCCGCCACATCCGGGATCCCGCGATCGAACAAAACTGTGCCGGCGTGCCGCTGCGCCTCGCGATAGGATCTGAGTTCCCAGCCGAGCATCAGCTCGGAGAACGCAAGGCGATCACCCCACGGCAGCGCCGCGCCGCCGATCGCCACCTGATCCTGGATGATCGCCCGCCCCGCCTCGGGCATCGCCGGATAGCCCTGTGCGCCCAGCGCTTCGATGAGCGTCGTCTTGCCCGATCCCGGCCCTCCGGTCACGACGATGAAGCGCTCGATGCTGGGCTCTCCTGAAAATGGCGGTCATGCCGGAGGCGTGCAAACCTAAGTCATGCCGGAGGCGTGCGAAGCAAAGTGCCATGCCGGAGGCGTGCAAAGCCATAGACTGGCCGAAGGCGTGCGTCGCATGTCACGCCGGAGGCATGCGACGCATGAAATCGCGCTTGCCGATCTCCACGCCGTTGTGGCGCAGGATGCCGTAGGCCGTCGCGCAGTGGAAATAGAAGTTCGGCAGCGCGAAGTGCAGCAGGTACTCGCGGCCCGAGAACTTGAGCTCACGCGGCCCCGCCTTGATCGACACCTCGCGGTCGGCGGCGGCCTCCATCGGCTCCGCCTTCGCCTCGGCGAGCACGGCAAGCGTCTCGGCGATGCGCGTCTTCAATTCGGCGAAGGTCTTCTCGGTGTCGTTGTGCACCGGCGGTTTCAGATCCGCGAGCCGCCCGATGGAGAGCTTCGCGAAATCGCAGGCCGACTGCACCTGCTTCGTGAAGGTATACATGTCCGGATAGAGCCGGGCCGTGAGCAGCACCTCGGGCTCGATCTTTTTCGCCTCGCAGTGCGCCGCCGCCTTGTCGAGGATCGCATCGAGCGCCTCGAGATGCTTCGTAAAGCTCGGCACCGCGATCTCATACATCGAAACCGTCATTTTCATTTCTCGCTTCGTTGAGCCGGCCTTAACCACATGCCGCAGTCGTTCAGCCGCTGTTGATGAAAGGCACTTAGGACTAGGGATCGCAAACACTGCGTCTGTTCAAGTCATCGCGGATTTAAGTCGTGCAACGCTTCCATTCAACAGCCCTCCTTGCCGCCGCCGTTGTGATGTTGCCGCTGGCCGCCACGCAGGCGCAATCGCCCCTCGATGACCCGCAATTGCGCGCCACCGACGTCAGCGTGAATTTCAGCCTGATCGTGCCGTATCAGAGCGCCGACATCGATGCGCAAGAGACCGCGCTGCAGGCTGGCCGCAGCAAGCTCTACGAGATCGCAGGCAGCGAGTGCGCCAAACTCCTCAAGACGATCGCCAGTCAGTGCCAGTTGAGCAGGTTGAACGTGCAGACCGCAATGCCGCGGAACCCACAGCGTCAAACCGAAATCGTGCTCAGCGCCAACGCATCCTATCGCATCCGCACCAAAGAGCTACTCGCGCCGAAGTGAGTTGAGCATTGGCCATCCGCATCGCGCCGCTCGCCTCGGCTGTGTCGCACTTGGCCCAAAGGGTTTGCCTTGTACTTGGGCCCGGAGGGCTCGGGAGCAAAGCGACCCGCGACAAGTGTCGCGGCCATCCACAGAGCACCACGCGGATTAAGCGAAGCTTCTCTCAGCTTGTGTCGCTGGAAAATGGTGGGCGATGAAGGGATCGAACCTCCGACATCCTCGGTGTAAACGAGGCGCTCTACCGCTGAGCTAATCGCCCGGTAGGCATTCCTTACCGGCCTCTGGCAGCAACTGCAAGCGGGCCTGACAGACCATTCTCGCCCGCGGCCGCCCAGGCAATCACACCCGCGAGTTTCTTTGTCACCCACGCGGCGCGAAGCGCCCGGGAGCAAAGCGACCCGGCGCCAATGCGCCGGCCCTCCACAAAGCACCACGTCTGTCGAACGAAGCCTCTCTCAGCTTGCGTCCGAAAACAAAAAAGCGCCAACGGCGCCCACACAAGCCCCCACGTCGGTTGCGGCCGGCAAGGCCGCAACCGCGGGGCGCGACTGCGCCCCCGGCGCCAATGCGCCGGCCCTCCACAAAGCACCACGTTTGTCGAACGAAGCCTCTCTCAGCTTGTGTCCGAAAACAAAAAAAGCGCCGCGGCATGGCCACGGCGCTCTCTGTATCCAATGTCAGCCTTCCCACGCCCCAACAATGCGGCGCGCTTAGTTCAGCGCGTCCTTCAGGCCCTTCGACGGCGTGAACTTGGCGACGCGCGAAGCGGGGATCTTGATCGTTGCGCCGGTCGCGGGATTGCGGCCCTCGCGCGCCTTGCGGCTCGTAACCTTGAACGTTCCGAAATCGGGGATGCGCACTTCGTCGCCGTTCTTGAGCGAATTGCGGATGTGCGCCAAAGCTGCATCAACGGCCGTGCCCGCCTTCTCCTTCGTCAGCTCGCATTCCTTGGCAACAGCGTCGATCAAATCTTTCTTGCTCATTTCTACTTCCTCGTGACTGGAATTATTTTTCGAGTGTCCAGAATGGCTGGGAGAAGCGCCGCTGGCGCGCGCCGAGATCTCGAACGATCAGCGCTAGTGGGCGCACAAAAGCCCCGAAATACGGGCCTCGTCAAGGGGCAAATCGACCCTGAGGGCCCGAAAATCCGGGGTAAAAATTGAGCAGCCGAGCCCCACGAAAGCCGGCCTCGGCGCCTGTTTCGAAACGATAAAAAGCGAGCGGCTCGGAGGGTTGCAAAACCTCGTTCACCGCTCGCTTTGATAAGGTCAAACGTTGCACTTCGGCGCCTCACGGAAGGCGCCGAAGCGTCGGCGTGCTAGTGCGCGGTGGCGCGGGGACCGCCCTCTGCGCCATCGGCGGCAACCGCAGCCGCTTCCGCCTGCTCGTCGAGCTGGATCGGCTCAGGCACGCGCGTGAGCGCAGCCTTCACCACGTCCTCCATGCGCGCAACGGGGATCAGCTCCAGTTTCTTCTTCACCTCGTCCGGAATATCGGCGAGATCCTTCACGTTCTCCTCGGGGATCAGCACGGTCTTGATCCCACCGCGCAATGCCGCGAGCAGTTTCTCCTTGAGACCGCCGATCGGCAGCACGCGGCCACGCAGCGTGATTTCGCCGGTCATCGCCACATCCTTGCGCACCGGCACGCCGGTGAGGATCGAGATGATCGCCGTCGCCATCGCAACACCGGCCGACGGACCGTCCTTCGGCGTCGCGCCTTCCGGCACGTGCACGTGGATATCCTTCTTGTCGAACAGCGACGGATGGATGCCGAACTCGATCGAACGCGAGCGCACGTAGGCGTTCGCGGCCTGGATCGACTCCTTCATCACGTCACGCAGGTTGCCCGTGACGGTCATCTTGCCCTTGCCGGGCATCGACACGCCTTCGATCGTCAGCAGCTCGCCGCCAACTTCCGTCCACGCCAGACCCGTGACGATGCCGACCTGGTCTTCCAGCTCTGCTTCGCCGTAGCGATACTTCGGCACGCCGAGATAGCTTCCGACGTTCTCGGCCGTAACCGTGATCGACTTCTTCTCGGACGTGAGCAGCTCCTTCACCGCCTTGCGCGCAAGCTTGGCGACTTCGCGTTCGAGCGAACGCACGCCGGCTTCACGCGTGTAGCGACGGATGAGCTCCAGAAGCGCGCCGTCCTCGACGATCCACTCGGCCGGCTCGAGCCCGTGCGCCTGGCGCTGCTCGGTGAGGAGATGGCGCTTGGCGATTTCGACCTTCTCGTCTTCCGTGTAGCCGGCGAGACGGATGATCTCCATGCGGTCCATCAGGGCCGGCGGGATGTTGAGCGTGTTGGCCGTGGTGACGAACATCACGTTCGAAAGATCGTAGTCGACCTCGAGGTAGTGATCGTTGAACGAGCCGTTCTGTTCGGGATCGAGCACTTCGAGCAGCGCCGCCGCGGGATCGCCGCGGAAGTCCTGACCCATCTTGTCGATCTCGTCCAAAAGGAACAGCGGATTGGTCCGCTTCGCCTTCTTCATCGACTGGATGACCTTGCCGGGCATCGAACCGATGTAGGTGCGGCGATGGCCGCGGATCTCCGCTTCGTCACGCACGCCGCCGAGGCTCATGCGCACGAACTCGCGTCCCGTTGCGTTCGCGATCGACTTGCCAAGCGACGTCTTACCCACGCCGGGAGGACCGACGAGGCAGAGGATGGGCCCCTTGAGCTTGTTCGTGCGCGCCTGCACCGCGAGATACTCGAGGATGCGCTCCTTGACCTTTTCGAGACCGTAGTGCTCCGCGTCGAGCACGGCCTGCGCTTCGGCGATGTCCTTCTTGACCTTGCCCTTGATGCCCCACGGGATCGAAAGCAGCCAATCGAGGTAGTTGCGCACCACCGTCGCTTCGGCCGACATCGGGCTCATCTGCTTGAGCTTCTTGAGCTCGGCAGTGGCCTTGTCCTTGGCTTCCTTCGAGAGCTTGGTGTTCTCGATCTTCTCTTCGAACTCCGCGATGTCATCGCGCTCTTCGGTGTCGCCGAGCTCCTTCTGAATGGCCTTCATCTGCTCATTCAAATAGTACTCGCGCTGCGTCTTCTCCATCTGGCGCTTCACGCGCGAGCGGATCTTACGCTCCACCTGCAGCACGGAGATCTCGCTCTCCATGAGCGTGTAGACCTTCTCGAGCCGGTCCGAGACCACCGTCGTCTCGAGCACGTCCTGCTTGTCCGCGATCTTCACCGCGAGATGCGAGGCAACCGTGTCGGCAAGCTTCGAGTAGTCCTCGATCTGCGCGACGGTGCCCAGCACCTCCGGCGAGATCTTCTTGTTGAGCTTGACGTAGTTTTCGAACTGCGAGACGGCCGAGCGCGCGAGCGCTTCGATCTCGCCCTTCGTGCCCAGCGTCTCAGGGATGCGCTCGACCTCGGCTTCGAAGTAGTTCGGGTTGTCGGTGTAGCGCAGCACCTTCGCGCGCGCCGTACCTTCGACGAGCACCTTCACGGTGCCGTCCGGCAGCTTCAGAAGCTGAAGCACCGAGGCGAGCGTGCCGACCTGGTAGATCGCGTCCGTCGCCGGGTCGTCGTCACCCGCGTTCTTCTGCGCGGCAAGCAGGATGTGCTTGTCGGCGCGCATCACCTCTTCGAGCGCGTTGATGGATTTTTCGCGGCCAACGAAAAGCGGCACGATCATGTAGGGGAACACGACAATGTCGCGCAGCGGAAGAACCGGATAGTGGTCCTTCGCTCCGGCCTTGTCTTTCGTCTGCTTTTCGTCGGTCATGTATCGTCACCCGTTTAGCGTTGTGCCGCGCAGCCTACCCTTGGCCTCACGAGCCCACCTTAACTGTCGAGACCCGCCTCATTAAGGCCGAAAGCGGGAAACCCACGTGGCATCTGTGATCGAGATCATAAGGGTAGGAAATGGTCGAAAGTCGGCGTCATAAACAAAGATGGGGATGGTTCCCCACCTTATCAATCCGGCCTTATCGAGGATGTGCATTCGCCGCGGCCGATGCCGCCGCAAGCACCTAGCCCCGTGCGCGCCCATCCCGGTAGCCCGAGCATCCCGGTAAGCCAGAGGCTCGGCTGAAGGCCCCAGATCGCCGGTGATCGCCGGTTCGCGTGCTCCGCGCCCTTCGCCCCCGGTCTCCCGGTTGGGCGCGGCGGCGGCGAGCGAAGCCGGCGGCGTCCGTTAGGACGCCGTCGAGCCCTTTTCTTCGGCCCGCTCGGAGTAGATCCGGAGCGGCCGCGCGCCGCCCTCGACCACTTCCGGCCCGATGACGACCTCTTCCACGCCCTTGAGCGCCGGCAGGTCGAACATCGTGTCGAGCAGGATGCCTTCCATGATCGACCGCAGACCGCGAGCGCCCGTCTTGCGCTCGATGGCCTTGCGCGCGATGGCCTTCAGCGCATCGATGGTCAGCGTGAGCTTGACGTCTTCCATCTCGAACAGGCGCTGATACTGCTTCACGAGCGCGTTCTTCGGCTCCGACAGGATCTGCACGAGCGCAGTCTCGTCGAGGTCTTCAAGCGTCGCGATCACCGGCAAGCGGCCGATGAATTCCGGGATCAGGCCGAACTTCAGAAGATCCTCGGGCTCGACCTCGCGCAGCACCTCACCGGTGCGGCGTTCATCGGGACCAAGCACCTTGGCGCTGAAGCCGATCGACGTGCCCTTGCCGCGGCGCGCGATGATCTTTTCGAGACCCGCGAACGCGCCACCGCAGATGAACAGGATGTTCGACGTATCGACCTGCAGGAATTCCTGCTGCGGATGCTTCCGGCCACCCTGCGGCGGCACCGAGGCAACCGTGCCTTCCATGATCTTCAGCAGTGCCTGCTGCACGCCCTCGCCCGACACGTCGCGCGTGATGGACGGGTTGTCGGACTTGCGGCTGATCTTGTCGATTTCGTCGATGTAGACGATACCGCGCTGCGCACGCTCGACGTTGTAGTCGGCGTTCTGCAGCAGCTTGAGAATGATGTTCTCGACGTCCTCGCCGACGTAGCCGGCTTCCGTGAGCGTCGTCGCGTCCGCCATCGTGAACGGCACGTCGAGGATGCGCGCGAGCGTCTGGGCGAGCAGCGTCTTGCCGCAACCCGTGGGGCCAACGAGCAGGATGTTCGACTTCGCGAGTTCGACGTCGTTGTTCTTCGCTGCGTGGTTCAGGCGCTTGTAGTGGTTGTGAACCGCGACCGAGAGCACGCGCTTGGCATGGAACTGACCGATGACATACGAGTCGAGCACCGTGCAGATTTCCTGCGGTGTCGGCACGCCGTCGCGCGACTTGACCAGCGTGTTCTTGTTCTCTTCGCGAATGATGTCCATGCACAGCTCGACGCATTCATCGCAGATGAACACGGTCGGGCCGGCGATCAGCTTCCGGACCTCATGCTGACTTTTGCCGCAGAACGAGCAGTAAAGGGTGTTCTTTTCCTGAGCCATTCTGTTCTCTCACCCGCAGCCGGGAAGTGCCGGAATTTGCGAAAATACGAGACTCTATTGAGCCTTACGAAAGGGTCCAAGCCATCCGCTGCGATGACATAAAACCGCTAAACCCGATCTCAGCACGCTAGCGTTCCCGAGATCAAGATTCGATTAATGTCTATCCAAGCCCTGACGAGCCTGACGGCCCGATTACCACAGCCTTGACGCGACGTTGCCAAGGTTGCTTGTCGGACCGACAGATCAGCCTAGCGTGCCAACCTTGCGTGGCCCCAATGCGGCCACGCAGGCGGGCAGATCCCAGCATATCAAAAGGCGTGCCGGGGGCACGGAGATCGGACGTTATGCGACCCTACGGCACACCGCTGGGGCCAACGTCCGATAAACGCCAGGCTTTACGCCGGCTTTCCGTCGCCGCTCTTGATCTCGACGTCGTCGCGCTGGCTGAGCACCCGGTCGATAATGCCGAAATCCTTGGCCTGATCAGCAGTCATGAAGTAATCGCGATCGAGCGTCTTTTCGATCGTCTCATACGGCTTGCCGGTATGCTTGACGTAAACTTCGTTCAGACGCCGCTTCATCTTAATAATGTCTTCGGCGTGCCGCTCGATGTCCGATGCCTGGCCGGAGAACCCGCCGGACGGCTGATGCACCATGATCCGGGCGTTGGGGAGCGCAAAGCGCATGTCCTTGTTGCCGGCGCAGAGCAGCAGCGAGCCCATGGAGGCCGCCTGGCCGATGCACAGCGTGGCGATCGGCGGTTTCACGAACTGCATCGTGTCGTAGATCGCCATGCCGGCGGTCACGACGCCGCCGGGCGAGTTGATGTACATGGAGATCTCTTTCTTCGGGTTTTCGGCCTCGAGGAAGAGAAGCTGCATGCAGATCGACGCGGCCATGTGGTCTTCGACAGGCCCCGTCACGAAGATGATGCGTTCCTTGAGCAGGCGCGAGGGCAGGTCGTAGCCCCGTTCGCCGCGTGCCGTCTGCTCGACGACCATGGGCCAGAAGGAACCGGTGAGAGTGGCGACGGGATCGCGCATGTGAGGTGTTGCTCCTTGGATTGACCGCACCCGGCTTTGGGCCGCGGCCTCAAGCCTCCGAATCGGTCGGCAGGCGAGACATCAAATCAGCATAGCGGCGCGCCACTTCAAGCCCCTTGCCACACACACCGGCGAAGCGCGCCTGCAAAAACGCGCCCGCCTGGCGGCAAAAGGCCAACTCGGCCTTAGGCTTCCGTCGCCTTTTCGAGACTGTCGAAGAGCTCCTGGCGAGACACCTTCTTCTCGGCCGGCTTCACCAGCTCGAGAACGAAATCGATCACCTTGTCCTCGAAGATCGGCGCCCGCAGCTCCTGGATCGCGCCGGGCGTCTTCTCGAAATATTCGTAGACGTTCTTTTCCTGGCCCGGGAACTGGCGAGCCTGCTCCATGAGCGCGCGGCGCAGCTCGTCCTGCGTCACTTCGATCTTGTTCTTGTCGCCGATCTCGCCGACCACGAGGCCGAGACGCACGCGGCGCTCAGCGATGGCGCGATACTCGGCCTTCGCCTCGTCCTCCGTCTTGCCTTCATCCGAGAACGACTTGTTCTCGCGGGCAAGCCCGTCCGTGACCTGCTTCCAGATCGCCTCGAACTCGCGCTCCACCAGCGTCGGCGGCAGCTCGAAATCATGCGCCTTCTCGAGCGCATCCAGCAGCTCGCGCTTGAGCTTCATGCGCGAGGCCTGGTCCAGCTCACGCTGGATCTGCGCCGACACGAGGCTCTTGAGCTGGTCGATGCCTTCGGTGCCGAGCGACTTGGCGAACTCGTCGTTCATCTCGCTCTTCACGGGCTTTTCGACGTCCTTCACGGTGACGGCGAACACGGCATCCTTGCCGGCCAGATCGGCCACCGGATACTCGGCCGGGAACGTGCCCTTGACGTCGCGGCTCTCGCCCTTCTTCGCGCCCTTGAGGCCGTCCTCGAAGCCGGGAATGAAGTTGGCGTTGCCGATCACGAGCTGCAGGTTCTCACCCGAGCCACGCTCGAACTCCACGCCGTCGATCGTGCCCTTGAAGTCGATGGTTGCACGGTCGCCGGTCTCGATCGCGCGACCCTCTTCCGAAACGAACGTCTGGTTGCGCTCGGCGATCTCGGCCAGCGCCTTTTCGAGCTGCTCGTCTTCGACCTCGGACACGAGGCGCTCGAGCTTCAGCGACTTGAAATCGGCGAGCTTCACCTCGGGCAGCACCTCGAAGCTCATCTCGTAGGCAAGGTCGGCCTTGCCCGCGACGACGTTCTCGATCTCGGCTGCGTTCTCGCCGAGCGAGATGTCGGGCATCATTGCCGGACGCTCCTGGCGGTCCTTGATGGCCTTGCTGCTCGTCTCGCGGATTGCTTCCTGCAGCACGTCGTTCATGACCGAGCGGCCATAAACCTTCTTGATGTGCGCAATCGGAACCTTGCCCTTGCGGAAGCCCTTGAGCTGCACCTGGTCCTTGATCTTGTCGAGATGCGCCGTATAGCGCTCGCCAAGCTCATCTGCACCGACCACGACCTTGAGCTTGCGCTTGAGGCCTTCCGAACTCGTTTCCGTAACCTGCATGACGTCCTGCTGCCTTCGCTTCGCTCGAATAATCCTGCGCCTCCCGCGGGAGGCGAACTGCTGAACCCGTCAGCCGACGAGCCCGTCTCCGATAGGTCCCCTGGTGCGGGCGGAGGGACTTGAACCCCCACGACTTTCGCCGCTGGAACCTAAATCCAGTGCGTCTACCAATTCCGCCACGCCCGCATTTTTTGACCGGGACCGCGCGCCCGTTGTCAGGCTGGGCGCAAATCCCGCTTGTAATTCAAATCGGTAAGGCACGGCGACCGCACGCCGGGACAGGCACGTCCCGGCCCGGATGGACCAGCAAAGAAAGAGGAAGCCGGCCCCGCTCGGGCCAACGGGCCGCGCCAGGATGGGCACATATACTAGCGGCCCCCCCGGAAGATCAAGGCATTCTCCCTCTTCCCGCAACGTAAGGGAAAAGGGTGCCGATGCACCGGGGCGCACGCTCCGCCGTTGGTGCATCCGCGCAAGCGCCACTCATCCATCGCGAGGGAGGAACTTGGGTTGCAGGGACGACACCCGCGATAGGCGGAGAGCGGGGCTTACCCCCCAGCCGCCTCCGCCCCCGGCTCGCCCGCGCGCGCTTCCGCTTTCCGGCCCGCAAACCGGCTGGTCAGCACATAGAACACGGGCGTGAAGATCAGGCCGAACAGCGTCACGCCGAGCATGCCCGAGAACACCGCCGTGCCGAGCGACTGGCGCATCTCCGCGCCCGCTCCCGTCGCCAGCACCAGCGGCACCACGCCGAGGATGAAGGCCAGCGACGTCATGAGGATCGGACGAAGCCGCGTCCGCGCCGCGCTCACCGCGGCGTCGTAGCGGCTCAATCCCTGCTCCTCGGCCTGCTTGGCGAACTCCACGATCAGGATCGCGTTCTTGGCCGCGAGCCCGACCAGCACCACGAGCCCGATCTCGACCAGGATGTTGCGGTCGAGGCCCATGTAGTTGACGCCGATCATCGCCGCCAGGATGCACATCGGCACGATCAGGATGACCGCCAGCGGCAACAGCCAGCTTTCGTAGAGCGCGGCCAGCACCAGGAACACGAACACGACCGCAAGCCCGAACGCGACCACCGCCGTGCTGCCCGCGAGCTTTTCCTGCAGCGCGATCTCGGTCCACTCGAAGCCGAAGCCCGACGGCAGTCCGCTGTCGACGATGTGCTCGATCGACGCGATCCCCTGCCCGGACGAGAACCCGCGCGCGAGCCCCACCTGCACTTCCGCCGCCGGGAACAGATTGTAGCGCGGCACGCGGTACGGGCCCGTCGTATCCGAGAAGGTCGCCACCGAGCCGAGCGGCACCATCTCGCCGGAATCGCTCCGCGTCTTGAGGTTAGACACGTCCCGCAGCGTCTCGCGGAACGGATTGTCCGCCTGCGCGGTCACGCGGTACGTGCGGCCGAGAATATTGAAGTCGTTGACGAACGCCGAGCCCATGTAGATCGAGAGCGTCTCGAACACGCGCCCGATCGGCACGCCGAGCTGCTCGGCCTTCGTACGGTCGATGTCGGCCCAGATCTGCGGCGTACGCGTATTAAAGAGCGTGAACGGCTGCACGATGCCCGGCACCTGCCCCGCGCCGCCCGCGACCGCCCACGCCGCGCCCTCGAGCGCCGGATAGCCGCGCCCGGCCCGATCCTGCACGTAGCCCTTGAGACCGCCGCCCGTGCCGATGCCCGGCACCGAAGGCGGCTCGATCACGAACGCGAACGCCTCCTTGATGGTCGCCATCTGCTGGCGCAGGTCACCCAAAATCTGATCCTTGGTGATGCCCGCCTTGATGCGGTCCTCGAACGTATCGAGCCGCACGAAGATCACCGCCGTGTTCGGCGCGTTGGTGAATGTCGCGCCGTCGAAGCCCGCGAACGCGACGGCATCCGAGACGCCAGGACGCGTTAGCATGAGCTCCGACGCCTTGCGCACCACCGCGTCGGTCCGGTCGAGCGTCGAGCCCGGCGGAAGCTGGAACGCGGTGATGAAATACGTCCGGTCGAGCTGCGGGATGAGACCCGTGGGCGTGCTCGCAAGGCGGTTGTAGGTGAGGAACAAGAGCCCGCCGTAGAGCAGCAGCAGGATGAGCGGCAACCGGATCATCTTGCTCGTCGCGCTCGCATACCCGTGCGAAAGCCCTTCGAACATCGCATTGAAGCCGCGGAAGAACAGCCGCACTGGCGCGCCGAAAATCCGTGACGCCCAACTCTTCGGCGCATCGTGATGCGCATGCGGCTTGAGCAGCAGCGCCGCCAGCGCCGGCGACAACGTCAGCGACACGAAGCACGAGATCGCCGTCGACGCGGCAATCGTGATCGCAAACTGCTTGTAGAACGTACCCTGCAGGCCCGAGATGAACGCCGTCGGCACGAACACCGCGATCAGCGTCGCCGTGATGGCGATCAGCGCGCCGCCCACTTCGTCCATCGTCTGATGCGCCGCCTCCTTGGGCGACAGCCCCTCGGTCAGCTTGCGCTCCACGTTCTCGACCACGACGATGGCGTCGTCGACGACGATGCCGATGGCCAGCACCAGTCCGAACAGCGACAGCGTGTTGAACGAGATCCCGAGCGCGCCCATGACGATGAACGCGCCGATCAGCGACACCGGAATGGCGATGATCGGAATGACCGCCGCCCGCCACGTCTGAAGGAAAAGAATAACGACCAGCACCACCAGCACCAGCGCTTCGATGAACGTGTCGATCACCGCGTCGATGGAGTAGCGAATGAAGTCCGTCGGGTTGTAGACGATGGTGTAAGCGACGCCGGGCGGGAAATCCTTCGCCAGCGTTTCCATCTCCGCCTTGACGGCAGCGGCCGTCGCCAACGCGTTCGACCCCGGCCGCTGGAACAGCACGACGGCCGTCGCCACCTTATTCGAAAGGTAGGCGTTGACGGTGTAATCCTGCGAGCCGAGCTCCACGCGCGCGATGTCCTTCACGCGCACCACCTCGCCGCCCGTCTCGGCGCGAACGACGATGTTTTCGAATTCCTCCGGCGTCGTCAGGCGCCCGAGCGTGTGCACGGAAAGCGTGAACGCACCGGGGGACGATGCCGGCGGCTGGTTGATGGAGCCGGCCGCCACCTGCAGGTTCGCCGCCCGGAGCGCCGCCACGACCTCGCTCGCCGTCAGGTTGCGCGAGGCGACCTTGTCCGGATCGAGCCAGACGCGCATGGAATAGTCGCGCGCGCCGAACACGCGGCTGTCGCCGATGCCGTCGATGCGCGCCAGCCGGTCGCGGATGTAGAGCGTGGCATAATTCGAGATGTACTGCTGGTCGCGCGTGCCGTCCGGCGAGATCATATGCACGACCATCATCAGGTCGGGAGACGCCTTGAGAACCGTCAAACCGAGACGGCGCACGTCTTCCGGCAGCCGCGGCTCGGCGATCGAGACGCGGTTCTGCACCAGCACCTGCGCCTGGTCGATATCGGTGCCCGGCTTGAACACCACGCTGATCGAAAGCCGCCCGTCACCCGTCGACTGCGACACGATGTAGAGCATGTTGTCGACGCCGTTGACCTCCTGCTCGATCGGCGCCGCGACCGTTTCCGCGATCACGGCCGCCGAGGCGCCCGGATAGGTGGCGGAGATGTTCACGGTCGGCGGCGCGATCTCGGGGTACTCGGCAATCGGCAGGGACGCGCCCGCGATCACACCCACGATGGTGAGGATCACGGACAGCACGGTCGCGAAGATCGGCCGGTCGATGAAGAAGTGAGAAAAGCGCATGGGTGTGTTCCGTGGGCGATTGCCCCAGTCCCGATAAAAATGGGTGTCCCGTAAAGGTGTCCGCCGTGAACTTAAGGTGCCGCCGCCTTGATCTCGCCCGTCTCGACCGTGACTTTCGTCCCCGGCCGCACCATCGGATTGGCGAGGCCGTCGATGATGATCTTGTCTTTTGCTTCGATCCCGGCCGTCACAACGCGCAGCCCCTCGTAGATGGGCCCGAGCGTCACCGAGCGGCCCTGCACCTGGCCGTCGTCTCCGACCACGAAGATCATCTTCTTCATCTGGTCGGACACGATCGAGGCATCAGGCACCAGCAATGCGTCGACTTCCCCGCCGAACAGCCGCAGGCGGGCGAAGATTCCCGGCGCAAACAGCTGATCCTTGTTGGGCACCAGCGCGCGCCCGCGCATCGTGCCAGACCGGGGATTGAGCTGGTTGTCGACGAAATCCATCGCGCCCTCATGCGGCCAGTCGGTTTCGTCCGAAAGCCGGATGCGCACAGGATTGGAGCTGTCGCGGGACGACGCCCGCTTGCCGGACGTCGCCAGGCGCGAATAGCGCAGATAGTCGGACTCCGAAACGTCGAACAGGAAATGGATCGGGTCGAGCGAAACGATCGTCGTCAGCAGCGTCGTGCCTTGCGCGCCGCCGATGACGAGATTGCCGATATCTACTTTGCGGTCCGAGATCCGCCCCGATATGGGCGCCTTGACGATTGTCCATTCAAGGTTGAGCTCGGCGTTCTTGAGGTTGGCTTCCGCCACCTGCAACTGAGCTTCCGTGACGCTGAGGTTGGCGCTGCGCTGCGTATAGTCGCGCTCCGTCACCGCACCCGATTTCACCAGGGGTGCTGCGCGCTCCACCTCGCTCAACGCCAGCGCCACGGTCGCCTTTGCCCGGACAATCTCGGCACGCGCGCTTTCCGCCGCAATCTCGAACGGCCGCGGATCGATGGTGAAGAGCGGATCGCCCGCCTTGACGATCTGCCCGTCCTTGAAATGCACCTTGTCGACGAAGCCCGAGACGCGCGGACGCACCTCCACAGACTCGACCGCCTCGAAGCGGCCGGAATATTCGTCCCATGTCGTGATGTGCTTCGCGATCGGCGGCGCGACCGTAACTTTCGGCGCCGGAGGCGCTTGCGCGATCGCGGCGGAGTAGAACAGAAACACGGCCGGCAATCCCAGGAGCAGGGTGCCAAGCGCTTCGCGGCAGCAGCGCATCGCTAATCTCTCGAATTCTGAGCGGACGGGAATGAAACGCAAATCTGGAACCCCTTCTTTATACGTGGCACCAGCAGAATCCCAGCCCGGCCTCCGCTTCGTCCCCACGCGCCAGCGGCAGCACTCCGTGCGCGGACGTGAGGAGGCCGGTCGTCAGCATGCGCACGGCAAAACGGGCTCCGCCCGCCAAGCGTTTCGCAAGACAGTGCACGGTCGATGCTGGCAACATCCGCCATTCTGCGGTACGGGGAACACAGGGACGGCGCTCAAAAAAGCAGCAACGAGAGAGTTGGATCGTGACGGGCTCTAAATTCGATCGGCGGCAGATCCTCTCAGGGGTCGCAGCCACCGGCCTCGCCGCAACGCTGAACGTGGCCGCTGCCGATCCGGCAGCCGCCGAGAGCGTCGCCGCCAAGGCAGGAGTAAAGGCCGGCCTGAAGCTCGGCGCGCCTGAAAAGTTCTCGTATGCCCTGCTCGAACAGCGGGCCCGCGAGCGCGCAGCCCTGCCCTGGGAGCCGCCCGTTCCCGTCGCCCCGGACCTCCTGGACCGCATCACCTACGACGCCTACCAGGAAATCCGCTTCCGGCGCGAAGCCACCTTGATGCTCGATGAAGATCGCGCGGTGCCGGTGCAGCTCTTCCATCTCGGCAAGCAGACCCGCGACTCCGTCAAGGTCTACCTCTACCAGGACGGCGAGGCGCAGGAGGTGCTCTACAGCTCCGCCCTGTTCGACACGCCCGAAGGCCATCCCGCCCGCGATCTTCCCCCCGACGTCGGCTTCGCGGGCTTCCGCGTCATGGCGCCCGACCTCAAGACAGACTGGCTGGCCTTCCTCGGCGCGTCTTACTTCCGCACCTCCGGCCCCTTCAACCAGTACGGCCTCTCGGCCCGCGGCCTGGCCATCGACACCGGCGCGCCAACTCCCGAGGAATTCCCCCGCTTCACCGATTTCTGGCTCGAAAGCGGCGACAACGACGCCCAGATCTTCACCGTCTACGCCTATCTCGACAGCCAGCGCGTGACAGGCGCCTACCGCATCACGGCCAAGCGCAACGTCGATGCCCGCAACATCGCGCGCGTGGAAATGGAGGTCGAAGCCAGGCTGTTCGCGCGCGCCGACATCACGCGTCTCGGCATCGCGCCCTTCTCGAGCATGTACTGGTACGGCGAGACGAGCCGCCGCCAGATCGTCGATTGGCGCCCGGAGATCCACGACTCGGACGGGCTCGCGATCTGGACCGGCTCGGGCGAGCGCATCTGGCGCCCCCTCAACAATCCCCCGCGCGTCATGGGCAACGCCTTCGTCGACAACGACATCCGCGGCTTCGGCCTGCTCCAGCGCGACCGCGACTTCGTGCACTACCTCGACGACAGCGTGTTTTACGAGCGGCGCGCCTCCGTCTGGGTCGAGCCCATCACGCCGTTCGGCGAGGGCGAGGTACACCTGCTCGAAATCCCGACCGACGACGAGATCCACGACAACATCGCCGCCTACTGGTGCCCGAAGGCGCCGTTCAAGGCGGGCGAGAGCCGCACGTATGTCTACCGGCTGCGCTGGCTCGACGACATTCCGTTCCCACGCGCGCTGGCTAAAGCGACCGCGACCTGGACCGGCATCGGCGGCCGACCCGGCCACAAGCGGCCCGAAGGCGTGCGCAAGTTCGTCGTCGATTTCCAGGGCAGCGTCTTCCGCGGCATCGGCCGCGAGGACGGCGTCGAGATCGTCGTCACGCCCTCGCGCGGCACGCTGAGCAACGCCTACTGCCATCCGGTGGTCGATCAGCGCGAGCGCTGGCGCGCGCTATTCGATCTCGAAGCGTCCGGAGAAGAGCCGGTCGACATCCGCATGTTCCTGCGCAAGGACGACCGCGCGCTCACCGAAACGTGGGTTTTTCAGTACTTCCCGGAAACCTGACCGGAGAAGGCACGCACCTTCGTGCTACGAATTACGCGACGGCCTCCTCATTGAGATGGCTCTCGGCAATTTTCGTGAGCTTGGCATCCGCGCCGTGCTCTTCTTTAAGTGTCTTGCCGAGTATCTGCGCAGCCTTCGTATTGCCGAGCAGATTTGCCCACGACACGAGAGTTCCGTAGCGCGTGATCTCATAGTGCTCAACGGCCTGAGCGGCGGCGATCATGGCCGCGTCGCGCGTATCGGGATCCTTGATTTCTTCCATCAATTCACCCGCCTCTTCCAGAATGCCGTCGATCGCCGGACATTTAGCGGCTTTCGGCTTCTTATCGAGGGTTGCAAACACGTCTTCGAGGCGCGCGACATGCTCTTTGGTTTCGGCGAGATGACCGTCGAATGCCTTGGCAAGTTCTGAAGAATCGGCGGTCTTCACCATCTTTGGCAGCGCCCGTACGATGCGCTTCTCAGCGTAATAGATGTCCTGCAGCGTATGCAGGAACAGGTCGCTCAGCTTTTCGATTTTCATGTGTTTCCTCCAGAAGCTTCAACGAAAAAAAAGCCGGTCAGGTGACCGGCCTTTTTGGGGAGAACGAATCCGTATCAGAGCTTTTCGTTGATCTTGTCGGCGACCTTATTGGCCCCGTCCTTTACGGCTTCCTTGGTCTTGCCAACGGCAACCTGAGCTTCGCCCTTGAGTTCCTGAACGGCGCCTTCGGCTTGCAGTTTCTTCGAACCGACAACCTTGCCCACGCCCTGCTTGATATTGCCGGCGGCCTCGTTGGCGTAACCTTTAATCTTGTCTGACGTGCTACCCATGGATCAGAACCTCGCGAAAATGCTCGCGGCATTGCGAGCGTGGGACCAACGCTCAAGCGATCGGTTGGTTCCGATGTCATCGCGCGCTGTCGTTTTGCGCGGAGCAGACCCCTGCGCAGCCCTCGCGGTTCAGTTGCGCGCGTGGGAAAAAAGCGGACACGTCAGCGTCTTCTGCAGCGCTTCGACGAGCTCTTGTCGGTTGCGCGCCGTGAGCGCGAGTCCACCGGTCTCTTCCGCCATGCACGCAGATCCCGTCCCGCTCGCGAGCCACGTCGAACCCGCCACCTTGAACTGAATGACGTGAATGGTGAGCTGGTTGGCTTCCGCCCTCAGTTGCCGCGCAAGCTTGCACGGATCGCCGCCGCAGGTCTCCTCGCCGTCCGTCAACAGCACGACCACCGCGGGTTTCTCCCGGAACGCCAGCGCCTCAGCCGCCTCTCGCACCGCCGTCGTGATCGGCGTCTGCCCGGCCGGCACCAGACCGTCCACCTCGCCCATGATCGTCTGGGCGCTGTTGCGAGCAGGCGGCAAACGCAGCTCGACGTTATCGCAGCGCGAATGCGGACCCGGCCCGTAGACGATGAGGCCGAGATCGCGGCGCGGCGCGACCTGGGGAAGAACCTTGTCGAGCGCATCGCGCACCTTGGCGATGTGCGGCCGCTGCTCGTTCATGTCCGTTCCGGCCATGGATCCGGACGCGTCGAAAACGAGCATGGCGTCGTCGAGGCACCGCGTATCGTCGCCCGCCCACGCCTGCCCCGCGACCAGGGCAAGCAGGCCGAGCAGCACGCATGCTGGAACGGAGCCGCGCACGGAGCGCCTCCTTCAGGGGAAACGAAAACGGCCGGAGGCGCGAGCGCGCCACCGGCCAGATGTTACACGATTACGTCGAAGTGGGGCAGCCTCAGCGCGCCTTCGCGGGGCCCGTTTCGACCGGCGTATCGAGCCCTTCCTGGCCCCACTCGGCCCACGATCCGTCATACACGGCGGCGTTGGTCTGCCCGATCACGGCCAACGCCAGCGACAGCATCGAAGCGGTGACACCCGATCCACAGGTCGTCACCACGGGCTTCAGCGGATTGATGCCGACATCGGCAAAAATCTTCTCAAGCTCGGCCTTCGACTTGAGCGTGCCATCCGCGTTGAGAATGGTCGGCGACGGAACGTTCGCGGCGCCGGGGATGTGCCCCGAACGCAGGCCCGGACGCGGCTCAGGCTCCGTGCCCTCGAAACGCGCCTTGGGGCGCGCGTCGACGATCTGCATGTTGCCGGCGGCGACATAACCCTTCATGTCGTCAATATCCCGGATCAGCGACGTGTTCTGCAGCGGCGTGAAATGACGCGCGGTCCGCGAAACCGGAGCCATATCCTCAAGCGGCCGGCCCTCGGCCTTCCACTTCTTGAGGCCGCCGTTCAGCACCGCCACGTCCTGATGCCCCATGGCGCGGAACGTCCACCACACGCGCGCGGCGGAAAACAGCCCGTAGGTATCGTAGACCACGATGCGCATGCCGTCGCCCACGCCGATCTTCTTCATGCGCGAGGCGAACTTCGGCGTCGGCGGCAGCATGTGCGGCAGCGATGACTTCTCGTCCACGAGATCGTCGATGTCGAAGAACAGCGCTCCCGGAATGTGCTCTGCGAGGTATTCGGCTTTCGCATCGCGCCCCGAGTTCGGCAGATGCCAAGAGCCGTCGAACACGATCAGGTCCGGCGCATCCAAATGCTCGGCGAGCCACTCTGTCTCGACGATCCAATTCTTGGCGGTCACCGGCACGAAATCCTCCTTGAGTGCGTGTTGTCGCGAGTGCTTGTCGTCCACGAGGCCGACGTCCATGTGGCCACTGGGTCGCGGCCGGAACGTGGCGTGAAGCGGCGCCATCTCGTCGCCCCGGTCCGCGAAGCTTGGCGGCTCCAAGGGGCGGCGCGGGCCGCAGGCGGAATGCCCGGGCACCGAAGCGCGCCGTACCCTAATGGCGACATGTGACGGCCGCAAGTAGCGCGCGCGGCACTCTAGGCGCCCGTTTCGTCCAACATGGCGGATAGCCCGGAAAACCGGGCTCCGCCGCGCTTGCAAGCGACCAGAGCGCCTGCCGGCAGTGGGTGGGGCCACAAAAGAAACCGCCCCATCGGCTGTCCGATAGGGCGGTCGCAGTCTTTCGCCAATCCAGACGAGCCGGATCAGAAATTGATCTTCAGATTGGAGTTGAAGTAGGCGCCCTCGCCACCGCGAACGCCGCCGAAGGTGATGCCGCGATCGTTGTCCTCGACCCACTGGTAGCCGCCGCTAACCGAGACTTCAGCCGGGAGCGTGGGACGCAGGTTGAAGGGCAGAACCGCGAAGGCGCCGAGGCGATAGGTCGAGTCGCCTTCCTCGTTCCAGATCTCACCCTCAGGACCGAACTTGGTCCCGTTGAGGTTCCAGCCGACGCGTGCGTTGCCGTAGAAGGTGTCGAACGCCGTCGAGTAGCTCGTGTCGAGCGCGAAGTAGTACGGCTGCTCATCGCCCGTCTCGAGCTCGAAGGCGAGCTTGAAGCCGGTCTCAGTGCCGCGCACCTTGTTGCCCGTGTCATCCGGCGAAAGATCGATGTCGCGAACTTCCATACCGACATAACCGATGGCCACCATCGGGCCCATGTAGTGCATGTAGCCGAGCATGACGTCGAGTGCGCGGTCTTCGGCGTCAACCGAGCCCGTGCTGTCGCCGTACTCGTATTCCGAATACCAGCCGAACGTACGAGCGACCATGCCGCTGCGCGTGAAGTCACCGTTCAGAGCGACCAGGTTGCCCGAGTAAAGGGTCCAGATGTCCTTGGCGACATCGACGCCGCCATAGCTGATGACCTTGATGTTGCCGTCAGACGATCCGCCACCGAGCGGTCCGCTGCCACGGTCGAACTTGTAGACGAGGCCGAGCTTGGCGGTAACGATCTCAGGGTCTTCCTTGTCGACCCAGCTCGTGACGCCATCGCTGTTCGCGTTCGTGGTCTCGGCATCATACTTCGCGTAGCGAACTTCGCCGCGCAGGAAGAAGCCGTTGCCGAGCATCGTTTCGAGACCGCCACCGATGAAGTAGCCGTCGAAGTTTGCGTCGCCCCTGCCGGGATAGATCACGCCGCCGTCGTTGATGTCCCACCAGCCGTCGTTATCGAAGTGAGCGCGCGAGTAGCCCGCCGTCACGAAGGCAAGGGTCGTCGGCCTCACGAGATAACCGATGCGGCCGCCAATGTTGTAGGAGCGGTCGATCGTCATGCCGTCCTGGTCGCGGCCACGGCTAATGTCCGACCAGTCGATGTCTCCGAACACGCCGACGACGATGCGGTCCCACTGACAGTCGTAGCCCCAGACGAGCGACACGAGACCGCCATCGGCGTCTTCGCCGACGACCGAGTGTACGCCGTCAGTGTCGTTGTAGACGTTGTCGGAATCGTTCCAGCCGTAGCCGATGCTGCCGCCGAAATACATTCCGGACCACGTCGGCGCGGCGGGCTCTTCAATCGTGTCCTTGAGCGACACCATGCCATCTGCGAGTGACGGCGTTGCCATGAGCGCAAGTGCGAAGCCGCCCATTACAGACGTGAAAATGCGCTTTCCCATAGGAAGCCCCCATAAACGGTGCGGGAAAAACGCAGTTACAGTCCCGGCGAAATTTTAGCTCTATACCCCTAAACAAATGATTCACGCCGGTCTGTCGACGGCCGTATCGCTCATGGCGCGATTTTCCGGCCCTAAGCTGGCGCAAAGGATACAGATTTTCCCGCGCCCCCCTCGATAGGGACGATTGAGCAACCCAAATGCGCCAGGCATGTTGTGGATAAGATCAACTCGCCTGACGCCTCATCAGGCTCGGGTCAGTTCACCGGAGTAGCCGCCTTCGGCGTCACGAGACCGACCGGAATTCCATCGGGATCGGCGACAATCGCCATGCGGCCGCTGTTGGCATCGTCGAAGGGCGCCTTCAGCACGCGGCCGCCATTCTTCAGCGCCTCGACGACGGCGTCATCGACGCTCGCCACCTGGATGTAGGTGATCCAGCCGGGGCGGCTGTCATCCATATCGCCGGCTTCCAGCTTCGATGCACCGGCGACTTCCACGCCGTCGCGCATGAAGACCGTGTACTCGGCTTCGCCCGGGTTCGGCGCGCGCGTTGTATCGACGGCCGCCACGGTCTTCGCGGTCCAGCCAGCGACACCGGCATAGAAATCGCGGGTTCGGGCGGGATTGGAACTCAGGATTTCGGACCACCAAACCGTGCCCGTTTCAGAGCCCGTGCCCGCGGCCGGAGTTTCAGCAAGGGCCACGCCGGAGTTGACGGCGAGGGCCGCGAGGCCGGCGATGGCGAGGCCACGCGCGAACTTGGTGACAGAGGTGGACTTCGAGCGACGCATTTTCAGCTCCTGTCGGAAAGGGAAACTGAAAGCACCGTCTGCAAGCCGGATGCCACCGCGCCGCCGCCTGGACTCAGACTCAGGCCTTCCGGCAGGGGAAGATGTAGGTAAACCCACGAAAATTCGTGTAATCCGCCTTTGGGTCGAACGGGACGATGCGGACGGATTTGCCGTCTTGCGGCGGCTCGTGAATGCCAAGCATGTACAAGGGATCGATGAGCCGGGCCTCGGGATTGCGCCATTCCTGGCCGCCGTGCCGGTTCGTGACCCACGTCAGCGTCTCGGATTGAACCTCCCACACCTCCCAGTGCACCTCAGGCAGGTAGAAGGCGTGACCGCCCGGCCGGTAGACGGTCGCGAGCCGCTCCCCGCGCGAAATCCGCTGACCGGCCTTGAGGTGCTTGATGTCCTGATACCTCAGATGGTCATAGACCGAGAGGTAATGAGACGCGCCGTCATCGAGATTGAGCTCGGCGGCCGTATGCGAGATGAGCAGCGCGCCTTCCTTGCCCCATCCCCAGTTGGCTTCCCACACGGCTTTCACGGCGCCTGATGCGGGCGCGAGGATGTCGTCCCCGAGCGCTCCACCATCGACACCGGAGTGCGCCTCATCCCGGCGCGAACCGTCGACGTCGCGCCAGCTCGCATAGAGAGAGGTCAATGGGGAGCAGCGATAGCCCTCAGGATAGATCGGAACGAGCTTGCTCCGAGTGATGTCATACCCCTTGTTCACGTCGGCAGATCCGCCCTCGAGGTAATGCGCCACAGCCGAGACACCCGTGGCGCCCAGCACGAGAATTGATCCTATAGGAAGCACGAAACGCAGCACTGTGGTCTACCCCGGCGAGGGTTAATATTAACTATCTTATATCGCTCGCATCTTATTGGATAAGAACGAATTTAAGCGCCGATTGCACGCACAATTTAATGCGGCCCCCGTTGCGAATGCGCCGCACGATCACCCCTGTTGAACCGCCTCGGTATCACCGCGGGCGGCCCGAGCCCGGATCGCGGGTGCGCTGCGGGCGCGTACCACTCTAGGACACGGGTGAAGCATTTCGGAGCGACGCCACCCCTGGCGGGGGCTCCGTGCAGAGTTGAGCACAACTCTGCCGGCCGTTTTGAGCCGCTGGCCGGCATACGTAAGTACCAACAAAATAAGCGGCTTACGCGCCTCCGGTGCGCATGGGGGGACTTTGCAACCCTCCCGAAAAGCCGTGGCATACGCCTTGCGACCGTCTCCTCAAAACTAGAAATCGAAGCGAGGTAGACCGTCTGAGTTTGCGACATCGTTCTTTCGGGACGTCCGAAATGCGGGCCGCGGCCTAGCCGATCCTGACAATCGAAGCCTTTGCAAGCTGTGGTCGAACACCGACTCCAGCAACGGGATCGATTTGTGCCTCGCCTCGTCATCGAGGCGCACGCAAATGCTCAATACGGGCCAGGGAACGCAAACGCGGCGATCCTACGAGACGCCAGCTCTGCGCCTCCTTCATCTCTATTTTGAAGCACAGGTCGCGCTGCATCCGGACAAGCCGGCGGTCGAGTTCTCCGACGACATCATCACGTATGCCGAGCTCGATGCCTACGCGAACCAGATTGCGCACGGCCTGATCTCGCGCGGCGTGCGCCCGGGCGACCTCGTGGCGCTCTACCTCAACAAGTCCCACCGCCTCTATGCGGCGATGCTCGGCATCCTCAAAGCAGGCGCGGCCTACGTGCCGATCGATCCGAGGTTTCCGCTGGAGCGCATCCGCGCGATCCTCGAGGACTCGGCCGCCAAGGCTTTCGTGACGGAACATGCGCTGTTCAGCGCAGTCGACGGCGCCATCGACACCGCCATCGTCAACCTCGACCGCGACCACCCGGCGATCTCGCGCTCGCCCGTGACGCAGCCGTTGCTTTCGCGCGCGATCGATCCCACCGACCTCTGCTACGTGATCTACACGTCTGGCTCCACCGGACGGCCCAAGGGCGTGATGATCGAGCATCGCAACGCCGCCGCGTTCGTGCGCACCCTCAAGACCGTCTACAAGATCACGCCGGACGACCGCGTCTATCAGGGCTTCTCGACGGCGTTCGACGCCTCGGTCGAAGAGATCTGGGCCGCGTTTTCGCTCGGCGGTACGCTCGTCGTCCCCACCGAGGAGATTCTGCGTTCGCCGTCCGACGCGGCCCACTTCATCGACGAGCAGGAAATAACGTACTTCTCCACCGTGCCCACGATGCTGGCGATGATCGATCGCGATCTCCCCACGGTGCGGACGCTTGTCCTCGGCGGTGAAGCCTGCTCGGCCGAGCTGGTAGCCCGCTGGGCCACTCCCGAACGGCGCATGCTCAACACCTATGGCCCGACGGAAGCCACCGTCGTTGCGACCTGGAGCGAGTGCACACCCGGCCAGCCGGTCTCCATCGGTTTTGCCCTCCCCGGATACACCACCCATGTGCTCGACGAGAACCTCAATCCCGTCGCGGCGGGAGAGACGGGCGAGCTGTACATCGGCGGCGCGGGCGTCGCGCGCGGGTACATGAACCTGCCCGAGCTGACGGCCCAGCGCTTCATTCCCAATCCGACCGACGCGAGCGAAACCCTCTATCGCACGTTCGACCATGTCCAACTCTCCGACACGGGCGAGCTCTATTTTCTCGGACGCCTTGACGACCAGATCAAGATCCGCGGTTTCCGCATCGAGCTGAGCGAGATCGAAGCGGTCCTGCTGTCGCATCCCGCCATCAAGGCCGCGGCCGTTACCGTCGTCAACACGCGCGACCTCAAGGAGCTCGCCGCCTACGTCGTCACCGAGAACGGCAGCGAAACCTTCGATCGCAACGAGCTCGCCGCGCTGATGCGCGAGCGGATGCCGGCCTACATGCTGCCGCAGTATCTCGACGTGACGGACGCGCTGCCGATGATGTCGAGCGGCAAGATCGACCGCAACGCGCTGCCCGCGCCGCAGAAGCTTCTGATCGACACCGGCGCGGCCGTCGCCCCGGCGAACGACCTCGAGCGGCGCGTTGCAGACGCCTGGCAGCGCGCATTCGGCATCCCCGAGATCTCCGTCGAAGCCGACTTCTTCTTCGACCTCGGCGGCCATTCGCTGCTCGCGGCCCAGACCGTGGCGCGCACGCGCGAAACCACCGGATCGATATCCCTTTCGGTGCGCGACATCTACGAACACCGGACCGTCCGCGGCCTCGCCGCTCACCTATCCGAATCCTCGGACCACGGGGCGGACGCAGCCCTCTTCGCCGAAGACGAAGCCCGCGAGACCCGCGCGGCCGAAAGCGCGAACGCGGACGTGCATCCGCTGGTGCGCTGGACCACGGCCACGCTGCAGGCGGTCTTCGCCGCGAGCTACTATGCCATTCTCGCGCTGCCCCTCACGTACGTCGCACTCGTCATCACGGCCGTTGTCGACGGCAAGATGCACTGGACGGTCGCCGCACAGCTCTCGACGGTCGTTGGCTTTCTCGCCTGGCCGTTCCTGCTGCTGCTCAGCATCGCTGTGAAATGGATCGTGATCGGCCGGTACAAGGAAGGCCGCTATCCGGTGTGGGGCTTCTATTACCTGCGCTGGTGGATCGCCAACCGCTTCCAGGCTCTCGCCTGGGCCGAGATGTTCAAGGGCACGCCGCTCATGAGCCTCTACTGGCGCGCGATGGGCGCAAGGATCGGCCGCGACGTCACGATTTCCACGCAACTATCCAGCGCGTGGGACATGGTGACCATCGGCGACAACTCGAGCGTCGGCGTCGAGACCCAGATCCTCGGCTATCGCGTCGAAGACGGCTATCTCGTGATCGCACCGGTCACCATCGGCAGCGATTGCTTCGTCGGCATGCAGTGCGCGCTCGGCCTTAGATCGCGCATGGGCGACGGCGCGCGCCTCGACGACATGTCCCTCCTTCCCGACGGCATCGAGATGCCCGAGGGCGACGCCCGGCGCGGCATTCCCGCGCTGCCGGCAACCGTTCCCGTGCCTGAACGCACGCGCGACCTGAAGAACGCCTCGACGGTGCGCCGCACCGGCCACAAGCTCGTTCGTGTCTACTACGGCCTCCTGCACCTCGCCCTCATCTACGCCATGGGCTACTTCCTGCTCATGACGTCGCTGCCCTCCATCGCGCTGGTTCTCGGCGCCTTGTACCTGGGCGGCCCGTGGTGGGGCGTCGCGGCGGCGTTCGCGTCGATCCCGCTCGGAATATTCGTGTACATCCGCGGCGCGATCATGCTCAAGCGCCTGATCGGTCCGCTCAGCGCCGGCACGATGTCGATCTACAGCTTCAAGTACCTTCGGCACTGGTTCTCGGCGTACCTGCTCGAGAACACCAAGACGCTGCTGATGCCGGTGTACGCGACGATCTACCTGCCCAGCCTGCTGCGCGCGTTCGGTGCGAAGATCGGCAAGGGCGTCGAGATCTCGACGGTGTCGCATGTCTGCCCGGACGTGCTCGAAATCGGCGACTCGAGCTTCCTGGCCGACTCCTGCCTCGTCGGCGGCGAACGCATTCACAACGACAGGCTCGAGATCGGCGCGGTCAAGATCGGCTCGCGCACGTTCATCGGCAACAGCGCCGTGGTCACGGGCGGCCACACCATCGGCGACGACGTGCTGATCGGCGTCTCCTCGACACCGCCGGCAGACACCCCCGTCGTGCCGAACGGCACGCGCTGGCTCGGCTCGCCGAGCTTTGCCCTGCCCAAAACGCAGAATGATAGCTGCTTCGCGGAGACCGAGACCTTCAAGCCGAGCCTTCTTGCGCGGTTGGAGCGGGCGCTGACGGACGCAATGCGTGTCCTGCTGCCGAGCGTGATCGCAGTCGCCTGCATCGTGGCGTTCGTCGCGTTCGTCGTTGCCGGTTCGCGCACGATGCCGCTGTGGCAGGTGCTGGCCCTCATGCCGGCTGTCGCGGTTTCACTCGCCTTTGCCGCTATTCTCGTCACCGCCGTGATCAAAGCGCTCCTGACCGGCACGCACGGTCCGGTCGTGAAGCCGCTGTGGTCGCGATACGTTTGGCACAACGAGCTCGTCAACGGGGTGTACGAGACCATTGCAGCGGCCGCCATGCAGCCGCTCATGGGCACGCCGCTGATCGCGCCATGCCTGCGCATGATGGGCTGCAAGATCGGCAAGTGGTGCTTCATCGACACCACGCTGTTTTCCGAGTTCGATCTCGTCGAGATCGGCGACAACGTGTGCCTCAATCTCGGCGCCACCGTTCAGACGCATCTGTTCGAGGATCGCATTTTCAAGGCCGATCGCCTCAAGATCGGGGACGGCTGCACGGTCGGCAACATGGCCGTGGTGCTCTATGGCACAGAGATGCAGCGGGAATCGGTGCTGGGTCCGCTCTCGGTCCTTCTCAAGGGCGAGATTTTGCCCTCGCGCACGTCCTGGCATGGAATTCCGTGCGAGCGCGTTTTCAGACCCGGCTTCGTCGACCTGGACACGCCCCACGTCCAGCTCGCCGAGCCGCTGGCCGCCTAGCACCGGCGAGAGGCACCGTGCGGAAAGCACAGCCTGAAGAGCGGAAGCCGGCATCCCAGGCTTCCGCGCGCACATAACGCTTTGAAATACATTCCATTTAGCGGAAAGCGCCGCCAACCCATCGAAAGCGTGCGCAATCAAGGAGACCTTGAAAAGCAACACACTGACAATGTTGGCAAAGTTTGGTGAGCCGGGAGGGAGTCGAACCCTCGACCCCATGATTAAAAGTCACGTGCTCTACCGCTGAGCTACCGGCCCGAAATCGTCATGGGAGGCCGGTGCTTACAGGGGTTTTGCAGGGGTGGCAAGGGGTGTGGAACATGGACAGAACCGGACGGAACGAAACGTGAGCCGGTTGCCGAGAGTCCCAACAAGAATCACCGACAGTCTGTGACGTGCCGATCCCCGTCGTGCGTGCGGTAGGTGCGTAACCCCGGTTCAACAGGAAAGGACGACAAACATGGACGAACGAGCGTGGCTGATTGAGATGCAGGATGGCGGCCGTCCGATGTACTGGTGCCGTCTAGACGATGAAGACGGCGTGTGCGGGTGGGCGAAGGATCACAACAAGGCTATCCGCTTTTGCCGCGCTCAGGACGCGCAAGCCATTATCGATGATAACGGTTGGACCAGGCCCAATCCGGTTGAGCACATGTGGCCGGACATGCCGCGGCGCGACTTCAGCAGACCCAAAATGGGATTGAGATAGCCCAGTAGCGGTTCAACACACAGGACAAGGAAAAGAGGGAAGGATGCCACTGATCGAAATACCGAAAGACGCACGAAAGGGAAAACCGCCTTGTGGCGAATGCCACCTCCCCCAGGGCGAGACGTGCGACATCTGTGGAGCGCGCGAACCAACGGCAGCGCAAATGGCCTATGGCCTCCTCTGGCGAGACCACACCGCATCGCCACTCATACACCGGGCGCGCAAGTTGCTGCTGGGGACGCTAACCAAGGCCGAACAGCGCGAAGCTATCGAGTGGGTGACGCGCGAAGTCGGACCGACGACAACTGCCGAAGTTCTTCAACTAGATTTCTGACCGTCATAACCCCGCAGGAAGGGAACAGACGACTACATAGGAGACGACGAGATGCGAACAGGCGACCATGTCCTGCACAAGCCGACCGGCGAGAAGTGGGTTGTCCGCTGCGTCAAGCCGGAGGAAGACCGCTTGTCATGGTGCGGGTGGCCGCCCGGCGAGGCCAAGCTATCCGACTGTGATTTGGTCTACTCGTGCAGCGATGACGAGCACGCAAAGCTTGTCGCGGAACTAGCCGATGACAGCCTAAGGAAAGGGTGAGGAGAGATGGCGACTGAGATTTCAGAACAACGCGCGGAGGAACTTCGGGCCGCGTGGGACGCAGCAACGCCGACGGAACGCCTATCGCTCAATCGGGTGAGTTGGTTCTCTGCCGGCCAGGACGTTACCTATTGGGAAAATACGCCGTCTGAGCTTGAACGAGCGGCCGCATCACGCATTGCGGCGCTCGAAGCGGATGTCACCTTCGTTCGCGAATTGCTGGCTAGATACGCGGATGCGAACTTCGATCCGTCGATGATGGGCCCCACGTTGGACGAAATACGGTGGCACTTTGAAAAGGGTGGCGCCCCCATACGTGCGGCGCTCCGCGCGCCAGTCTCGGATTTGGGTGTTAAACTCTGCCCGCATTGCGAGGGCGCTGGAACGTTTGGCGACCGCGCCTCGGGCGGAGAGATCGATTGCGCATGGTGCGGAGGAACTGGGGACTACCGAGAGCGAGGACGTAACTTCCTGACCGTTGACGACGTATGAAAGATAATCCCTCAGGAAGAGGGACGGCAATGGACATCTCGCCCTACAACGAGCAAGACGACGACAGGATTTTCGCCCTGACGTGCGCCCGCAAAAACGCTCGCTCTGACAGAGACGCAGCGGCTATAGCGTGGGCAGAAGAAGAGATTGAAACCTTACGGGCAGAGCGCGACCAAGCGGTCCGGCAGTGCAATGCCCTGGTCGAGAATCTGCATCGCCTTAGCACGTCGAATAAGGTAGCCCCCTCTTAATCCCGCAGGAAGGGAACAGAACAGATTAAGCCACGATCACACGAACAATCCCGACCACGCAAATCAGCGTGACGAGAGCCCAGCCCACCCGCATCACCGGAGAATATGTTGCGCGTACTCTTTGGTTTCTGACGGGCTGATGGCTCCGGTGAGACCGAGCACTGTCAGCACCAACATGCCCAGCAGTTGGACCCACGGAAGGCCGTGCCACCATCGGGGCTTTCTGTCTTCCAGCACCGTCACCCTCCGCTCTAGGCCGTCCACTCTCCCCGACAGGTTGCCGAGCAGGAATTGCGCCTGGCCTTGCAAGGAAATCCACGACTGCTGCCAATCGTTCCGATGCGTCGGGTCTTGGTTCGGGCGTCGTGTGTTCATGGATATCCGCCCCTGGGGTGCGCGCGAGCATGAGTTTACCTCACGAGGTTTTCTGGTCGGGTTCTGACGCGGGCACTGGTTTCGGAGCTTCTTTTTTGTCGTACACGCACGGTGGTGCAAACACCTTCTTGCCCCCGCCGGCCGCTTCCTTGCGGGTGTTGTCGGCGCTCCATTCCTTCTGCATCCAGCACGGAGCCTTGTCGTAAACCGGGACCGGCTTCAGAAGCTCGCTCACCGCCTTGCCGTCACTCAGAGACGGAGTTTGGGTCTCGAACCAGCCCGCGCACCCGCCCAGGCTGGGCAGCGCGAGACAGAGCGTCAGCCTTGCGAATGTGTTGAGCCGCGGCATTGTCTTTCCTTTCGATCTTTGCGACTGCCTTCTCGGCGCCGCGCTGGCGTTGGTCATACGCAAAGATACCGAGGAAGATGAGCACCCCGCCGCCGATGAGCGCCGGGAGGATGAGCTTGTCGAGGCCTAGATTGATCATGTCGCCTTCCTCGTGATCTTGGGCACGAGGTACATGGCTGCGAGGATCCACGCAGCGAGGCCGAGCGTGATGAGCGGGTTGGCCCAGGCCCAGCTTCCGATGTCGGCGAGGGTGGTTCCAGTACCCTTCCAGCCGGTGAGCCACGAGGTATCGGGCGGGCTCGGCAGTGCGACGGCAGGAGCCGGGTCTGGAACTGGTGTGGAGGCCGGTGCCGAGGCCACCTTCGCGGCCGTACCACCAGTGGCCACCGTCAGAACCGGCCTGGAGGTGATGACCTTGGACGCGATTTCCGTAGCCTTCGCCGTCAGGCTGATGCCGCTCGCCGGGTAGACCTTCCTGTCGAGCTCGAAGTGCGGCGTGTCCCGCTGTTTCCAATCCCCACCCCAGACAATCGGGATATCGAGCTCTCGTGACGCCTGCTTCATCGCAGCGGCGATCTTGGTCAGATCCGGGATGTCGTATTTGAAGTCGTTTGCGTCCACGACGTCGACGGCATGGCCAGTCAAATGCCTACTGTCGAGCGTCCAGCTCTTGCCGGCCGCCTTGAGCTCCTTCTGGCGCTTGAGGTTGCGAAGGCCCTCCGTCACGACGAATGGCACAGAGCAGATCTCCGCCGCCCGGTGCACAACGCGCACGAGATCGGCATGGACACCTTCGAGGTTCTTGAGCGATCGTTCGTTCAGGATCATGGTCTTTCTCTCGCCTGAATCATCAAGGAGTGATTGCGATATGGATTTTGGCGCGACGCTCATTTTGACGGTGCTCCTAGACGGTCAGGAGCGGACTCGGACTGAAGAATTCCGTTCGGTCCCAGAATGCGAACGCTACGCTGCCGCCGTGAAGACGTTCATGCCCGACGACATGAAACTCGTGCGGTGGACCTGCCAGAAGTACGTTCAGCGCGACATTCCACCGAAGTAGAGCGACATGATGAGCCCGCGCCGACAGCGCCCGGCAACATCATGGCTCAGCCCGCCTTTCGTTCGTCCAAGAGGGTGATGTCGATCTGCTCGATCACTTCGAGTTTCGTCACCAAAAATTGGTTGACCTTTTCCTGATCGACGATCCGCGCCTCGAGGCGTTCGCGCGTCTCTGTCAGCATGTCAGCCATTTGCACCAGCAGGCCGTACAGTGGGGCAAGATCGGTCGGCTCCGCCGGCGGCGAATAGGGGACGACAGCCTGCGTTTCAACGACGGCCGGCACTTGAGGCACACTCGTGCCGTACACCGTCTCCACGCTGACCGGCTTGATGCCCTGAGCGCGAAGTAGCGCCGCGTGGGCCTCGTCGTAGCCGGCCGCCGCCAACCCGCCAAAGCGCTTGGCGAACTCGTCTTCCGCCATGTCGTGCTGGATGGAGACCTTCACCGCGCACCCTCGACGAGAGCCTGGCGCCGGGGCGCGTCGATGAGCCCGGCGACCTCGTTTGCCCTCACCATCTCGTTGCGGAACGATTCCACCGCGGCGCCGGTCTGCCGCTGCTGTTGCGAATTCTCAATCATCAGCATCGGCATCAGCGCGTCTACGCACTCCCACCTGCTCACGATGTCGCCAGTCTGTGGGTTCGCTCCGTGGACCTGAACCCACTTCCTGCACTTGCACCGCGTCACCATGTCGAAGCACGACTTCTCGAACCCCGTGTGGTGGCACATCACCTTTTCATCTGGGAGCATGCGCTAGTCCTTCGTGGCGATGATGACGTCGACATACTGCACGGCGAAATCAAGCGCTGTGCCTGAGCCGCCGGAAGTAACAGATCCGGTAATCCCACCTGTGATGCCGAGCGTTGTGGTGTCCGTTGCGCGCAAGATGTCGGACAATCCGCCGCCGCTGCCAGGGCCACCAATCGTATTGCCACCGCTGCGCCGGATTAACGTAGTGTCCCCGGACAGTGCGATGTTGTGCCCGAGCGTGTTCGGCAACGTGTAGCTCGGAAGGTTGGCCTGCGTCAGCGTGCGGTCTCCGAACACGGTCGTGAATGCCGTGGTGCCACCGGTCGATGCCGTGCCGTTTACGATGCGAAGCGCCTTGTTGTTGTGGGTGGTGTCTTTGGTCCAGCCCGTCGGCGCCGCTGTCTGCTGAAACAGCATCTTAGTCCCTGTCGGGAAACCGAGCAGTGCGCGCAGCGCCGAATAGGCCATCGCCTTGTTGGCGCCCGCGGACGCGTCCCAGAACGAGATCTCGTCATCAGTGGCGAAAGCCGTCTCGTTGGGGAGATCGTTTGCGTTGCGCGAATAGCGCCCATCCGCCGTTTGTCGGTTGAGCGCGTGCGTATCTCCCGTGGCGTCGGCCAGCGCCGTGATCTTCTTGTTGTTGAATGGAATGTCGGCGGTAATCGTGGACTGCCCGTCGCGAGCAATGCAGTTGGAGAGACCCGCGGCGAAGCCGTCGTCTTCGGCGTCCATTCGATCTGAGCGCACCTTGATGCCGTTGGAGCGGTCTGCAGTCCAAGAGTGGACGCGCTGAAACGTCCCGGAACCATTAAAAGACAATTGACCGTCCTCCAATTCCATTGCATGCTACGGCCACATGGAGGCGCGCAATGCAAAAAGGTGATGTGTTCACGCGGCTAACTGTCATCGGCATGCGAGGCCGATACGCTGTTTGCATGTGCAGTTGCGGATCAAAAAAGGAGGTCAGGGCTGACCATCTTCGCAGCGGCGCAACCCGCTCCTGCGGTTGCCTTCATTCCGAGCTATCAAGCGCTCGATCAGGCAGGTTGCGTGAAGCCACGACGAAGCACGGGAAGAGCAGGAGCCGCTGTTACTCAATATGGTGCGGCATTGTTCAGCGATGCGAGAACCCGAAGTCCCGTTTCTTTTGTCACTACGGCGGACGCGGGATCACACTGGCGCCGGAATGGCGAACGTTCTCCGCCTTTCATGCCGACATGGGAGACCCGCCTGACGGCTACACCATTGAACGTCGTAACAACGACGGGCCATACTCAACGTCGAACTGCATTTGGGCTAGCCGTCGTACTCAGCAAAATAACCGGCGCTGCAATCGGTCTTTCACCTCGGATGGCGTGACGCACACTGTGGCAGAGTGGTCCAGGTTGACCGGTGTGCACCACAACACAATCACGAGGCGGATAGACATGGGGTGGCCTGCGTCAGCCGTTCTGTCGCCAGAGCACAAAATGGACTTATCCGGTCTCTCAAGGGGTGGAAAGGCGAACGGCGAACGATTGAAGGCCCTGACGCACTGTAAGCGGGGTCATCTGTTCGACGAGGCGAACACTCATTGGAATGGCAAACAGCGAGTATGCCGCCTTTGTAGGCGTGATGCTGCGCGGGATTACCGAGCTACTCGCCGCTCAATTCAGATGCAGAACTGAGTTCACCAGCGCCGCGAGCGCCTAGCAGGATCTGTGCAAGCGCTTCTTTGCTGAGGCCCGTTTTGCGCGAGAGAGATTCAAGCATGCGGCCGGCCGTACCGGTGGCATACGCTGCCTCGCCCATCAAGCGAGGCGACATGAATGGCAGCGCAGCAAGCGACATAGGATTGACCGCTGCCACGCCAGTCGCGCCACCGAGGCCAGTGAGGCCAGTGCCTACGGCCGCCAGGCTTTGGAGGCCGCGCGGCGTCGGGCTGCTCATCGCTTGACCGGCTAGAGAAGCCGGTAGATCAGGCTCGTAGCGCGCCAACTCTTCCATCAGCCGAGTGCGTCGGCCGTAGTTGGTGTTGACGTTGTTGCGCATGACCGACTGGAGCTTACGCGCCGTCGTGTCTGGCGCGGCGCGCTCGCCCAATGAGAAGGTCTTGGAGAGATCATTGATCTGATCCGACGCCTGCGAGTACGCCTTCATAGTCTTGGCGTACTCAGGAACCTGCCGGGTAATCTCAGATTTGATCGTGTTGTAAATGCCGTCGGCAACGCTGCGCGCCTTCGTGTTGGGCATTGTCCGCTGCCGGATCTCGCCAACGGCTTGCTTCAGGGCGTCGAGCGCCTCTGCGGACCGGTATGAGACGTCCGCGGGGGACGCCTTTTCAATCTCCCGGAACTGATTGATCTTGCCTTGGATCTCGTCCAGCGTCTTCGCTGCCACGTCATCGATCGGCACGTCGCGGTAGTAGGCTTTCTTATGAGCCTCCGAGAGCGACTTCATGATCGGCGCGTAACTGACCGGAGCGTCGCTCGCCTTTACGGTCTCCATGCCCGCCTTGTAGGCGTCAGAGCGCTCTTTGCGGATCTGACCCATGGCGGATTGGGCCATATCAATGGTGTCGTTGATACCGGCTTGGCCGCGCATGTTCTCAAGGAACGCGCGGTTTCCCTGAGCGCCTGCCTGGCCCGCAGCGCGGACGGATTCGGTACCGGCGCCGGTCATAGTGCCAATGATCGGAGCGACGACATTCCTCCCGGCAAATTTCGTCGCGTTGATTGCGCCTTCGACAGGGTTCAAAACGCCGCGCGCGATGGCAGCGGATTTGCTTCCAGCGGCCCGCAGTGGTTGTTCGAGCCTGCCGGTTGCGCTAACCGCTGTGTCGGCGATCCGGCCTGCCTTTGATGCTGCCGAAGCCACACCAGGGATGCGTGACGCCACTGCGGTGCCGCCCGATAGGATGGTGCCGAGATCCGCGGCCATGCCAACCGGATCTTCCGCGAGGGTGCGCTTGATATTCTCCTCGCCGCCGTAACGTTCCGCAAAGAAGTCTTTTACAGCGTTGAATTTGGCCTCACGGTTCGCCTTGGCTTCTTGGTCCATGTCGATACCGACAGCATCGGCGGCCGCTCCGACGGCTTTCGAACCAGCGCCGTACCCCACCTCGGCAATGTTGCTCACCGTTTCAACCGGGTTCGTCACCGCATGCCAGATCGATTCACCGAACCGCTGAGCGCTGGCCGGAATGTTAGAAACGGCTGTGCCAGCCGCCTGGCCCCACGACATGGGGTCTTGCTGCTTCGGGCCGCTGAATTGCTTGAACGCTCCAACGGCCGCCTGGACATCCGGGGCCTCGACCTCGAACGTCTTTCCGGACGCCGGGTCCTGAAGCTCGAAAACGGGCATCAGCGCTGCTCCATCTTCTCTCTGATACGAACGCCGTTGATTTCAGTCCAGCCGTCCCCGGCGTGCGCCGGGCTAGCCGATGTGCCATTCGGATTCGGCACGTTACCCTCACCGAAGCGCGCGACGTCATCATTATACGCCTGCCGCTTTAGAACGGCGTATTCCCGCTTGATCTCTTTGAGCCGATTTAGGTTATAGCGGAACTGCGATTCGCTCTGGGACTGCATGAGAGAGCCCCACGTCGACTGCAGAAGCTCGATTTCGCGTTCCGTGACCGAGCCGAGTGCACCGCCAGTTGGAGAGTTCTCGCGCATCTGCTGGAGTGTATCGAACCCAAGGTTTGACTGAATGCCGACAAGGGTCTTTGAAAGGTCGTGCGCTGGCGTTCCAGCGACGTAGCTGGCGACGTTGCCGACGAAGCCAGTGGTCCACGGCCCCGCTTGAGAGATCGCGCGGTCGATTTCATCATTCACGAGGCGGCTCTTGATCTCGTAGTCGGCAAGCGCCGTTTTCGCCTTCGGGAGTCCCAGCTGCCCCTTGGCCTGCCCCTCCCCCAAGGTCTTCTGACGCTCAGCTTGCGCGATATTTCCTCCTACATCTCGGATAGGAGCGCCTGTTGCCTTGTCGTACATTTGATCGCCTACCACATCGACGCCGCGCGACGGCGTAAGAGGCATGGGCGGCGGCTGTGCGGCGGACATGCCTGGCGCCGCAAAACGACCCGCGCCTTCTTGAGGCATAGGCGCCTGAGGTTGCGCGGGCCCTGAGCCGCTCGACGCCTGCCCCTGTCCAGGCACCTCGAGAGGCAGGATGACCCTGCTGCCGTCACCACCAAACTGGATGCTATAGAACTTGCTGTCCGGACCTTGAAAGATGGATCCCGACTTGCCGTAAGTTGTGCCGGCTTCCGCCGCGTCTCGCCGCAGCTTTTCCGCCTGCGCGCGCTTGTAGTCCATCTCGAGCTTTTCAGCTTCGGTCGGCTCGCGGGTTCGCTGGTACTCGTCCCACCGACG
>NZ_JAIETU010000013.1 GCF_019744875.1 Hyphomicrobium sp. | reverse complement strand
CTCTTCACACTCATGATCGTCGGGAACTGATTTTCGGGATCGGTATGAAACGTCGTCACATCGACAATATCGTCGAACGTGCATCCCCCCGCCGCTAGCGTTGCTTCCAGATTTGTGAAGGCCAGTCGAACCTGCTCGGTGAAATCCGGTTCGGGGGAGCCGTCGGTACGGCTCCCCACCTGACCGGAGACGAACATGAGGTCGCCTGAGCGGATGGCGGCCGAATAGCCATGAGCCTCGTAGAGGGCGTGGCGGTTCGCGGGGAAGACGGCATCGCGCTTTGTCATGACTTAAACTCCAATAAAAATGCTCGCTTCGATGCCGGTTAAGACATCTGACGACCGATTTTGATTTCCTTAGCCGGTAGCAAAACTGCCGCGCACGCCGTCACCAAAGGACGACTTTTACGATGGCACGAGCGTGCCTCTGTGGCGGACCGAAGCACGCAGCAGCACGAGGGACGCCGCCAGCAGAACAGCGTCCTTCAGCAAAAATTGCCCTGGTGCAGCCGAGATCGCAGGAAATCCACCTGCAGTCTGCTCCGCGACACCCGGGGTCGTAACAAAGAATGTCAGCGTGATCAGGTACGTCGCTGCTGACATCAGCGCGCCAAGCGCGGAGAAGAGTGGACGAAACGCACCAATGATTAGAAAGAGACCGATAGTCAGTTCGATGACGCCGATGAAATTGCTCTGCCCCTGCGTACCGAAAATACCCAGCCAACTCATGATCGGGCTGTGCTCGATGAACGGGGCAATACCCGAGGCCTCGTACGCTGTGAACTTCATCGCGCCGAACCACAGAAATACAATCACGAGTGCCCATCTGAGCAGGCCAAGATCTCCCCGGCCATGCTCCGGGACAAGGAAGTCGTAACGGTCGATAATGCTCATCGAAAATTCCTCAACAGTGGTCTCATGGACGACGTCGTAGCGTCTCAGGGCAGGCTTTTTAGTATATGCGCCACGCATACACTGGTGAGCGAGGCATGTCGAGTGTCTTTCGACTCGCGCTTCGCTTCCTCACGATGACTTCGGCATCGGCTATGCATTCACCTCGCGAACGCAACCTTCCGGGATGACGAGTTTTATGGGGCTTACATTCAGGGTGAGCCCGTGGCCCGTTGGCAATCGTGCAGCATTGACGAATGCGAGTTTGCGGGTATTTGGGAAACGTCGGTTAGATTTGAGCTGCACACAGAGCCCTCCGATCCGCTGGCTGCCCGAAGAGCCGGGTCCATCATTTTCGGTTGCTGTGGATCAATCGAAACCCCTTAAAAACTTCTGAACAGGACCTTTTCCTATCCGACTTACGGACGATGAGTTTAACTTGCTGTCTATGCTCGGCGCACATAAAGATGTGGCCATGGATGGAACTCGAGATCGAAATATTTTCGGCGCGTTCGCACTCATGATCGGCGACGACATCGTTCGCGCCAGTTCATCGCGGGCGCCGGAAGCTGGACCCGCCGCCTCAGCGCTGGCGTTGCTTGCGCACAAGCCCGGGCTCTCGATCCGCATGCTTGCGGTCGGAGTGGGACTTTCACATGCGGGGGCCGTACGGTTGGCGGACCGATTGGCGAGCGAAGGTTTGATCGAGCGTCGGGAGCATTCGACAGACGGGCGAACTCGATCCCTCTATCTTACCCGAACCGGGAGGAACGCGAGCGACAAGGTCCTGGCCTCGCGCGATCAAGTGATTGCCGAAGGGCTATCGATCCTTAAACCACGCGAGCTGAAAGTCTTATGCGACATCGCTGAACGCGTTCTGCGCAGTCGCTTGGAAAGCCTCGAGCAATCATACCGCATCTGTCGCCTGTGCTGCTACGACGGCTGCACAAACTGTCCCATTGATGCTGAATTGCTTGAGCGAGGCGTAGACCGTGAGAACGAAGACGACGCATAGCAGGCTGCAACTGCAGCAGCTGAATGCCGCGATGAGGCGCCGCTGCTCATCGGCCTGAGCGATACATCGCGCTTGCAACCCTATTCCTCGAGCGCCAGCGTCTCCGACTTGTCCAAGCCGGTACTTGAAAGCCCGGTCTGCACGTCTGAACCCCGGATAAGACTTAAATCGACGGGACACCTATCAGCGATCGCGAGGATCCGAGAGCGCTGATCATCATTCAGCGGCCCCTCAAGAACGACGATGCGGTTGAATCGGTCGGGCGGCATCATATCCGGCACCTTCTCGTGCTGAACGGTCGTACTCGCCCGCTCGAGCGGAAAGCCCTTGCGGTTCGCGTAGAGTCGCATGGTCATCACCGTGCAGGCTGCGAGGCCGGCAGATACCAGTTCGTAAGGAGATAGCCCCGTTCCGAGACCGCCTACCGACGCTGGTTCGTCGGCGAACAGAGTGTGCTCGCCGCTGCGAATCTTGAGCCGGAATGTACCCTCAAGAGTTTCAGTAGCGACGACACCCTCGGCAACCTCGACCTGCGGAAGATCCCCTGTGAGCTGCGGGAGAAAGCGGCTTGCCCATGCCGCCACCATAGCCGAGGCGTAGTTCGCGTCTGCGACGTCGGTGAGTAGGTGATCCGCCGTATCGAGTGAGATGAAGCTTTTAGGATGCTTGGACGCGACGAAGATGCGCGTCGCGTGGTCGATGCTGACCACTTGATCCAGCGGAGAGTGCATGACCAGCAAGGGACGTCGCAAGCAGGCAATGGCCTTCTCGAGGTCGATCCCCTCAATCGCCTCCAAGAAGCTGCGGCGAACGAGGAAGGGTCGACCGGCGATCTCCACCGTTGCCTCGCCATCACTTGCGATCGTTTCCAGATCGCTCGGTCGGAAAACGCGCAAGATATGCTTAAGGTCGGCGGGCGCACCGATCGTCGCCACCGCCGCAACTTCAGGCAACTCGCCCGCGGCTACGATTACAGCAGTACCACCCAGGCTGTGCCCGACGAGAAGGGAGGGTGACATGCCCGCCGCGGCCATCGCCGTCGCGGCTGCACGGATGTCCGCGACGTCCGACGCGAAGCTCACAGGCTCGCCCGTCCCGCCACCGATCCCTGTTCCGGCGAAATCGAACCGCAAGACCCCGATGCCCGCACGCGACAGCGCGCGCGAGATGTAAACGGCGGCGCGACTGTCTTTCCCGCAGGTGAAGCAGTGAGCGAAAATTGCCCAGCCCCGTGGCGTCCCCTCTGGCGGTTCGAGGTGCCCGGAAAGCTGATAGCCAGCTCCGCTGGGAAACGTGAATATTGTTTTTGCCATATCAAAAGACCCTCCAGCACGCGGCTTGGCAATTGCGTTCCCAGACCTTCGACGGAGCTGAGCGCGCTGCCAACCATCAGTTCCTCACCTCTAGTTATCAGTTTATATGCGTGGCGCATATAGACAAGCTGCCATCCCGTGATTATATGCTTCGAGCATACTTCTGCCGGATCGCCTTTCGAAGGGAGTCTCGGCGGCAACATCAGTCAGGCGCATGGGCCGAACGACTATGGAACTCAATCAGGTCAGCTATTTCATCAACTTGGCCGACACGCTCAATTTCACAGCGGCTGCCCGCTTGAGCGGTGTGTCGCAGCCAAGTCTGACCCGCGCGATCCGCCGCTTGGAAGAAGAGCTCGGCGGGCCACTGATCTATCGCGACGGGAAGAACAGCCGCCTCACTGGCCTGGGCCACGACGTCGAGGCAGAGTTTCAGCGTGTGATGGTCGCGTTGAAGAGCGTGCGCAATCACTCTGAGAACTGGGCGAGGGGCGGGCACCGCGTGCTGAATGTCGCCGTGGCGCCCAGTGTGGGACCAAAAGAGTTTGCGGCATTTTTTGAGAGCGCGTTGGCGGAAATGCCTTCCATCGAAATCAAGCTGCACTCGCTCCAGTCGAACGAGGACACATCGGAGGTTCTTTCTGGGAAATACCATGCGTGCATCCTGCCGCGTGAAAAAAAACCGCAACGCAAGCTGGATGTGCGTCGTCTGTTTCGGGAGCGCTTCGTGCTCGGCTGTTCTGCAAACCATCGTTTAGCGGCTAGCGAGATCGTGCGCGGCGAAGACCTGCTCAAGTTTCCTTTCGTTGATCGCCTGAGATGCGAGGTTCGCGATCAGGTCCTCGATCACTTCGCCCGACGGGACTTGCTCATGAAGCCCCGCTTTCGATCAGATCGCGAGGACTGGGTGCAACGGTTCGTCGCCGACGGCCACGCCATATGCATTCTTCCGGAACGATCGGCCACTGCGCACGGCCTCGTTACTCGGCCGATCGACGGCTTTGTCTTAGAGCGCGAAGTCGTCATTGCGACGGTCTCCGGCTCCACGGCAACGGTTGAGATACGGAAGATCGCGCAGCTGGCGGCTCGGTACGAGTGGAACTGAATGACGTCGTGAAGAGCGTCGGCGCTATGGAAACTATGCGCACAGCGTATTGGATATATCTAACGCCCACTGCGATAGTCAGCGCAATAACGTGGAAAATAACCGCCAGTATGTGTGGCCCTTAAGCTATGTATTGGGTAGTATCATGGTGATTAAAATTAGAATAAATCAGATTGCGACCGCATCAACAGAACGATGGATACTTTCATGAAGTTTGAAAAGACGCAGACAGCAGTTGACCGCCTGACGCCGGAGCAACGTCGGATAACTCAGGAGTCGGGGACCGAAAGACCCTTCACAGGAGAGCTCAACGACAACAAGGAGCCTGGCATCTACGTCGACGTCGTGTCGGGGGAGCCGCTGTTCGCCTCGACGGACAAGTTCGATTCCGGTTCCGGCTGGCCCAGCTTCACAAAGCCGATCGTTGCCGCAAACGTGAATGAATTGCGCGACGACGCCCACGGCATGGTCCGAACGGAAGTCAGGTCGGTACACGCCGACAGCCATCTCGGGCACGTATTTCCGGACGGTCCTTCCGACCGCGGCGGTCTGCGCTACTGCATCAACTCAGCGTCCCTTCGCTTCATTCCGCGCGACGAAATGGAGGCCGAGGGATACGGCGAATATCTCGATCAGGTAGAGGAGGCTTAACATGCAAGAGCGCGCTGTTCTCGCGGGAGGTTGTTTCTGGGGCATGCAGGATCTAATCCGCAAGCGGCCCGGCATCATCTCTACTCGTGTGGGTTACACCGGCGGAGACGTTCCCAACGCCACCTATCGCAATCACGGCACGCATGCCGAAGCGATCGAGATCGTGTTCGACCCGGCGGTGACAAGCTACCGCAACATCCTCGAATACTTTTTCCAGATCCACGATCCGACGACGAAAAACCGGCAGGGCAATGATCGGGGGCTCTCCTACCGGTCGGCCATTTATTACGTCGACGAGGTGCAGAAGCGCGTCGCCGAGGAGACGATCGCCGATGTGGATGCCTCCGGGCTGTGGAATGGCAAAGTGGTCACCGAGGTCGAGCCCGTCGGTGATTTCTGGGAGGCCGAGCCGGACCACCAGGATTATCTCGAGAAACGCCCGAACGGCTACACCTGCCACTTTCCCCGTGCCGACTGGGTGCTTCCAAAGCGCCAGACCGCCGATGTGCAGTCTGTCGGCAGCACCGCAACGGAAGGCACATCGCGACCATTGCCGCTGGGCCGGTCGGGTTCGCAACCTTCGTAACCGCTTCGCAGCCAGGATCTTAGAACTATGCCAGACCTCTTATCCTTTCCGATCACGCGGCGCTGGCCCGCATCCTATCCCGATCGCCTGCAGCTTTATGCAGCTCCCACACCCAATGGCGTCAAGGTCTCGATCATGCTGGAGGAGACTGGCCTGGCGTATGAGCCTCACCTCATCGATATCTCAAACAACGAGTCAAAGGACCCGGCGTTCGTTTCGTTAAACCCGAACGGCCGCATACCGGCGATCATCGATCCGGCAGGCCCTGACGGTAGGCCCATTGCCGTATGGGAATCGGGTGCGATCCTTATTTACCTGGCCGACAAAACGGGCCAACTCATGCCGAGTGCACCCGCCAGACGTTACGAGACCTTGAGCTGGGTATTCTTTCAAATGTCAGCCATCGGGCCGATCTTCGGCCAGCTTGGCTTCTTCTTGCGGTGGGGCGGCAAGGACTATGAAGACAAGCGGCCTCTGCAGCGCTTTGCCGAGGAGTCCAAGCGTCTGCTGGATGTCCTGGATCGCCAGCTGGAAGGCCGCGACTGGATCGTCGACAATTATTCGATCGCGGACATCGCAACGCTCGGCTGGGTCAATGCGCTCGGTAAATCGTACGCTGCTGGCGACATCCTCGGCCTCAGCACCTATTCGAACATCCAGGCATGGCTCGAGCGCGGGCTAGCCCGACCAGCCGTACAACGTGGCCTGCGCATCCCTGCGAGGCCGGCATGAGCGTCATCGCCGCCTACTATTACAACGAAGGCAAGCGCGTCCGGAAAATCGCGATCGACGAGCACGTCCAGCAGGACGCGGGTCGCTCGGGCTTCTGCTGGATCGCGCTTAGCGAGCCCACTGCCGACGAACTTGGCACGCTCCAGGCGACATATAATCTCCATCCGCTGGCAGTCGATAACGCGATGCACCCGCTCTGCCCGCCCAAGCTCGAAGTCTACAACGATGAACTGTACGTCGTCACTCAGACCGCCGAGTTGGTCGGCGACCGGATCAGCTATGGCAAGATAGCGATCTTCACCGGGCACAATCATCTCATCACCGTGCGGCACGGCAACGGCGGCGCGATGGGCAAACTTCGGGCCCAACTCGAGGCATCCCCGGCGCTCTTCGGAAAGGGTGTCGACTACGTACTGCACGCAATTTTGCACCGCATCGTCGACCAGTATTTGCCCATCTTCGAAATGATCGAGGATGACGTCCTGGCGATGGAGAAACGATCGTTAGATGACTTTCTCGGACGAGAGGAAGTCTCCCGCATTTTCGGACTGAGAGCTGAACTCACGCGCTTCCAGCGCACACTCGGGGCGATGGGCGAGTTGGTGCGAAAGCTCGTTCGCGGCCACTATCCCTGCATCAGCGCCGAAATGAGACCCTACTTCAACGATGTCGCGGATCACGTCGATCGCGTGCAGTCCATGGTCGACGGCCTTCTTCAGAGCCTATCGACGGTCTTTGAGTTCAGCAGCCTTCTCGAAGCGCAAAGGACGGGTGTGATCACCCGCCAGCTCGCGGCTTGGGCAGCAATACTGGCAGTCCCGACGGCCATCGCTGGCATCTACGGCATGAACTTCAAGCACATGCCTGAACTGGACACAGCCTATGGATACTTCGTGGTGGTTGGGCTGATAGCGGTCGCCTGCCTATTCCTGTTCGTACGCTTTAAGAAGGCCAAGTGGCTATGAATAGCGCGCATCATGTTCTTAGCCGTCATCTGACGGATCACGGCGCGCCGTGTGCGGGAGCGTGTCCAATCCAGCTCGAGATGAAGGTGCGTCAATGACATCCCAAGTGACCGACGTTCTGGAAGCAGTCCAGTCGTTCATCGCCAAGGGCTATGACCGAGAGTATCGGGTCAAGGACGGCAATCTCGTCGATCTTGAATTGGGATCGACCCTCGATCCGTGCGCCATTCGCGTCGACGCAGCGTTGCGCCTGGAAAGCGGGGATGATGCCGAAGACGCTTCCAATATCTACGCCATTACCGATCCAGCGACCGAGCATAAGGGCCTGTTAATCGACGCGTTCGACGTGTTCGACGAACTGTGTCACCGCGACCTTTCTGATCGGCTGGTAGCGCATCGCGAAATCACACCAGCGGGTGACCAGGATGTGCCGAGCAAGCACGGACTGCGCAAAGTCTACAAGAGCGAGTTCCACCGCGAACCCGAGCGATACGTACTGCGGGAGGGCTTTCCAGACTTCCCGGCATGCCCCTTCGGCGGAGCCTTCAGCATCCTCGGTTTCGATACCGTCGAGCAGTCGTACGTGTGGCTCGTTACCAGCATCATCCGAGATTCCCGGCTGATTAGGATCCCCTACCAGGGAGAAGGGGTCATCAGCGATGAGTAGCCGGATCGCAGAGCCTGTGAGGTTTCCCCATGGCTGGTCACAGATCAGCCTGCTGCAACTTTTGATGATCGAGATCCAACGAGGTGATGATGGAATGGAATAAAGACCACATCCGGGAAACCATGTTTTCTCTGGAGACCGCAGCCCTTAATAGCGCTCGCGACAATTATCTGGAGTATGTCTCCACCGCCCGGCTTGATCGCACCGAACCGATCGAGAACGACGAGCATGCTCAGGCCGAAGTCGCGAGCGATTTCGCTGAAGCGCTTGACGACACCCTCCACGACTATGCCGATAAACTCGACAAGCTCAGGACGATCGATTTCGGCCCTAAGTCAGCCGTCACCGAAGGCGCTGTCGTCAAGCTGTCCGGCCGCCACTTCGTGATCGCAGTATCGACGAGCAAGTTCAGATGTCAGGGGCGTGAGCTCATGGGCATTTCGACGATGGCACCAATTTTCGAAGCGATCGAAGGCGCCCGAGCGGGAGAAACCGTGCGGTTCAAAGGCCGGGATCTCACAGTGGAAGACGTGGCATAGAGCGGCGTCTCGTCAACCCATCACGTTGGAGACACAATGAAAGCAGTTGGTTACAAAGTTCCGGGACCCATCGCTGAGGATGCCTCGCTGGTCGACATCGAGCTACCTCGGCCCGTCGCTGCAGGAAGCGATATCCTGGTCGAGGTTAAGGCCGTCTCGGTCAACCCGGTCGACTACAAGGTCCGCAACAGCACGCCGCCCGCCAACGGCGACTGGAAGGTGCTGGGATGGGATGCCGCCGGGATTGTGCGCGAGGTCGGTCCCGACGTGACGCGGTTCAAGTCAGGCGACGAAGTCTATTATGCCGGATCGATCACACGGACCGGTACAAATGCGCAGTTCCATCTCGTCGACGCCCGGATTGTCGGCCGCAAGCCCGCGTCGCTCGACTGGGCAGAAGCGGCGGCACTACCGCTGACAGCGTTGACAGCCTGGGAGGCGATGTTCGACCGCCTGGACGTCATGAAGCCCATCCCCGGTGCAGCTGCGGCGATTCTCATCATCGGTGGCGCGGGCGGGGTTGGGTCGATCGCCATTCAGATAGCGCGGCAGCGCACGGATCTCACCGTCATCGCCACTGCCTCTCGACCGGACACGCAGGAGTGGGTGAGGGGGCTTGGCGCTCACCATGTCATCGACCATTCACGGCCGCTCGCGGGACAAATTGCCGAGCTCGGCATTGGCGCTCCCGCTTTCATCTTTTCGACCACGCATACCGAGCAGCATGTCGCCGACATCGTCGAACTGATCGCCCCGCAAGGGCGGTTCGCGCTGATCGACGATCCAAAGGGGTTCGATATCATGCTGTTCAAGCGCAAGGCGGTGTCAATCCACCACGAGTTGATGTTCACGCGGTCGATTTACGGCACGCCCGACATGAATGAGCAGGGCAAGATCCTGGATGCGCTGGCAGTGCTCGTAGACGAAGGCAAAATCCGCACGACGCTGACCCAGCGACTCTCGCCAATCAATGCTGCCAATCTGAAGAGGGCGCATGCGCAGAGCGAAAGTGGCTCGTCAAAAGGCAAGATCGTCCTTGAAGGCTTCTGATGATCGCCACCGCCAAGCATCTCTTCCAACCTCAAGACGGCCGGATGGATCACGCACCGGCGAAGGAATTTCCATGACCAAATCCATTGCCACCGCCTCGATCAACCGCCAAACCGCAGTCGCCCTCATCGACGCTGCGATTACCGCGGCCAGCGCAATCGGCATCCCGGCCGCCGTCGCCGTCGTTGATGCTACCGGAAACTTGCGCGCGTTTCAGCGCACCGACGACGCGCCGTTTCTCACCGTCGATGTTGCCGTCGATAAGGCTTGGAGTTCGGCCTCGTTCGGATTCCCGACCCATGTCTGGAATGACTATGTGACTAACGATCCGAAAGTGGCGCCCCTGGCCTATCGCCCCCGGATGGTCGCTGTGGGCGGCGGCTATCCGATCCTAGAAGACAGCAAGTTGATCGGCGGGATCGGCATCTCCGGAGGCACGTACCAGCAGGATCAAGATGCGTGCGTCGAGGCACTCAAGAAAATCGGATTCCAGCTACCGGCCTGATGCTGAGCCAACGGCGCATTGGTTACGCTTGCCCCAGTTCGTTCACGAGGTGGTCCGCGTCGAGATGGAAGTCCGAGAAAACTATGCGGCCGCCAGCGTCTATAACCGTGAACCAGGGCGTTCCTCGGGTGCGGTAGTCTTCCATGAAGGAGGGATACTTCGCGCCGGCGGGTGGCTCGTCATGACCGAAAGCGACAGGAAGCTCATACTTCAGCTGGTTCACGCGCAGCTGCTCGAAGGTGTTCTCTTGCGCCCCTTCGAAAACGGTCTGGATCACAGCGAAGCCGACACCCCTCGGTGCAAGCGCGGCATGCAATCGTTGCAGCGTCGGAAACCCATGCAAGTGGCACCCAGGGCACCAGTGCTGGAAGGCGAACAAGATCTTTGGGCCAGCGCCGACATCCGACAGCTTGAGCGGCGCGATGCTCGCCCCATCGGCGCCAATCCATTTCTGCACCCGCAGCTCAGGCGCTTGCCGTTCAGCTCCGCTCATCAATGCTCCCATCCTGATGAATCGCGTTGAAGGTCGCGCGTCGCAACCCACGCGAACATGCTTCTACCGCCTGACGAAAATTTGCCGAGTTTTTCTCGTTATTCAAAATGCCTCGCGTGTTCGACTATGAAGGTATGCGAGGCATAGATCTAATAGCGGCGCGCTATAGTTTCCATACGATCAGCCCTTCAGTCATACGGCCGCGTTTGCATAGCGTGGAGGCATGAAAAGCAAAGTATTGGAATCGGAGGCCGGCCCAGGCTGGTCCGTTGATACGCTATGATTCTTAGCGCGAAGCGATCCGTTGTCGCTGAACGACGCGCCGCTCATGGCCGCTGGCAAAGCGCAGCGCAGTGGCAATGTGGAGGTCAAAGTGGGAAACGTCTGATGATGGCACTGGTCAATTGGGTTCATCCTGGGTCTCGCTATTCGGTTGAGACCCCTCGGCAGGGCCCCATCAAGCAAGATGGTAGAGGCTGAACAATCCGTCTGTCCATGTTCGCCCGATCCGCCAGCCGGCCTCTTCAACGATGGTTCGGAACGCCGATGTAGAATGCTTGTAGGAATTTTCGGTGTGTATGCTCTCGCCAGCCGCGAAGCTGAATGTTTGACCGCATATCTGCACGACCTGCGATACTCTGCTGGTGAGATGCATTTCGATCCGGCTCATGCCGGCGTTGAAGACGGCGCGATGTTCGAACGAGGGCAAGTGAAACGCCGGAGTGATTTCGCGATTGATGCGGGCCAGAATGTTCAAATTGAACTGCGCCGTCACCCCGGCCGCATCATTGTAGGCCCGTATAAGCGTCGTCTCGTCCTTCAGCAGATCCACGCCGATCACCAGTTCGGCATCGTCGCCCAGCGTTCGCCGCCAACTGCGCAACATGTCGCTGGCCTGTTTCGGATCAAGATTGCCGATCGTCGAGCCGAGAAAGAAGCCAAGCTTCTTCCTGTGCCGAAGATCTGCAGGAAAGGCATCGAGCGTTGAGAAATCGTCAACGACCGGTCTGAACACAAGCGCAGGAAATTTGGCAGATAGCCGCGTGCGGGCCTCGTTCAGCGCATATCGCGACACATCTATGGGAACGAAAGTGATGCCGGCCGGGGCCAGTCTCAGGAGGGCATCCATTTTGCGACTGGAACCGGCACCGAGCTCGACGATGACCTGATCCGGCGTCAGTTGTCCGGTGATGGCGGAGGCATTCCCCACCAAAAGAGCAGCCTCGCTGCGCGTGAGATAGTATTCAGGCAGTTCGGTGATCAACTCGAACAGGTCGCTGCCGCGCGCGTCGTAGAAGTATCGGCACGGCAGTGTTTTCTGGGGCTGGGCCAGCCCATGAAGAACCGCTCTAACAAACTCTGCGTCGACGACGTTGGACGCTGCGACCGCGTGTGAGGTTTGAAGCATCAGATGTCAGCTGCCAGACGCAGACCAGCGAATTGCCAGCGCTGGTGAGGGTAAAAGAAATTGCGATATGACGCACGGGAGTGGCCGGGTGGCGTGATGCACGATGCACCTCGCAGCACCTGCTGACTGACCATGAACTTACCATTGTACTCACCGATTGCCCCAGGCGGCGGCGAATACCCGGGATAGGGAGCGTAAGCACTCTGGGTCCATTGCCACACCGACCCATACATCTGCCGGAGCTGTTCGTCGTCCTGCGAAGCAACAGGTTTCAGTTCCGGCGTGAATGTGCCAGCGTGCGACGGCAATTCCCGCGCGGCCAATTCCCATTCGAACTCGGTCGGAAGCCGATGTCCGCTCCAACGAGCAAATGCGTCGGCCTCAAAGTAGCTCACGTTACAAACGGGAGCAGCCTTTTCGAGCGGGCGAAGTCCCTCGAGGGTCATCTGCTTCCAGTCTGCACCGCAGGCTTCCCAATAAAGCGGGCACTGCCAGGCTTCGCGTTGCACCATGTTCCAGCCGTCGGCCAACCAGTGGTCTGCGTCGCGATATCCACCATCCTGAATGAACGCGACCCATTCGCCGTTGGTCACGAGCCTGTTCGCCAATTTGAAGGGCCGCACGAACGCCTGGTGGCGGGGGTACTCGTTGTCCCATGCATAGCCTCGGCCATCGTGTCCGAACTCGATCAGTCCGCCCTTGTATTCAGACCATCGCAGCGGCGATGCTGCGGCATCGCTCATAATAGATGGCTTGCCCGGAATGTAAGCAGGGCGGAGCGGGTTCGCCGCAAAGAGAGCAAGCAGATCCATGAGCAGCAGTTCTTGATGCTGCTCTTCGTGATTGATGCCGATCTCAATCAACCGATCGACCTCGGGCTGATCGCCTGGAAGCAGGTCGACCAGACGGCTTAAGGCTTCATCGACGTGCTGACGATAGGACATAACCCTGTCCACCGACGGGCGCGTGAGAAGTCCGCGCATGCCACGCGGCTGACGCGCCCCCTGGCTCTCGTAATACGAGTTGAAGCAGAAATTAAAAGTCTCGTCGAAGACCCGGTAACCTGGCAGAAACTTGGCAAGCACGAAGGTCTCAAAAAACCACGTCGTATGAGCCAGATGCCATTTTGTCGGACTGGCGTCGTCCATCGGTTGAACGACCATATCTTCTGCGCTCAGCGGCTTGACCAACTCCAAGCTTCTGTCCCGCGTCGCTATCAGCCGCGGATACAGGCAGCTTCGCAACGTCGTGGTGTTCGGAATAGCAGAGGCAGCCATCTCGTGACTTTCCTATGTGTATGACTTTGGAAACGCGCAGCCCGCTGCCCAGGTTGCGTGCATCCGGGGTCGTAGGCGGGATTTGCAGAATAATCGCTCGTGTCCTTGATGCCGGGAACTGGCTGAGCCATCGTTAATGGTAAGGACCGAAGATTTGTACGGCTGGGATGAACTCGCGGATCGGCAGCGGTCGGCGCCGACCGCCAACTGTATATTGCGAACCTACGATGAACCAGTGACTGCGGAGCTATTCAAACTATAGCGAAAGGGTATTGGCAAATTATGCTGGCCCGACCCTATAGATGGTTCCAGTCTGTCGTGACAAACAAGGGGATACGTGATGGTCACCAGAGGATTCACGGGCCGCGGCTCCGGCGGCGACCAATCAAATCGGATCCCGCCAGGACAGCATCTCGTGGAGAATTTCCCGGTTCTGTCAGCAGGGCCGACACCAAGCGTGGATCCCTCCGATTGGACGTTTACCGTCAAGATCGGTCCGAAGCCCGTGAAAGTTTGGGATTGGAGCGCGTTCAACGCCCTGCCGAAGACCAAAATTACCCGAGACATTCACTGCGTCACGTCCTGGTCCAAGCTGGATACCGCATGGGAGGGCGTACTCGTAGAAGACATTCTTGCAGATGCCGGGCTTGAGCGGCCAAGCGATTTCGTACTGGCGCACAGCTACGATGGATATTCGACAAACGTACCGCTTGCAGATCTGCTCTCAGGAAAAGCGATGGTCGCGCTTAACTATGCGGGCAAACCACTTCCGCGCGATCATGGAGGGCCGGCGCGCCTTCTGGTTCCGCACCTCTACTTCTGGAAGTCCGCCAAATGGGTGAATGCGCTGCAATTCACCACGCGAGACGAGGCGGGCTTTTGGGAGCTGCGTGGCTATCACATGTACGGCGATCCGTGGCGCCAGCAACGATACACCAATGACTGAAAACTTGGCGCAGACCGTGCCGTGGCAGTCATGCGCGATCACTGAAATCGTCCAGCAGACACCGAGTATCAAGAGCTTCTTCTTTCGGTTGAGCAAACCGTTCGCCCACATCGCTGGTCAGCACGTCGATGTCCGGCTGACCGCGCCTGATGGTTACAGCGCGATGCGCAGTTACTCGATCGCGTCTTGGGCAATCTCGTCCCCAACCATCGAGCTCGCGATCGAGCGCCTGCCAGACGGTGAAGTTTCGCAGTTCTTTCACGATGTCGCGGCGATTGGCGACGAGATCGAGCTTCGTGGTCCGCTCGGCGGCCATTTCCTGTGGCCGGAACCTGCCATAGACCCAGTGCTGTTGATCGGGGCAGGTTCTGGCCTCGTGCCGTTGATGGCAATGATCCGGCAGCGGCGCGCACTGGCCCAGGTCGTGCCGACCGCGCTGCTCCTGTCGGCAAGGACCGCTGAGGACGTTCTCTTTTCAGAAGAACTTCATTCCATCGAGATTAGCGATCCGATGTTTGTCTTTGCCCTGGCAATCACGCGCGATCAACCTGTCCGCGCATCGGACTATGCGCGAAGGATCGACGGCGTGATGGTCCAGGAAGTTCTAGCGCGGCTTTACCGGAAGCCCACGCAGGTGTTCATTTGCGGTTCCAACAGTTTCGTCAACGTCGCGACCGATGGCGCGCTGCTGGCGGGCCTGGACCCCTCAATTATCAAGACCGAGCGCTACGGTGGTTAGCAGCGCAGGCTATCTAGCGTGGCTGCCTCGAACAAGCTGCGCGTCAGTCCGAACCAACGCTGGTCAGTGAGATGGAGCATGCCGAGTTCGAGGCAGCTTTCGCAAAGCTTCCGGAGGGATACAGCCAAGGCTCCTGCGACGGGCGGCGCTTCGGTTTGACCGTCCGGCGATCTGAGGACGGATGTCGCAACAGTTTGTTTGCCAGGGAGTTGGCCGGGACCGACATTGTCAGCTTCAACCTGTATCGCATGACATCAGGTAAAACATCACTCAAGCCGTGTGAGATGCCTGCGGAAAAGGTCGTGGCATTCGTGCTGGATTTCCGACCGGACTTCTGACTGACGGGAGAAGGTCTCGGCCAACCGCTGACCCTGCGATGCTCGCCCTATACGACGTGTATGTCGCGACAGGTATCGAAACAATAGTCGCCGGTCATTGGACTTCGTCTGGCGATGAATTCATTTTCTTCACGTCGCTACCCGTGGGGAACCGGTGCTGGCTCCCGTGTGAGTCATGATTGAGAAAGTCCAGGCGATGACGAAAACAAGTGCTGCGACCGTTCCGACAATTTCTGATCTCGACGAATGCGCGGCGATAACCGTCGCTGAGGCTCTGAAGATCATCCTCTCGGACAGCTATGCGCTCTACATAAAGACAAAAAATTTCCACTGGCATGTCTCCGGACCCTGCTTCAGGGACTATCACCTGCTCCTTGATGAGCAGGCCGGACAGATCCTTGCCGCCACTGATGCGATCGCCGAGCGCGCCCGGAAGACGGGCAACACAACCATTCGATCGATCGGGGATATCGCTCGCCACCAGACGATCAAGGATAATGATGCTGAGTTCGTGACGCCGCAGGATATGCTGGGCGAGCTGCGCGCCGACAATCTCCATATGGTTGAGTTGCTTCGCCGCGCAAAGGAAGTTGCGGACGCGGCGAAGGATAATGCGACGTCTGGCCTGATCGATACCTGGACGGACGAGGCGGAACGGCGCGCGTGGTTCCTCTTCGAGATCAGCCGGTAAGTCTGCGCAGGGCAGACTAAGTCAGGAATGACGCCCAGGCGTGGAAGGTGAAGATGGTGAAGGTCGGCTTGGGAGGGGGATGCCATTGGTGCACAGAAGGGGTGTTCCAGGCTTTGCGCGGTGTCGCTCAGGTCGACCAGGGTTATGTCCAATCGGACGCGCCGGCAGACACTTGGTCAGAAGGCGTGATCGTCACCTTCGATCCATCGGTTATCCCGTATGCCACGCTGTGCGATGTGCATCTCAGAACGCATTCCGCCACCCGGGCCTGCTCACCTGGCAGCAAGTACCGCAGCGCGATCTACATCTTCGAAGACAGCCAGCGGCATGAGGCCGAACTGGCGATAGTCCGATTCGCCGAGGAGGCCGGCAAGGCGGTGCATACTCTGGTTCTTCCGTTTAGGAGTTTCAGGGCGTCGGACGAGCGTTACCAAAACTACTATCGAACCGATCCGAGCAGGCCCTTCTGCCGCCGCAGCATCGACCCAAAGCTGGATCATATCCGACGCCACTTTTCCGAACTGGCGCTCGCTGAAGCGAACCTTACCGCCACGCAGGCCAACGATGACAGTGATGTCTCGTAGTGCCGGTGCGGCTGCGAGAATGCCTAACCGTTCTTTTTTCCCCGCACTCAAACACTAGTCCGTCGAATCATGAGAACGCTGATTTATGGCGAGGCGCCGAGCTGGCTGAACAAGGGCCGGACTTGACCGCGCCCTTCGACACGTAGCTGCTTGCATTGCGGGGATCGGCCGCCCCCACGTTTCTCTTTCCTTCGTTCGTGCCGCACCGCGTGATTCGACTCCGCAAGGGAATCGTGTTCTTGCCACGTTCCAGAAACCCAAGTCCGGGATTGAACGCCGCAATGCCAAGGGGAATGCCATGGCGAAACATTGGAACCGTGACCGCGCCGCTGAGCAAATCGACAAGCGGTTGGACGAGGTCGAAACCGTGGACGTAGTTGATTTCAAACGCGACATGTCGCTTGAAAGCATACCGACGAACAAGGCCTATCGTATGGACGCAGCGCATCTTTACGCGGACATACTCAATCTATCCGACATGCTCTGCGTTACTGAAGATGAGGGCGTGACTTGTCACCGTCGCACGCTTCGCTTCCTTAACCTGCACTACCGGGCCGTCTACCGCATCCTTTCGGAGTGCGATGCACGGCGGGTCGACTTCCACAATCAACGACTGCACTCCGTTGTGTTCAAACCGTACAACACTGATGACGGCGCCGAGCGAAAACGATTGGAAAGAGCCGTCGCCATCGGACAGATGATCATCGACGTGCTTACGCAAACCGGAGATGATGACGAGCAGATTCCGAACGCCAAGGTGCGGATTGGGATCGATACTGGACTGGCCCTCGCCGTGAACAACGGCCGGCGCGGTGGACGGGAGTCTCTTTTCCTGGGCGAGCCCGCCAACGGAGCCGCGAAGTTGTCTGGTGCCCGACAAAAACAGGGGATTTTCCTGACCAATAGAGCACGCAAGGCAATTGGGCTCAAAGAAGCTGATAATCCTGGTGCCGCCGCACTGACCGATGATGAAATAGCCCAATGCAAGTTGGCGGCAGCCCTTCCAGTCACTGTAGACGAGATCGTCCGAGACTGGCGCGACGACCTGAGCGCAAATCCGATCGGTGCTTTCGAGTTCAGCCGCCATATGCCGCCGCTTCGCACGCTCGACATAACCGCCTTGACGCCAGGCAATTCGCGGCGACAAGAAGCGGTCTCGCTTTACGCCGACATCGACAACTTCACCGCCTACGTCGCCTCTCATGTGACGGATAGCGCCGAAGATGTTGTCAGGGTTTTTCATGTCCTGCGTTCCGAGATGGATCGGGTGCTGACGGCTGATTTTGACGGTCGCCGCATTCGTTTCATTGGTGACTGCATTCATGGCCTGCTCTGCGATGGGACCGCGCGCGAGACCGACGAGGAGGGCAGCGTCAGTACGGCGACGCTTTGCGCTGGCGCACTGCGGTCCAGCTTCGCTCTATCGCTGGAGAAGCTTAAGGATCGCGGGATCGATGTCGCCGATCTTGCGCTTGCGATCGGTTTCGAGCTCGGTCCGATGACCGTCACGAGGCTTGGGTTGAAAGGAGATCGCGTGCGCTGCTCGGTAAGCAGGGGTGTCCTCGCAAGCGAGGCCGAGCAGCAGCGCTGTGACGGCACTGAGACGGCGATCGGACTGCACGCATATGAGGCGGGAACAGAAGGGGTGAAGAATCTCTTCGGCAAGCCTCGTAAGGCCGCCAATCTCGACTACAACGAGGTGGTCGAAGCGCTTTCCGATGACGGCGATGCGTCAGCAAAAGCCGCCCAGGAAGCAGCCTACGTGGTGGCTGCCCCTGCTATCGTTGAAGCCGCCCGAATAGCCGTTCGCCCTCACGCTCTTGCCAGGTGAGCGTGTCCGCTTGTGATCTTCTGGCTGGTAAGGCGCCTGAATTTGGCGTCACAATACTGACCCGATCCGGCGCCCGGTTGACGGCTACGGTTCCTGTTCCGATGCCCGATGGAAGCGCGCCGTCTTACTCCATCGTTATGGAAGCGGCCGGGCCCATGGTCCCGGCGCGTGAAGAAGTTCCGGTCCGCTTGCCGGCCTTCTGTCCCGAAAGGCATATCAACGCTGACGGCAGCTTTTGTCTGGGATGGGAGAAAGTTGATCCGCTCGCAGTCAACGACGAGAGCGACGCCTGGAGTTGGTGGGCGCGTCTTATAAAGTTTCTGCGGCTGCAAGAACGTGCTGCTCGACGGCGATGCTGGCCCGATAGTCGTGCCTGGGCGCATGGGGCGGCCGCTGCTCAGCAACTTCGAGCCGAGCACGCTGCGGCTCGGTTGGGAGAGCCGTTTGTCGATGACATCGCGCGGAATCTTCTCACGGTTGCCAGGCTTGGAACCAGCTCGAACGGCCCGGCCCTGCGCGTTTATCGCGACGGCGTCCGGATCTTCTCAGTCTGGGAGCTTGCAAAGCGTCCGGTCAATCTTCGCCGCCGCTGTCTTTGCAAGAAGGGAGAAACCAGGCGTCCGGCCGTCCTGCGCAACTGCGGCACCCACAAACAAGACGCTGTTGATCTCGCTTTTTCTCTACGTGACCGCGCGCGGGAGGAGGCAAAGTTCTGGAAGACGCTTGAAGGCCGCGTCTGCTGCGGGACAATGGACGGGTGTCCGCTGGCAATAGGGGGGTCGTGATGGGGATTGCAGAAAGATTTGAGGATAAGGCGGACCTGATTGCGGCGCTGCAGCGACAGCAGGTGATTGCGAACGATCGCGCAATCGCCGAGGACGTTGCGCATGTTGGCCAGCTGATGGAATTTGAACCGGGCCGCCGACTGATCGAGCAGGGCGGCGTAGACCGCCATATCTATTTTCTGCTCGCAGGCGAAGCGCGCGTCATCGTGAATGGAGTACGTATGCACACCCGCGCCGCCGGTGTTACCGTCGGCGAGATGTCTGCCCTAAACTCGACCATAGCGCGTTCGGCCACAATCGAGGCTGAGAAGGCGACCGCTGTCTGGCGCATCACACACACTCGACTTGAAGAGGTTGCTGACCGAAACCCTTCGCTTTGGAAACAGCTGGCTATAGATTTGTCGGGGCGGTTGGAGCAAAGAAACAATTACGTGAACCGGGCAAATTTAGAGCCGCGCCTGTTCATCATCTGCTCTGCAGAGGCACTCGACATTGCGAAATGCATTCGTATCGGGCTGAAGCACGTGACGCGCCAGATTGTCATCTGGAGCGATGAACAGATATTCGAGAGCGGATCATATCCGCTTGAGACCCTGGAAAAGGAAGTCAATCAGGCTGACTTCGCAATCGCTCTTGCTGAACCCGACGATATCATCCGCTCACGAGACCGGTCTCAGGTGACCGTGAGAGACAATGTCATTTTCGAGCTCGGTTTCTTCATGTCGCGTCTGGGAAGAGCGCGGTCCCTTCTTCTTGTGCCACGTGGGACGGACGTAAAGCTCCCGTCCGACTTCAAGGGTTTAACTCCGATAGCGTACTCCAAGGTTGGTCCGGGCGACGAACTGCCCGTGATACTTGGCCCTACCATCGACGAGATAGATCACATCATAAAGAAGAAGGGTGTGCGTGCGTCTCTCATAGAGGTTTCGTAACAGGATATTGGTGAAGCCGTCTCCGCCCTGCGCGCGGACCGGGCTCTCGTGAACGGAACCCCGAGAGTGCGGGTTTCCGCCATCCGGCTTCGATCCCTGGCGGAATGCTGCAGGGTATCGTGCGTGCTGCATCCACGTTGCTAGACTGTCAGACATGAACGGCCCTCGCCATCACGGCATACATGACCTCGCTGCACATCCCGATGCCGACGCACTGGGCGAGCATGATCACCCGCGCAAGCGTCTCCTGAAGTGGCGGGCTATCCTGACAGCCAAGGCGTGGATGGGCACGCAGCTGGCCTGTTTCTTCGTGGAGCACGAGAGCCGGGCAGGGCGGATCGTGCTCGTGTTCAACGAAGCCAACGACTTCCATCCTCTGCTTTGACGGAGAGACATGCTTAAGGCCGCCCTCGCAGCCCTCTACGAACGCGACGTCTTCGTCCCCGAGAAGCATCTGCCCATCGTGGACCGTGCGGAGCGTGTTATCGCCTTCCCGCCAATGCGTTGATCATCGCAGATCGAAATAGCAATCCGGGCTGAAATTTCGCGCCGACAGGTCCTTTCCGTCGAAGCCGCGGCAGTTGGCGAGCAGCGTCGTGCCTCCGACGCGATATCGTTTGCGGATATGCGTGTGCCCATGAATCCAGAAAGGCGTGTTTGTTAGTGCTTCGATGATTGTCTCCAGGTCACTGGCGAATGCCTCATCGAGGCCATTGCCTTTGTGCTGCGGATTGAGCCCTTGCGGGCTCGGAGCATGATGAGAAATAACTACCATCGATCCAGCTGTCTCCATGGCTTGTTTTCGAAGTGCTGCGACCGCTGAATCGTGTGCGGCAAGGGTGTCGGTAGGGCGCAGTTTCACGAGCGCATTCTCGCCGTTGTCATCAGCGCGGCGCGTCTTCGTGAAGAAGTATTCGCCCATGCCTCGGCGTATGCGTTCTGATGCGTCTTCGTTGCGGCCTGCCAGGTCAGTCCAAAGCGTTGTCCCGAAAAACCGCACGCCCTCAATCTCGATGAGATTGTCATTGAGAACGTTCACGCCTGCCAAGTGCTTGCGCAGCAGCGGGACGGTGTCCTCGAACACGCTGCCATAATGCTCGTGGTTTCCGGCGACCAGAAGCACATGCGCAAATGCCTTGGTGGCTTCTTCGATCAAACGAAGGACCCGGTCCCGCTGCTTGACGCTGTAAGGGTCAGTCCGTGCGGGATCAAGCGCGCTTGCGTGGCATAGGTCTCCGGCGATGATAAGCACGTCGCCGGCCGGCAGCTGGTGCCGGAACGCCTGTGCTTCCAGATGCAGATCGCTCATGTAGTGGCAGCGCATGGTCGCTCCGAATCGCGGGGTCTTTCGATCTTGAGCGATCCGCGCAGCTTTGTCGGTTAAGCCGCGTTAACAGATCCTCAGGCGGCCGATGCGGTCAAGATTTTCCATAGCGTCGATTGCTGCACTGCATCGTGACACGCGCGACAAGCTTGCCATCATCTTCATCGGTATAACCCCGACAAGCAGAAGGATGTTCATGTCTACAAATGCACTCAAGTACACGACCCACGAAGGCATTATCAAACTTGTACCGCTCGACACTATTCGTCTCATCCGTCACTTGACCGAAGAAGATAAGGCGCGTGCCAAGGATTCCCTAAAAGAGAAGAAGGGCATCGACATTGATGCTGCTCGCGTCAATGTCCGCATTGAGTTCGGTGACAAGTCATCCAAGCTCGCACAGGAATCACTCGATGCGCTGCGTGAGCAGGGGATCGCACTGGTCAATCTCGGTTCCGACCGGTACGTGCCCGCCAACAACATCACCGGCGCAGAAGCATTCAGCAAAGAAGATGCAGAGCGCTTGAAGGGCGACGAGTACACGCTCAAGCAAACCTTCCGCTCCAAGGTCGAGACGCGGGCAGGGACCGTCCTGTCCTCCGCGACACCGGTACAGATCATGGACCGTCGCGCTAAGGCGATGGAAGCCGTGCCAGCCAATAGCAACAACAAGAAGCCGACGGCCAAGCCGGCTTGACGAACGCAATGGACCGCATCCGGCCTTTGCCGGCTGCGACTGAGCGGATTGGCGTCACCGACTTCCCGCTGTCCGAAATCAAGTTCTACGTGACCGACAATACGGTCCTTCGGCCGAGCGAATGTTAACCAGCCGTAACTACGCCTGCGTCGCAGGCGTAGTTATGAACAGTTCTCACTGTAGAATATTCTACAGACAATTTTATGTTGACATGCGCGCTCACGATAGGTATCTGTAGCCTGCTCTACAGAGGTATTTATGGCAATTCTAACCCAACTTTGCACAGTCCAGATCGGCCATACGGCTCGGGGCCGTCTTGAGGCTGAGCCGAACGGCGTCGCTGCCATTCAGCTTCGCGACACCCGTCCTGAAGGAGGCATGGCGGATAATGCCATCGGACGATACCGAATGGACCCGGTTCCAGACCGCTATTTGGCTCGGGCAGGCGATGTCCTGTTTCGCTCACGCGGAGACAGGAATACGGCGACGGCCCTCGGTCCTGAATTCGACCAACCAGCAGTAGCGGTCATGCCGCTCGTTATCCTCAGACCCAAATCGGATTTGGTTGACGCAACTTATCTGGCCTGGTGCATCAACCAGCCCGTTGCGCAGCGACACTTCGATGTATGCGCGCAGGGTCAGAATATTCGAATGATCCCGATAGGCTGCCTCTCGGATCTCGAAATCCCTGTCCCTGATCTCGCGACCCAACGCGCCATCGCCGAGGTCAATCGGCTTGCCGACCGCGAATGCGATCTCGCGACGCGCCTTGCGGCCAAGCGCCGACAAGTGACAGCTTTCGCGCTCCATGAGCGCGCCAACCGCCATTCATCAAGCCAACATCGAGCAGGTCGCGCCGCAGCGTCTCGCTCCGGAAAGCAGGGGGAATAATGACCGATCAAGTAACACAGAGCCAGGTGAACAACACCGCGTGGGCCGCCTGCGACACCTTCAGGGGCGTCGTCGATGCCGCGCAATACAAGGACTACATCCTCGTGATGCTGTTCCTGAAGTACATCTCCGACCAGTGGAACGCCCACGTGGAGGAGTACAAGAAACAGTTTGGCGGTGATGATACCCGCATCCGCCGTCGCCTCGAACGCGAGCGCTTCATCCTGCCGAAGGGCGCCAGCTTCTACGATCTCTACGCGGGCCGCAACGAAGCCAATATCGGCGAGATGATCAACATCGCCTTCGAGAAGATCGAAGATGCGAACCGCTCCAAGCTGGAAGGCGTCTTCCGCAACATCGACTTCAACTCGGAAGCCAATCTCGGTAAGACCAAGGACCGCAACCGCCGCCTTAAAAACCTGCTTGAAGACTTCGCCAACCCCGCGCTCGATCTACGCCCGTCGCGCGTAACCGAAGACATCATCGGCGAGTGCTACATCTATCTTATCGGCAAGTTTGCATCCGACGCGGGCAAAAAAGCCGGCGAGTTCTATACGCCGACCGCCGTCTCCCGCCTGCTGGCCAAGCTGGCAGGCCCGCAGTCGGGGAACACCATTTGCGATCCTGCCTGCGGCTCTGGCTCGCTGCTCATCCGCGCGGCCGAGGAAGTCGGCTCTGACAATTTTTCCCTGTACGGGCAGGAAGTGAACGGCGCGACCTGGGCGCTCGCCCGCATGAACATGTTCCTGCACGCCAAGGATGCCGCGCGCATCGAGTGGTGCGACACGCTCAACAGCCCCGCACTGATCGAGGGCGACCAGCTGATGCGCTTCGACGTGGTCGTCGCAAACCCGCCCTTCTCGCTCGACAAGTGGGGGGCAGAACACGCAAGCGAAGACCCCTATAAGCGCTTCTGGCGCGGTATTCCGCCGAAGTCGAAGGGCGATTATGCCTTCATAACGCACATGATCGAGATCGCCAGGCGGCAGTCGGGGCGCGTGGCGGTGATCGTGCCGCATGGTGTGCTGTTCCGTGGTGGCTCCGAAGGTGAGATCCGCAAACGGCTGATCGAGGAAAACCTGCTCGACGCGGTGATTGGCCTGCCGTCGAACCTGTTTACGACTACCGGCATCCCGGTCGCCATCCTCGTCTTCGATCGATCGCGCGAGCAGGGTGGCGCCAATGAGAAGCGCAAGGACGTGTTCTTCATCGATGCGAGCCGCGAGTACGCGAACGCCAAGACGCAGAGCGTCCTCGAAGACCAGCACATCGCGAAGATCGTTGACACTTACCGCAAGCGGAAAGCGATTGAGAAGTACTCACACAAGGCAACTGCCAAGGAGATCACCGAGAACGACTTCAATCTCAACATCCCGCGGTACGTCGACACGTTCGAGCCGGAGGCCGAGATCGATGTTGCTGCCGTGCAGAAAGAGATCGTCGCTGTCGAGGCGGAGTTAGCGGACGTGCGCAAGCGCATGGCCAAGCATCTCAAGGAGCTCGGCATCGATGCTTAGTGATTGGTCGCGAGGCGTCGTCCTCGATTTCTTCGAGTTGAAACGAGGCTTCGACATCACCGCGCGACAGGCTATCTCGGGTGAGGTTCCGGTCTACTCCTCGGCTGGCGTGTCATACTATCATAATAAGGCGCTGGCCGACGGACCCGGCGTCGTTATTGGCCGCAAAGGAAGTGTTGGGTCCATCCACTACGTCGACCAGTCCTTTTGGCCACACGACACAACTCTTTGGGTTCGCGACTTTAAGGGCAACGTGCCCAAATATGTCTTCTATTACCTTCACAGCCTGAATTTGGTTCGCTTCGACGAGGCATCATCTGTCCCAACTCTGAATCGAAACAACGTACACAACAAGCCGTGTTGCTTTCCTCCAGCACCTGAGCAAAACAAGATTGTTGAGGTTATTGAGACCTGGGACGAGGCCATCGGGGCGTGCAAGCGGCTAATTTCAACCAAACAGTCGCGCGTCAAAGCTCTCTCGCGGCGTCTCTTCGAGCCTTGCCACCCGAAATCAGCGACCCGACCCGACGACTGGGCAAGGTTTGAACTCGGGGATGTTTTTTCGGAGCGAGACGAACAGGGTCGCGAGGACGACCGTCTGCTGAGCATCACGATGGCTGGTGGCGTCATCGATCGCGATGACGTGGGCCGTCGAGACGTCTCTAACCACGATAAGTCGTCGTACAAGCTGATCCTGCCCGGGGATCTCGGTTACAATACCATGCGCATGTGGCAAGGCGTTTGCGGCTTGTCCCAGTTAAGAGGCATCGTGAGCCCTGCCTACACGATTGTCACTCCGGACAACCGGTACATCGATGCTCGCTATGCCGCGCACCTATTCAAGTCGCGACGCATGGTCTTCGACTTTGAACGCTATTCGCAGGGCCTCACTAGCGACACTTGGAACCTGAAGTTCCCTGCGTTCTCAAAGATTGTCGTCCACCTGCCGCCCATCAGGCTTCAAAAGCAGCAAGCCGCACTGATGGATGCTCTTCTCTGCGAGATCGACGTCCTGGAAAGGCAACGTAATGGGCTCGCGAAGCAGAAGCGTGGCCTCATGCAGAAGCTGTTGACAGGTGAGTGGCGCGTAAAGACCAAGGAGAAAGGGTGATGATGCGCGTGCTTGGTTTCCGCGCCGATCCTTCAAGCGCACGATATGCGATCGTGGACCATGATGGCACCACCTTCAGCCTGATGAATGGTGCAACAGAAAGCCGGCTAGCCTATCCCGCAGATGTAACCGATGCACCCAAAAAGGTGCTGTGGCTGTACCGCGAGATCGAGCGGATCTTCCACGCCGACCCGACGATCTCCCGCGTGGTCATTAAGACCAACGAGTATGGTCTTCGCGAGAAAGCTGCGATGCGCGAGTCCAGCTACATCGAGGCGGCGCTTATGCTGTATTGCGAGCAGAAGCGGATTCCCGTCTGGGTGAAGGTCTACGCTTCTCTCGGCACCCGCAGCGCGGACGTCAAGGACCACGCGGAGCAGCGCGCCGGACGAACTGCCAAGTATTGGGATGGCAAGATCGCAGACGCGGTCGTCGCTGCGTGCTGGGGAGCCAGCCAATGACAAATCTCCCGGTACCCGCCTACAGCGCAGGCAATCAGCTGTACAAATACAATCTCGTCAGCCGGCTCGGACAAGGACAGTTTGGTCAGGTTTGGCTTGCCAACGACCTCACTTTACAACGCCAGTATGCAATCAAAATTCTCAATGCGGGTGTGCCCGTCGACCAACGCCTGCGCGAAGCTCAGATCGGGCACCGGCTGCAGCACAACAATCTAGTCCATGTCTATCAGGCAGACGTAGTTCCGCAGGGCACCGAACACGTCGTAATTTTGGCAATGGAGTATTTGCCGAACGGCTCCGTTGTAAAGCGCGTGAACCCGGGAAATTTTCTACCTCTGCCGGAAGTCCTCCGCGTCGCTAAAGACGTACTCCAAGGGCTCGATTATCTACACGCCAACAGCTTCTACCATAACGACATCAAGCCTGAGAACATCATGCTGGGCGGCGTTGGCCAAGCTATGCTCACGGACTATGGGATCATGGGTGTATCCGCCAATGGTCAGCCGACGGCGGCGCCAAATGCGTATCGTCTTCACATGGCACCGGAGGTGCTGGCAACGAGGCAGATCAGCGCTCGGACGGATATCTTCCAAACCGGCTTGACGCTCTACCGTCTGGCCACGGGCATTTCCACGCTGAGGATGAAGCAAGCGGCACTCGGCTGGAATGACTATTACGCTGCTCTCAACGCAGGCACGCTGCTGACTAATAATGATTTTCCTGCGTACATACCGGCTGCATTTCGCCGCGTCCTTCTTAAGGCGGTAGATCCCAACCCATCGACCCGATTCCAAACCGCTTTGGAGATGAGGCGCGCCATCGAGAAGCTATCGTACCCAGGATACTGGTCTGTACGTCCCGCCGGCGATCTGTTTGGTGTGAACGGGAAATATGAATACCGCTTCGAAAGAGCGACAAGCGCCACACGCGCTTCCATGGCCGGTTTCAAGAAGAATATGAGTTCAGGGATCGAGACCCGGATTTCTGATTTCTGCGCGCGAGACCTCACCGCCAAGCAGGCGGATGCGTTGTGCGATAAATTCTTCAAGCATGTGGTGACCGGATGAGCTTCGACGCTGCCGAGAAATATCAATCCCAGATTCCTGCGATACAGATGCTCGTGGCGTTGGGGTTCAAGCCGCTTGCCCAGACGGAGGCTGAAAACCTGCGCCTTCGGCCGCGCAATGTCACGCTCGATGCCATCGTGGTGGAGCAGCTGCTCAAGATCAACCGCTTCAACCATCGGGGTAAGGACTACCCCTTCGATCTCCAGGACGCTCATGAAGCGCTTCGCCGCATCAAGCCGACCCCCGACAAGATCAAAGGCCTGAGGGGCACCAATCAGGATGTGTATGATCTCCTCGTCCTGGGTACGACCATAAGCAAGGCGATCGAAGGCGACAGCAAGAGCTATTCCTTCAAGTACATTGACTGGGATACGCCGTCGAACAATGTCTTTCACGTTACGGCCGAGATGTCGGTCGAGCGCACAGGCGCAGCCCAGACCAGGCGCTGCGATCTTGTCTGCTTCGTCAATGGCATCCCCTTCGTCGTCATTGAAAACAAGCGACCAACCGAGAGCCTGAAGAAAGCCGGCAGTCAGCTCATCGGGTATCAGAACGAAGACAACATTCCTCATCTCTTCCACTTCGCCCAACTGCTCATGACCATGAACCGCGGCGAGGGACGCTATGCCACCGTCGGCACGCCGCAGAAGTTCTGGGGAACCTGGCGCGACGAAGAGGATTGCGACGAAGATATCGCCAGCCTAGCTAACCGCGCGCTGACGGAGAACGAGAAGAAGGCAGTTTTCTCGGGCGACTTCGCACCCGCGCGCCCTTTCTTCGATGCGCTTGCGGGGGAGGGGTCGCGCGCTGTTTCCGCGCAAGATCGCCTGATATACGCTCTATGCCGCCCTGAACGACTTCTCGACCTTGTGCGGCGCTTCACAGTGTTTGATGGCGGGATGCGGAAGATCGCGCGGCATCAGCAGTATTTCGGGATCAAAGCGGCTGTCGGTCGTCTCATGCAGCGTGATCTCTCCGATGTTCGCAAAGGCGGCGTCATCTGGCATACGCAGGGGTCTGGTAAGTCGTTGACCATGGTGATGCTCGGTCGCTGCCTAGCCCTCGACAAAGAGATCACTAATCCACGCATCATTATCGTCACCGACCGCGATGACCTCGACAAGCAGATCAAGGGTACATTCAAATCCTGCGAACTTGAGCCCATCCGCGCCAGATCCGGCGCTCATCTTGCGGAGCTGATTGCGGCGCGCGCGCCCCTGGTCACGACCATCATCAACAAGTTCTCGACGGCGCTGACCGGATCGAGTTTTAAGGATGATAGCTCCGACATTTTCGTGCTCGTGGACGAAAGTCACCGCACACAGACAGGTCGCTACGGTGGGTTTGGCGACTTCGCCAAGAAGATGCGCAGGATGCTTCCCAAGGCGTGCTACTTGGGCTTCACAGGGACCCCGCTGCTAAAGGGTGAGAAAAACACGCTCCACACTTTCGGCGGCCTGATACACAAATACACGATCGATGAAGCTGTCGCTGATGAAGCGGTCGTGCCACTCCTCTACGAAGGCCGGATGGTAGAGCAGGAGGTGACGGGCAAGGTCATCGACAAGTGGTTCGAGAAAATTACGTCGGGACTGACGGCCGAGCAGATTGCCGACCTGAAGCGTAAGTTCTCCCGGATGGACGCCCTGTCAAAGACCGGGCAAGCCATCCGCGCCAAAGCCTTCGACATTTCGGAGCATTATCGCCAGCATTGGCAGGGGACGGGCTTCAAAGCCCAGTTGGTCGCGCCTTCTAAGGCTGCCGCCGTCCGCTACAAACAGGTTTTGGACGAAATCGGTCATGTTTCGAGCGAGGTCGTCATCTCGCCGCCGGACGACAACGAAGGCAACGAAGAGGTCGATAGCGAATCTAAGGATCTCATCCGACAGTTCTGGGACCGGATGATGAAGCGCTTCAACAACTCCGAGGATGAATACAACCGGCAGATCACCGATGCGTTCAAGGGCAGCGGCGACCCGGACATTCTCATCGTCGTCTCGAAGCTTCTGACAGGCTTCGACGCGCCCCGCAATACCATCCTCTACGTCTGCAAGAAGCTCAAAGAGCATACCTTGTTGCAGGCCATCGCGCGCGTGAACCGCCTTTTCGAGGAAGACGAGCAGGAGAAAGAAGTCGGCTTCATCGTGGATTACGAGGGCCTGCTAGGTGAGCTCGACAAGGCGTTGACCACGTACACCGCGTTTGAAGGGTACGATGCCGAGGACGTTGCCGGGGCCTTGACGGACATACGTGAGGAGATGAAGCGGCTGCCGCAGCTTCACGAACAGCTATGGGCCGTCTTCAAGGAAGTCCGCAACAAGAAGGATATGGAACAGTTCGAGCAGCTGCTCGCAGACGAAGATCTCCGACACGAGTTCTATGAGCGGCTTCGGGTGTTCAGCCGCTGCCTCCATATCTGCCTGTCATCGGACAAGCTCCACGAGGTCTTCACCGACGCCAAGGTCGCGGAGTTCAAACGGGACTGGAAGCAGTTTTCCGAGCTGAAGCGCTCGGTCCAGATCAGATATCAGGAGATCGTCGATATTAAGGAATACGAACCGAAGGTTCAGAAGCTCCTAGACGACCATGTCATCGCGATGCCGGCTGAAGTGATTATCAAACCCGTCAATATCAACAACCGCACAGAGCTTCAGGCGGTGATCGAAGAGAAGGGCATCACGGTCGCTTCCAAAGCTGACCGTATTGCGAGCGCCACGAAGCGGACCATCACGGAGAGGATGGAGGAGGACCCCGCTTTCTACAAGCAGTTCTCCGAGATGCTGGAAGATACAATCCGAGCCTATCGGGAACATCGCCTGTCTGAAACCGCTTATCTCGACAATGTCATCGACATCACTACTCGCGTCGCGGCCAAGGATCATGGCCGGAAGCTGCCCGCTTCGATCGTAGGCAACGACGACGCCGCTGCCTTCTACGGCATTCTTGAACCCTTCATCGCGCCGAATGACGCTGACGAGGCCCGGAAGAGTGATGCCGGCGAGATGTCGTTGTCGATCATCGACATCATCAAGAGCCATCTGATCGTTGACGTTTGGTCCAACGATCTCGCCATCAACAAGATGCGCAATGCCATCGATGACTACTTTTTCGATGTTGTTCGAGATGAAAAAGGCGTCGAATTTGATGATGATAAGCTCGACACCGTTCAAACGCAGCTGATGAACCTTGGGCGTGCGAGGTTTCCGGCGTGAGCGCGTCTTCTTTTTCAATCGCCTATGGGACTAAGACTATCGCGTACCGCGTGGTGCGCCGCGACAGGCGAACTCTGCAAATATCGGTGCTCCCCGACATGTCAGTCGAAGTCGTTGCGCCGCGAGCCGCCAATGATGCTGATGTCCGGCAGCGTGTCACGCGCCGGGGGCGATGGATTCTACGGCAGATGGAGTTCTTTCGACAGTTTCATCCCAAGACTCCGATGCGCCGCTACGAACCCGGTGAAACCCATCTATATCTGGGCCGCACATACCGGCTCAAATTCGTGAAGTCCGACACGTCCTCCGTCAAGATCATAGGCTCGCGTATTGTAATAGGATTGCTCAACCCGACCGACCGTGATGCCGTTCGCACCCAGCTCGACGCATGGCAAAAAGCGCAGGCGCGAGTCTGGTTCGAGCGCCGGCTCCTCGTCTGCATCGATCGCTTCAGCGATAAGGACAAGGTCGCACCCAAGGCTCTTATCGTTCGGCAGTTGAAGCTGCGTTGGGGTTCAATGAGCCAATCAGGACGCTTGCTTCTCAATCGGTCGCTGATCGGCGCGGCAAAGTCTGAGATCGACTACGTCATCACCCATGAACTCTGCCACCGTGTTTATCATCACCACGGTGCGAAGTTCTACGAGCTGCTCGACCGCGTCATGCCGGACTGGAGAAAGCGCAAGCAAAGTCTTGAGCGACGGTTGGCATAGTCCCTCTTCCGGTCGCGACGATAATTTCCCATAAGTTACATTATCACCCCACGTTATGGCTAAGGGGCGCTCGGCGCTCCCGGCGGCGGAAACAACCCATAGGCCTTGAGAATGCGAACGGTATCCTCGCCGTCTATAATGCAGTAGCGCCGTGGACGCTTGGGATCGACCGCAAGAGCCTCTGCTATGCGCACGACTGAGTTCGCGATCTTGTTGCAATGCTGGACGACGACAAGGTCGACGGGCTCGTCGAAAGCTCGCACCAACTGGTCACCGCGCTTGCCCATATTGTTTGGATGCATCTCGCCTTTTACGGCGGGCCCCTTGAAGATGAATGCAGCCGACACCGGCCTGTCGTCGATGCGAACGCGAGATGTCTGGAGGTCCGATTTCTCGCCACCCCAATCTTTCGGCACGAATGGTTCCCCGATGATCGTGGCAAAGGCGTGCTTCACGTCATCCTCGGGAGTGTCCAAAAGAGTTTTGAGATCTGTTGCTGTTGAGGCGTTCACATCCTTCATCTTGGTGAAGGTGCTGATGAATTCAGGATACGCGCGCACGCTCTGCGACCAGGACATCTGCATGCCGCTGCCTAAATCTCTCACCATGTCCCCGATGATGTACGGTTGAAGTTCGAATACCTTGTCCCTCAACTCGAACCGGCCAACCACCAGCATTCGCCGCCTCTTGCTAAGAATGCCCGGTGCTGTCTCGGAATATAAGTGATCGTTCGATAATGCTCCTGCTATCTCAAACTCTGTGTCACCTAGCTGCATGGTCGCCGTAAAGGTACCCGGCTTCTTCGTTTTGCCCTTGCGTTCGCCAGCCAGCGCGCCGGCCACGTCGCGGAAGGTAAAAACAGCCCAGAGGCTGGCGACGAATGGAGTATCTCCGGCTCCTGATGCGGCAAATGCCCGTATCAAGCTCGGGATACTGCCGCTGTTCAGTAGCTCTCGTGCGATGCCACTGGCGAACCGCATTGCCTGAGCACGCTCGCCCGAATTTTCGTTGAGAGAGCGCTGAGCGATGATGGGAATTTCGACGCCCGTTAGCTCTGATAGCCGTCGCGTATTGAGATAATACGGGGAGAGAGTGAGGTTGTTGGCATCGCTCATCCGTCAAGCTTAGCAAAGCGGCAAGCGAACCGGTAGCCATCAGACGGTGATGGCGCTGCACGAGGCAATCGCCACGTTCAAGTATGAGGCCGGCTGCTAGAGTAGATGCGCGCGTGAGTTCGGTCTTGGTTATTTGGAATGGGTTTGATTGGCCGCTTGACGGGGCGCTACATCGTCGGCAGTCTGCAGCGATATTTCAGCTTGAGCATTTTGAGGCTGGCGATGGGCATTAAAGCTCGCGAGTCGTCGTTGCAGGAAGTGATTGCCGTTTTAAGAATCCTGCGGGTTCCTATTGCCATCTCAATCGCGGCCTTCATTGTTTTTTTCGCCCCTGATCAAATCAGGGAGCTGTATCGAATAATAAGCGCCGACAGGAAGTTCTTCGAAGCTTTCCTGTCGCTCGTATCAATCGCCGTCCTTACTCTCGTGCTCTGGGCAACGTCTTTCGAACTCGCCGTGAAATGTGGTTTGCCCGCGAAATCAGGCGCGGCGGGTTTGGTGCTGACCTATCTGCCACCCGCGCTCGCTGTACTTCCGCTCGTCGGCTGTGCGTTGGGACACCTGCGGGCACGGACCCGGCAGTATGACGATACCATACGGGGTCAGATCGATTTTATCGGCAGCCCATGGGAAGCATTGGACAAGAAAGTTGCCCACGCACTCAACATTGAATTGATCGTCGTCGCCGTAGCGATATCGATGCTGTCGATCACCTTGTTCGTGGGATTCATAAGGGCGCAACGTGCGCGGCTGGCTGAGAGTTCTGAGGGCTGCAGAGAGACCTCCCTGCAGAAGGTCTTGTTCAGTGGCCGAGGTTTGATCTATGCGGCACTAGCGGTATTTACATTGGCGCTCATCGTGCTGTGGTTGTCGCCCAAGGCAATTGGCTATGTCGGGACGTTGCCTCTTATCTCGATATTCTTCGTTTGCTTGATTGTCCTTCTATCGCAGTGGTCATATCAGCAAATGGTAACCGGTGTGCCAATCCTGCTGACGATTACAGGCCTGGCGATCATATTTTCTCTGTTCGACCTGAATGATAATCATCAAGTGCTGAGGACGGAGACAGCTCCGTCACGCGATCCGAAGACGGTTGGAGCCGAGTTCCAGGCCTGGTACGACTCACGACCCGATAAGGATGCCTACCCGGAGGGTTACCCAGTTTATGTGGTAGCGGCGCAGGGCGGCGGTATATATGCCGCTTATCATACCGCTACGTTTCTGGCGCGCCTACAGGACTACTGCCCTAGCTTCAAGAACCACGTCTTCGCGATCAGCGCCGTCTCAGGCGGCAGTCTCGGGGCGGCGATTTTCTCGTCGCAGATGGCTGCAGATGGGGCACCAGCGGCTGGCGCGGCACCGTCCAAGCCGTGCGCACCGCTAGAGCGGATTTGGCAGACGCAACGCTTTCAGGACTCCATACGTCCTAAGATCGTGGAAGGTTCACATGAAGATCGAGCGTCGGGCATCCTGAAGGACGATCTTCTTGCGCCGCTGGTATCGCGCACGCTTTTCCCTGATGCGATCCAGCGGTTATTGTTTTTCAGAGTCCCGCCATTCGACAGGGCCCGGGGCCTGGAGGCCAGCTTCATCGAGTCCTGGCGGGGGCAATATCCGGAGGCTGCCAATCCGTTCGAGAAAGACTTTCTAGGTAGCTGGGATTCAAAAGGGTCCGCACCCGCTCTTCTTTTGAATACCACGGAAAGCGATTCCGGCCGGCGGCGGGTAATTGCACCATTTCTCATCGAATCTGCAGAAAAAGTCGCGCCCCGTGATCTCGTTCATTTTCCCTTGTGGGGGCTCAATCTTGACTACAAGCCGCTGGTTCCAGAAAAGCAGCTCGCCGAATGCAAGGGACTTTCGATCAGCTTGGCGACGGCTGTGGGTCTCAGTGCGCGCTTTCCCTGGGTGACGCCTGCCGGCTCCGTCAATACCAACTGCACCTTCGACAAAAAAGACAGGAAGTATCGTTTGGTTGATGGTGGCTATTCCGATAATTCTGGGGTCGTGACTGCCGTCGACGTCATCATTGAGATTGAAAAACGCATCAAGGCGAATGGCATCAAAGCCGACATCCATCTCATTGCATTGACCACCGGCGAGTATGCGCAGCGCAGCGCATATGGTTTGGGAGAGCTTCTCGAACCCTTGCGGAGTTTGGTCAGTTCCCAGTCGTCTCGCGGCAAAATTGCCGTGGAGTCAGCCAAGGAAATACTCGGTAACTCGGGCTCGTTTCCTCGCGTGCACGAAGTCAGTTTTCGCAATCCAATTTACACAGTTCCGTTGGGTTGGAGGCTCTCGACCCAGACGCAGGACATCATCGGTTTGCAGAACGGCAGACACTGGGACTGCGATCCAGACCTGAAGTTCCGCCAGACCAGCGTCGCCTTCTCGACCGCGGATTGTGTGCAGTTGCTCATCTTTCACCAATTGAACAAAACCGTTGGAGAAGCGGCGCACCAGGCCAGTATTGCGAATGCGTGGAGAGAGAAGCACCCGCCACAGCCTAACTTATCCGAACCCCCAAAGGTCGATGCCGACTCGCTGATCACCTGCTTTCGCGACAATGCCATCCTGAAGAATACCGAGCACCAACTTAACAGCGCGCAGATAAGAGCGCTGAAAGCGCTGGTGCAGACTTGGAACCAGTGGGCAGCACTGACCGACGAGCGGTGGCTCGCCTATGCGATCGCGGTCATGCGTTACGAAAGTCTTGGGATTCCCGGCAGGGCATACAATTGCTTGACCGAGCTGTGCGTCATCGAAAAGTTCAAGGGCCGTTATGGCAACAGCACCGAGCGGCCTTTTTACGTCGATTGGGCATTGAAGCCGCAAGCCAATGGCAATCGATACTACGAACGCGGGCTGTTGCGGCTTACGGCGCCGGAATCGTATCAAACCGTGGGCGATCTTATTGGTGAAGACCTGTACGGCAATCCTGATCTGTTGCTCTTGCCGGAAGTATCGTCGAGAGCGTTGCTAGCCTATCTCACAGATCCAAGAGCAGGTTCACGGAGCGTGAATGAATTTATCAACGACAAAAATTTCGATATCGAAAGCCTGGTCGTCATGTGGAAGCAAGGGCCGTCGTTCATCGGCAAGTGGCAGTCGTCCAGGCTCGGTGCACGTGAAAAGCGTGGCATCAGCGGCGCCATTCGCAACATCACCGACGGCACGAATGAAGCCATGGCCTGCATGCAAAAGGGCAAAGCAAACCTCAAAGCCATCGAGCCGAAGTCGTAAGCGCTTCAGTATTTGATAACAAAGCACTCGAGGCTTGCAGCGGCGCGCAGACGAGGTCTGGGATAGCCGGCGCCATCATGCCGAAGGCTCCAAGTCAGACAGGCGTTTTGAAATACCGCAGCGCAATCAGCTCGATACGCTTCGTATATGCGGCCATTGAAGCCATTGCCGCCTCAATGACCGCTTATCCTGTCCGCCTGCTGCGCCTCACGGGGCCAGTTTGCAAAGAAGCCTCGTGCCCTCGTTCGTAAGGTACAGCCACGGCTCCATCGGCATTTTCTTCCAGAGTTCCGCTTCTGCTTTTCCGGCGTACAGATCCTCGCATTTTATCAGGCGGGCAAGGAGACCAAGGACCGTCGCCAAGGGCGGCCTGCCAACGCCTTTGGCGGTGGCAAGCATATCCGGATGGTCAGCAAGACGCTGCACGGCTTCCGCAACTTCGTTAGTTAAGCCGGAAATGTCCCCTTCGATGAGATCTTGGAATTGATCCTCCCAAGGGATGCGTCGGGCCAATAGGACTGCCGAATTCGGCTTGGCAATGAGCTGAGGCTTAAAGTTGTCTTTCTCTCTTTGTCTGACTGTCCGCAGCTTTGCGGCTTCGAGGATATCAAGTCCCACTACGGCGATCTCAGCCTGCATTGCCGGCTTCAGGCCTTCGAGCAAGCGATGCTGCACTTCCTCAGCCGCAGTCTCATGCGGCTTCGATATTTCTGCGAGTATCCAGAGCAGCAAAATATGTGGCTCTATATTCAGTTTTTTTGCAGCGGCGGGCAGACGCGCATCGCGGTGATCGGCTACGTCGTCTTCGGAAACCGCAAACGGCTCCCGTTCATCGAGTTGATGCCAGTCCATGCCCGCCGCAAGATCATGGTATCGACTAACCTTTGGCGTGGACGGCCCTGCGCTGTAGGATGTGCTAGCACGCGCGCGATAGCTCATCATGGTGCAGCGTGAAGACTGTACGGGCGAGTACAGCGGGAGCTTCACCATCTGGGGAGGCGCTTTGCGCTGAACACCATCACGGTCGACAAGCACAAGGCTTGTCAGATGCGTCACAAGTCCTTCCGTTACGGCGAGCTGTGACGCCTCGTCGTCAGATAGAGACGTTAGCATCAGACTCGCCGCATAAGCGGCGACCGCCCGGTTGCCCTGCTCCATGGTTTCGCTGCTCGAAGATTTCCAACGAGCTGTAACCTTCATGCCGCCGCGCAGTGTTTCTACGCCCGGCCCGGACGACCGCTCAGGTGCATGCCGCAGGTGACCGAGTAGGTCTTTAAAAGCGGAGGCTATCTGCGGCTGTTCCACCGGCACGAGCACCTGCCCTGCAGTCAGGGCGGCCAAATGACCGACATTGGCTTCTAGGCTGTCGTCGCCAATCAGGACGACGCTGAAGCGGGTGCCGGATCGGGCAAGAAACTGGATCGGCAACGCATGGCTCTTCCCGTCGGTGATGAGTAGCACGTCCTGCAGTCTGCGTTCTGCCTGCGCCGCCATAATAGCAGCACCGATTTCCGTCCCCCCGCCGGGCGTGCGCATGTGCGAAAGGATTTCGGACCAGTCTTCTTCGGGCGTCGCGCCGACGCGTACCGCGTCATCCTGGAAATCCCACAACTCGACGTGGTCCCGCGTTCGGATGCTTTGGTGAATGCCGCCTAGCGCGTCTCTTACGACGTCGTATTTGGTTTTCGAGGCATTGTTCGACCATCCTTCGTTCATCGATCCAGAACAATCGACGAGCACGGCCATGTTCAACGGGCTCTCGCCTGCCACAGCCGGTGTCATCTTCAGGCTCACATGGCGGCCGTCTGCTGCGACGCCCTTCAGCTCTCGCGGCTTCCATCCCTCAACCACGATGTCTATGGGGGCATTTAGCGTGACTATCTCGGGGACGCCTACCATCGGTCGCCCGTTCACTCGCAAAGTACCGGTGTCGATCGCTGCGTTGATCGTTGCCGCCTGCGGGGCGTCTGAGTGAACGAGCTCATCGCACTCAAAAAGATTGGACCGCCCGTAGATATCTCCAACCGTCGTCGGTACGCGAAGGCTGATAATTCCGTCGATTGCGCTCAATGCGATAGCGAAGCGGGCCGTAACGGCGATGTCAGCTCCGGGATGAAGCTGACCCAGCGAAATCTGGTGCACGCCGCGGAGAACTTCTTCATGCAGGATTGTTGTGTGCCCTGCTTCCACTGCGTCCTCGTAGGTGTCCCTTGCCTCTCCCCTGGCTTCCGTAACGGCACGTAAGACGCGACCATCAATGCGGGCCTCGAGTTCGTAAAGCACGGCGTGGATGGGGAGAGGAAAGGTCAGCACCCCTTCGATGCTGTGCGCTTCGGTGTTGCGGAACGTCCGGGTCAGCGCGACGTCGGCGAGGCCGCCTGAAATCCAGACAGCGTAATGCGTCCTTGAGAGAGGCGATGTTCTAGGAACGGGTTCGTTTTCGTATAGCCGGTTTGGCTTGGCCATCTCGTTCATGCTCCACAAAGAGATCGACGAATACCTCGCGTGCTCGCTCGGTAAGGGCATCCACGTCATGCTTGCTCCCCACGAGGGAGGTCTCGACATGGAGTGAAATGCCGGGCCCGATCGAGAAAGGAACCGTCGAAACTTCCGAGGACAAGACCCGGATGGCCTGCGGCGGAAGCCCCTGCTCCCGCAGCTTGGTATACCGGCGCACCGCCGTAACGTGTTCCTCCCCGTAGTCAGCATAGGTCCGGCCACCAGTCGGAGGGGGCACGAAACCCTCCGCTATCATGAAACGGATCTGCCGTTCCGGGGTGGCGGTGAGCTTGGCTAGTTCTCGAAGCGTCATCGTGCAGTAACCTTTCGACACAAAAATTGTCAAAAGAGTATGGCCAAAACGCGACTGCTCGATGAACAGGCTTGTCCATTGTCGATCCTGCGGATGGATAGCGCGGGATCAAGGGTAATGGATCAGTCGGCCTTCTGCTCAGGACGGTCCACGTAACGGGCTCCCATGACGCCGACTTTGCGGTGGCGCGCAAACGCTGCAAGGGCTTCGCCCTCGGCTTTCGGCTCCGCCGGCCGCCTCGCCTGTGGCTCGGTTCCGCGCCTGCTCATTCGCCTCCGCTTTTGTCCGGCATCAAGCCCGCAATCACGCGGGTCGTCAGAGACGAAGGAGGCAAACATGTCAGATCCATCACGCGCGCCGCGCCAGGACATCCACTCGGAAATCACCAATAAGCTCATAGCCGCTATCGAGGCCGATCCCGGCAAGCCATCCATGCCCTGGAGACGGTCATCGGCTCCTTTGTTTTCGCCGAACAATGCCTTCACCGGTAAAGCCTATAACGGCATCAACATTGTAAGCCTCTGGATAGCTGCCGAAGTGCAAGGCTACTCCACCCCGGTCTGGGCGACCTACCGGCAATGGTCCGAGCTTGGTGCTCAGGTGCGCAAGGGCGAGAAGTCGTCTCTCGTCGTCTTCTATAAGGAGTACGAAGCCGAGCCTAGACCTGATGTTGCTGAGGATGACGGCAAGCGCCGCGTGGCTCGTGCGTCATACGTGTTTAATGCCAGCCAGGTTGACGGCTATGCGTTGCCGGATGCCCCGGCTCCGCTTGGCCCAATCGAACGACTTGATGCCGTTGATCGCTTCATCACTGCAACGGGTGCCCGCATCGAGCATGGCGGCGACCGCGCCTTCTATCGGCCTTCCACCGATCACATCCAGATGCCAGATGAGAACCTGTTCAGCGGCACCGAAACGATGACGCGCACCGAAGGTTACTATGCCACCATTGTTCATGAGCTAACCCACTGGACGGCCGCCCCCAAACGGCTGGGCCGACAATTGGGTAAGCGATTTGGCGATGCTGCATACGCAGCTGAAGAACTGATCGCTGAGATCTCTTCCGCCTTCCTGTGCAGCGAGCTTGGGATCACGCAGGACATACGCGCCGATCATGCGCAGTACCTCGCGCAATGGCTCAAGCTGATGAAGGACGACAACCGCGCTATCTTCACCGCCGCTGCGAAGGCGTCGGAAGCGGTAGCTTACTTAAAGCGATCGCAGCTAGGCGCTTAGCAGGTGGCGTTCAGCGAGGCTCCGAAAGGCCTCTTTTAATCGCGCAGCAGCGTTTAGCAACCTGCTGTCGCAATACGAGCTGCATCGTTGGCTAGCGGACGCGAGAGCGACTACACCGTCGAAAGGAGGTCCGGCTCCACTGCTTTCCTCCAATCCTCATTGTTAAGCAGCGTTGAACGGTGCATCGGGATGGCGTCGCATTCCGGGATGCTTTTAAGGGTCGCAGTTACTGACGCCTCAAGCGCCTCAGGCATCCATGGGCTCAATGTGATGTGCTTGATTGCCGTTAGCAATATTGGAAGACGTTTCGCCTCTGTATTTACCTTGGTGCTCTTGAAGATTATGCGGAACTCTTTCTCCGGCTCGTAAGGCAAACGCTTGAGAAAAGGCAGCTCCTCATCTCCCGGCGGGTTGCGCTGGACATCTTTGATCGTTTTGTACTGCACTTGCTGGGCATCGACGTCTGGCTCGTCGCGGACCGCATCAACCAGCCCTTGCTTGTCAAATTCGATGCAGACACCGTCGCATCCTGGCGCAAAATTGCTCCAGTGGTGATAGGTCTCGATCGACTCCGTGAAGCAAAGCGCGAGGACGCTTTTAACCTTCTTCCGCCTCTTGTACTCAGCGATGTAAGCAGAATCGTTTTGGTCATTCCAGGTCTTGGGACTTAGTAGTGTCAGGCAATTATTCCGCAGGATGTGAATTGTCGATGCGAGATTGGTGTACCGCATCAGCCTGACTGCCCCCATCACGTTCCCCTTCCCGATCCCAAACCTTGTGCCCGCGCAAGGGCCATGCTCATGGCGTTTCGTTCATTTCGGGCGCGTCATCCGGCCGGATGTCAAAAATATTTCCGCGACCGTCGACCAACGCAATCGAGATTCCAGCCTGCTGGGCGCGATGAGCCATTTTAAGAGCGAGGACCTCTGTCGTCCGCGTTTTCGGAACGACAACGAACTGACGCCTGCCAACTACTATGGGTGTGGCGAGCGATAGACCCACCGTCTCGCACAGGCCTTTGCGTAGTCGGGAGGTCTGGCCGGAGTGCTTGGTATTGATCACGCCCCCCTTGCACTCTGCAACGAAGCTCTGCCCATTTACGTCGGCAACGACGTCGCCTCGTCCCGGGATCAGGCTCAACGTCAACGTGCGCCCAGACCTGTCCGAATACATGCCGCCGTAGCTGGTCGAGCCCAATGAACTCGTCATCGTGAAATCGTGGGTCTGCAGCCAGCCTTGAAAATCAAAGCGTTTGCCGTGCTCGCCGTCTGGGTGAATCTCAACATGCATCAGATCTGGCACTGTGCGCAGCAGGTGCATGGCGAACGCGAGCATCACCGCGGCTTCTGACAGGTGATGCTCAACGTCGGCTTCACAGGCGATGACGCGGTTGGGCGGTGGCGCGTGATATGTAATCAGATCATCAAACATGGTCGCCTCGGGAATCACATCAAAAATAATCTAGGTCGATCAGAGCGTGTCCGCGATAATCAGGGAAGTCTCGCTTTCAAATAGTCCACATTCATCAGTTGAGGCTTGGCGGGTTAGACTGCAGGTTTGCCCACGTTCGCGCATGTTCGGAACAGAGTGATTTCTCGCAGCTGATTCTGTCGTCAAAATTTTGCCTTCGACCGCAAATACATCAAGCGTTCCTCGTTTTTCACGAAGCTTCCTGATGCAGGCAAGAGCGCTTGCTTTAACGCTGGAGGAAGCTTCATGGCAGACAAACGACCGCGGCCGCCCCTGATCGGCTGCTCCCCTCTTCTAAGACCCGAGTCCCCCAAGCTTTGTGATCTGGCCGGCATGTCCGAATTGCGGACCTGGGGCGAGGCATTCGCGCAGGATCTGTTAGCGTTTCGTGAAAACAGAATACGGTGGGAGGATGTTGATCCCGGAGTTGTCGTCCACGGGCCTCCCGGCACGGGCAAGTCGACGTTCGCCAAAGCCCTCGCCGCAAGCTGCGATGTTCCGTTGATCGCGGCATCCTACGCGCGGTGGCAACGACACCGCGAAGGTCACCTTGGCGACGTCCTGGGTGCGATGGAGTTGGATTTCAGGGCCGCGGAATCGCACGCCCCGTGCATTCTCGCAATCGACGAACTCGACAGCATCCCCACGCGCCGTCCCGGCGACGATCGGCAGGATTGGTGGATACCCGTCGTCAATGCTCTGCTGGAGCGCCTAAGTGGCGCTATCGCCCGACAGGGTGTGGCTGTCATCGGCATCTGCAATGACCCGTCCCGCCTCGATCCTGCGTTGCTGCGCGCCGGCAGGCTCGACCGACTGATCTATGTGCCGATGCCGGGCTCAGGCGACATTCCGCAAATCTTGCGTTTTCACCTCGAACAAGCAGAGGTAGATCGCCTGGGCGATCTCTCGCTTTTTTCGGTGAGCTGCTTCGGGATGACCGGCGCCGATCTTGGCAAGCTGGTGCGCGACGCGCGCAGGCACGCCCGTATCCTCAAACGAACGCTCAATATTGAAGATTTCTATGCAGTCCTTGAGCCGAGGAAGCGTGACTTCGACGAAGACAGGCGTGTCGCCATCCATGAGGCAGGACACGCAGTCGCCGCCGTTCGGCTGGAGAAGGCCGACGGCATGCATGTTTCAATAATTGATCGTGGGGGCGGATCGGGACGCACCTTTATCGGTTCAGGCCATCAGCTCATAACCCGTGACAGCTTTACAAAGACGCTGACGGTCCTGCTGGCCGGACGCGCTGCGGAAGAAGTTCTGCTCGGCTCGATCAGCGGCGGTGCCGGCGGAGGCCCCTCTTCAGATCTGGCAGCAGCTACGCGTGCGGCTATCGATGCGATCGCAAACCTGGGTCTTGGCGAAACCTCTTCCATCGTCTGGTACGGAACCTCGGTTATGGAACGTCCCGCGCTCCCCTATCGCGGTGCCATGGCGAAGGAAGTCGATGTCATCCTATCGGCAGCTTACGCAGAAGCGCGAGCTCTCATTACGAATGACGCTACTGCTGTCATCGCTGTCACTGATGCCCTGATCGAGCGTCGGTGCCTCGCAGAGGCCGAAATACGCTCGCTTGTCGGGAGTGGGAGGCCTATCAGGTCGTTGGTCGATTGAGCCAGTTGCGGCTTTCGGAGGCTGAAGCGCAGGCATCTATGAGGACACTCAGTTGCCTCGCTTGTTCCTGATCGCGGGACACCTCGTTCCTGATTGCCCGGCAGATGGCCAGAACCATGTTCTGGTCTCTGCCAAACCGCCGGCCGATCTCCTGTGCGTCCGCTCCTGCCATGTGCGCTAGATAGATCCCGAAACAACGTGCGCGGTGAACGCTCCGCGACCGCCGTTCTGATGCCATGTCCGCGATCGACACGTCGAAGAATGCCGAAACCACATCGATTGCATTCTGGATCGCGTCGTCCTCGCTCATGCAGCGTTCCTTCTTCGGAAAGAGGCGGCTATTCACTTGTCATTGCAAACCTACATTTGCGCAATTGCATAACTGGTCTCGCTGCGCCCGATCCCTTCGAGAGTGAAAGCCTTCTACCTGGGTCGCCACCGGACGTTCTCATTACTCGGCGAGCCGGATGGCGCCATACGTCTTGTCCTCCAAAATCTCTGTTGCGAAGACCGACGGAGCGTCCCGGTCGACCAATATTGTTACCGAATGCCGGGCCCGCGTTAAGGCCACATAGAAGAGCCGACGCTCTTCAGCATGCTCAAACGCCTCTGGCTCCGGTAAAACCAGATCAAGAAGAGAGTCGTCGATTATTTCGGATGGAAACCCCATTCGCCCGCGCGCAGCACGCAGGATGATGACGTGATCGGCCTCAAGGCCTTTGGAGCGATGCACCGTGAGGAAGCGCATATCCAGGTCGGGATACGCCGTGCCAAGCGCGGCCAGATTCTGCGGCTGGACGAAGCGGTACCGCCCAAGAAGAAGAACACTGGCTCGGCCGCTTGCGTTGGAACGGACGCGGATCTCGTCTAACGCTGCCCGCAAGGCATCGGCCTCGGTGCTGCGTGTGTAAAACACCAGCTTGACTGCCGGCGCGTCCGCCTGGGCAGCCGGGATGACATGTTTCGAAAGCTGCGATGGATTCCTTAGTACAAAGCGGCGCGCCGCATCAGCGATCCGGTCCACATTGCGGAATGTCCGGCCCAGATCCACGACACTGTGAACGTCCTTCGAGCCAGAAAGACTGCCTCCGAAGGTTTCTCCGAATTTGCGCATGAGGGTGAGATCGGACCCTGCAAAGCGATAGATCGACTGCCAGTCATCCCCCACTGCGAAAAGCCGCGCGTCCGAATGCTGCGCCTTGAGGGCCAGAAGCAGACCCGCCCGGCCGTCTGAGATATCCTGGAACTCATCGACCAAAAAATGTCTGTAAGGACTCTGGTATCGGCCCGATTTCACATGAGTCGCGGCGCGGTTGATCATGTCTTCAAAATCAATACGTTCACCTAACCGTTCCTCGTAGGCCTCTAAGACCAGCTGGAATATCTGGAGGAATGCCTCACCTCGTCGAGCGCCAGCGTTATCCCCGATGCGCTCCCGGCAATTTTCGACGCTCAAACCGCCGCTCTTGAAGTGCCGCAGGAAGATGCCGAGCGTCTGCGTGAACGCATCGACCTGTCCCAGTTGCGAGAGCTTTTCCAGGGCTGCGGTGGGAGAGATCGGCCTACGTGTCGCGTATGGTTTGAGCTTGTTCCCAAGCTCTTCGAGCAGCCGGCCCTCGACATTCTCATAGCTGTAGGTCTCGACCAGAATGGTGCCGTGCGCCTTGTGGACCTTGCGCTTCCACGCCATACCTTCGAGATAACGCTCGCGATCGATATGCGGCGCTGTGGTCAGGCGCTCTTCACCGCCTGGACCGCGCGCTTTTCGAACGCCGAAATGCTCAATATAGACGCCGCTTTCGCTTAGCCGGAAATCCGGCGTGTAGGCACGGCGGTCATTGCCCGCTATCGCGTGCTCGTAGTCCGGCTCGTATTCGTAAGCGATCCCGTTGAGATAGAGCCAGTTCGCAATCACGAGCTCCTCGAAGCTGCGCACAAGCTCTCCTTGAAGAGTCCGCAGCTCGGTCGTTTGCACATAGTGTGCGTATTCATGCGCCGAAGTGAAATCCCATTCCGTTTTCCAGGGCCTGTAGAACTCCGCAAACCAGTTAAGAAGGATTGCGCAAGGACCAGCCTTCGTCGCGATCTCGCTCATCAGGATCTCGCGCAACAATACGTAAAACTGTGCGTCATCGCTTGCGTGCGCAGCGAGGGCGGGCCCCTGTCCTTCGACCTGTCGAATGATTTCGTAGCCAAGCGCGTGGAAGGTCATTGCCTCGACGGGTGAGCCGCATCGCTGCCTGATCCTCGCGGCCATCTCCGCAGCGGCGTCTTTCCCGAAGGCCAGGAGAAGTATTTCTTCGGGAGTGCGAATACCGCGCTCGATCAGATAGGCGGCCTTTGCGACAATCACGCTTGTCTTGCCGGAGCCTGCGCCCGCCAGAACGAGGGTCGCATCTTCATCCGTCACCACGGCCAGACGCTGTTCGGGCGTCAAAGGGTGCGATTCAATCGTTTCGAAGAATGCCTTCATCTCCTGTAGTTCGGCTACGACGAAGGCGTTAGTTGCCGCGTCGCGAAGCTGTTCAGGCTGATGGCGCATTGACGAAGCGGCCTTGAATATTGGAATCTGTTCGTCAGTCAGCAGGTCCGCCGGCTCGGCGACCGGCAGCCGCTCGAACAATGCCTCAGCGCGCTTGACGAACGGGTTCAGCAGGCACGCGGCCGGATAGCGCCTTGGTTTGTCCAGACGTTCCTTTGCCTGCATCAGCGCGCGCAGCTCTGGCTCCGCCTGCTCGAACAGGTCGGAGATGAAACTTCGACGCGCCTCATTCACTGCTTGCACGAATGGCGGAATGTCCGCCTGCCGGAAGCCTGATGCGCGAAACTCTGAACTGTTCGCGAGTGCGACGATGATCGAGCCGCGGCCGGCAGCACGTACGGGGCTTTTCATCTCGGTAAATGGCAGCTGCCGCGGACTGCTTCCCGAAAGATCGATACCAGACTCTGCAATACGGATGCTTTGCAACCGGCTCCCCAACAAGCTTCGCAACAGCCATGACAAGCGGCTTCTGCGTAATTCATGGGATGCTGTTGGTGGCATCAGGAGCGTCGTAATCCCTGTCGCAGACGTTTCAGATATTCGCAGGAATATTCTATGGACCGCTAGCCGCGCAGGCCAGTGGATCATGCACAGTCCTGGCACAGTGGCTCAAGCAAGAGGGATGACGGCTGGGCTAACTTTGGGCCGCTACGAAGGTTTCGGAGGCAGGTACCTACTCGAAGCGGCTACCGCCGCACTGTTAACGGGCCGGTCTTAAAGCGTCGATCTCGCGGCGCAGCTCGTCGATTGCAGCGTTCTGCAACCCATCATCGTCGTTGGCCGCTTTCAGCTCAGAGCGAAGGCGGTCGTTGTCAGCTTTGAGTTCTTGGACAGCCTTGATGAGTACCGGCGTCAGGTCCCCATAGGCAATGCTCTTGGTGTGCATGTCATCGCTCGCGGTCGAGACGACCTCGGGCGCAATTTTCTCGACCTCCTGGGCAATTAAACCGAGCTTCCTGCCCTTACTCCACGGTTCTGATTGTCTCTTCCACTGGAAGGAAACGGGGCGAAGGCGCATCACCGTTTCAAGACCATAGTCAAGGTCGGCAACATCTTTCTTTAAACGTCCGTCCGAAGTGTTGACGTAAGCCGCGTTGCCAGCAACCTGGCCGACGACGTGGAGCTTGTATGTGGGCAAGGTCGTCCCGATGCCGACATTACCTCCGGCTGTGATCCTCATTACTTCATTTGATTCGCCACCGGCATAGAGACGGATGGGCGCTGCAGTCTCCCTTGCTATCAATGACAAGCCTCCTGTCAGGTTGCTTCCAGCGACCACGACTCCACCATCCTGGACGAAGCCACCAAGTGAGCCAAAGCCCCTCCCCATAGCCATTATCCTAAGAGTGTCTTCTACGGACCCTCCTACGTTAGCTACCGTTAATTGTGCAGAGGCTGATGCCCCTAAATCGGAGTTGCTGACCTGCAGGCGCGTCGCTGCGTTTTGATCTTTCTGCGCGTGGACCATGTCGGCCGGGGTGGTCGTCCCGATGCCGACGTTGCCGCCTGCTAGAATCGTAAGTCGGTTGGCGATCTCTCCAATTGCGAAATTCCCTGCGCCGGCACCCCAAACGCCCTGCCCCGCATACCAAGTGTTGCCGCCGCCTTCGGCCGTCGTTGTAAAGCGAATAGATGCTTCGGTGCTGTCGGTCGTCGGCCACACGGTTATTGCACCGCCGAGCCCCCCTGACGCCTTGACTACCAACGGCCGGTCCGGACTTGTCGTCCGGATGCCGACGTTGCCGGTAACATCGACCGTGATGCGGTTCGTATTGTTAGTCATAAGCCACAGCGGATGGTTACTCACTGCACCGACGCGCACTTCAGTTGCAGCGTTCGCAGCAAGAACGCCAATTGCACCTGAAGCTACGGTCGATTGCACCGCAATGCTCCTGTAGCCACTACCTGTGACCTCGAGGTTGCCGTAACTACCTGGAGTGGTCGTCCCGATGCCGACGTTGGTGCCATTGTCGAAAATCTGCGAATTGCCGACAGCCGACACGCCGGTGAATCTGGCGACATAGTTTGTGGTGCCGGAAACTGTTCCACTACCAGTCGCGCTCAGTGTCGTGCCCGAGAGTGACAGCCCGGACCCGAGTGTGAGTTCCTGGACGTTCCCCGCCCCTGCTCCTGCTCCTCGACCTAGAAGCACGCTGGCAGCCGATGTGTTTTGCATCTTGGCATAAGTGACTGAGCTATTCGCAATGGCTGCAGTTACGCTTCCGGTGCCGGACGCTGTTACGTCGCCAGTGAGCGCGGTGATGCCACCGCCACCAGACGCCATCGAAATCCAGTTCGTGCCATCGCACCAAATGACGGCGTTAACGCCATTCCAGGTGATAGTCCCAGGCAGCCCGGGAGGAGATGTGCATGCGGCATGAGCGTCTGAAATACCGCCGAGCGCAAACAGTATGAGGGCTAGCGCAGTGCTTCTGAATGCTGTCTTCAATCAATCCCCGAACGGGCTCCGATGCACGTTCAGCACAGTGCAAGCCCATATTCAGTCTACTGTTTATTGGCTGCGGCGGTCAACTATCTCATCAATTATCGATGCCTCCTTTGCTTGCGCCCCCCCGCCGAGATTCAAAGGTTGCCTTCTGTTTTTTCGGGTTTCTTCCCACGTCCCCCGCGTCAAACCTTCGTCCGGCATCACGTAAGGCCTTTCAAGGATGGGGTCTAACCGGGCTCGATCGCTATGGGTCAACGCGGCTCGCTTCCGCGGCTTCGCCTTGTGCAGCTCCGCCCCTTCGGAGCGCTACGCGCTGCGTTTGACCCGCTCCCCGAGCCCGGTTCCTCAAGCCCCCATCAAGGCCTGACGTGGTGTCGGGCCGAACAAAAAACGGAGTGACTAAAATGAAGAAGCAACCCAAAGAAAAGAAGGCCCCGACGCACGGCATTTACGTGGTGCAGGGCGACGGCGACAACGCTCGCTGGATCAAGATCGGCGCCGCCTGGCAAAACAGAGACGGCAAAGGCTTGTCCTTAATGCTCGATGCTCTGCCCCTGACCAATAAAGTCGTGGTCCGCGAGTTCTCAGAGAAGGACGCAGAAGACAAAGGGGCTCAGCAATGAGCCCCTTCACCACCATGCCCCGCCGGCTTGCTGCCGACCCCTACGAGGCCCGTATCGAAAATACGATCCTGCGCGCCAACGATCTCTACGATCTCGATGGTGAAACCGCCTTCCGCTGCCGTGACGGCCGCGTCGAGACCGGACACTTCGCACTGTTCGAGGAGGAGGCGGGCTCATGAGCGGCGAACCTCTTTTTACGGTCGCCGAAAAACGGCCGATCGAGCATCATGCGATCGTCTGGCACGGCATCGCGGCCACCGTCGTCTACACGCCGGATTACCACTCGACCCCGGGCAGTGCGTTTCACCATTGCCACGTGGAGGTCATTACCGAACCACGGAAGCCGCTTCCGATCAGCGAGACCGGCTACCGGTCTCTCTTTATACACGGCGGAGAAGTCGAAAATGCCGGCGGCGCGGCCTCGTTCGCAATGCGCTGGCTGGACGCCGCATCGAAATCCCCTGAATGGCGAGCTGCTGTCGCCGCGTCACGTCAGGGGAGCCTGTTCTAGTCGATCAGGGCAGCGGCAGCTTGCCGCTGCCCTGACTGGTGACTTCGGACCGTGGTGAGACTTTCACGCATCTCGCGCAGGGCGATCGTCAGCTGCACAGCGGCGAGCCGCGCCGCTGGCTCGCTTAAGCCATGCGAGAGCATCACTGTCCCGCCCCAGGTCGTAAACATCGCGACGCCTGCGCCCAGCTCCGTCTTTGTCACTTCGATGGATGCGATATGGGCGTGGTCCTTGATGCTGCCGACCATGTCGAGCCAATTCACCCATCCGCCACGGTTGCTGATTCGGCCACTGCGCTCGAAACCGATGCCACGACTGACGCTTCCAAGGACTGCGCATGCGCCTACGCAGCCCATCAGCGCCAGCCCCACCATCGCCGTGAATTCTGTCGGCGTGTGGGGATCCGCGAGGCACATCAGCCAGTAAAATGCGAGCAGGAAGCCCGCCGTCCCGAAAATCTCGAAGACCCACATCACCGGCTCAGTCCACGTGAATCCAGCAGCCGTCAGCATACCGTTTTCGTCGCGTTCGCGGATGACTGGATGGTCGAATAGGCGGTTGATGAGCTTATGTATCACGGCTCAATCGCTCCATGTAAATGGGCGGACGCCCGGGCACGAGGATCAACTGCCGGTTGCTCTCGCGGGAAAAATGACGCGTGATCTCGTTCGCATCGAGCAGGCGCACGCTGCGCAACTGCTCGCGCACGCCAGGATCGCCGTGTCCCATGGCTTGCGCCGACAGCCTCACGGCTTGTCGCTCGATGACCTGAGTGGAACCGAGTAACTTTGACAAGTGCTCGGTGGTGGTCACGTCAGCGTTTCCGAATGCCTGGATAACTCCGGCATTGCCAAGAAACGTCTCCCAGCTTTTAGGGTAATGCGTTTGCAGCTGCGTCAGATCCTGCAGCACCGACCAGAGCTTGACGCCGAAGCCGGCCATGAGGCCGGCCGCCGTCTCGATCGAGCGCATGTGCCCGAGCGAGGGGAACTCTTCGAGCATGAACCATACCGGCAACTGGCCGCGCGGCACAGGCGTTCGCTCCATCGCCGCCAGTGCTTGCTGGATGACCAATCGCATCCATCGGTAATGCGTGCCCATGCGCATTCCGGGCAACACGAGGTAAATCGTCGTCCGGCCCGCCGCGAGATCGCGGAGCCGGAAATCCGATCGCTCGGTGATGCCCACGATATCGTCGAGCGGGGCCGTCTGCTCCTGCGTGGTTGAGAGGATGCCCTGCAACTCTCGTCCGCCCGACTCTAACTTGCCTAAGAACGAAGCGCCGATATTGGCGATGATGCCGTCAAAGGCGCTCGAACCGGCCATGTCGGTAAAAAGCGCATCAAGGTCTGCGGGGGTGCCGTTTAGTCTTTTGCGCACTTCCCGGATGGTTACGACGGTTCCGTCCGTGGATAGCAAGTGCAGCGCAATGCCGCGCACGAGGTTCTTCGCGCTGTCGGTCCAGTGCGGGTCCTTGTTGTTGGAAATAATCAGTGCATCCGCTAGCTGCGCTGCGTCCGCCGCTACATGCTCGCGTCGTCCCTGCCCCAATTCGTCAAACGGATTGTGGCTGGCGGTCGGCGCGCCTGTCTCGCCAAAAGGATCGAGAATGTGAACCGTCTGGCCCATGCGGATTCGCTGCGCCGCTGTCGCGCGCGCTAGCTCACCCTTGGGATCAAGCACCAATGCGGAGCCCGGATAGCGCAACAGGTTCGGGATGAGTACCGTGGACGACTTGCCGGCGCGGTTGCCCGCCACCGTCACTGTGTGCCGGTCATCGTCGCGACCGAGCATTCTGCCTTGCCAATGACCGAGAAGCAGCTTGCCCGGGCCCCAGTCCCAGTTCGGGCCGAGGTCCCAAGGATGACCCCACCTGGCAGATGCGCCGACTTCGTGGCGGCCCGCGATGCCGGAGCCTCGCGGCGGAAATTCTGTTTCGTGACTCATGAGGCCTCCTGATTGGAAGCTTCCCATTAATAGCGGTTCGCGCGTCTGATCAAGAAGCCGGAAATTCCTCGCCGCTCGTTCACGCACGGCCAAGTTCGCTCATGTGCGCATGGGAAATATTTTATTCCTCGACGGAGTGAGCGCGCCGTGGCGCGGAACGCCACGCAAGTTGGGGCGTGCCGCCCCCGCGCATCAACAGCCGCACCCGCAAGGGGTTTTGGCTCCCCCACCCGCTTACGCGGGCGGTCCCCCCAAAAAAGTTGCAAGCAACTTTGGGGCTATTGACCCGCTCCCCCGCTCATTGCCGCGTGGCTAGTCAAAGTTGCGGAAACGCAACTTTGCTAAAACCAACAAAAGGAGTTTTTATGTCTTTCTTTGAACGCAAACAAGCAACCGAAACGGTCGAGCTGGATGATGTCTACGACCTCGCCAACCCCATTCCGAGTGCGATCGTCGTCACCTTTTCCATCGTCGAGAGCAAGCTTGACGCCAGCCAGCACTGGGCCCGTCAGGCACACGATGCCCTGAAAGCGGGGGACCTTCAAAAGTGGAACGGCTTTCTTTGCCTCGCCAAGAAATCGGCTGAACAAGCAGTCGCATTGATGGAGAGTGCCGACCTCCTGCATGAGGAAATCCTGAACCAGCAATAAAGTCTGCAGGCCCGCGGGCCCTACGGCCGCGGGCCCGGTTGCTGTCCAAGTCACACATCCTTTTGTTCGACCTGAAAAGCCCATCCTTCTGCCCCGACCCACCTCATCGCTTCGCTGGACGCGGGCTAGCGGAGGTCAAGGCCGTCAGCCGCTGCAAGCGGTGGCCGAGCCGCAGGGACCCGTGCGCGTGCAACGCGCATGGGTGGGCGCAGGCCAGCCTTGACCGAAGCGACCGCGACGGCACGCTCGATGAAAGTCGGGATTAGAAACTATGAGGCGGCAGCAAATTTATTTTTGCGCCAAATGTTCCACGAAATTCGCGGGCGATTCCTAATGTGCTTCCATGTTCTGTAAATGCTGGATTTGCGCGATATTATGAAAGCGGTTTATGAAAGTTGGGAATAACTAAACGCAGCCTATGTGGAGCGAGCGAGTGAAGCACATAGCCTAAAGCGCGGAGGAGCGAGATGTGGATTTGATATCGATATTACGGCTTACGCCGATATCGATATCAAATCCCACTCGCCGGGGAGAGTGCTCCGCACTCCCCTGGACCCCTCCGGTCAGGGCGCGCTATCCCGCGTGCCCCGAACCCACCTGATGAGGCGGCAAGTGCCAAAGCGACGGACGCACCCGAGAGGTGCCCGCACCAAAATGGTCGGCATTCGCATGACCGAAGATGACTACGCCCTCAAGGTCGCACAGGCACGCGAGCTTGGCCTGACACCCTCAGGGCTTTGCGAACGGCTGGTGCTGGAAGGCAAGGTCGAGATGAACGCTGGGCCATCCTACAAATTGATGGACCCGGCGCTGTTCACGGAGCTGCGACGCATCGGCAACAACATCAACCAGATCGCGCACGCGGTGAACGGCAACCTGCCGCCCGACCAGATGATGGCGTGGCGCAGCATCCATGGCCTGCTGACCAACCTGCTCGCGGCCGAGCTTATCAAACAGAAAACCTCAGCCCTCAGAACGAGGACCGACGACGATGGTACCCCGCCTCCACAAGCGCGGGACGTCTTTCAAAGGAGCGTGCGGGTACATCCTGCACGACGCCCAGAAGACTTCCCGTGACCGCGTCCAATGGAGCGAAACACGCAACCTCATCTCGCAGGCCGACGACGCCTGGTTCGAGATGTTCGCGACAACGCGCGATCAGGCCGAGCTGAAACGGCAATCGGGCCATGACGGCCGCGGCCGCAAGAACGAAAAACCTGTCCTGCATCTTTCCCTATCCTGGGCCATTGGTGAGAACCCAACACCGCAGCACATGCTGGAAACCGCGCGAACCGCGCTGAACGCTATCGGACTTGGAGACCATCAAGCCCTGATCGCGGCCCACAACGACAAGGACCATCCGCACGTACACATGGTCGTCAATTCGATCCATCCGGTCACCGGGATGACCGCCCCGCTCAAATACACAAAGGAGCGTTTATCCCGCTGGGCAGAGGCTTACGAACGCGAGCACGGCATCCATTGCGATCAACGCATCATTAACAACGAGGACCGGCAACGCGAGTCCAACCAAAATGAAGCCCGGCACGTGACCGCTGAGGAGATGATGCGGCTGACGCAGCCTGCTTCTAGCGAATCGCAGAAGGTTCAGGGGCAGGCTTCCGCAAAAACGGCGAGATCACCTTCGCCCCACAGAAAGCGCCATTTCGCTACGACAGAAGTAATTCAACGTATGAAGCGCTATCGAGCCGAGTACGATCATCGGCATATGGTTGAACGGGACGTAACATCGGTACGTCAACGCCAGGAATTTGCCGAGCTGGCCGAGAAAATAAAGCAGGCCACCGCTGTCGCGCAGAACTATGTGGAGCAGAAATACAAGCCGCGGTGGCGTGAGCTTTATGCGGAGCAGCGCAAAGAGTCGCAACAGGTCATGAAAGGCTGCGACCACGTCTTCGAGCGGGCCGTTTTTGTATTCCTCAACAGCGACCGACTCGGCGGCAGCAAAAAGCTGTCGCTGCGGAATAAGATCCAGATGATCTGTTCACCCGCGAAACTCATGAGGGCGGTCGGCAACATGCACGCCCGTGAGCGCAAACATCTGGGTCAGATTGAAAGAGCTGAAACCGCAGAGCGAGCGGAACGCGCCTGGACACACCATCAACCGCGCTTCGATGCCTTGCGCGAGCGACACTTGGCCGAGCGCGTGGTTCAGCGATCGAAGCAGGCGTACAGGGCCCGGGACGGCATAAGTTACCTGCGCGCCAGAAACGAGCTAACCCTTGAGCACAGGCATGGCCGCCCGTCCCGATCGGCCGCCGACGCGCCAGCCAACGAGAACGATCAAGCTTACGTCGACCGCATCAGGGCCGAAATGACGGCGTTCTATGATCGCAACCGCCGGCCTGAACATACAACGCGGTCCGGCCCGGCTGAGCCAAGTCCTGTTCCGGAACCGCAATCCAAACTCCGCTCTGACTTCGACGTCGCTGCTTCTGCCGATGCGAACGCTACTGAGAACCGCGCCGATGATATCAAGCGGCAGATGGCGGAATGGCGGAGCCGGAATCAGAGTCGGGATTTCGGCCGCGAGCTTTGAAAACGCCATCATGACTCGCGCGCAGGCGAACATGCACGGACATGCCCGCACCAGCTTTCCTGCGTGAACCCTGCGTGAACGGGAAGTTTTGGGTTTTTGGTCTGGCGAGTAAGTGACTGTTTTATTTGGTGGAGCCGATCGGGATCGAACCGACGACCTCTGCAGTGCGATTGCCATGCGCATGCGCTCGGCATCGAAGCGCAGTTGCCCGTCAAGCTCGCCAAGGCGCACCGGCCTGTGCGGTACGGCACGGCCTTTCTCACGCTGCGCGAGGACGGGCACGTGCTGTTGCGCAAGCGGCCCGAGGCGGGGTTGCTCGGCGGCATGCTCGAAGTGCCGTCCGGCGAGTGGGGTGACGACTGGCTGCCGCTCGACCAGGCGCTGGCGGCGCAGCCCGTCAAAACGGAGTGGTGGTCCGTGCCGGGCGTGGTCAGCCACACGTTCACGCATTTCAAGCTCGAACTGATGGTGCTGCGCGCGATCGTGCCCGTGAACGCGAGCCTCACCTTCTGGGCTACGCCCGATCAATGCCGGTGGGTAGCACGCCGCGATCTCGGCGGCGCGGCGCTGCCGTCCGTCATGCGCAAGGTGATTGCGCATGCGCTGAAGGAGCATTGAGAAGCAGGCCGTTCAATCGCGCGGCCGCTCCTAGCGACGTGCGCGACAACGTGCGAGCGAAGCGCTTCGCTATTTTCGGCCGGTTCGTTCAATGCGCAGCGTGATGTCCTGCTGAATGGTATCCGGCTGCTCGGCCACGGCGCGCGTGAGTGCACGGAGCTGGTGGCGTGCGTCATGCAACTGGTCGATCAGCGACAGGATGACGGGCAGGCTTGCGTGCTCGAGGCCCATGCCGTAGTGCAGATCGCAGGCCAGCGCCACGCGCGCGCTGTCGATGCTGTCGAACAGATATCCGGTCTCGTCGCGGTGCGGGGCAATCACGCCCTCCTCGATCCACGTCAACAGAACGTGCCTTTCGAGGCGGGTGAACTGCGCGATGAGGTCGCCTTCCTTGATCATGTCACGCTCCTTCCGCGCGGATGCTGCGGGTGGGCCTTCTCCCATTCGGCCATGAACTCAGCCAGTGCGTCGTCGGCTCCTTCGGGCGGCACGATCTCGATTTTGACGAGTTGATCGCCGCGCGTGCCGTCCTTGCCGCGCGGTACGCCTTTGCCGCGCAACCTCAGTTTTGTTCCGTTCTTGATGCGCTTCGGCACGGTCAGCCCGACGGCGCCGTCGACGGTTTCGACGCGCACGCTCGCGCCGTTCAGCGCTTCGCCGAGCGAGACCGGCACCGTGCTCAGGATGTCGTTGCCGTCGCGTGTGAAGCGGGCATCGGGCCTGATGGAGATCTCGACGTAGGCGTCTCCCGCGCCGCCGTCCGACCCGGGGCGGCCCTGTCCTTTGAGGCGGAGCGTCTGGCCTTCGGCGATGCCGGCGGGGATCGCGACGTCGAGGGTTTTTCCATCGGGCATCGCGATCACCTTGCGCGCGCCGTTCACCGCGTCGATGAAGTCGACCTCCATCGTGTAGCGTACGTCCTGCGGCGGCATGCGGAAGGCGCCGCGATCGCCGCGCCCGCGAAAGAGTTCCGAAATGATGTCGTCGTCGAAGTCCGGCTCGCGGCCGCGGCCCGCGCCCGCGCTGCGTTGCGAATAGCGCCAGTGCGGATCGGCTTCGGCATGCTCGCGATAGTAGTGCCGTTCGGGGGCGCGCTCGGCGCCGGTCTCGTCGATTTCGCCCGCGTCGTAGCGCTTGCGCTTGTCCGGATCGCCGATGATGTCGTTGGCGGCGTTGATTTCCTTGAAGCGCTTCTCGGCTTCCGGCTTGCCGGGATTGAGATCGGGATGGGTCTCCTTGGCGGCCTTGCGGTACGCCTTGCGGATCTCATCCTGGCTGGCGTTTTTAGCGACGCCCAACGCTTCGTAGGGATCGGCCATGCGTCTCATGTTCGCGTTTGCGCGCCGCTGGATCGCGGCGCGCTCGGCTTGAAACTAGGCACCTTAACTTTCCCGTTCAATGCCCGCGCTCATGCGGGCAGTGACGGGCGCCCCCCGCTACTCCGCGGCGATGAGCGTGGTGGCGGGACGTTCGGCGGTGAGGCCGAGCTTCACTTTGGCGCGTTCGCGCAGCTCATCGATCGAGTGGAGCTTGCCGCCCTGCTCGTAGTGCCAGAACGTCCATCCGTTGCACGCGGACTTGCCCTGCACGACGGCGCCAAGGCGATGGATGGAGCCGCGGCTGCCGGGCACCGCAAGCGTGCCGTCGGCCTTCACTTCGGCGCGCACGCTGCGGCGCTCGTCGAAGAGTGCGGAGCCCGCGCGCAGCATGCCGAGTTCCACGATCGTGCCGAACGGCACGCGCGGTTCCGCGCGCTTCGAGGGAGGCGTTTCGAGCGCGGAGCCCGAGAGCGGCTTCACCTTGGCGATGCGTTCCTCGGCGGCCTTGGCGTAGTCGGTGTCGCGCTCGATGCCGATCCAGTTGCGGCCGAGCTTTTTCGCCACCGCGCCCGTGGTGCCGGTGCCGAAGAAGGGATCGAGTACGGTGTCGCCGGGGTTGGTGGTGGCGAGAAGGATGCGGTGGAGCAGGGCTTCAGGCTTCTGCGTCGGATGCGCCTTGCGGCCGCCTTCGTCCTTCAGGCGCTCGGGGCCGGAGCAGATCGGAAACAGCCAGTCCGAGCGCATCTGCACGTCTTCGTTGCCGGACTTCAGGCCTTCGTAGTTGAAGGTGTAGCGCGACTTCTGGTCGGGTGCGGCCCAGATCAGCGTCTCGTGCGCGTTCGTGAAGCGGCGGCCGCGGAAGTTCGGCATCGGGTTGACCTTGCGCCACACCACGTCATTGAGGATCCAGAAGCCCAGATCCTGCAGCGCGGTGCCGAGGCGGAAGACGTTGTGATAGGAGCCGATGAGCCAAAGCGCGCCGTCCGGCTTCAGCACGCGGCGGCATTCGGCGAGCCAGCCGCGCGTGAAGCGATCGTACTCTTCGAACGAGGAGAACTTGTCCCACGCGTCGTCGACGCCATCGACGCGCGTGTTGTTCGGACGGAGAAGCTCGCTCGAAAGCTGAAGATTGTAGGGGGGGTCTGCGAAGACGAGGTCTACGCTTCGATCCGGTAGTCGACGAAGCTCGTCGAGGCAATCTCCCACCAGGATTCGATTTCGGGCCAAAGCCCGATCTCTGGCAAAGCTGCTGCCAGCTGCTGCAGGCGCACCTGCACGACGACGCATACCCATTCGACGCAACTCACTGTGAAGAACCACAAATGCCAGGGATCCATGTTCCGAACCCAACGCGACCACAAACCAGTCCCACGGTTAACGGAATCTAAAGATGGGACGTTAAAATTCGGTTAATGGCCGGGTTCCCGAGCAATGAAGTCTTAGCATTCCCGACAGCGAAAAGACTCGCAGATATTTACGTCGAACAAAAGGCGAACACGTAAATCGCGCCGGCTTGTGACCGGCGCGATCCGATAGGGATTCCAGATCAATAGGTTAGGCTGCGCGCACCATCGTCAGGAAGCGCTCGACCTCGATCTTGAGCGTCCGGCTGTCGCCCGAGAGCGACTTGGCGGACGCCAGAACCTGGGACGACGCGGAGCCCGTTTCGGAGGCGCCCTGGCTCACGGCCGTGATGGACGAGGCGACTTCGCTCGTGCCTTTCGCGGCTTCGAGAACGTTGCGGCTGATTTCCTGCGTGGTGGCGCCCTGCTGCTCGACGGCAGAGGCGATGGCGCCGCTGACTGCCGAGATGCGGTTGATGGTCGAGGCGATGTCGTTGATCGCTTCGACAGCCTGGCGGGTCGATTCCTGCATGCTCTGAATCTGGCTGCCGATCTCGCTCGTGGCCTTGGCGGTCTGAGCGGCCAGCGCCTTCACTTCCTGGGCGACGACGGCAAAGCCCTTTCCGGCATCGCCAGCGCGCGCTGCTTCGATCGTGGCATTGAGCGCCAAGAGGTTCGTCTGGCCCGCGATCTGGCCAATCAGCTCGACGACGGCGCCGATGCGCTCGGCCGACTGCGAAAGCTCGACGACGTTCTGGTTCGTCTTGGCGGCCTGACGGACGGCTTCCTCGGCGATGGAGCTGCTTTCATCGACCTGGCGGCCGATTTCGAGAACGGTGGACGAGAGCTGCTCGGATGCGGCGGCGACGCCCTGAACGTTGACCGACGTCTGCTCGGAGGCGCTCGCCACCGTGCCGGAGAGCTCTTGGGTTGAGGCGGCATTCAGGGTGAGCTGGCCGGCGGCGCTCTCGAGCTGGCTCGATGCAGCCGAGACGGTGTCGACCACGCGGCCCACGCTCTCCTGGAACTGGTTGGCAAGGCGCAGCATGTCGGACTTGCGCTGTGCGGCCATGCGCTTCTCATTCTCGGCCTGCTCGCCGCGCAGGCGTTCGGCTTCGAGGATGTTCTGCTTGAAGATCAAAACCGCGCCTGCAATTTCGCCGAGCTCGTCGCGGCGCTCCGTGCCGTAGATTTCGCTTTCGGTGTTGCCGGAGGCGAGATCGAGGATCGAGAGCTTCATGCGTTCGATGGGGCGCGTCAGGTTCGTGACGACGAGCCAGATGCCCGCGAGCATGGTCAGGATGGATACGATGCCCGTCATGGCGGACGTGCGAAGCGTTGCGTCGCGCGCTTGATCGGAGGCTTGCGTCGTTGTCGCGACGTAGGTTTCGTAGTGGGTCGAGAGCGTGCGCAGCTTGTCGTTCAGCGCTTTGCGGTTCGAGCGGTTGGCGTCGTTGTCGCCGAACTGGCGTGCAGCGACAAGAGAGTCCTCGCGCGCGAGGCGGACCAGCTCGGTGCGGAAGCCGATAAACTGATTGATGGTGGTCTCCGCGTCGGTGAAGTCGGCGCGGTGTTCGGGCTCAAGCGTGGTTTCCCAGAGCTGCGTGACTTGCTGCAGGTCGCTCGTGCTTTTCAGGATGCCGCTGCCGTAGCGCTCGGCTGATGCCCAATCGTTCGACATGTAGACGCCCCGCGAGTCCATGACGATCGCGTAGACGAGGCCGTTGATGCGCTCCAGAAGGGTCTGGCCGGTCTTGGCTCGCATGGCCAACTCCTGGGCCGTGCCCTGCGCGGACAGACTGAGATACGAGAGCCCCGCACCCGCGACCGGGATCAACGCGAGAAGCGCGATAAGCGCGCCGACTTTGTACTTGAGCTTCATATGGCTGAGCATGGGAACCGTTCTACGTGGCGGGGGCGACCGTGCGCCTGATCATCTAAAGCTTTATGCGATCGCCGTTACCAACTGAATAACAACGGTTAATTATCGATTCACGTATTGTCGATGTTCGCCAATAGCCCAGGCGTGATTGCGCACGCTGCGCCGGTTGCGCCCGGTTCAGGCTGCAAGAATGTCGGAATGACCCGGTCTCAGGTGCCGGAGGATTTGCGGTATGCAGCTACAAGCGCGTCGGCGATGGTGTCCGACGAGAGGACCACGTGCGTGGCTCCGTAACGGCGCAAATAGTCCGCTTCAGCTTCAGACTGCGCGCGTCCGATGATGGGCACGTCCGCGTTGGCGGCGCGCGCCTGCTCGATCACCTGGCCGGCTTCGAAGTTGCTCGGAATGGCAACGATCAGGCTTGCCGCCTTGGCGGGATTGGCAGCGTAGAGCAGCGTTGCGGCGCTGCCGGAGACGCCTTCGATGCCGCGCGCGTGGAGGCGCTTGATCTCCTCGTCGCTCTCATCGATCACGTAGAGCGGCGCGCTGCCCGAGGCCAGGATATCCGTGATGCGTTTGCCGACCCGGCCGATGCCGACGACGATGGTATGGCCCTCGAGCGTCGTGACGTGGATCGGTGCGCTTTCCTCTTCGGCCTCCTCCGGCGTGTGGGCGGCTTCGGCGGTGCCGTCTTTCTTTTCGAGCCAGGGCTTCAGGCGGTCGAGCCCCGAGAAGAACGCCGGATTGAGGATGATCGAGATCAGCGCGCCAGCCAGGATGAGATCGCGGCCGGAGGGCGGCAGAAGCTCCAGGCTGACGCCGAGGGCTGCAAGGATGAACGAGAACTCGCCGATCTGCGCGAGGCTTGCCGAAATCGTGAAGGCGGTGCCCATCGGATGGCCAAAGGCGCGCACGATGGCGAGCGCGGCCAGCGATTTTCCGATGACGATGATGAGCACCGTGGCGAGGACGGCGAGCGGCTGCTCGACGAGGATGTTTGGGTCGAACAGCATGCCGACCGAGACGAAGAACAGCACCGCGAACGCGTCGCGGAGCGGGAGGCTTTCGTTGGCGGCCTGCTGGGAGAGCTGCGATTCGCTCAGCACGAGGCCCGCGAAGAACGCACCGAGCGCGAACGAGACGCCGAACAGGTTGGCGGCGATGAACGCGACACCGAGCGCGATGGAGAGCACGGCGAGGCGGAACAGCTCGCGCGAGCCGGTGTGGGCCGTGTAGTGCAGGATCCAGGGAATGATGCGGCGGCCGGCGACCATCATCAGGGCCACGAAGGCCGCGACCTTGCCGATCGTAAAGGCGACCGTCATCAGGAGCTGGTTGATGTCGAGCGAGGAACCGCCGCCATTCGGCTGGCCGTCGGAGTTGCCGCCCAGCAGCGGGGCGATGGCCGGCAATAGAACCAGCGTCAGAACCATTACCAGGTCTTCGACGATGAGCCAGCCGACGGCGATCTGGCCGCGTTCCGTGGTGACGAGGCGTCGTTCCTGCAGGGCGCGAAGCAGCACGACCGTACTTGCAACGGAGAGCGCGAGGCCGAAGACGAGCCCGCCGCCCGCCGTCCAGCCGAGGGCATGGCCGAGCGCCGCGCCGAGCAGCGTCGCGACCGCGATCTGCACCACGGCGCCGGGCACCGCGATGTTGCGCACGGCCCAAAGCTCTTTCATCGAGAAATGCAGGCCGACGCCGAACATCAGGAGGATGACGCCGATCTCCGCCAGCTCGTTGGCGAGGCCCTGGTCGGCGATGAAGCCCGGCGTGAACGGCCCTATCGCGATGCCGGCGACGAGATAACCGACCAGCGGAGAAATGCGCAGGCGATGCGCAAGCGCACCAAAGACAAAGGCAAGCGCGAGGCCGGTGACGATCGTCGCGATGAGCGGCGTGCTGTGAGGCATCGGGCGAAGGGGTCCATTCCTGATGGGAAAAAATCATAACTGAGGAACAACGATCTCAGGCGCGGGCCCAAAACGCAAGACGCGTGATGGGCCCGGCGCGCCGGACGGTTCGGAAGGTGGGATCAGACCGTTTCGGCTTCCAGCAGGCCGAGGGCAAGCTGCACCGGCTTGAACGAGCGGCGATGCTGGGGCGTGAGACCGAGGCGAGTCAGGGCGGCCCGGTGTTCCGGGGTGCCGTAGCCCTTGTGACGCTCGAAGCCGTAGCCCGGCAACTCGCGGGCGAACTCGATCATCATGCGGTCGCGCGTGACCTTGGCGACGATCGAAGCTGCGGCGATCGACAGGCACTTCGCATCGCCTTTGACAATGGTGCGCGCCTGGCAGGCCAGGCGCGGGGCGCGATTACCGTCGATCAGCGCAAGGCGGGGCTTGCAGGAGAGCTTGGCCATGGCTTCGGCCATCGCCCACATGGTGGCGGCGAGAATGTTGTCGCGATCGATCCGGTCCACATCGCCGATGCCGACGCCGACAGCGAGGGCCGTCTTCATGATGCGTTCGAACAGGCGTTCGCGATCCTCAGGGTCGAGCGCCTTGGAATCGTCGATACCCTGCGGGATGCGCGATGGATCGAGCACGACAGCGGCTGCGACGACAGGGCCCGCCCAGGGGCCGCGTCCTGCCTCGTCGATGCCTGCGATCGGTCCGCCGTCGAGCGTCAGCTCGGCAGCCTCCAATTCGAAGGTCGGCACAATTCTCGAATCATCCACCCGCATTCGCCAAGGGTCGCGGGCGAGGGGGCTTCTGTCAAAGCCAACTGTGGATAGACGTGCGCGTTCACACAGTTTGTTGTCAGAGCAACGGGATCTGGCCGCCTTTGCGCACGGGCGGCGTGAAGAGGTCCAGGCGCAGCTTCTGGCGGCGCTCGTTGAGGCCGAGACGTTTCATGGCGAGGCGGAAACGCAGGGCGATCTGATCGGCATAGGGTCCACGGCCCTTCTGGCGGACGCCGAATTCGGCCACGTAATCCGCCCCGCCATGCATCGAGCGCAGCAGGTTGATCACGCGTCCGGCGTGGTCGGGAAACTCACTTGCGAGCCACTCGCGGAAGACGTCCTTGAGCTCGAGCGGCAGGCGGAGGAGCACGTAGCCGGCTTCCGTCGCTCCCGCGTCGCGGGCCGCTTCGAGGATGCGCTCGATTTCGCTGTCCGTCAGACCAGGTACGATGGGCGCCACCATCACGGAGACGGGCACGCCAGCCTCCGCCAGCCCGCGCAGGGCATCAAGGCGCTTCGACGGCGTGCTTGCGCGCGGCTCCATGGCACGCGCGATCTTCCGGTCCAGGGTGGTGACCGAGAGCGCGACCTTGGCCAGCCCGCGGGCGGCCATGCGCGAGAGGATGTCGACGTCGCGCAGGACCAGCGCGGACTTCGTGACGATGCCGACCGGATGGCCGGTGCGTTCGAGCACTTCGAGGATCGCGCGGGTGATGCGGTGCTCGCGCTCGATGGGCTGGTAGGGGTCCGTGTTGGTTCCGAGGGCGATGACCTTGGGCGAATAGGCCTTGCTGGACAGCTCCTTCTCCAACAGCTCGGGCGCATTTGTCTTCGCGTAGAGCTTGGTTTCGAAGTCGAGGCCAGCGGAGTGGCCGAGGTAGGCGTGGCTTGGGCGCGCGTAGCAATAGATGCAGCCGTGCTCGCAGCCCCGGTAGGGATTGATGGACTGGTCGAACGAGATGTCGGGGCTCTGGTTGCGCGTGATGATCGAGCGCGCCGGCTCGATCGTCACCTCGGTTTTCAGGGCGTCGAGTTCGGCCATGCCCTCCCAGCCGTCGTCGAACGTGGTCCGCCGCTCGGTTTCAAAGCGGCCGGTGTGGTTCGAGCGCGCGCCACGGCCGCGACGGCGCGCTTCGTCGACGAGGCTGCCGGGCAGAGCCTCGGACGGCGGCGGAGCGGGCTTTGCTGCGGCGGTGCGGGGTGTCTTCATGCCCGCGCAGCCTAGTGCAAACGTGAGAACAAAGAAAGAACAAATTCGCCTTCGTGCTCATGCGTCGTGCACGCTCGCCTCACCCTAAGCACCTGCGTCGTCCGGGCTGTGCGCCGTCTCTTGTTGCTCCGGCGCGGCCGTGCCAAGGAAAGACATGATCTCTGTCATCATCCCAACGCTCAACCATCAGGCCCATCTCGCCGAAACGCTTTCGGCGCTGATTCCGGCGGCCGTGGAAGGGCTTGTGCGTGAGGTCATCATCGCCGACGGCGGCTCGACCGACCGCACGCTCGAGATCGCGGACGGGTCGGGCGCGGATATCGTGACGAGCGAGGCGGGGCGCGGCGCGCAACTCAAGGCGGGCGCCGAACGCGCGCGCCAGCCGTGGCTCTTGTTCATCAACGCCGACACGCTGCTCGAAGCTGGATGGGAACGCGAGGCTGACCTCCACATCGAACGCGTGTCCAGCGGACGGCGCCGCGCGACGGCGGCCTACTTCCAGTTCGGCTTCGATGACGACGGGACGATGCCGCGGGTCGTCGAGCGCATGGTGGCGCTCAGGACGCGCGTGCTCAAGCTGCCGCACGGCTATCAGGGCCTGCTCGTTTCGCGGTCGCTGTTCAACGAGGCCGGGGGCTTTCGCAAGGCGCCGGTGCTGGAAGACGTGGATCTCGCACGGCGGATCGGGCGGCGGCGGCTCACGGGTCTCAACGCGCGTGCCTTGACGATCGGTGAGCGGTACCGGGCCGAAGGCGCAATCGCGAGCATGGCGACGAGCCAGCTTCGGCTCAGTCTCTTTCTGCTCGGGGTGCCGCTCGATCGAATCGCGTCGCTGACCGGGCGGCGTAAAGAGCAGGTGTCTCGCGGAGCCGTGGCGGAACGCGGCTAGAGCGCGAATCCCGACGGCCGTCTCAGGCCTTCGGGCGGTGCTCCTCGAAGCGCGGCATGATCTCGACGAAATTGCAGGGGCGGTGGCGGTTGTCCAGCTGCCATTTCAGGATGCCGTTCCAGGCGTCCTTGCAGGCGCCTGTCGATCCTGGAAGACAGAAAATCAAAGTGCCTCGCGCAATGCCCCCGCACGCGCGCGACTGGATGGTCGAGGTGCCGACGGTTTCGTAGGAGAGCTGGTGGAAGAGGATCGCGAAGCCGTCGATCTCCTTCTCGAACAGCGGTTTCACGGCCTCGGGCGTGACGTCCCGGCCGGTGAAGCCGGTGCCGCCGGTGGTGATGACGACATCCACTTCGGGGTCTGCGATCCAGCCCGAGACGCGTGCGCGGATCGCTTCCACATCGTCCTTGACCAGCGCGCGGCCGGCGACGGTGTGCCCGGCTCCGGTGATTAGCTCGGCCAGCGTGTTGCCGGAGCGGTCCTCGGCGGCCGTGCGCGTGTCCGACATCGTCAGGATGGCGATGCGGACGGGAATGAAGGGCCGGGTTTCGTCGAGGCGGCTCATGGCGGCAAGGTCCTGCAGGGGAGTGGGGTCAAGTCTTGAGCGTCAAGCCTTGGGGTCAAGTCGGGGGAGCGAGAAGGGCGGCCTGGATGGCGAGCAGATCGCGCCAGGCGTGGCGTTTCGCGGCCGGAGTGCGCAACAGGTAGGCGGGGTGCAGCGTGGCCATCGTCTTGATCGTGCGTCCACCGCTCGGGACGTCCCGCCATTTGCCGCGGATGCGCATGATGCCGTCGTCCGTGCCCAGCACCTGTTTCGCCGCCGCGCCGCCCAGCAGCAACATGACGTCGGCGCCGACCAGCTCCATCTGGCGTTCCAGGAACGGGCGGCACACCTGGCTTTCCTGCGGTGTGGGCGTGCGGTTGCCGGGCGGGCGCCAGTAGACGACGTTGGTGATGTGGACGTCCTGCTCCTTGAGATCGATGGCGGCCAGCATCTTGTCGAGAAGCTGACCGGCGCGGCCGACGAACGGCCGGCCTTCAAGGTCCTCTTCGCGCCCCGGAGCTTCGCCGACGATCATCAGCCGGGCCTTGGGGGCGCCGCGGTAGAAACAGAGCGATTTTGCCGTGGCCTTGAGGCCGCAGCCGTCGAAGGCGCGGAGGGCTGCTTCAAGCTCGTCGAGCGTGCGGGCGTCGCGGGCGACGGTGCGGGCAGCCAATCCGGCGGCGTCCGGTGGGGTCGCCGCAAACGCGGGTCGCGGCGGGGCCATGGCGGGAGGCGGCTGGCTGCGTGCGGGGGCTTGCCCCGGCGGCTGCCGGTCGCCGCCGTCACGCGCCGTGGGGCGCGGGGCCGAGGGTGTGGGGGGACGCTCGCGCAGGTCTGCACGCCCATCCGCGCGGGCCTCTACCCGAGCGGGGTCCCGTTCCAGATCGGGCTGGGGCTGAGGAAGCTTATAGTCGCTTCCGGGTGCGGTCTCGCCCCTCTCCAGCCAATTCGTCGGTTCGGCGGCGACGGACGTATCGACGCCCATCTCCCGGTACCAGTCGAGGAGGGCGGCCATCCCGCGCATGTCGATTTCGGATTGCATGCGGCGCACTTTACCGGCCCGGCGCTCCGATTGCACGTCCCCGGCGACGCAGGTGGGCCCGCAAAGCTTGACGCCTCCGGCATTTGGGACCAAATCGGATTATGGGCGACCACCTAAACTAGGGACAATACCGAATGGCGAGCGAAGAGAGTGACCTTCCCGAGCGGGAGGCCATGGAGTTCGATGTTGTTATCGTCGGTGCGGGGCCTGCGGGTCTGTCGGCGGCGATCCGCATCAAGCAGCTCGCAGTGGAGACGGGGCAGGATATTTCGGTCGTTGTGCTCGAGAAGGGCAGCGAGGTCGGCGCGCACATCCTGTCCGGCGCCGTGATCGATCCGGTGGGCCTCAACGCACTCATTCCCGATTGGCGCGAGCGCGGCGCTCCGCTCACGACGCAGGTGACCGAGGATCGCTTCCTCGTGCTCGGCCCGGCGGGCGACGTGCAGTTGCCGAACATGCTGATGCCGCCGCTCATGAACAACCACGGCAACTACATCGGCAGCCTCGGCCTCGTCGTGCGCTGGCTCGGCGAGCAGGCGGCCGAGCTGGGCGTCGAGGTCTATCCCGGGTTCGCCGCTACGGAAGTGCTCTACGACGCGGAGGGCGCGGTGGTCGGCGTCGCCACGGGCGACATGGGCGTGGCGCGCGACGGCACGCCGAAGGACACCTTCCAGCGCGGCATGGAGCTGCGCGGAAAGTACACGCTGATTGCGGAAGGCGCGCGCGGCTCGCTGGCCAAGACGCTGATCTCGCGTTTCGACCTGGCGCGGAACGCCGAGCCGCAGAAATACGGCATCGGCCTCAAGGAGCTTTGGGAGGTGTCGCCCGAGCTGCATCGGCCGGGCCTCGTGCAGCATAGCTTCGGCTGGCCGCTCGACTTGAAGACCGGCGGCGGCTCTTTCCTTTATCACTACGGCAAGAACCTCGTGTCAGTGGGCTTCGTTCTCCACCTCAACTACGACAACCCGTATCTCTCGCCTTACGACGAGTTCCAGCGCTTCAAGACGCATCCGGCGATCCGGTCGGTCTTCGCGGGCGGGCGGCGCATCGCCTATGGCGCGCGCGCTCTGACGGAAGGCGGGTGGCAATCGATCCCCAAGCTCGCCTTCCCGGGCGGCGCGCTGCTCGGGTGCAGCGCGGGCTTCATGAACTTGCCGCGCATCAAGGGCAGCCACAATGCGGTGCTGTCGGGCATTCATGCGGCGGAGGCGGCCGTCGAGGCGCTGGCGGCCGGGCGCGCCTACGATGTGCTCGAAGGCTATGAAACAGCCGTCCGGGCCGGACCGATCGCGACCGATCTCAAGCGCGTGCGGAACGTGAAGCCTCTCTGGTCGCGATTCGGCACAGTGGCCGGCGTCGGGCTCGGCGGGATCGACATGTGGCTCCGGACGATTCTTTTCGGCTGGTCGCCGCTCGGCACGCTCGGGCATGGCAAGAGCGACGCCAAGTCCCTCCGGAAGGCCCGGAACGCGACCCCCATCGCCTACGCCAAACCGGACGGCGTGCTCACGTTCGACAAATTGACCAACGTTTCTTTCTCGGCCACCAACCATGAGGAGGATCAGCCGGTCCACCTCAAGCTGACCGATCCGGCCATTCCGATCGAGGTCAATCTGCCTCAGTATGCCGAGCCCGCGCAGCGCTATTGCCCTGCGGGCGTCTATGAAGTGGTGCGCGACGAGGCGGGCGGCGCCCGTTTTCAGATCAACGCGCAAAATTGCGTTCACTGTAAAACCTGCGACATCAAGGACCCGAGCGAAAACATCACCTGGGTCTGCCCTGAAGGTGGGGGTGGACCGAATTACGCCGAGATGTAGGTATCTGGTCCCTCACGCCGCACGAACCGATGGCGAAATTTAGCTTCGGATCAGTGGTGAAGCGGAGTGGCCAACCGGTCGAAAGGTTTGCTACTCTGACCGCTCGTTCTTGCGGTAAGCCCGGAGAGGATCAGGGAATGAGTATTCGCCGTGGCCGGTTTGCCATCTTCGCTCCGCTTGTCGCGCTCGGATTGATCGGCGCGCCGGGTCTTTCCCGCGGCGAGACGGCTGAACCAGGCGAGGCTTTCGAGGGAACGCGCTCTCTGGTCGGCAGCTATCTCGCCGGGCGTTTCGCGCGGGCCCAGAACGATTCCGAGGAAGCGGCGGACTTCTACCGCAACGCCCTGATCCACGATCCCTCGAACGAGCTGCTGCTCGAGCAGGCTTTCCAGATTGAAGCCGCGCGCGGAGACTGGCCGCGGGCCTTCAAGCTGGCGGAAGATCTCGCCGGCGTGCAGAAGCAGCACCGCATGGCGCAGCTCGCGCTGGCGCTGCGGGACTTCAAGGCCAACGACTGGAAGGATTCCGAGGCGCACTTCAAATCGGCCGGGTCCGGCCCGATTGGCGAGCTGACCAGCGCGCTCGCGATCGCCTGGGTGCACGTCTCGCACAATGAAATGTCGGAAGCGCTCGCCAGCCTCAACCTGCCCAAGCAGGCGGAATGGGCGCAGTTCTTCCTGCGCTACCATCGCGCGCTGATCTCCGACATCGCGGGCAAGCACAAAGAGGCGCGCGCATCCTACGATCTCGTCTATGGCCAGGATGGCCGGACGCTTCGCACCGCGCTTGCCTTTGCCCGCCATGCGGCAATTGCCGGAGACCGCAAGAAGGCGCTGTCGATCATCGATGCGCACATCGCCAAATCGCAGGGAGACGGACACCCGCTGCTGAGGAGCCTGCGCGCGGCGATCGAATCCGGCGCGACGCTGAAGCCGATCGTCACGACGGCGTCCGAGGGCATGGCCGAGGTGTTCTACGGTCTCGGCGAAGCCCTGATCGGCGAAGGCGCCGTGGGCGTCGGCGTTCTCTACATGCAGATGGCGCTGTACGTGGAGCCCGAGCACCAGTTCGCGCTCGCGGCGCTGGCCAGCGCCTATGAAGGCAACAAGCAGTACGCTGATGCCATCAAGACCTACGAGCGGATTCCGGTAACGAGCCCGCTGACGACGGCGGTGGAAATCCGCAAGGCGTTCAATCTCAACTCGCTCGACAAGGTCGACGAGGCGCGGCAGACGCTGTCTCGCCTACTCGATACCGATGGGAAGGCCGCTCCGCCCGTTGCGCCGAAGGCTGCCGAACAGAAGGCCGCGGCGCCTAACCCGGCGTCCGAGCTCGGCGAGCTGGCTGACGGCGACGACGTGCTTCGTCTCGGCGACAAGGGCGACGGCGTGCAGAAGCTGCAGTCGGCGCTCAAGTCGCTCGGCTACGACGTCCCGACCAGCGACGGCCGCTTCGGCGTCGGCACGCGGAGCGCCGTGATGGCGTTCCAGAAGAAGAACAAGATGCGCGCCGACGGTGTGGCGGGCCCGGCAACCATTCGCGCTATTGCGGCCGGCGGCGGCGCGGCGCCTGCTCCTGTCGCCCATGCGGCGGCCGCCGAGGTCGAGGCGCGCATGCCGCTCACGGTGAGCGACAAGCTCGAAATTCTGGACGCGCTCGGCAACATCCTGCGCGCCCGCAAGCTCTACGCGGAAGCCGTGCCGCACTACGATCAAGCGCTCGCGCTGGTGCCGAAGCCCGAGCGCCGCCACTGGGTCTACTACTATGCGCGCGGGACGAGCTACGAGCGGCTGAAGAACTGGTCTGCTGCGGAGGCCGATCTCGAGAAGGCGCTGACGCTCTATCCTGACCAGCCGCTGATCCTCAACTATCTCGGCTATTCGTGGATCGACCAGGGTCGCAATCTCAAGGAAGGCATGTCGCTGATCGAGAAGGCCGTCGCGCTGAAGCCAGAGGACGGCTACATCGTCGACAGCCTTGGCTGGGCGCACTACATGCAAGGCAACTTCGACGATGCCGTGCGCTATCTCGAACGCGCCGTCGAGCTCGAGCCCAACGATCCCGTGCTCAACGATCACCTGGGCGATGCGCTGTGGCGTGTGGGCCGTGAGCGGGAAGCGAAGTACCAGTGGGATCAGGCGCTGACGCTGAAGCCGGCGCCCGAGGACGAGGACAAGATCAAGAAGAAGCTCGAGTCCGGCTTGTCGGCAGCGCTTCCGACCGCAGACGGCAACGGCAAGCAGGCGGCGAAGGCGGGCGAATCCAACCAGAAGTAAGCGTCCGCCCTGGACGCTCACTTTCCTTCAGGCGCTAGCGGCTCGCCGTCTTTTTCGCGCAAGGCAGCGTGCCGGATACGATGTGCCGGGTACGGCGCGCGAACTTGACGTACGAACTGGGCCCGTGTCCTCCATCCATGTCCTCCATCCGTGAATTTGCGCCCGCGAAGGTCAATCTCACGCTGCGCGTCGAGGGACGACAGGCGGACGGATATCATCGCCTCGCCAGCCTGACGACGTTCGCGAGCATCGGCGATACGCTTACATTCGAGCCGGGACTGCCGCGCGAGATCGTCGTCTCGGGCCCGTTTGCGTCCGCGCTCTCGGCGAATACGACGACGCTCGATGCGGTGTTCGACCTGCTCGCCGCGCATGCGCCGGGTGTTGCGCTCGGGCGCGTCCATCTCGAAAAGACTCTGCCGGTAGCTGCCGGGCTCGGCGGCGGGTCTGCGGATGCCGCGGCGCTGATCCGAGCTATTCGGCGCGCCAGTCCCGAGGCGGCCGCCGCGGTCTATTGGCCTGCGATCGCGGCGCGCGTGGGAGCTGACGTGCCGGTGTGCCTCGGCTCGCGACCGGTCTGGATGACGGGCGTCGGGCATGACCTCGCCGACCTTCCGGGTGGGCTGGCGCCGCTCTCGGCCGTGCTCGTCAATCCGCTCGCGCCGGTGCCGGGAGACAAGACGGCGCGCGTGTTTCGTGCGCTGGGCGCCGGGCCGGTGCCGCCCGGGTCGTTGCCTCAAGCGGCGCCTGCGTTTGCGGACAGGGCTGCGTTGCTCGACTTCATGCGCGCAACCGGCAATGATCTGGAGGCGCCTGCCGCAGGGGTCGTGCCGGAGATCCGCCAGGTTCTCTCCGCTTTGACGGACCAGGCGGGCGTCAGGTACGCGGCGCTATCGGGCGCCGGGCCGACATGCTTCGGTATCGTGGGTGACGCCGCGGAGGCGCATCGCGTGCGCCAGAGCCTTGCCGCAGCCCATCCCGATTGGTGGATCGCGGCGGTGACGTTCGGCTGATCTCAAGTCCGCGAGTCATTCAAGCTCACTGGCCGTGCCGCTCATCCTCGAGCGGTGCCGCTCAGTGCGCGCGCGAGATGCAGAACCCGATCACGTCCTGCATGGCGCTCTTCTCGCGGCTCGGCGGGAAGATCTCCAGCGCGTCGTGGGCGATAGCGCCGTAGGAGCGCGCCCGCTCGAGCGTCGAGTCTATCGTCTTGTGCTGGCGCATCAGGCCGATCGCGTGCTCGAGGTCGCCGTCACCCAGCTCGCCGCTGACGATGGTGCGATTCCAGAATTCGCGGTCCCGGCTGGTGCCGCGCCGGAACGAGAGAATGACGGGCAGCGTAATCTTGCCCTCGCGGAAGTCGTCGCCGACGGATTTGCCCAGGCTCGTGCTGTCGCCGGAGTAGTCGAGGGCGTCGTCGACAAGCTGGAACGCAAGGCCGAGGTTGCGGCCGTAGGAGCGCAGGGCGGCTTGCTCGTCGGCAGGGCGCTCGGCGATGGCGCCGCCGACTTCGGCTGCCGCCGCGAAGAGAGCGGCGGTCTTCGCATCGATGATTTCGAGATAGGCGTCTTCGGTCGTCGCCGTGTTCTTGGCGGCGGCAAGCTGCATGACCTCGCCCTCGGCGATGGTCGCGGCCGCGTTCGACAGAATGCGCAGCACCGGCAGCGATCCGACCTCGACGAGCATCCGGAAGGCCTGGCCGAGCAGGAAGTCGCCGACGAGAACAGTGGTCTGGTTGCCCCAGATCAGGCGCGCCGTTTTTCTGCCGCGCCGGGTGTCGCTTTCGTCCACGACGTCGTCATGCAGAAGGGTGGCCGTGTGCATGAACTCGATGGCGGCCGCCGTGGGCACATGCTTCGGGCCGTCGTAGCCGCACAGCTTGGAGGATGCGATGGCCAGCATCGGGCGGAGACGTTTGCCGCCGGAATTGACCAGGTGGTGGGTCAGCTTGGGGATGAGCTCGACTTCCGATACGGCCTTGTCGAGGATGATGCGATTGATCGCCTTCATGTCCTCGTCGACGATCTCGAACAGCGGTGCGAGGCCTTTCGGCTCGCGCGCCTCATCCAGGGGGACGACTACTCCCACGGCAAATTCCTTGGTTTGTTGCGGACGTTTCTTGGGGTCTAATGTCCCCCGCACCATAGCTAGTGTTTGGCGTGGGTGCATCGAAAAATGAGTTGTCACGAGGCCTTGCATATGTCCGTCAGCGACGACGCCTTTCTTGGCGGCGGGCTCAGAATCTACCAGCCGCTTCAAGGGTATCGCGCGGGGCTCGATGCGGTGTTCCTGGCTGCGGCGGTGGGGAGCTGCGGGGAGAAGCCGATACGGGTGCTGGACGTCGGCGCGGGGGTCGGGACGGCGGGCCTTTGTGTCGCACGGAGGTGCCTTGGCGCTCGCGTGGTGCTGATCGAGCGGGAAGCGGAGCTGGTCGCGCTGGCGCGCCAGAACATTCAGCGCAACGGCCTCGAAGACCGCGTGACCGTGATTGAAGCCGACGTCGGACGGATCAGCCGGGATGCGCTCGTGGCGCTCGGGGTTCGGCATGAGCATTTCGACCATGTGATCGCCAATCCGCCGTTTCATTCCGAGGGCGCCGGCACGGCCGCGCGCCATCGCCTCAAGGCCGCCGCGCACGCCATGCCGGAAGCCGGGCTCGCCGACTGGGCGCGGTTCATGGCGCGCATGGCGCGGCCGGGAGGGGAGGCGATCGTGATCCACAAGGCGGACGCGTTGCCGGCGCTGCTCGGCAGTCTCGAAGGCCGTTTTGGCGCACTTTCGGTCCGGCCCCTTCATTCCCAAATTGGGGAAGCGGCCCACAGAGTGATCGTGCGCGGCATCAAGGGGTCTCGCGCGCCGTTCCGGATCGAGGCGGGGCTGGTGATGCACGACGCGGAGAAATGCGCCACGCCCGGCGCGGACGGCGTTCTCCGTCGCGGGCTTGCACTCGACGCGGCCTTCGCGCCGCCCCTCGCCGAAGTGGCCGCGGGAGCCTCGTCATGATCGTTCGACCCAATTTTGCGACCTCGGAAAGGAGACACTTTATGAGCTGGTTCAACCGGGGCCCGGTCGTGCCCGTGCTGAGGTTGTCAGGGGCGATCGGCATGGCCTCGCCGCTGCGGCCGGGGCTGAGCCTTGCGGCGCTGGCGGGACCGATCGAACGGGCGTTCTCGATGTCGCGCGCGGAGTCGGTAGCCGTGGTCATCAATTCGCCCGGCGGCAGTCCGGTGCAGTCGAGCCTGCTGTTCAAGCGGATGCGCCAGCTCGCCGAGGAAAAGGGCAAGAGAATCTATGTGTTTTGCGAGGATGTGGCGGCGTCGGGCGGCTACTATCTCGCGGTCGCGGGCGATGAGATCTATGCTGATCCGTCGTCCATCATCGGATCGATCGGCGTGATTTCGGCGAGCTTCGGTCTCGACCGCGCGATCGAAAAGCTCGGCATTACGCGCCGCGTCTATACGGCGGGCACGCACAAGGGATCGCTCGATCCGTTCCAGCCTGAAAAGCCCGACGACATCGAGCGCCTGAAGTCCATTCAGCGCAACGTGCACGATGTGTTCATCGGCGTCGTCAAGGATCGCCGGGTGGGGCGGCTCAAGGGACCGAACACGGAGCTCTTTTCGGGCGCGTTCTGGTCGGCGTCGGACGCTTTGGAACTCGGGCTCATCGACGGCATTTCTGACGTGCGCACCAAGATGCGCGAGGTGCATGGCGAGAACGTGCGGCTGCGCGTCGTGCCGGTGGAACGGGGTTGGCTCGCCTCGCGGCTGCGCAAGCTGCCGTCGGTGTTCGGCGGTTCCGAATCCGCTGGTCTTGCTTTCGCCGACGATCTGGTGTCGGCTATCGAGATCCGCGCCCTGTGGTCGCGCTTCGGGCTATGAGCGCGCGCTTCGTTTCGCCGTCCGGTTCGTGAGGAGGTCTAACACGCCATGCCGCATGTGTTCGCCCTGGTGATCGCCGGTGCCGGGCTCTATGCCGGTTTCAAATGGGTCTCGCGCCTCGTGCAGAACGCGACGGCCGATCCGGCGTCCATGAAGCCGTCGTCCATGAGAAGCGCGCCCGGCGCCGCCCCGAAGGATCTCGGTGCGCTCGACCTCGATCCTCAGTCAGGTGTGTACCGCCCGCGGGTGAAGTAGCTTTTCCCCGCCGCCAGGCAGCACTTGCGTCTCTCTTTTTTCCGCCTTTTGCAGGGGGGCACGGCCCGAGAGCCGGCCGGTAGCGTCGAGCCCGTGACAGGGGAGCGCGAATGCGTATAGTGCGCGGCTCAACCCCCAAAATTCCGGCATATCCGCAATGGCAAAAACAGCATCCCGACCGGCCGAGGCCAAATCCTCCGCTGCGCCTCCGTTGCGGCCGAAGGAAAGCTTCCAGGACCTCATTCTGACGCTGCAGCAGTTCTGGGGCGCGCAGGGTTGCGTCGTGCTGCAGCCCTACGACATGGAGGTCGGCGCGGGTACGTTCCATCCGGCAACCACGCTGCGCTCGCTCGGGCCGAAGCCCTGGAGCGCGTGCTACGTGCAGCCGTCGCGGCGACCCAAGGACGGGCGCTATGGCGAGAACCCGAACCGGCTTCAGCACTACTACCAGTTCCAGGTGATCATGAAGCCGTCGCCCGAGAACATCCTCGACCTCTATCTGGCGAGCCTGGACGCGATCGGCATCGACACCAAGGTCAACGACATCCGATTCGTGGAAGACGACTGGGAGAGCCCGACACTCGGCGCCTGGGGGCTCGGCTGGGAAGTCTGGTGCAACGGCATGGAGGTGACGCAGTTCACCTACTTCCAGCAGGTCGGCGGTTTTGACTGCAACCCGGTGGCGGGGGAAATTACCTACGGTCTCGAGCGCCTCGCCATGTACGTGCAGGGCGTCGACCGCGTGTTCGATCTCAACTTCAACGGCCGCACTGACGATCGCAAATTGACGTACGGCGACGTTTTTCTGCAGGCGGAACAAGAGTATTCGCGGTTCAATTTCGAGCATGCCGATACGGCGCTGCTGCTGCAGCACTTCCGAGATGCCGAGAACGAATGCAAATCGCTGCTTTCCAAGGGCGCAAATGGCGAAAAGCATCTCTTGGTGTTGCCCGCCTACGACCAGTGCATAAAAGCCTCTCATGTGTTCAATCTGCTCGATGCAAGAGGCGTAATTTCTGTTACGGAGCGGCAGGGATATATTCTCCGTGTGCGTGAGCTGGCCAAGGCCTGCTGCGCCGCGTGGCTCGCATCCGAGGGAGGACGTTCGTGAACGAGACAGTGATTGGGATCCTTGCGATCGGTGTACCGGCGCTCTTGATCGGCGGCATTCTGCTGGCCCGACACCGGGCCGTGTTCTGGATGTTCTTTGCAGCGCTGGTGGTCGGGCTCGGCTATCTCACCAGCACCGGCACGGTCGACGATGTCGGCAAGCAGGCGATCGGATACATCGGCACGCCGCCTCCGGAGGCGACCCCCGCGGCTGCCCCGGCACCTGCGCCCGAGCCGACGCCGGCCGCCGCACCTGAGCCTGCTCCCGCACCCGAGGCCGCGCCCGCTGCTCCGGAAGCCGCTCCCGCCGCGCCTGAGGCTGCGCCCGCTCCGGCTCCCGAAGCCGCACCCGCGCCTGCTCCGGAGACGCCCGCGGCACCCGAAGCGCCGGCGACCGAGCCTGCGCCCGCTCCGGCACCGTAAGCACGGCAATCTTTCCGTCAGAACCCGGGGGCATGCGACCAGCGTGCCCCCGGTTTTTTTATGTCTCGCGGGGCCTTGTGGCGGGTTGCCGGTGGGCGGGCAGGCTCGTATGTCTCACACTCGACGAAACGCCATCCGGGGCTTTCGGATTTCGATTGATCGCTGAAGACCCCACCTTTTTTGTCGTGCTTCCTATCGGACACTGTTGCTGGCATGGCTCCGCCATTACCGGTTCCCACTTTTCCGGAAGCACTCTACGAGGCACCGACCCATGGCCGAACTGTTGCTTGAGCTCTTTTCCGAAGAGATTCCGTCGCGCATGCAGGCGCGCGCCGCGGAGGACCTCAAGCGTCTTGTCACCGAAGGCCTGCGGGCTGCCGGTCTCGCAATCGGAGACGCGCACAGCTTCGCGACGCCGCGCCGGCTGACGCTCGCCGTCGAGGATGTGCCGGAGGGTTCGCCCGCTGTCTCCGAAGAGCGCAAGGGTCCGCGCGTGGGCGCGCCCGAGCAGGCGGTGGCCGGGTTTCTCAAGTCGGCGGGGCTGGCCTCGCTGTCGGACGCTGAGATCGTCCACGACGAGAAGAAGGGCGACTATTACATCGCGCGGATCGAGAAGCCGGGCCGGGCCGCGACAGCCATCGTGGCCGATGTCGTGGCGGGCGTGCTGGCGAAATTTCCGTGGCCGAAGTCCATGCGCTGGGGATCGGACACGTTCCAGTGGATCCGGCCGCTCAAGTCGATCGTGTGCCTCATCGACGGCGCGGTCGTGCCGCTGGAGGTCGCGGGCGTGACGGCGGGCAACGCCACGCGCGGACATCGCTTCCACGGCAACGTGCTGTTCGAGGTCACGGGCTTCGAGGATTACGCGGAAAAGCTCGCCGGCCATGCGGTGATGCTCAACGCCGACGAGCGGGCGGAGGAGATCAAGGAGCAGGCGGCGGCGCTGGCGGACAAGGCCAAGCTCGAACTGATCGAGGACGAGGCGCTGCTGGCCGAGAACGCGGGCCTCACCGAATGGCCGGTCGTGCTGATGGGGTCGTTCGACGAGAGCTTTCTCGACGTGCCGGCCGAGTGTCTGATGACGTCAATGAAGATGCATCAGAAGTGCTTTGCGCTGCGCGATCCGGCGACAAAGAAGCTCGCCAACCGTTTCATCCTGGTTTCGAACCTGACGGCGACGGACGGGGGCGCGCAGATCGTCTCCGGCAACGAGAAGGTGATCCGCGCGCGCCTGAGCGATGCGAAGTTCTTCTGGGAGCAGGACCTCAAACGTCCGCTCGACGAGATGGCGATTTCGCTTCGAGGGATCACGTTCCACGAGAAGCTCGGCACGCAGGCCGAGCGTGTGGAGCGCATCAAGGAGCTGGCGTTTCAGATCGCGGGCGCGGTGGATGCTGACCCGCAGGATGCGCGGCGTGCAGCCGAGCTGTCGAAAGCCGATCTCGTGTCCGGCATGGTCGGCGAGTTCCCCGAACTGCAGGGTTTGATGGGGCGCTACTACGCCGAGCATGCGGGCGCGAAGCCCGAGATCGCGCGCGCCATCGAGCTGCACTACAAGCCCAAGGGCCCGACGGACATCGTGCCGAAGGAAGACGAGGGCGATGCGGTGGCCATTGCTGTCGCGCTGGCGGATAAACTCGACACGCTGGTGGGCTTCTGGGCGATTGACGAGAAGCCGACGGGATCGGGCGATCCGTATCAGTTGCGGCGTGCGGCGCTGGGTGTGATCCGGATCGTGATCGAGAATGATCTGAGGGTGCCGCTGGTGAAGGTCATTCGCGATCATCTCGGTGATGGCGCCGACGCCAAGCGTCCGGGGTTCCCCCCCACCCTAACCCTCCCCCAGAAGGGGGGAGGGAATGGCGTCGCGGCCGACTTGCTGTCGTTTTTCGCGGACCGGTTGAAGGTCTATCTCAAGGACAAGGGCGCGCGGCATGATCTGATCGACGCCGTGTTCTCGCTCGGCGGGCAGGATGATCTCGCGTTGATCGTGCGGCGCGTCGAGGCGCTGGGTGAGTTCCTGAAAACCGATGACGGCGCGAACCTGCTCGCGGGCGTGAAGCGCGCGTCGAACATCCTCGCCATCGAGGAGAAGAAGGACAAGACCAGCTATGCCGGCGGCTACGATCTGAAGCTGCTCCGCGAGAACGAGGAGTTGGCGCTGGCGGCGGCGATCGAGGGCGTCAAGCAGGACACGGTTGCGGCGCTCAACGTCGAGAACTTCAAGGGCGCCATGAATGCGCTCGCGGAGCTGCGCGCGCCAGTGGATGCGTTCTTCGAAAAGGTCACCGTCAACGCGCCGGATCCGGCGCTGCGCGACAACCGTCTCAAGCTGCTGTCGGAGATCCGCGCCGCGACGCTTACGGTTGCGGATTTCTCGAAGATCGCGGGCTGACGCTGCCGTTTGCTCCGCTGCCATTCCGGTTGCGTTGCAAGGCAGTCGCCGAACCGCCTGCTCATCCGGGCTTCAGCGGTTGGTGAAGCGTCGCGTCTTGTCGGTGGGGCTTTCCTGCACGGGCCGATGGATCCTAGGCACAAGGCCTAGGATGACAACGTCGAGAAGGCTCCACACTGTACGGATGACTAGCCGTGGCGTGTCTGGATCCCGGCCTCCGCCGGGATGACGGTTGTGGTGTGTGACCTCGCTCCCCCAGCCTCTGGCCTAGGATGAAAGGTATTGAGCAGCGCGCTCGCACGCCCATGCGCGACGTGAGGATCGTCTCTCCTTTCGTCAGCACGCGGTAGGGCTGCTATGTCGTCTGGGAAGCGCGCCATGACGTCATCGAACGACATTTCGTCAGAAATTCCGCGGGGATGGATCGAAATTGGCTAGGTAATCGCACGTAGGGCGGAGGTGGTGCGATTCACGCTAGGTTGGCCAAAATCAATGCTGGCTCCGGGTTGAAGGAGACAAGATCATGAGCAGCGCCTGCGCGCCGACGCCGTTCAGCGTCACCAAAGACGGCAAGTATCACGATGCCACCTTCATCGCGGATGGAGACTCGGTGGCAGTGATTTATTGGGCGCCGCAGGGCGTGGTGCGCCTACAGGTGCCGGCCGAAGACTCGACGCCGCCCGAGCAGACCGCGCGCGAACTTCTGAGCCAGTTGATCCACCACTAAGCGCATCACGCGCGCCGACGATTGCCTCGGCGCTTCGACTGCCTGTGTGCTTCGACGGGGCCGCTCTGCCAACGCGGCGTCAGCTCATCGCAAGACACCACGAAAAGCCAAACATGAAAACCGGCGGCCTTGAGGGGACCGCCGGTTGCTCATGATCGTGAGACTGGCAACCCGTTCGAAAACGAGCCGCGTTACATCAAGCGGATTTTGAGACCGCATCCGCCGCTGGGTTTCGGCGATCCGAGATCCACTTTTTACTGCACGGTCACGATCTGCTGGACGGGCCCGCGGCCCTCCGTGACGGGCTTGTCGGCCGCGTCGAACGTGGTGTCGCCGTTGCCTTCTGCGTGAAGCATGACGATCAGCTTCGAACCCGCCTCCGGCTGCACGCTCAGAGGAACGGAGACCTCTGCGCTCTGGCCCGCCTTGATCGGCGCATGGCCGATGATCGCGCCCGGCAGCGTGCCGGTGAAATCCGTGCGGTGGACGACGATATAACCGTCCTTTTCAGCCGTAACGGTTCCGATGGACACCGCGCTCGTCGACGCCTTCAGTCCATCGGTGCTGATCGTGTTTTCGGCGTGGGCGGCGAGAGCGCCGAGCGTCAGCGCGGACGTCAGCGCGATGGCGCGTTTCATCATGATTTTGCGGGGCATCATGATCTTTCCTCCTTATGACGGTGGAGACGGCGCAAGCGCTCGCGGCGCCTCGGTGGGCGCCGCACGTCTCCATGCGTTGAAAACGCGCGAAGCGGAGGTGGGTTCCGACTTTAAATTGGACGCGTCGCGCGGTTTGCGCGGCCGTCAGGCGGTGACGTCCTGTTCGGCGTCTTCGTAGGCGCCCGTTGCGGCGAGCCAGGCTTCTTCCGCTTCGCCGAGGCGCTTTGCGGTCTGTCCGCGCTCCTGCGAGATGCGGCTTGCTTTTGCGGCATCCGCATAGAGATCGGGTGCGGCGAGCTGCGCATCCAACTTGGCTAGCTCGGCGGAAAGCTTCTCGACTGCCTTCTCCGCGGTCTGCATGGCCTTCTTGAGAGGTGCGAGTTCGGCGCGCCTGTCGGCTGCCGCCTTGCGCTGATCGGCACGGCTCGCGCGCGCTTCCGTGTTCGCATCGCCCGTGCTGCGGCGCTCGGCCTTCGGCGCGCGCGTCTGAAGCAGCTCCGTGCGGTAGCTTTCCATGTCGCCGTCGTAGGAGCGCACCGTGCCGCCGGCGACCAGCCAGAGGCGATCGGCCGTCGCCTCGACGAGATGGCGGTCATGGCTGATCAGGATGACCGCGCCCTCGTATTCCGCGATGGCGTGAATGAGCGCTTCGCGGCTGTCGACGTCGAGATGGTTGGTCGGCTCGTCGAGGATCAGAAGATGCGGGGCGTGAAACGCGGTCAGCGCCAACAGCAGACGCGCTTTCTCGCCGCCGGACAGGTTCGAGCATTTCGTGTCGGCCTTGTCGGCGCCGAAGCCCCAGGTGCCGAGCTTCGTGCGGCGCTGCGCTTCGGTTGCCTCGGGCATCAGTTTGACGACGTAGTCGAACGGGGTTGCGAGCGGGTTCAGTTCGTCGAGCTGGTGCTGGGCGAAGTAGCCGACCGTGACGCGGTTGGCGCCATACACATTCCCCGTGAGCGGGGCCAGCTTGCCGCCGATCAGCTTGGCGAAGGTCGATTTGCCGTTGCCGTTCGCGCCCAGCAGCGCGATGCGGTCGTCCTGATCGATGCGCAGGTCGAGGCCGGTGAGGATCGGCGTCGCCGGGTCGTATCCGGCGGAGGCTTTTTCCAGACGCAGGAGCGGGCTTGCGAGCGCCTTCTCCGGGCTCGGCAGCGCGATGGGGGCAACGCGGTCTTCGACGTGGGACGCGATGGGCTGCATCTTGGCGAGCGCCTTGACGCGCGACTGGGCCTGCTTGGCCTTCGTCGCCTTGGCCTTGAAGCGATCGATGAAGGCCTGGATGCGGCGGCGCTCGTCGTCCTGCTTCTTCTTGAGCTTGAGCTCGAGGCGCTGCCTCGCGCGGCGCGTTTCCTCGAAGTCGTCGTAGCCGCCCGCGTAGAGCGTGAGCTTGCCCTTGTCGAGATGGAGGATGGCGGCGGCGGCGCGGTTCAGGAGATCGCGGTCGTGGCTCACCAGCAGCACGGTATGCGGATACGTCCTCAGATAGCTTTCGAGCCACAGCGTGCCTTCGAGATCGAGATAGTTCGTGGGCTCGTCCAAGAGCAGGATGTCGGGCTCAAGGAACAGAACCGAGCCGAGGGCGACGCGCATGCGCCAGCCGCCTGAGAACGACGCGCAGGGGCGGCGCTGGGCTTCTTCGTCGAAACCGAGGCCCGCAAGGATGCTCGCGGCGCGCGCGGGCGCGGCGTGGGCGTGGATGTCCGTCAGGCGGATCTGGATTTCGGCGATGCGATGCGGGTCGGTGGCGGTTTCCGCTTCGGCGAGCAGGCTCGCGCGTTCGAGGTCGGTCGAGAGCACCCAGTCGATGAGGCTGTCGTCGCCGCCGGGCGCTTCCTGGGCGATGCGCCCGATGCGCGCTCCGCGCGGCAGGGTGATGCCGCCGAGGTCGGGGTGAAGATCGCCCGCGATGAGCTTCAAGAGGGTCGATTTGCCCGCGCCGTTGCGACCGACCAGGCCGACCTTGTGGCCTTCGGGGATGGCGGCGGTCGCATCCTCGAGGATTGGCTTGCCTTCGATGCGGTAGGTGAGTTCGTTGATATGCAACATCGATGTGTTTCGGACTGCCGGTCGCTATCGGGCACTGTGATTGTTCCCCTGCGCATACCGCCTCGCGAGCGCCTTGTCACGCCGGCCCGCAGGTGGCGACCAAAGGCCGCCAGGTCCCGCTCTGAATGCGGCTTGAAAGGCGGGGCGCAGCTCTCTAGATTTTGCCTTGCGGGGACGACCTCGCATCCACCGACAATTCCGCTGGGACGGCCTGGTCTATTCACGGGAGGGCCGAGCTATGGCCTGGATTGCGCTTCTCGCCGCAAGTTTCCTTGAAGTCGTGTGGTCGCTCGCCATGAAGCAGTCGGATGGGTTCACGCGGCTTTGGCCGAGCGTGCTCACGATCACCACGATGATCTGCAGCTTCGTGCTGCTCGCAATTTCCATGAAGACGCTTCCGCTCGGAACGGCCTATCCCATCTGGACGGGGATCGGCGCGATCGGCGCGTTCCTGGTGGGCGTCGTGATACTCGGCGAGGCCGCGAGCGTCACGCGGATCGCGGCGATTGTGCTCATCGCAACCGGATTGGTGTTGATGAAGATCGGATCGGCGCCCTGAGCCGAGCGGCCCGCCCTTAAACGGGCGGGCTGGTTCATCGCTAGCCCGAGACGACAGGCTTCAGCGTTTCGAACAGGAGACGCTCCTGCGTCGAGGGGTCCTGGATCGCGAGGTGCGCGGTAAACCAGTCCTTCAACATGCTGCAGACCCGTTCGCGCGGCGCCTTAGCGAGCTCCTTCGGATTGGCGAAGAGCCGCATGTCGGCCTGCGTCCAGCCGAGGCGGCCGAGTTCGCCGGCCAGCACGTCGTAGTCGGTCTTGACGGGCGAGGGATGCGTCGCGGGCTGCGCGCGTCCCTCGACGATTGCGGAGACGATGGTCACGAGTTGCGTTTCGATCTCGGTGCTGCGTGAGGCGTCGTCGATGCGCGAAAGAATGGCGGCACTGTTTTCGCCGCGCGAGATGAACTCGTAACAGCCGTCGCCGCCTTCGCGAGAAAGTTCCTGAAGGTTGGCAAGGAATGCCGCCGCGAGCTCCTTGTGGCGCGCCGTCGGCGCGGCCAAGGCATGCTGCGCGTTCTCGCGGCGGATCTTCACGATCTCGCCGATGAGATACGCGGTGATTTCCGGCTGCGGCTTCTGCTCGGCGGTCAGGCGCGCCGACTGGGTCACGATTTCCTGATAGCGGTCCGGAAACTGCTGCTTGATCGCAACCCACATGCGGCGGGCCTGCAGTTTTGCGTCCATCTGGCCGACGTCCGGCACAACGTTCGCGACCGGGGTCGCCGCCGTTTCCGACGGCTTGGTGGCGTCGGCCATCACGCCGGCAGTGGCCGTGGCGGTGGAGCCGTCCGCAGATTTTTCGCCGTCAGCCGTGTCGCTGCCGGGTGCGTGGACGTAAGCGATAATCTGGTCCTTGTACTGGCTGCTCAGCCAGGCGCCCGCGGCCGTCATGCCGATGAGGCCGGTCGCGACCAGCGCCATGCGGCGGCCTTTGCGCGGGGCTGCTTTGGCGCGGGACTGTGCCGACTTGTCGGGGCGGCGCATATCGGTGGTGATGCGGGGCGAGCCGGCCGGGCCGGGCCCTGGTCCTGGGCCTCCCAGTCCTCCCGGTCCAGGTCCTCCTTGCCCAGGTCCTCCTGGGCCGGGGGCGCCGGCGGGATAGGGGCCGCTGCCCGGCATGGGATTGCCCAGCGGGCGTGTCGCCAACGGGTCAGGCCCGGGCGCTCGTCCGGGGCCGGGCTGGCCGAACGGGGAATAGGGTTGTGAGGCCGCGGGTCCGGAGGGCTGCCCCGGGGCGGATCCAAAGCTCGATCCGTGCGCGGCGCTCAGGCCTTGCATAGAACCCGGGCCGGGGCCTGATCCGGGGCCCGTCGATTGGGGGCCGGGAACCTGAAATGCCGAGGATGGGGACTGACCGGCCGGAGCCTGGGTGGAGACGGGCGCCTGTGCCGCACCTGACGGGGAGGGCGATTGAGGGTTTGGTGCCTGCGCCGGGGCCGCGGGTGCTGCCTGCGCTTCGGGGATCGGAAAAACAGATGCCGCCGTGCGCCAGTCGGAGAAGCCCTGCCGCCAGACGAGGTCGGTCGGTTTCAGGTGAGCGAGTTCAACGAGCTTGCGAATCTCGACGTCCGAGACTGGGCCGTGCTGCCGGCCGTCCCGCGCGATGAACCATTGAAAGTTCGTGTCTGTTCCGCTCATGCCTGCTCATACCATGAAGTCCAAACGGCAGGGCAAGTCCTTAGCGCCCTGCCGGTGGCGGCGGCCATGCCCCGTCCGAAGTCCCATTTCGATGTCGCTGCTACCCACATGCAGGCCCTGACGGTCCGTTCCCCTTAAACGTTCGTCATAGACAGGAGGGATAGTCTGTGCGATCTGCGCAGCCAAAGCCTGATCAGACATTGAATCCAGGCTTTTACAGGGCATTTTCAGCGGCTATAGGGACGCGGTATGCGCCTGCGTTAAGCCGCCACGTCCTAATGGCTGCGCAGTTTTCCTATAAACCGCCGCGATAGAAGCAAAATTCGAAAGAACACGGAGACTGCGAAAGCCAATGGCAAACGAGCGGACTTTCTCGATCATCAAACCGGACGCGACCAAGCGCAACCTCACCGGCGAAATCAATGCCGTGATCGAGAAGGCGGGCTTGCGTATCGTCGGCCAGAAGCGCGTCAAGCTCGCGCTGGCTCAGGCGCAGGAATTCTACGCAGAGCACAAGGAACGCCCCTTCTTCGGCGAACTGGTGTCGTTCATGACCTCCGAGCCCGTCGTGATCCAGGTACTCGAAGGCGACAACGCCATCGCCAAGTATCGCGAAGTCATGGGCGCGACCGATCCGGCCCAGGCGGCCGACGGCACGATCCGCAAGCTGTTCGCTCTCTCGAAGGGTGAGAACTCCGTGCATGGTTCGGACGGCGCTGCATCGGCCGCGCGCGAAATCGCGCTCTTCTTCAAGCCGGAAGAAATCGTCGGCTAAAGTCGCGTTTCAGCGACCGCATCGAGATACGAAAACGGGTCCCGTTCGGGACCCGTTTTTTTGCCGTTTGTTTGACTGAGGATCAGCTCAGCTCGCGAACGCGGAACAAGAGGCCGCCGCGCGGCGTCAGCGTCACGGTGGCGTTGATGCCCGGCGGCTCGAGCCCGACGTACTCTGGACGGAAGCGGCGCAGCAGGATCGAGAGTGCGAGAGTGTTCTCCACCTGGCTCATGGCGCCGCCGATGCACGAGCGCTTGCCGGCGCCGAAGGGGATGTAGCTGTACTTCACCTGCTTCTGGGTCTTGTCCATCCAGCGCTCGGGCACGAACGCTTCCGGGTCTTTCCAGAACTTCGGATTGTGGTGGGCGCCGTAGCCGAACAGCACGATGCGGTCGCCGGGCAGGATCTGTTTGCCGGCGATGGTGTCTTCCTGGGTTGCGACGCGGATCAAGCTCCAGACCGGGGGATAGAGACGCATCGTCTCCTGAATGACGGAGCGCGTGTACTGCAGTGCCGAGTAGTCGGCCGCCGTCGGCTCGCGATCGCCGCACACGGTTTCGCCCTCGCGGCGGATGCGCTCGGCGGCTTCCGGGTGCTTCGACGTGAGATAGAGCGCCCAGGCGAGCGTCAGCGCCGTCGTTTCGGTGCCGGCCCACAGGTACTGCTTGATCTCGTCGATGGCCTGCTGCTGGTCGAACTCGGGAATTGCGGGATCTGCAACCGCAGCCTCGATCATCTTGAGGAGCGTTTTTTCGCGCTCCTCGCGCGGATCGGCGGCGAACACGGCGGGTGGCACGCTCCACCAGGCTTCGACGGCCTTGGCGGTGTCTTCCTCGCCGACCTCGAAGAGCGCGTCGGCCTGACGCTTGAGGCGGATGTCCTTGTGGTTCGACACGTCGGTGTAGGTCTTCACGCACTTGAACACGAAGTGCGGATTGAAGGGCATGTCGCGATCGAACAGCGCCTTGCAGATCATGTCGGCGGCGAGCGTCCAGGTCTGCTCGACCATCTCGAAAGTCTCGCCGGTCTTGGCCAGCTCGCCCCAGGCGGCCATCTTCGATTTGATGGCGTCGATGAAGTAGGGGATGTAGTCGCCGAAGGCGTCCGGGTGGAACGCCGGCTGCTGGGGCATGCGGATCTTCTGCCAGAGCGCGCCGTCGTGCGTGATCATGGACTTGCCGAAGATCGGCTTCAGGCCGTCGAAGTATTTGACGTAGTTGTCCACCTTGGTGACGAGGATGTGCTTGAAGTACTCCGGGTCCGTCACCAGCACGACGCGCTGGTTGGCCATGTTGACGGGAATGACAGGGCCGTAGCGATCCGCCATCTGCATCAGCAGGCGCATCGGGTTCTCGGGATCTTTCAGCAGCGGCGAAAGATTGAACCAGATGCTGCTCTCGTCGCCGAGGCCCATGCCGGACTGTGCGTCTGTCGTTTCTGCGGTCATACGAATTCTCTCCGGGTCGATCCGGTGGGGCCGTTGAGGCCCCAAGCGAAGGTTGTCATCAGCGAACGCCGTAGACCTCGAACGGAGGCCGGAGCGGATTGTTCGTTCTCAAGGTTTTTTGCGCCCAAGGGTTTGACAGGGCGCAATGAAATCTGGGGTGGCAGCCCTCAATTCACGCATACGCTAGTATAGTGGCGGGCCAAGGGATGTTTCCACGGGAACCCGCACGCAAAGTTGACGCCGCATGGGGCCTGTCGTCCGGCATGTCGCTGTTCAAGAGCACTCTAGGTCCGTCGGTTTTAGACTGTCCATGCGTCAGCATCGCGCTCGGCCAATGGTCTAGACCAGTCCGTCATCCAGACCGCGTTCAGTATCCGCGCAATCGGGCTATGGCGAGACCAGCATGGCCGACTGGTTAATCTCAGCAATACCAGTGTCTTGCCACCGGACCGCGGTGTCGTCGACGCGGACTTTGCCTTGCGCCACGAGGGCCAGCATGCGCGGATAGAGCACGTGCTCTGCGGCCAGAACACGGGCGGCGAGGGTCTCGGGCGTGTCCGAGGCCAGCACCGGCACGGCCGCCTGGCCGATGATCGGGCCCGCGTCCATTTCTGCGCTGACGAAATGGACCGTACAACCCGTGATCCGCACGCCGGCCTCGAGGGCGCGCTCGTGGGTTTTCAGGCCCTTGAGCACGGGCAGCAGCGAGGGGTGGATGTTGATCATGCGCCCGTACCAGCGCGAGACGAACTCGGCCGTCATCAGCCGCATGAAGCCCGCGAGGGCGACGATGTCGATGCGGGACAGTTCGAGCACGCTCTGGAGCTGTCCTTCGAAATGCTCCCGGCTCTCGTAATGCTTGTGGTCGAAGCCCAGCACGGACAGCCCCTGCGCCTTCGCCCACGCAAGGCCCGGCGCATCGGGGCGATTGGCGATGACGAGAGCGATCTCTGCCGGATAGTCGGGCGCGCGGGCGGCCTCGACGAGGGCCTGCATGTTGGAGCCGCGGCCGGAGATGAAAATCGCGATGCGAGGTTTTGCGGGTGCGGTCATGTTCTAGAGTTGGCCGAGGTTGACGGGAGGCGGCAGGCGAGATGACGGCCGGCCGGTTGGGTGCCTTGCAGTGTGCTTCTCCATGAACCCGGTGCGCTCATGAACTGGGAGCGCTCATTGGGGGCACTGAGCGTCCGGATCGTGCTATATCATCATTCCTGGATTGAGCCATGTGGAGGCGTAAGGACGAAAATGGATTTCACGCTCCAAAAGGGGAAACGATACAGGTCGGTCATCACCTTGGGCTTCGTCGAGCGCATCGCGAGCAACGAGATGATTGCGAACAAGTTTCAAGCGGCAGGCTTCACCGACGTCAAAGTGACGGGTGAAGGGGGGACGCGTTACGCGGAAGGCGTCTGGAACCAGGACAACACCCGGCCGACGTATCCCGCGCAGATCAGCGACATCGCCGAAGTCGTGGCATAGCGCTTCGCGGCCTTAGCCGGCGGGGCCTCGCGCCCTGCCGGTTGGGCCGCGGGCCCGTTGCTCAGCCGGTGAATTTCAACGCGCCTTCGTAGGCGACGGCCCACGCTTCGCCCTTGCCCTTAGCCGAGCCCTTCTCGCCCGTGGGCGGCACGACTTCGCCGATCACGACAGGCTGCTCGCCTGCTGCGGCGAGGTGTTCCATCACGCTTTCGACGCCCTCTTTCGCGACGACGATGACCATTCCGATGCCGCAGTTGAACGTGCGGAGCATCTCGGCGTCGGGCAGGCGGCCGGCCTTCGCGAGCCAGCCGAAGACGGCGGGCGCGCGCCAGCTCGTCAGGTCGATGGCGGCGGCAACGGTGGGCGGAAGCACGCGCGGCAGGTTCTCGGAGAGGCCGCCGCCGGTGATGTGAGCCAGCGCCTTGATCGGGCCGTCGACTGCGCCGCTGGTCGCCTCCAGCGCGCGCAGGATGGGCTTCACGTAGATGCGGGTCGGCTCGAGCAGGGCGTCGGCCAGCGAGACGCCCGGGGCAAACGGCGCCGGGTCGTTCCAGCCGAGCTTTTCCTCGGCGGCGAGGCGACGTACGAGGGAGTAGCCGTTGGAGTGCACGCCCGACGACGGCAGGCCGATAATCAGATCGCCAATCGCTACGTCCAGTCGCGGAAGGATCTCGCCGCGTTCGACGGCGCCGACGGCAAAGCCCGCAAGGTCGTAGTCGTCGCCCTTGTAGTGTCCGGGCATTTCCGCGGTTTCCCCGCCGATCAGTGCACAGCCCGCCTGACGGCAGCCTTCGCCGATGCCGGCCACGACCGACGTCGCGGTTGCGACATCCAGTTTGCCGACGGCGAAATAGTCGAGAAAGAACAGAGGTTCCGCGCCCTGGACGACGAGATCGTTGACGCACATGGCGACGAGGTCGATGCCGATCGTGGCATGGCGGCCGGTGTCGATGGCGATGCGGAGCTTGGTGCCCACGCCGTCGTTGGCGGCGACCAGGATGGGATCGCGGTAGCCGGCGCGCTTGAGATCGAACAGGCCACCGAAGCCGCCGAGGTCCGCATCGGCTCCCGCGCGGCGGGTGGACCCCGCAATTCCCTTGATCGCCTCGACGAGGGCGTTGCCGGCGTCTATGTCTACCCCCGACTCGCGGTAGGTGATGCTCGGTGCGGGGGAACCGTCCGTTGGCTGGCTCATACGTCCTCAAAATGAGCGCGGGCGCACGGGGTTTGATCCCTATTTTCGCCCGAATGTCGTCTGGAGATGGCCTCGTACCAGCTCATGGCGGCAACGGCAACGGACAAGGGCTCTGCGGCGGGCTTCGGTCGCGGTCGCGACGGCCTCCGCGGCGGCTGGATACGCAATGGCCTGGAGGCTGGTTTTGAGACGTCACACGCCGATTTGCCGCCCCGCGCCATTCGTCCGGCTCGCGCCGATTGCCCGGGCTCTTCCGGCCGCCTTGGCTGGCGCTCTGGCGCTCGCTCATCCGCTTTCCGCCGCCCCGCGCGACAAGGTCTACACGATCGCCAATTATCCTGTGGAGGCGACCGCCAAGGATGCGGTTGCGGCAAAAGAGAAGGCGCATGCGGACGGCCAGCAGGCCGCGTTCGGGGCGCTGCTCAAGCGCCTCGTGCCGGTTACGGCCTACGCCCAGGTCGACCGGCTGAAGTCCATGCAGGCCGGCAACTTCGTCGACGGCGTGGCCATCCGCTCGGAGAGCAACTCGCGCACCGAATACATCGCCAGCCTCGATTTCTCGTTCCAGGCCGATGCCGTGCGCAACCTTCTCAAGCGCGAGGGCGTGCCGTTCATCGAAGAGCAGTCGCCGAAGCTCGTGCTCATTCCCGTGATGACGCAGTCCGACCCGAGCGGCGGCGTGCGGTTTCGCCCGGGTGGCGACACGTGGACCAAGTCGTGGAAGGTGCTCGACCTCGAAAACACGCTGACGCCGATGCGTATCGAGGCGCTGCTGCCGTCGATTCAGGACGACACGATCAATGCCGCGCTGGCCGGCGACGATCGCGCCGAGCGCGTGCTGACCAATGAATACAAGGCCGATTTCGTGATGTTCGCCATCGCGGAAATCGATGAGTCGAACAAGCAGCTCAACGTCACGCTGGCCGGCATCGATGCGGCGGGTCTCGTATCCTGGAGGCGCGGCTATCACATCGACGGCGGGGACGCCGGCTATGCCATGGAGCTGGCGGCGGTCGTGACGCAGGGCGTGCTCGAAGGCCGGTGGAAGGTCGCCAAGACCGAGGACGGTGGCGGGGCGGGCGGCATTATTCAGATGGCGGTCGCGTACTCGACCCTCGAAGAGTGGGACGACATGCGCCGGCAGATCCTCGAAATCCCCGGCATCGACGACGTGCGGATCGGCACGGTCTCGCCGAATTCAGCGGATGTTTCGGTGCGCTATCCGGGCGGCGGCACCAGCCTGGCGGCGGTTCTCGCGCGGCAGGGGCTCACGCTCTCGGGCAGCGGCCAAGCCTGGTCGCTGCGCTCGGGATATTAGTTCAGCCGTCTGTCAACGGCCCGGCGGGGACCGCCCCGGGCGCCCTACCCAATCCCGATAGACTAGCGCAACGGGGTCGCGACGTGACATTGTTCGGGTGACCCCAAGAAGAAACGTCGGGCAAGAGTAGAGAATGGTTGTTTTTCGCGTTTCGGGCCCACGGTATCTGAACCTTCCCAACGTCATCACTTTGGGCCGGGTGATCCTGGTGCCCATCGTGTTCTGGCTGCTGGTCTCAGGGCAGACGCAACTCGCGTTCTTCGCCTTCGTGCTGGCCGGCGTCTCGGATGCTGTCGACGGCTTCATTGCCAAGCGGTTCGGTCTCTCGACGGAGCTCGGCGCGTATCTCGATCCGCTGGCCGACAAGCTCCTGATCGTCTCGATCTTCGTCGCGCTCGGCGTGCGCGGCGCGTTGCCGTCGTGGCTCGTGATCGCGGTCGTCTCGCGCGATATCCTGATCGTGGTCGGCGTCATGCTCTCGTGGCTGCTCGACAAGCCCGTGCGCATCAGCCCGCTGGCTGTCAGCAAGGCCAACACGGTGGCGCAGATCGTGCTCGCCGGCGTGGTGCTGGCCGACGACGGGTTCGGGCTCGGTCTCGAAGTGCTGAGGATCGGACTCGTGTGGGTGGCCGGTGCGCTCACCATCGCGTCGCTCTATGCGTATCTGCAGGCTTGGCTTCGCCACATGTCGGGTTAAAGTCCTGCCAGCTCGCCGCTGCGGCGGTCGCAGTTGCCGGAGCCGTGTGGATGTCTGAGTAGTGTGAACGCGCGTGGCGTGCCGCTTGCGCATGCGAGGATCAAGGAGATAGAGGGAACAATGCGGGCGGAGCGGCAGGTCCTGTTCTGGATGACGGCGGCCGCACTGCTGATCCTCACGATCGCGGTGCTCAAGGATATCCTGCTGCCGTTCGTGGCGGGCATCGCCATCGCCTATTTTCTCAGTCCGCTGGCCGACAAGCTCGTCGAGTTCGGATTGAATCGTATCGTTGCCTCGCTCCTCATCGTCGTGTCGCTCGTCGTGCTCGCCGTGGCCAGCCTGGTCCTGATCGTGCCCGTCATCCTGGCGCAGGCGCAGGATCTCGCGGCGGCGCTGCCGGGCGAGGTGGCGCGGCTTCGGGAGGGGGCCGACGCGTGGGTGCGGGCGCGGTTCGGGCCCGGGTTCGCCGGTCTCGATACGCAGATCGGCCGGGCGACGGATGCGCTGTCGGAGAACTGGGCGAGCCTTGCGGGCTGGGCTGCGACATCGATCTGGAGCCGCAGCCTCGCGATCGTCAATTTTCTGGCCTTGCTGCTCGTGACGCCGCTCGTTGTTTTCTATCTGCTGATTGATTGGCATCCCATGCTGCACAAGATCGATGGCTGGCTGCCCCGGGGACACGCGTCCTCCGTGCGCGCGCTCGCTTCCGACATGAACGATGCCGTGGCGGCGTTCGTGCGCGGGCAGGGCACAGTGTGTCTGATCCTCGGCGCGTTTTATGCCATCGCGCTCAGCGCGATCGGCCTGAACTACGGCCTGCTGATCGGGCTCGTGACGGGTGCGCTTGCGTTCGTGCCGATCGTGGGATGGCTGATCGGCTTTCTCACGGCCACGACGGTGGCCGTGGTGCAGTTCTGGCCGGACATGGTGCCGATCCTGCTGGTGGTTGGTGTTTTCATCGCGGCGCAGGCGCTCGATGCGGGCTTTCTCGGCCCGACCATCGTTGGCTCGAAGATCGGGCTGCATCCGGTCTGGCTGATCTTTGCGCTGTTCGTCTTCAGCTATCTGTTCGGCTTCGTCGGCACGTTAATCGCCGTGCCGCTCGCGGCCGCGCTCGGCGTGCTGATCCGGTTCGCAATCGACGTCTATCTCAAGAGCTCCGTCTACCAAGGCGCGCCCGATCCTCTGACCAGCGAGCCTCTGACCAGCGAGGCGGGACCATGACGCTTCGAGCCAAAGAGACGCCGGAGCAACTCGTGCTGGCGTTGCCGCACCGGCAGGCGCAGGAGGCGGAGGATTTTCTCGTCAGCCGCTCGAACGCGGCTGCCGTAGACCTTGTGGACGCCTGGCCGCACTGGCCGCAACCGTCACAGGTCGTCGTCGGCCCTGCGGGTTCGGGCAAGAGCCATCTCGCGAACGTGTGGCGCCGCCGTTCCGGCGCGGCGGTCGTGGCTGCGCGTGCGCTCGAAGAGGGTGTCGTGCGCGGTTTCGAAGTCACGCCCACGCTCGTGGTGGAGGATATCGATCGCGGCGTGAGCGACGAGCAGATCCTGTTTCACCTTCTCAATCTCGCGCGCGAAAAATCCGGCGCGCTGCTCATGACATCGCGCGCGGCGCCCGGAGACATCGCGATCACGCTGCCGGATCTGCGGTCGCGGCTCAGGGCCACGTCGCCCGTGCAGATTTCCTCGCCCGACGAATCTCTGATCCGATCCGTGCTCGTGAAATTGTTCTCCGACCGGCAGCTCATGGTAGAGCCGCATATCGTCAGCTACCTCGCGCTCCACATGGAGCGCTCGATGGATGCGATCCTAAGAGTCGTGGCGCATTGCGACCGGCTTTCGCTCGCGGCCCAACGAAAAGTGACACGCGCCATCGCCGCGGCGGCCCTCGCCGCCGACCGCCCCGATGAAGAGCCGGAGGAGCGTGACGAATAGCCCCGGCAAGCTGTTTCGCTGTCATCATACTGTCGCACAACGCACGCCTCATCCCGGTCGATTGAACCGGACGCTGCAGGAAACATCGCCATGACCTCGACGAGATCGAAGACCAAGGGATCCGAACGTCGCGCGCCTGCGCCCACGCCCGCGCCTGAGGTGCCCGAGGGTCCGGCCCGGTTCTATAATCGCGAGCTGTCCTGGTTGCAGTTCAACCGCCGCGTTCTGGAAGAGGCGCAGAACAAGAACCATCCGGTGCTCGAGCGACTGCGGTTTCTCTCCATCTCGGCGTCCAACCTCGACGAATTCTACATGGTGCGCGCGGCCGGCATCTACGGCCAGATCGCGGCCGGCGTGACGACGCTGACGCAGGACGGCCTGACGCCGTCGCAGCAGCTCGCTGAGGTCAACCGCTTCGCGGCGCGGCTGGTGGCCGACAAGCAGGCCTGCTGGATCGAAGTAAAGCGGGACATGGCCGCGGCGGGGATCGCCATCGTCGAGCCGGCAGATCTCACCAGCACCGAGAAGGTCTGGCTCGAACGCCTGTTCATGTCGCACGTGTTTCCGATCCTCACACCGATCGCCGTGGACCCCGCGCATCCGTTCCCGTTCATCCCCAACCTCGGCCTGACGATGGCCGTGTGGATGCAGCGCAAGAGCGATGCGAAGTCGATGAGCGGTCTCATTCCGATCCCGGGCCAGCTCGAACGCTTCATTCGGTTGCGCGCGGAAGACAGCACAGAAGAGCGCATCCGCTTCATCCGGATCGAGGCGCTGATCGGCATGTTCATCTCGGAGCTGTTTCCGGGCTTCGACGTCAACAGCCAGGGCGCGTTCCGCGTGTTGCGCGACAGCGACGTGGAGCTGCAGGAAGAAGCCGAGGACCTGGTGCGGTCGTTCGAGACGCTGCTCAAGCGGCGCCGCCGCGGACATGTGATCCGACTCGAACTCGACGCGAAAATGCCCGACAGGCTGAAAAAGTTCGTCATCGACGAGTTGGAGGTCGGCGAGGAATCCGTGTTCATCAAGGAGGGCCTGCTCGGGCTTTCCGATACCTCGCAGTTGATCGTCTCCAACCGGCCCGACCTGATCTTCAAGGTTTACAATCCGCGCTTTCCGGAGCGCATTCGCGAATTCAACGGCGACTGCTTCGCGGCCATCAGCAAGAAGGACATTCTCGTCCACCATCCGTACGAGAGCTTCGACGTGGTGGTGCAGTTCCTGCGGCAGGCGGTGGCCGATCCGAACGTGATGGCCATCAAGTGGACGCTCTATCGCACCAGCAACGACAGCCCCATCGTGCAGGCTCTCAAGGAAGCGGTGGAAGCGGGCAAGTCGGTCACGGCCGTTGTCGAGCTGAAGGCGCGTTTCGACGAGGCCGCCAACATTCGCTGGGCGCGCGACCTCGAAAAGGCCGGCGTGCACGTCGTGTACGGGTTCATCGAGCTGAAGACCCACGCCAAGCTTGGGCAGATCGTGCGGCGCGAGAACTCGGAACTCGTGACCTACTGCCATATCGGCACGGGCAACTATCACTCGCAAACAGCGCGCATCTACACGGACCTGTCGCTCTTTACGACGGACTCGGGGATCGCGCGGGACGCGACGCGCATCCTCAACTTCGTCACGGGATACGGAGAGCCTTCTGAGCTCGAGAACATGGCGGCCAGTCCGCGCGGCATCCGCCACCGGATCCTGGATCACATCCGTCGCGAGATCGAGCACGTGAAGGCGGGACGTCCCGGCGCGATCTGGATGAAGATGAACTCGCTCGTCGATGCGCAGATCATCGATGCGCTCTACGAGGCCAGCCAGGCGGGCGTCGAGATCGATCTCGTCGTGCGCGGCGTCTGCTGCCTGCGGCCGGGCATTCCGGGGCTGTCCGAGAACATTCGCGTCAAGAGCATCATCGGACGCTTCCTCGAGCACGCGCGCATCTACTGCTTCGGACAAGGCGAAGGGCTGCCGTCACCCACAGCGGCCGTCTACATCAGCTCGGCGGATATGATGCCGCGCAATCTCGACCGGCGCGTCGAGGCGATGACGCCGATAAAGAACCCGACGGTGCACGAGCAGGTGCTCGACCAGATCATGGTGGCCAATCTCAAGGACAACCAGCAAAGCTGGGAAATCAAGGGAGACGGTTCATCGTCGCGAATCGTACCGGCGGAAGGCGAAGCGCCCTTCAACGCACACAAGTATTTTATGACAAATCCTTCGCTTTCCGGGCGCGGACAGTCGCTTAAGGATCATTTTCCGCCGCGCTTCGATTTCATGCAAAAAGACTAGACCGTGTGCGTGTGACCCCCTATCAGGTGACCATCGTGCGTTGGCCGGGGACTGCATGCGCCCGGATGTCTCGACGCATTTCTCCTTTGGCAACAAGCACGAGTCTGGGCGGAATTGGTGAGCTTGACGCAGGTGTTCGGCGGGCGGGGAAAGGCGACGGAGCTTGAACCGCTCGGTGTGATCGACATCGGGTCGAACTCGGTGCGCCTTGTCGTATACGAAGGAGCGGTGCGCGCCGCCCTTCCGATCTTCAATGAAAAAGTACTCTGCGGTCTCGGCAAGGCGATCGTATCGACGGGACGGCTCGGAGACGAAAGCGTCGAGCGAGCGCTTGAAGCGCTGAGCCGCTTTCGCGTCATCGCGCGCATCCTCAAGGTGAAGAACCTGCGCGTGCTGGCGACGGCGGCCGTGCGCGAGGCCGAGGACGGGCGCAGCTTCATCCAGCGCGCCGAGCGGGCTGCGGGAACGCGCATCGAAGTGCTCTCCGGCGAAAAGGAAGCAGAGCTTGCCGCGTGCGGCATTCGGATGGGCTTCTGGGAGGCCAACGGTACGGCCGGCGATCTCGGCGGCGGCAGCCTCGAGCTGATCGACATCAATCCGGCGACGATCTCCAACGCATCCACGTTGCCGCTCGGCGGGCTTCGGCTGATCGATCAGACCGGCAACAAGATCGAGCGCGCATTGCCCATCGTCGATGAGGCGATCGCGAAAACCGAATGGCTGATGAGCGGGCGCGGCCGTCCGTTCTTCGCCGTCGGCGGCACGTGGCGGGCGCTCGCCAAGCTGCACATGGTGCAACTCAACTATCCGCTCCGCGTCATGCAGGGCTACGCCGTTTCGACGCGAGAGATGATCGAATTCTGCCAGTTCATCCGCCGGCACAAGAAGCTGGCGACGATGCCGGGCATGGAGGAAGTGGCGCGTGCGCGGCGCGAAGTCGTGCCGTTCGGCGCGCTCGTGCTCGAGCGGCTGCTCGAAGCGATGGCGCCTTCCGAGGTCGTGCTGTCGGTTTACGGCATCCGCGAGGGGCTGCTTTACAGCCTCATGACGCGCCACGAGCAGGCGAAGGATCCGCTGCTCTGCTTCTGCGAAGACTACGCGCGCCTGCGCTCGCGCTCGGTGGTGCACGCTCATGAGCTCTGCGTCTGGACGGACGCGCTTTTCGAAGGCGACGGCCCCAAGGAAACGCCTGAAGAGCGCCGGTTGCGGTACGCGGCCTGCCTGCTCTCGGACATCGGCTGGCGCGCGCACCCCGATTATCGCGGCGAGCAGAGCCTCAACGTGATCGCGCATGCGGGGCTTTCCGGCATCGATCACCCGGGCCGCATCTTCCTGGCGCTTGCCGTCTATCATCGGCACGTGGGATCCGACGAGGGTGCTTCGATCGATGCACTGTCGACACGGCTCCGGGCCGCGATCAGCAAGCGGGCGCAGAAGCGCGCGCGCATCATCGGCGCGGCGGTGCGGACGGCACATATGCTCTCAATTGGCATGCCCGGGGTTATTGACGAGACGCAGCTTTCGCATGAAGGCACGACGCTCGTCCTGACGCTGCCCAAAAGCTATGCGGCGCTGGATGGGGAGCGGCTGCGCCGCCGATTCGGGGTGCTGGCCGCTTTGCTGTCGCGCGAGCCGGAAATCCGCATCGCAAAGTAAGCGCGAGGCGCGCGCGGTCTCATTTTGCGCTGGTCTCGCCGGGGCGAGATTTCGTATCAATCTGCGTCGTGCGGCGCAGGGTGGCCGCGTTGCGCGGCCGAATGGATCGATCTTGACGCCTAGGATGCTCGCCGGACATGGCTGACGACCCGTATACCGTTCTGGGAGTGCCGCACGGCGCGACGGACGATCAGATCAGGAAGGCGTACCTGAAGCTCGTCAAGGAGCTGCATCCGGACGTCAATCCCGCCAAGACGGCGGAGGAACGCTTCAAGAAGGTGACGGCGGCGCACGAAATTCTCGGCGACCCGGAGCGGCGGCGCCAGTTCGATACCGGAGAGATCGATGCCACGGGCGAGCCGCGCCGGCAGACTTGGCGGCCGCAGGGAGCGGCCGGCGGCGCCGGGGCACGCGGCCGGGGCGGGCCGATTTTCGAGGATTTCGGCGACGTGTTCTCGGATCTCTTTTCGGGCGGCGGCCGGGCGGGGGCGCGCGGCGGCAACTTCGCCACCCGGGGACGCGACGTGCGCTATACGCTCGATGTCGATTTTCTTGAGGCGGTGCAGGGCGCGAAGAAGCGCGTGACGCTGCCGGATGCGGGTGTGCTCGATCTCAATGTGCCGGAAGGCGTGACGGACGGACAGGTTCTGCGCCTCAGGGGGCGCGGCGAGCCGGGGATCGCCGGAGGCGAGACGGGCGATGCGCTCGTCGAAATTCACGTCCGCCCACACCGCGATTTCCGGCGTGAGGGTGACGACATCCTGCTGGATCTGCCGATCACGCTCGACGAAGCGGTGCTGGGGGGCAAGGTCGAGGTTCCGACCGCAGGCGGGCGCGTTCAGCTCACGATCCCGAAAGGCACGAGTTCTGGCCAGGTGCTGCGGCTCAAGGGCAAGGGCGTGCGCAATGCGACGACGGGCGCGACGGGCGATGAGCTTGTGACGGTGCGGATCGTGTTGCCGGACACCATCGACGAGGGGCTGTCGTACTTTCTTTCCGAGTGGCGCCAGAAGCACCGGTATGACCCGAGGAAGTAGGTTGGTTAGCGGGCAGCCGGGGGAGTGAGGCGGTAAGGCAGTCGGCAGTGAGACCGTCGGCGGTCGTGCGCACGCTGCCGCTGCTGAAACTCAGCCTTTGCTGGAGCTGATGGCGAGGACTTCGCCTTTCGACAGCGTCAGCGCCAGCTCGCCGCGTTTCAGCTTGAGGGCGTCGTCGCCGAACAGTTGACGCCGCCAGCCTTTCATGGCCGCCACGTCGGGCTCGGCTTCGCTGGCGATGCGCTCGAGATCCTCGGAATCGGCGATCAGGCGAGGCGCTACGCGATTGCGCGCGGCAGCGGCCTTGAGCAGCACTTTCAGCAGTTCGATCGTGGCCGTGGCCTCTGCCGACATCGGCTGGCTGTGGGTCAGCGGCGGCAGCGTCTTCGGATCGCGTTCGAGGCCGCGCGCCACCGCGTCGATGATGTCGCGCGCGCGCTGGGAGCGGGCAAAGCCGTCGCTCAAGGTTCTGAGCTCGGAGAGCTTCTCGACGGAAGTCGGAAGCTGGTTGGCGATGTCGTAGAGAGCCTCGTCGCGCAGGATGCGCCCCCGCGGCACGTCCTGCGCCTGGGCGAGGCGTTCGCGCCAGGCGGCCAGCTCGATGAGAACGGCCAGGGCCTTGCGGTTCTTGACGCGCATCTTGAGGCGCTGCCAGGCGTTCTCGGGGTGGCTCTCGTAAGTCGAAGGAGCCGTCAGGTCGGCCATCTCTTCGTCCAGCCAAGACGCGCGGCCCGTGCTCTCGAGCTCGGCTTTCAGCGCGATGTAGATGTCGCGGAGATGGGTGACGTCGCCCAGAGCATAGACGAGCTGCTTTTCGGTGAGCGGCCGGCGGCTCCAGTCAGTGAAGCGGGAGCTTTTGTCGAGGTCGCGCCCGGTGATTTTCTTGACCAGATTGACGTAGCTCACGCTTTCGCCGAAGCCGCAAACCATGGCTGCGATCTGGGTGTCGAAGATCGGCGTGGGGATCAGGCCCGCCTCGCAGAAGACGATTTCGACGTCCTGGCGGGCGGCGTGGAAGACCTTGACCACCCGCGTGTCGGCCATCAGCTCGTAAAACGGCTTGAGGTCGATGCCCGGCGCCATCGGATCGACAATAGCCTCCTCGCCCGGACCCGCGAGCTGGATCAGGCAGAGGTCGGGCCAGAATGTTTGCTCACGCATGAACTCCGTGTCGACGGCGACGAATTCGCCTTCGGCAAGTCGGGAGCAGATCTCGGTGAGGGCCGATGTGGTGGTAATGACGCGCATTGCGGGTCGTTTATACGCATGCCGGGGGGGAGATCGCTAGTCCCCCCTGTCAGATCGGCCGTGGGGCGTGGAAATAGGCCGGAAACGGGGCTTGCCCCGGCCGTGGTCGGGTGCGCCGGGCTCGGGTTGGCGCAGGAGACTCGGCGGCCGGATTCGATGGGGCTGGGATTTGGTTCGGGGCGGGGAGCGATGTCTCGCCACGTCTTCTCGGCGGCTCTTGCGCAGGGCCGCGCGCTTCGCGCCGGATGCTCGGCGAGGCGGCAGAGGATCCCGCGCACGCAGAGGTGCTTCGGCCGGGCGGGGCTAAGGTCCGCCGAAGCGCGAAATTAATTCGCGTGAAATCGTAATTTCTTTCGGTGCGACATCTAGTCAGAAAATGCCCGACGTTGTATAAAAAGTGCAGGGCGTGGTTGATCGTGCGTGCGAATTCAGCGGGTGTCGTTTCCGGGTCATGCCCGTCGCTCAATTGCGACCGGTGCCTGAAACTCATTCTCAACTTCGAACGGTCTCGATAGCTTTCCATTCGCGTGGAAAAAGCGTCTTGTTTCGTGACCGGCGGTCCGCTGCCGGAATGGCTCTATTGGTCTCTTCGGCCAGCCCTTTCGATCCGGGCGGCCGCGTTGGGAGTTCGGCGTGCTGGAGATCACGAGGCAGAAACCGAAAGCCCCGAAAGGCAGCCGGTTACCGCCGTTACACAACTATCTTGTGGAACGGCACGCGCTTGAGCCGGCGAGGCCCGGGCCCTCGGTGCAGCTTATCGCGCGCGATGCGTTCGTCGCCGATACGGCGATCAAGCTCGACCAGATGCTCATCGAGATGAAATCCCTCGGCCGGGAGCTGCAACTCGTAAAAAGCGATATCGCGGAATTGCGGGACGATTCCGTGCGCAGCTATCGGTTTTCTGAATTTCTCGAACGTGAGCATAAATTGCGCGCCGCGAAGCTTGACGATTTGAGCCGCAGATTCGATTATTTGAAAACGCGCGTTGATGCCGTCGATGGAAATTCGAAAGGCGACTATCACGCGTTTCGGGATTTTGAAGCGGTCAGCCGTAGGCTGACCGAGCTCGGCGCGCTGGAACGGGAATTCCGTCAGTCGTCGTGGAATTTGAAGGTCAGCACGGGGCTGTTTGCGGCGTCGCTTGCCCTCTGGGTGGTGCTGGTCGTGATGCTCTAGGTAGCAGGCAGTAGGTGCTCCGGGGCGGCGCTGAGGCGCCTCGGGGCCAAAATGCGTGCCCGGCCGGAAGCAGGCCCTCGCCGGTGGGGCCAGAGCCCCCCAAGTCTTGACTTTGGGGGCCTATTCATGCGCTTGTCCGCCTTCTCAAAAAGGCAAAGATCAGGCGGGTTGCGGGGCTATGGCGAACGCAAAGACTTCGGCAGTTGGCGGCGCTCAGCTGCATCGGTACCGGTCGCATACGTGCGGCGCGTTGCGGGCCACGGATATCGGGACTACGGCACGGCTTTCGGGCTGGGTGCACCGCGTGCGCGACCACGGCGGCGTGCTGTTCATCGACCTGCGCGATCACTATGGCCTCACGCAGGTGGTGGCCGATCCCGACAGCGCCGCCTTCAAGACGGCCGAAAAGCTGCGCTCCGAGTGGGTTGTGCGGATCGACGGCGCGGTGCGCCAGCGCCCCGACGGCACGACCAACGCCGAGCTGCCGACCGGCGAGATCGAGGTCTACGCGACCGAGATCGAGGTGCTGTCGGAAGCCAAGGAGCTGCCGGTCCCCGTGTTCGGTGAGCCCGACTATCCGGAAGACTTGCGGCTCACCTATCGCTTCCTGGATCTGCGGCGCGAGACGCTGCACGGCATCATCATGAAGCGGTTGGCGATCACGTCTTCGATCCGGCGGCGCATGCATGAAGCGGGCTTCAACGAGTTTCCGACGCCGATCCTGACGGCCTCGTCGCCTGAAGGCGCGCGCGACTTCCTCGTGCCGTCGCGCATCCATGCCGGCAAGTTCTACGCGCTCCCGCAGGCGCCGCAGCAGTACAAGCAGCTTCTGATGGTGTCCGGTTTCGACCGCTACTTCCAGATCGCGCCGTGCTTCCGCGACGAGGATCCGCGAGCCGACCGCCTGCCCGGCGAGTTCTACCAGCTCGACGTCGAGATGAGCTTCGTCGAGCAGGAAGACATCTTCCAGACGATGGAGCCGGTGCTCACGTCGGTCTACGAAGAGTTCGCCGACGGCAAGCGCGTGGACCGCGACTGGCAGCGCATTCCCTACGATACGGCCATCTCAAAGTACGGCTCCGACAAGCCGGACCTGCGCAACCCGATCGAAATGGCGGATGTGACCGAGCATTTCCGCGGCTCGGGCTTCAAGGTGTTCGCGGGCATGATCGAGCGCGATCCCAAGGTTCGCGTGTGGGCCATCCCCGCGCCGGGCGGCGGAAGCCGCGCGTTCTGCGACCGCATGAACGGTTGGGCGCAGAAGGAAGGCCAGCCGGGCCTCGGCTACATCTTCTGGCGTGAGGAAGAGGGTGCGGCGGGTGCCGGTCCTGTTGCGAAAAACGTGGGCGGCGAGCGCGCTGCGGCGATCCAGGCCCAGATGGGGCTCAAGACGGGCGATGCGTGCTTCTTCACGGCGGGCGATCCGGCCAAGTTCTACAAGTTCGCGGGGCTTGCGCGCGATGAGATCGGCCGCGAGCTCAAGCTCGTCGACGAGGGCCGCTTCGCGTTCGCGTGGATCGTGGACTTCCCGTTCTACGAGTGGAACGAGGACGAGAAGAAGATCGACTTCTCGCACAACCCGTTCTCGATGCCGAAGGGCGGAGCGGAGGCGTTGACCGCTGCGGAGGCCGAAGGGCGCGATGCGCTGCTCGGGCTCAAGGCGAACCAGTACGATATCGTCTGCAACGGCTATGAGATCGCTTCGGGCTCGGTGCGTAACCACGTGCCGGAGACGATGGTGAAGGCGTTCGAGATCACGGGGCTCAGCCGCGCGGATGTCGAGGAGCGGTTCGGCGGTCTCTATCGCGCGTTCCAGTACGGCGCGCCGCCGCATGGCGGCATGGCGGCTGGCATCGAGCGCATGGTGATGCTGCTCACGGGCACCAAGACCGTGCGTGACGTGGCGCTGTTCCCGATGAACCAGCAGGCGAACGACCTGCTCATGGGGGCTCCGAGCGACGTCTCGCCGAAGCAATTGCGCGAGCTTTCGATCCGCGTCGTCGCGCCGGAGAAGAAGTAGCTTTGCACGAGCGCTGATGCGCTTGACACCGACTGTCATCCCAGGCCCCGTGCCTGGGATGCGTTTCTCTGCGTGGGAGATGGAGATGTTGTGCGCATCCCCTTCCTTTCGCTCCCGCTGACCGATGGATCCTCGGCATAAAGCCGAGGATGACAAAAGTGGGGTGCGCCTACCGGCCGCCGAGGCCGTCGAGGTAGATCAGCACGGCGGCTTCAAGAAGCTCTTCCGGCGACATTGGAATGGGCCGGCGCGAGCTGTCGCCGCGCGCGAACAGCGCGGCTGTGCCGTGCGACAGTGACCAGATGTGCAGCGCCATCATAAGCGGCGGCGGGCGGCGATCGGCCGGCAGGGTCGCGATGACCGCCTCGCAGGCCTCGCGCAGGATGGCGAACGCGCGATCTCCCTCGGCGCGCACATCCGGATGGTCGGCGAGCGACAGGCCGGATTCGAACATGGCGGCGAAGTAGGCCGGCTCCTTGCCTGCGAAGGCGAGATAGGCGGCGCCGACGCGATTGAACGCTTCGCGCGCGGTGGGGCGTCCCTCGTTCCAGGCGGCCGCAAGCGTTGCCGCGAAGGCTTCGAAGCCGCGGCGGGCGACATCGGCAATCAGGGCGTCGCGGTCGCGGTAGTGGCGATAAGGCGCGGCGGGGGAGACGCCGGCGGCGCGGGCCGCCTCGGCGAACGTGAAGCCGGCGGGGCCTTTCTCGCGGATGAGGGTCAGCGCGGCCTCGACAAGGGCCTCGCGCAGGTTGCCGTGATGATAGCCGCGGCGCTCGCCGGGACCGCGGTCTTTGTGCCATGTCATGGGTGGGTTGTAGCCTATTTGCGGGCAGCAGGCAGTGGGCAAGTGGGCAGTGGGGGAGTAGCGGATGGCTGGGGTGATCTACGTCGATGCGGATGCGTGCCCTGTGAAGGAAGAGGCGCTCAAGGTCGCCGACCGGCACGGCCTCGAGATTTTCTATGTGTCCAATTCCTGGATGCGGCTGCCCGAGGGCCTGCGCGTGAAGCGCGTGGTCGTGGAGGAGGGGGCGGATGCGGCCGACGATTGGATCGCGGAGCGGATCGGGAAGGGCGACATCGCTGTGACGGCGGATATTCCGCTTGCCTCGCGCTGCCTCAAGGCTGGGGCGCAGGCTCTGGGTCCGACGGGGAAGCCCTTCACGGACGCGAGCATCGGGATGGCGCTGGCCATGCGGGATCTGTCGCAGCACCTACGTGAGACGGGCGAAAGCCGCGGGTTCAACGCCTCGTTCACGCGCCAGGATCGCTCGCGCTTCCTGGAAGCGCTGGAGCTGGCCGTGCAGAGGGCGAAGCGCGGGCAGTCGTAGGGTGCCGCTCCGCGCGTGGCTTCAGTGCTTGATGTTGCGCAGTTCCTCGGCGATGCGGGCCGACTGCGAAGGCCAGCTCGCGGCCAGCCAGTCGTCGGTGCCGAACAGCCAGTACCAGAAGCGGTTGCGGCGGTAGTACCGCTCGACCGTCACCTTGTGCATCTTGTCGACGGTGCCGGAGAGCGCGGTCAGCATCTCGACCGGCTTGGCGGCGGCGGTTTCCAGGCTCTGGATGCGGCCCATGATGCCGGCGACGGCCACGGCAGCGTCCTGGCCCTGCGTGTCGAGCGTGGTCGCAAGCGTGTGCTGGTTCGCGTTCACCTTGGTCAGGCCGTCGTGCAGCTCCGAGAGATCCTGCGTGAGGTTCTCCGTCAGTTTAGCCATGGCCTCCTGGGCGTTGGCCGCGTTCTGGGCGACGGCGTCCGCCAGGCGCTCCAGCAGATCGGTGATGCCGGCGTGATTTTCAGAGGCGCGCGTCTCGGCGGTCTCGGCGCGGGTGGCGTGCGCTTGGAGGGCCTCTTCGATGGCCACCAGGCGGCGATGGGCTTCGGCAAAGCTCTCGGTCGCGGCGGCATGATTGGCGTCGCGGGTTTCGGCGTCGGCGTCGAAGCGCTCGGTCAGCGGCGGCGAGAGGAGGGCTGCGATGTCGTCCGGCTGGGCGTCGACGATGGCGCGGACCGTCTCGATGGAGTCCGCGAGGCGCCGTTCGCCGGCGGTTGCCCGCTCGCGCTCGTTGGCAATCGCGATCTCGATGACCTCGACACGCTGCATGAGGGGGCCGAGATCCACCTCGTGGGCGGAGAACTCTTCGACCGCGGCGCGCGTGACGGAGATCTCCGACTGGATCGCGCGTTCGAGGAGGCCGATGCGCTCCAGGATCGCGCCCGGTTCGCCCCCGTTGGTGTTGCGTGAGGTGAGGAACGCCTGCTCGAGGCTTTGCAGCCTGTCTCCGAAGACATTCTGGATCTTGTCCGGCGTGAGGCTGCCGAGGCGCTGGGTATCTTCGCGTTGGGCCATGAGTTCACGCTGCAGGTCTTGCAGCACTCCCGATATGAGTTTTCTTTCGTTGGCGAGTTCGATCGTGAGCGTGCGCATCGACTGCTCAATGGCGTCGAGGCGGGTTTGCTGGGTCGTCATCTGCACTGTCGACAGGCCCGTGAGTTCGGGCGCGCGCAGAACCGGATCGGGTGCACGCAGGATAGGATCGGGCGCTGCGGCGGCGGAGCGGATGCGCTCGCGCACGGCTTCGGCGTTGAGGGATGCATCTTGGGCCACGCTGGCGCGCGGGCCGTTCGCGGGCAACAGCCGGAACAGGCCTGGGAAGTCGATGCCGGCATCGAACAGGGCGTAGACGACATCGCTCACGGCGACGGGTGCCTGGCGGCGATAGGCGTGGGAGGCTGCAATTCGCAGCGCCTCCTCGAACGCTTCACCGCGACGCGGCACCGTTTTTCCGTTGCCGCCGCTGGATGGGAAGTCGGTTGCGATGGCGTTGGCGGCCTCACGGCGAAGGGCGGCGACGCGCACGCCGCGCGCTTCGAGCGCTTCGGCTGCTTCCTCGATGCGGGTCAGGGCGTAGATCAGGTGCTCGATGCGGACTTCGTTCGCGCGGTGGGCGGCGGCGACATCGAAGGCGTGGTTGCAGCAATCGAGGACGATCTCATCGACCCAGATCGGCGCGCCGCGGCTGGATTGCAGTGTGGGACGCGGACGCGCCGCGGCCAAAAACGGATCGCTCGGGGTGAGGGCGATCTCTCCCGGATTGGCCTGTGGAATCCGCAGGTCCAAATCGTCGCCTCGATAACCCATTCACGCAACTCCCACCCACCGTGACACACCTTCGAGGGCGGTGAAACGCCTCCGCCCCCGTTGCCCTTAAATCTGGGCCCCCTAGCTTCGCAAGTCCCGGCAAAAGGCGAACCGCCCCGTTAACCGTTTCACCGGGTTCCTACGTGCCCAAACCATAGCGTCTTCCGGACAAACGGGCGAGGGGCGAGGTGCGCCGACCGCGAACGTGGTAAACTTCGGGCGGCCGTTTTCGCCCGGCCGGGCCTTTGGCGCGCCGGGTTGTGCCCTCGTGGCGTCAGAATCTGCGATAAACGTGCGGTGAGCCGGAGGGATGCCTTGGTGATTGGTTTGAAAATACGCGCGCGCGGCGCGACGCTGGCGGGAGCGGCGCTGATCGCGCTGGCAGCCGCGGCGCTCGATGCGCGCCTGGGCTCGGGTGCTGCGATTGCGGCTCCGGGGGCACTCGAAGATTCGAAACCGTACGACGACAAGCTCATGCGGCTTGCCGAGCTGCTCGGGGCTGTCCACTATCTGCGCGAGCTCTGCAGTGCGAACGACGGCCAGCTCTGGCGCGACAGGATGAAGGAGCTCATCGACACCGAGGGAGGCACCGCTTTGCGGCGGGCGCGTCTCACACGCAGCTTCAATCAAGGATATCGCAGCTACAGGCGCACTTACGTTACGTGCACGCCGACGGCGCAATCCTCGATCGAGAGATTTCTGGCGGAGGGAATTCAGATCGGAGACGGTCTCGTGCAGACTGCACGCTAACCGGTTTTGCCGGTGCCGACTGGAAGAGGGCTCCGGGGACGCATAGGGTAAGCGGGTAGTTTACTGTGAATTGCCGGAGAGTCTGGCCGCGCGTATCGCGCGTGATAGGTGTACTTTCGAAGGTGGGGAGTCTGAGGTCAGGGGTGGCCAGGCTCATTTCATGATTTTCGCTTCCTGGGGGAAGGACCGTGATGGCAACGCAATTTGAGACCAACAACTCTGAAGACCTCAGCTTTCGCGCGCTGAGCCTCATTCTCGCAGCCTGGGATGAAGGCACCGAGAGCGGCGTTGCGCCGGAACAAATGGCCTATGCGGCGTTGTTCACCGCGCTGACCGATCTCGTGTCTCTCTATGGAGAGGATGCCGTGAAGAAGCTCGCAGGTGGGCTGGAACGGCGCATCGATCTCGGCGAGTTCACGCTCGATCGCAACATTCAGTAGCTCGCGAGCAGTCGCTCGCGGGCGTCCTCTCAGGACCACCGGTTCCAAAGCTCCTCGCCGATCAGCAGGGCGCCGAACACGCACAGCAGGAACCCCGCCACGCGGTTCGTATAGACGAGGTGGGCCGGGCTGAACTTGTGGCGCAGCCGGCCAATCAGGTGCGACAGCCCCAGCCACCACATGAAGCTTCCGCCCATGATCGACGCCACCATGGTCAGCGCGTCGACGTAGCTGTGCACCTCGACGAACGAGCTGATGCCGCCGAAGATCGCGAACAGGCCCAGCACCGCGCCGGGGTTCGTGATTGTGAGGAAGAACGTTTTCGGAATGTCCCACGCATAGTCGCGCAGCGACGTCACGCCTTCAGCTTCCGTGCGCACGGCGGCGAGACCGGGCGGGGAGACATACAGCTTGATGCCGAACGCGATCAGCGCGAGCCCACCCACGATCTGGATCGACTGGCGGTGATATTCGATGGCGCCCGAAATGGCGCCGACGCCGAGGCTCGCGAAAAGGGCGATCAGTCCATCGCCCAGCATGGCGCCGATGCCGGCCGCCATGCCGCCCCAGAACCCGCGTTCAATCGCGCGCTGAATACACAGGACATTGACGGGGCCGACCGGGGCCGCGACGAGCACCCCGATCACGATGCCGACGGGGATGATCAGCAGGTTGGGGATCAACTGCATGCGCGCCACCGCGGCGACTGCGCATTTTCGACTTCCGGCATTTCACCTCGACTGGGACCTGGATTTGTCAGGTCGATGCAGGCAAAGAGAGTTCCTCAGATCCACGAACAGACGTTGATCCTGCGCGGGGTTGATGGGATGCGGCGCTCCTGCAGCCGATCGACGCAACGCCCCCGATCCAGAAGGCAGATGCCCCCGATGCGTTCTCATCCGCACGTCGCGACATACAGATACGATGTTGTTACATTGGTACTGGCCAGCCTCTTGGTTGTCCATTGTCATTGCCTCCCGACGGAAGCGGCCGCCGGGGAAAACGCCGCCGCCGCGCAGGCGCAGCAGCCCGCCAAGCCTCAGGCGCCCACCTCTCAGCTTCCCACCTCTCCGGCGGCCAAGTCTCCGGCTCCCACTTCTCCAGCCCCTAAGGAGCGCGCGTATCGCGGTGCCTTGCCGCCGAACGTGGAGGATATGCGCGAGCAGATCCTCGCGGCCGTTCATGCGGGCGATGTGGGGGAGCTGACGCGTGCGATCGAGTGGAACGAGATCAAGCCGGATTTCGGCAAGGATGCGGGCTCCGATCCGGTTGCGCACTGGAAGGCCACGTCGGCCGACGGGCAGGGCCGGGAGGTGCTGGCGGTGCTCGGCAACATCCTGTCGCTGCCGCCGGCGCGGCTCGCGATCGGCCGCGATCCCGAGAACACGCTCGTCTACGTGTGGCCGTACCTCGCGGAGCTGCCGCTCGACAGCCTGACGCCTGCGGAAGAGGTGGAGCTGTACCGGATCATGCCGGTGGCGGATGCGCGCGCGATGATCAAAGCGAAGAAATGGACCTGGTGGCGGATCGCCATCGGTGCGGACGGGACGTGGCACACGTTCCGCACATATCGGTAGCGGGTGGGTCGGCAGCAGGGCGCGTCCTCACGAGGATCGCGTCCACGTGACGCGGCTTGCGGGCTATCTAATAATACCGTTCGGTATCAATACATTCCGGTCGAGGGGTGCAGGGCGCTGGAAGGCTGGCTATAGTCACCCCATGTTGAGGTCTGCCGCGCCAATGCGGCTTGGGCCGGCCAAGTCTTATCAGTCTCGAGGTTGATATGTTGCTTTCCAAGCGTTTCGCGGTGGCCATGGGTCTTGGCGCCGCATTGTTCTCCGCAGCGCCTGCCTCGGCGCAGAGCCTCAGCCAGTTCGGAAGCTGGGGCGAGCCGCCGGAGCGTAGCCGCAAGGGACCGTCGTTCCTGGGCGCCACGCCCGCTCTGATGAAGCCGGGTGCGGAACTCGAGCAGGGCGGCGGACGCCCCTCGATCTCGCCGCGCACTCCTCAGACGACGTCGTTCCGGAATACGTTTTCGCCCGGGACGATCGTCATCGATACGGCCGGGCGTCGGCTCTACTACACGCTGTCGTCTGGCAGCGCGTACGTCTACCCCATCGCCGTGGGCAAGCAGGGCTTTGCCTGGACCGGCGTCGAGCGCGTCTCGAAGATCGTCGACTGGCCGGATTGGATCCCGCCCGCCGAAATGCGCCAGCGCAAGCCGTCGCTGCCGGTGCGCATGACGGGCGGCGTGCGCAATCCGCTCGGGGCGAAGGCGATCTACCTCGGCAACACCCTCTACCGCATCCACGGCACGAACGACGCGAAGTCGATCGGCTCGGCGTCGTCTTCGGGCTGCTTCCGTATGCATAACGAGCAGGTCGTGCATCTGGCCGGGCTCGTGAACGCGGGCACGGCGGTTTACGTCATGCGCAGCCTGCCGAAGTCCGGCATCGTAGGGCCGCCGCACACCGTCAAGGCGCCGGCTGCTCCCCAGGCGCCCGATCAGGCAGCACCGCAGCAGGCCGCGCCGCCGGCCGCAAACGGGGATGCCCCGCCGGCTGCTCAAGCCCAGCCGTCGCCGCCCGCCAACGCCGTGCCGCCGCCCGCCGAACCGGCCGACCAAGGGATCTGATCCCGATCCGATCCGGACCCCTGGGGGCCGGGTGAGATGATGGCCTGCGCGCGCTGGACAAACCTGCGCGCGCCGACCAAAGAGTGCGCTTGAGTTCCGGTGACGGGCCTCCTGGCCGCGGGCGTTTTCGGCGCGCGGCGGTGGACGGCCGGTGATAACCGGTGGTGCGCTGCTGCCGACTGCAATAAGGTGCGATTCTGACCACCTCGCGCGAGCCGCGGGGTTAAGACGCGCGCAAGCCAGCGCTTATCGAACAACGAGGTCAGGACCAATGAGCAACGCAATCTCACTCGAGCTTCTGGCATTCAACCTGAAGCTCCTCGGACACCAGCGCCGCAAGAGCCTCTTGATCAGCGCGGGACGCCCCGAAGACAAGAAGCGGATGCTGCCGGCGATCAGGCGCGTCCTCACGCTCGACGTCGAGCTGTACGCCACGCCCGGCACCTATCGCTTCTTCAAGGAACACGGGATCTCCAGCACCGAGATTCACAAGATCACCGACGGGCGGGCGCCCAACATTCTCTCGTTCCTCAAGGCCAACCGGTTCGATCTCGTCATCAACGTGCTGACGGGCGACGAGGACTACGACGAAGGATCGGACGCGCGCCTGATCCGCAAGCTGTCGATCGAGAACGGCATTCCGCTGATCACCGACGCCGACGTCGGCATCGCGACGCTCGAACAGATCATCATCGATGCCGAGCGGGGCACGTATCGCTACAGGCTGGCGGACGACAGTGAGCCGTGGAACCTGCGGCTGCGCTTCCTGCAGGCCGCGGAGCGCCACGGCGGCCTTGCCAACCACCACGCGCATTTCGACAAGGCCTACCTCATCACGCACGAGAACCTGCGCTTGAGCCAGGTCGACATGCAGAAGAAGTGGGAGCTCTATCGCTACCTCAAGGAAAACTACACGCACGACGATCTCGTGGAGCGCATCAGCCGCGGCCTCGAGACCATGATCCAGCAGGGTGCGACGTACTGCCGGACGATGGTGGACGCCGACAGCACCGTTGGATTGCTGCCGATCAAGGCGGCGCTCGAAGTGAAGAAGCGCTATGCGGATCGCATCCGGTTCGAGATCGGCGTGCAGCCGCTGCAAGGCGTGCTCGACCCGGCTTCGTTTGCGCAATACGCGGAAGCCTGCGAACTCGCCGACTACTGTGGCGGTCTGCCGTCGCGCGACCGGCCGAAGCCCGAGAAGCATCTCGACGTCATCCTGACCCTCGCCAAGAAGCTCGGCAAGCCGGTGGACGTCCACATCGACCAGGAGAACAATCCGCTCGAAAACGAGACGGAGCTGCTGGCCGAGAAGACCATCGAGCACGGCATGCAGGGGCGCGTGTTCGGCGTGCACGCCATTTCGCTCGCGGCGAAGGAAGATCGCGAGCAGGACCGCATCATCGAAAAGGTGCGCGAGGCGGACATGGGCATCATCATCTGCCCGTCGGCGGCGCTCAGCATGAAGCAGTTGCCCATGACGGCGCCGCTGCACAACTCCATCGCGCCGTTCGTCAAGCTGCGCGAGGCCGGCGTGCGCACCTATCTCGGCGTCGACAACGTGCATGACCTGTTCATGCCGATGGTGGACGGCGACATGTGGACGGAAGCGCGGATGCTGATGGAATCCTGCCGCTTCTACGACATCGACGCGGTGGCGGAGTGGGCGTGCCAGAAGCCGGTGCCGCTGAAGGCAGGCAAGGCCGCCGAGCCGCGCGCGGCAGCGGCAGACGCGCCGAACGCCGCGGAAAAGGAACCGGCAAAGAAGCGCGCGGCCAGCGGCGGGCGCCGCCGCTGACGTTCATCCTTCGGTTCGTTGCGTGAAGCGCGTGAGGCGAGAACCATGAGCGAGCTTTCGATCCTGGAGGATCGCGGAGCGGTGTCGGTGACCGGCCCCGATGCCGAAAAGCTGCTCGGAGGGCTCATCACCAACGAGATGGCGGTGCTGGATACGGCGCCGGCCATCTATGCGGGGCTGCTGTCACCGCAGGGCAAGATCCTGTTCGACTTCTTCGTCGTGCGCGCGGGCGAAGGGTATCTGCTCGAGACGGCGCGCGAGCGAGCGGGCGACCTCGCCAAGCGGCTCTCGATGTACAAGCTGCGCGCCGACGTCTCCATTCGCGATGTGTCGGGTGACTACGTGATCGCGGCCGAGATCGGTGGCGATGCCTCTGTTCCATTGGCCGAGCCAGCGGGTGCGATCGCGTTTGCCGATCCGCGGCTTTCCGCGCTCGGTGTGCGGCTCATCCTGCCGAGCCCGGCTGAGATCGGCGAACAGTTTGGCGCGCGTGTTCCGGCGGAGGCCTATCACGCCCATCGGATCGCGCTCGGTGTTCCCGAAGGCGGCAAGGATTTCGTTTTCGGCGACACGTTTCCGCACGAGGCGCTGCTCGATCAGCTGCACGGCGTGTCGTTCACCAAGGGATGCTTCGTGGGGCAGGAGGTGGTGTCGCGGATGCAGCACCGCACCGTCGTGCGCAAGCGCGTTGTCGCCGTGTCTGCGGGCGTGCCTCTTCCGGCCGGGCCGGTTCCGATTACGATCGGGGAGGCGGAGATTGGCCGCCTCGGGTCCGTTGCAGGCGCGCGGGGGCTTGCGCTTCTGCGTATCGACCGCGTGGCAGAGGCGCAGCGGGACGGCAAGCCGGTCACGGTAGACGGCATTCCGCTCACCGTTTCAGTGCCGGCCTTCGCGACATTTGCGATCAAGGTTTCGCATGAAACCGCCTGAGCCGCCCGCCGGGCAGCGGTGCCCCTGGTTTGGGATCGAAGATCCGGTCTATGCGACCTATCACGACGAAGAATGGGGCGTGCCGCACGCCGACGACCGGCGGCTGTTCGAGAAACTGGTGCTCGAAGGCTTCCAGGCCGGCTTGTCGTGGATCACGATCCTGAAGAAGCGGGATGCGTTTCGCCGCGCCTTTCATGATTTCGACGCGGCGCGCATCGCCCGCTTCGGCGAGAAGGACGTTGCGCGGCTGATGGCGGACGCGGGGATCGTGCGCAACAGGATGAAGATCGAGGCGACCATCGACAACGCCAAGGCGTTTCTCAAGCTTACGAAGCGCCAGTCTCTCGCGTCGTTCCTCTGGCAGGAGGCGGGTGGCAAGCCGTCGCCCGTCAGTCGCGCCGCCTTCAAGGATGTGCCGCCCTCGACCGAGGTCTCGAAGCGTCTGTCGAAGGCGCTCAAGCGCGAGGGCTTCCGCTTCGTCGGACCGACGACGGTTTATGCGTTCATGCAATCGACGGGCATGGTGAACGATCACTTGACGAGCTGTCCGCGACACGCGGCGTGCGCGAAGCTACAGCGCGCGTTTGTCGTGCCGACGAAGTGAGGCGGGCATGAGCATCGCCAAGCCTGACGCCGCCTCGCCCCACGTTGCCAAGCCGCGCGCCTGGCAGCGCATGCTCTCGGGGCGCCGTCTCAATCTTCTCGATCCCGATCCGGCGGACGTGGAGATCGACGACATCGCGCACGGGCTTGCGCGTGTCGCAAGATGGAACGGGCAGACGCTCGGTCCGCACGCGTTTTCCGTCGCGCAGCATGTGGTGCTGGTCGAGGACCTCGCCGCCGAGCTCAACCCTGAGTGGGCGCTCGAATGGCGGCTTGCAGCGCTGCTGCACGATGCGGCCGAGTATGTGATCGGCGACCTCATCAGCCCGTTCAAAACGGCGATCGGGCTCGATTACAAGGCCTTCGAGCTGCGTCTGCTCGAAGCGATCCATGTCCGTTTCGGGCTGCCAACGGCGCTGCCGGAGGACGTCGCGGCCGGCATCAAGCACGCGGATCGAATCGCTGCGTACTACGAGGCGAGCCGCCTCGCGGGCTTCGCCGAGGACGAAGCGCTCGAATTTTTTGGTGCTCCGCCACAGGTCAGTTTCGAGCTGTCTCAACGCTTACTTAATCTTGTCGCGATGCCAGCTCTGGACTCTCAGCGCCTATTTCTCGAACGTTTTGGGATCCTCAAGCGTTCTGCTTGAGGCGCGCTCGCAAGGCCGAGCTAGCGCATTGATTTTATTCCCTCCCGTGCGAAGAATATCTTGCTTCTCTTGGTTCGGAAAATCGCCACGATCGGCAGGTAGCGGCAGTTTAGGAGCTGGTGCCATGAACCCTGAAGCAAACATCAAGCGACGGTTTCGGACACAGGAACTCGACGCAGATGAAATTCAAGAACCGGCTCCGCGCAGCGATGCGGCCGGTGTCGAGATCGGTCTCAACGCAGCTATCGTTGCGGTGATCGACGACGAACCCGTTGCACTCGTGATCCGCGAAGCGGAAGGCGCGACCGGCCAAGGCGACATGCTGCCGTTCGGTCCGTTCTCTCCGATTGCGCATCGCACGCTCGAAAGCGGTTTGAGATCTTGGGTCGCGGAGCAGACCGGCCTCGGGCTCGGTTATGTCGAGCAGCTCTACACGTTCGGAGATCGCGGCCGGCATGCGGAGCCTGGCGATCAATCGCTGCATGTCGTTTCGATCGGCTATCTGGCGCTCACCGAAACGGGGCATGCGCGCGATCTGCAGCATGGCGCGTGGCGCAGCTGGTATCAGTATTTCCCGTGGGAAGACTGGCGCAAGGGCCGTCCCGAAATTCTCGCAGCCGAGATCGAGCCGCGGCTCAGGGATTGGGCGCAGCGTCCTGCGCTTCGCTCGGCGCCGGTGCGGCCCGTGCCGCGCGAGGATCGTATTCGCATCTGCTTCGGCATCGACGGCGGCACGTGGGACGAAGAGAAAGTTCTCGATCGTTTCGAGCTGCTTTACGAAGCGGGCCTCGTCGACGAAGCGCGACGTGATGGGCGCGAAGCGTCCTCGGCCTGGACGGGTGCGTTGCCGCGCCTCGGCGTTTCCATGCAGTTCGATCACCGGCGCATTCTCGCGACCGCCATCGGCCGCGTGCGCGCCAAGATCAAGTATCGCCCGGTGATCTTCGAATTGATGCCGGACGACTTCACCCTGTTCGAGCTGCAAAAAACCGTCGAGGCAATTCTCGGGCCGCATCTTCACAAGCAGAACTTCCGCCGCCTCGTTGAGAGCGCGGGGCTTGTGGAGCCGACCGGCGACGTGAAGACCCAGACCGGTGGCCGGCCCGCGAAGCTGTTCCGGTTCCGCCGCGAAGTGGTGCTGGAGCGGCCTGCTCCCGGTGTGCGCGTCAAGGCGATCCGTAGTTGAGCGCGTACGCCTACTGTCCGTAGGCGTACGCAAAAAATTGGAGCAATGGCCTAGCAAATAAGCCGTCGGTCCATTAGATTCGTTTTTAGCGCTCAATGCTCGATCCGAGCATAATTACGGAACCTTCGGGTTTCGGGGAGCGTATCGAGTACTGGCTAGGTTGGCCGGTATTTTTCAGGTCCCTCATATGCTCGGCGTGAGTATATGATCAACTTGGAGGTCCAAATGGCGCTTGATTTGGCCCATTCGACTGTCAGCTCCGCGGCTCCGTCGGCCGCTTCGACGGACAACGCCACGTGCGCGGTGCCTCGCGCGCGCTCGAATGCCGTAACGCCGCCCCTGGCCTTCACGCCCGCGCTCAAGCGCGAGATGGAGCCCCTGTACGAGCGCGTGAAGCACGTCGTGACGCCGATGGAGTGGGTGCAGTACGCACCTCTCATCAAGGCGATCAACGACCTCAAGGTGCGCCGCAACGCCGTCATCCTGGCGCACAACTACATGACGCCCGAGATCTTCCATTGCGTGGGCGACATCCGCGGCGACAGCCTGCAGCTCGCCAAGGAGGCAGGGCGCACGGAGGCCGACGTCATCGTGCAGGCCGGCGTGCACTTCATGGCGGAGACGTCGAAGCTGCTCAATCCCGACAAGACGGTGCTGATCCCGGATCCGCTGGCCGGTTGCTCGCTGGCGTCGTCGATCACGCCGGAAGACGTGCGGGCCTTGCGCGCGGCCTATCCCGGCGTGCCGGTCGTCACCTATGTCAACACCAGCGCGGCCGTGAAGGCGGAGTGCGATATCACCTGCACGTCGTCGAATGCGGTGAAGATCGTCGAGAGCCTCGGTGCGCCGCGCGTGCTGCTCATTCCGGACCAGTATCTCGCCAAGTACGTGCAGACGAAGACCGACGTCGAGATCATCACCTGGAACGGCTCGTGCGAGGTGCATGAGCGCTTCACGGGCGAAGAGATGGAAGCGATGCGCGCGGCCGAGCCCGGCCTCAAGATCATCGCGCACCCGGAGTGCCCGCCGGACGTGATCCGGGCCGCCGACTTCACCGGTTCGACGGCGGCCATGATCGACTGGGTCAAGACCAAGCGCCCGGCGAAAGTGGTGCTCGTGACTGAGTGCTCGATGGCCTCGAACGTGGCTGCGGAGACGCCGGACGTCGAGTTCGTGCGCCCCTGCAACCTGTGCCCGCACATGAAGCGCATCAGCCTCGAGAAGATCTACGAAGCGCTGCTGCACATGCGCTACGAAGTGACCGTGGATCCGGCCGTCGCCGCCCGCGCGCGGCGCGCGGTGGAACGGATGGTTGAAGCCTCGGCCTGACGACAACAGCGGCGCGGGCCCTCAGCCCGCGCCTTCGCCGGACTTTCTCGGAAGCCCATTTTTTCGGAAGCATTGCTGGAGGTCCGCCATGGACTTCGATCGCAACCGCCGCGCCCCGCAAGGATTTGCCGACCCAGGTCTTCCGCTCGACCGTGGCGATATCGTTGTCATCGGGGCGGGGCTCGCGGGGCTTTTCACGGCGCTCCGGCTTGCACCGCTGCCGGTGACGGTGGTGGCGGCGGCTCCGCTCGGCCAGGGCGCTTCGAGCGTCTGGGCACAGGGCGGGATCGCGGCGGCTGTCGGTGAAGGCGATACTCCGGAGAGCCATGCGGCCGACACCATCGCGGCGGGCGGCGGCATCGTCGACGCGCACGTGGCCGAAGTGGTCGCCAGTGAAGCGCCCGCACGCATCGCCGATCTTTTGCGGTATGGCGTGCCGTTCGATCGCGACCTCGCCGGACATTTCGCATTGTCGCGCGAGGCTGCGCATTCGCGTGCGCGCGTCGTGCGCGTTTCCGGTGATCGCGCGGGCGCTGCGATCATGCACGCTCTCATTGCTGCTGCGCGCGCGGCTCCCTCGATCCGCATTCTCGAAGGCTACGAGGCGACCGATCTCATTCTCAACGCGGGATCTGGAGACGGCGGCCGCGTCACGGGCGTTCGCCTGGTGCGGACGGAAGCGCAGGGCACGGGCACGTTCGATTTCATGCCGGCGAGTGCGGTCGTCGTTGCGACGGGCGGCGCGGGCGCGCTCTATTCCGTGACGACGAACCCGATGTATGCGCGCGGCGAGGCGATTGCGTTTGCTGCGCGGGCCGGTGCGGCCATCGCGGACGCGGAGTTCGTTCAGTTTCATCCCACCGCCATCGACGCGGATATCGATCCGGCGCCGCTGGCGTCGGAAGCCTTGCGGGGCGAGGGCGCCAAGCTCGTCAACCGTGCCGGCGAGCGGTTCATGCTGCGGCTTGATCCGGCCGGAGATCTCGCGCAGCGCGATGTGGTGGCGCGCGGTGTGTTCGCCGAGATTGCCGCTGGCCGCGGTGCATTCCTCGATTGCCGGGATTCGATCGGCGCAGAGTTTCCGACGGCCTTCCCGACCGTCTACGGCCATTGCGTCGCTGCCGGGATCGATCCGGTCACGCAGCTCATTCCGGTGGCGCCTGCCGCGCACTATCACATGGGTGGCATCGCGACCGACCTTCACGGCCGAACCTCTCTCGAAGGGCTGTGGGCCGTGGGTGAGGTTGCGTCCACCGGACTGCACGGGGCCAACCGGCTTGCGTCGAACTCGCTGCTCGAAGCGACCGTGCTCGGTGCGCGCGTAGCCGACGACATTCGCCGCCTCGTTGCGCCGTCGATTGCGCATCCGATTGCCAAGACCTACCGCGCCGCGCCCGACCGGCCGCTGGACGAAGTGCGCCGTGCCCAGCTCATCGCCGTGCTGCGGCGGACTATGAGTGAGCATGTCGGCGTCGTGCGCTCCGGGCCGGGTCTCGAAAAGGCGCTCGCCATCCTGCGCGAGATCGCGGCCGAAGCGGGTGACGACATGCTGGTCGCCAACATGGCGCTGGCGGGTGAAGTGATCGCGGGCTCGGCACTGGTCCGCACCGAGAGCCGGGGCGCGCATTTCCGCTCGGACTTCCCGGATCCGGTGGCCGCTCTGGCGCGGCGCAGCGTCGTGACGCTCGCCGACATTCGTGCGATTTGCACGCGCGGCAAGAGGGTGGGTGGCGCTGCGGCCATCGCGGAGCTTTGCCTGTGAGTACGACGCCTGTGAGCACGGCCGACTTCGAGCTTCCGCGCGTGCTAATCGCACGCGCCATCGAGCAGGCTCTGGCCGAGGATCTCGGCGTGCGGGGCGATCTCACAACCGATGCGACCGTGCCTCGCGGCACCATGTCGACGGCGACGTTCGGCGCGCGGCGTGCGGGCGTGATCTCCGGGCTCGCGGTTGCGGAGGCTGCGTTTCACGCGCTCGATCCTTCGGTCGTGTTCGAACCGCTGGTGAGAGACGGCGCGCGCGTTGCGGCAGGCAGCGTTGCGGCGCGCGTCGCAGGATCGGCGCACGCGTTGCTGACGGGCGAGCGCGTGGCGCTCAATTTCCTGTCCCATATGAGCGGGATCGCCACGCTCACGCGGCGCTACGTGGATCTCGTCGCGGGCACACGCGCGCGCATCGTGGATACACGCAAGACGACGCCCGGGCTCCGCGCGTTCGAGAAGTATGCCGTGCGCTGTGGTGGCGGGCAGAACCATCGCTCGGGCCTCTACGATGCGATCCTCATCAAGGACAATCACATCGTCGCGGCGGGCGGGATTGCGCCCGCGCTTGCAGCCGCGCGCGCGCATGCGGGCCACATGGTCAAGATCGAGATCGAGGTGACGAGCCTCGACGAGCTTGCCGAAGCGTTGCAGCATCCGGTCGATGCGGTGCTGCTCGACAACATGGAGCCGCCGATGCTGCGCGAGGCCGTGGCGCTCGTCGACGGGCGCGCGATCACGGAAGCCTCCGGCGGGGTTTCCCTCGACACGGTGCGCGCCATTGCCGAGAGCGGTGTCGATCTCATTTCGATTGGCGCACTGACACACTCGGCGCCAATCCTCGACCTCGGCTTGGATTTTACGCCGCAGGCCGGATGAGGCGCGTTAACCGCGCGCTCAGGATCGCGGGATCCGCAGGCGGCCGTACTTGATTTTGCCTCAGTTTTTGCCCATGTGTCGCTGCGGCTTCGGCTCGAAGCTCACGGGAGGACTACGCAATGATGCCGGCGGTGATCGTCATTTGGGGTTTGGCTGCGATCGTCGCGGCGGCTCTGGCTGGCTTCCTCGCTGGCTGGAAGAACCGCGACTATTCGTTCTGGATGGCGTGGTGCTTTCTGTTTCCGCCGCTGATCCTCTGGCTCGCGCTGATGCCGAAGAAGGTGGGCGTGCGCCCGCGCCGTCCGAGCCTCGATGAGCTCGACCGCATCGAACAGCGCGATCTCACGCTGTAGTCTCCGCACGAAGACGTCCGAGTGTGCGTCCGGCGCATCGCATTGAGCGCTAGGCGCTAGGCTTTGAGCTTGGTGCGGATGGCAGCCTGCGCTGCGGCGAGCCGCGCGACCGGCACGCGGAACGGCGAGCACGATACGTAGTCGAAGCCTGCCGAGTGGAAAAAGGTGATGGAATCCGGATCACCGCCGTGCTCGCCGCAGATGCCGATCTTGATCTCCGGCTTTTTTTCCCGGCCGCGCTCGACGCCGATGCGCACGAGCTCGCCCACACCCTCCTGATCGATGGATGCGAACGGATCGGCATCGTAGATGCCCTGCGTGGCGTAGGCGGAGAGGATCGGTGCGGCGTCGTCGCGGCTGAGGCCGAGGGCAGTCTGCGTCATGTCGTTGGTGCCGAAGGAGAAGAAGTCCGCTCCATCCGCGCCGTCGGCGAGATCGCCCGCCCGCAGGCAGGCGCGCGGCAGCTCGATCATGGTGCCGAGCTTGTAGGCAAGCTTGATGCCCGCCTCTTTCTCGATCGTATCGGCGGTATTGCGAATGACGCCGGCGAGGATGTCGTACTCGCGCCGATAGGCGATGAGCGGGATCATGATCTCCGGCTCGACCGTCACGTCCAGGCGCTTGCCGGCCTCGATGGCGGCTTCGAAGATGGCGCGCGCCTGCATCTCGGTGATTTCCGGATAGCGGATGGCGAGGCGGGAGCCGCGCAGGCCCAGCATGGGATTGAACTCAGAGAGCTCGTCGACGCGGGCCTTGAGCTTGTCGAGCGGCATCTTGAGCTGTGCCGCGACGGCTTCCAACTCCCGCTCGTGGCGCGGCAGGAACTCGTGCAGGGGCGGATCGAGCAGGCGAATGGTGACGGGCAGCTCGCCCATAATTTCGAACAGCTCGACGAAGTCGGCGCGTTGCACGGGAAGGATGCGCGCGAGCGCTGATTTGCGTCCGGCTTCGTTCGTCGCGCAGATCATCTCGCGCATGGCCAGGATGCGCTCAGCGTCGAAGAACATGTGCTCCGTGCGGCAGAGGCCGATGCCCTGGGCGCCGAAAGTTCTGGCCTGGCGTGCATCCTTCGGCGTATCGGCGTTGGCGCGCACGGCAAGGCCGCCGGCCGCATCTGCCCAGCCGATCAAGCTCGCGAAATCACCGGAGAGCTGCGGCTGGCGCATGGGCACCTCGCCGACGTAGACGCGCCCCGTGGCCCCGTCGATGGTGACGATGTCGCCCGCCTTCAGCACGCGCTTTCCGACGCTCAGCGTTGCCGCCTGCTCGTTGATGCGGATGGCGCCTGCGCCGGATACGCACGGCACGCCCATGCCGCGCGCGACGACGGCGGCGTGGCTCGTCATGCCGCCGCGTGCGGTCAGAATGCCGGCTGCGGCGTGCATGCCGTGGATGTCCTCGGGGCTCGTTTCCGTCCGCACGAGGATGACGGCGCGGCCCTGCTGCCGTTGCCGCTCGGCTTCGTCGGACGAAAACACGATCTCGCCCGAGGCCGCACCGGGAGAGGCGGGCAGGCCGGAGGTCAGCAGGTCCATCTCGGCGGAGGGATCGATGGTGGGATGCAGGAGCTGCGTGAAGCTCGACGGATCGACGCGGAGCACGGCCTCATCGCGCCCGATGACGCCTGCGGCCGCGAGGTCGACCGCGATCTTGACGGCCGCCTCGGCCGTGCGTTTGCCGGAGCGCGTCTGCAGCATCCAGACCTTGCCGTTCTGGATCGTGAACTCGATGTCCTGCATGTCGCGGTAGCGGGCCTCGAGAGCGGCGAAAATCTGCTTCAGCTCCTTGAAGGCCTGCGGAAGCTGCTCTTCGAGCGAGGGATTGGGATCTTCGGCCTCGGTGCGGGCCTTGATCGTCAGCGTGTGCGGCGTGCGGATGCCGGCGACGACGTCCTCGCCCTGCGCATTGATCAGATACTCGCCGTAGATCTCGTTGGCGCCCGTCGAGGGGTTGCGCGTGAAGGCGACGCCGGTTGCGGACGTGTCGCCCATGTTGCCGAACACCATCGCCTGCACGTTGACGGCGGTGCCCCAGGAATCCGGAATCGCATGCAGGCGCCGATAGGTGACGGCGCGGTTGTTCTGCCAGGAGCCGAAGACGGCGCCGATGGCGCCCCAAAGCTGCGCATTCGTGTCCTGCGGAAAGGGCGCGCTGCCCGAGTCTTCGATGGCGGCCTTGTAGAGCGCGATCACCTCGCGCCATTCGCCGGCGCCGAGCTCGGTGTCGAACGAGAAGCCGTTCAGGTTCTTGAAGTTGTCGAGGATGTCCTCAAACACCGCGTGATCGACGCCGAGCACCACGTCGCCGTACATCTGGATGAAGCGGCGATAGCTGTCGTAGGCGAAGCGCTCGTCGTTCGAATTGCGGGCGAGGCCCTGCACGGTTTTGTCGTTGAGGCCGAGGTTGAGGATCGTGTCCATCATGCCGGGCATCGAGGCGCGCCCGCCCGAGCGCACGGCAACCAGCAGCGGGTTGTTCTCATCGCCGAAGGAAAAGCCCGTCTCCTTGCCGATGCGCTCCAGCGCCTGCTCGACCTGGGGCACGAGGCCGTCCGGCAGGGCGCGCTGGTTTCTGTAGTAGAGCCCGCAGACTTCCGTGGTGATGGTGAAGCCCGGCGGAACGGGCAGCCCAAGATTGGCCATCTCAGCCAGGTTGGCTCCCTTGCCGCCGAGCAGATCCGACATGTCGGCGCGCCCTTCGGAGTCGCCTGCCGCGAAGTAGTAGACCCATTTGGGTGTCGCATCGCGGGATGGCTGGCCCAATGCCATGAGGTCTCCTGCCGTGGCTTGACGAACGTGCTCTATGCCGGATTGTTGCCGGGGGGGAACTGTGGCATAGGCCCGGTTATCAGCCAACACTCGCGTTGACGCCTTTTCGCCGCTGCTTACAGGGTTCCCATGACCGACCATGTGCCGAAAGTTCTCGAACGGCTCGACCGTAATTTCGACGCGGGCCTGGAACGCCTGTTCGAGCTGCTGCGGATCGAAAGCATTTCGACCGATCCGGCCTACAAGGGCAGTTGCCGTCAGGCTGCCGAATGGTGCGCGCAGCAACTCAACGATATCGGCATTCCCGCCTCGGTACGCGCGACGTCCGGCCATCCGATCGTCGTCGGGCACGATCGCGCCAAGGTCGCCAAAGGCACCCCGCACGTTCTCTTTTACGGTCATTACGACGTGCAGCCGCCGGATCCGCTCGATCTGTGGACGAAGCCGCCTTTCGAGCCGCGCATCGCGACCGACAAGACCAACGGCAAGATCATCGTCGCGCGTGGCGCCGAGGACAACAAAGGCCAGTTGATGACGTTCTTCGAGGCGGTGCGCGCCTGGAAGGAGGTTGCCGGAGAGCTGCCGATCGCGGTTTCGGTGATGATCGAAGGCGAGGAGGAGTGCGGCTCGGCCTCGCTCCCGGCGTTCCTCAAGAAAAGTGGCAAGGAAGTCACCGCCGATCTCGTGCTCGTGTGCGACACCGGGCAATGGGACAAGGATACGCCCGCCATCACCACCATGCTGCGCGGGCTCGCGGGCATCGAGGTGATCGTCAAGGGGCCCTCGCGCGATCTGCATTCGGGGCTTTACGGCGGGCCGGCGATGAACCCGATCCGGGCGCTCGCCTCAGTCATCGGCCGCATGCACGACGCCAAGGGGCGGGTTGCGATTCCGGGCTTCTACGACGGCGTGATCGTGCCGACCAAGGCGCAGCTCAAGCAGTGGCAGGCGCTGGGGCTCGAAGCCAAGCACCTGCTCCAGCCGGTCGGGCTTTCGCAGCCCGCGGGTGAGGCGTCCCGGTCGCTGATCGAGCAGCTCTGGTCGCGGCCGACGCTCGAATTCAACGGCATCACGGGCGGCTATCAGGGCGCGGGATCGAAGACGGTCATTCCGGCGCAGGCGTCCGTGAAGATCACCTGCCGGCTCGTGCCGGGGCAAGACCCGGAGCATGTGCTGGCGTCGGTGCGCGCGTTCGTGACGGACAATCTGCCGGCCGACTGTGACGCGGAGTTCATCGGCGGGCATGGCAGCGCGGCGATCGGATTCGACACCACGTCGCCCTCCATGCAGGCGGCGGCCGCCGCGCTTGGCGCCGAGTGGGGGGTGGCCCCGGTGCTGATGGGATGCGGCGCGTCGATCCCCATCGTGACCTCGTTCAAGTCGGCGCTGGGCATGGATAGCCTGCTGATCGGTTTCGGCGTGGAGGACGACAAGATTCATTCGCCGAATGAGAAGTACAACCTCAAGAGCTTCAAGAAGGGCGCGCGGAGCTGGGTGCGCATTCTCGACGCGCTGGCACGGCGGGCGGCGTAACGATGCGCACGCCGCCCAACCTCTCGTGGCCCGCCATTGCGGTGCTCGCCGTCGTCGCGCTGGCGCTGATCTATTTCGATCAGGGTGGCGGTGGCCGCGATGCGCCGTCGTCGAGGGAGCCGTCGTCTCCCGCCTCGTCCGAGCGGCAGGGCAACGACGCCCGGCCCGCGAGCGCCTCGTCGCACGCGCGCGACAACGAGGCCGGAAACTTCGACTACTATTCGCTCGTGCTGTCGTGGAGCCCCACGCATTGCGACTCGCCCGAGGGCCAGGACGACGAGAGCCAGTGCGCGCCGCGCGGCGGACGCCGCTACGCTTTCATCCTGCACGGCCTGTGGCCGCAGTACGAGCGCGGCTATCCTGAGGAGTGCCCGACGCGCACCCGGCCATACGTGTCGCAAAACGTCATCGACGACATGTTCGACGTCATGCCGAGCAAGCGGCTCATCATCCACGAGTACCGCAAGCATGGCACCTGCTCGGGGCTCACGCCTGAGGTCTACTACCAAACAGCGCGGCGGATCTTCGACAGCGTGACGATCCCGCAGCGGTTCCGCGACCCGCCTGCGGAGCAATATATGAGCCCGGCGGACGTCGTGCGCGCGTTCGTGGAGGCCAATCCGAACCTTCGCCCGGACATGTTCGGTGTCGCCTGCCGCGGCCCCGGCACGCGGTTTCGTGAAGTGCGCATCTGTTTTTCGAAAACGGGTTCGCCGCGCTCGTGCGGGCCGAACGAAGACCAGCGCCAGCTCTGCCGCAGCTCGCGCATGCACGTTCCGCCCGTGAGGTAGCACTTTTTCGCTCACGCACCTGTTCGCGCGCTGGGGCGCGCTGGCGCTCCGCGGGGGCGGCGCACTTGCGCCGGGTCGCGTTGCTCCTGGTTAGTTCGCTCACGCGCCTGTTCGCGCGCTGGGGCGCGCTGGCGCTCCGCGGGGGCGGCGCACTCGCGCCGGGTCGCGTTGCTCCCGATGGCCATTTCATTGCGTGCTGGGGCACTGTGGATAACTTTTGGGGCGTCCAGGCGTTGCCGCAATGCCGCTTGCCGCAAACGCGTCCTGCCCGCAGACTTCGAGTCGTTCTGCGTTTGTCATCGCTGTGCTGGCTGGATCCATGCAGAACGAACGCGCCCTCACGCCTCTCATGACACCGCCTGCGGCTTCCGCCGCGGATAGCCCACGTGCGCGCGGGATCAAAAAGCTCGTGGCGGCCTATGGCCGGCCCGAACGCCGCTCCAAGGGCTCGCTGGTTGAGATGATGGATGGCATCGGGGGCCTCGGCTGGAGCGTCGCCGGGTTCGTCGTCGGCGCGGTCTTCTGGCACTTCATCGGTTTCTGGGGCTTCGTTGCCGACGTCGTGCTGGCGGGCGGTACGGCGGCCAGCGTCGATCATCACGCCGGGCGCGCTCAGCCACAGCTCGTGCGCATGGCGGACGCACAGGAGAGCGTGAGCCCGATTGCGGCTGCCTGCACGTCGCTCGTGCTCGACCGGCGGACGGGGACGACTTCCGCAATTGCGTGCGGAGAAACCGGCGCTGCATTGCCCATGGATGCGACCGACGGGCGTGAGGATCGCCTCGGCGGACACGGCCGTTAGTGCCGGGTTGGGCTGCTGTATTTTTGCCGCTGGTGTGACGTTGAGGCAGTGCGCGTTGAGATACAACGGGCTCGCGCGTCGCGTTCAGACAGCGCGATAACTTTGGGCGCACGGTTGCCCGAATGATGACGCGATGGGGGGGTAGAGCCCGCGATCTTTGGCTCATATGCGGGCTCAAGCACCTGAGCCGGTTCTCGTTTTCTTGAGTGAGGTTGTGCCATGCAATTCGCTGCCGGACAGTGCTGGACCTATCGCGCGCCTGAGGGCTTCGAGGCGTCCAGGCTGTTGATTGGCGCGATCGCGTCGTTCGACGGCGATCGAAACATCGTCTGCGCCGCTGTTACGAATGCGCCACGGCGTCACGCGGACGGGCATTTCGAGCCCATGACCATTCCCTTCTTGCCCATGACCGACGCGGCCTTCCATGCCAGCGTCGTGGCGCTCGAAGGGACGGCCGATCTTCCGGCCAGCTTTGGCGAGAAGCTCGAAGCGTGGAGCACCGACCCCAAAGGCCTTACCGCCTTCACGGTGCCGTTCGATGGCTTCCTGGACCACATGATCGCCCAGCAGATGGCGGAGATCGCGGGACAGTCCGCGGCTTGAGGTGGTTTCCTCTTATGAAACGTCATGCGACTTACGTAACCTGCTCAACTTAAACCATCAATTATGCATTGATTAACCCTCCCGATGTAATGCTCGATCTGAGATAGTCTGTGGACGTCTTGGAGATCGAGATGCCTTTCGGGGTGCAGCGGCCGGGTTTGCTGGCGCGGCTTTTTCAATGGGTTAGGACGGCCTTTCAGGCCGCGCAGACCCATGCGCCGATGCCGAAAGCGGTGGGCGATCTGCCTTCGTTGTTCATGCCGCGGGTGGCGGCCGTGCCGGCGCCGGTGTCGCTTGCTGCGGCCTCGCTTGCTCCGGTCTTGGATTTCGCAGCCACACTGAAGACGTTCGCGCTCGCTGCGCGCCTGCGCTCGGTTGCGACGCAGAACGTGCGTTGCTCGCTCAAAGGCCGGCGGAGCCGCCGGGCTGCGGCGGCTGGCAAGCCGATCCCGAAGCCTGTGCCGCGCGTTCTCAAGCGCTATTCGCCCGGACGTTTGCCCGTTGCGCCCGCGCGGCGTTGCGGCGGAGGCTGGGCCACGCACTCGGCGCAGGTTTTCACGCTCGACCTTGCCGGGCGCGCAGCGGCGACGGACGGCCGGGAACGGCAAGCGGCCTAGTTTTCCGGATTGGCGCCAATCAGCCGGCTTTGCGCATGCGCTCGGCGCGCCAGGTGGGCGGGGCAAGCGCGATGTAGCCCAAGCCATGGCCCGCCATATCGATGTCCTCGAGCTCGGTCGGGTCGAGGCTCCAGCGTTGCGCGAGATGGAGTACGTGCTCCTCGGTCGGGTAAAGAATGATCTCGCCGCCCGCGTCGCCTTTGCGTCCCTTGATGCCGCGGAAATCAAACAGCTTGAGGCCGAGCGCGCGCTCTTCCTTCGTCGTGCGGCCCTTGTTCCAGACGATCCCGGTGTCCGTAATGGCGAAGGCGCGCACCACGCGGCCTTCCAGCAAACGCGCCCAGGCGAACAGGTCGATCGGCGGGTAGGCGAAGAAGTACTGCACCTCGACGAAGCGCCGGCCCAGCCTTTCAAGCAGCGGCGTGCATTTGTCCACGAAGGTACGGCCGACCGGATAGGGCAGTGCGAGACCGACGACGAATGTCCAGCCGTTGACGGGCGGCGATACGAAGATGTGGTCGTTGCCCAGGCGGTTGTCATAGACGGAGCCGATGCCTGAGCGCCAGTTGCACGGCTGCGCGGACAGGAGGCCGAGCTCTTCGATGACGGCGGCCGTGTCGCGGCTGCGGACGGCGAGCCAGGCCATCTTGTAGCCGAACGCTGCCGGGTGATCGGGGCTGCGTTCGAAGGCGATGCGCCGCTCCGAAAGCCGCGGCGCGAGCACGCTCGCGGCAAACGCGATCGTCAGAGCCACCATGACTGCAATGAAGAGAATCACGGCATCCGCCCAGTTTGCGCCCAGTCATTTTTTAGGGCGCGCGCCGGGTGGTGATCAAGCGCCGCCCCATAAGATCTGGGGAAATCCGGCGCGCTCACGGCGGGGTTGCCGCCGGAGCCTGAAGCAAACGAGGCCAGCCTGCTCTCGCTCCGGCAGCGGGGAGCCGAACGACGAGCGAGGCTGGCCTGTCCTTTTCCGCCGCGTGACCGACCGGTCTGCGTGACGGCCGCAAAACGGATGAGCTACGAGGGCGATGCGCATCCGCTTCCTGTCCCTCTCACTCGCGCGATCACGGGGGTCGCCCGGCGCGGGGAAATTCAGCGAGAGGATCAGTCGATTCAATGCGCGCAAGCTAGCGAGTGCGCGTGACAGGATCGTGAAGGCGGAACTCGCCGGATGCGGCGATTCGAACTTCGGAAAACCCGCAAATTGCGAGGCGTGATCCGCGGAGCTGGCGGGCGACCAAACCGTTGTCCGTGCTCTGAAACGCGAACGGGGCCCGCGAAGGGCCCCGTTCTGAAACGTTCGACTGCTGCGAGATTAGGGCAGCGTGATCGATGCCGTGAACACGAAGCGCTCGTCGGCAAGGCCGGTGTCGAGCGTCGTATCCCAGTAACGGAAGTCGAAGGTGAACTTCTCGACACCGAGTGCCAGGCCGGCATTCCAGTAGGTGTACGAGTCGTCGCCGAAGTAGAAGCCGTTGTTGGTATCAGCATCCTGATAACCGACGAGGCCGCTGACGGTCGGGGTGAAGATGCCAACCTGCGGGAGCGCATAAGCCACCGTGCCTTCGATGGCCCACTGCTGAGGAGCGTTCGCCTGGTCGGGAACCCACCAGAAGAAGGGCTTGACGGTCAGGTTCTTGACCGGTTCGTAGGTGAACCCAGCCTTCAACTCGTAGTAGTCCAGGTCGCTGGGCTCATCGGCCCAGAAGTAGGTGTAGTACACGACGCCGAAGTCAAAGGTGACCGGGCCGAGCACAGGCTTGATGCCCGTGTAGAAGTCGATTTCGACAGGGTCGCCTGCCTGTTCGTTCAGGATCGAGCCCCATGCACCGAAGTACAGGATGCCGTACGAGCCATCGACCGAGGCCTGGAACACAGGCCGTTCATCCGACAGCGAGATGCCGCGGAAGATGTAGTCGCTGGTGCCGGTGCCGGTGACCGACCACGAGAACTCGCGATCCTCGGCAAGTACTGGGGCAGTGAGACAGAAGAGCGCCGCGGCGCCTGCTGCGATAGCACGTGCCGTGCGTTGCAGGCCAAGCATGGATAATCCCCCAATCAAGACGCCACGAAAGAATCATGGCCAAGCAGAATGCTGTAGTTTTAGGAGAACGCGTTCACGGTGAGGAAACAAGCGGTTTTGCCTTCCGAACCCCAGCTTTTGCGGGGCTTGTGGCGAGATGGCCACGCACTGTCAGGCGTGTGACGATTACCGAGAGCCGCGAGTTTCCGTCTAGAAAGAAACGGGGCCAATCGCGGCCCCGTTGTAGGTCGTATGCGAAGCCGGCGGCCGACTACGGCAGGGCCAGCTTGGCGGTGAACACGAAACGCTCGTCCGAAAGGTTCTCGCCAGAGGCACTGATGATGTCGATGTCAGTGTCCCAGTAGCGGAAGTCGAAGGTGAACTTCTCGACCGCCAGCGAGATGCCGGCGTTCCAGTAAGTGTAGGACAGCGCGCTGAAATCGTCATACTCGGAGTGACCGAGGAGGCCGCTGACGGTCGGGGTGAAGATGCCGACCGACGGCAGCGTGTAAGCGGCGTTGCCTTCGTAGGTGAAGATCTTGCCCGTGTTGAACGTGCCTTCGTCGGTGTAATAGAGGTTGGCGGCCAGCGAGAGGTTCTTGACCGGCGAGATGCTCGCGCCTGCCTTGCCTTCCACGTAGTCGGCGACGTCGAAGTCGTCACCGGGGTAGTAGTAGTAGAGGATGCCGAAGTCGAAGGTGACGGGGCCGAGAACCGGCTTCACGCCAGCGTAGAAGTCGATTTCCGCAGACGAGTTCGTGAACGCGTCGTCGGTGTTCGAGCCCCAGATGCCGGCATAGAGAATGCCGTACGTGAAGTCGACGCCGGCCTGGAAGGCGGGATCGCCGTCCGTCTGCGAAACGCCGCGGAAGATGTAGTCGCTCGTGCCGCCGACGTTGACCGACCAACCGAACTGGCGATCCTCTGCGGAGGCGGCGCCCGACAGCGCCAAAAGCGCGACGGCTGCAGCGCCGACCGTTTTCGTCATTTGTGATTTCATCGACATCTACCTGTAACCCCCAAAATTCCCACACTCGAAGTCTCAATCGCCCCACGCTTTTCGGCGTGTATTGGGACCATAGAGGCCCGATCGAGGCCGCCCGGACAAGGATTATGACACTCGTGGGCGATGCTCACTTTCAGGGTGTTTCCCTCTGGCAACGTTGAGAGAATAATGATGATAAACTCATCATGCGCCGCTCAAATCGCGGGCAGCCGATGACCACGCGTGACTTAAAATTGGGTAACGTGTGCCCAGAGTTTGTGCGGCCGGCAGACGGGGCCTGATCCAGCTTGTCGCACCCCTCGCAAACCGTTCGGTTCACATCGGCGTTTCGCGAGTCCCTCACGCCGTGTTCCGCTCTCGATTGCGGGTGCGAAATAGGCCATACCGGCACGGTCAGGGTCGGCCTCCCCGGTCGCCCGTCCGCACTTCGACAGGACTTTTCGACATGGCTGCTTCCGGTGGACTTGCTTCCAGTGGACTTGCTTCCAGTGGACCGGCGCCGACTGTTCTGATCACCGGCAGCGCCCGGCGCATCGGGCGCGCGATCGCGCTCGAGCTGGCGCGAAGCGGCTGGCAGGTGTGCGTCCACTACCGCCGGTCGGAGGCCGAGGCCGAGGCGGTCGTCAGCGAGATCCGGGCCATCGGCGGGACGGCGGTCGCGCTCGGTGCGGACCTCGCCTCGCAGGCGGATGTCGACGATCTCATTCCGCGCTGCCGGGCCGCGCTCGGCGCACCGCTTTGCCTCATCAACAACGCGTCGGAGTTCCTCGTCGACTCCGTCGCGACGGCGACGCCCGGGACGTGGGACACGCATCTCGACATCAATCTCAAGGCTCCGGTATTCCTCGCGAAATCTCTATTCCTCAATTTGCCGGATGGGGCGCCGGGAAATGTCATCAACATCATCGATCAGCGGGTGTGGAAGCTGACGCCCGACTTCTTCTCCTACACGATCTCGAAGGCGGGGCTCTGGACGGCCACGCGCACGCTGGCCCAGGCGCTTGCGCCGCGTGTGCGCGTCAACGCCGTCGGGCCCGGGCCGGTGCTCAAAAGCGTCCATCAGACGGAGCTGGATTTCGCCCGGGAGGCGCACGCGACGTTGCTGAAGCGCGGGCCTTCGCCAGAGGAGATCGCAGCCGCCGTTCAGTTCATTCTCGGCTCGCCGTCATTGACGGGGCAGATGATCGCGCTCGACGGCGGGCAGCACCTGACTTGGTCGGACGGGACGGTGTAGAGCTTCGCCGTGCGGCATGACGCCCGTTGGCCGGGCTTAGGGACTGTCGGGCTCAGGGACCTGTGGGCGTTCCACATTGCGCCACAATTCCTCCCTCTCCCGCCCCCACTCGCGCCCCAAAGCTACGTCAGGGGTAGATCTCATCTGTCGCCCTTCGATTCGCGCGTAAACCAGCTCTTAAGCTTAAGGGCTTAGGAACCAATGCTCGGATTGTTGGGCGCCATCGGGCGGCAAACCTGCTTTTGTAAGAGCGAGGGATAGCCGGCCAAGGCGCCGCGTAGAAAACTGGGGTGTCCCATGACCTGCCGATCAAGGTCTTTTCGTTCCGGCGTCGCAATCGTCGCTTCACTCATTACGCTTCCGGCCGTTGCGGCCGAGCTTCCCCCGATCAAATCCAGCGAGAGCAACCGCGTCCCTCAATGTGCGACGCCGGGCCGGCTGATTTCCTACATTCGCGAGCGCAATCCGAAGCTCGACCCGCGCTACGACGGGATCGCCGCCGACTACAGGCGCCACGGCGAGGCCCTGCACGTTCGCTGGGACTACGCGTTCTTCCAGATGCTGCTCGAAACCGGCTACCTCACCTACAAGGGCGACGTGAAGCCGGAGCAGAATAATTTCGCGGGCCTTGGCGCCACCGGGCGCGGCGCGCGGGGCGAAAGCTTCAAGGACGTTTCAACGGGCGTTCAGGCTCACATCGAACACCTCGTCATGTATTCGGGCGAGCGCGTGGAAAACCCCGTCGCGGAGCGTACGCGCAATATTCAGGACTGGGGCGTTCTGACGTCCTGGCAGCAGGGCCGCTCGGGGCCGATCACGTTCAGCGAGATGGCGAAGAAGTGGGCGCCCGGCAGCCGCCGGTACGTCAGCGACATCGACACGATCGCGAACCGCTTTTTCGACGGGCTGTGCAAGCAGCCCGATCCGCAGGCCGATGTCGTTGCGTCGGCAGGTGAGGCGGATGCTCCGGCACAGGCCGAGACAATCGCTCCTGCACAGGCCGAGACTGTCGTTGCGGCAGCGGAAACGGCCCCTATGACGCGTGGGCTCGAGGCGCAGAAGCGCGCGCTTGAAGCTGCCAAGGCCGAAGGCGGCGGATCGATCCGCACGGCGCTGGGCGCAGCGCCTCCGGCTGACGAGAAGGCGGCCAAAGCAGACAAGCCCGCAGTGACGGCCGAGGCCAGCGCAACAGCGCAGCCCGCGACGCAGAACGCGGCGACCACTCCGCCGATCACGCTGCTCAACGGCGAGCCGCCGAAGGCCGAAGCATCTGCTGACGCGCCGGCCGACGCCGACGCCGCCACTGCAAAGGCGACTGTCACTGCCAAGGCGCCGGCCGATAAGACCGAGAAGAAGGCTGACAAGAAGGCCGCATCCGAAACCGGCAAGTCGATCGAAGTGGCGGCGCTGCCTGGTGGCGTGAAGAAGGCGGGCAAGGTCGAGAAGCCGGCTGCCGCTTCCGGCAAATGCCGCGTGTGGACGGCGAGCTACGGCGGGGCCAAGGCCATCATCATCAAGGCCGTCGTGGATGCGACCGTGAACTACACGGTGCTCGACGTGAACGACGGCGCTGAAAAGCGCGAGGCCGACGCCTACATCAACGCCTATGCAAAGGGCGGGCAGTCGATCGGCGAATTCTCGACCCAATCGCAAGCGCTCGAAAAAGCGTTCGAACTCTGCCCCGAGGGCTGAAGCTCAATCGCGTCGCCCCATTCGATCTTTCAGTTTCTCGCGTAAAGTCAGGCGTCTCATGATCGCATTGTTCTCGGGCGCGTCCCGTGTCCGGCCATCGCGCCGTTTGCCGCTCGCGGCAGCCCTGCTCGGAGCAGTCGCCCTATCGGGATCGGCACAGGCTGCAAACGATTTGCCGGAAATCCGGATGTCGCGGGCGAATGCCGTGCCCGCGTGCGCAAGCCCCGACCGCTTGATGTCGTTTCTCAAGCGGCGCAACGCAACGCTCAATCCGCGCTTCGCCAACATCGCGTCCTACTACAAGCAGCACGGCGAGCGCTGGGGCGTGCGGTGGGACTATGCGTTCTTCCAGATGGCGATCGAGACGAACTTTCTCACCTATCGCGCGCCGAACGGCCGGATGGGCGACGTCGATCCGAGGCAGAACAATTTCGCCGGCATCGGCACGACCGGCGGCGGCGTGCCCGGCGACAGCTTTCCGGATGTGAGCACGGGCGTGCTTGGGCAGATCCAGCACCTCGTTGCCTATTCGGGTGAGGAAGTGCCGAATCCGGTCGCGCAGCGCACGCAGCTCAAGCAGGTGCACATCCTCGAGAAGTCGCGCGCGTTGAACCGCCCGGTCCGCTTCTCGGATCTCGCCAAGCGCTGGGCCGTCGATCCGAAGTACGGCAACTCCATTGAATGGGTGGCGCAGAGGTTCCGCAACGAGTTCTGTCCGTCGGGCGGAGGAAAGCGGCAGGAGGTCGAGGTGCTGCCGTGGCAGCGCACGTCTGACGCGCAGCCCGCTTCGCCGCAGGACGCCGGCTCGCCGGTTCGCACCGTGTGGCGGAACGATCAGGCGCGTGCGTCCGCCGATGCAATCCCCACGCTGAAACCCACGGTTCAAGCGAACGCTGCGCCGGCCAAGCCTGTCGCTAAGCCGCATCAGTCGCCTGCCGTCGTGGCGAGCCAATCCCCGGCTGCCGCTGCGGCTGCGCCTGGCGCGTCGCCAAACGTTTCGGAGACCGTCGCGGACGCGGCTGCGAGCCCTGCTGTTGGTGCTACCGGGGCCGACGTGTCTGACGACGCAGCGGATGACGGGGCGCACTTCGCATTGTTCACACCACCTGCCGCGCTCGCCGAGGCGAGCCTGCCGAAGGCACCCGCGACCGCAGACGCCGCGCCGCCAGTCGCGACTGCGAAAGTCGCGGAAGCTCGCGAGCGCGCTGGGCCGCCTCCGCCGCCGGCTGCGAAGATCGCTACAAATTCGGATGTTTCAGCGCCCGCGGCACCCACCGCGGCGCATGGCGTTATGGGGCCGCCGGCTCCGAGCGCCGCCGAGATGCAAATGGCCGCGGCGATGCCCTCGACCGAAAGCGCCACTCCGACGGCCACCGTGCAGGCTTCGAAATCGACCTTTCTTCCGCCGTCCGGTCTCGGCGTGAAGCCGGGACGCTGCGTTGTCGAAAGCGCGACGTTCGCCGGAGAAACGACCGTGCTGGTCAAGAGCCCGGTGGGTGCGGACGTGCACTACATCGCGCTGTCGGTGCTCGACGGTTTCGAGGAGAGCATGGCGCGCACCTTCATAGATGCGCGGCCGCAGGGAGGCGAAGCGCTCGGGGTGTTCCCGTCCAAGGAAGCGGCCTTGTCGAAGGCGCGCACGCTCTGCCCGGAGTGAGCGGGGCGGGAAATCTCACACCGGTTTTTCGCAATTGCTATGCGGGTAAGGTCACGACGTAAGGTCCGTGACGCGTTGCGACGACGGTGTGCTCGTACTGCACGGTCGGCGCTCTCGGGCTGCTGAAAAGCGTCCACCCATCTCCGCCTTCGCCACCGTCTTCCGCCCACTCTGCGCCGAGCGAGAGAAACGGCTCTACGGTGAAGACGAGGCCTTCATTCATGATCCGACGCTCGGAACGGACGGGCCAGGTCGCGATTTCGGTCGGCTCCTCATGCAACGCGTGGCCGACGCCGTGGCTGGCAAGATTTTGAACCAGCGAGTAGCGGTTTCGGCGCGCAAACGTGCCGATCGCGTTTCCGATACCGCCGAGCGGCTTGTTTGCGCCGACCTGTCTGATGCCGGTCCACATCGCGCGTCGTCCATCGCGGCAAAGGCGTTCGATGGCTTTTGAGACCGGCGGCACTGCGAACGACGCCCCCGTGTCGGCAAAAACACCGTTCTTCTGCGCAGACACGTCGATGTTGACCAAGTCGCCGGCCGCGATCGGACGGCTTCCGGGAATTCCGTGCGCGATCTCTTCGTTGACGCTGATGCAGGTTGCACCCGGAAAGCCATAGCAAAACTCGGGAGCAGGCGTTGCGCCTGCCCGTTCCAGAAGAGCGCGGCCAAGCTCATCCAGCTCGCGCGTCGTCATTCCGGGTTCGATCGCCGCTCCCATTGCCGCCAATGTGTTGGCGACGATGCGGCCGATCTCCTTGAGCCTGTCGAACTCGTCCTCGCTTGAAATCGTCATTCGCAAATCCCGGTGGGTTCTGGATGCGTTGATACGCGCGCGATTTTCTTTTCGCAAACGTCTCGATGTGCCGGCATCGGACGCTTTGCCCGGATCAGGCTTCTCTTCGGTAGAGCGATTGCACCAATCCGGACGGGAACGCTTTTGTCGCCACGTGGATGAGCGGGATGTCACGCGCGACGGGGCCGAACAGCGGGCGGCCTTCGCCTATCAAGACCGGAACCTGCGTTATGACCATATCGGCAATCAAGCCTTCGCGAAGGAAGGATTGCACGATCTGGCCGCCGTCGACGTAGGCGCGTCGCCAGCCTTCCATCGCCAGCATTTTCATCGTCGCCGCGGGTGTCATGTCCACGAAACGGACGCGGCCGGTCAGGTGGTTTGGCACCGGCGATGACGCCAAGGTCTTCGACAGGACGACAACCGGCTTGTCATAGGGCCACGGTTCGGAAGCCACTGCCGTTTCGAAGCTGCCGCGTCCCATCACGAGACCGTCGATGTCCCTGATGAAATCTCGATATCCGTGATCTTCGTTGGGATCGTCGCGGCTGAGCAGCCAGTCGATTTTCCCATCCTTCCTGGCAATAAATCCATCCAGACTGGTGGCAATGAAGACGTGCCCGGTGATCATGCTGGCTCCAGGTTGTCGCAAGGCGATGTTCGCCAGGTACGTGCACAATCTGAATGGCCGCAAGGGGGCAGTCGACGTCGCTATTTAATTGGGGGGTAAGTCGGTCAAGGCTGCGTCACGGCCCTGGGGCGAAATACTTCAGGGCGGCTGACGAGAGGGCGCCGCCGACGACGCAGGGGATGCCCGCGACCACGAGACCACCCGCCGCCGCGCCGACGCAGCCGAGCGCCAGCGCAGTCTGCCCGGCCTGGCCCCACCAGGCGTAGTTGCGCGAGTTGAGCGAGCCCTTGGTCTTCAGCTCTTCCACCGCCGCCAGCGCGTCCTTGCGGATCTTGCCGGTTTCGAACGTTTCGGCCGCCTCGATGACCTCGCGCAGGGGCTTTCGCACTTCGATGGGCTGGGTGTTCATCTCGTCGGCCAGGATGTCGAGCAGCTCCTTCTCACGCGATGCATTGGTGGCGAGCGTCCATTTCGCCATCGAGCCGATGGTGAGCTTTTCGACGTCGTTCTGATCGAGCGACCAGGCGAGCGTGCCGACGATGCGCTTGACGGGTTCCGTTGCGCCGGTGGCGAAGTAGTAGCCCCAGAGCGTGTCGAGCACGTAGGCGTCGACGGGAAGCTCGGCGAGGGTCTTGCCGTCGCCGTAGAGATACTTGCGCAGCAGCACCATGCGCGCGGGCATGCGCTCGACGAACTTCTGCAGCAGCTCCTTCCAGTTCGGCAGGCCCGAGTAGGCAATGGCGCGGATCAGCACGACCTGATCCTCGGGCGGCATCGGAAACATCCCGGCGACGAGCTTCTCGGCCTGGTCCGGGTTCGAGCCGATGACGCCGGCCGTGAAGCCGATGTAGACGCCCGCCTGATCCAGCTCGCGGAAGAGGCCCAGGTCGCCCATCGCGTGCACGACTTCGGGCAGCTTCGAAGGGGCCGGGGCGCGGCGATACTCGTTGATCCATTTGAGGACCTGCTCGGAGCGCTTGAATTCCAGCGCGGGGGCCGGCGCGGGCGCGCGCTTGTCCTTCTGCGCGGCCATGGCCGGCGACAGCAGCAACACAGCGGCGGCAACAACAGTGGTCAGGGCTCGCATGGCCACGCCTCCGGGGCACCGGGTCTCGGGTGTTGGATCTGTTTCACTCGCGCCTTGGTTGGTCGTGCTCTCCGGACGCCCGGCGCCGCATGGCCCCGCCATGACCGGCCCCAGATTTCCGGAGGCACACAGAATAGTCTTCTAGACCCCAAGGGCAGCAGCGTCCGGGCGGATTTGTGGCGAAACAGGCCTAATCCGCCAATTCGTCCTGGGCGACGCGCGGGCTCTGCTTGACTGGCGAGGCCGGGCCGCCAATGTTCCCGGCATGCCTCATACCGACGATAAACCCAGCGATGGCCCCGCGCCGCTCGCGCCTTCTGCGCCTCCCACATCTGGGGAGCCCCCTTCCGGGGAGCCTGCGCCCGGCGAGAGCGCGCGGCCGACCAAGACCGGGCCAGAGGTCATCCAGGCGTACCTCAAGACCCTGTCGTCGGGGCCGGGCGTCTATCGCATGCTCGATACGGGCGGCGACGTGATCTATGTGGGCAAGGCCCGCAACCTGAAGGCGCGCGTTTCGAACTACACGCGGCTTGCAGGCCTGCCCAACCGCACCATCCGCATGATCCAGTCGACGGCGTCGATGGAGTTCGTGTCGGTGCGGACGGAAGCGGAAGCGCTGCTGCTGGAGGCGAACCTCATCAAGCGCTTCCGGCCGCGGTTCAACGTGACGCTGCGCGACGACAAGTCGTTTCCCTACATTCTCATCCGCCGCGACCAGGGCGCGCCGCAGATCCTCAAGCACCGCGGTGCGCGCACGGTGAAGGGCGAGTACTTCGGGCCGTTCGCCTCGGCGGGTGCGGTCAACCGCACGATCAACATGCTGGAGCGGGCGTTCCTTTTGCGCTCCTGCTCGGACAGTGTGTACGAGAGCCGGACGCGGCCGTGCCTGCTGCATCAGATCAAGCGCTGCTCGGCGCCCTGCACGGGGGAAATTAGCCTCGAGGACTACGGCGCGCTCGTGGAGGAGGCGCTGCGCTTCCTCAAGGGCGAAAGCCAGTCGGTGCGTGAAATGTACCAGCGGCTGATGGAGGAGGCCTCTGATCAGCTCGAGTTCGAGCGCGCGGCGCGGTATCGCAACCGGCTGTGGGCGCTTGCGCATGTGACGAGCGAGCAGGCCATCAATCCGGAAGGTGTGGAAGAAGCGGACGTGTTCGCGGCCTACCAGGAGGGCGGACAGACTTGCATCCAGGTGTTCTTTTTCCGGGTCGGACAGAACTGGGGCAACCGCGCCTACTACCCCAAAGCGGATCGCTCTCTTTCCGAAGAGGACGTGCTCGATAGCTTCATCGCGCAATTCTACGACGACAAGCCCGTGCCTCGTCTCGTGCTGCTGTCGCACGAGATTCCGAGCCATGCGGTGCTGCAGGAGGCGCTGTCGATCAAGGCGGATCGCAAGATCGAGATCCGCACGCCACAGCGCGGCGTGAAATCCGGTCTCGTCGAGCATGCGCTGACGAATGCGCGCGAGGCTCTGGGGCGGCGGCTGGCCGAAAGCTCGTCGCAGCAGACGTTGCTGGCGGCGCTGGGCGAGCGGTTCGGTTTGCCGCGGCCGCCGCGGCGCGTCGAGGTTTTCGACAACAGCCACATCATGGGCACGAACGCCGTGGGCGCCATGATCGTGGCGGGGCCCGACGGGTTTGCGAAGGGGCAGTATCGGAAGTTCAACATTCGCACCGAGATCACGCCGGGCGACGACTACGCCATGATGCGCGAGGTGCTGGAGCGGCGGTTTCGCAGGCTGGCGGAAAACGAGGCTGAGGCGCCGTTATCTCCGGCAGAGGCAGAGCTTTCGCAGATCGCAGGGGAGGAGAGCGACGGCCCGGACGGCGAGGACGTGCTCGAATTATCTTCCGATGAGGCGAATGGAGATGAGGGGCCGATCGGGGACGGCGTTCCGGACCGGCCGGATCTGGTGCTCGTCGACGGTGGCGCGGGGCAGCTCGCGGTCGCCGCCGAAGTGATGGCGGAGCTGCGGCTCAAGGGCATTCATCTGGCCGGCGTCGCGAAGGGACCGGACCGGGATGCGGGCCGGGAGCACTTCCATCTGCCGGGGCGGGCGCCGTTCATGCTCGAGCCGCGCGATCCGGTGCTCTATTTCGTGCAGCGGCTGCGCGACGAGGCGCATCGGTTCGCAATCGGGACGCATCGGGCCAAGCGGGCCAAGTCTCTGGGCGTCAATCCGCTGGACGACATCGCGGGGATCGGGCCGACGCGGAAGCGGGCATTGCTCAAGCATTTCGGCTCGGCGAAAGCCGTGTCGCGGGCGGGCGTGGACGATCTCGCGGCGGTCGACGGGATTTCCGGCGAGATGGCGCGAAAGATTTACGATTTCTTTCACGAAAAGCGGACTTGAGCCCGGCTCGGCCGCTTTAAGTTTCTCTCAACAATTTAGCGCTGGGGCATCGTCAATTTTTGCCGCTTTGCCGTATGTCCATTGCATAAAAATAACGCCGATAGAACGATTTGTACGGGTTTTGTAAACCACCGACTGTCATTCTGCTCTGTGCGTGATGCGGAGACTCCCGAGTGCCTTGGGCAGCCGAACTTGCGGACTTCAGTAAGCGTGTCCTGCGGGGCCTTAAGGAACACGAACATGCGTTTGAGTGTTGAGATGTCGAGTGGCGAGCCTGTGCGTGCGCTTCATAGCGACCCGGCTCCCGCAGTAAAGAAGCGTCCGAAAAAGCGTGCGGACGCCGCCAAATCAGAAGCTCCCAAAAAAGCAAAAGGCCGCGCGCGCCCAAAAGCGCAGGAGAAAGCCGCTGCCCCCGGCACGCTGCCTATTCTCTATATGCTTTCGCCGCAGAAATTCATGAGCCCGTTCGATTGCAATATGGCGGTCGATTCCGGTTACACGGTCGTGCTTCCCTACGACAACGTCGGGGTGGCGGATGTCGGTGCGCTCGTGCAGGACGCGATCTTTTCGCGGCCGCCGAATGCGAGAACCGGTATTTTCATCGGCGGCAAGGATATTACGCTCGCACTCGAAATGATGAACGCGGCGCGGCACGCCATGGTGCCGTCTTTCGAAGTGTCCGTTTTCGCCGATCCCGGTGGCTCGTTCACGACCGCGGCGGCGATGGTTGCCTGCGTCGAGCGGGTGCTGAAGCGCAACTTCTCGCGCGGGTTCAGCGGTCTGCGCGTCGCCGTGTTCGGGGCGACGGGCGTCGTCGGTTTTGCATCGGCTGTCATTGCGGCGAACGAAGGCGCGAACGTGAGCGTCGTGGCGCATGACACGCTTGAGCCTCTGATCGCATCGGCTGAGTTTGCAGCCGATACCTTCAACGTGTCGCTGAAGCCCGTGGCCGGGCATACAGACGCGCTCAAGGCGAAAATTCTGCGCTCGTCGGACGTGATTTTCACGGCCGGACCGGCCGGCGTGAACATTCTCACGCGCCGCCAGCTCGCGCGCGCGCCGGGTCTGCTGGTTGCGGCGGACGTGAATGCCGTGACGCCGTTCGGCGTCGAGGGCATGGATCTTTTCATGAACGGTGCGCCGCTGCCGGGCTGCGGTACGCTCGGCGTCGGCGCTCTGGCGATCGGCGACGTGAAGTACAAGACGCAGGCGGGACTGTTTCAGCGCATGATCCATTCGAAGGATGCGCTGGAGCTGGATTTCCGCGACGCCTTCCTGCTGGCGCGCGAGATCGTGGCGGGCTAATCGCGCGCAACCTCAAGGGATCGGCCTCTGCCGCCGGTCTCAATCCCGGCTCAGGCCTCTAGAAAGCGAAACGGAGCAGGAGCTTTCGCTCCCACTCCGTCTCTTTGGTGCCTCGTTGCCAGTGTACGCGGCAAACGCTCGAGGCACTGACGATCTGCAGCCGACACGCTGTACTAACCCGGCTACTTGACAGTCCTGCAAACACAACGTGCCATCGGGCGGTTTAATCCCGCCGAGGTTCGTTTGCCTGTGGACAAGTCAAATTTCCGAATAAGCCCTTAGAGGTTCGAGCGCAACCTTCCAGTCTGGTGGAGCCGGGACGCGGTACCCCATTGACTGGCGTGTGTACCGATGGTGTTAGCTTAGGTTCATGGACCCTTCGATCCCCAGCCGCCCGAATGCGATCAGCCTGCCGAACGTGCTCACCTATGCGCGGATCGCAGCCGTTCCTGCGCTCGTGGCGTGCCTTCTGTTCGTGGAAGGCGAAGCCGGCCGCTGGGCGGCATTCTGGCTGTTCGTGGCGGCCGCGATCACGGATTGGCTCGACGGGTACCTTGCGCGCCGTCTCGAGCAGCAGTCCACGCTCGGGCGGATGCTTGATCCGATCGCGGACAAACTGATCGTCGGCGCGGCCCTGATCATGCTGGTGCACGACAAGACGATCGACGGCTGGTCGATCTGGGCCGCCATCGTCATCCTGTGCCGCGAAATCCTCGTCTCGGGGCTGCGCGAGTTCCTGGCCGAGCTCAATGTGAAGGTGCACGTGACGGCGCTCGCCAAGTGGAAGACGGCTGCGCAGATGGTGGCGCTGGCGTTCCTGATCGCGGGGCCCGCGGGCGATACGATCGTGCCGGGCACGACTACGGCCGGGATTGCGCTCCTGTGGCTCGCGGCGGTGCTTACGCTTTGGACCGGCTATGACTATCTGAAGGCTGGCGTGCACCACGCCATAGAAGGATAACAGCCGTGGCTACGGCCTCCACATCCGCGACCGCAGGCGTTTCACCGACCGCAGCCCAGGTGCTGACGGTGCGCTATTTCGCGTGGGTGCGGGAGAAGGTCGGCCGCGCGGACGAGCGCATCGAGGTTCCGGCGAGCGTCGCCACCGTGGGCGACCTGGTGGCCTGGCTGACATCGCGCGGGCCCGAGTACGCGGCTGCGTTCGGCACGGCCGGCGTCGTGCGGGCGGCTCTCGACCAGACGCACGTCAAGCCCGCGCAAAGTCTGGCGGGTGCGAAAGAGGTCGCGTTCTTCCCTCCTGTCACCGGCGGCTGAGCCATGACCGTGCGGGTTCAGAGCGAGCCGTTCGACGTGGGAGCGGAAGTCGCCGCGCTCACGGCGGGCCGCGAGGATGCCGGGGGCGTCGTGACGTTCACCGGGTTCGTGCGAGGGCAGGCCGATGGCCGCGACCTCGCCGTGCTGACGCTCGAGCACTACCCCGGCATGACGGAACGCGAGCTTGAACGCATCGACGACGAGGCGCGTGCGCGCTTCGACCTGCTGGGCTCGACCGTGATCCATCGCATCGGGGCGCTCAGCCCTGGCGAGCCCATCGTGCTCGTCGTGACGGCGGCGGCCCACCGGCGCGCCGCATTCGAGGCGGCCGAGTTCCTGATGGACTACCTCAAGTCCCGGGCGCCGTTCTGGAAAAAGGAATCATTCCGGGATGGAAGCGAGCGCTGGGTCGATGCCCGCGATTGCGACAGTGCCGCCCTGGAACGATGGCAGAGCCGGTAACGGATCGTTAACCGTAAGCTCCTTATCAACCACGATCCATATCCGTCTGAAATCGCATATCAATTGCTGATTTGCGCGGTTGAGACGCCTTGGCCGTTAGCGTTTCGTTAACCTTTCTCATTCCATAACAAAGCCTGATGGCGTCCCGTAAAACGCCATCATCTACCAGTACTGAATGACTGTCCCGCCAATGGACCGTGTTGCGTAGACGGGGGTCACACAACGATGATGAATGCCAAATCGCGGCGCTTTGCGCTGCAACCATCTCTTGCGCGCTGTGCGCCCCTGCTTGCGATCCTGGCGATCGTGGCGGCGGGACCCGCTGGCGCGGCTTCCAAGTCGCCGAAGGCGGACGGGAAGGACAAGGGATCGGTCGAGACCGGCGCGCTGGGCGCTGCCGCAGGAGCGCTCAAACCGCCCTCCGCCAACGCGCCTTCGGCGACGCTCGGCGGCGACGTTTCGCACACACGCTTCCTGATCGGCCTCCCGAAACAGGTCGAATTCCAGGTCTTTTCGCTCTCTAATCCCAATCGCGTCATCGTCGACATCGCGGAAACCGCGCTCCGCCTGCCGCCGCAGCCGGAAGAGAACATCGCCGTCGGACTGGTGCGCTCGTTCTATGCCGGCCAGTCGGCTCCCGGAAAATCCCGCGTCGTCATCGAAGTGACGCGGCCCGTCGTGGTCGATAGCGCCGCGATCCAGGCCGCCAGCGAAAAGGGCGAGAAGGGCCACCGCCTCGCGCTCGACATCGTGCCGGTCGGATCCAAGGCAAAGAAGCAGGTGAAGCTTGCGTCTCCGTCCGCGCTTGGCGCCGGCGACGTGCAGCCGCCGCTGCCGACCCCGGCCATGCGTCCGGACAAGGCCGCCGAACGTTCGTTCAAGCCGATCATCGTGATCGATCCCGGTCACGGCGGGCATGACTCGGGCGCCATGAAGCACGGCACGGTCGAAAAAGACGTCGTGCTGGCGTTCAGCCTCAAGCTTCGCGACAAGCTGGAGAAGACGGGGCGCTACAAGGTGCTCATGACGCGCGACAAGGACGAGTTCGTCGAGCTTTCGAAGCGCGTCAGCTATGCGGAAGGCCACAACGCCAACCTGTTTATCGCCGTGCACGCCGACTACGCGGGCGGCAACTCCAAGGCGCGCGGCGCCACGATCTATTCGCTGCGTGAGTCCGTTGCCAACGCGTTGTCCCGGTCGGCTAAGGGCGAGGTGAAGAGCGCCGTTCTTTCCAAGGACGAGGTCGAGACCATCAAGACCGCCAGCGTCGACAACGATCTTTCCGCCGTGCGTGGAATTCTCGCCGATCTTGCCGGGCGCGAAGTCGATGCGACGCAGGAACGGACCAGCATGTTCACGCGCTCGGTCATCGAATACATGGGGGCGAGCACGGAAATGCGTGCCAAGCCCGATCAGCAGGCGGCTTTCCGCGTGCTCAAGACGGCGAAGTTCCCCTCGGTGCTGATCGAGCTCGCCTACGTCACGAACAAGGAAGATGCGGAGCTGCTGCGTTCGGATACGTGGCGCAACAAGGTGACGGACTCGATCATGACGGCCGTCGACAACTACTTCGGGGCCCAGATCGCGCGCCTGCCGATGTAGTCCGCAAGTCGTCGTCTCTGCCCGCGCAGACCCTAGAAAAACAGAAGGCCGGCCCTTTCGGGACCGGCCTTTGTTTGTTGTGGCCAGCTTCCGGGTCGCACGCCCTGCTGGCTAAAGGTCAATCAGGATCTACATGGAGGATGAGAAGGTTTGAGGCGCCAGAGGAGTACGAAATTCCATTCGATATCGTGCCGAAGCTCATGGGCATGAGCGGCGCTCCTTGGTCGCAATGCGTCGGGGGACCACTGACGAAGGTGCTTCAGCATAGTGCACTCCATCTTCTAGCAGTAAGTGCCGTTGTCCTGCTCCGAGCAAACGGGGCCCTCGCAGCCGCGACACACCTCTCCCTTCGCCAGGGTTGGCGAAACGAGACGACGACGGTGTTGACGGGGTCGGAGAGGACACGGCGGTCCTGGACGGACTTGTAGTGCGGTGCATCGCGCACCCGAAGAACGCTCCCTCTGACAGCTCCGTCCTGGGCTGCCATGCGTCCGGTCGGGTTCGACGACCAGCTGATCGGTCGTATTGGCTCAGAGTGCTCAAGGACTCCAGTCTCAAGGCTCTGACGCATGCACCAAAATCGAGCGACCGGGCGGCCTAGGCCACGATCGTTCGGCGAGGTAAATCTTTCCCCCACACGAGAAAGCTAAGCGATTCGGATGACGGCAAGCTTGCGGCGCCACAAAATTCCGCGGCCGTGGCTCGGTTGACTCAGTGCCTCAGTCACGGGCGGATCGCTTGCAATGCCGTGCCTGACTTCCGGGCTCACTCGGGGGGCGGCTGTTCGTTCCGGTCGGGGTCCGGCGTCGGAGCGGCAGCCGGGGCGGGGTCGCCGCCGCACTTGGTGAAAAACGACGAGATACAAGCCCACGTGTTGGTGGCCGCGCTGCCGATGGCGTTGCCGGCGTTGCCGATGTGCTCGCCTGCCTTCATCGCCGTGCCGCCGATCGCCTCGCCCGCCTTGTCGATGCCGGCCTTCGAGGATTTGACGGTCTCTTTCGCCAGCTCTTCCACCGTGCGCGGCACCTTCGCCGGGGCAGGCTGAGCTGCCTCGGGCGCGGCCTCGGGGCCGACGGGAGCCGGGCTCGTGGGCGCATTGGCGTGGGGCTGCTGGTTGCCCGGCGCTGTGGCCGCCGATGGGGCCGTCGGCGCGTTCGCGGGCTGGTTTACGGTTGCGGCGAGGCCGGGGCAGGGAAACGGGGCGCCCCGCGATACGGCGCATTTTTCATGGCCACCGCGTGCGGCCATCTCGGAGATGCAAAACAGAGAGGAGCTGTCGTTTTTACCGGGACCGTCTGGCGTGCCGGCAATCACGCAGCGATACATGGCCGGCGGGCCCTCGCAGGTGACGCAATATTCCAGCGCGGCAGCCGGCTGCGAAAACGCGAGCGCGAGGCCGGCCCCGAGGGCAAAACGTCCGCATCTCGACATCCACTCACTCCGCATCCCGTGCACGCTTTTTGTCGCTCTTCGGTGGCGCGAATGCGCGGCGTCCTCCTGCTTACCACAGGACCAGTGAGCCACCAAACGGAGCAGGCTCCGGTGCGTCGGCAACTGGCCTGGATTCGGGGCTTGGCGCGGCTCTCTCATGGGTGGGTAAGGGGCACGCCTTTTGAGGCAAAAATCGACCGGGAAGACACCCGGTAGACATGGCGTGGATGGCGAGGAGGAGCGCTTGCCAACCGGCACCCCCCCCTCTATACGGTTGCTTCGCTATCCGGAGACGTGGCCGAGAGGCTGAAGGCGGCGGTTTGCTAAATCGTTATACCCTCTAAAGGGGTATCAGGGGTTCGAATCCCCTCGTCTCCGCCATTTTTGGCTCACGCGCCTGTAGGCGCTCCGCATGGGCGGGCCATCGGGCCCGGGTCGCTTTTCTCCCGAGCCCTTCGGGCTGCGCCGAAGCCCTTTTTCTCAAGCTGTTCCTTTCTGCTCACTCGGGCTTATTTTGCGCTCATGCTCCGTATGGCCGCTGAAGCTTGGCTCCGCCAAGACGCTCCCGAGCCTTCGGCCGTGTTGAAGCGCTTTTCCTCTGGCCGTCATTTTTCGCTGCCGGGCTGTGCCGGGGCATCGGGGAACTTTTCTTTGGGTGGCGGGTTATTTCTCCTGCCGACGGTCCTAGCTCAGGATGTCGAAACCCCACCAAAGCTTTCCGGCTGCGGCGGGGTTTTTCGTAAAACGGCGAGGAGGCTGACTATGAAGAAAATTGCCCTTATGACGTTTTTAGCCAGCGCCCTGGCGCTCTCCGCGTGTGGCCAGTCCGGAGACAGTTCGGCCGCGCTCAAGGCTCTCGATCCCGATAACGACGGCACGATCGATCTTGCGGAAGCGCAGGCGGGCGGCACCAAGAAGTTCGCCAAGCTCAATCCCGATAACGACGGCACCTTGGACGAAAAGGAACTGGCGGGCGTTCTCGATGCGGCAGCGATCAAGGCTGCTGATCCCGACAACGACGGCACGCTCGACACCAAGGAGTATGCAGCGGTGATCGAGCAGAAGTTCAAGACGGCCAACCCCGACAACGATGGCACGATCGACAAGAAAGAGCTTGAGTCGGGCGCCGGTCAGGATTTGCTGAAACTCATTTATTGATCTCCTGATTTTCTGACAAACGAAGCGCGTTTCGCGTTGTTCGATTTGGCGTGGACGGATTTCCCGCGTCCATGACGAGAAAAGCCGAGTGCCGTTTTGCACTCGGCTACATCGTTTCCTGCTTTCGGAATTTTCATTCGCTGCTCCGCAATTGCGGCTGCTCGCGCTTTCGCTCCGCTGTTGGCGCGCGATGACGGCGTCATTCGATCGACATCTCTGTTCAGCTGCACGGCCGTTCGGCTGCAGGCCGCGTGGCTTCTTGTGCACGCGCGAAGCGCGCTGCGTGCGCAGCTCGATCGCTGCTTCATCGCTCAGTCCACGTTAGAAAATTGTGCTCGAAAAAGTGCTTCTATTTCTTTCGTTATGTCCATTCGGGAATAGCGATCTTTAAATCTTGATTTCCGAGGAACATATTTTCGAAACGCATGATGTGAGGTACTAATTTGCATGAGCCGTGCACGTGATCGGAAGCACGTGCACGGCATATCGGCGCTGCGATGCGGGTTTTCCGTTCGCAACTTTTAGGCACGCATTTTGTGCCTCGCGGTTCCAGCGCGACCGCTGTGAGGAGAAGGATTTGCCTCTTCCTCCAAGTTCCGGAGAGCAGTTGGCGGCGCACATGCGCTGCCGTGAAATCGGGAGAAAACGTGGCCATGGCTAGCATCACCGTGAACGGGGAAAAGCGCACGATAGAGGGGGATCCCGGGACGCCTCTGCTTTGGTATCTGCGCGACGTGGCGGGATTGACGGGCACGAAGTTCGGGTGCGGCGCGGGTGTGTGCGGCGCTTGCACGATCCATCTCGACGGCGTGGCCGTCCGCTCCTGCATGACGACCGTCGAAATGGCGGACGGAAAATCGGTCACGACGATCGAGGGCCTGAGCGCGGATGGCGAGCACGCGGTGCAGAAGGCTTGGCGGCAGGTCAGCGTACCGCAATGCGGGTTCTGTCAGGCCGGCCAGATCATGCAGGCGGCGTCTCTGCTGGCGCAGAACAGTGCGCCCTCGGACGAAGACATTGTCGAGAGCATGAGCGGAAACCTCTGCCGGTGCGGCTGTTACCAGCGCATCCATGAAGCGGTGAAGCTCGCGGCGGGAGGCGTCTGATCATGTTGCATTACATCGAGAACGAAGCGAAGGCCCGGGCGGAGAAATCCTCGACGCAGGCCATCATCGAAAACGTCAGCCGCAGGCACATTCTGGGCGGCGCGCTGCTCGCCTCCGGACTTGTGCTCGCGGTCAAAATTGCGCCCGCAATCGCGCGTGAGCCGTTGAAGCCCTATCCGACCGGCGCGGAGGGCATGTCCGACAAGACCGTCAACGATCCGCATATCTTCATTGCCATCGACAAGAGCGGCGACGTCACGATCGTGACGCACCGTTCGGAGATGGGCACCGGCATCCGCACCAGCCTGCCGATGGTCGTGGCCGACGAAATGGAAGCCGATTGGGCGCGCGTGCGTCTGGTGCAGGCCGAAGGCGACGAGCCGAAGTACGGCAACCAGGACACCGACGGCTCGCGCTCCATGCGCCATTTCATCCAGCCGATGCGCCAGTGCGGCGCGGCGATGCGCCAGATGCTCGAAGCGGCCGCGGCCGCCAAGTGGGGTGTCGACGCAAAGCTCTGCCGTGCCAAGGCGCACACCGTCGTCAAGCTCGACGGCGCGGGCAAGGAGACGGGCGACAGCATCGGGTTCGGTGATCTCGCGGAAGCAGCCATGGCGCTGCCGACGCCTGCCATCGAAACGCTGACGTTCAAGACGCCCGCTGAGTTCACGCTGATGCGCAAGGGCGATACCAAGATCGCGGACTTGCGCGACATCACCGTCGGCAAGGCGATCTATGGCGCCGACGTGCGATTGCCCGGCATGAAGTTCGCGGCCATGGTCCGGCCGGATGTTCTCGGCGCGAAGATCAAGTCGTACGACGCCTCGGAAGCACTCAAGATTCCGGGCGTGGAGAAGGTGGTCGAAATTGAGGGCGTCTACGCTGTGCCGCGCAAGTTCGCGCAGCTCGGTGGCCTTGCGGTCGTGGCCAACACGACGTGGGCGGCGATGCTCGGACGCGACGCGATCAGCGTCGACTGGGATCTCGGCCCCAACGCCTCCTACAACTCGGCGGAGTACGCCAAGGAGATGTCGGCTACGGCGGCCAAGCCGGGCAAGGTCATCCGCAACCAGGGCGACGTCGATGCGGCGTTCTCCAAGGCTAAGCAGGTGTTCAGCGAGGAATATCACGCGACGCACCTCGTGCAGGCGGCGATGGAGCCCTTGGTGGCATCGGCGCGCATCAAGGACGGCAAGGCCGAGATCTGGGCGCCGGTGCAGAGCCCGTACGGCGCGCGCAAGGACGTGGCCGAAGCGCTCAAGATGAAGGTCGAGGACGTGGTCGTGCACGTCACGCTGCTCGGCGGCGGTTTCGGGCGGAAGTCCAAGTGGGACTTCATGATCGAAGCGGCACTCTTGTCGCAGAAGCTCGGCGGCGAGCCGGTGATGCTGCAGTGGTCGCGCGAGGACGACACGCGCCATTCGTTCTACCACACGACGTCTGTGGAGCGGATCGAGATGGCTGCCGACGACGCCGGCAAGGTGATCGGCTGGCGGCATCGGACCGTTGCGCCCTCCATCGTGTCGACGTTTGCGCCCGACAGCGGCTATCAGTTCCCGATCGAGTACGGGATGGGCTTCGTCGACGTGCCGTTCGATGTGCCAAACCTGCGGTGCGAGAACGGTGAGGCGAAGACGCACACGCGCATCGGCTGGTATCGCTCGGTGTCGAACATTCCGCGCGCGTTCGCCGTGCAATCGGCAGTGTGCGAGATGGCGCACAAGCTCGGCCGCGATCCCAAGGACTTCCTGCTTGAGATGATCGGGCCGGACCGGAAGATCGATCTCAAGGCCGGCGGCTTCCCGGAAGACTTCTGGAACTACGGCGAGCCGTACGAGCAGTTCCCGATCGACACCGTGCGGTTGAAGAACGTCGTCCGGCTCGCGGCCGAGAAGGCCGGCTGGGGCAAGACGCTGCCGGAGCGCCAGGGTCTTGGCATTGCGGCGCATCGCGCGTTCGCGAGCTACGTGGCCAGCGTGGTGCACGTGGCCGTCGACGCCGACGGCACCGTGCGCGTGCCGGAGGTCGTGACGGCGGTCGATTGCGGGTTCTACGTCAACCCGGAACGCATCCGCTCCCAGATCGAGGGTGCAGCTGTGATGGGCATGTCGAACGCGCTCTACAGCGGCATCACCTTCAAGGACGGCGCGGTCGAACAGTCGAACTTCTCCGACTATCCGATCGCGACGATGAGAAACTATCCGAAGAAGGTGACGACGGTCATCGTCGAGCCGCAGGATCCGTCCTGGCATACGGGCGGCGTCGGTGAGCCCGGCGTTCCGCCGTTCGCGCCGGCGCTGGCGAATGCAATCTTCGCCGCGACGGGCAAGCGCGTGCGCAACCTGCCCATCGGCGAGAAGGTGAGCTGAGCCGTTTCCGATTGTCGAAACGCGAGCGCGCCGGACACAGTGTCCGGCGCGCTTTTTTTCGGCTAGCGGCGGGTCGCTTCAGTCTTCGCCGTAGAGATCGGGAACGTAGAGCTCGTCCGGCACGGGGCCGCGGATGTAGTCCGGGTTCTTGACGCGCTCGGGCAGCACGATGGGCGCGCGTTCGACTTCGCGGTAGGGGATCTGCGTCAAGAGGTGGCCGATGCAGTTCAGTCGCGCGCGCTTCTTGTCGACGGCCTCGATGACCCACCACGGCGCCTCGGGAATGTGCGTGCGCTCGAGCATTGCTTCCTTGGCCTTGGTGTAGGCCTCCCAGCGGCGGCGCGATTCCAGATCCATCGGCGAGAGCTTCCACTGCTTCAGCGGATCGCGGATGCGCATCGAGAAGCGGAAGTTCTGCTCTTCGTCGGTGATCGAGAACCAGTACTTCACGAGCAGGATGCCCGAGCGGACCAGCATGCGCTCGAACTCTGGCGCGGAGCGGAAAAACTCCTCGACCTCGGTTTCGGAGCAGAAGCCCATGACGCGCTCGACGCCGGCGCGATTGTACCAGCTGCGGTCGAAGAGCACGATCTCACCCGCGGCGGGAAGATGGGCTGTGTAGCGCTGGAAGTACCATTGCGTGCGTTCGCGCTCGCTCGGCGCGGGCAGCGCCGCCACCCGGCAGACGCGCGGGTTGAGCCGCTGGGTGATGCGCTTGATGACACCGCCCTTGCCGGCCGCGTCACGGCCTTCGAAAATGACGACGACCTTGAGCTTCTGGTTCACCACCCAGTCCTGCAGCTTGACCAGCTCGCGCTGCATGCGGAACAGCTCTTTGAAGTAGAGCTTGCGGTCGAGGCCCGTGGAGCCGGCGTCCTGCTCGCTGGAAAGGTGCTCGTCCTCCAGCTCCAGTTCGAGCTCCTCGTCGAAGCTGTCGAGGAAGTCTTCCGTTATCTTCTTTGACAGCTCATCATTGTTCGTCATCGGGCCGACTGCTCCGTCGTTGGCATTCTTACCGGCGTTGCCGCCGGCTCACTGGCGTGCATGTTTCATTCCTGGCTGTGACGGGTTGATGACAGTCGCCGTCTCGCCCTGTTCGCGCCGGATGAAGAAGACGTTGCGCGCATAGATGATCACGCCGAACTGGCCGATCAGGATCACGGGATCCATTCGATGGAGGCCGTAGGCCAGTACCAAAAGGCCGCCAAGGAGGCTCAGGTACCAGAACGTGACCGGGACCGTGGAGCGGCGCGACCGCTCGGTCACGAGCCACTGCAGGATCCAGCGTGCCGAAAACAGCGCCTGGCCAAGCAACCCGATGGAGAGCCAGAGCAGTTCTTCCGGCGTCAGTGCGGCCCACCACGTGGTCAGCTTTGCAAACATGCAGGCTCCTTTTGCTGGGCGAGGGACCTGTGTGCGCCTTCCTGCTCGCGTAGGGCGAGAGCGGTGCTGCGGTTCGGAAGGACCGTCCGTCGGATCAACCAGCGGACGCCGACGAGGTCGTAGATGCCGATCAGGGCGCGGCCCAGGTTCGAATATTTGGAGACGCCGGTGCGGCGTGGGCGATCGTTGACCGGCACGTAGACGGCTGCGCAGCCGTAAGCCCTCACGAGGGCCGGGAGATAGCGGTGCATGCCCGAGAAGTACGGGAGGTCCATGAACACGTCGCGGCGGATGACTTTGATGCCGCATCCCGTGTCGGGGCAGTGATCGGCGAGCACGGCGTCGCGGATCCAGTTGGCGGCCTTGGATGCGATGCGCTTAGAGGCTTCCGCCCGCCGTTGCGTGCGGACGCCTCCGGCCAGGACAACGGTCTCGCCGCTCGGGGCTTCGAGTGCTGCGAGCAGTTTCAGGATGTCTCGCGGGTCGTTCTGCCCGTCGCCGTCCATCGTGGCGATGAGGGGCGCCGTTGCGGTGCGCACGCCCGTTCGCAATGCCGCGCTTTGGCCGGCACGGGCGCCGTGGCGCACGTATCGAAGCGCGGGGATCGTTACGCTCAGGCGTTTCAGCACGTCTTCGGTACCGTCGTCGCTGCAATCGTCGACGACGACGATTTCGCGCAAGAGGGATGCGGGTACGGCGTCGATTGTTTCGATCACCAGGTCGCCGATGTTTCCCGCCTCGTTGAAGGCCGGGATGACGACGGAGAGACTGCCTTCTCTGCTTGCCATGGGTTCGATCATCCGCGCGACCTTGCAAACGGCAGGGTGAGCCAAGGGAAGAAGCGCGCCAGCGTCGTGCGCGGGCGGAGTTGCGGGCCCTGCCAGATGCCGATGATCGCGATGTGGAGCACGCTCACGGTCAGCGCCATGGCGATGCCGGCGAACACGACGTCGCTCACAAAGTGCCCGCCTTGCGTGATCCGGACCGCACCTGCGACGGTGCCGGCGGCCAGGGCGACGCCGATCAGCGCTTTCCGGAACTGGGGCAACACGAATGCCAATGCGAAGAACGCCGCAAATTGGGATGAGGCTTCGCCGCTGACGAACGAGCAGTTCCGGTCGCATTCGCGGGAGGGAAGCAGCGGCGGCGAATAGGCTTTCGTTCCGCCGAATTCGATGACTTCGCGAGGTCTCGCCCGGCCAAGGTTGTCCTTGAGAATGAGATTTGCGACGACGCCGGGCCCGACAATGAGGACGGCAATCACGAACAGGCATCGAACTTGCCTGAAGCCCAGGAGGCGCCGTTCCGTCACCATGACGTAGACGGTTGTGGCGACCGTGGCGATCGCGACGGCGGCGAACAGGCCGATGAAGACATTCCGGGCCAGGGTGACCGCCGTCACGCTTCTGCACCACGGGAAGCCGGCAGGCGCCGGTTCGCACAACTGGCGAACGGCCGCCGATACCCCAAGATCGATTTGGGGCGCGGAGATCAGGAGTGCTGCAAGCGGGAAGGCCATGAGCACGGTGCCGATCAGAAATTCCCGGCGCAGTTTGCTTTCAGTCGCTTTGTGGTCGTAGGCGATCATGCTTCACTTGTTCCCGGTCGCGAGCAGTGTGAAAAATCGGTAGGTTTCGGTTTGTTGGCCCGCGCGGACGCTGCGTTCTGACGGTGCGGACGCCGCGCGGAAGCGGCCTTCCGGAACCGACGTTGCGCGGCGGGTCACGTAGAGAACGGGCTCCGGTCCGCCCGGCGTCAGCGGTCGCGTCATTTCGAAGTGGTTTTGCGGAGTGGCGCGCGGGCGCATCGCAAGCTGGGGCAGTGGAATGTCACGCCCGTAGTAGGCGAGAGCGGCGGCTGCCTCGCGCTCGTCGGTCACGATGGCGCGGATAGGTGCCGGCCCGTCTGCCGCCTTTTGGATTTCCTCACGTACGGTGTCGGCCAATGCGCGATTGCCCAACGTGCGTGCGAACGGATCTCCGACGACGGGGATCGTGTACCGGCCAGCCTGCCAGGTTGCGGCCGCGATGAGGATGGCAACGGCGGCGTGGATCGCGAAAGACGCGCGGAGCCAGCCCCAGGCTTTGTTCCGCACCATCACCGCCGTGACGAGCACGATTGCGGCGACGTAGGCCGGGGCTGCCCAGTTGGCATGCGCACGCGAGATCAGGCCCTGCGTGGTGACGAGCGCGATGATGGGGATCGAGAAACTGGCGAGCAATACGTCGGATGAGGTTCTGCTTTCCGGACGCCGCATCATCTGCCACGTCACGACGAGCAGGCTTCCGAACACGATCGGTCCGAAGACGCCGAACTGCGCGACGAAGAACTCAGCGGCCTTGCCGGGGTGAAAGGGGATGCCGCCCCATTTGGCGTTGTCGGCCGTATGCGAAAACGTGACGAAGCCGTTGTCGATGTTCCAGAGAACGTTCGGGGCGATCATCGCGAGGCCGGCCACGAGTGCGAGCCAGAGATGGGGCGTGCGGAGAAGCTTTCGGGCAGCAGGCGCAATCGCGAAATAGATGGCCGCGCACAGGATGAAATAGGCCATCGCGTATTTGGCGTTCAGGCCCAGGCCGAGCGCAATCGCCAGCAGGATGGCGTCGGGTGCGTTCGGCCGCTCCAGGAGACCTGTGAACGCGAGCAGCGCCAGGGCCCACGCCGCGAGCAGGGGAATGTCCGTCGTGATGATGCCGCTCGAGAGGGACACGGCGGGCAGCAGCGCATAGGCAAGCGCCGACAGCATCGCGACCAGGGGCGTATAGAGCCTGCGGGCGACAGCGTAGACGAGGGCGGCGGTCACGAGGTGAAGCACCACCGCGGGCAGCCGCACGCAGAACTCGCCATCGCCGCAGACGGCGGTCGTCGCCGCAATGATCCAGGCCAACAGGGGTGGTTTGGAGAAGTAGCCGAATGCCGGCTGCTGGGCCCAGTCCCAGTACTGGGCTTCGTCCATGTGCAGGTCCGTGCCGTTCAGCGCCAAAGCCACCAGGCGGAACGCTGCGAGAGCGGTCAGGGCCGCAGCGAGGGCCAGCCAGCCGGTTCGCGCGTCGACGCCCGGTTCCGGCAGCGGCCGGGACTGCGCGTTTACGACGTTTTCTCCTTTGGCGGAGAGCGCGAGATCCTGCATCCAACATCCCTCGACGTGCGGCCTGAGCCGCGGTGGGAGTTTTCCGCTAACAGTGCTGCGCGACAGTCCCATAAATGATTGGTGACAGGACGCTGACGGTGGTATCGCCGGGTGTCACACTTCGTTCCGGTCCAATCGGATTGGTCAGATTTTACCGGGCTGTACGAGTTTGTTTGCGACGGCTGGACAGGTGTGGCAGCGTTGCAGGCAACGTTGAAAATATGCGCCCGAGCGTGCCTCAAGGTACGTAACGAGAAGCGCGAAGGGGAGAGAGATGCATGGGGCGAGTTTCGGCCGCCGCAGGCTCGTGTGGGATCGGCATCGCGAGCACCTGTGCTCCAGCGGTTGGGGAAGCCATTCGCGATTTGAAGGGCGCCCTCAACGGCGACTTCCAGCACATCGTGGCCTTTTTTTCGACTGACTATGCTGCCGAGGATGTTGCCGCCGGGCTCACGGAAGCGTTTCCCGGGGTTGCCATCACCGGCTGCTCCACGTCGGGGGGGATCTCCCCCGATGGGCTGTTCGAGAAAGGCGTGGTGCTGCTCGCCTTTCCGCGCGAAGGGTTTCGCATTCATACCGGTGTGATCGAGGACGTGGCGGAGTTCGGCGTCGAACGGTCGAGTGAGATCGTGGCGCGCCTCAAAGCGCAGATGGGATATGGCGCCGCCGGAAAGCCATCCGACAGCGTGTTCGGCGTGCTGCTGGTCGACGGCCTCTGCAACGCCGAGGAAGCGCTGGTGGCGGCCGTCCATTGGGCGTTCGGCGATATGCCGCTGATCGGCGGGTCGGCCGGCGACGGCATGGCCTTCTCGCAGACCTCCATCATTCATGAGGGGCGCGCGCTCGGCCGTGCCGCCGTGCTCATCTTGATCGAGAGCGAATTTCCGTTCCGCATTTTCAAGACGTCGAACTTCGAGCCGACGGAGATCAAGCTCGTGGTCACGGCGGCGAACACGTCCGATCGCACCGTGCACGAACTCAATGCGGAGCCGGCGGCGCGAGAGTACGCCAACGCCATCGGTCTGATGCCCGACGATCTCGGACCGTTCAGCTTTGCTTCGTATCCGCTGGTGGTGAAAGTGGGCGGCGACTACTACTGCCGCTCGATCCGCAACATGAACCCGGACGGAAGCCTGTCGTTCTTTTGTGCTATCGACGAAGGTCTCGTCTTCACGGTTGCGCGGCCTAAGGATATGCTGAGTTCCACCGAGCGTGTGCTGGCCGATCTCGACAGCGCGCTCGGCGGCATCGATCTCGTGCTCGGCTTTGATTGCGTGTTGAGACGTCTCGACGCGGAGAACCGGCAGGTCCGTCGACAGATGGAAGATCTGTACAAAAGTTATGGCGTGGTCGGCTTCCACACCTACGGTGAGCAGCACAACGCCATGCATCTCAATCAGACGCTGACCGGCGTTGCGTTCGGGCCTCGGCGAGGCGTGCGTTGAGCATCGACGATACAAAAAGCTTCTCGCGTGCGGATGCGATCGAAGATCTCGAGCGTCGCAACTCGAAGCTTGCCAAGATCAACGCCGCGCTGATGCAGCGCGTCGAGCGGTCGATGGACTATCAGGCGAACGCCTATTCGATGTTCCAGACGGCCATCGGGCTCGAGACACAGGTGCGTGCGCGCACCGAAGAATTGAAGACCGCGCTCAACCGGCTCGAACGCACTAACGAGCAGCTGATGTCGGCGCGCGATGGGGCGGAGCGGGCCAACCGCTTCAAGACGGGCTTCTTCACGGCCGTCGGTCACGATCTGCTGCAACCGTTGCACGCCGCCCGACTGTCGTTGTCGGCCCTTTCGGAGATCCACGACAACCAAGCGCATCAGCGCCTGATCGGCCAGGTGGACCATGCGCTCTCAACCATTGAGGAGCTGCTGCGAACCATTCTCGACCTGTCGAAGCTCGAGTCCGGGGCGCTGAAGCCGTCGTTCCAGACCATCGATACGCTCGACCTGTTCCGGTCCGTGCTCGTCGACCTGACGCCGATCGCGCGCGCCAAGGGCCTCGAGCTGTCGATGACCGCGCGGGACACCCTGGTGTTCTCGGACCCGCTGATGCTGCGGCGGATCCTGCAGAACCTGCTTGCCAACGCGGTGCAGTACACCGAGCGCGGGCGTGTGCTGCTGGCCGGCCGGCGGCGGGGCGATCACCTGCGCATCGACGTCTGGGATACGGGACCGGGCATTGCGCCCGCCGAGCAGACAAAGATCTTCGAGGAGTTCCATCGCGGCGCTGCGGGCCAGCGCTCGCTTGGCGGCGGCTTCGGCATTGGGCTGGCCATCATCGCGCGCATGGGCGAAACGTTGGGGCATCGGATCGAGCTTTGCTCGGAGGTGGGCAAGGGAACCCGGTTCTCGGTCTATGTGCCGGTGTCCGACGGAGTGGTGTCGCATCCGGCGTTCACGCGCACGCTGCGCAAGCCTGCCGCGCTCGCCTACGGGCTCGCCGCGCTCAACGTGGTTGTCATCGACAACGATGCGGCGGTTCGCGATGCCATGCGCGCGTTGCTCGACCGGTGGGGTTGCAACATCCGGCTGTTGGGCGGGCTGGCGGCCGTGGACCGGCTGATCGCGGATGAGCCGTCGTTCCATCCCGACATCATCCTGGCGGACTTCCATCTCGATAACGGCGATTGCGGGCTCTCGGCGGTCGCGGCGCTGCGCGCGGGGCGGACGGCGGCGATCCCGGCGGTCGTGATTACTGCCGATCACTCGTCCGAAGTTGCGGGCAGGGTGGATGCGGCGGGATGCGAAATCCTGCGCAAGCCGGTCAAGCCGGCGGAACTGCGGGCGCTGGTCACGCATCTCGTGCGGTAGACACGCGCGTTCGTGACTTCAGGGACATGGACGTCGGGCAACGAAACCGCACGCGTGCGCATTCGCGCGGCAGTCTCGTTCGATGAAGCTCGGGCTGAGGCCTATGCTTAGGACCGGGGCGGGGCGTCTTTCTCGTTTTCCCGAGAGGCGGCCTTGGCCAGGATGGAGCCGTAGTCCAGCTTCGTCACCTCGATGACGGCCTGAGTGCGCGAAACCACGTTCAACTTGCGCATGATCTCGGACACGTGCGCCTTGATGGTCGTTTCGCCGACGCCAAGCTCGTGGGCGATCTGCTTGTTCAGCATGCCCTGGCGGACCATGTTCAGCACGCGTAGCTGCTGGCGCGTGAGCGAGGAAACGCGCGCCACGAGATCGGGCTCGCGCGAGGGGGCGCCGTCGGTGGCCGGCGGCTCGTAGCCCTTGGGCAGCACGACAAGCCCGGCCATGACGTCCTGGATGGCTTCGGCGAGGTCGCGCTTCTTGACCGATTTGGAGATGTAGCCGGCGGCGCCGCAGCTCATCGCCTCATGGACGATGCGCGGATCCTCGTGGGCTGAGACGACAAGGATCGGTTGCTTGGGACGGGCGGCGCGCAGCTCGATCAATCCATCGAAACCGCGGGTGCCCGGCATTGAAAGGTCAAGCAAAACGAGGTCGAAGACTTGATCGCTGGCCAGTGCCTCCTGGGCCGCGGCAATGGAGGACGCCTCGACGATTTCGGCTTCCTGATAGCCCTGCTGAATGGCGAGCTGAAGGGCCTCGCGAAACAACGGATGATCGTCGACGATCAAAAATCTGACCGTCATGGCTGGTATCCTCCGTTGGGATTGGCGACACGTCCAGCCGCAAAGGCTTCAAAACCAAGCAACGCCATGTCCATATGATGACTGACTAGGCAATTAAATGTCCCGTGCGACGGGGCTTTGGCAAGAGAAAAGACCATTCTTGGACTATGGACCAAAGAGACGCCGGTAATACAGGCAAAATGCTTAATCGCGTGCTTGAAAGCGCCGAAAGAGGCGACAGCAGTTTGAGAGGGTTAAGCCCCGATGTTCTCTTGCCGGTCAAACTTGGAAACGCGGGAGGCCTTGTCTATAGTGCCCGCGCGGAAGGTACGGCAGGTGGGGGCCGTCCGCTCGGGTCGCCGTTCTGTCTTACGGCGCGCCTAAAAGTATGCGTGGGTCAGGGAGCTTAGGGCGGGAATGAAGTGCAATCCTTCGCGGTGGGTTTGGGGTCTCATTCCTATCGCGATGCTGAGCTGGGCGACCTTCCAACGCGAGCGGCCGAATGTTGAAGCCGACCTCACGGAACGGGCCCAGGAAGCGCTCGTCGCGGCGGGACAGTCGTGGGCGAAAGTCAGCGTTATCGGGCGCGAGGCCGTAATCACGGGACGCGCCAAGAAAGATGGCGAGCCGAAGGCTGCGCTGGACGCTGTGCGCGGCGTTTGGGGCGTGCGCACCGTGCAGCTCAAGACGGATCTGGCGGGCAGCAAGCCGATGCCGGCGGCTGTCGGTCCGGCTGCGGATCCCGATTTTGCACGTCAGGCCGAAAAGCGGAAAAAGCAGGATGAAGCCGAAGCCGCGGCTGCGCTCAAGGCGCGCCAGGCGGAAGCGGATGCGGTGTTGAAGGCCAAGCAGGACGAGGAAGCCAAAGCGGAGGCCGCGCGAAAGGCGCAAGCGCAAGCCGAGGCTGAGGCTGCGCGCCGTCAGGCCGAGCAAGCTGAAATCGAACGGGCGCAGAGGGCCAAGCGCGAGGCTGAGGCGAAAGCTGCGGCGCTCGCGGCGGAAAGCGCTGCCAAGGCGCAGGCGGCGCAGAATGCCGAAACCGCTGCCGCGCATGCGGCCAAGCAGGAGGCGGACAAGGCCGCAGAGACCCGCGCCGCCGCCGACGCGGAGGCCGCCCGCGCCGCTGAAGCTCAGGCAGAGACGGTGCGCGCTGCGGAAGCCCGCGCTGCTGCCGAGCGGGAAGCGGAGGCGTCGCGCAAAGCCTACATGGACGAGGTTGCCGCCGCTCAACGCAAATACAAAGAGACGCTCGAGGCCGAGCAGCAGGAGGCCGCGCGTCAGTCCCAGCAGGACGCCGAAGCGGCTGCCGCCCAGAAGGCGAAGCAGGAAGCGGACATGGCGGCCGAAGCGCAAGCCGATGCCGATGCAGCGAAGCGCCGGGCCGAGCAGGAAGCGGAGGCGGCTCGCAAGGCTCAAGCCGAGGAAGCGGCGGCTGCTCAGCGAGAGGCCGAGGCTGCCGCGTTGAAGAAGAAGCAGGACGCGGCGCTCAAGGCGGAGCAGGAAGAAGCCGCCCGCCGCGCCAAGCAGGCACAAGAGGCGGCGGCTGCGGAGCAGGCCAAGCAAGAGGCCGAGAGAGCCGCCGAAGCCAAAGCGAAAGCCGATGCGGACGCGAAGGCGAAGGCCGCCGCCGACGCCAAGGCGAAAGCGGACGCCGACGCGAAGGCGAAAGCCGCCGCTGAGGTGAGCAAGGCCGTCGCGGCAGCCGAAGAGGCGCGCAAGAACCGCAAGACGACCGATCACACGCGCGCCTGCGAGGAACGGCTGACCGCCGCCGCGCAGGACGGCGTGATCCTGTTCAAGCGCGCCAAGGCCGACATCGATCCGGGTAGCTCGCTCACGATCGCCCGGCTCGCCGAGATCATCAAGTCGTGCCCGGGAGCGCGCGTCGAGGTTTCCGGTCACACCGACAACGAAGGCGAACCGGATCGCAATCAGCGCCTTTCAGACCGGCGCGCGCGCGCCGTCGTGAAGAGCCTCGTCTATGCGGGCGTGCCCGTAGACCGACTGTCTGCGGTTGGGTTCGGGGCCGAGCGTCCCGTGGCCGACAACAGCACGCCGGAAGGCATGGCGCGCAACAGGCGCATCGAATTCAGAGTTTTTACGGACTGACGCGGAAATCGAGATTGGGAACGGCGCGATGGAATACCTGTTCGTGAAGTTGTTCTGGTACCTGGCTGCCGCCTTTGGCATCGGCGTCGTCGTCGGGTGGATCAGTTGCGGACGAGTCAAGGACTGAGCCGGTAGTCGGGGCACTTCTGCTTTGCCGGACATGCTCGCCGGTGCGGCCTTGGGAGGGGAGTTGGGCGTATGACGTTTTTGTTGGTGCAGACGTTCTTGTTGCTGCTGGGCGCGTTTTTGCTCGGCGCATCGCTCGCCTGCCTTCTTCGCCGAGCTTTCTCGGGTCGTAGCGAAGACGAGGAGGTGTCCGTTCCGGCTGCGTCGCCGGGGCTGACGCAGGTTGCGGTGCCTGCCGCCGTTGCCGCCGCGCCGCTCGCCACGGATCGCTTTGGCCGCGCGCTTGCGGGCGGGCAGGGTCCGAACGTGCCGCCGGTTTTCCAGGCGCCGAACACGGGGCCCGTCGTCGAGGTGCAGCCGCTGCCGCCGCGCCCCGCCGCCGTCGAGCCGCCTCCGGCTGTTGTTGCTGCGCCGCCTCCGGCTGTTGTTGCTGCGCCGCCTCCGGCTGTTGTTGCTGCGCCGCCTCCGGCAGCAGTTGTTGCTGCGCGGCCTGCTCCTCCGGCTCCCGCTGCTGTCGAGCCCGCACCCGCGCCCGTGCAGGTTGCTCCTCAGCCTGCTCCTCCTCCGCCGCCCGCTCCTCCCGCTCCCGTTGTTGCCGTCGAGCCCGCACCGGCACCGGTTGCTCCGGTCCAGGCGGCTCCTCAGCCCGAGCCTCCGCTGCCCGCCGAAGAGGTCTCGCACGACAATGCGTTCAAGCCGGTGGCCGGGCGCAGCTACACCGAAATTGCCGTCGCGGTTGCTGCCGCAGCGGCCGCCGCTGCGGCGGCGAAAGCCGAGGCCGACGCCGAGGAAGCCGAGCGGCTCGCGCAGGCGGAACCCGAAGAGGCCGATGCGAGCGAAGAGGACGACGCAGATCTTGCCGCGTTTGAGCCTGCGGCCGAGCCGGTCGCGTCCGCGATCCCGAGCGACGAACCGGGCGACGATCTTACGCGCATCCGCTCCATCGATGCCGCGCTGAAAGACCGCCTGTACGGTTATGGCGTGCGCACGTTCGCCGCGATGTCCGCTTGGACGCCGGACGACGTGCGTGTCGTCAGCCAGAGCCTCGGTCTTCAGGGCCGTATCGAGCAGGAAAACTGGATCGAGCAGGCGAACGTGCTGGCCACGGGCTGGACGGCGAACTCGTCGTGGCCGCGTGTCGAGACGGCCGTGGCCGTTCCGGTCGATGGCGAGCGGCTGCATCGCATCATCGGCATCGATCCGAAATCGGAGCAACTGTTGTTCGATAACGGCGTGACGCGCCTGTCTCACATCGCGGCGTGGAGCGAGGAGGACGGCGCGTTCTACGAGGAGCTACTCGGGATCGATGCGGGCCGGATTGTGCGCGAAGGCTGGATCGCGCAGGCCCGCTTCCTGACGCGCGCCGAGGATACGCTGGCCGACGACGGCGCCTCGCTTGGCGAGCTGCCGCCGGAGGAAGAAGCGCCTGCCGCTCTCGCAGACGAGCACGCGGGGAGTGCAACCAAGACCTCGATCATCTCCATCGAGCCCAAGTCTTCCGCTGAAGAGGCAGCGGCCCCACGCGATGGCCTGACGGGCCTGCGGTCTGTCAAATCCGAAGCGTTCCGCGCGTCGCCCGCCGCCACCGGCACGGGCGAGGTGAACGACCTCAAGCGCATTCGCGGGATCGGCGTCCTGATCGAAAAGAAGCTCAATTCGCTCGGCATCACCGGCTACGAGCAGGTGGCGAACTGGACCGGGGCGGACATCGACCGGATCAGCCAGCTCCTCGATTTCAAGGGCCGCATCGAGCGCGAGAACTGGATCGAGCAGGCGCGCATCCTGGCGTCCGGCGGGCAGACGGAATTCTCGCGGCGCGTGGACAGGGGCGAGGCGTAAGCGGCTTCAGGTTCGCGGCGCTGGGGAGAAGCCATGACAGGCTTCTCCACGTCCGGCCGCGCTAGATCTTCCAGCCGGAGTGGATGGCCGCGACGCCGCCCGTGAGGTTGCGCACGGACACGCGCTCGAAGCCTGCCTCGCGCACCATGGTCGCGAACGCTTCCTGCTTGGGGAAGCGGCGGATGCTCTCGACGAGGTAGCGGTAGGGCTCGGCCGATCCGGCGGTCAGCTCTCCGAGGCGCGGGATGACCTCGAACGAGTGGAAGTCGTAGAGCCGGTCGAGCAGCGGCACCTGGCATTCGGAAAATTCGAGGCAGAGGAAGCGTCCGCCGATCTTGAGCACGCGGAACGCTTCGCGCAGCGCCTGATCGATGTGCGTGACGTTGCGGATGCCGAAGGCGATCGTATAGGCGTCGAACGTGCGATCCGGAAACGGCAGCGCCTCCGCGTTGCCCTGCGTGATCGTGATGCGCGGGCTAAGCCCCTGCGCGGCCACCTTGGTGCGGCCCTCCTGCAGCATCTCGGGCGAGATGTCGGCGAGCACGGCCGTCGCGTTCGGGCCGGAGCCTTTCGCGTAGCGGATGGCGATGTCGCCGGTGCCGCCCGCGACGTCGAGCAGCTTGAACGGCTGCTCGTTGCGCGGCGCGCCGATCATCGTGACGAATTCGGCCTTCCAGAGCCGGTGCAGGCCGCCGGACATCAGGTCGTTCATCAGGTCGTATCGCGAGGCGACGGACGAGAAGACCTGGTTGACGAGGCCTTGGCGCTCGTTTTCGGCCACGGTGCGGAAACCGAAGCTCGTTTCGGTGCTGGGATCGGGAGATGGGGGAGTGGAGTTTGTCATCGCCGGGGACCTTAGTGCGCTTCCGGAAGGGTGGAAACCGGAATTCCCAAAAGACGCTCAACACGCCATGAGCTGGCTTGTCGCAACGTGAGGCGCGCCGGGGCTTCAGGTCAGTCGGACGAGGGGATGGGGCGTTCCGGCCGCGAGATGGGCCGCCACCGCGTGCGCCAGGACGGGCGCGAGCAGGAAGCCGTGACGGTAGGCGCCGTTCACCAAGATGTGCCGGCCTCCGTCCCGGATCTCGACGCGCGGGAGATTGTCGGGGAAGGAGGGGCGGATGCCGGCCCCGGTTTCCAGGATCTCGGCCTCTCCGAACGCGGGGTGCAGCGCATAGGCCGCGCCGAGCAGTTCGAGCGCCGAGCGGACGCTGATCGGCCCCGCATCCTCGCTTTCGAGCACCGTCGCGCCGACCAGGAAGCGATCGCCGCTCCAGGGCACGACGTAGAGCGGATGGCGCGGATGAAGCAGGCGCACGGGCCGCGTGAGCTGCAGCTCGCGGGTGCGGATCAGGATCCGCTCGCCGCGGACGCCGCGCAAATCCGGCAGCATGTCTTGCGCGGCGAACCCGCGGCAATCGACAACGATGCCGGGCGTGGATGCGGAGCCCGCCCATCGTTCACCGAGCGCGATGTCCGCGCCGGCTGCGCGCGCCGCATCGAGCAGGAACGCCATCGCGTCGGGCGTAGCCATGTGGGCTTCGTCGGGAAAGTAGAAGGCCGCGGCAAAGCGGCCGTCGAGTGCGGGTTCGAGCGCTGCAAGGCCGGCCGCGTCGAGTGTCTGCGGTGGTGCGGTGGCGCGGGCGAAACGTGCGGCTTCGGCCTGATCGCGCGGGGCGGCGACGACGAGGCTGCCGGCGTTGACGAGGCGCGGATAGAGCGCGCGCCAGTAGGCGAGACCTTGTTCGCCGAAGTCCCGGATTTCGGGCGCGCCGTCGCTCTCGCATCCGGGGGCGAGCATGGCGCCGGCGAGGCGGCTGGCGCTCGCGGCGAAAGGCTCCGCGCTGGCGTCAATCAGGCGCACGCGATGTCCGGCGCGGGCCAGTACGAGCGCCTGCCACAGCCCCAGGATGCCCGCGCCGACGACGGTGATTTGCCGATGCTCGGGATCAGTCGCCAAGGGCCGCCCCTTCGCGCCGCGGATCGGCCCCGCCTTCGAGGCTTCCATTGCGGCGCACGACGGTGTGGACGCCGGAATTCATGAGGCCCGGCGAAATGCTGTGGCCGTAGCTCTTGAGCGCCAGCGCCTTCCAGATGGTGGACCAGCCGATTTCCAGTTCCAACGTGTCGCCGGTGCTGCCGAAGTTTGGGAGATCGATTGCGGCTTGGGCGTCGAGCTTCCAGTCGATCAGGGCGACGAGCGTTTTGACGACGTAGAGGATGATGCGCCCGCCGCCCGGCGAGCCGAGCGCGGCAAAGACCTCGCCCTTGTCGTCGAAGACGATGATCGGCGCCATGGTGCTGCGGGGCCGCTTGCCGCCTTCGACGCGGTTGGCGATGGGCGCGCCAGACGAGTCGGTGTGGGCGAACGAGAAATCCGTCAGCTGGTTGTTGAGCAGGAAGCCGGCCGCAAACATGCCCGATCCGAAAGCGCCCTCGATCGTCGTCGTCATGGCGACGGTGTTGCCCGCGGCGTCGACCACGGAGATGTGGCTCGTGCCCGCGCGTTCGAGCGTCGCGTCGACGCCGAAGGCGCGCTTGTCGAGGCCCGGCGGGGTGCCCGGCTCGGCGCTCGGCATGGCCTTGGCGGCATCGATGAGGGCGCTGCGCGCGGCGAGATAGCCTTCGTCGAGGAGCCCCTCGGGCACGGCAACGAAGTCGGGGTCGGCGAGGTAGCGGTTGCGGTCAGCGTAGGCCAGGCGCTCGGCTTCCGTCACGAGATGAAGGGCCGTGGTGTTCATGGCGTCGCCCGGACCGCGGCCGGGATCGAAGCGTTCGATGAGCTTCAGGACCTGCGCGACGGCAATGCCGCCCGACGATGGCGGGCCCATGCCGCAGATGCGGTACGTCCGATAGGGCACGCAGACCGGAGGGCGCTCGACGACCTTGTAGGCGGCGAGATCGGCGAGCGTCAGATCGCCCGCGACGTTCGTGGCGTGAGTGGATGCGGCGACGACGGCCTCGGCGATCGGCCCCGCATAAAAAGCATCCGCGCCGCCTTTCGCGATGGCTTCGAGCGTTGCGGCATAGGCCGGGCTCTTGAGCGCGTGGCCGATCGGGAAGGGGTTGCCGTTGCCGTCGAAAAAGTAAGCCTTCGCCTCCGGAGACAAGCCGGTGGGACCGAACCAGCGCAGCAGGAAATAGAGGCGGTTCGAGATCTCGAAGCCGTTGCGGGCGATGCGGATGGCGGGCGCGAACAGATCGGCCCAGGGAAGCTTGCCGTGCGCCTTGTGGGCGTGCTCCAGCAGGCGGACGAGGCCCGGCGTGCCGATGCTGAGGCCGGACTGCACCGCCGTGTTGAAGTTCATGGGCCGGCCGTCTTTCAGGAAACGATCGGGCCGTGCCGCGGCCGGTGCGGTCTCGCGCCCGTCGTAGGTTTTGAGGGTCTTGGACGTGCTGTCCCAATGCAGCAGGAACGCGCCGCCGCCGAGGCCGGACGATTGCGGCTCCACGAGGCCAAGCACGAGCTGGATAGCGATGGCGGCGTCGACGGCGGATCCGCCGGCGCGCAGAATTTCGCGCCCGGCCTCAGAGGCTGCCGCGTTGGCGCTCGAGACCATGAATGTCTTGCCGGTCGCGAGGTCTTTGTTCGTGTGGCCGGTGTCTGCTTCGGGCTCGATCTGGCGCGCGGACGGCTGCTCGGCGCGCACGCCGTGCAGGGGGAGGGCGATGCCGAAGACCACAATCGAGAGAAGAGCGCCCCGCAGCGTCGCCTTCATGCCCATCGCCTTCATGCCCAAGTCCTCAAGCTGCACGCAGGCACGCGAATCTCGGGCATGCTCATTCCGCTCTCCTTGGCCCCGTCCGTCCAGCCGGGACGAGGTGCACATCCTTACGGTTATAGAGGCCAGCCCATGATTGAACACCTCCGTCGTTCAATTCTGCCGTTCGTAACTGGGGTTGCGGCCGGCGCGGCCGGACTTCTGATTTTCTCGGGCGAGTTCGAAAAGCGGTCGCCCAATGCGATGCCGCCCTCGCCGGCTGCGCCGCTGCTTGCCGCGAGCGAGACGGTAATCGGCGAGCCGCTCATCTATCCGAGCGCGGGCCGGGCGAAAGTGACGGCGGCGGTCGTGACGCTCGCGCCCGGGCAGGAGACCGGCTGGCATACGCACGGCAGCCCCGTCGTCGGCTATGTGCTCGAGGGAACGCTCAACGTCGACTACGGCGACAAGGGCGTGCGCACCTACCGGGCGGGGGACGCGATGCTGGAAGCCATCGGGTTTGCGCACAACGGCCGCAACGCGGGCGCGGGGCCGATGCGAATCCTGGCGGTGTTCATCGGTGCGGAGGGCATGGCCACGAGCGCGCCGGCCGCAGCCCCCGCCAAGCCATAAAAAAACGGCCGGAACGGCGGGGGCACCGTTCCGGCCGTTGGGCCAGACCAAATCTGATACGCACACGAACGCGGACGGCGCCGAAGTGACAGTTCTGAAACTCTCTGGCGGAGCACGCCGGATGAGGGAAATCCGCGGCTCTTGCCGATACGCATGACGCAACACGACGCAACTGACGCAACGAACCAACGCAGGAGACGCAACACCGGACTCCGACCGGGCGTCCGTACACGCAACTCGACAAACGCAACGCGACGCTACAAATTACTGACGCATACAACCCGACCGGAAACTACGCCCGGTTACTCAACACTCACTTTGAGCGGCCCGCACGGCCAACGCGCTCACAGAACACACTTTGAAACACGACTGTGTTCTTATTTTGTTCTCGATGATTTGGCGGTTCGGGTCAAGCGCATTCGCGGGTTTCCGATGCACTGCGAAGGGGCATCAACTGACCGATTTGCCTTGTGATTTGGCAACCGTTGCCGCATTGCACCGGTTGCCCTTTCAAGTTGGGCCACATGGTGCGAACAGACCTCAGTGTGACTCTCATGCTCTGCCGGTATATGACGGACTGGTCTATACCGGCTCTTCACTTAACGGGCGCAACATGCCGGCAAGAGGCTTGAGGCGGTCGAGGGAACTCGCCCCAGGCTTGGCAATTATGACAGCGGGAGTCTCGTTGATGTTTGAGTTCAAGGCAAAGATCGGCAGTGCCGTGGCCGCGGCAATCGTGGCTGTGAGCATTATTGGCGTTCCGGGTCCCGCAAGTGCCCAGACGCTGATCGAATTCCTGTGGGGCGGCGAGCCGGAATACGGCGGCGGCAAGAAGCAGACCGTCAGCTTCGATCCCAAGTACAGCGCCGGTCAGATCATCGTGAGCTTCGGCGATCGTCGCCTGTATCACATCACCAAGGCCGGCCAGGCCACCAGCTATCCGATCGCGATCCCGCGCGAGCAGAGCCGCTGGCAGGGTACGACCACGGTTTCGAACAAGCGCGAGAATCCCGATTGGCGTCCGACGCCTGAGATGCTGCGCGAAAATCCCAAGCTTCCGAGCTGGGTGCCCGGCGGGCATCCCATGAACCCGCTCGGCGTGCGCGCGCTCTATCTCGGTTCGAGCACCTATCGCATCCATGGCACGGACGCTCCGTGGACCATCGGGCAGAACGTCTCGAAGGGCTGCATCCGCATGTTCAACGAGGACGTAATCGATCTCTATCCGCGCGTTCCGACCGGCACCAAGGTCGTCGTGACGTGGGAACGGTTCAAGACGAGCCCGGGCGATTTCGCTGATGCTGACGCGGCTGTTGCACGCAAGACCGCTGCCACGACGGCATCGGCTTCTACCGCTCCGGTTGCCGAAGAAGAGACGCCGAAGGCCAAGTCGCGCTCCGTCGCAAGCCCGCCGAAGACCGGTTTCTTCATCGAATCCGATGAGACCGCCGCGGTGCCCGCAACGGCCGGCAGCGACGACGAAGTGACCACCTACACGCGCAACACCGACGGGACGTATTCCAAGGAAGGCCCGGCCGAGAGCGTGTCGGACGAGGAAGCGAAGGCTCCGGCCGCTTCGGAAGAGAAGAAGGTGACGCGCTACAATCGCAAGGTTGGTGCGGGCTCGATCTCTCGCGCGGCGCAGACCACTGTCGAGTAACGCTCGACGGATCCGATCAAAGAAAAAGGGCGGCTGGTTCAGCCGCCCTTTTTCTATTTGCGTCATCCCTCGTCGTGGCTAGCTGCCCTGCACGAGGCAGGTCTTGAGGCCGGTGGCGAGGTTGCGCAGAAGGGTGTCGTAGGCCTGCGGGCCGGGCTCGACGAGGGCGCCTTCGGGATCGAGGGTGCCTGCGCGCGCGCTCGTCCCTTCGGTCACGACGGCGACCAGCTTCGGCTGGAACTGCGGTTCGCTGAAGACGCAGCTTGCAGACAGCGCGCCGAGCTTCTTGCGGATTTCCGTCAGCCGCTTGGCGGAGGGCTTGGCCTCGGGATTGAGCGTGATCGAGCCGAGGGCTGCGAGCCCGAAGCGGCGCTCGAAATACTGGTAGGCGTCGTGGAAGACGACGAAGGGCTTGCCCTTCACGGGTTCGAGCTCGCGGGCGATGTCGGCCGAGAGGGCTACGATGGCCGCATCGCTCTTGGCTGCGTTGGCCTTGTACGTTTCGGCGTTGGCGGGGTCGGCCTCGGCCAGGGTGCGGGCGATCTCGGCGACCATCTTGCGGGCGTTCTCCGGATCCAGCCAGACGTGGCCGTCGCGGTTTTTGTGGTCGGCGGAGGTCTTGTCTCCGGCAGGCTCGTCGGCGTGTCCTGCGTGGTCGTGGGCGTCGTGGCTGTGGTCATCGTGGCTGTGGTCGCCGTGGTCGTGCTTGTCATGATCGTGGTCGTGATCATGGCTGTGATCGTGTGCTTCGTCGGCTCCGTGATCGTGGGCTTCGAACGAATCGCCGGTTCTTATGGTCAGCCAGTCGATACCGGGCGCGTCGGCGAGCGTGACGACGCGGACGGTGTCCGGCAGCGACGCCGTGATCTTGCGCGTAAAGGGCTCGACCGCCTCTGAGACGCGGAACACGACATTGGCGTTGTTGAGCTCGCGCGCGTCGGATGGCTTCAAGGCGTAGGTGTGCGGCGAGGCGGCGCCTTTGACGAGGAGAGCCGGAGTGCCGACGCCTTCCATGACCTGGGAGACGAGGGCGTGGATCGGCTTGATGGTCGCCGTCACTTTGACTTCCGCGGCCGCGGGCAATGCCGCAAGCACGCTCAATCCGGCGGCGCCGAGGACGGCCGCGCGGTGCGGGATGTAAAACGACGATGCAGGTGCTGGATGCACGACGGCTCCGAAGGTGACTGTGGACTGATATTTACGGATACTATAACATCCAAATTGGCGCAACTGGGGCGAGCCGCGCCTTGATCCTGCTTTATTTTCAGGCTGGTTAAGCGCGGATCGGACCGGTATCGCGCGGCGGATTTAGGTCGCGGAGCGCTGCGTCCCTGACGTCGAATGCCCGTCCGGCTCGGCCTTACCCAGTATGGTAGAGTGAGCCCATCCGGACGCTCAGGAGGACATTTTGCGAAAGACTTGGTCGGCCTTGGTGGGCTTGTTGGTGCTGGCGCTTGCTGCGACGGGTAGCGCGCCCCCGGCCCGCGCGCATCCGCACGTGTGGGTGACGGTCGAAACGACGGTCGTCTACGAGAACGGCGCCGTGACAGGGCTGCAGCACAAGTGGTCCTTCGACGACATGTACACGGCGATGGCCATTCAGGGCCTGGACGCCAACGGAGATGGGACCTACTCGCGCGAAGAGCTTGCGGAGCTGGCGAAGGTCAACATCGATGGCCTCAAGGAGTTCGGATACTTCACGGTGGCCAAGCTGGGCGAAAAAGTCGTGAAGACGAAGGATCCGACCGAGTATCACCTCGAATACAAGGACAGCGTGCTGTCGCTCTTTTTCACGCTGCCGTTCGAGCAGCCGGTGCTGGCGGATGCGCCGAACTTCAATTTTGCGGTGTTCGACGAGACGTTCTTCATCGCGTTCGATTTCGTCAAGGACAACCCGGTTAAGCTCAGCGCCGGTGCGCCGGCGGGCTGCACGGCGAGTGTCGGCGTTCCGGAGAACGAACTCGAACAGTTCAAGGCGCTCAACGAGTCCTTCGGCGGTCAGCTCTCGGCGGGCGATGCCAATGCGGGCACGGGCATGGGCTACGCGCAAACGGTGACCCTCGGTTGCAAAAAATCATGATGCGATTGTTTTCCGCGCTTGCGGCGCTGGTTCTCGGGCTCGCGGTTTCGTTCGGCGCGCTGGCGCAGACAGAGCCGCAGCGGTCGCCCTTCGGGACGCCGCTGGCGCCGGGGCAAACGACATCGGCGCCTCACAAGGGCGAGCGCAGCCTGGTGGGGGACGCGTGGTCGTTCGTGCTGGCGCAGCAGCAGCGCATCAATCGCGAGCTTGCGGGCGCCGTGCGCCAGCTCAAGAGCGGCGACGTGATGAGCGCGACGCTGATGCTCGGCTTTCTCGGATTTCTGTACGGCGTGCTGCACGCGGCGGGACCGGGACACGGCAAGGCGGTGATTTCATCCTACGTGCTGGCGAACGAGAAGACGGTTCGGCGCGGCATCATGCTGTCGTTTCTCGCGGCGTTCATCCAGGCGCTGTCGGCCATCGCCATCGTGGGCGTGCTCGCCATCGCAATGCGGGCGACGAGCCTCGAAATCAAATCCGCCGAGGCGTGGATCGAAACCGTAAGCTGGGGGCTGGTGGCGCTGATCGGCATCTGGTTGCTTTACGGGCAGCTCTCGAAGCTGTTGCGGAGCGCGCCGTCGGCTGCTGCCGGATCGCCTGTGCCCGCCAGTCAGTCTCATGCGCACAATCATGCTCATGCACCGGGCCACGGTCACGCGCACTCACACAATCATTCCCACGATCATGGGCACGGCAGTTGCGGGTGCGGGCATGCGCATTCCCATCATGATCATTCCCACGATCACACCCACGCGCATGTCCATACCCACGACCACGCTCCGGCGAACGTTCAGGCGCATGCCCATGACGGTCACGTGCATGCCGCCGACGGAAGCTGCTGCGGGCACGTTCACATGCCTGATCCCTCGCAGCTCCAGGGCACGCTTTCGTGGCGCAAGGCGCTGGCGATTGCGCTCTCGGTCGGCATCCGGCCGTGCACGGGTGCGATCCTCATCATGATCTTCGCGCTCAGCCAGGGGCTGCTCATTGCGGGCATCTTCGCGACCTTCGCGATGGCGCTCGGCACGGCCATCACGGTCTCGACGCTTGCCGCGCTGGCGGTCGGCTCGCGGGAGCTGGCGACGCGGCTTGCGGGCGGCGAAAGCCGGCTCGCGGGCGCTGTGGCGACGGGCGCGGGCCTCGTCGGCTCGGCGCTCGTGTTCCTGATGGGCGCGAGCTTTTTCGTGGCCTCTCTCAGCGGCGGCATGACCGGGCCGCTTTAGTAGGCTCTTCCGCTTTACTAGCCTTTTCGGGGACGATCCCCTTCCAGAGCGCTCATGCGAGCGGAAGTGCTCGCATCTCGAACGATCAGGCTCTAAGAACCGGGCCGAGAACGGATCTCTCGTTTCCCGATTTTTGGGGTCCCCATGAAGCTCTATCGCGCCTTTGCCACTGTCGGCGGTCTGACACTCGTGTCGCGCGTGCTCGGGTTCGTGCGCGATATCCTGTTTGCGTGGGCGTTCGGCGCGGGCTGGGTGGCGGACGCTTTCAACGTCGCGTTCCGGTTTCCGAATCTTTTCCGGCGCCTGTTCGGCGAGGGGGCGTTCAACTCGGCCTTCATTCCGTTGTTCGCAAAAGAGCTCGAAGAGCGCGGCCGCGACCAGGCGCGCGCGTTCGCCGAGGAGGCGATGAGCGGGCTGGTGCTGGTGCTGGCCGTGCTGACCATCGTGGCCATGATCACGATGCCGTGGCTCATGTATCTGCTGGCGCCGGGCTTCAGCGCGAACGCCGAGAAGTTCAATCTCGCGGTGCTGCTGACGCAGATCACCTTCCCCTACCTTTTCTGCATGTCGCTCGTGGCGCTGTTCTCGGGCGTGCTCAACACGTTCGGAAAATTCGTCGAGAGCTCGTCGGTCTCGATTGTGCTCAACCTCACGCTGACGGCGGCGATCTTCATCGGCTTCGCGCTCGGCCTCCACAACGAGCCGAACGGCGGCGTCGTGCAGGCGCTGGGCGTGCTCGCGGCAGGCTTTCTGCAACTTCTGCTGCTGTGGGACGGCCTCAGACGCAACAACTTCACGCTCCGCCTCAGGCGTCCGCGCATGACGGACGGCGTGCGCCGGCTGATCACTCTTGGAATTCCTGGCGTGATCGCGGGCGGCGTGACTCAGATCAACATCATGATCGGCACCGTGATCGCCTCGCAGCAGCCCGGCGCCGTGTCTCAGCTCTACTATGCCGACCGTCTTTATGAGCTGCCGCTCGCCATCGTGGGCATCGCCATCGGCGTGGTGCTGCTACCCAACGTGTCGCGACAACTCAGGGCGGGCGATCACGCCGCCGTGCTCGACAGCCAGAACCGCTCGCTCGAATTCGCGATGCTGCTGACCGTGCCGGCCGCCGTGGCGCTGGCGCTGGTGCCTATTCCGATCGTGAAGGTGCTGTTCGAGCGCGGCGCGTTCACAGCCACCGATACGGCGCAGACGGCGGCCGTGCTGGCCGTGTTCGCGCTGGGGCTGCCGTCGTTCGTGATGATCAAGGTGTTTTCGCCGGCCTACTTTGCCCGCGAGGACACCAGGACGCCGATGCGCTACGCGACGATCAGCCTGTTTGCGAACACGCTCGGGTCAATTGCGCTGTTCTTCTGGTTCCGCAAGCTTGGGCTGCTTCCGCACCTCGGCATCGCGGTTGCGACCACGCTCGGCGGGTGGCTCAACGCTGGGCTGCTGTGGAGCACGCTTGTCCGGCGCGGGCATTTCACCATCGACAAGCGGATGGTGCGGGCGTTCGGTACGATCCTTATCTCGAGCGTGGTGATGGGCGCGGCGCTGCTGGCGCTGGCGCATGTGCTCGGGCCGTATTTCGCGTCAAACGCCGGCTTTGCCACGCACATCTTGGCTCTTTCGGCGCTGATCGGGGGCGGGCTTGCCGTTTACGCGGTTGCCGTGCTCGCCACCGGGACGATGACGCTTCGTCAACTGCGCAATCTCACGCGGCGGAGCTAGCCGGGGTTCGCGAGCCTTGCGCCGCGCGCTTGGCCGCGCCATAACGCGCGCGAGCCAAATTCGAGCATGGACCCCGCGACGATGACCTTTCAAGACCGCGTTTTTTCCGGCATGCAGCCGACCGGCACCCTCCATCTCGGCAACTATCTCGGCGCCATGGTGCAGTGGATCGAGATGCAGAAGTCCCACGAGTGCATCTATTGCGTCGTCGATCTGCATGCCATCACGGTCTGGCAGGATCCCGCCGAGCTCAAGACGTCCATCCGCCAGGTGACGGCGGCCTACATCGCGTCCGGGCTCGATCCCAAGCGCAGCATCGTGTTCAACCAGAGCCAGGTGCCGGAGCACGCGGAGCTGGCGTGGATCTTCAACTGCGTGGCGCGGCTCGGCTGGCTGAACCGCATGACGCAGTTCAAGGAGAAGGCCGGCAAGGATCGCGAAGCCGCTTCGGTGGGTCTCTACGCCTATCCGAACCTGATGGCCGCCGACATTCTCGCCTATCGCGCGACGCATGTTCCCGTCGGCGACGACCAGAAGCAGCATCTCGAGCTCGCGCGTGACATCGCGCAGAAGTTCAACAGCGACTTCCGGAGCTCGATCGAACAGAAGGGCTACGCGGACGGCGTATTCTTCCCGCAGCCCGAGCCGGTGATCACCGGCCCGGCGACGCGCGTGATGAGCCTGCGCGACGGCACCAAGAAGATGTCGAAGTCGGAACCCTCCGACATGAGCCGCATCAACCTCATGGACGATACGGACACGATTGCCGACAAGATCAAGCGCGCAAAGACGGACATGGAGCCTGCGCCGCCGGCTACCCTGGATGACCTTCGCGCACGGCCCGAGATCGACAATCTGGTCGGGATCTATGCGGCGCTTGCGGGCGTGACGAAGGAAGACGGGCTCTCCCTGCTGGCTTCGACGGCCGGTGAGGGGCCGAGCATCTTTACCGGGTTCAAGCGGGCGCTGACGGAGGTTGCGGTCGAAAAGCTCGGGCCGATCCGGAGCGAGATCGTGCGCCTCATGGCCGATCCGGCGGAGATCGACCGCGTGCTGGCGGACGGCGCCCGGCGCGCGCGCGCGATCGCGACGCCGGTCATGGACGAGGTCAAGGACATCGTCGGCTTCATCCGCGGGTAAGGCGTGCGACGACGCTCCGGGGTGAGAGTGCGAGCGGACTTTCCGGGCGCCTCTCTCGCTCTCAGGGGGAGAGCGCACGGCGTCTGTTGTGGAGTTGCCCGACCCGTGGCAGCATCGTCGCGATGACGCTGACATACCGAAAACGCCGCTCGTTCGAAGCCGGCCACGCCCGCAAGTTCCTGCTCATGCTCGACGAGAGCACCGAGTTCGAGAGCGCGCTTTATTATGCGGCCGCACGCGTCGTGCGGTCGTCCGGCACGATCCTCATGCTGTACGTCATCGAGCCGCAGGACTTCCAGCACTGGGCCGGCGTGCGGCAGGTGCAGATCGAGGAGGAGACGCTCAAGGCGCGCGCGCTGTTCCGGCTCGCCAAGCGGAAGCTCAATCTGGTCGGGTTCGAGAACATTCCCTGCGAGGAGCTGATCCGGGAAGGACTGCGGTCCGAGGAGATGATGAAGACCATCGCGGAAGACGAGGACGTCTCAATCCTCGTGCTGGGCGCCTCCACCGATCCCAAAGGGCCGGGCCCGCTGGTCTCCACGCTTGCCACCGGCTCGGTGGCGGGATCGTTCCCCATCCCGATCACCATGGTGCCGGGCAACCTCGCGTTCGACGACATCATCGCCTTGGCGTAGCGCGGCTTTTTGCCCTGAACCCGTCTTGCCCTGACCTCGTCGACGCAGGCCGTTTTTTGGCTCAGAAAGTTCCGAGCGCGGCGCTAGACTATTGCCGTGCCCGATCCTATTTACTAGAACGTTTCTAAAGATGGGCCCTAGTGCCATGCGTCGAATGTTTGGGCCGGCACCCGAGGAGATTTGAAATGTTCATCCAGACCGAGGCGACGCCTAACCCGCAGACGCTGAAGTTCATTCCCGGCAAGCCCGTGCTCGAGGACGGCACCGCCGATTTCCGTGGCAAGAGCGACGCCGACGCCTCGCCGCTGGCGCGCCGCCTGTTCGATATCGAAGGCGTGTCGGGCGTGTTTCTGGGATCGGATTTCATCTCGGTGACGAAAACCGATTCTGAATGGCAGCATCTGAAGCCCATGATCCTCGGCGCGATCATGGAGCACTACATGTCGGGCGCTTCGGTGGTGGACGCTGACGGCGCCAACGACGAGGCCGAAGGCAGCTTCGATCCCAAGGACGCGGACGTGGTGGCGACCATCAAGGAGCTGCTCGAAACGCGCGTTCGCCCGGCCGTGGCGCAGGACGGCGGCGACATCACCTTCGCGGGCTTCCGCGACGGCATCGTTTACCTGCACATGCGCGGGGCCTGCTCGGGCTGCCCAAGCTCGACGGCGACGCTGCGGCACGGCATCGAAAACCTGCTCCGGCATTTCTGTCCGGAAGTCGAGGAAGTGCAGGCCGTTTGACGCGCCCTTCGAAACCCCGCCCGCTGGCGGGGTTTTTTCTTTTCTACCCCCACCCTGTCAGGATCTCCGAATGGCTCATGCTCTCGATCACACGGCGCTGTCGCAGCTCTTTCTCGCAGCCCGCACGCATAACGGCTGGCAAGAGAAGCCCGTGGCTGACGACCTTCTGGTTCAGCTCGTCAACACGATGAAGCTGGCACCAACGGCCGCGAACAGCTCTCCCGCGCGGATCGTGTTCGTACGCAGCCCGGAGGCGAAGGCGCGGCTCAAGCCGCTTCTCTCGGAGGGCAATCGCGACAAGACGATGCGTGCGCCGGTGACGGCGATCATCGGATACGATCTCGCGTTCTACGAGCGCCTGCCGATGCTGTTTCCGCATACGAATGCGCGTGCCTGGTTTGTGGGCAAGCCGGAGCACATCCGCGAGACGGCGTTCCGCAACGGCTGCCTGCAGGGCGCCTATCTCATCATTGCGGCGCGCGCGCTGGGGCTCGACTGCGGGCCGATGTCCGGGTTCGATGCCGACGGTGTGACGGCCGAGTTTTTCAGCGGCACCGAGGTCAAAGCCAATTTTCTCTGCAATCTCGGATATGGCGATCCTGCAGCGCTGAAGCCGCGCGGACCGAGGCTGGTCTTCGACGATATCGCCCGCATCGCATAAGTGAGGCTCGTGGCGGTCGAAAAGCTTCCACTGCGGGCTGGGCCTGGGCTATATGCTCAAGTCATGAATACGCTCGCATTCGACACCTGCTTCGGGGCTTGTTCGGTCGCCGTCACATGGCGCGCACCCGATGCCGGTGCGGGCGCGCCCGGCGTTTTCCGCTTCGAGCTGATCGAGCGCGGACATGCCGAACGCCTGATGCCCATGATCGAAGACGCCATGGGTGAGGCGCCATTCGGCTTTTCGCAGCTGCAGCGCATCCTCGTGACCACGGGCCCCGGCACCTTCACCGGGCAGCGCGTGGGGATCGCGACGGCGCGTGCATTGGCGCTCGCGACGGGCGCGCCGGTGGCGACGCTTTCCAGTCTCGAGGTCATGGCGCATGGGGCGGCGGCGCTGCTCGGTGACGGCGTGCGCGGGCGAACGCTCGCGGTTGCGGTCGATGCGCGACGCGGCGAGGTCTATTTCCAGGCGTTTGCGGTCGACGGTGACACGCCGCGCCTGCGGCCGATCGAGGCTCCGGCCCTGCTCACGCCGGGCGATGCGATCGCAAAGCTCGGCTACGGCGAGACGGTCGTTGTGGGCAGCGGCGCACGGCTTGTCGCGGACGCGGGGACGCAAGGCCAGCGCCTCTTTGCGGAGCTGGAAACTCTGCAACCCGACGTTCGCTTCGTTCCTCAGGATGCTGTGCTGGCCGACGCCGTTCGGCCGCGCCCGCTCTACCTTCGTCCGCCGGATGCGAAACCGCAGGGCGGGGCTCATTTGAAACCGGGCGGCGTCCAGGCTATGAGGGAGCAATGACGGTTCCTCCTGTCGATCCAAAATACATTTCGCTGCTGTGGGCCGGGCCCGATCAGGCAGCCGAGATCGCGCGCCTGCACGGGCAGCTCTTCTCCCCGGCCTGGAGTGAGGAGAGCGTCTTTGCGATGCTCGATCACCCGGCCTCGACGGCGTTCCTGGCCGTCTACAGCGGTCCGCCCCGGACGAGCATCGGGTTCGTGCTGGCGCAACTCGCAGCCGACGAAGCCGAAATCCTCTCCATCGGCGTGCTGCCGGACTGGCAGCGCCAAGGCATCGGCCGCCGGCTCGTGGACGGCGTTGCGCGGGCCGTGCAGCGAGCGGAGGCAAAGAGCCTCTATCTCGAGGTGGCCGCCGATAACGACGCGGCGCTGAGCCTTTACAGCCGCGCCGGATTCCTCGGCACGGGCCTCAGACGTGGCTACTACGAGCGGCCCGGAAGCGCACCAGTCGATGCCGTGACGCTTGCCCTAAGGCTCTAACGGCCTTGTAGAATCCCCTGTTCTGAGCCAGAAATGCACTGACTTTAGGCGGCAGTTTTCCGCCACTCACGATATCGGGATAGACGCAATGGCGCTCTCGAAAGACGTTGGCCTCTCGCGGCTCGAAGTGCTGTGCGCCGAGCATGGGCTGCGCATGACGGGGCAGCGCCGGGTCATCGCGCGGGTGCTCTCGGATGCCCGCGACCATCCCGATGTGGAAGAGCTGCACCGGCGGGTGCACGAGATCGACGCCCACATTTCCCTGTCGACGGTCTACCGGACCGTCAACCTGCTCGAAAAGAAGGGTATTCTCGAACGCCATGCGTTCGGGCGCGGACGTGGGCGCTACGAAGAGGCGACACGCGACCACCACGACCACCTGATCGACATCGAAACCGGGCGCGTGATCGAGTTTCACAGTGCCGACATCGAACAGTTGCAAGAGAAGATCGCGCGCGAGCTCGGCTTCAAGCTGGTCGGCCATCGGCTCGAGCTTTACGGGTCGCCGATAGCCAAGAAGAAGCCGTCGCGCAACGCGTGATCGCGGCTTGTGTGTGCCGCGCCCGGCGACGGCGGGCGGCGGATTTTCGGACGTTATGGATCGAGATGGGAACGTTCAGAGGCGCGGCCATTCTGACGGGGTTCTTTGCCCTCACCGTGCCGCTCATGCCGGTTCAGGCGCTGCTGCTGCGGATTTCGACGCCGGCCGCGCGGCGTTTTCCGCACTGGTATCACAAGCGCGTCTGCCGCCTGCTCGGCATTCGGCTCTCGATCGAGGGTGAGGTTGCGGCCGGGAGCCCCGTGCTGCTGATCTCCAATCACACGTCGTGGCTCGATATTCCGGTGCTGTCGGCGGTGGCGCCGCTGTCGTTCGTGGCCAAGAAGGATGTTTCGCGGTGGCCGTTCGTGTCGTCGCTGGCGCGGCTGCAGCGCACGGTGTTCGTCGACCGCGAACGGCGGAGTGCCGTGGGCGAGACGACGAACGAGATCATGGCGCGTTTAGCGCTCCGCGATACGGTCGTGCTGTTTGCCGAAGGTACGTCGAGCGACGGCAACCGCGTGCTTCCGTTCAAGACCTCGCTGTTTGCGGCCGCGAAGCCGCCAGCCAAGGCCGGCAGCTCCGGGGGCGTGCCGCCGGACGTCGTCGTGCAGACGCTGTCGCTGGTCTACACGCGGCTGCACGGCATTCCGATCGGACGGTCGGGGCGGCCCTCGGTCGGCTGGTACGGGGACATGGAAATGCAGAGCCACGCCTGGGCGCTGCTCAAGTCCGGTCCGCTCGATGTGCGCATCCGCATCGGCGAGCCCATCCCGCTCGACAGCTTCGCCGACCGCAAGGATCTTGCCCGCCGGACCGAGGACGACGTGCGCGAGCACGTGGTCAAGCTGTTGCGCAACGTCCCCAGTGACGCTGAGATTGTCGTGACCGCGCCGGCAGGCGAGCATCGCACGGCAACAGCGACGCGGCCGGCGAACGGCGGCTCCGCGTTCCGCTGACGGCGAACCGCTGGTCGAGCTAACCTTCCGCTGGCAGAGTGAGTCTCGTTCGATCTCGCCATCGTTAACGGCGTCGCCCGTGAGCCCAGCCAGTGCGCGCCCGACCGGGCAAGCTCTTGGCCCCGCTGGACAAAGACCGGGCGCAATGCTGCAATGCGGCGGCATCGGATGCGGGGAGCCGGGAAGTGTGCTACCGCCGCAATGGACCGCCTCGCGCGGGCAGCTTCCGCGCTCCGTTTTTTTGGCCGCTCTCTAGAAACTTCGGCACGACTTGGACCTTCGATACGTTTTGGGACATCGACACGTTGGACGATCTGGACCTCACCACCTTGAACGACCCTGAGCCGCAGAGCGTCGCGGGTGTGGATGCCTCCGGCGGTCTTCGGGCTGAGCCGAAGCGCGTGTTCATGCGGACGTTCGGCTGCCAGATGAACGTCTACGACTCGGAGCGCATGACCGAGGCGCTGGCGGCCGAGGGCTATGTCGAGACGAGCAATGCGGCGGAAGCCGATCTCGCGATCCTCAACACCTGCCATATCCGCGAAAAGGCGGCGGAGAAGGTCTATTCGGATCTCGGCCGGCTGCGCGACATCAAGATCGCGCGCGAGAAGAGCGGCAAGGAGACGTTCATTGCCGTGGCGGGCTGCGTTGCGCAGGCCGAGGGCGGCGAAATCGTACGCCGCGCGCCCGCGGTCGATCTCGTCGTCGGGCCGCAAAGCTACCACCGCTTGCCGGAACTCCTGGCGCGGCTGCGTGGCGGGGAAAACGCGCTCGTCGAAACCGCGTTTCCCGACGAGGACAAATTCGCGGCGCTGCCCGAGCGTCTGCCGGCCAAGTCGCCGACCGCGTTTCTCACGGTGCAGGAAGGTTGCGATAAATTCTGCACGTTCTGCGTCGTGCCGTACACGCGCGGCATGGAATATTCGCGTCCCGTCTCGGCGCTGGTCGAGGAAGCGCGCCGGCTCGTCGATCGCGGCGTGAAGGAGCTGACGCTGCTCGGCCAGAACGTCAACGGCTATCACGGCGACAGCGCCGAGGGCGGCGCGGCATCGCTGGCGGGCTTGATCCGCGAGTTGGCCGCCATCGATGGACTCGCACGCATTCGCTACATGACGAGCCATCCGAGGGACATGACCGAGGATCTCATCGCGGCGCATCGCGACGAGGAGAAGCTGATGCCGTTCCTGCATCTGCCGTTCCAGGCTGGCGCGGACCGGGTGCTCGCGGCCATGAACAGAAAGCACACCGCCGACGACTATCGCGCGCTGATCGCGCGGATCCGCGCGGCGCGGCCGGACATCGCGTTGTCGACGGACATCATCGTCGGGTTTCCGGGCGAGACGGACGCGGACTTCGAGGCGACACTCGCGCTCGTGTCCGAGATCGGGTTCGCGCACGCATTTTCGTTCAAGTACAGCCCGCGACCGGGCACGCCTGCCGCAACGATGGACGCGCAGGTGCCCGAGGACGTGAAGCGGGAGCGGCTGGAGCGGCTGCAGCAGGTGGTCGAGGCGGGCTATGCGCGTTTCAACGGCGCGCTGGTCGGGCGGACGATCCCGGTGCTGTTCGAAAAAACGGGGCGCCGCGACGGGCAGCTCGTCGGGCGCTCGCCCTATTGGCAGCTCGTGCACGCGGATGCGCCGGCCTCCATGATCGGCCAAATTGTCGACGTCGCGATCGATTCCGCAAAAGCGAACAGCCTTTCCGGTGTCACAGCTATGCCGATATGAACATGTTAACCGTTCGCGCGTTGGGGTCTGGCGTTGATCCGGTGCCCCCACGCTCTATGCTAGGCTGACCGGGAGGGGAGCTGCGATTCGGCTTCCCAGGTCTCAGGAGACGAGACGATTGACAATAGCGCGCGGTCAGACGGCCTCAGGTCGAAAGCGAGTGCCTAAGTCCCAGCTTCCCAGCAAGCGAGTGGTCGTCCCGTTCGAGGACAACCGTCTCCTCACCCTGCTTCTCGGCGAGTTCGACGCCAATCTGGCCCTGCTCGAGGACCGGCTCGGCATCGAGGCGCACGCGCACGGCAACGTCGTCGTGCTGACGGGGCCGGAGCAGGCGTGTGCAGCCGCACGCGACGTGCTGGAGCGTCTCTATGAGCGCGTTTCGCGCGGCGAGCATCTGGGGCCGGGTGACTTCGACGGCGTGATCCGCCACAGCGCGGGCCCCGCCGGACAGCCTCAGGACAAGCCGTCGGACGGGCAGGCGCAAATCTCGACGCGCCGCAAGACCGTCAAGGCGCGCACGCTCTCGCAGAGCACCTACATTCGCGCCCTCGAACAGACCGACCTCGTGTTCGGCATCGGCCCTGCGGGTACCGGCAAAACGTATCTCGCGGTTGCGTTCGCGGCCCAGTGCCTGGAACGCGGCGACGTCGAGCGCATCATTCTTTCGCGCCCGGCTGTTGAGGCAGGCGAGAGGCTCGGCTTCCTGCCCGGCGACATGCGCGAGAAAGTCGATCCCTATCTCCGTCCGCTTTACGATGCGCTCTACGATGTGCTGCCACCGGAAAAGGTCGAGCAGCACCTCGAGGACGGCGTGATCGAAATCGCCCCGCTCGCGTTCATGCGCGGGCGTACGCTCGCCAATGCGTTCGTCATTCTGGACGAAGCGCAGAACACGACGAGCATGCAGATGAAGATGTTTCTCACCCGTCTCGGCGAGAACTCGAAGATGGTGGTGACGGGCGATCCCTCGCAGATCGACCTGCCGCCGGGCATGACGTCCGGTCTCGAAGAGGCCGTGCGGCTGCTGACCGACGTTCCCGACATCACGGCCGTGCGCTTCACGAGCGTCGACGTCGTGCGGCGCGATCTCGTGGCCAAGATCGTCGAGGCCTACGACCGGGCTGCGCCGAGGAAGCCCTGATATGCCGGAAGACGCGGACAGTCGAAGTTCTGGCGGAGGGCGAAGTTCGAGCGGGGAACACCCGCCCCTCTGGCTCAGCGTCGACGTTCTCCACGAAGCGGGCGACTGGTCGCGGATCGCGGACCGCGACGCCCTGATCGAGCGCGCAGCGCGCGCGGTGGCGTCCGACGCGCGGTTTTCACAGTCGCTTCCGGCTGAAGTGTGCGTGGCGCTGAGCGACGACGCCACCGTGCAAGAGCTCAACGCGCGCTTCCGTGGCAAGGACAAGCCGACAAACGTGCTGTCGTTTCCGGCGCTCGAGGGGTTCGGCGGAGACGCGCCGTCGCATGCGCTCGGCGATATCGTGCTCGCGCAAGAGACGGTAGAGCGCGAAGCCGTCGAGCAAGGTATCGATCCGGCGCATCACCTTCAGCACCTCGTCGTGCATGGATTGCTCCATCTCCTCGATTTCGATCACGAGACCGACGAGGAGGCTCACATCATGGAAAGCCTGGAGGTGGAAATTCTCGCCTCGCTCGGCATTTCGAACCCCTATACCGAAGCAGTAGTTCCCTCAGCTCATGACCAGTGACGAAGACCAGACTGACGCGATCGGCGCCGAAGGCGACCGGCGAACCATGCGCGAAAGCGCCAGCGATTGGCTGCAGCACGTGTGGACGCGGCTTGGGCTAGCCGAGCAGCCGACGCTGCGCGACAAGCTCGAGGTGCTGCTCAAGGAAGAGGCCAAGGCGTCCGGCGGCTTCTCGCCGGAAGAGCGGAAGATGCTCTCGGGTCTGCTGCGGTTCGGTGCGTCGCGCGTCGATGAGATCATGGTGCCGCGAGCCGACATCATCGCGCTCGAGGAAACGGAGCCGCTGGGAGAGCTGGTGCGGCTGTTCGAAGAAAGCGGCGTGTCTCGCATTCCGATCTATCACGAGACGCTCGACGATCCGCGCGGCATGATCCACATCAAGGATCTGTTCCGATGGATCTCGGCCGAAGTGGCCGGGCGCGCTCTGCGGGAGCCCGTGAAGCAGCGTGTGGGGCCATCAGAGACCGGCGGAGCCGGAGCGAAGCCGGATCTCAGCCGCATCGATCTCACGCGGCCGATCTCTGTCTTCAAGTTCCGCAAGCCGGTGCTCTATGTGCCGCCGTCGATGCCGGCGATGAACCTTCTCGTGCGCATGCAGGCGATCCACGTCCACATGGCGCTCATCGTCGACGAGTACGGCGGGACGGACGGCCTGGTGACGATCGAAGATCTCGTCGAGCAGATCGTCGGCGATATCGAGGACGAGCACGACGAAGAGGAAGCCGACCTGATCGCGGAGGATCCGAAGCTCGGGCTTGTCGCCTCGGGGCGCGCGCCCGTGCAGGAGCTGGAAGCGCGGCTCGGGATCAAGCTCCTCAAGCCTGAGGAAGAGGCCGACATCGATACGCTCGGCGGGCTCGTGTTTGCCATCGTGGGCCGTGTGCCGGCGCGCGGCGAGCTTATTCGTCATGCGTCTGGCGTGGAGTTCGAAGTGCTCGATGCCGACCCGCGCCGGGTGAAGCGCCTCAAGATCCACGTCCCGGCCAGCCCGTCCGCAGACGCCGACAAGTCCAGCTAACCGCCATGGCCGTGCGCGACCTGATCGGGAGCTTGCATCACAGGATCTCGTCGGCTCGGGGATGGCGGCGCTGGGGCATCGCGTTCGCGGCTGGTGCGCTGTCCAATCTGGCGCTTGCGCCGTTCTTTTTCTCTCCGGTTCTGTTTTTGACGCTGCCGGTGCTGGTCTGGCTGCTCGACGATGCGGCCCGGCGATCGCAGCATCGGGGCGAGTGCGCGCGGGCCGCGGCGTGGGCCGGCTGGTGGTTCGGCTTCGGCTACTTCATGTTCGGCCTGTTCTGGATCGGGGAAGCGTTTCTCGTCGAGGCGGAGACGTTCGGCTGGCTGCTTCCGTTTGCGGTGACGCTGATGCCCGCAGGGCTCGCGCTCTTCTGGGCCGCGGCCGCGGCGGTGGCGGTGCTCGCCTGGCGTCCGGGCTGGGAGCGGCTCTTGGTTCTCGCGCTGGCGCTCACGGCTGCCGAGTGGCTCAGGGGGCATGTGCTCACCGGCTTTCCGTGGAACGTGATCGGCTATGCGCTGACGTGGCCGCTGCCGCTGATGCAGGGCGCGGGGCTCGTTGGGATCTACGGCCTGACGCTGCTGGCCGTGCCGCTCTTTGCAGCCCCGCTGGTGATGGCGGCGAGCGCACCGCATGGCGTGGGTCTGCCGCATGGGTCGGGAGCGCGGCGCGCCATCCTGGTCGTCGTGCTCATGACGGGCGTGCCGCTGGCCGTGCTGGCCTCCTATGGCGGCTGGAAGCTTGCGACCGGGCCTACGGGCTCGGTGGAGGGCGTGAGGCTGCGGGTCGTGCAGCCGAGCATCGCTCAGCGCGACAAGTGGCGGGCCGATCAGCAGGCCAGGATCTTCCAGGATCATCTCGATCTGTCGCGCACCGATGCGTCGGGGCGAGTGGACGATCTTGCGGGCATTACCCATGTCGTATGGCCGGAAGCCGCGATGCCGTTTCTGCCGCTCGAGCATCCGGAAGCGTTGGCGGCCATCGGTGCGCTGCTGCCGGACAACGTTTCACTTCTGACGGGCGCCTTGAGGCGCGAGGCGGCGCCGGCCGGCCAGCCCGAAGGCGCGCCTGCGCAACGCGCCTACAACAGCCTGATGGTGTTCAACGCAGACGGCGTTTTGAGCGCCTCTTACGACAAGACGCACCTGGTGCCGTTCGGGGAGTACTTGCCCTGGCAGGCGACGCTGGAAGCCATCGGCCTGCAGCAGTTGACGCGATTGCGCGGAGGATTTTCCGAAGGCGTGACGCCGCGGCCGGTGCTGGCGGTGCCCGGCCTGCCGACGGTCGGCGGGCTGATCTGTTACGAAGCCATCTTTCCGGGCGTGGGGGCTGCGAGCGCCGGGCGGCCCGGCGTGCTCGTGAACGTGACCAACGACGGCTGGTTTGGCAACACGACGGGGCCGCGGCAGCACTTCCATCAGGCGCGGGTACGTGCGGTCGAGGAGGGGCTGCCATTAATTCGCGCCGCAAACAATGGAATATCGGCCGTCGTCGATTCGCAGGGCAGGGTGATCGGATGGGTGGGCATGAACGTGAGGGCGTCGCTGGATGCGCCACTCCCGGTTGCGGGCGAAGCGCCGCTTTACGCGCTCTTCGGAGACGCTATTGTTCTGGTCATAGGGGCGGTGATGGCGGCGGCGCTCGGGTTTTCGGCGATGAGGCGGCCGAGTTAGTCGCGTGTGTTCAGCAAGCTTAGTCTATTAATTTCAATGCCCAATACATTCCCATTTCACCTAGGATTGCTCTATAGTATTTACTTCAATTTTGGATGCGGAGTGCAGGCAATTTCTGGATTGTCCAAGAATAATTCCGCAGCCCGATTTATTCTAGCAAGGCAAGGCCGCAAAGGCCGACGGCACGGAGCCGAACAGATTCATGTCTAAGCAAGACCCCGTTGACGACGAAACGGATGTGGAGCGCGGATCGCGCAAACCGAATCCGATCGATGCCCACGTCGGCACGCGCGTGCGGCTGCGTCGCATGCTGCTCGGAATGAGCCAGGAAAAGCTCGGCGAACATCTCGGGCTGACATTCCAGCAGGTGCAGAAGTACGAAAAGGGCGTGAACCGCATTGGCGCAAGCCGCCTGTTCGATCTCGCCCGTGTGCTGGCCGTGCCGATCCAGTTCTTCTACGACGAGGCACCGGCGGAGCAGACCGAAACCTATTCCGCGCCCGGCTTTGCCGAGCGGCCGGCGGAAAGCTATGTGGTCGAATTCCTTTCGACGCGGGAAGGCCTCGAGCTCAACAAGGCTTTCGTGAAGATTGCGGACCCGAAGGTCCGTCGGTCGGTCGTCGACCTCGTGCGCTCGCTGAGCGGTGAAATCCCGAGCGAATAACCGGTTTCCGCTAACGCGGACCGGCGTTGCATGAAAGCAGCAGCGTGCCCTTTCACCGCGGTGCGCCGCCGCCCCGGCGTACTTGACCGGGCTCCGCAAAACCTGCAAGACACGGCCGAATTGCATCGGATGCGCCTTTTCCGGGGACGGATGGACGCCGCCGGTTTGCCTCGCGCCGGCCGGGACGTTGCCGGCCAGACACCCCCCGTTCGATCCGCTGGAGCGCGGGGCTCAAGACATCTTCAGCCGCGGTAAGAGATCAAGGGGATCAGGGTGGCACGCCAGTCATTTTTGTTCACGAGCGAATCCGTGTCCGAGGGACACCCGGACAAGGTCTGCGACCGGATCTCGGACGAGGTGGTCGACGCGTTCTATCGCGAGAGCCTGTCTGCCGGTCTCGACCCCTGGGCGATCCGCGCCGCTTGCGAAACCATGGCGACGACGCAGCGCGTCATCATTGCGGGTGAGTATTCGAACACGCCGAAGAGCGTGACGGTTGCGATGATTCAGGATGTCGCCCGCAAGGCAATCCGCGACATCGGCTACGAGCAGGACGGCTTCCACTGGGCGAATGCCAACATCGAGGTTCTGCTGCACGGCCAGTCGGCCGATATCGCGGCCGGCGTCGATGCCAAGCAGCCGACCAATCAGGAAGAGGGCGCGGGCGACCAGGGCATCATGTTCGGTTATGCCTGCCGCGAAACGCCTGAGCTGATGCCGGCGCCGATCTACTACAGCCACAAGATTCTCGAAGATCTCGCACACGCCCGCAAGGCCAAGAATGGCGACGCGGCCAAGCTCGGTCCCGACTCGAAGAGCCAGGTGACGGTTCGTTACGAAGGCGGCAAGCCCGTCGGCGTGACGCAGATCGTGGTTTCGCATCAGCACATCGTCGAGGATCTCTCCTCCAAGCAGGTGCGCGATATCGTCGAGCCCTACGTGCGTTCGGCTCTCCCGGACGGCTGGATCAGCAAGGACACCGTCTGGCACATCAACCCGACCGGCAAGTTCTTCGTCGGCGGTCCGGACGGCGACTGCGGCCTCACGGGCCGTAAGATCATCGTCGACACCTACGGCGGCGCGGCGCCTCACGGCGGCGGCGCATTCTCGGGCAAGGATCCGACGAAGGTGGATCGCTCGGCTGCGTACGCGGCCCGTTATCTGGCCAAGAACGTCGTTGCCTCGGGGCTGGCGGATCGCTGCACGATCCAGCTTTCCTACGCGATCGGCGTCGCCAAACCGCTGTCGATCTATGTCGACACGCACGGCACCGGCAAGGTGGACGAGGCGGTGATCGAGGCTGTGCTCGGCAACGTGATGGATCTCACGCCGCGCGGCATCCGCAAGACGCTCGACCTCAACAAGCCGATCTACGCGCGCACCTCGGCTTACGGCCATTTCGGTCGCAAGCCCGACGCCGACGGCGGCTTCTCGTGGGAAAAGACCGATCTCGCGGACGCGATCAAGAAGGCGGTCTAGGTCGCTTTTTTCAATTTCACATCGGGCGGCCGCAGGTTCTGCGGCCGTTCGTTTTTCGGAGACGACACCGTGCCGGCAGAGGGCAAATCCCCGGAGGGCCATTCGTTCGAGATCCGCTCGTTCGGCCGCCGGCGCGGGCGCAAGCTCAGCCCGCGGCAGCAGCGCCTTTTTTCCGGCTTGTTGCGAGCCGTGGAGATTGACTTGGCAGTTGCTTCGCCCGTTAGTGCAACCGCCCTTTTTAGCGACGCACGTATCGCGGCGACGTCGCATGAGCCGGATGCCGCGTCCCTGACAACAGTCTACGGAGCGCTGGGCAAGCAGTGGACCCATCCGGTTCGCGAGGTGTGGCTCGAGATCGGATTCGGGGGTGGCGAGCATCTCGTATGGCAGGCGCAGCACAATCCCGATGTCGGGTTCATCGGTTCTGAGCCGTTCGAGGAAGGAGTGGTCAAGGTTCTTATTGCTATCGACGATAAGTCGCTGCGCAATATCCTTGTTCATCCCGACGACGTCCGCCCGCTGCTCAGATGGCTACCTGAGGCTTCGCTGTCGCGCGTGTTCATGCTGTTTCCGGACCCGTGGCCCAAGAAGCGGCACCAGAAACGGCGGCTGTTTTCGCCTGAGCTGCTGCGCCTTCTGGCGCGCGCCATGCGGCCCCAGTCCGAGCTTCGGCTGGGCACGGACATTGGCGATTACGCCCGCACGGCGCTCGCCGCCGTGGCCCAATCGGCCGACTTCCGGTGGACGGCGGAGGGTCCTCAGGATTGGCGGGTCCGGCCGGACGACTGGCCGCCGACGCGCTATGAAGCCAAGGCCGGACGCGAGGGCCGCCGGTGCTATTTCTTCAGATTTACCCGCAACTGAGAGCCGAGATGCGTCAAAATCGACAGGTTTTGGTGGAGCGGCGGTAGTGGCCCGCAAGTGAAATGCTTGCCACGGCTGCCACAGTCACGTATTGTTCGCTTGCTCATGATCATCTCAACTTTGAGAGTGGGCCCTTAAGGGTCCGCTCTTTTTGTTTTGGTAGCGCCTACGACGGCCGCCGGAATACACTCGGTATGCAAAATTCTCGGTATGCAAAATTCTGATCAGGTCGTCACAAGCGACCGCTTCATCCAAGAGACAGGTCTCGCGTCGGACCTCGCCCAGCTCGTCGAGCCCGTGCTTGACAGCCTTGGGTTTCGTCTCGTGCGTATCGAAGTGTCGGGACGCGAAGGCAAGACCGTGCAGATCATGGCCGAGAGGCCGGATGGCTCGATGACGATCGACGATTGCGAGATGGTCTCCAAGGCCGTGTCGCCGATCCTGGATGTGCAGGATATCGTCAGCGAAGCCTATCGGCTCGAAGTTTCGTCACCCGGCATCGATCGTCCTCTGGTGCGGCCGTCCGATTTCGTGGATTGGGCTGGGTCGGAAGCCAAGATCGAGCTCAAGTCTCCCATCGAAGGGCGCAAGCGCTTCCGGGGCGCGCTCGAGGGGTTCGAAGACGGAGAAGTCCTGATCGAAGCCGATCTGGGCGAAGACGGTGTCAAGACGATCGGGCTCGCAATCGGGCTCATCTCGACGGCCCGGCTGGTGCTCACCGACGACCTTATCCGGGAAGCGTTGAGACGGGCGAAGGCCAAAGGCAAGGAACAGCTCGGAGACGGCGTCGAAGCCGATCCGGACGAACTGAAGACTGACGATTTGGAGGATCTCTGAAGATGGCAGGCGTGGCTGGTATTAGCGCCAACAGGCTCGAGCTTCTGCAGATTGCGGACGCTGTCGCTCGCGAAAAGACGATCGACCGCAAGATCGTGATCCAGGCCATGGAAGACGCGATCCAGAAAGCGGCGAAATCGCGCTACGGCGCCGAGAACGATATCCGCTGCGAGATCGACCCGAAGACGGGCGAGACGCGGCTTTCGCGCGTGCTGGCGGTGGTGGACGACGTCGAGAACGAGGCGACGCAGATCAACCTCGCCGACGCCAAGCGCCGCAATCCGGAAGCCAAGGTTGGCGATCTGATCGCCGAGGGCCTGCCGCCGCTCGATTTCGGCCGCGTGGCCGCGCAGAACGCCAAGCAGGTCATCGTGCAGAAGGTGCGCGAGGCGGAGCGCGACCGGCAGTTCGGAGAATACAAGGATCGCATCGGCGAGATCGTCAACGGCACCGTGAAGCGCGCCGAGTACGGCAACGTGATCGTCGATCTCGGCCGCGCCGAGGGCATCATCCGCCGCGACGAAATGATCCCGCGCGAGAACGTGCGCTACGGCGACCGCATCCGCGCCTACATCTACGACGTGCGCCGCGAGCAGCGCGGCCCGCAGATCTTCCTGTCGCGCGCGCGGCCGGAATTCATGAGCAAGCTGTTCGCGCAGGAAGTGCCGGAAATCTACGACGGCACCGTCGAGATCAAGTCGGTCGCCCGCGATCCGGGTTCGCGCGCGAAGATCGCCGTCATCAGCCGCGACAGCTCGATCGATCCGGTCGGCGCGTGCGTCGGCATGCGCGGCGCGCGCGTGCAGGCCGTCGTCAACGAGCTGCAGGGCGAGAAGGTCGACATCATCCAGTGGAACCCGGATGCGGCGAGCTTCATTGTTAATGCGCTGGCGCCCGCCGAAGTCTCCAAGGTCGTGCTCGACGAAGACAGCAACCGCATCGAAGTCGTGGTGCCGGAGAGCCAGCTTTCGCTCGCCATCGGCCGTCGCGGCCAGAACGTGCGGCTCGCCTCGCAGCTCACGGGCTGGGATATCGACATCCTGACCGAACAGGAAGAGAGCGATCGCCGCCTCAAGGAATTCTCTGAACGCTCGCAGGCGTTCATGGATGCGCTGGACGTCGACGAGGTCATCGCGCAGTTGCTCGTCACGGAAGGTTTCGCGTCGGTCGAAGAAGTGGCCTACGTCGAGATCTCTGAAATCGCGCACATCGAAGGCTTCGACGAGAACACGGCGAGCGAGATCCAGACGCGCGCGCGTGAGTATCTCGAAAAGCAGGAAGCCGAGCGCGATGCGCGCCGCCGCGAGCTGGGCGTGTCCGACGATCTCGGCCGCGTCGAGGGTGTCACGACGGCCATGCTCGTCGCCTTCGGCGAGAACGGCATCAAGACGCTCGAGGATCTTGCCGATTGCGCCACCGACGATCTCGTTGGCTGGACCGAGCGCTCGAAGGAGAAGGACGTGGAGCCCGTTCGCCACAAGGGCGTGCTGGACGGCTTCGAGGTCGACCGCAAGGACGCCGAGGCGCTGATCCTCGGGGCCCGCGTGCTCGCCGGCTGGATCACGGCCGACGAAGTGGCGCCTGACGAAGACGACGAGAGTGAAACCGCTGCCGACGAGGATTCGGATACGACCGAATCCACGCCGGAAGCTTGAGGCCGTGGCAACGCGCGCCATAGGTTTGGAGGATCGAGGGCTTTGGCTGATCGCCGCCATAAGCACGACGACGCGGAGCCTGCCGTCAGTTCTGACGCCAGCTCGCGCCTTCGGCTGTGCGCGGCGACGCGCGAGGCCTGTGACGTCGACGATCTGATCCGGTTCGCCGCCGATCCGGCGGGCACTATCGTGCCGGATCTCGCTCGCCGCCTGCCCGGGCGAGGGGTGTGGATCAAGGCGGAGAAGGCGGCCATCGCAGCCGCCGTAAAGGGCAATGCCTTCGCGCGCAGCCTTAAACGGGCCGTTGTGGCGGACCCGGCGCTGCCCGACCGCGTCGAGCAGCTCATCGAAAAGCGCGTGCTCGAGGCGCTGGCGCTGGCCAACAAGGCCGGGCTGGTGACGACTGGCTTCCAGCAGGTCGACGAGCTGGTGGGCAACGGCGGCGCGGTCCTTTTGATCCAGGCCGGAGACGCCGCCCCCGGGGGGCGTGAAAAGCTGGCCCGGAAGTTTGCCGCAGTCCAACGCGCCAAAGGCCGTCACGAGGCTGTGGTAACCAGTCTCTCAGGCGAACAATTGAGCTTGGCCATGGGGCGGTCAAATGTGGTACATGCTGCCGTAATACATGGCGGTGCCGCCAATCGTTTCCGTGATGAGGCCGAGCGGCTCCGCCGCTACCGGTCGGGCTTCGGCGCATCCGAAGGCACGGAAAACACGGTAGATTTAGAGGTTCAAACGGATATCGAATGAGCGAAACCAAGGACACTGCCGACAAGACGCTCGCGGGCGGACGAAAACCGCTGTCGCTTCAACGGACCGTTGAATCGGGCCACGTCCGGCAGAGCTTCAGCCATGGACGCTCGAAGTCGGTGGTTGTCGAAAAGCGCAAGACCCGCAAGCTCGCGGCGCCCGGTGGCGCCGAGCCCGCGCAGCCGGCAACGCCTGCTGCGCCCGCGCCCTCCGCGCCCCGCGCCGAGGCCAAGGCGCCTCCGCGCCCGCCGGTGCGCAACGATGCGGCCAAGAACGATCTTCTGCGGCCCGAGGAGCGCGACGCCCGCGCCCGCGCCCTCCTCGACGCCAAGGGGCGCGAAGAGGAAGAACGCCGCGCCGCCGAGATCGAGGCCCGCGCCCGCGCCCAGCGCGACGCGGAAGAGCGCGCCCGTCTTCATGCGGTGGATGCCCATGGCAAGACGACCGACGTAGCCTGCGTAGCGGGCGCCCTGGGCGATGCCAAGGGCCTGCCCCCGCCGCCAGATTCGTGGGCATCCCAACCCGATTCTGATGTCGCCATCTGGACCGTCAAGATGCAGCCCGGCGCGCGCTGGCGGCTGCCCGCAGCCAGCGGCAAGGGCACACGTC
>NZ_JAIETU010000003.1 GCF_019744875.1 Hyphomicrobium sp. | reverse complement strand
TTCCGGCCGTCCCGTTTCACCCCATCGCCAAGCACGCCGTGCCCGTCGTCGAGACCTGGTACCGCTTTCGCGATGCGACGAAGCTTTAGCGACGGCTCGCTCAGGTCTTGGCGCGATAGCCGAGGCCGCGCACGGTTTCGATGAGGTCGCGCCCGATCTTGGCGCGCAGATGGTGGATGTGCACCTCGACTGCGTTGCTTTCGATTTCTTCTTGCCAGCCGTAGAGCGCCGCTTCGAGCTCGCTCTTCGAATGAATGATGCCGGGACGCTCGACGAGTGCGAGCAGGACCGCGAACTCGCGGCGTGACAGGTTCAGGACCTGGCCGTTCTTGGTGGCCGACCGGCGCTCGGCGTCGAGTTCGATGTCGTGCCAGGTAATGACGGGCGTGGCGCGGCCCACGGCGCGACGGCGCAGCGCGCGCAGCCGGGCCGCCACCTCATCGAGGTCGAAGGGCTTGCCCAGGTAGTCGTCGGCGCCATCGTCGAGACCGCGGATGCGGTCGGCGACCGTGTCGCGGGCGGTGAGCAGCAGAACGGGCACGGTGTCGTTGCGCTGGCGCAGCTCGCGCAGGATGTCGAACCCCGAGCCGTCCGGCAGCATGACGTCCAGCACGACGCCGTCGAACGAGGTCGTGGCGAGGGCGGCGAGCGCGTCGGCACAGGTGCCGACGGCATCGGCGGAAATGCCGTGAATGCCGAGCCCGACAGTGAGGCCATTCTGGAGAACGGCATCGTCCTCAACGACAAGAACGCGCATTGCGGGGGCCTCTTTGGCGTGCCAATGCGGGAAGCCTAGCCCGTTTCAATCGGTTAAATCCACTGCCCATCGGCTTAAGCTTGCCTTAAGCTCGGGGCTGTCACATCCCGGTTTGCTTCATGCGTGGCGGCATTTGCCGCCCGTGCGAAGCGGGCGGCTCGCGCGAAGCGGGACATTTGCGGCACGCGCTCGGCGCGATATGGGTCCTGCCATGAACTCTATCAGTGCGCGGCTTTTTACGCTCATCCTGCTGGCGACGACGCTCGTGTGGTCGCTCGGCATGGCGTGGATCTATTCCGGCAGCAAGCTCGAGCTGGAACGCGTTCTCGATGCGCGCCTCGAAGAGGCGACGCGCATGGTGAACTCGCTCATCGACAGCGCCGACTTCACGGTAACGAACGCAGTTTCGGGCGTGCGTGTGCCTAACCGATCCACCGCTCCGGTGTCCGGCATCACAGATTTCAAGCTTGCCTGTCAGGTCTGGTCGATCGACGGGCGCCTCGTCGGCAAGTCGAGTGCGGCGCCGAACACGCAGCTCACGCAGTCGAGCAGCGGCTTTTCCAACCAGGACATCAACGGCACGCACTGGCGCGTCTATGCGCGCGAGGATCGCGAGCGGGGCGTGCGTGTGCTCGTGGGCGACAACATCGCCCATCGCGAGCGGCTGGTGCGCGAGCTGATCTGGGGGCTGGCGGTGCCGGGCATCGTCGTGCTCGCCGTGCTCAGCGGATTGATCTGGATCGCCATCCGGCAGGGACTGGCCCCGTTGAGCCGTCTTACGCATGTCGTGGAACGGCGCAGCGGCGACGAGCTCGAGCCGATCGAGATCGGATCGACGGCGAGTGAAATCCGCCCCGTCGTCGATGCGCTCAATGGGCATTTGCAGAAGGTCATCGTGGCGCGCGAGCACGAGCGCAGCGTCACAGCATTTGCCGCGCATGAACTCAGAACGCCGCTCGCGGGCCTGCGCACGCAGGTGCAGATCGCGCTGGCGGCGGCGGACCCGGCCATGCGCGACGCGGCTCTCAAGAATGCGCTCGTGGCGGCCGACCGGACGACGCGGATGGCGCGGCAACTGTTGTCGCTGGCGCAGATCGATGCGGGAGCTGGGAAGGCGCCGCAGGACTGGATCGACGCGGGCACACGGCTGCGGGCGATTTGCGATGAGCTGCGCACGAAGGAGAACACCGCGCCGGCGACCGTGGACGACGCCCTCTATGGGTGCCGCATCCGGGTCAATCCGGATGCGTTTCATCTCGCGGCCCGCAATCTGACGGAGAACGCCATCCAGCACAGCCGCTCGGTCGAGCCGGTGCGGTGGACGCTCGTTAAGGGCGACAAGCACTTCGCCATCGCGCTGGATGACGGCGGGCCGGGCATTCCCGACGACGAGATCGGTATGGTGACGAAGCGATTTTTCCGCGGGCGGCACAAGTGCGCCGTTGGTAGCGGTCTCGGGCTCTCCATCGTGGAAACGGCGCTGGACAAGGACGGGCTGTCACTGCGCCTAGAAAATAGGCACAGCCCCGCCGGGCTCCGGGCAAGTATCCTGATCGATGCTGCGCGCATCGAGCTGCAGGCGCGGCCGCGCGCCGGAGAGCCGCCCGCCGGGGCGGTCGCACCTGCATCGGCTTGACGCGGCAGGCGTGTTTGCCCGGCGCCTTCACCGGCTCTTAAGCTTGCCTTAATCTGGGCTGGTAGAGGTCACGCACAAAGCTGCCGCGGATTCAGAACGGACCGGCGCACGTCAAATTGGCCTGTGCACGACCATTGGTTTGTGCATGACGATCTTCAGGTGGGGCAGCATATGTGGATCGTCAAATACGCGATCAGCCATCGTCACAGCGTCGGTGTGCTCGCGATCCTGCTGTTGCTGGTCGGCGGCCTTTCGGGGCGTCGTATGTCGACGGACATTCTTCCGGCCGTCAATATTCCCGCCATCAATCTCATCTGGACCTATCAGGGCCTCAACCCGCAAGAGATGGCGAGCAAGCTGACCTCGTTCAGCGAGCTTGCGGTGATGAATAACGTCGACAATCTCCGCGAGGTGCGCTCGGAGACGATCAATGGCGTCGGCATCGTCCGCATTGCGTTCCAGCCGGGAACGAACGTCACGAACGCGTTCTCGCAGGTCACGGCCGTCAGTCAGACTATTCTGCGGCGCATGCCTGCGGGCACGAACCCGCCGCTGATCGTGCCTTATGTGCCGTCGAGCGTGCCGATCATCCAGCTCGTGCTGGCTTCCGATACGCTGACGGACGGCGCGCTCTACGACTATGCGCGCCTGCAACTTCGCGCGCAGATCCAGTCCATTCGCGGCATCCGGCTGACGCTACCGTACGGCGGTGCCTCGCGCCAGGTGATGATCGATCTCAAGCCCGAAGCGCTGCAGGCTTACGGGATTTCTGCCGCCGACATCGCGCGGGCTACCGCGACGCAGAACCTCACGCTGCCCTCGGGAGCGCTGCGTGTCGGAACCCGTGAAATCGCCATCACGACCAACGCGAGCCCGGAGACAATCGCCAACTTCGCAAACCTGCCGCTGCGCTCCGTCGATGGCCGGGTGATCCGCGTATCGGAAGTCGCGAGCGTGCGCGACGGGCAGGCCGTGCAGAGCAACCTTGCGCGCCTCAACGGCCAGAACGCGGTGATCGTGTCGATCCTCAAGCTCGGCGATGCCTCCACGCTCGACATCATCAGCCAGATCAAGGCGCGCATGCCGGAGCTGCAGGCGGCGGCGCCCGAGGGCATCACCATCGCGCCAGTGTTCGATCAGTCGGTGTTCGTGACGCGCGCCATCGACAACGTCATGGTCGAGGCCGTGATCGTGGGGCTGCTGGTCGCGTTCGTGGTGCTCGTGTTCCTAGGGAGCTGGCGGTCGTCGCTGATCGTGCTGACGTCGATCCCGCTGGCTCTGCTGGCGTCTATCGCGGGGCTCGCGGCCACCGGCAATACGTTCAACCTGATGACGCTGGGCGGGCTGATGCTGGCCATCGGCATCCTGGTCGACAACGCACTGGTCGAGATCGAGAACATCAACCGCAATCTCGAGGCTGGGCTGCCGCTCAATCATGCGGTTCTCAAGAGCGCGAGCGAGGTGTCGTTTCCGGAGTTCGTGTCGACGCTCGCGATCTGCATCGTGTTTTCGCCGCTGTTCCTGCTGACGGGTACGGCGGCCTTCGTGTTCGTGCCGCTGGCGCTCGCGGTCGTGTTCGCGATGGCGGCATCGTACATTCTGTCGCGAACGCTCGTACCGACGCTCGCGACCCTCATGCTTTCGGAAGCGTCTCCGCACGGCGCGCCGGGTAAGGGGTTCTTCGGCTGGTTTGCGGGGCGCGTCGAGGCGCTGCTCCGGTTTCTCGAACGGTTCGTCGCCGGCATGGCGGCGCTGCTGCTGCGCTGGAAGATCGTTCCGCTCGCCGGGCTCGCCTTTGCGCTGGGGCTCGGGGTGATCTCGGCGCGCAATCTCGGCCGCGAGTTCTTTCCTGAGACAGATGCCGGCATGATCCGCATCTACGTGCGGGCGCAGACAAGCCTGCGTCTCGAAGAGACGGCGCAGACGTTCGCCGAGGTTCAACGTGAGATCCGCAACGTCATTCCTGCCGAGCAGGTGTCGTTCGTGGCCGAGAACATCGGCAGCCCCGAGCCCATCAATCTCGCGTGGGTGGAAAGCGGCGTGATCGGCTCGTTCGACGGCGAGATTCTCGTCCAGCTCGCGGACCATCACGCGCCGACGGCGTTCTACGTCCAGAAAATCCGCGCCATGCTGAAGGCGAAGTTTCCGACCCTCGTGACGTACTTCCGCCCGGCGGACGCGACGGCGCAGACGCTCGCGGGATCGGCGCAGACCTCCATCGAAGTGCGCCTGATCGGCCGCGACGTGCTCGGCAATTCGGAAATTGCGCGCGAACTCATGGCGCGGATGCGAGAGATCCCCGGAGCGGTGGACGTCGCACAGCGGCAGGTGCGCGATCTTCCGTCCTATTATCTCGAGATCGACCGCGTGCGCGCGCTGCAGGTCGGCGTGACGCCGCAGGATGCGGCCTCGGCATTGTTGGCGGCGCTGGGAGCATCCGGAACGGTGTCGCCCAACTTCTGGGTCGATCCCGCCCAGGGCGTCTCGTACACGGTGCAGGTGGTGGCGCCGCCCACCAATCTCACGTCGCTCGAACAGTTGCTCAACACGCCCGTGCGCCCGACCACCGGCGGCCAGCCCGTGACGCTGCGCTCCTTCGCGTCGCTGCAGCTCAGGACCATTCCGGCCAACATCGACCGCACGACGTTGCAGCCGACGACGACGATCCTCGCCAACGTGGAGGGACGTGATCTCGGCGGCGTGTATGCGGATGTGTCGGCTGCCGTCGCGGATCTGAAGCCGCGCCTGAAGCCCGCGAACCGCATCGAGATGGCGGGACAGGCGCAGTCCATGGAGCTGGCCTACGCTGAAATGCTCGGCGGGCTCCTGATGGCGGCGGTGTTCGTCTACCTCGTCATGGTGGTGAATTTTCAATCGTGGATGATGCCGCTGATTGCGATGGGCGGGTTGCCGGTTGCGATTTCGGGCGCGTTGTTCGCGCTCTACATCACTGGCACGCCGTTGTCCGTGCCGGCGCTGACGGGGCTCATCATGGTGATCGGCGTTTCGACGGCCAACAGCGTGCTCGTGACGAGCTTTGCGCGCGATCGGCTGTTGGAGGGTGTGGCGCCGACGCCGGCTGCCGTCGATGCGGCCGAGACGCGGCTCAGGCCGGTGCTCATGACGGCAACGGCGATGATCGTCGGAATTCTGCCGATGGCGCTCGGGCTCGGCGAGGGCGGCGAGCAGAACGCGCCGCTCGGGCGCGCGGTCGTCGGCGGGCTCTTCTTCGGGACGTGCGCCACGCTGACGTTCGTTCCGTTCCTGTTTTCCATTCTGGCCGGTCTCGGCCGGAGGGTTGCCACATCCGAAACAACCGGGGACCGCGTACGCGATGACGCGCGCGTCCCTGCTGAATGACGCGGAGCTCGGGAACATGAAAGCGAAAGCGATCGGTGTGGCTGTCGCGCTTGCGGGGTGCGCGGGAGGCGTGGCGCTGTGGCTGTCGGCGGAGCCGAAAAGCGCGGCGTTGGTGGTGCAGGCCGCGCAGGCGCTGGGGCTCAAGCCGGAGGCGGGCGCGCCGAAGGCGGACGCCAAGCCATCGGCCGGCGTGTTGCGGTCGGTTCGTATCGTTCGTCCCGAGCCCGCGAAGGGGACAACCACGCTCTCTCTTGCGGGGCGCACGGCGCCTGCCGAGCAGGCGCTCATCCTGTCGCGGGCCAGCGGCTTCGTGGCCGAGCGGCGCGTCGATATCGGTGACCGGGTCAAGGCGGGCCAAGTTCTGGTCGTGATCGAAGCGCCCGAGGTCGAGCAGGAGCTGCAGCGGGCGCGGGCGTCCATCGATCAGATGAAGGCGCGGCTGGAGCTTGCGCGCGCTACTCTCGAGCGGGGCGAAAGCCTAGTCGGCAAGGGGCATGTTTCGGTGCAGACGCTGGATGAGCGGCGCGCGACGAAGATGGCGGCGGATGCCGATCTTGCGGCGGCGCTGGCGGAAGTGAAACGGCTCGAAGAGGTGCGCAGCTTTCAGACCGTGCGAGCGCCGTTCGACGGCACCGTCGTCGCGCGGCAGGTGGAACGCGGCGATCGGGTTTCGGCCGACTCCGGGCAGCAGGGGAACTTCCTGTTGCGGATCGCGCATCTCGATGAACTCAGGATCGAGATCGATGTGCCGCAATCCTATGCGCTTTCCGTCGAGAAGGGCGCGTCGGCGAAGGTGTCATTCGCGGAACTGCCGGGACAGATGCTGACGGCGCGCGTGGGGCGCATCTCGCAGGAGATCGATCCGGCATCGAACACGATGCGCGCCGAGCTGTTGATGCCGAATCCCGGAAGCCGTATTCCCTCGGGCCTCAACGGACAGGTCATGATCGAGCTGGCCGCAGCAGGGGGCGCCGTGACGGTGCCGACGAACACGCTCCTGACGCGCGGCGGCGAACAGATGGTGGCAGCTGCGGACGACAGCGACCGCGTCGTGCTGAAGCGGGTTTCCGTGGCGAAGGATCTCGGTGAGCGTGTCGTCATTTCGACGGGCCTGACGGAGCATGATCGCGTCATCGTTAGCCCGAACGCGCTTCTCCAGGTCGGAGATCGCGTCGAGATCCTGACGCCAACGGCGCGCGCCACCCCCGCCGCCAAGTAACGCGCCATTTGTGGTGGTGCGCGGGGATGTGCTCCGCGCTTCACGCGACGCGTGAGCTGCGATCGTGCGTGCGTGCGTTCGCGCGCTCGTGCAGGTGCGCATGTGACCGGATGACCGGAAGCGCCTTCGCGCTGGCTCAGTCGTGCGAGAGGCACTTGTGCAACACCTTTGTCCGCATCGCTTTCCCTTAAGCTTCCCATAATTTGCGATCCGCACATCGCCCCCAGACACGCAACATCATCGGGGGCGCTTACACCGTGTTTCATCGCTGGATTGTCATGATCGGTTTGGCCGTTTCGCTTTCGGGCTGCGCGACGGGAAATCTCGATTGGCTCGGGGTCGCGTACGATTCGACGGAGACCGATCGCAGAAACTACGCCGCTCTCGGCGGCGAGCGGTTTCCGATCGCTGCGGCCGATCTCGGCAAGCTCGATCCGAAGTATCGCCGCCAGCCTGTGGCCTACGCAACGTCCGAGCCTGCGGGAACGATCGTCGTCGATACGGCGCAGCGCTATCTCTATCTCGTCGGCGAGAACGGGCGCGCCATGCGCTACGGCATCGAGGTTGGGCGCGAAGGCTTCGGCTGGAGCGGCGTGGCGACCATCGCGCGCAAGGCCCAATGGCCGACGTGGACGCCGCCCGCCGAAATGGTGGCCCGCGATCCGCGTACTGCGCCGTTCGCGAGAGGCATGCCGGGCGGCCCGGAAAATCCGCTCGGTGCGCGCGCGCTCTATCTCTACCAGGGGGGGCGCGACACGCTCTATCGCATTCACGGCGGCGGACGGCCGAGCACGCTCGGCAAGGCGACATCGAGCGGATGTATCCGGCTGCTCGATCACGACGTGATCGATCTCTTCAACCGCGTTCCGAACGGCGCGCGGACGGTGGTGCTGTCGGATCCGCGGCTTGCCGCGCGCCAGGAGAACAACAGCACGACGGCCTCGGCGCGCGCGGACGGCACCGTGCCGATGTGAGGGTGGGTCATCCGCGGTGGCTTGCGGAGGCCGGGTGTGCAGGCCTCTCTGCGTCTGCATGGCATCGCGGGCGGGCGCGTTGTTTCGTTAAAATTTACGATTTGGCAACGCTTCACGCTCTAATGATTAGTGTGGCCCGCCCTCTGCGCCGTTTTTCGACGACAGGTGGGTGGACCGTGTTCCTGCCACACTCGTGTAGGAAGAAGGCTCGATCCTTAAATCGTGCAGCGTCAGGGTTGATTCTTGCTCAGGCCTCTCATCGTTGTCAGCCTATTGTCAGGGGCGACCGCCGCGTTTGCGGAGCCGGTCCCCGTTGGCGGCGACGGTCTCAAGGCCCTTGCGGGTTCGCTTGTCGAAATCGACACGCCGCTGGGCACCAAGCTTCCCATTCTTTTCGGCGCTGACGGTCTCGTTTCGGCCGAAGCCGGCGATCTGGCGCCCATCCTCGGATCCAAGAAGGATCGCGGGCGCTGGTGGGTCGAAGGCGACCGCTTATGCTCAAAGTGGTTCCGCTGGTTCGATGCCGAAGTGCGCTGTCTCTCGGTTTCGCGCGACGGATCGCGCCTCTTCTGGAAGAAGGACGACGGCGAGACGGGTACGGCCACGCTCGTCGAGGCGCCGAAGTCTGATGCGCCGAGCCAGAAGCCTGCCGCACCGCAGCAGGTCGCCGTTTCGACTGAGGAGCCTGCGAAGCCTGCCAAGAAGACCACGCCCGCCGAGCGCGCGCCTGTCTCCGTTGCGTCCGCCGAAGCGGCCTCCGCCTCCGCCGACGAGGGCATTCCCGAGCCGGTGCGCAAGCCGCTTGTCGAGACCGTAGCCGTCACGGCGCCTACCCCGATTGCCGTTGCGGATGCGTCCGGTTCGGCCCCTGAATTTTCCACGGAGCCGATGATGCGTTTCGGCGGCTCGGGCCTGCTCGAAGCCTCAGGGCGCATCGGCCTCGAGAACGGCGCCGCCCCCGACTCCGCGCGGGAGCCGACGGCTGCCGCGAAGGCCGCATCCCGCACAGTTCCGGCCACGGCGGCCGCGGTGAAGGTTGCGACGGCTCCGCCTGCGATTGAAAAGCGCGCGCCTGTTCAACATCGATCCTTGGCTGCAGCCGAGAAGGTCGCAGCTCTGCCCCAGCCGAAGTCCAAGCCGGCCGCGCCGGCGCGGCAAGCGGCTCAGCAGGCGGCTCGTGACGTCATGCTCTACAGGGTGCGCGGCGTGAGCGACGACGACGTGCTCAATGTTCGTCGCGGGCCCTCCGAAGACCAGGCTTTGGTCGCGACCATTCCCCCCACTGGGCGTCGCCTCGAGGTGACGGGGCAGTGCCAGAAGGACTGGTGCCCTATTCGCTATGGTTCCTCGCGCGGCTGGGTTCACAAGTATTATCTTGCCGAAGAGAACCCGCGACAGGCGTCGTCCAGCAGCGTCTATCTCGCGAAGCCCTGATCTTCCAATCGGGTCTCGATTGCCTGTGGCGCGGGATTGCGCGCCCGTCTCCCCGCATCGCCGCGTACACCACCGCCGCACCGCCGTTGTCTTATCGACCGGCTCTCTGTTCGATTGCGCTCGTGCACGAACGCCCTTGCGGGAGGCTCAGTTGCCCGCCAATCTGCGCGGACAGAACGAGAGCCCTGAGGCGCTGGAACTTTGCCAGTGCCGGGAAGTTTTGTGGCAATGGCGGATTTCATGAAATATCTGGGAGGTGCGCTACACCGTGTCTATGACGCGGTCGTGCAGCGCCCGATGCCGTGGCGCATGATCGACAAGCTCAGCAGCCTCGAGGAAGCCGAAGAGGCGCAGCAGGAGCGGCGGAAGCAAAGCGGGGTCGATCCGTTGCGTGCTGCGGGGCATGTGGGTTCTGGAAATGTGATGAGCCCGGACCAGCATCCGCCTCAGCAGGAGCCGGGCGGCGAGGGCCGTTCGTAGGCCCCCGCGGCCGAGCTTCCCGCCACCAAGTTTGCCTCCCTTGATTTGCCTTCTATTCAGTGCTCGCTCGTCCACGCTCGGGGGGCTGCTCATTAAGGCCACATTTCCTTGGTCCTTGGGTCCCTTCCGCACGAACAAGAAGAAGGGGGAGCAATGCCAAAAGCGCGATTTCAGCTCGTGATGGCGTTTGCGATGGTGGGTACGGCGGGGGCCGTTCAAGCCGCAGGTTCGCTCGAGCGATCGCTCATGAAGCTCGAACCTGAGGAGCGCGCTCATCAGGTGTGCGTCGTGAGGGGGCTCGATGCGGTGCGCCGCGACAAGCGCCTCTCCAAGGCGGACCGGCTGATGCCGGACATTTTCAAGCGCTCGAAATTCGAAGGCAGCTCGGTCTCGGCCAAGGGGGCGGCGGTTCGCGCCGGCGGCCATTGGTATGCGCTTTCGTTCAACTGCACTGTTTCGCAGGATCAGCTCAAGGCGGTGGAATTCACCTTCGAGCTCGGCAAGGAGATTCCGCCGGACACTTGGGAAGAGGTGGGGCTTTGGCGCTAGGCGGCTAGAGCGCTGCTATCGGCGCACAACCGAGCTACGCTCTCGATGCGCAACCGAGCTACGCTCGGGGGGCGCGATCCAGCAGATCGCGGAGCATCTTGACGACGCGGGAGGCCGGACCCTGGCCTCCGCATTGGATGCTGATGCGGGCGCCTTCGAACAGCAGGAACACTTCGTCCGCGAGGGTTTCCGGATCCCGGTAGCGTGCGTCGCTGAACAGCCGCACGAGGTTTTCGCGCTTGCGCTGCTTGTAGTCCTCTATGACGGCGCGGGCGGGATGGCCCGGCTGAAGCTCGACGGCAGCGTTGGCCATCGCGCAGCCCCGCTCAAAGCGGTTGGTCAGAATCTCTTCGACGTGATCGACCCAGCCTTGGAGACGGCGGCAGGGATCATCGGGGTAGTTTGCCGCGAGTGTGATCCACAGCGCGTCGCCTTCGGCCGCAAGCTCCCGGGCGTAGGCCGCGACCAGGTCGTCCTTGGAACGGAAATGACGGTAGAGCGTCATTTTGTTGGTCTGGGCGGCTTCCGCGATCGTCTCGACCCCGACCGAATGCACGCCGTGGCGATAAAAAAGGTCACGGGCCGCGGCCAGGATGCGCTCCCGCGGAGGTGGCAAGGGACTGTCCGTCCCCTCAGTGGTGCGACCAAATTGAACCAATTGACTGCTCATCCGCTCTTGACTGGATTGTTACCGATCGGTACCTAGTGGGGTGTTACCGGTCAGTAACGTCCTAACACAAGTGATTCCACTTTGTCATCGGATCAAATTCGCTTTGCAAGGTTCGTAGTCTGATTCTCGGAATTCCGGCGCAGGCATCCCTTTTTTGCCCGCTCATTCTGCTTCAGGTCCGAGACGAGAATTGCTTCGCGCTGGAGGATTTATGTCGCCTCGTGCATCGCGTTTTTTTTATGTGATTCCGCTCGTTACCTCGCTCGCGCTGACGGCGTGCGGCGACGGTAAGCCGGCCGGCCAGGCCGGCGGGCCTCCTCCGGCGCCCAAGGTGACGGTGGCCAAGCCGATCAAGAAGCTCGTCGGCGACTACGACGAATACGTCGGCCGCTTCGTCGCGTTCGACTTCGTCGAGGTTCGCGCGCGCGTGTCCGGCTATCTGGACCAGATCGCGTTCAAGGACGGCCAGCTCGTCAAGGCGGGCGATCCGCTGTTCACCATCGACCGCCGGCCGTTCCTGGCCGCGCTCGATCAGGCGAAGGCCGCGCATGAGCAGGCCGAGGCCAATCTCGCGTTCGCCGAATCCGACCTCAGGCGCGGCGAAAGCCTCGTCCGCGGCACGACCATCACGCAACAGACTCTCGATCAGAGAACGCAGGCCAAGCGCGTGGCGGAAGCGTCCGTCACGGCGCAGAAGGCGGCCGTGCGGCAGGCGGAGCTCGATCTCCAGTTCACCGAACTCAAGTCTCCCATTTCGGGGCGCATCGGCGACCGGCGCGTTTCGATCGGCAACCTCGTGACGACGGATTCGACGCTGCTGGCCACGGTCGCGTCCATCGATCCCATCCGGTTCGAATTCACCATGGATGAGGCGTCCTATCTCCGGTACGTGGGCGCCGCCACCGCCGCGACCTCGCGCGATGCCAATCGCGGCATGTCGCTGCCGGTCAAGCTCAAGCTGATCGACGAGAAGGATTTCGTGCACGAGGGCAAGATCGACTTCGTGGACAACGCGATCGATCGCTCATCGGGCACGATCCGCGGCCGCGCCGAGTTCAACAACCCGGACGGAAAGCTTACGCCCGGCATGTTCGGGCGCATCCAGATCGCCATCGCCAAGCCGGCCGTGGCGCTGCTGGTTCCCGATAGCGCCATCGGCACCGAACAGGTGCGCAAGTTCGTCTATTCCGTTTCCAAGGACGACGTAGCAACGCCGAAGTACGTCACGCTTGGGCCTGTCGTCGACGGCATGCGCGTCATCACGGCAGGCCTGGACGCGAACGATCAGGTTGTCGTCAACGGCCTGATGCGCGTGCGGCCCGGCATCAAGGTGACGCCCGAACAGGCGACCGCCGAAAATCACTCGGGCGACGCGGTCGTCGGCACGAACTGATCCATTCTCGCCGCGGGCGTGGTTGCGTGACCGGTCCAGGCTTTCGAACTCGCTCACAGCGGCAGGCAGATCATGCGCCTTTCACACTTCTTCATCGACCGACCGATTTTCGCCAGCGTCATCTCGATCGTGTTCGTGATCGTCGGTGCGGTGGCGCTCGGCCGGCTGCCTGTCGCGCAATATCCCGAGATCGCGCCGCCCGTCGTCAATATCTCCGGCCAATATCCGGGTGCCAGCGCCGAGGTGGTGGCCTCGACCGTCGTCGCACCGCTCGAACAGCAGATCAACGGCGTCGAGCGGATGCTGTACATTTCGTCGAACTCGACGGGTGACGGACGCTTCACGATCTCGGTGACGTTCGACCTCGGCACCGATCTCGATACGGCGCAGGTTCAGGTGCAGAACCGCGTTGCGATCGCTCAGCCGCGCCTGCCGGCCGACGTGCGCAACATCGGCGTTACGGTGGCGAAGGCGTCGCCCGACATGCTGATGGTCGTGCATCTGTTCTCGCCCAACCAGTCGCGCGACACCCTGTTCATCTCGAATTTCGCAAGCGTCAACGTGGTCGACGTTTTGAGCCGCATCGAGGGCGTGGGCTCGATCACCGTGTTCGGCAGCCGCGATTATTCGATGCGGGTTTGGCTCGATCCGGACCGCTTGCAATCGCTGGCGATGACGGCCAACGACGTCACCACGGCGCTGCAGCGACAGAACGTGCAGGTGGCGGCGGGTGTTCTCAATCAGCCGCCCGTCGACCAGCCCGGCGCGTTCCAGGTGGCCGTGCAGACGCAGGGCCGCCTCGCCGATCCGGGCGAGTTTTCCGAAATCATCGTGAAGCAGGTCGGCTCGTCGGTGGTGCGGCTCAAGGATGTGGCGCGCGTCGAGCTTGCGGCGCTCGACTACGGCCTCAACTCGTATCTCGACAAGAATCCCGCCGTGGGCCTTGGCGTGTTCCAGCTGCCGGGATCGAACGCGCTCGACACCGCGGAGCGGATCAAGGCGACGATGGCGGACTTGTCCCACTCGTTTCCCGATGGCCTCAAGTATGACATCGTCTACAACCCGACCGAGTTCATCCAGCAGTCCGTCGACGCGGTGATCACGACCATCCTCGAGGCGGTTGTGCTCGTCGTGCTCGTGGTGATCCTGTTCCTGCAGACGTGGCGGGCGGCGATCATTCCGATCGTGGCCATTCCGGTTTCGCTGATTGGCACGTTCTTCCTGCTCGCGGCCTTCGGGTTTTCGCTCAACAATCTGTCGCTGTTCGGGCTTGTGTTGGCCATCGGCATCGTCGTCGACGATGCGATCGTCGTAGTCGAGAACGTCGAGCGAAACATGGCGCTGGGCATGGATCCGCGCGAGGCCTCGTATCGCACGATGGAGGAAGTGGGCGGAGCGCTGATCGCCATCGCGCTCGTGCTCTCGGCCGTGTTCGTGCCGTCCGCATTCATTACCGGCATTTCCGGGCAGTTCTATCGCCAGTTCGCGCTGACGATCGCGGGCGCGACCGTGATCTCGCTGATTGTGTCGCTGACGCTCTCTCCGGCGCTCTGCGCGATGCTGCTCAAGCCACATGCGGAAGGGCATCAGAAGCAGAATTGGCTGATGCTGCCGCTCAATGCCTTCTTCCGCATGTTCAACTGGAGCTTCGACAAGCTCGCGGGCGGATATTCGTGGCTGGTGGCGCGCATGGTCCGCTTCGCGGTCGTGATGCTGGTGCTCTATGCCGGTCTGCTCGCCTTCGGCATGAACGAATTCCGCAAGACGCCGATCGGGTTCATTCCGGCCGTCGACGGCGGCTATCTCATCACGGTGACCCAGCTTCCGCCCGCGGCGTCGCTCGCGCGCACCAACGAGGTCAACAAGCGCGCCGTGGAACTGGCGCTCGACGTGCCCGGCGTGGCGCATGCGGTGAACATCGTTGGCTTCTCCGGTGCGACGCGCACCAACGCCTCGAATTCAGGCGCGGTGTTCGTCACGCTGAAGCCGTTCGAAGAGCGCGCCGGCAAGCCGGAGCTTTCGGCGCAGGCGATCCAGAAGGCGCTGCTGGCCAAGTTCTCGACCATCCAGGACGCGATGGTGCTCGTCGTCGCGCCGCCGCCCGTGCGCGGCATCGGCAGCGCCGGCGGTTTTCGCATGATGATTCAGGATCGGGCCGGGGCCGGACCGGCGGCGCTGCAGCAGGCGGTCGGCGCGATGATGGCGAAGGCGGCGCAAACGCCCGGTCTCAGCCAGGTGTTCTCGATGTTCGAGACCTCCACGCCGCAGCTCTATCTCGACATTGACCGCGTCAAGGCGCAGATGCTCGGCGTCAATGTCACGGATGTGTTTACGGCGCTGCAGACGTATCTCGGCTCGGCGTATGTCAACGACTTCAACCTGCTCGGACGCACATTTCGCGTGACCGCGCAGGCGGACAGCGACTTCCGCAACAACAGCAAGGACGTGCTCAAAATCCGGGTGCGAAATTCGGCGGGCGATGCGGTGCCGCTCGGCACGTTCACGACGGTGCAGGATATCTCGGGCCCGTCGCGCGTTCCGCGCTACAACCTCTATCCGGCGGCCGAACTCGACGGCGCAGCCGCGCCCGGCTACTCGCAAGGTCAGGCCATCGACCTGATGCAGAAGCTCGCGGCTGAAACGCTGCCGCAGGGCTTCAGCTACGAGTGGACGGAATTCGCCTATCAGCAGATCCGGGCGGGCGACACGGCCGTGTTCGCGTTCGCGCTCGGCGTGGTGTTCGTGTTCCTGGTGCTGGCGGCGCAGTTCGAGAGCTTGACGTTGCCGCTCGCGGTCATCCTGATCGTGCCGATGAGCTTGATCGCGTCGATTACGGGCGTGATCATGCGCGGGCAGGACAACAACATTCTGACCCAGGTCGGGTTCATCGTCTTGATCGGCCTCGCGGCCAAGAACGCGATCCTCATCGTCGAGTTCGCAGCCCAGCTCGAAGCGCAGGGTAAGAGCCGGTTCGCCGCGGCGACGGAAGCGTCTCGCCTGCGCATGCGGCCGATCATCATGACGTCGCTGGCGTTCATTCTGGGCGTGGTTCCGCTCGTGTGGGCGACAGGCGCCGGCGCCGAGTTGCGTCAGGTGCTCGGTACGGCGGTGTTTGCGGGCATGATCGGCGTTACGGTGTTCGGCCTCATCTTCACGCCGGTTTTCTACGTGGTCTGCCGCTGGCTCGGCGGGGCGTTCTCCCGCAAGCCGAAACCAGTCGAAGCGACGGCTGCCCCTTCTCCTGCTGAATAGACAAAACCCGCCGGACATGTCCGGCGGGTTTTTTCATTGGTGCACGTCTGCTCGCCATCGCCGTTCTCGGGATGAGCCCAACACGTCTAGGGCGCGGCGATGCCAAGCACGGCGCGCACGCGATCGAGGGTGTCAGCGGCTGTCCCGTTCGAGCAGATGCGCGTCCACGTCATGGGGCCGACGTCGCGTTCGAACTGGGCGCGAACGACGGCCGCGTCAGAGTCAGAGGCGTCGTCGTGGCGAGCTTCGACGCGCGCGATCTGCGTATCGAGCGACGCTTCGAGCCAGAGGCCATGGAACGTGGCACCGGCTTCGCTCGCAATTTCGGCGATGCGCTCCCGCTCGGCGGGCTTGGACGAGACGCCGTCGAAGATAACTCCGTGGCCGGCGGCCAGCGCGCGAGCCGTCTTCGCATACATCACGGCGTAGACGTCGTCGGAAAGTTCTTCCGAGTAGTGGTCGGATGTCAGGCGTTGCGTTTCCGGAACCTCGAACATGCGCTTGCGCTCGATGTCCGTGCGCAAGCTGAGAGCTCCCGGCGCGGGGCCGATCTGCGGCGCGAGGCTGGCGGCGAGGGTCGACTTCCCCGTGCCCGAGAGGCCGCCTATGGCCACGAGCACGGGCGGACGCGGCTCAAGGTAGGCATTGGCGGCCGCGATGTAGGAGCGGGCGACGGCGATCAGGTGGGCATCGCGCCCTTCGGCCCGTTGCAGTGCGCCCTCCAGAGCCACGAGACCGCGCACGGCGGCGCGCGTTGCGAGAAACAGCGGCAGGGCCCGCAGTCCATCGATTTCGCCGCCTGTCGGCGCGGCTGCGACATAGGCATTGAGCACGACGTTGGCCGCGGGGCGATCGAGGCGCACGTCGAGGTCCATGAGCAGGAACGCCAAGTCGTAGAGCACATCTATCGTGGCGAGCCGCTCGTCGAATTCGAGGGCGTCGAAGGCGGTCGGATGGCCGCCGATCAGCACGATGTTGCCGAGATGGAGATCGCCATGGCAGCGCCGAACGAGGCCTGTCTCGCTGCGTTCGTCGAGCAGAGGCGCGAGGCGGGCGGTCTCGTCGCGGCTCATGTCTGAAAACCGTTCGACGACGCGGGCGATGGAGCGCGGAGCGGCCCCCGTCAGCGCGTCGGCGAGCTGATGGACGGTGTCGCGCATGACCTTTGCGCCGGAAAGATCGGGCACCGGCGCGATGCTGCGATGATAACGCGCCACCATATCGGCGAGCGCCTTGGCCAGCGGGGGCTGGAGGGGGGCGGTGTCGGCCCGATGCGCCAGGAGATCGTTCTGGTCGAAGCGGTTCATGACGAGCGCGTAGTCGATAATGCTTTCGCCGCCGAACGCGATCCGTCCGTCCGCATTGCGGCCGATGTGGATGAGGTGGCCGTAGATGTCGGGTGCGTGGGAGGCGTTCAAGTCCAGTTCGCGCTTCAGGGCCGCGTGGCGCAGTGCGAGCGTCGTGAAGTCGAGAAAGGGAAGGCGGATGCGCTTCTTGATCTTGATCGCTTTGCGGCCGGCCAGGAACACGCGGGCCGCATGCGTTTCGATCAGCGATACGTTGTCGACGCCTTCGGGATAGGAATACGGGTTGAACAGGAAGCCGATCAGCTCGGCCTCTTCGTTCGAAGTCTCGGCGAATTTATGGACCAGACGTTCCCGTGCCATGGCGTTCTTTCAAGTGAGGCGGGGTCGAGGAGCGGCCGGCGGCGTATCCCCGGCCCCCGGGCATCGTCCAGAACCGGACATATGACAAGAGGGATCTGGCAAGGGGCGATCTCTGCGGACAACGTCAGCGATCGGCCTCGCTTCCGTGAGCGGTGGGGGCTAGACTTCGGCACCAGACATTGCTCACAGATCTATTCGACCTCCCGATGGCAAAAAAAATCTCCTCCGCGACGGCGTCCCGCAAGCAACTCGCTCGGAAGGGGCCGCTGTCGCGCGCCACGCTCCGGCTTCGGATCGTGTTTTCTTCGGATCGGCAGATCGGGCCGGGCAAGGCGGACCTGCTGGATGCCATCGCGCGGTCGGGATCGATTTCATCGGCGGCGCGCGATCTCGGGATGAGCTACCGGCGCGCGTGGATCCTGGCGGACGAGCTGGGACGGCTGTTCAAGACGCCGATCCTGACGACGGCGGCGGGCGGCGCTCACGGCGGCGGGGCGCAGCTCACGGAATTCGGGCAGGCGCTGCTGGCTGCGTACAGACGCATCGAAGACCGCGCAGCCGCCGCGGCGTGCGCGGAGCTGGCGGCCTTCGAGCAAGATTTTCACGACGTCTGAGGCGCGCGGCGCCTTACTTGACGACGGTGAAGCCCTGTCCTTCGAAGATCTTCGTTGCTTCGGCAGACGAGAGATAGTCGAGGAAGGCCTTGGCGTCGGCGTTCGCCGACGAGGCCGTCAGCGCGGCGGGATATACGATCGGCGGATGGCTGTCGGCGGGGAAGGTGTCGAGCACCTTCACTCCGGGCTCGCTGTTGGCGTCGGTGCCGTAGACGATGCCGAGCGGAGTTTCGCCGCGGGCCACGTAAGTCAGGGCCACGCGCACGTTCTCGGCTCCGGCGACCTTTTCCGCGACCTTGTCCCAGACGCCGAGCGCCTCGAGCGCGGCCTTGCCATACGTACCGGCCGGAACCGATTTCGGATCGCCCATGGCAAGACGGCCGTCGCCCAGAGCTTCGGCAAGTGCGAACCCCTTCTCGATCTTGAGCGTCTTGGTGCTGTCCTTCGGTGCGATCAGCACGAGGGTGTTGGCGAGAAGGGTCTTGCGCGATCCCGCGTCGATCAGCTTGCGCTCGGCGAGCCAGTCCATCCATTTGAGGTCGGCGGAGATGAACAGGTCGGCCGGTGCGCCGGATTCGATCTGCTTGGCGATCGCGGACGAGGCGGCGAACGACAGCGTCACCTTCTTCGACGTGCTCGCCTCCCACGACTTGGCGATGCCGTCGAGCGCGTTCTTGAGGCTTGCGGCGGCGAAGACGACGACGGGCTTCGTCGCGGTGGCAGCTTCCGCGGCGGGGCGGGCGTCCTGGGCGCGCGCGAGTGGGGCGCCCACGAAAGCGAGGGCGAGCAGTGCGATCGTCAATCGAAGCGTCCGGCTCATGGAGCATGTCCTGTCTGGCTGTATCTGCGGCGATACAGCGATGGGCCGGGCGGCTTGTCAAGGATGTGCTCGCCTGAGGGCGCGCGCGCCGCCAAACGCGGGTTCAGGTGGCGAAGATATTGGAACGTGCGCGTGTCTTTGCAGAGGGCGCGGGCAAAAAAAGAAGCTCGCGGAGGCTGAGCCGCCCGCGAGCTTCCGTCAGAATGTCACGTGCGTGTCGATCAGTGCGTCGCGTAAGCCTTCTCGCCCTTCGTCAGAGCGAACTCTTCTTCCGGCGACAGGATCAGCTTGTGCCGGCCGATGAGCGCGAAGTAGAGCACGCCGATGGCGAACCAGGCGGCAACCCAGTAGACGCCGACGCGGTACACGGGATCCTGCAACTGCATGTAGATCGTCACCAAGGCGATGATCACCGTGGCGGCTGCGCCCGCAATGCCCACCGGGCTCTTGTAAGGACGCTCCAGGGTCGGGAAGTCGCGCTTCAGCTTGATGTAGGTCAGGCCTTGCATGACGTAGGAGAACATGGCGCCAAAGACGGCCATGTTGAGCAGCGTGCCGCCGATGAGCTGAGCACCCTTGTCGGCGCCTTCCGCGAACCACACGATCAGCATGACGGCCAGGCCCAAGATTGCGCCGGCAAACAATGCGATGTGTGGGGTCTTGCGCTCGCCGTGGGTGATGGACAGAGCGCGCGGGAAGTAGCCGGCGCGCGACAGCGAGTAGATCTGGCGGCCGTAGGCATAGATGATGGTGTGGAAGCTCGCGATTAGGCCGGTGAGGGCGACGATGGCGAGCAGGGTTGCGATTTCCGTGCCGTAGAGAGCGCGGAAGCCGTCAAGGAGCGGTTCGCCCGAAGCGCCGAGCTTGTGCGAGCCGACGCCGTTCACCGACGGATTGAGCGTCAGGATGAGGAACGCCGAGACCAGCAGCGTGAACATGCCGGCGAGAATGCCCTTCGGCATGTCGCGCTTCGGATCGACGGATTCCTCGGCGGCGAGCGGCAACTGCTCGATGGCAAGGAACAGCCAGACCGCAAACGGCAGGGCGGCAAGAACGCCGTAGCTGCCGAACGGCAGGAACGGACCGTTGCCTTCCGGCAGCTCGGTGCCATCGGGCGCGATGTTCAGGGCCCAGCGGCTGAAGTCGATGTGCCCAATCGCGCTCAAGTGAAACACGGCAAGGCAAAGCAGCGCCAGGATCGTGATGATCAACGAAAAGCGGAACGACAATTCCACTCCGACGTAATTCAGCGTCACGAAAATTATGTAAAACGCGATCCAAAACAGCGGTTGCGTTTCGGCCGGCGCGCCGAGAATGGCGGCGGCATAGCTGCCGATGAAGAACACGATGACGGCGGGAGTGATGACGTACTCGACGTTTTCCGCCAAGCCGGTCAGGAAGCCCCCCCAGGGACCGAAGGCGGTACGTGCGAACGAGTAGGCGCCGCCGGTGTGCGGCATGGCCGGGCTCATTTCAGCGAGGCTGAACGTGAGGCCGAGGTACATAGTGGCGATGACGATGGTGGCGATGAACATGCCACCCCAACCGCCTTGCGCGAGACCGAGATTCCAGCCCGAAAAGTGGCCCGAGATCACCGCGCCGACGCCGAGCGCCCACAACGACCACACGCCGGCATGACGCCGTAATCCACGCGCTTTGAAGTAGGCGTCGTCAACTTTCTCGTAGGTGACGCCTTGTGAATGTCCTTCCATCTTACGCTCCCCTTAAGGTTAGATCGCTCTGGGAGAGTAGGTCAGGCGCGGGACAATTTCATTCATTCGCTTCGCAAAGACGAACAATCGCTTTGTAAAAAAGATAATTGCGGCTTTGCAGCAATCATTTGTTGGAGTGCACAAAAAACGATCAAGCCGCCGAAATTCGCACCGGTTCAATCGTCGCAAAGTCGGCAACGATCACTTGATTGCGTCCGCTGGACTTCGCGAGCATCAGCGCTTTGTCAGCCTGCTTCAACGCGTTGCGAAGCGTCTCTCCGGCCGGCCATTCGGCGACGCCGAAACTGCACGTGATGTGGAAGGGGCCGTTCGATCCGATGAATTCGGTCTCTGAAATGGCGCGGCGGATGACATCGCACCAATGTGCAGCCTGCGGAGCATCTAGCACCGGAAACGCGAGTGCGAACTCTTCGCCGCCGAAACGCGCGACGATGGGAGCTTCTTCGCCGGCGATTCGCGCGACCGCCGAGATGACTTCGTCGCCGACGTCGTGGCCGTGCTGATCGTTGATGCTCTTGAAGCGATCGATGTCGAGGAGCGCGAGCGCGAGGTTGTCGCCCTCGTCCAGTTCGCTGCGCCGTTGCTCGACCGTTGCCATGTAGGCGCGGCGGTTGAGAGCGCCGGTGAGGTAGTCGGTGCTCGCCTGCTCAACGAGCTGGCGCTGCATGGTGATGATGCGGTTGGCGGCGCGCAGGCGTGCCGTCAGTTCCTCGTGGCGCACCGGCTTGACGGTGAAGTCGTCGGCGCCGCAATCGAGCGCCTCGGCGAGTGCGCGCTCGCTCGTGTTCGAGGACATGACGATGATGTGGAGGGGGCGTGCTGCGCCCACAAATGTTCTGAGGTTCCAGCAGAGCTCGAGGCCGGGGATCGGTTCGATTTCGAGGCTCGTCAGCACGACGTCGACGCTGCGCGTCGTCTCGATGTACTGGAGCGCAAGATCCGACGCCGAGAAGCAGTCGACGTAGCAGCCGGCTGCCTGAAGCTCGATGGCCAGCTTCTGTTGCACGACACGGCTCGGGTCGACGATCACGACATGCATGCTTTACTGCTTTTTCTGGATTGTCAGCAGTGGGAGTATGCGGGCAGTTCGTGAAAATGTGATTACCGGAGGCTTACGGCCGTCCGGCATACACGCACAACGGAGCCAACGGTTTGTGTTTTGGCCCGCGCGCAAGACATTGTAGAACTTAGGGAAAGCCCGGAGGGAGTGGTGCCGACAGCAGGATCGGGAGGGAGCTGTCTGCCGGCACCACGAAGCGAGACGCCACTCGTGCTCTAGGGTCGGGGAGGGGGTGCGAGTGGCGCCCGCAATCCAAAGCGGTTTGCGCTTCGGGCTCCAGGTGCCTGACGGCGAGCCTGGGAGCATGGGGTTAACGTGGGGCCTTGAGGGCGGTTCCATTGTCCGTGGGTGGCAAGATGGTCGCAGCCGTCTCGCCCATGCAACCGAACCCGGATCACTCGTCGATCACTCGTCCAACAGTCCCCCTGGAACTTTCTGGCCGGATATCCGTTTTGGCGGATCATGCTGGTGGGCGGGTACTACCCTGAATAGAGTGGATTTGATACGGCAAGACGGCGCCCGTGCGGGTCCGCCGATTGTCGGTGGGTATAGGAATTCCCGCGAATACAAAGCGCTAACACGTCCGGTGGGTCCGCCGGGCGCGTTCGGGAGGTGTGTGACGCTGACAGGTTCCGAGGGAATGAATGCCAATGACGACGTCTAAATCGGTCGGACCGGCTCAGAGTGCCACGGCCGAAGACCACGAAAGCACTGAAACCGCGGGCGTCGACGCCGCCATTCAGGGTGCTTTGGGTCGCAAACTGCGCGAGAGCTACGACCAAGTGGTCAAGGAGACCGTGCCCGATAAATTTCTGCAGCTTCTCGACCAGCTCAAGCAGTCGGAAGGCTCAGGAAAGACGGGCAAGAGCTAGATGGCAGGACCTGAATTCGAAGAAGCTCTCGTCGGCGCCATTTCGCATCTGCGCGCCTTCGCGCGATCGTTCGCCAACGATCCGCAGCGCGCCGACGACCTCGTGCAGGAAACGCTGGTCAAGGCGTGGAACAGCCGGGATTCGTTCACGCCCGGCACCAACTTCCGGGCCTGGCTCTTTACCATTCTTCGCAACGTCTACTTCTCGCAGCATCGCAAGCTTCGCCGCGAGGTCGACGACCCGGACGAGCAGTATCAGAATTCGCTCGCCGTGCAGCCGGAGCAGTACGGCCATCTCGACATGGCGGACTTCCGGTCCGCGCTGGGTACGCTCCCGCCGGATCAGCGTGAAGCGCTGGTGCTTGTCGGTGCCGAGGGCTTCTCCTATGAGGAGGCGGCCCAAATCTGCGGATGCGCGGTGGGCACGATCAAGAGCCGTGTCAACCGGGCGCGCAACCGCCTCGTGGAACTGCTCGGAGACGACGATCAGAAGGGTGGCGCGGCGCAGGCGCGCTCCGCTGTTGAGGCCGACCCGGAGGGCGCGACTACCGCAGAGGAGCCGGCCCACGAAAAAGGCACGGCGCGCGGCCGCTAGGTCGTCTATCCTGCGCCAGCGGAGTTTCACGCTCTTGTGGAACTTTTGCCGGCGCTTTGCGTTAAGCTGGGGGCCGCGGGCCTCGGCCAATCCAACACGTCTGCCATGTAGGGAGAGAACTTCCATGTCGCTTGCTGAGACCATCGCGCCGCAACTTCCGTATCTGCGGAGATTTGCCCGCGCGCTCACCGGCAGCCAGGAAAGCGGTGATGCCTACGTGGTGGCGGTGCTCGAGACGCTCGTCGCCGATCCCGCGAGCTTCCCGGAAGGGCACTTGAAGCGCGTCGGCCTCTACAAGTGCTTCCTCAAGGTATGGAACTCGGTCAGCCTCAATCGCGAGCCTGTCGAACCGAAGACCCAGGCCGACAAGAGCCTCGAGGCCATCACGCCGCTGCCGCGTCAGGCGTTTCTGCTCGCCTCCGTTGAGGGCTTCACGACGCAGCAGATCTCCGAAATTCTCGGCACCTCCGCCGATGAGGTTACGCGGCTGATCGAGGAAGCCGGCGAGCAGATCGCCGAGCAGACCGCGACGGACGTGCTGATCATCGAGGACGAGCCGCTCATTTCCATGGACCTCGAGGCGCTGGTGAAGGGGCTGGGGCATCGCGTGTCCGGCGTCGCCAGAACGCATCGCGAGGCGCTGGCGGAAGTGCGCAAGAAGAGGCCGGGTCTCGTTCTCGCCGACATCCATCTCGCCGACGGAAGCTCCGGACTTGATGCTGTCAACGAGATCCTGCTCGGGTTCACCGTGCCGGTGATCTTCATCACTGCGTTCCCTGAGCGGCTGTTGACGGGTGAACGCCCCGAGCCGACGTTCCTGATCACGAAGCCGTTCGAGCCCAATACGGTGCGGGCGCTCGTCAGCCAGGCGCTGTTCTTCGGCACGAGTGCGCATTTCCCGGATGCGACGGGGGACAGCGATAGCGGCGGGCGCTATGCGGCTGCCGGAGGGCGGGCGAGGACGTAGGTTCGTCGTCGCTCGTTCTGAACGCAGGGCAGAATGGTGGTTTCTTTCCAAATAGGTGGTATACTGCGCTTGTCAGCCTTGGGTACGGCAAGCGTATGCAATTTCATGCTTGGACAGATTGATCCTCCTAAGGTCGATTAAGTCTGGTTCTCGCTAAGTTGGTTGTTGCCAGCCGGGAAATTGCGTTCCCCGAATTCCAGCCGTTTCGCCTCCTAGCCTTTCGCCGCTAAGAATTGGAACCTGAATGGCGCGTGTTCTTGTTGTCGATGACGAGGCGCTCATCGCCATGATGCTCGGCGATCTTCTTTCTGAATATGGGCATGAGACCGTCGGTCCCGCCCACTCGGAAAGCCAGGCGCTGGAGCTTGTCGCGTCGACCGATATCGACGCGGCGATCTTGGATGTGACGCTCGGAGATCACGATTGCTTCACTGTCGCGCGCGCGCTGCAGGGGCAGGGGATTCCTTTTGCTTTCGCAACTGGCCACGGCTCGCACGCGGTGCCGGATGATTTCCGTGACCACGTGACGGTTTCTAAGCCGTTCGATTTCGAAGCCGTGCGGAAGCTGGTTACGGATCTGCTTCAGCCGGGGCAGTGACAGGGCTCTGCCTGCCTGATCGGCATCTCTCGATATCTTTGGAGGACATGGTCGCGCTGGCGCATTTTGTGCCATGTGCGTGCGATCGCGCAGAGCGTCTGCCGTCACGCGTCGAGGCGGCGCGGCGTCGTAAAGTGCTCGAGGTTTCCGGTCGACCCTGCGATGTCCGCCCAGGCGGCGGCCTGGAAATTCAGAACCGCGAGGGCGCCGGTCGGAAACTCCTGCGCGAGGGCTGAGAGCAGCTTGCGCTCTCCGTGGCCGACGAGCTCCAGCGCCAGTGCATGAAGCCCCGGGTTGTGTCCGACGACAAGAACGTGCGGTTCGCTGGTCGCTGACGCCGCGATGACGCCGCGGATCACGGAGGGCGGCGCCAGATATAGAGCGTCGTCGTAGATCACGCGCGGGGTGGGTGCGCCCAGCTCCGCCAATAGCAAGGAGAGCGTTGCGCGGGTGCGCATCGCGTCCGAGCACAGGATCAGATCGGGGCGGAGCTTTTCGTGCCGGATGAACTTGGCAACCAGCGGAATGGCCTTCGCGCCGCGCTTGGCCAGCGGGCGGTCATGGTCGTCGAGTTGGGGATCGGCCCAGCTCGATTTGGCGTGGCGAAGAAGGGAAAGCGTCAGCATTTGAACAGCATGGCGGTTCGCTGCGGTTCGTCAAGCTGATCTTTGGCGGGCGCAGGACAGTAATCCTGCGCCCGCCAGTTTGGGCCCGCGTCGTTTGGCGCGCGGGAGCGATTAGAGTTCGCCCTTGAGGCCCTTTTCAAAGTACTTGTGCACGATCTTGTCCTGGTTCTCGAGCAGCCAGTCGATGGACGGCTCGTTCGACATCGCCTTGTGGATGGCGCGCGACGTGGCCTCGCGATGAATGTCGAACAGGGCTTTGTGATCGAGCTTTTCGACGGTCACGATGGACGGGTTGAGCCACAGCGACACGATGATGCCGAGGTCGTTGGCCTTGTCCTTGGGGATGTCGCCGTTGCGCACGGCGTCGAGCACGCCCATGGCGGTGGCATACTGCACCGTGCCCATCAGGATGTTCGTGTAGCGCTCGCTGGTGACCGTGACCTTGCTCACGCAGAGCGTGGCCGGGCGGACCATGACGTCGGTGTTGAGCAGGGCCAGAACGCGGCTGTGGCCGACAACCTGGTTGCCGAGAAGGTTCGCGAAGGCGGTGCCGAGGGGCCCGTCCATTTCACCGATGGCAACTTCCGGCTCTGCGGCCGTGAACGGAGGGCCACCGGCCACAAGTGCTTCGCCCGTTCTAATTCCAATTCGTCCACTCATGTGCGGCTCCTGTGTGCTGACGCGGCCTGTTCGCCCGCGAAAGGGTTACGGTTCGAATGTGAAAAATCGTCCGGCCGATCGCGCGGGGCGCGATCGTGGTGCCGGCGGCGGTGGTTAGTCGCGTGCCGATACGAACTCGGCGGCGGCTTCTTCGATCCAATGGGCGAAGCTGTCGGCATAGCTGCGGAACAGCGCGACCTCATACGTGGGTGCGTTGTCGAGCTGCCAGAGAATAACGCCGATGTGGCTCGCGTGCGTGATGGCGACGTCACCTGGGCGGAACGCGCGCGGGTCGAGATCGATCGGCACGCCCTTGGCGAGTACGTCGCGGGCGCGGGGGCCCGATATGCGCATGACGACGCGGCCGTCGGAATGATCGACGATGGAGGCGAGGCCCGGCAGCGCGGCCTTGAGCTCGACTTCCAGGTCACGCGACGGCCCGCGTTCGGCTACGGCGAGCCATTGGCCGGGGCCGGCCCAGACGAAAGCAATGCCATTGCCTTCGACGCGGCCCGGCTTGTCGGGGAGCGCGACGCCGTAGGCGCTCTGGATCGCCGCCTTCAGCGCGTCCAGCTTGCCGGAGGTTGCGCCGATGCTCGCCATCGTCAGCGTTTCGCGCGCGGCGACGGTGAGGCTCTTGTGGTTGATCGGCGGCGAGTGCAGAAGCGCCGAGCTTGCGACGAGTGCTGGTTCAGCCACGGACGCGACCTCCTTCAGGATCAACAAAGACCGGAGAGACGACCTCGACCAGCGTGTCGCCATTGCGCACCGGGTCGTAGGCCCGCACGATTTCGCCCATGCGGTTGGCGCCATTCTTCAAGAAGCCGAGGCCGATCCAGTGTCCGTTGGACGGCGAGTAGGCGGTGGACGTCATGTGGCCTTCGCTGACAGTCGCGGAGGCCATTGCGTTGCGCGGGATGAAATGAGCTCCCGAGCGAAGGCGGTCTGAGCGGTCGACGGGGCGGAAGCCGACAAGCGCGGGGCGCTGCGGATCCACGAGGCCCGGGCGCTTGCCCAGCACGCTGCCGATGAAGTCCTTCTTCGACGACACCATGCCGCCGAGGCCGACGTCCCGTGGGGTGGTGGTGCCGTTCAGCTCCGGTCCGCTGATGTGGCCCTTCTCGATGCGCATGACGCCGAGTGCTTCAGTGCCGTAGGCGCAGACGCCGAGATCCTTGCCCGCTTCCATGAGGCGGCGCATGAGGGCGTCGCCGAAGCGCGCCGGGACGCCGAGTTCATAGGCCCGCTCACCCGAGAACGAGAGACGGAACAGGCGCGCCTTGATGCCGCCGCAGACCGTGATCGCTCCGACACCCATGTAGGGGAACCCGGCGTCGGAGACGTCGAACTCGGCATCGACAACGCGGCGGATGAGATCGCGCGACTTGGGTCCGGCGATGGCGTACTGCGCCCACTGCTCCGTCGCGGACGTGATCTGCACGTCCATCTCGGGCCACAGCCACTGGTGGCAGTATTCCATGTGCTGGACCACCTTGACGGCGTTGGCGGTGGTCGTGGTGATGAAGAAGTGGTTTTCGCCGAGACGGGCACACGTGCCGTCGTCGAGCAGCATGCCGTCTTCGCGCAGCATGCAGCCGTAGCGGGCCTTGCCGACGCCGAGTGTCTTGAAGCCGTTGCAGTAGAGCTTCTCGATGAACGCCAGCGCGTCGGTGCCTTGGACGTCGACCTTGCCGAGCGTGGACACGTCGCAGATACCGACGGCGTTGCGGACCGTGTTGACCTCGCGCTTGACGGTGTCGAGCCAGTCGCCCTCGCCGGGACGCGGGAAGCTGCTCGGACGCAACCAGAGACCGGTTTCGACGAAGACGGCGCCCTGCTCCTTGGCCCACTTGTAGGAGGGCGGCAGGCGCGTCGGTTTGAACGTCTTGCCGCGATGATGACCGGCGAGCGCGCCGACGGCCACGGGCGTGTACGGCGGGCGCGCCATCGTGATGCCGGTCTCCGGGATGGAGCGGCCGGTGATTTCCGCCATGATGGCGATGGCGTTGACGTTGGCCGTGCGGCCCTGGTCGGTCGCCATGCCGAGCGTGGTGTAGCGCTTCAGATGCTCGACGGCGCGGAAGCCTTCCCGCTCCGCCAGGACGATGTCGGAGGTGGCGACGTCGTTCTGCTGATCGACGAAGGCCTTGCCGCGCGGGTTATCCACGCGCCACAGCGGGGTGATGGCTTCGCTTTCGGCGCGCGCATCCGGAACGGAGACGGGCACGGTTGCGAACCCTGCTTCGGAGGCCGCGGCGGAACCTGCGGCCGCGCCCGAGGCGAGCGCCTTGTCGAGGCTGAGCGCGCCAGACGCGGCGCCTGCGCTCGACATGCCGTGAGGCAGCACGCCCGCCAGGAACGAATGGCAGGTCGTGTTCCAGACGGGCTTTGCGCCCTGGTGGGTCGCGAGCTGGATGTTCGGGTTCCAGCCGCCGGAGGCTGCGATCAGATCGCAGTCGAGTTTGACCTCGTCGCCGGAGTTGGTGCGGATCACGGCACCCGTGACGCCGTGACGGCCGAGCGCGCCAACGATCACGCCGCCGGAAATCAGGCGCGTCTGCGCTTCGCCGGCCAGGCGCTTGGTCATCTCGGAAGGCTGCGGCCGCGTGTCGACCAGGGCCACGACCTCGGCGCCTGCGCGCTTGAGGTCGGTGACGGTTGTTGCGCCGTAGTCGTTGTTCGTGAAGACGATGACGCGCTTGCCCGGCAGAACGCCGAAGCGATTGATGTAGGTGCGCACAGCGCCCGCCAGCATGACGCCGGGCCGGTCGTTGTTGCCGAACACGAGCGGGCGTTCGGTGGCGCCGGAGGCCAGCACGGTCTTCTTTGCGACGATCCTCCACACGCGCTGGCGGGGAACGCCCGCAGGCGCGGCGGCCAAGTGGTCGCTGACGCGCTCGATGGCGCCGAAGGTGCCGCCGTCGTAGCTGCCGAAAGCCGTGGTGCGGCGAAGGATGCGGACGTTCTCGAGGCCCGAAAGCTCGCGCTCGGCGGCGTCCACCCATTCCCGGGCGGGCTTGCCGTCGATCTCGGAAGCGTCGTCGACGGCGCGGCCGCCGAGGGATGCGTTCTCGTCGACGAGGACGACGCGAGCCTTGGAGCGCGCGGCCGCCAGGGCCGCGATCAGGCCGGCAGGACCGCCGCCAATGACGAGCACGTCGGCGAATGCGGTCGCCTTCTCGTAGATGTCGGGATCGTGCGTCTCTGCAGCGCGGCCGAGACCCGCGGCGCGGCGGATGGCCGGCTCATAGAGCTTTTCCCAAAGCGCCGACGGCCACATGAACGTCTTGTAGTAGAAGCCCGCAACGAAGACCGGCGACAGCAGCGAGTTGATCGACATGACGTCGAACGACAGCGACGGCCAGCGGTTCTGGCTGCGTGCCGAGAGGCCGCCGTAGAGCTCAGCCATCGTGGCCTTGGTGTTCGGCTCGCGACGCGCGCCCTCGCGCAGTTCGACCAGCGCGTTCGGCTCTTCGGAGCCGGCCGTCAGGATGCCGCGCGGGCGGTGATACTTGAACGAGCGGCCCGTCAGCATCACGCCGTTGGCGATGAGAGCGGAAGCGAGCGTATCGCCGGGATGGCCGGTGTACGTCTTGCCGTCGAACGTGAACGACAGCGTGCGCGTGCGGTCAACGAGGCCGCCCGAGGACAGCCGGTTGGGTTGGGTCGGATGCGCCATTATGCAGGGTCCTTGGCTGGAGCCGCAGGGTCGCTTGAGGTGCGAGACGCCGCGCGGGCGACATCGCGAGCCACTTCGACGGAAGCAATAGTGTGCGTGGCGACGCCGCGGGTCACGACCAGCCAGGCGTGGCAGCCGGCGGAGTGATACCAGAGCTCGCGGTGCATGCCGGGCGGGTTCGTGCGCTCGAAGCTGTAGCGGACGAAGTCCTCCATCGCCGTCGGACTGGCGGCGTCGGGACGCGTTACGGTTGCGTCGCCGGAGTAGACGAACTCATCGAGGCTGCGTTCACCGCAGTAGGGACAAGCGATTCTCATCGCAGATGCCTTCCTTGCCGATTTGCATCAGTGCAGGTTTGGTTGCGGGCCCATGCCCTTTTCGTCGATGGCGTGACCGGTTGCGAAGCGGTCGAGGCGATAGGCGCTGGCGACGGGATGCGGTTCTCCGCGTGCGATCAGGTGCGCGAAGCAGAAGCCGGATGCCGGGGTGGCTTTGAAGCCGCCGTAGCACCAGCCGGCGTTGAGGTAGAGGCCGTCCACCGGCGTCTTGTCGATGAACGGGCTGCCGTCCATCGACATGTCCATGATGCCGCCCCAGTGGCGCAGCAGGCGGACGCGGCCGATGCGCGGCATGATCGCCATGCCGCCTTCGCAGACGTCCTCGACGACGGGCAGGTTGCCGCGCTGGGCGTAGCTGTTGTAGCCGTCCAGGTCGCCGCCGAACACGAGGCCGCCCTTGTCCGACTGGCTAATGTAGAAGTGGCCTGCGCCGAACGTCACGACGCCGTCGATGAACGGCTTGATGGATTCGGTGACGAAGGCCTGCAGCACGTGGCTTTCGATCGGGAGGCGCAGGCCCGCCATGGCGGCGACGCGCGAGGAGCTGCCTGCAACCGCCACGCCGATCTTCTTGGCGCCGATGTCGCCGCGCGAGGTTTCGACGCCGACGATGCGGCCGCCCTCGCGCTTGAAGCCCTTGACCTCGCAGTTCTGGATGATGTCGACGCCGAGGCGGTCGGCAGCGCGAGCGTAGCCCCAGGCGACGGCGTCGTGGCGGACGGTGCCGCCGCGGCGCTGCAGAAGGCCGCCCTGGACGGGGAAGCGCCCGTTGTCGAAGTCGAGGAACGGCACCATTTTGCGGACCGCTTCCTTGTCGAGCAGCTCGGAATCGACGCCATGCAGGCGCATGGCGTTGCCGCGCCGGGCGAAGGCGTCGCGCTGGCCGTCGGAGTGATAGAGGTTGAGCACGCCGCGCTGGCTCACCATCGCGTTATAGTTGAGCTCGTGCTCCAGCCCTTCCCAGAGCTTCATGGACATCTCGTAGAACGGGATGTTGCCCGGGAGCAGGTAGTTCGAGCGCACGATGGTGGTGTTGCGGCCGACGTTGCCGCCGCCGATCCAGCCCTTTTCGAGCACTGCGATGCGCAGCGGCCCGTGGTTCTTGGCGAGGTAGAACGCGGTCGCGAGGCCGTGGCCGCCGCCGCCAACGATGATGACGTCATAGTCGCGCTGAGGATTGGGTTCGCGCCAAGCCGGGCGCCAGCCCGTGTGGCCGCGCAAAGACTCGCGCAGAACGGAAAAAATAGAATAGCGGTCGCTCATGGCCGGACTGCTCCCTGCCGCGAAGGCCATTGTCCGGCGTCACACCGGGGCTGCCTTGCGCTTTCGAATAGGGTGTTAGGGATACGGCCGAAAGGCATTGTAGGCCATATAAGGCATACTTATACTGAGCCGATGAGAGACACACAGCCCGCCCTTCCGTTCGATCTTAGATCGCTCGAAATCTTCCTGTCCGTCTGCGATACGGGGGCCATGTCGTCGGCTGCCCGGGCGCTCGGGCTGACGCAGCCGGCGGTCTCGCTTGCGGTCGGCGACCTCGAGCGCAAGCTCGGGTTTGCGCTCTTCGACCGCACGGTGCGGCCGCTCGCTGTGACGCCTGCTGGGAGCCTCTTGCGGCAGCGGGCCAGCGCGCTCGTGGCCGACGCGCGCGAGATCGGGCCGCTCTTGCGCGAGACCCAGCATGGGCGCGCGCCGCTGATCCGCGTCGGGCTCGTCGATTCACTGGCGCGCGTGCTCACGTATCCACTCGCCGCCTATCTTGCGACGGCCGCCGACGAGGTCGCCATCCTGTCGGGGCTGACGGCGGCGCACGCGAGCGATCTCCTGACGCGGCGGCTCGACCTGTTTCTCGGCGTCGACGATCTCGAAACGTGGGCGGGGCTCGAGCGCTGGCCGCTGGCCAAGGAGCCCTACGTGCTGCTGCTGCCGGCGGGCACGGAGGCGCCGCGGAGCATCGGTGCGCTGCGCAAGCTGGTCGAAAAGCTGCCGCTGATCCGCTTCAGCGCACGCTCCCAGACGGGTATCGATATCGAAGGCCATCTCCGGCGCGTCGGCCTCGACATTCCGGGCTCGTTCGAGTTCGACACGCCCTTCGGCGTTGCGTCGATGGTGGCGGCGGCGCGCGGGTTTGCCATCACGACGCCGCTCTGCATTAGGGAGGCGGGGCTTCCGGAAACGCAGTTCATCACCGCGCCGTTGCCGGGGGCGCAGTTCACGCGCAAGCTGACGCTGGTCGCCCGGCATCGCGAGCTCGGGCGGATTCCGCGCGAGCTGGCCGATGTGGCGCGGCGGGCCCTGCTGGAGCAGGGGGCGTTGCAGTAGCGCGGGGCGGGAAGTGGGCTTTCCGGGCCGCTCTTGTGGGGCGCATTACCCGGCCAAGCGGCCCTCGGCGAACTGGCGCTCGTGTCGCGCTGGGGTTGCGACAAATGGATGTGAAATTGTCGCCCGGCTCATGTATTGAGAACGGGCGGGGGCCCCGTAGCTCAGTGGATAGAGCATCAGATTCCTAATCTGAGGGTCGCAGGTTCAAATCCTGCCGGGGTCGCCAGCAAATCAAACTCGTGTCCGGTCGCGCCTACGCGCCAATGAGGATTCAGAGGCCTCTCGGGCATTCTCAAGCGTCTCAACGGGCGTGTCTTTGGTCCCGAACACACGACGGGTGGGCGGGCACGTGCGTGCGGGCGCAGGTGCAACTTCTATTCCGCGATGATCTTCTCCGTCACCGCCTGGTAGGCGTCGGCATGCGCGAGCGCTGGCTTGCCAGCCTTCGTGCCCGGCATGATTTCAAACCGTGGGTCGAAGTCCACCATGGTGGCGGCGAGTTTTCCCAGGATCGAGATGTCGCCCTCGAACGTCGCGTTGCCCTCCGCGATCTGCATCTCCAGCGTTTTGACGCCCATCATCGTCTGTTCGAGATCTGACCTGTTGATGGTCAACGTCAGATCGGGCTTTTCGGCCTGATAGCCCTTGATGTTGGTCAGGGTGGCGTTCTCCAGCTCGACGATGAACTTTTCGCCGTTGTCCGGCGTGATCAGGTTCATCGTGAACCGTAGGTCTTCGGCCTTGCGGCTGTCCATGCGGATGCCGAGGAAGTTCAAGAACAGTTCCGTCGACATGGCCCGTATCACGTCCGGGCTGGTCGTGTCCGCGATCTCGCCCTGCGGGATGCCGGAGCGCAATTCATAGGTCGCGGCGAGGAAGCTGTTTCTGAGCCCCACGTTCTCCTGCTGGTATCCGATCTGCTCGAAGATGTCGGCCAAGAGGTCCTTTGCATCGGTGTTTCCGGGCTCCGCCTGCACAAGCTTGTTCAGGATCTCGGACGCGAGCGGATATTGCCCGCTGTCATACAGCTCCCGCCCCTTGGCGATGATCTTGGCCGATCCGCCCATCATCTCGACATAGAGCGGGGCGGAGGCTTCCGGCGACAGCGGAATGAGGGTCGCGGGGTTGCAGTCCCAGTATCCGAGAAAGCGCTGGATCACGCCGCGCGCGTTGTTCTCCGCCGAACCGTGATATCCGCGGCAATACCATTGCTGCAGAAGGCTGTTCGGCAAGCGATAGACGTTGTGGATCTGGTTGATCGTCACGCCCTGATTGGCGAAGTGCAGCACCTGGTTGTTCATGTGCGCATAGAGGTCGCGTTGAGCGCGCAGCACCTGCTGGATCCGGCTGTTGCCCCACCGCGGCCAGTGGTGTGAGGCGAAAATCACCTCTGCCTCCTGGCCGAACAATTGCAGCGTTCGGGCGATGTACTTCGACCAGTTCAGGGGATCGCGAACCGGCGCGCCGCGCAGCGTGTAAATGTTGTGGAGCAAGGCCGTGACGTTCTCGGCCATCCAGAGCGCCTTCAGCGCGGGAATGTAGGTGTTCATTTCCCGCGGCGCTTCGGTGTTCGGCGTGTTCTGGAAGACCATCTTCACGCCGTCGACGTCGATCTCCTCGATTGCGTCAGAGACGTAGCGGTTCGGCGCGATCAGGCCCGTCGCGCCCGCCGACACGCCCTTGCCGAGCGCCATGTCCACGAACCCGTGCGGACTGGCCGGCAGCAGCAGGCCGTACTGGTAGAACAGCCGGCGGTTCATGGCGTTGCCGGCGTACACGTTCTCCGAAATCGTGTGGTCCATGAAGCCTTCGGGGGCGATGAGGAGCACCTTCCCCGAGCGCACATCCTCTTCCTTGACGATGCCGCGAACGCCACCCCAATGGTCGCCGTGCGTGTGCGAGTAGATCACCGCCGTGACCGGCAGCCCCTCTCCGACGTGCTTCTGGAAGAGCTGCCAGGCCGCGCGCGCCGGCTCCGCCGTGACGAGGGGATCGAACACGATCCAACCCGTCTTGCCGCGCACGAACGTGATGTTGGACAGATCGAAGCCGCGGACCTGATAAATGCCCGGCACAACTTCATAGAGACCATAGTTGTTGTTGAGCTTCGCTTGGCGCAGCAGCGAGGGGTGGATGCTGTCGAAGTCATCTTGCTTGTCGAGAAACTGAAAGCGCTTCATGTCCCAAGCGACATGGCCCGCATCGGCCTTGATTTCCATCTCCGTCATGGGGGCGATCAGCCCCTTTTTCTGCTCCTCCAGGTCTTTGGTATCGCTGAATGGAAGATCCGCTTTTGTTTTCTCAAGGATCTCGCGCGTGAACTTCGAGGGCCCTTTTCCTTTGGGATGGAAGTGGCCGGCGAGAGGGGCGGCGGTCTCGCCGTGCGCTGGGGGGGATTCGAGCAGGAAACTCGATCCAACTGCGAAAGCTGCGCTTGCTGCGGGAATAGCTTCAAGGAACTCGCGACGCGTCGTCATCAGGCACTCCTCGATCAGGAAACCCAAATCCTTCGCCCGTCAGCCATAAGCGCGGTTATTGACCTACGCCGGCGGCGAAGTCAGAAAATCCACATGGTGGTTGCGGCGTCATCGGCCCGCTGCATGCCGACGGCTGGAGCGCAGAGTTGGCTCCCTAAAAAATATGATGGAGTACACGTCCAATTATATCGAGCAGCATACGGTAGAATATCACGCAATGTGCTTTTGAGAAACTGCTATTCCGCAGTCGATAAGGTCGGGTTTGTTTTATGGTTGTTCGGTTGGGGTAAATTTGAAATGCCTGTGGGACGTGCCTGCGCCGCAACAACGCGAATGCCCGAAGTCGCGTAAGGTAGTTGGATTGCGGATGGCGAGGCTCGCGATATGAGACAACGCGCTTCAACCTTGATGGGGCTTATCGTTTTTCTGGGCTGCACTGCTCCGGCATCGGCGGGCGACAGTGTTGGCGGTGTTGCGCCGGTCGCATCCGCGAACCCATGGTCGTTCTCGTTCACGACCTATAGCTGGCTTCCTTGGATTTCAGGTGATCTCGTCGTCAAGGGCCGATCCTTCGACGTCGATGTCAGCGCAGGGCAGGTTCTCGACGCGCTGGACTGGTCTCAGTTGCCTGCATGGTTCAGCTATGCCGAGGCGAGGAACGGGCGCTTGTTCCTCTTCAACGACATCCTCTACTCCAAGCTCACCGGCTCGCAAGACTTCGCGAAAACGGGACCGGCGGGCGTCGTGACGCTGACCGGGAATCTCGGTGCCGACTATGAGCAGACGATCGTGGAGCTGGGTGGCGCCTACGAGGTCTGGTCGGCCGGTTCGTCTTCGGTCGATGTTCTGGCGGGCGGCCGGTACTGGCACCAGAGCGCGGTGGTTTCGGCCGATCTTTCTGCGACAATCAACTTCGATGGCCTGACCGTGGAAGGCAATCGCGTGTTCGCCAGGTCGGGATCGGTGGACTGGATCGATCCCTTTGTCGGAGCGCGGCTTCGCCAGCCGATTGCGCCGGGTCATAACCTCACGCTCCGCGGCGACGTCGGCGGCTTCGGTGCCGGAAGCGAGTTTACGTGGCAGGTGATCGCGACCTACGATTTCGAGATCTGCGCGTCGGATAGCTACACCATCGACGGCTATGTCGGCTACCGCGCCTTGTCCGTTGACTACGCGCAAGGCTCGGGCACGAACCGGTACGAGCTCGACGCGCTGATGCAAGGTCCCGTCATGGGCGCGACGCTTCGTTTCTAGTCCGGCGGAGATGATCTGCGCCTGGCGCGGCCGCGTTCAGCGCCTAAGCGGCCGTCGACGCGCTCCATGTCACGGGCCGGTGTGCTAACTCGCGCCGTTGACGATGGTGAGAAAACCCTGATCTTCAATGGGCCGGAGCGCGCCTGGAATTTGCGCACCGCGCATGGATTTGCGTTTCACAAAACAGAAGAAAAATCATGCTTCGCAGTCTTGGGTTTTCCGACGTCGTTGCCTTCGTCACGTTCCTGGTGTGCTGGCCCGTCTATCATATCGCGGCGGGGTATGTGGACACGCACCGCGCGAGCCTCGTGTCGCTCGTCAAGAAATTCCGGCTGCGCTGGTTCGAGCGGATGGCGGAGCGGGATAGCCATATCGCGGATGCGCAGCTTCTCGGCAATCTTCTGCGTGGCGCGCTGTTTTTCGCGTCGACCACCGTGTTCATTCTCGGCGCCCTGGTCGCGTTGCTCGGCACGGCGCCGAAGGTGGCTGAGCTGATCGGGCAGCTTCCGTTCGCGACGGCCGGCGACCCGAAGCTGGCGGAGCTGAAAGCGATCGCGCTCATTCTCGTGTTCGTCTACGCGTTCTTCAAGTTCACCTGGTCGGCCTGGCAGTACAACGTGCTCTCTATTCTCATCGGGGCGATGCCCGCGCGGGGAACGGATGACGGCGCCCGCGCGGCCTACGCGAGGTCGGCCGGTCACGTGGCGGCGCTGGCGGGTGAAAGCTACAACAACGGGGTGCGCGCCTATTACTTCTCCATTCCGCTGATCGCGTGGTTCGCAAGTGCGCACGCGTTCCTTGCGGCGACGCTGGTCATCACGATCGTGCTTTACCGGCGCGAGTTCTACTCGCCGATCATGGAAGCGCTGAAATCAATTCCCGACTGAGCGCGGGGTGCTCCGGGATCGCGGCGTCACACGGCCAGCGCGTGGCCCAGATCCCGCGCCAACCGCCAGCACCACAAGGGAGCAAGAAAGCTTCAAGGAGATCTGTTCTACTTCTTGGGCCGCATCGTCGGCGAATCGGGCAGGCCGAACTAGAGGATCACGATTTTGCGGCTTCATTTCCATCGCCCCATCATCGGCGTTCTTTTTCTTCTGGCCCATTCTGCGCCCGTGAGCGCCGCCGGAGGCGCTTATGCTGTCGATGACGCCGCCATCGGCGCTGTGGGAGACTGCCAAGTCGAAACATGGGTGTCGTCTGCGGACAACGGCAATCGCATCCTTGTCTCGCAACCTGCCTGCGTGGCGAACTTCGGCATTCCTGTTGAAATCACGGTGTCGCCGCAGGCCGTGCGCACGGATGGAGACTGGGCCGCAATCGGCGGCCTTCAGGCCAAATCCGTCTTGATCCCGGTCGAGCACCATCAGGTGGGGATGGCGCTGTCCGTTGGCACTCTGGTCGATTTCTCCTCCGGACAGGGTGTGCAGACCTATGTCAACGTGCCGGTCTCAGTGCACCTCGGCGCGCAACTCCGGATCAATCTAAACGGCGGCTGGTCCCTCGACGAATTGACGGATGTCCATCACGCGACGTGGGGTGGCGGCTTCGAATGGGACTTTGCGACGGCCTTGAGCCTGATCGGAGAGGTCTACGGACAAGTCGGCAACGATGGCGATCACGACCCGCGCGCACAGGTGGGCGTGCGCTATTCGCCATCCGATACCATCGACTGCGATGTCATCTATGGCGACAACGTCACCGGCGAACGTGCTCAATGGCTGACCGCGGGTCTTGCGCTCCGCTTTTAGACTGTGACCAGCCCTTTTAGGCCGTGGCAAGTCTTGGCCGCTGGCGCGCCCGGGGTGGCGCTCCGCACGTGGTTGCTTCTTTGCGACGGTTTCGCGATCGTTTGGCTCAACTGGCCAACGAATGCCCCAGATACCCCGCTGTAAGCACCAGGACGACAAAGACCGCGACGAGGAAAAGCCCGGCGGCCATGGGGAGATTGACGATCGTGCGGGGAAGCTGATCTGGCGCCACTTACGGTTCCTTGCCGGTGCTCGCACCGAACGGGATACCCGGCGCGTGCGGCGACCCTAGTCAGCGCAGCCTGTCTCGGGCTGACCAGTCCATCTCCCTTTCGCCGTCCAACTCCCGCGTGCCTCCCTCGTGCGGCCGTCAGTGGCCCGAAAGCACCAGCGTCTTGATAGGCAGCAGCAAGGCTTGTGCGCGCAGTATGATCGCGTGCACGACGCCAACCGCGTCCACGCCGTGCAGATAGATCCGGGTGAAGAAACCCAGGTCTTCCTTCTCCATGCGGTCGTGATTGTTGGAATAGGCATTGGCGATGCAGCTGCTGCCCGGCGTCACGCCATCGAGCCCGTCTTCATAGAGGGGCTCCAAAAACACCAGGAGCTTGCCGTTGCGGGCCGCCAGCGGGACATCGAGCAACTGCTCTCCGGCGCGGATCTGACCGGCGGCGATGAAGTCCTGCACCCCGGTCACCACCATCGGGATGATGGTGAGCGGTTTCGAAACGCAGGTCGCTTCGGCGGCCATGCCGACCTTCATCACCTGCGCCTCGATTTGTCCAAAACCGGCCTGGAGCTGGGTGCGCCCGGCTTCCCTCGGGATCAAGATCCCGGCGGGGCGCATGAACGGATTGACGATGTCGCCGACCCTGAGGATGAACTGCTCCACGTGTCCGGAGACGCCCGCGTAGACGACCGTTTTGTCGAGATCGACCTGAGCTTTCTGAAGCGCCGCGCTGGCGCTGGCCTTCTGGGCCGGCAGAAGCGTTGACATGCGCGTTACGGCGGCCTGCTTGGCGGCCTCGGCGGCGACGACTGCGCCCTTGCGGCCGTCGACAATGTTTCTCAGGCGCTCGATTTCGCGAACCGTCACCACATCGGCGTTGCGCAGCCGCAGTTCCTCTTTGGTGGCAAGCTCGTCCAAGGACTGCTGGTAGGCGCCCTTCGCCTGCTGGATCTGGCCTTCGGCGGCGGCAAGATCGGCTTCGCCCATCACCATCGCGGCGTCGACTTCCTCGATGCGTCGCTTGGCGACCTCGAGTTCGGCTTCCTGCTTGGCGCTATCGAGCTTGAAGATGCGCTGGCCCTTTTCAACTTCATCGCGCCACTTGACGAAGATCTCGCTCACCCGCCCGCCTTCTTCAGGCAGGATCGGGACGGTGCGGAAGAGGGGCGTCACGCTGGTCGATGACGGGTGATAGTAGAAGATGATGGTGATCAGCAGCACCGTCAGCATCAGACAGGTGGTGATGCCCCAGCGGAGCTCGAACCATACGGAGTAGAGCGTAATGTCCCGGCCGATCTGCTTATTCTGCGCATAGCGCCGATAGAGATAATCGGGAAGGATCGTGACGAGCGAGCAGAGCGCGATCTCCAGCATGACCTAGGCTCCCGGCTCAGGCTGCGGGGGCGCCGGCAGGGGGACCGGGGCGATCTCCGGCGGCGCCTTCTCCTCCGACAGCTTCTCCAGCGATGACGCCATGCGCTTCAGCGGGGTCTGGAAATCCGGCAGGTCGATGAGCGCCAGCAGCAGCCCTGCCACCCAGAATGCGTGCACGTGCGTAAAGAGCGAGAGCAAGCCAAGCACGGCTACGATTTCAAACTGGAGCTTCTTGTGGCCAAGGCGCTCGGGGAGCGAATGCAGACGAAAGAAGATGAGACCGAGGGCAAGGACCGCCGCAAACACGACGATGGCCGTGAATGCCATCAATGTGTCCGATTGGCCGGGCGCGGTGAGGAACCAGGGCAGGTGTTGTGTCGACGCCGAATGCTGCGCAGGTTCCACCAGTGCCTCCCCCGTCAGTCGGGCTGATGAGCAGATAACTGACGGTATGCCTGCTTTGGGGCATTGGCAATGTGGAAGGTGCAGCCGGCCGTCGGTAAGCGCGAAGCTTTGCGCGGCGCTGCCCGCGTCAGGCGGTTAGCCGCACTGGGCGCGATGGCGCAGCAGGTGATCGGCCAGCACGAGCGCCATCATGGCTTCGCCGACGGGGACGGCGCGAATGCCGACGCACGGGTCGTGGCGGCCCTTGGTGACGATCTCGGTCTCGTGGCCTTCGGCGTCGATGGTCTGGCGCGGGGTGAGGATCGAGGACGTCGGCTTGACCGCGAAACGGCAGACAATGGCCTGGCCCGTCGAGATGCCGCCCAGAATTCCGCCGGCGTGGTTGGAGAGGTAGCGCGGCTTGCCGTCGGTGCCCATGCGGATCTCGTCCGCGTTGGCTTCTCCGGTCAGCTCGGCGGCACCCATGCCGTCGCCGATCTCGACGCCCTTGACCGCGTTGATGCTCATCATGGCGGAGGCGAGGTCCTGGTCGAGCTTGCCATAGATCGGTGCGCCGAGGCCCGCGGGAACGTTTTCAGCCACGACCTCGATCACGGCGCCGACCGAGGAGCCGCTCTTGCGCACGCTGTCGAGGTAGGCCGTCCATTCGGGCACGATGCAGGGATCCGGCGCGAAGAAGGGATTGGTGTCGATGACGTCCCAGTCCCACCGCGAGCGGTCGACCTTGTGCGTGCCGACCTGGACGAGCGCGCCGCGGATGACGACGCCTTCGCCCAGTACCTTGCGGGCAATAGCGCCTGCGGCCACGCGCATCGCCGTTTCGCGCGCCGACGAGCGGCCGCCGCCGCGGAAATCGCGGATGCCGTACTTGGTCCAGTACGTGATGTCGGCGTGGCCAGGGCGGAACGCGTTTTTGATCTCGCCGTAGTCCTTGCTGCGCTGGTCGGTGTTGGCGATGTGGAGCGCGATCGGCGTGCCGGTCGTGACCTGGCGGCCCTGGGCATCGTTGAAGACGCCGGACAGGATCTCGACGGCGTCCGCCTCGCGGCGCTGGGTGGTGAAGCGGGACTGGCCGGGCTTGCGGCGGTCGAGGTGGACCTGGATCTCCTCGGCGGTCAGCGGGATGCCGGGCGGGCAGCCGTCGACCACGCAGCCGATGGCGGGCCCGTGGCTTTCGCCCCAGGTGGTCATGCGGAAGAGATGGCCGAAGGTATTGTGTGACATGCAATCCGATTTTTGCCGGGGGTTCGAATTGCCTGTTCGAGGCGCGAACCGAAACGTCTTGACCTGTCATAAGTGCCGCGCGCGCCTACAGCAAGGGCACAGCGCCCCGGTGCGGCCGCGGGGAGGCGGCTCTGCCCAAGGGGTCAGTACGAGCCAATGCGCGGCATGTACAAGTAGAAGAGCCTCCGCGCGGATTTGTTTTGCAGGAGCGCGCGACGCAGGTAAGCAGGCAGGTGCCCTGCGTGTTGTGCGCTCTTTGGAAGGAGGCAGCATGAGGCGTGCCGGGTGACCGCAACCCAATTGCGGCGCCTTGATGGGCTTATAGGTAGTAGACGCGTCTGCGTTTCAGCGGATCACTCTATCCGGTCTGAGCAACCGGCCCGAGCGATCTGCCCCATGTATCGTTTGCATCGAGGGAGCTGGAGCGCCGCTGCTCTGGCTCCCTTTGCTTTTTGGTGGTCTGGGGGGGAGCGACCCGGTTCGGCGGCTACACCCACCGCATGGTGCCGTTTTCGAGCACGAGCACGCGGTTCTGAGGGCTTTCCAGGCTCGGAATCAGGCCAGGGTCGAGGCCAAGGACGTCGGCGCGCAGGCAGCGGGACACGCCGCCGTGAGAGACGACCACGCAATCGCCCGTCTGCGCGCCCGCCCACCCCTTCACGCGCGCAAAGAGATCGGCATAGCTTTCGCCGCCGGACGGGCGCCAGCGAAACGGATCGACGCGACGGGCGGCGGTGCCGTCAGGATCCTGGGTTGCGACGTCGTCCTGCAACGTGCCTTCCCAGGCGCCATAGGACAGCTCGATGAGGCGCGGGTCGATGTCGTAGTCCGCCTCGGCGAGGCCGAGCTCGCGGCGCACGATCTCCATCGTCTCGCGCGTGCGCCCGAGCGGGCTCGCAACGAAACGGGTGCGCGAGGGATCGGGCAGGAGGGTGCGCAGAACATCGCCATTGCGGCGCGCCTGGGCGCGACCGGTCTCGTTCAGCGGGATGTCGCGCTGGCCCTGATAGCGCCGGTCACGGTTCCAGTCCGTCTCGCCGTGGCGGATGAAGTAGATCGTCGGGTGGTCACGCATGAGGCGATCGTCACCCGCGCGGCTCGAAACGCGCGGCCTGGCTCCCTGGTCAGTCGCCCTTGACGACGGAAATGTCCGGGGCGTCCTCGTTCTTCATGCCCTGGACGTGGTAGCCCGCGTCGACATGATGAACTTCGCCGGTCACGCCCCGCGACAGGTCCGACAAGAGGTAGATGCCCGCGCCGCCGACATCCTCGATGGTGACGGTGCGGCGGAGCGGAGAATTGTACTCGTTCCACTTCAGAATGTAGCGGAAGTCCGAGATGCCGGCCGCGGCGAGCGTCTTGATCGGACCGGCGGAGATGGCGTTGACACGGATGTTGTTCTTGCCGAGGTCGGAGGCGAGGTAGCGCACGGACGCCTCGAGCGCGGCCTTGGCGACGCCCATGACGTTGTAGTGCGGCATCACCTTCTCGGCGCCGTAGTAGGTGAGGGTGACGATCGAGCCGCCCGAGGTCATCAGCTTTTCGGCGCGCTGGGCGAGGGCCGTCAGCGAGAAGCACGAAATCAGCATGGTCTGCGTGAAGTTGGCTTCGGTCGTGTCGACGTAGCGGCCGTCGAGCTCGTTCTTGTCGGAGAAGGCGATGGCGTGCACGAGGAAGTCGAGACGGCCCCAGACGCGGCTGATCTCGGCAAACAGGGCATCAACCGAGGCGGCGTCGGAGACGTCGCAGGGCAGCACGACCTTGGATCCGAGTTCGGCGGCGAGCGGCTCGACGCGCTTTTTCAGGGCGTCACCCTGATAGGTCAGGGCCACTTCGGCGCCTTGCGCGGTCACGGCTTTGGCGATGCCCCAGGCAATCGAGCGATTGTTGGCCACCCCCATGATGAGGCCGCGCTTGCCGGCCATGAGCGTGCCGCCAAGTTGCTGTGCGCCTGGCGCCATTTCAGTCATCTTGCCGCAATCCCCATTCTTTTGAAATTTGGCCGCATCCTACACAAAAGGGCATTCGGGTCCAGATACCGATTGGACATGCTTCTGCTGTGCCGGCACAAGGCTATACCGAGTACCTGGGTGACGGCGCCGACATGACGAAAAAATTATTAACGCCAACGCCTTAGTGGCAGGACGGCCGGCCGGGCTTGCGTGGGGTCAGGCTCAGCCTTCGAGCACCCAGCGACGGTTCGCCGCCCGACAGGCAACCCCTTCGAGGGTACGCGTTTTGAAGCCGGTCGTCAGTAGAACGACGACGTGGCGGCAAATGTCGTGCTTGGCGTTGCGGAAGGAGACCGTCGGGCGGACGATGCCGGAGAGCTTCCCGTTGGACCGGCGCCAGACGAATGGTTCGCCGTCGTTCATGCTGGAGAGGCCCATCTGGATGCTCTCCAGGGCCGCGATCTCGTCGGCTTCGTCGAGGCGGCGGTCGGTGAGTTCGGCGAAACTCGGGCGGGTTTCTTTCCGCTGTTCGCTGGAGCACGAGCATTCGGGGCGGGCAGAGGGCGCTGCTTCGGCGCTAAAAGCCTGGTTGTCGAAGAGCAGGATCGTAGCGGCGAGGGCCACGCCCATGGCGGCCACGAGGACGTAGGTGTCCATCCAATCGACTTGACGCATGACGAACAACTCCAAACACATGACGCGCCAGGGCGACACACTGGCCCCAGCCTCGCTATTGTGGTCCGTCGTGGTTAAAAGGTGCTAAATCAGCGTCCCATTGATCGAAAACGCTGTATTGGAAACGCAAAATCGGCAGGCCTGCGTGACGGACGAACCTCATATTTCCGGGACCCCGGCTGCGGAAGACGGCTCGGACAATTTCACGTCGTCGGACGATCCGTTCGCGCTGTTCGAGGCCTGGCTGCAGGACGCGACGGCGTCCGAGATCAACGACCCGAACGGCATGGCGCTGGCGACCGTGGACGGATCCGGCCTTCCGAACGTGCGCATGGTGCTTCTCAAGGGGCTCGACGAGGCGGAGCATCCCGCGCGCGGGTTCGTGTTCTACACCAATCTCGAAAGCGCCAAGGGCCTTGAGCTCACGGGCTCGGGCCGCGCGGCGCTGCTGTTTCATTGGAAGAGCCTGCGCCGGCAGGTCCGGGTGCGCGGACTGGTGAGCCCGGTTTCGCCCGAGGAAGCGGATGCCTACTTCGCGACGCGGCCGCGCCTGTCACAAATCGGCGCCTGGGCGTCGGATCAGTCGCGTGCGGTCGAGAGCCGGCTCGCGTTTGAGAAGCGCATTGCTCTTTACACAGCAAAATATGCGCTCGGGACCGTTCCGCGTCCCCCTCATTGGTCGGGCTTCCGGCTGACGCCCGTCGAGATTGAACTCTGGCACGACCGTCCCTTCCGGCTGCATGACAGGATTGTGTTCCGGCGCGCCAACCTCTCGGAGTCATGGACGAAAGAGCGACTCTATCCGTAGCCGCGTCAACGCAGCCTCGCCGCGAGGTTGCGGCCTCATAAGCTCGCGTGCAGTGCGGCACGCGGCGAGGCGGCCGGCGCCATGCGGCGCATTTGTGTACCGCAGCAGTGAGAATATGTGGCCCCCCACTTGCGGAAAGGATGGCGGCCTGCAAGTGTGCCCCGGCAACCAGGGGGAGTCGCCTCGGCGGGCGCGCTCGACCGCGAATTCCACGGGGGAATCACTTGGCAAACGTTATCGCGTCCGGCGCCGTCGCGCCCGACACGGCGCAGCCTCAGAAGGCGCGCGACTGGATCGAAATCCTGCAACGCTACCGACATCCCGATCCGGCGCGGAGCTTCTTCGAAGTCGTCGTTTCACTTGTTCCTTATGTCGCCCTGTGGGCGGCTGCCTGGGCAGCACTGTATGTCGGCTATTGGCTGACGCTGCTCATCGCCATTCCGGCGGCGTTCTTCCTCGTCCGCCTGTTTCTCATCCAACATGACTGCGGCCATGGCGCACTGTTCAAGAAGCGCCTGACCAACGACTGGGTCGGACGCGCGATGGGCGTTCTGACGTTCACGCCCTACGACGCCTGGAAGCGCAGCCACGCCATCCATCACGCCACCCACGGCAACCTCGACGACCGCGGCACGGGCGACATCGATACGCTGACCGTGCGCGAGTATAAGGCGCTCTCGCCGTTCCGCCGCTTCATCTATCGCGTGTACCGCAACCCCATCGTTCTGTTCGGCATCGGGCCGACGCTGCTGTTCGTGGTGCAGCACCGTCTGCCGTTCAGCATGCTGCGTGGCGCGGACTGGCGGAGCTGGGCCAGCGTGATCGGCACCAACATCGGTCTGGTCGTGCTCGGGGGAGCGATGATCTGGCTCGTTGGCTGGAAGGCGTTCCTGGCCGTGCAGCTTCCGATCGTCGCCATCGGCTCGTCGATCGGCGTCTGGCTGTTCTACATCCAGCACCAGTTCGAAGACACGTTCTGGGCAGAGAATCCGCAGTGGAACGTGCACGAGGCCGCGCTGCACGGCAGCTCGCACTACGATCTCCCCGGCTTCCTGCCCTGGCTGACCGCCAACATCGGCGTGCACCACGTGCATCATCTCTACAGCCGCATCCCGTACTACCGGCTGCCGCACGTGCTGCGCGATTTCCCCGAACTCGCGGACGTGCATCGCATCACGCTGTGGGAGAGCTTCAAATGCGTGAAGCTCAGGCTGTGGGACGAGAACGAGCGGCGCATGGTGCCGCTGTCGGAAGTCCAGGCGTACGCCTGAGGCCACTCTCATCACCAAATGCAAAAACGGCCGCTGTCACCAGCGGCCGTTTTTTTATGTGTCGATCGTCGTTGTTCAAGAAGCAGCTCATTTTCCAGAAGTGACTCAGGCGCGCTCGATCGATTTGATCGGTGCGCGCGGGCGGCCGGACCGCTCGGCGATCTCGCGGTCCTGAGCTTCGATTGCCGCGCGTGCGGGCTCGTCGCCGTCGAAGCCGCCGAGAACATCGCTGGGCACCTTGCGGTTTGAGGTCTGCGAGCCGTCCTCATAGACGACGTTGAAGAACACGAATTCGGCCTTCGGGTTGGGTTTCTTCCGTGCCATCGGGAACTCCTCTCTCAATTGCCAACCCAACGACGACGCGAGCGGTGCCTGCGTCCGAGCGTCCTGCCGGGTTCGGGTCCTTGCGGGAGCGGCCGCACGTCTCGCGCGGCCGCTTGCGATCAGGTGGTTTGCTTACACCGCGTCGCGGCCGCGGCTTGCCGAGCCGGGGCGGGCGGGGCGTGCAAAGCCGCCCTGGTCGCGCCGGTCGCCATGTCCGCGCGAGGGGCCGCCGCGATGACCGTTCCCCTTCGCAGATGCCTCTCCGTCGCGCCGCGTGGGGCGGGCGAGGAAGCCGACATCGCGCAGGCTGCCCGTGCTCTCACCACCAGGGGCGCGATCCGATGCGTGGCTGGCACGGTGGGGACGGCGATCGCCGTGGTGATCGTTGCGCGATTGAGTTGCGCGCGGAGCGTGCCCGTGGTCGCGGCGTGCGGGGCCACCTTCGTGGCGCTCGGCGCGATTTTCGTGACGCTCAGGGCGGCTCTCGTGACGCTCGGAGCGGTTCTCGTGACGCGATGCGCCCGCGCTCTCAGGCCGTCCTTCGGGCCGTCCGTGTCCGCGGTCGCCGCGGGCCTGGTGCTGGCCGCCGCGGCGTGCGCCGCGCTCGTCGCGCCCTTCACCCCGGCCGCGTCCGTCGCCCCGGCCGTGCCCGTCACCGCGGCCACGGCGATGGCCCGAAGCGGGCTGGCCGTCGTTGCGATGGGCGGGAGTTTTGTCGGCGACGATCGACGGATCGTTGCGGCGGTCTTCGTGCGGGATCTGCTGGCGCGTCAGGCGCTCGATGGCGCGAAGCTGATCGCGCTCCTCGACGTCGCAGAGCGAGATGGCGATGCCCGATGCGCCGGCGCGCGCGGTGCGGCCGATGCGGTGGACGTAGGCTTCCGGAACTTCCGGCAGCTCGTAGTTGATGACGTGCGAGACGAGATCGATGTCGATGCCGCGCGCGGCGATGTCGGTGGCGACCAGAACGTTGATGCGCGACTGCTTGAAATCTTCGAGCGCGATTTCGCGCTGGCGCTGGCTCTTGTTGCCGTGGATCGCGGCGGCCTTCATGCCGGCGGTTTCGAGATGACGTGCCACGCGGTCGGCGCCGCGCTTGGTGCGCGTGAAGACGAGCGTGCGGGTCATTTCAGGGTTGGCCAGCAATTCGACCAGGATCGTGCGCTTTTTGCCGGCTTCGATGTGGATGACGCGCTGGCGGACGCGGTCGGCCGTGGCCGCGACGGGCGTCACGGATACCTTGACCGGGTTGTTCAGAAGCTCATCGGCGAGGCCCGAGATCTCGGTCGGCATGGTGGCCGAGAAGAACAGGTTCTGGCGGCGATGAGAGAGCGTCGAGACGATGCGGCGGATCGGCTTCACGAAACCGAGGTCGAGCATCTGGTCAGCTTCGTCGAGGACGAAGATCTCGGTGCCGGACAGCTCGCAGCAGCGCTGGTCCATCAGGTCGAGCAGGCGGCCGGGAGCGGCGACGAGCACGTCGACGCCACGCGAGAGGGCCTGGATCTGCGGGCGATGGGCGACGCCGCCGAACACGACGGCGACGGTGACGCCGAGGTGCCGGCCGTAGGCGCGGAAGCTCTCGGCAATCTGCGAGGCGAGCTCGCGGGTCGGCGAGAGGACAAGCACACGGCAGCCCTTGCGGGGAGCCGGACGGGGGTCGGCTGCCAGCCTGTTGAGGATCGGAAGGGCGAACGCGGCGGTCTTGCCGGTGCCCGTCTGCGCGATGCCGAGCAGGTCGCGGCCCTCCATGACAGGAGGAATGGCCTTGGCCTGGATCGGGGTCGGCGTCGTATAGCCTTCGTCCGCGAGGGCCTTGAGGATGGGCTCGGCAAGGCGAAGATCGTTAAAGGATGTCACTTGAGAATTCTTTCGGTTGGCCGCGCGTCAACGCGGCGGAGCGGCCGCGGGCCATCGCAATGGCGCTCACGGGCTCGTTGCATGTGACGCCCCGCGTGGCCTGGGCTGTCGGTTTTGGAAGATTCAGGGCGCTCAACAGGGGGACGAATTGGACCTCTATAAGGTCCCCTACATGTCCCTTCACGCGGCTGGAGCGCCGGAAGACGCTCGACCTTTTCGAGCGATGGCGGCTTTTCTCATGTTGCGGGTGCGAAGTCAAGGTGAAGCCGGGTGGCGCGGGGCGCTGCGGAGTCGCAGGCGGGACCAGTGTGGCTTCTGGGCGACCCGGTTGCTTCTCGGCGAGGTGTGGCGCCGAAGGCGTTGCGCGGGCGGCTGGCTTTGGGGAAAGTCTGCCCATGCATCCAGCCGCATCAGAAATCACCGGTCTCTACGAACGTCATGCCGAAGCCTGGTCTCGCGACCGCGGCAACGTGCTGTACGAGCAGAACTGGATCGATCGCTTCCTCGCCATTGCCACGCCCGCCGGTTCGCTGCTCGACATCGGCTGCGGATCGGGAGAGCCCATCGCGCGCTACCTGATCTCCGCGGGGCACGCCGTGACGGGCGTCGATTCCTCCCAGACAATGATCGAGACCTGCCGCGCCCGTTTTCCGGATCACACCTGGGCGGTTGCGGACATGCGCCGCCTTGCGCTCGGGCGTCGCTTCGATGGGCTGATCGCATGGGACAGCTTCTTCCATCTCTCGCACGACGACCAGCGGGCGATGTTTGCGATTTTCGCAGCTCACGCAGCGCCTCAGGCCGCGCTGATGTTCACGAGCGGACCAGCGCACGGCGAGGCAATCGGCAGCTTAAAGGGTGAGGCGCTCTATCACGCCAGCCTTGCACCGGACGAGTACAGGGCGCTCCTGTCGGAGCACGGCTTTGATGTGGTGGCGCATGTCGCGGAGGATAAAACCTGCGGCGGCCATACGGTGTGGCTCGCCGAGTCGCGCTAGCGACACGCCTATTGGGTGTCGCGAGCAAAAGAAAAAGCCGCCGGCTGTGGCCGGCGGCTTCGGTGCCCCATCGGGCCTGATTTTGCGGATCCGCCGCTAATTAAGCGACCTGGACCTGACCGGCCTGCTTGCCACGACCCTTGCGGTCATCTTCGAGCACGAACGAAAGCTTGTCGCCTTCGTAGACGCCGTTGATGCCAGCCCGCTCGAGAGCGGAAACGTGGATGAACACGTCCTTCGAGCCATCTTCAGGCTGGATGAATCCAAAGCCCTTGGCGGTGTTGAAGAACTTCACGGTTCCGGTGATGCGTTCCATTTGTAGTCTTCCTTCAATCAATTCGCGCGCAAAGATCAGCCAGTCCCGAACGGCGCGCCGTCATTCGAGGTCCCAGTCATCAGGAATAAGGCAAACGGCCGGTGGCACGCTATCTCATTCAACTTCTTGAGGGTACGATCCACCTCGGAGCGCACCGGCAGCGTGTATATGCGGGCAGTCTGTGGCGAAAGCAAGGATCATGTTCCGGTGTTTTTCCGGCACCAACTTGCACTCACTTCGTCGTTAAGTGTACTCCGCGGGTATTAATACCACCGCAGTAGTGCTAAGGGGGAATCCGCAAAAGACGAGCCAGCGGCAGCTCTATCTGCAACGCAAGCCAGTCCATACAACGCGCGGTGACCATCGTGTTTGCCGCCGAATTTGTTGATGGGGGACACATGGCTAACGGGACGTTGCGCGCGGTTTCACAGAGGTCTTCGAAGAGAACTTCGACTGTTCTGGGGGGCATCGCGGCGCTCAGCGTCTCGTTCACCGTGCCGGGTGCGCTCGCGCAGGAGCCGGCGCCACCTGCCGCAGAGACCGTCGAGCTGCCACCCGTTAACGTCGAAGCGCCCGCGATCAAGAAATCCACGGCCAAGAAGGCGGTGCCCGCCAAGCAAGCGCCCGTCGCAAGCCCCGTGGCGCAGGCGCCGTCCGCGACCGAGGCGCCGTCAGGTGAGGGGCAGGCGGAGACAGGAACGGGGCCGATCAAGAACGGCTACGTGGCGACCCAGACGACGACGGGTTCGAAATCCGATACGCCGCTGCGTGAAATTCCGCAGTCCGTTTCCGTGGTGGGCGCCGAGCAGATCCGCGATCAGGGTTCCAAGACCTGGCAGGAGACGCTGCGTTATGTGCCCGGCGTCATCGCTGATGGGTACGGCCTGGATAGCCGCGCCGACACGGCGTTCGTGCGCGGCACGGAGGCGTCGGAGTTCCTCGACGGCCTGAAGCGGACGTTCAACTATTACACCTACTCCTACAAGATCGACCCATACTTCATGGAGCGCATCGAGGTGCTGCGCGGCCCGCCTTCGGTTCTCTATGGCCAGGCGCCGGTTGGCGGCATCGTCAACTCCGTCTCGAAGCGGCCGCAAGAGGAGGAGTATCGCGAGGTCACCGTCGAGTACGGCACGTTCGACTACAAGCAGGTCAAGACAGACCTAACCGGAAAGCTGACGGACGACGGGAAGTGGAGCTACCGGCTCGTTGGCGCGCTGCGCGATGCGGACACGCAGGTCGATTACGTCCCTGACGACCACATGGCGCTGTCTCCGTCGATCACCTACAAGCCGGTCGCCGGCACGAGCATCACGCTGCTCGGGCACTTCCAGAACGATGACAGCGGTTCGACCCAACAGTTCCTGCCGCATGTCGGCACGCGGTATCCCGGCCCGAGCGGCTTCATTCCTTTCGATCGCTTTATCGGCGAGCCGGGGTACGACCGCTACGACACGGATGTGAAGAGCGGCTCGCTGTTCGTCGATCACAAGTTCGACGACACGTTCCGGCTGCGCAGCAACGTGCGCTATACCGACATTCACAACGTCTACGACACTTACTATCCCGCCTTCTTCTTCGGCTCTGAGCCCACGGACACCGGCTCGTACTCCGATCCTCAGCAGGAGACGATGCGGCGCGTCAAATCGGCAGGTTTTTCGAACACGCAGACCTGGAGCACGGATACCAACCTCGAAGCCAAGGTGCAGACGGGGCTGCTGAGCCACAAGATCATCGGCGGTATCGATTACAGCAACTTCCAATCGAACCAGAAGTCCGGCGAGGCGATCGCGCGCACTCCGTTTAATGTCTACCATCCGGTCTACGGTCAGCCGGACAATCTCGGCCTTCCGATCTATGATCCTGTGACGGGGGAGATCATTGGCTACGACCCGGTGTCTGAGATCCCGGTCACGTTCGACGACAGGCAGACCATCACGCAGACGGGGCTCTACGTGCAGGACCAGATGCGGCTCGGGAACTGGATTGCCGTACTCGGCGCGCGCCAGGACTGGCTGCAGCAGGACAGCATTACGAACCTCGATCCGACCAACCAGAAGAACGAGGCGACCACCTACCGCGCAGGGCTCATGTACGAGTTTGCGTTCGGTCTCACGCCCTACTTCAGCTATGCGGAATCCTTCGTTCCTGTCATTGGCCGCAAGCAAGGGGGCGGCGTGTTCGATCCTCAGCTCGGCACGATGTACGAGGTCGGCTTCAAGTATCAGCCGCCGGGCGCCAACTTCGTCATCAACAGCGCCGTCTACGATATTTCGGAGAGCAACCGGCTGGCCGAGGGACCTAACCCAAATTTCTCGGTTCAGACGGGCGAAGTGAGCATCCGCGGTTTTGAGATCGAGGCAATCGGCAACGTCACCAAAAACGTTAAAATTGTCGGCGCGTACTCGTTTACGGATGCCAAGTATGTCGGCGGCGATCAGGCCGGTTTCCGGATCGAATCCGTGCCCGAGCACCTGGCATCGCTCTGGGCCATGTACAGCTTCGACACTCCGATGCTCCAGGGCTGGTCTGTTGGCGCGGGCGTACGCTATATCGGGTCTTCGATGGACGGCTACGACACGATTAAGACGCCGCCGGTGGGCCTCGTCGATGCGACCTTGGCTTACGACGCTGGAGACTGGCGCTGGCAGTTGAGCGCCACTAACCTCGAAGACAAAGAGTATCTGACGACCTGTCTGTATCGCGGCGATTGCTTCAACGGCACCCGGCGCACGGTCACGACGGGGCTGACGTACAGGTTCTAACCTTGCAGACCGCCGCGACTGCCCCTCTGCGTTGGGGCACCCGGTGGATCGCCACTCACACCAAGGGGCACGATGCGCGCCGCATTTACAGTCATTCATCGATGGGCAGGGTTGTTCATCGCCGTGTTCCTCTTCATTGCGGGACTGACTGGCGCGGTGATCTCATGGGATCATGAGCTCGACGAGTGGCTCAATCCGCATCTCTTCGATGCGAAGACGACGGGCCCCACGCTGCCGCCCATGGAGCTGAAGCGCCGCGTCGAGGAAGCCGATCCCAAGATCCGCGTGTCGTTCTTCCCGCTGTCATTCGAGGAGGGGCACAACGCGGATCTGTTTGTCGAGCCGCGCGTGGATCCGAAGACGGGTGAGCTTTACTCCGTTCCCTACAACCAAGTGTTCATCGATCCCGTCAGCGGCGAGGTGGCGGGCCGGCGTTTCTGGGGGGCAATCTCGCTCAACAGCGAAGACATTCTGCCGTTCCTCTACAAACTCCACTACTCGATGCACATCCCGGACTTCTGGGGCATCGACCGGTGGGGCATGTGGTTCATGGGGCTCGTCGGCATCGTCTGGATGTTCGATTGTTTCGTCGGCTTCTATCTGACGCTTCCAAGGCGGACGAAGCGAGCCGCGGATGAGCCGGACGACGGCATGGGCGCGGCCAGCGCTGCATCGGTCGCGTCATCCGCGATCGCGCGCCGGACGTGGTGGCAGCGGTGGAAGCCCGCCTGGACAATCAAGCGCGGCGCGAGCGCCTATCGCCTCAACCTCGATCTGCATCGCGCGTTCGGGCTCTGGCTGTGGGTCATGCTGTTCATTCTCGCCTTCACGTCCATCTCGATGAACCTCAACAACGAGGTGGTGCGGCCGATCCTGAGCCGTCTCTCGACGTTGACGCCCGATGCGTTCGACGACCGCACGCCGGCGGCGCTGAACAAGCCGATCGAGCCGAAACTCACCTTTCCGCAGGCGATCGACATCGCGAGCGCCGAAGCCCGCAAGCGCGGATGGGAAGAGCCCGCGGGGACTGCGTTCTACGGCTCGTTGCACGGGCTTTACTCGATCAGCTTCTTTCATCCGGGCGACGATCATGGATCGGGCGGCATGGGCGTGAAGATGCTGTTCCTCGACGGAAATAGCGGTGCGCTGCAAGGCGGCCGCGTGCCGTGGGAAGGCACGGCGGCCGACATTTTCATGCAGCTTCAGTTCCCGCTGCATTCGGGCCGTATTGCGGGGCTACCCGGGCGGGTGTTCCTGTCCTTCATGGGGCTGGTCGTTGCGCTGCTGTCGGCGACGGGCATCGTCATCTGGTTCAAGAAGCGGGCCGGACGCATGGGGAGGAAGGCTGCTGAGGCGGGCCTCGGCGGTGCGCCTGTCCGAGGCTCAATGCGCTAGCGCGGCACGGAAAATTCCGTTTCGGGTGCGGATCAATTGTTGCCGCGCGTCTGCCGCGCGGAGGCTAGCTGCCGCAATGTGCGCTGCGCGTGTAACACCTCGGCTATGAAAGTGATGAATGCCGACGATGTCCACACGGAGCGCGGCTCAATCGGCTTGCGCGCCATTGTTGGTGTGCGGAGGGGCTGGTACCACTCCTTCCATCGACTGCGCTGAGGCGCGGCCACTGGGACGGAGAGCTGCAACATGCGGACGGTCTTACGCGGAGCGCGTTTGCGGGCCTTGCACGGTGTGCTGGTATTTGGCTTGCGCGGCGCGCGTGTGCTGGGGCTTTGCGGCGTGGCCGCGCTTGCCTCCGGTTGCGGCGAGACGATCTCGGGCATGGACACGGCCTCGATCAAGCCCTCAGCCGACAGCGTGACGAGCCAATTCGTGCCCGGCGTGCCGAAGGGCTATCAGTGTCCGCTGGTTCCGAACGGGTTCGATCCCGCAGGCTCGATCTACCGCCTCGAAAAAGACGGCACCTACTATCGCGTCAAGGATTTCACGACCGATCCCGCCATCCAGGCGCTGGGCGCTTTCAAGCGCGAGGTCGCGATCTCGAACTACGCGCTTTCCGATACGCAGAACGCGAGCGCGGGGCTGTCGTTCGATTTGCTCAAGAAGGTCATGCCCGGTCTCACGGCGTCGGGCTCGGCCGACTACAAGAAGGCCATGACGGTCGACATCACGGTCGAGGACATGGTGGGGGAGGTGATCGACGACAGCGTCGCCGACAAGATCGTCGATCTGTTCCAGGCGAACATGAAGCCGAAGCCCGGCAGCAAATACTTCCTCGTGCGTGAGACCGTGCGGGCGGGAGCGGTCAGATACAGGCTCAAGCAAGCGGATCTGGCGCGGCTCGGCGGCAAGGCCGAAGTGGAGAAGCTGGCTCAAGGGCAGGCCAACGTGACCGTGAAGGACGACGCGGGTCAGTTCGAAATCAAGCAGACGTTCAAGCCCGAGCGGATGGCGATCTGCATCAAGTCTGCGGAAATCCAGGTCGAAGCCGGGCGCGGGGCCGCCGCCGCAACGGTTGCGCTCAAAAGCGCGGACGAAACGCCGGTGCCGCAGATCAGGCGCGTGGGCGGCAACTGATCGTCGCCGCTTAGGAGCCGCCGGCGCCGCGCTCACGGCAATCGCATGCGGAAACCCATGATGTTGCAGCGCGAAATTGGCCTTGCCAATCTTGCCCGCCTTTCGATGCGGGTCTATCGTCATTGCACCTTCTCATTGAGGAAACGCAAAAAAACACGAGAGTGGCTATGGAAGATACGCTGACCCGCGATATCACTAAAGCCGACGTCGACCGGTTTCTCTTCGGCAAGCACCTGACGAGTTGTGCGGTGTGTGGGCGCTTCCGGTCGCAATGCGATCTCGACGTTCATACGTTGAGCTGTCAGCGCGGCGCGACGCAGGACTGCTCGTCAAGCTCGACGCTCAACGTGCTGATGATTGTGTGCCAAAACTGCGGAGCAATCGAATTCCACGACCGGACCATCATCGCCAAATGGCTCGACGGGCAGCGCGCTGTGCCGCTGAGGTGAGACGGTTGCCGCTTCGCATTTTCGCGTCGCGCCGTGCTTCGAGCATCGAGGGACGATGAGCGATCCGACTTCGCGCGACGCGTCGCCAGCCCATACGGCTGTGGCCAATGCGGCGCCCTATGCTTCTTATCTTACGCGCTGGAACCTCGAAGCGGACGGCGAGGAGATCGTCACGCGTGCCGCGCGGCTGCTGCCGGTGCGGCAGGCTGACGAACCGGCCATGCTGCGCATCGCGACCCACGCCGAGGCCAAAGACGGTGGCGTGCTGCTCGCGTGGTGGGACGGCGAGGGGGCAGCGCGCGTGCACGAAGCGGAGGGCGATGCGCTGCTGATCGAGCGCGCGGAGGGCGGCAGGTCGCTTGCGGCCATGGCGCGCTCGGGCCAGGACGACGAGGCGACACAGATCATCTGCGATGTCATTGCCGAGCTACATGCCCCGCGCAGGACGCCGCTGCCCGACCTCATTTCCCTGAACGATTGGTTCGCCGCGCTCTGGCCGGCGGCGGCGAAACACGGCGGCTTGCTCGCGCAGTCGGCTGATGCTGCGCAGAGGCTGCTCAGTGCGCAGTGTGAGATCGGCGCCCTGCACGGGGACATCCATCACGACAACATTCTCGATTTCGGCCCCGAACGCGGGTGGCTGGCGATCGATCCCAACCGGCTCTGCGGCGACCGGGCGTTCGACTACGCCAACCTGTTCTGCAATCCGGATATGGACGATCCCTCCCAGCCGGTAGCCGTCAACCCGGAGCGCTTCAGGCAGCGCCTCGACATTGTGGTCGCCAAAGCCGGGCTCGAGCGTCAGCGGCTGCTGAGCTGGATCCTGGCGTACAGCGGTCTTTCGGCGGCCTGGCTGATCGGCGACGGGGATGAAGCGAGCGTCGATTTCCAAATCGCCGCATTGGCTGCAGCCGAACTCGCGCGCTAGGACGATTCCCGGCACCCACGCGGCCCCGACACGGCGTTCAGGTTCAGTTCATCGACAATCGCCGATGGTGGCCTGATCGGGGACTCGTAGCCTCCGACGGCATTAACCTCACGAACCCCGGCGGCGCCCTTTTTCATTCCGAATCAAATGAAACAAGCGCTGTCCAGGTCACTTAGCCCTTCTGGGGTCCGCGTATCGACCCGGCACTTATGTCCTTTTGAAACCAATGGGCTTCAATCGGGTTTAGATGGCGGACCGCGGAAACCAGCGATCCTTTCAGCAGCTCCAGCAACCGGACCATTGCGCTGCCATGCGTGAGATCGTCAAAAAAGATCGTGATCTGCGGATCGATTTTTTCCGCGGGTTGGCGCTCATCTTCATTTTTGTCGATCATATCCCCGACAACAGCTGGGCCATGGTGACGCTCAAGAATTTCGGCTTCGCCGACGCGAGCGAGGTGTTCGTTCTGCTGGCCGGCTATTCAGCCGGTCTTGCCTACTGGTCGACCGCCGATAAGGGCGGGTTCGCCGCTACGTTCCAGCGCGCCAGCAAGCGGGCCGGTGAGATCTACGTCTGGCATCTCGGCGTGCTCGTGGTCTCGGCGCTGATGCTCTATTCGGCGGCGCGCCTGTTCAACAACGCGTCCTACATCAACAACATCGCCATTGCCGAGCTTGCGCTCGACCCGGTCCGCACGCTCGCGTCCTCGCTCGCGCTCTTCTACCAGCCCAACATGATGAACATCCTGCCGATGTACGTCGTGTTGATGCTCTGGCTGCCCGTCATCATCATGCTGCTTCGCCGCAGCGTGGCGCTCGCGCTCGGCATCTCGGTCGCGATCTGGTTCCTGTCGACGTCCACGGGGCTGAACTTCCCGACCCATCATCGCACCACGGGCTGGTTCTTCAATCCGTTCGCCTGGCAGCTTCTGTTCACGACCGGCGCGGCCGTCTCGGTGCTCGTGCGCCGCATGGAGGCACGCCCCCGCGCCGAGTTCCTGATCCCGGCCAGCGCCTATCTCGTGTTCGCCTTCATCGTCGCAGCGCCGTGGGTCATGGTGTCCTGGCTGCCGAACGACCGGATCATTCCGCGCGAGCTGCTGGGCTCCATCAGCAAGCACGACCTCTCTGCGTGGCGCTTCGTCCATGTTCTTGCCCTGGCCTACGTCGTTGCGGCCGTCGTGCCCAAGAATGCGGCGTGGCTCAAACACCAGTGGGCCGAGGTGATTCAGCTCTGCGGCCGTAAGTCCCTCGAAATCTTTGCATTAGGCACACTTCTGTCATTTTTTGGTTGGATATGCCTCACAGAATTGGGCTCCAATCAAATGACGATGTGGGCGGTGAATATCGCTGGCATCGCGATCATGGGTTTGACCGCATGGCAGATGGCACGACGCACGTCCTCTCGCGGGGCACATTGGCTGCGCCCGCAGAGCTCCGCTCTCGCAACTTCGTAGGGCTGCTGCTCTCGCTTTTCGCTGTCTGTGTTCTTGGTGCTCCGCCGGTCTCCGCCGGCGGTTGCACTGCGCCTGTGGAGCTCATCAAGCTTCAAGCGCCGCTTCCGAAGCTGCTCGCGGCCGTCCGCACCGATGCTCCGCTCACCATCGTCGCGCTCGGATCCTCAAGCACGTCGGGGGCGGGCGCATCCAGCTCCGCGCACAGCTATCCCGCCCGGCTCGAGAAGGAGCTGCGGACAGTCTGGCCGAAGAACTCGGTGCGCGTGATCAACGCCGGTGTCGGCGGCCAGCTTGCGCGCCATATGATCGTGCGGATCGACCGGGACGTGCTGTCGCGCAATCCGCAGCTCGTGATCTGGCAGACCGGCGTCAACGACGCCATCAAGGGCGTGCCGCTCGACAAGTTCAAGGAGCAGCTGCGCAACGGCATGGACCAGTTCCGCAAGGCGGGTGTGGATGTGGTGCTGATCGACCAGCAGTACTATCCGAGGTTCAAGAAGCTCAAGGACGGCCCGCTCTATATGGCCGCCATTCGCGATGTCGCCGCCCAGTATGGCGCGCCGGTCGTGCAGCGGTTCCGCATCATGCAGCACCTGATTGACAGCGCGCAGTTCACGACGGCGACGCTGCTATCGTCCGATCAGTTCCATCTCAACGACCGCTCCTACGATTGCCTCGGCCACCTGCTGGCCCAGTCGTTGCGCTCGGCTGAGACGTTTGTTGCGACGCCGGTTCCGGCACCTCCGGGTGCCGCCAACAAGCCCCAACCGGTGGTCGCGACGCCTCCGAAGGCGCTGCCGTCGGCCGAGATAGCAATCACCAAATCGCAGGCGAACATGTGAGAGACGCGGGGGCGCCGTCGGTCGACGCACCGCCGTCTACAGGTGTGTGTTAAGCTGACGCGGCCACTTTGCGCGTGCGTTCGGCTACTGGAACACTCCGCTCAGAACCCCGCCGATGACGTTGGGTACCATATTGCCCACTCCGCCGGTCGAGGCTTTCGCAGCATCTTGCGGGGTACATTTCGCCTGTCCGGCGAGCCCGGCGAGTGCGTCGATGACACCGCCGCACACCTTGTATTGCTCATCGACGTTCTGGCCAGACCAAGCCCCGCTGCAGCTCTTCACGAGTTCATCGTCGCCCGATGCCCTGCACCTTTGCATCAACAGATCGATCTCCTGGACGATTTGTGGATGTGCGGGGTGTTGGCCTGATCCCTTCATGCGCAGCAACGCGATCCTGTCTGGGAGCATTTTGTCGCCGTAGAATTTCTCGCCGACGGCGGCAGCCTCTTCAGCTTTGGCCCAGTTGCCTCGTATCCCGTGGGCGTCGATCAGGTTCTGGTAAAAGGTCAATGTGCCCGGCTGGCGCAGATCAGCCGATGCCAGAACGCGATATGAAATTTCTGCTGCATCGGGTGTGTTGAGCGTCCTGTACGCGAGCGCCATGACCATTCGCGTTTCGGGGTGGTTCGAGTCCGCCTGCTTCTCGATTTTGCGCATGATCGCGACCGCCTCCGGCGCTCGTCCCTTCTTGATCAAATCGTGGGCGGTGTTGACGTCGCGCCAAAGCTGCCGTTTGCGTTCGAAGGCTTTACTGCCGACGGCTTTTTTGTAGGGCTCTGTCGAAGGTGGGATCGGCGGTGCGTTGGCGAACGTCGTTTGCAGTGATGTTGCGACGTATTCGCTGCGATCCGCGGCACTCGGGTGTGTGCCGGTGATGCTGGCAGCCATTTCTCCGATGCCCTGCATGATCCCGGGCACGAGACCAGCATTTTGCATCAGTTCCTTTTTCTCGAGCCGCTTTGCCTCCTCGGCATCGTGCCACTTTTGGGTCAGGTTCAACATCGCGCGTGGTTCCCAACCGGCGCGTCCCGCCAGCGTCGAGCCGAAGACGTCGGCGGCGTATTCCTGCTCGCGGGAGTAAGCGGTCAGAATTATATCCTGGGTGAGCGTGACCATTGCCGTTTGGACGGCGAAAGCGCGAAGAGTGTCGTCTTGCACGGCGCCCGGCCTCGTCACGCGAAACTCGCGCGTGTTGCCGTACTTGGTCACCTCTCCGTTGTTTATGGCGCTTACCGCGAATGCGGCCATTACCGCGAATTCTCCGAGCTTCGCGAGTTCACGTGCCTGCTTCTCGTCCTCGTGATGTTTGAGCACGATGTGGCCAAGCTCGTGTCCGATGAGGGCGGCGAGCTGATCCTCGTTTTCGATGCCATCGAAAGCGCCGATCGGGATCAGGATGTCGCCGGACGGCGTGGCGAGGCCCCCGATGGTGGCGCCGGAGTCGAGGAATACGCCGACGCGTGTGGGCTTTTCGCCATGCCAGTGATCGAGAAGCCGCCCCACAATGCCCTGCATGTAGGCTTCCACCTTCGGATCGCGAACGATTGCGAACCCGTTGGCGGACTTCATGGTCGTGCCGTTGGCCGGATCGGGAGCCGCTGCGAAGACGCGGCCGCTTTTCTGGGGTTTGATGTGGTCGAGGTGGGGAACGATTGACCCGGTCGAGAAGCCCCCGCCGGAATTGAGGCCGCATGCACTGAGCACCAAGCTCAGCGTCACGACCGCCAGCACGCCTGACCCGCTACGAACTCCCCGCACCTTTGCCCCCTTACGCCCCCCGCTGAGGCGCGCTTTAGCCGTTCTTTTTCTTCTCCACGCAGCTCACGTCAGTAGCGCCCGCGCCGATCGGGCCCTGAGATGCCCGAACGTTGTGATCGGACAGCTCGCACGGCCTGGCCGATATGCGGCCAGAGTCGATGGTGATCCACCCCGCGCTTCCGTCGGCCAAGCGGATCTTCGCGTATGCGTCTTTGCTGTCGTAGATCGGCACGCCTTGTCTGCCATCGTCTGTGCGCATCGCCTCCCGCGGCAGCGACTTCTCGGGGATGCGTTTCTGGATGTGGCCGTAGGGCCGGTCGTACACGGCGACCTCGGGCGTGAAGAACGAAGTGAAATGCTGGATTGCTGGCGCCGGTGGGCTCATGGCGACCGGAGCCGCGCGCGCGGCAACCCTTTCTGGAGTAGGAGCGTCTGCGCCCTGCGATTTCGTAACGACGGGGGAAGCTGCCGCGGCTGGTCCATTTTCAGGAACAAAGGCGGTGTTTGAGGTGGGCTGTGCGGTGGCCGGCGCCGGAACGGAGCCGACGGTCTCGGGCATTGCGCCGTCGTTGCCGGCGCAGCCTCCCAGCATCGCCGCGACGGCAAGCGTGGACAAAGGCGAAAAGCGCCTACTGCATCTCTGGTTCCGAAACCCGGAAAATGGGCGATGGAAAACGCTCATAAAAAATGCACCCGCACATCAGCACACGTCAGATCATCATGCGGATTGTGAATTGTAAAGCGGGCAGCCTTCCAAACTTGTGAGAATGGTAGAGGTGGTGATTTAGAGGATCACGGCTCTGCCGGTAGCTGAGCCAGCAAAACGATGCTCGCTATGACGTTAGCGGGCGGGAAGTTCAGGAGCATCGTCATGACGATCGCCATCGGCACGACGATGACGGCGCCAACAGCCATGGCGGCGATGCGCCGGCCGGCGCGAAATCCGAACGCGCGCTTTTGATCGAGCCGGAACACGAAAGTGGTGGTCATCAGGTAGCAGTACGCAGCGATGCCGATGAGTGCGGCGACGGCTGTCAGGGTTGGTAGCCCGGCACTGTAAGCAAGTGCCAGGCTGACAGCCGCGGCGACACCGATGAGCGTCAGCATTCCGCAGATGATGCAGTTTGCGACGTAGCGACCCTTGCTGCCTCCTCCTCTCAGCCTGAAGATGAGAGTCACGAAGCCAGCGGCAGCGGCGAAGATCACGATCTCGAAAATCTTATCGTAGGCGATGACGCCACCCAGAGCGTCCGGCTGGCGATGGTAGCTCTTGCCGTAGTTCAAAAGCGTCTCTGCCGCCGCTGCATGGTATGCGGCACCAGGTATCAAACCGACGACAGGTGTCCGAACGAGGTCGTTGATGCCGGTTACGTCGATGCCGTAGAAAACCATCCGCCCTGAAAAGAACTTGGCAACGCGTTCGCGGCACGCGCTTTCGGAACCGCCGCAGTAGCCGGCCATCTCGTGTAGATCATTCAATGATATCGTATCGGCTGGAAGGCAGGGCTTTTGTTCGAATGCGCTGGTCTTGTCGAATATAAAAATGCTTTGCCAGAATTCGCGGGAGATCAGCTCGATTTTCTCCATCAGCCCGACGTCGCGGCGCATTTGCAGTTTGCATGTCGAGAACACCGAGCGGTCTGCGGTTTCGGTATCACCTGAAGCGTTTTCGCGGCGGTCATTCATGTACGTCGGCGTCTTGAAGAAAGACCAGACGGGGTAGAGCGTGTGACGTGGCTCGACCGTCTTGCTGACGAGGAGATCGCGCAAAGCTTCTTTATCGCGGCAGCCCGGCAGATCGGCGCGCGGCGTTCCCTTTGCTGCCTCACAGAATGCGAAGACCATTGCAAGAGCAGGGCTCGGTTCGAGTCCTGCAGATGCACTTGCGTCGTCTCTGTCTCGTACATTCACCAACTGGTAAGCGCCGTTTTCGAGGACACTGCCGACCGATATCGGGGTGCTGACGGTCGCCAACTGGTCTATGACGCGACCGATCCTGCATTCGTCTGCGAGCGTTTTGCCGTAAAGGGGATCGCAGTCGTCGGGTGGGTGCGATCGCGTGCGCGCCATGAAGACCTGAGGGGCGGTCGACGGGTGGAAGCGGCCGACGTCGGGCAGGCGGCAATATTCATCGTCGGCTGACGGGCGGATAGCGAGCGCCTTCAGCAACGGATCGATGGGTGTCTCTTGCTGACCTTCGGCGGGGTCGACTGATGCAGCCGACGGCTCTCCCCTCAATCCGCGGAACGTGATGTCGATGAAGAGGGCCGCAGGCCCGGTGCAAAGCGTGTGCTTGAGCGCCGTGGCATGCTGCGAGAACGTGATCGGATAGCCGTTTTCGCCGTTGATCTTGCGCGCCGAGGCGTCGTTGACCAGCAGGACAGAGATGTGCTCAGCAGCGTCGCGCTGCCAAAGCGACATTAGCCGGTAGACGAATTGTTCGGAGAGGTGGTTGGTCGAGGACTGGAGGCCGAATGGGTTGATGAATGTGAAGGCCGCATAGGTCGCCACGATGAGGCCGAGCTTCACCGGCCGGCTTTTTTGAGCGCGCGCGCACAGGTCCCGGAGCCTCGTGCGGAACTCGGATACCATGCAGTGCCCCCGTCATCCCCGAGCAATTCGGGCATGACACGACGGGGGCTGTCAATTGGTCTGATGAGCGACGCGGTTCATGTCCGGATCAGGACAGATGCGCCGGGTAGCTCAGGGCGGCTTCGGCGTAGCGGGCTTCGTGGCCGTCGGGGTGGTGCACGACAAGCGCCACCTTGTTGCGATGAGCCAGCGCCCGGCCAAAGGCTTCCGCGTGCTCGCGGATCCGGAAGCCGTAGGATTTCAACTCGCCAGAGCGCTGCTTCACGGTCCAGCCGGCGCCGTTCTGATGGATGACGTGTACGTCGTACAGGGCCATAGCGACCTCCAAACTGGGTTGGCGGAAGCGGCAGGGATACCGCTTCGCTCCGCGGTTCGTGGGAGCAATCGTATTCAGATGGCTTGCTTTTGGTGTTCGAAGACGTCGACGGAAGACGTTGGCATTCAATGGTGCGTGACGGCGTTCGCTTCGAAGTGGCCATGATAGCCAAGCGGCCGCACACATCAAGCATTCATCGCGTATTTGCTTATCAACCCTTTGATTGATGTGCCGAACGATGTTTTTTCTTGTGCGAGTATTTCGATTGCGGCTTGCCGCCGGGAGCGGACGCGGGACGCGGTTTGTGGCCGTTCTCCCGCGGGCTATGCGGCTTTGCTGAGTCCGCTTTGCGGAAGCCTTGGTTCGGCTTGTCGGCGCGATCGCGCCAGCGGGACTTGTCGCGCTCGCGCGGCGCGGCGTCTGGTGCGCGGTCGGAGTGGGTCCGATCTGAGTGGGTGCGGTCCGAGTGAGTGCGCTCGGACTTTGGGCGGTCCGAGTGAGAGCGCTCTGACTTTGCGCGATCCGAGGGGCCGCGATCAGAGTGAGCGCGTTCGGTGAACTTTGCGCGCGGCGGTGTCGCGCGCGGGGCGCGTGCAGGCGCGTCGGCCGGCGGTGCTTCGTCGCCTGCGCCCTGAGGAGCGCCAACGCGTGCGATGCGGCCTTCCTTCGGCCGATTGGCGCGCACCGTCTCGGCGTAGGTGTCGGCGATCTCGGCCACGACCTGGAAGCGCGTCTCATTGTCCTGGATGCGGATGGCGCCGATCTCGGACTTCGTCACGTTGCCTGCGCGGCAGATGATCGGCAACAGCCAGCGCGGATCCGCATTGCGTTCGCGGCCGATGCTGAGCGTGAACCAGACCATCTCGCGGCCATCATCGCGCAGGGGGCGGGGGCTGCGCGGCTCACGCGGGGCGGCGCTGTCGAAACCTTCGGCGGAGCGCGGGCGTGCGCGCCGGTCGTCGCGCTCGTGGCTCGGGCGGTCGTAGCTCGGGCGCTCGCGGCTTGCTGAGCGGTCGCGATCGGGGCGCTCGCCGGGACGAGAAAAGCGGTCGCGGCCAGACGGGGCGCGGTCGTCGCGACGCGGCGGTCCGCGATCTTCCGCGAGGTCTTCCGGTGCGGGCAGGCGCGAGCGGTGGATGCGCACGAGAGCCAATGCAATTTCGTCCGTGCTCCGTGCCGCCTTCAGGGCCTCGACGAGCGGTGTCTCGTCGGGCGTTACGGCATCGGTGAAGATGCTTTCGAGGAGAAAGCGCTCCTGGTCGCGTGCGCGGATTTCCTCGGCGGTGGGGGCGGCGCCCCAACTGACCTTAAGCTTTGCGCCCGCAAGCAGCGTGTCCGCCTTGCGGCGGCGGTTGAAGGGCACGATCAGCACGCACTGGCCCTTCTTGCCGGCGCGGCCAGTGCGGCCGGAGCGATGCAGCAGGGTTTCGGCGTCGTTCGGCAGGTCGGCATGGATCACCAGCGCGAGGGCCGGCAGATCGAGCCCGCGGGCGGCGACGTCGGTTGCGACGAGGACGCGGGCGCGGCCGTCGCGCACGGCCTGGAGCGCGTGGGTGCGTTCGTTCTGGGTCAGCTCGCCCGACAGCGCCACGGCGGCAAAGCCGCGCTCGACGAGGCGGGCGTGCATGCGCTTGACGGATTCACGGGTGGCGCAGAACACGATCGCGGCGGGGGCTTCATTGAAACGCAGCACGTTGACGACAGCGTTCTCGATGTCGAACGGCGCAACGCGGATGGCGCGATACTCGATGTCGACGTGCTGCTCGTGGCCACGCGTGGTGGCGATGCGGATGGCGTCGCGCTGGTAGCGGCGGGCGAGGTTTTCGATCTCGTGCGGCATGGTCGCGGAGAACAGCAGCGTCTGGCGCGTCGGCGGAGTCGCCTCGAGGATGAACTCCAGGTCCTCGCGGAAGCCGAGGTCGAGCATCTCGTCGGCTTCGTCGAGAACGATCGTCTTCAACGTCGCGAGGTCGAGGCGCTGGCGCTCGAGGTGGTCGCGCAGGCGGCCGGGCGTGCCGACGACGATGTGCGCGCCGGACGCGAGGTTGCGGGCCTCGGCGCGGGCATCCATGCCGCCGACGCACGTGACGACGCGGGCGCCCGTTTCACGGTAGAGCCAGATCAGCTCGCGCTGGACCTGCATGGCCAACTCGCGCGTCGGGGCGATGATCAGCGCCATGGGTGCGCCCGCCTGCGGAAGCCGCTCCTCCGACCCCAGCAGCGTGGGCGCGATCGCGAGCCCGAAGGCCACGGTCTTGCCGGAGCCGGTCTGAGCCGAAACGACCATGTCGCGGCCGGCCGCGTCCGCTTCCAGCACGGCCGTCTGCACCGCCGTTGCGGAGGTGTAGCCGCGCGCGGCGATGGCGCGTGCAAGCGCGGGGTGAGTGGGCGGGAATGTCATGGAGCAGGTTGCTTTTCAAATGGAACAGCGCGCCCCGCTCCCAGTATGGGGCGCGGGTGGAGAACGGCTGCAGGCGCTTGATGGGGCGTGCATATATGGTTTTGCGTGGCGCCGCCAGCGGGCAGCACCGCGCAGTCTTGCTTGTCGGTTAAGGCCGCGGGGCGCGCCCTTGCCTCAGACCAGACCTCAGGCGAGGCGCTGGAATCCGATGGCGCCGGCCATCGGCCGGTCCGTTCTCGGGCGCGCGGACTGGAAGGCGCGGCGGGCGTGGAACTCGCAGTAGGGACTGCCATCGCGCTGGCGCTTTCCGCAGAAATGGAAGTCGTGCTGCGTGGGATCGCCAAACGGCCAGCGGCAGTCGGTGGACAAGAGCGTAGCAACCGTCTTGCGCTCGTTCAGCGGAATGTGGAGATCGTCTTCTGGCCGAAGGGGCGTCGGCGCGCTTCTGATTTCGCTCATCTTCGCAACGTAGCACGAAACCGCTGCTGTTTACGTGCGGCTCTTAATCGCGCGATCGCAAAAGGATTTCGTCGGCATTTTTTGGGGTGCCGGCGCACGTCTGAGTGTGTGCAGATCAATTTATCTTAAGGCACTGCAATTCATAAGGGTTTGCTTCGTGCAAAGGTGCTGCGCTGTTAACTGAGGAAAGTGCTTCGGCTATACTTGGTGTCGAAGTTATTTCATAGAATTCGTACTTACGGCTTGGGTAACGCATTGAGAATCTGTAGAACTATCAGGGCATCAAGGAGGACAGACATGCGAGCGACAATATTTGCTGTCTTTGTGATCGCGTTCTCAGCCAACCATGCGTATGCCGTCAGTCACGCCGTGAAAATGGCGTGCCGCGACGACTATTTTGCTCACTGCAGCATGCACTCACCGGGTAGCCAAGAGGTGAGGCAATGCATGCGGGCGGTGGGACCCAGGCTCTCACAACGCTGCCTCGGCGCTCTTGCCGATGCTGGTGAAATCAAGAAGTCCAAAGTTGCTTCCAAGACGACGTTGCACGCTCAAAAGCGGTACGCAGCCAAGAAGGCCGTCGCGAAGAAAACCTTCGCCAAGGCCAACAACGGCAAGAAGAAATTTGCCAAGATGCAAGGCGGCAAGAAAAAGCTCGCAAAAGCTGTTTCTCCTAACGAGATCAAGGCCTCGCCCAGCAAGGGCATGGCCAAGAACCGTTACGCGAAGCAGAAGTTTGCGAAGAAGTATGTCGTCGCGCGGAGCTAAGGTTTCTCGTGCACCTGCGTGGGATCCTTACGCAGGTGCTCTTCTTGTTCAACTTGATGTTTTTCGATATTCTCGCAGTCTTCATTTTGCGAAGACTTTGACCGCTCGGGCCCGTATTTTGGGCTGATCTTCCCGGTGGTGGCGGCCGGTTCACGACATATCTCGGACTTTTTCGACTGCTCTAAGGGTTCCTTAGACGCCTTACCGTATCATGATCCGGTGGGCGCCTTGGCGCGGTGGCGCCCTTTTCGAGATGGCGACGGATCGGTCGTGATACGAAGAGAAGAACCCATTCCGGCCCTTTCGGCGGGCATGTCGTACGTGGTGATGACAGGTCTCCTGTTGTCGTTCGCGTTGCCGCCGCTTGCGCAGATGCCATCCCCCGGTGGATCGCCGGGCGCTCCGGCTCCTGGCCGCGAGGCGCTTGCGCGTCCTTCTCCGTCTGTTTCTCCTGCACCCGCGGCCCAGTCGCCCGCGGCCGCGTCGCCGTCGGCCGTGCCGGCGTCGGGCGGGGCGGGCGCCGTTGCGCCGTCGTCGCCGAGCGAGCCGTCCACGCCGGCTGAGGTCACGCCGATCAAGGAGGAGTGGCCCGCCGAGGATGTCGCGCGGGCGCGCGAGCAGTGCATGCACCTGCTGTCGAGCACGCCTGCGGACGTCGAATGGATGGAGCCGGTGAAGAAGGGCTCTTGCGGGCTGCCTGCGCCGATCCGGCTCAAGAGCGTTGGCTCGGATCCGAAGATCGTGTTCGATCCTCCCGTTCAGGTGAACTGCCGCATGGCCGCCGCGCTCGGCACGTGGGCGAAGTCCTCGCTTCAGCCCGAGGCCAAGCAGCGCTTCAGCAGCCAGGTGGTGCGCATCGTCGGCGCATCCGGCTACTCGTGCCGCAACATCTACAATCTCCCGAATGCGCGTCTCAGCCAGCATGCGCTCGCCAACGCGATCGATATCGGCGGTTTCGGCCTCGCGAATGGGCGCGTCGTCGGCGTGCTCAAGGGCTGGGGGCTGACGGAGCGCGACATCAAGGCGCAAGCCAAGGCGAAGGCGGTCGCGGCGGCGAAATCCAAGGCGGAGCGAGCCAAAGCCGGAGGCAAGGACGTGCAGACTGCCGTGCCGGAAGCAGCCGCGTCAAAGGAGGCTCGCGCGGCGAAGACGACCGTCGCTGCAAAAGCGGATCTGGCCGAAAAGGCTGGGAAAAACGTGACGCGCGCGTCGCTTTCGCCGCCGGCTGCGGGCACGTCGAAAGCGACCGCCTCGCCAGTCGCGGAGACCGCAAAAGAGGCTGCGCCGGCAAAGCCGACCAAGGAGGCGCTGTTCCTGCGCGCCATTCACAGCGGGGCGTGCGGTCCGTTCGGCACTGTGCTAGGTCCCGAGGCGAACGATCCCCATCGCAACCATTTTCATCTCGATCTGATCCCGCGTCGCAATCGCGGGTATTGCGAGTAGCCAGTCGCTCTTAAGCGGCACGGAACGGACACCGCCTTTCGCGCGTTCCTGATCCTGGCAAGGAGCCCGCTTGTGCACGTGCGTTTTACAAAGTTCGATCGCTGTATCGCGTATGTTGCGTTCGTCGCTGGGTTGGGCGGCGTTCTCGTGCAGCTTGCGGGGCTGATCGTGGCTCAGGCGGTCGCGGCGGCGTCGCCGCATCTGGTGCAGCTCGCCAGCTCGCCGCCATCGCGGGCCGAGCAACGGCAGGCCGAGATCGCAGCCATCGTCGAGCGCGAGCCCAAGGCGGAACGCGCGGCGACTTTCGTCCCCGACGCACCGCTTCTCCCGCTGCATGTGCTGGCGGCGCAGATGGATCTGGCTGAGGTGGCAGACCGGGGCGTGAAGCGTGGCCGCCGCGCGCGCCTGGCATCGGCGGCTTCGACGCGGGCGCAGGGCCGGTCGGCGGCCGATGTGTTCGGCCGCAACTTCGGCGTGCTGCTGGTGGCATCCCGCTAGGGCGCTAATTTCCCCGCTGGGCGCTATGACCCGCCGGGGCGCTTCAGACTTCCAACAGACGTGGATGGTGGCGCGAGCCCTGTCGTCCGCATGCCGGACGATCAGGGTCAGAACGGTCCGTGCGAGGCGAGCCGCGTGCGGCTCAGTTCGCGGCCTTCTTGTTGCGGTCGCGCTTGGCGATCTTGGCGACGCGCTTTTCGGCGTTGGCTGACTTGCGCTGCTTGGCCTGGATGCGCTTACGGCGCTGATCGGACATGGTCGGCATGGGTTTTCTCCTTGTTGAGGGGGCCTTGTAGACCGACTTGCGCAGAAATTCAAAGCGCTGCTGCCGGGACCTGCCGGGTGGCCGAAATCGCGTGCGCTCAGATCACTTAAACAGGGACGTCAGGGAGAACGAGGAGGCAACGATCACCGGGGGGGCTTCGGCGATCTGCGGGTGGGGCTCGTCGATGTAGACGGTCAGGCCGGTGGCCCGGCCGTCCTTGATCAGCGAGGCGACATAGGCCCAGCCCTTCGGCTCGAGCCCGATGCAGGCCTCCGACATCTCGCCCTTGAGGCGGACGTGGATCGCGATATTGCCGCGCTTCTTGATGGCGGCGATGTGCGCCGGGCTGAAGCGCTCCTTGTTCGAGAGCGTCTTGAGGTAGATCGCGGCCACTTGGCGCTTGGTCTTCGGCCCCCAGCTCACGCGGTGCTTCTTCTCGGCGGCGAAGGCGTACTCGCCCGGCGGGAGCGGGCCCACGGCGCGCGCGGCGAAGCAATCGGGATCCGGATTGTTGCGGCAGACGTCGCGCCCTGACAGACCCCAGGAGATGGTCTGCCCGTTGATGGCGGGATTGTCCGAGATGACGAACAGACGTCCGTTGGTGATGGAATAGCCGAGACGGAAGTTTCCGGCCGAGGCGGGGACTTCGCGCGCGACATCCTCGAAGGGATTGCAGATTTCTCCGCCCGTCAGCTTGCGCCGATAGCCGTTGAGCGTGATGGTGACGTAGTCGACGCCGTCGGCGCAGTCCCACTGCGCGGGGACCTGTTTGCCTGTCAGAGCAATGACGGGCGGGGGAAGCTCCGGCACGGGCACTTTCGGTGCGGCGGCGACGACTGGCTTCGGAGGCTTGGCGGCCGTGGGCGCCGGGGCTTCCGGCGGCCGTTCCTGCGCTTCGGTGGTGGTGGTCCAGTCGGCCGGCGGCGGGGGCGCACGGCGCATCTGCTCGCACTTTGCCGAGAGCTTCGGCGCCTGGATCTGGATGGCGGCGAGCCTGCGGGCGACGGCGCTCTCGGCGCCCTGGTCCATGTAGGCCAGAATGAGCGCGGCCTGGACGTTGATCTGCTCTTCGGAGAGATCGAAGATGCAATCCTCGTAGATCTGGTCGCCGAGCTTGGAGAAAATATCGGCGATGTCGTCGGCGGACGCAGGCGTGTCCGCGGCGCCGCTGCCTTCGGCGGGCGCATCTCCGGCATGCGGTTCGCTGGCGGGCGCGAGCGCTTCGACGGCGGGTGACTTCGGCGCTGCGTCGGCGGGTGCTGACGGCGCAGGCTCCTCTTCGGCGGGACGCGCGCGCGCGGTTTCAGCGCTGATGGCGGGATGAGAGAGCGCTGGGCGCGTCGCATCGAGCGCAGAGGGATCGGGTATGGCCGTGTCCTGCGCCGCTCCGACGTGCGCAAGCGCCAACGCCGCGGCCGCAAAAGCGGCCATCGCGGTCGCGCCTGTTCTCGTCAGGAGCGTCAGTTGGAGCACGCGTTGCCCTCGCCAGTTCCCTCGCCAGTTTCCAGGCCGGGTTGCGGCCAAGCTCGGGCCGAACCGGAATCAGGCCCAGCCACCGGCCACTGTTCCGTGGCCATGTGCCCATTCTATGACCCGACTCGGGGTGAGAGTGTGGCTTCGTTTGTGCGCTTAACCCGATTTGTGGGCGAGCACTTTGGCGCGGGGCCGGCCGAGGTAGTCGGAAAACGGGATGACACGGCCTTCGGTCGAACCGCTCTCGTCGCGCAACAGCGGGCGCACCGCGAACACCTTCTCGCCGGGCTCGGCATCCTCGCGGCTGCGCACTGCAGCGAGCGCCTGCTCGCGATCGGCGATGCGCACGTTGATGAAGACCGACGTGGTGAGGTCGGAATCGCAGAACTGGGGACGCACTTGAATGCGCCATCCGGTGATAGCACTCATGATCGATCTCGCGTCTGAGGGGTGGCTTTGACCTAACCCTCCCAGGTTCTGGACCGCCGCGCCAGCCCATCCGCTGCTAACCGTGAACGTGAGCGGGCGGCTGCAACCTTTTGGTTGGGTTGATCCTCGAAAAGCCGGGCCGTGGAGGTCCGAATGACGGGACTTTCCGGCGTTAAGGATGTTTGGTCCGCCCAAAAACCGTTCGTGCGGTGGGTCGTTTGGTCGCCGCAGGGTTAACCAAGGTGGGGCAGTCGTCCGACGGCTGATTGTGTGAATTTGCGTGGAACGCGCGGATGGGTGAAGCGTTCCCTCCAGCGACGGAACGCGTCGCTGGAGCCAATCAGGGAGATCGAACGATGACACTGAGATCCGCATTCGCGCCAATCATTGGAAGCCTCGCCATCGTGCTGGGAAGCGGCGCGGCACTCGCGGATGCCGACTGCCCGGCGGCACCGAAGGACACGTGGATGGCGGAAGCGCAGATGAAACAGAAGATTGCCGACATGGGCTACACGCACGACGTCTTCAAAGTTTCCGGCAACTGCTACGAGATCTACGGCAAGAACAAAGACGGCAAGGAGGTCGAGGTCTACTTCAATCCGGTGGACGGCTCGATCGTGAAGGAAGAGGTCGAAGACAAGCACTGACGCGGTCTCTCGACGACGTGGCGTATCTGAGTGGTGAATCGGACCCCCGGCTGCAGAGCCGGGGGTCTTTCGTTGGTGTTGGGCAAAGGTGTCACGCGAAGAACTGCGGAGCCGTGCGAGCGCCCCTAGAGTCCCGTGCGGTCCGCGGTCACGGTGACTGCCGGCGCTCAAGAGGACGACTGCGATGGGGTTTCAATTTGCAAGGCTGCTGGCCGGGCTCGCGGTGGGCCTGCTCACCGTGTTTCTGGTCGATCGCTTCCTGTTGCCCGGCACGCTGATGCACGGGATCGTCGGTGTCGTCGTGGCGATCGCCGTTCTTGCGGTCACGACACGCAGGACTTGACCGGAGAGACATGCGTTTCCGCGACGGTGAAACGCGCTCCGCGGCGGTGTGTGGCCGGTGTTTCCGTTCGGCGCGCGGCATTTGTTGGGCCAGAAGATCTGCAATTCGAAAGTTTCGCCAATCCCGGTTTGCTTAAAAAACTATAATGCGCCGTTTCAAAATCTGACTTCTACAATTTGATTGAAATGCCACCCGTTTTTTTAAGTCGTCGCGCGTATCTTTGGCAGCGTGCGGCGTGGGGGCGGCGATGGCAAAGGCGGTTTGGTCGAACGAAAAGATCGTGAAACAGCTCGATTCGGGCGTTCACTGGTCCGGCGGCTCGCTCACCTACAGCTTTCCGACCAGCGCCAGCGGTTTTCCCGGGGGCGAAGCTGCCGGGTTTTCGCAGTTGAATGCTGCTCAGCAGGCCGCCGCAACGCTGACCATGGAGCTGTGGGACAGCCTCATCGCGCCGAACTTCAACCTGGCTGCAGGCAATTCGGCCAACATCAAGTTCGCCAATACGACGACGAACATCCAGTACGCGCACGCCTATTTCCCCGGTCAGTCGACGACGGCGGGATCGGTCTGGTTCAATTCGAACTACGGCGCCAATTCGGGCCAGAATAACGTCGTCGATCCGAAAGTCGGCGAGTATGGATTTCAAACTTTCGTGCATGAGGCGGGGCATGCGCTGGGGCTCAATCATCCCGGCAACTACAACGGCGGGGCGCCGACTTACGAAAAGAACGCGCTCTTCCGGCAGGATTCCCATCAGTACACCGTGATGTCGTATTTCGGCGCGGACAAGACCGGCGCCGACTGGGTCGCGAGCGACGGCAAGCGCTACTTCGCGCAGACGCCGATGGTGCTCGACATCATGGCGCTGCAGAGCATGTACGGCGTGGACACCACGACGCGGACCGGCGACACGACATACGGATACAACTCGAACGCGGGGACTTCCGTGTTCGATTTCACGCTCAATCCGCACCCGATCGTGTGCCTCTTCGACAGCTCCGGCAACGATACGATCGATCTGTCCGGATCGAGCTATGCGTGCGTCATCGATCTCAATCCGGGTGCGTTCTCGAACTCGGACATGATGACGTCGAACATCTCGATTGCGTTCAGCGCCTGGATCGAGAACGCCGTCGGCACGGCACAGAACGACACATTGAGGGGCAATGCGCTCAACAACGTGCTTTCGGGCGGTGCGGGCAGCGATACGCTGATCGGCGGCGCGGGCGCGGATACGCTCTATGGTGGCGCCAACGATGACACGCTCGACGGCGGCACAGGCGCCGATCTCCTCGTTGGCGGATCCGGCAACGACACCTATACGGTGGACGACGCGGGGGACATCGTTACCGAAGCGGCGAACGGCGGGACGGACGCGGTTCGGACTTCGCTTTCCTCCTACACGCTCACCGGCAATGTCGAGACGCTGACCTATACCGGAAAAGGTGCCTTCACCGCCTACGGCAACGCCAGCGACAACTTCATCACGGGCGGCACGAGCAATCAACTTTTCGGCCTGGGTGGCGCCGATACGCTGATCGGCGGCAAGGGCAACGATCTGCTCGATGGCGGCAGCGGCGCGGACGTGATGCAGGGCGATTTGGGGAACGACACCTATGTCGTCGACAACGCGGCCGACGTCGTCAACGAGGGCGCCAAAGGCGGCACGGATACGATCCAGACGGACCTGTCCACGTTCCAGCTCGGGACCAATCTCGAGCATCTGACCTACACCGGTATCGGCGCCTTCGACGGCACCGGCAACGCGGTTGCGAATACGATGATCGGTGGCGCGCTGGGCGATATCCTGCGCGGGTTGGCGGGCAACGACGTGCTGCACGGTAATGCGGGCAACGATCTGCTCGATGGCGGCGCGGGAAGCGACAAGATGTTCGGCGGCGCGGGCGACGATACGTATGTCGTCGATGTGGCGGGCGACTCTGTCACGGAGTTGGCCAATGCGGGCATCGACACCGTGCAGACCTCTCTCAAGACCTACACGCTCGGAAGCAACGTCGAGAACGTGACGTACATTGGAGCGGCAGCCTTCAAGGGCACAGGCAACGCGCTCAACAACACGATTGTAGGTGGTGCCGGGAACGACGTTCTCGATGGCAAGGCCGGCAACGACGTGCTGGTGGGTGGCGACGGAAACGACATCCTGATCGGCGGCTTGGGTGCCGACGTGATCACGTGTGGCGCGGGCGCGGACATCGTTCGCTTTTCGGTGCTCAACGACAGCAACACGTTTTCGTACGACACCATCACGGATTTCGATGCGAGCGTCGATATCATCGATCTCAAGCTTCTGGATGCGAGCACCAAGCAGGCCGGCAACCAGGCTTTCAAATATCTCGGCGACACGAACTTCACGGGTGTCGCGGGCCAGTTGATTTTCTCGAACGGTTTTCTCAGCGCGGACGTCAACGGCGACGCGACTGCCGACTTCTGCGTCTATCTGCAGAACGTCGCGAGCCTTGCTTCGGCACAGTTTTATTTGTGATCTGAGCTGATTTCCGAGGGCGCAACCTCGGATTTTCCTAGGCCGGCGCAGAAATTAGCGCGGTGTATGGCCTTCCGCCGACGCTTAAGAGTTCTTTCGTGAACGCTGTGTATTTTCTTCGTGATCCAGTATTGGAGCGAGAAATATGTATCGCGTTCTCTCCTGCCTGGCGACGGAGCACGACTATTGGCTTGTTGCCCTGGCGGCGGTGGTTTGCGTTAGCACGGCGCTGACGACGTTCATGACTTACTCCGTGGCGACCACCAGCCGCGGGCTCCGCAGAACCAGTTGGTCGATCCTCACCGGGGTGTCCGCCGGAACGGGGATCTGGGCGACGCACTTCGTTGCCATGCTTGCCTACGACGGCGGATTTCCTACCGAATTCGACCTCAACCCGACCTTGGCGTCACTTCTGATTGCTGTCGCGCTCGCTGCGGCGGGGTTCATGTTGGCCGGGCGCGGGGGACAATGGTGGCCGCGCGCGGGCGGGGTCGTGATCGGCCTTGCCATCGGCACGATGCACTACGTCGGAATGACAGCGCTCAAGGCTCCCGGTACGCTCGAGTGGGATGCTTCGCTCGTCGTCGCCTCATGGATCTTCGGTATCGCGGTGGCGTGTGCGGCGCTGCATGTGTTCCATCGCAAGCAGGGTCTCGCGGCGATCGTTTCCGCGGCTGCCTTCCTGGCGCTCGCCATCTGCAGCATGCATTTTACATCGATGGGTGCGGTCAGCATCCTGCCGGATCCAACCGTGGATTTTCAGGCTTCGACTCTGGACCGCCCGCTGCTCGCGATGATGACGGCGGCCATTACGTTCGTCGTGCTGCTGTCCGCGGCCACGGCGGTCGTCATCCAGCGTGCGAACATTCGCTGTGAGACCGCGTTGCGCGAACAGAACAGCCGCTTCGATGCCGCTGTGCGCCATCTGCCCGTCGGCTTGTCCATGTTCGACGGGCAGCACCGCCTCATCATGTGCAACGATTTCTACCGGACCATGTATGGCCTGACGGAAGAGCTCACCCAGCCGGGTACGCCGTTTGGCGATATCATTCGCTACCACGCAGAAATGAGCTGCGATGCGGACGCCGGCCCGGTGACTGCCGAGGCGGACGAGTGGATCGAAGGGCTGAAGAAGCGATTGAGCGTCGGCAAGGCGTTCACTGGTCCTTTTCATCTCAAGGACGGGCGGACAATATTCGTGCGCGTCGGGCCAATGGCGGGCGGCGGCTGGGTCGACGTCCATGAAGACGTGACCGAACGCAGCCAGCAGGAAGCGAAGATCGCGCACATGGCGCGTCACGACATGCTGACCGGCTTGCCCAATCGCGCGTATCTGCACGAGCGGCTTCAGCAGTCGCTTCATGGCCAGAGTGCGACGGAGAAGACGGCTCTTCTGTTCCTCGATCTCGACCGCTTCAAGGACGTGAACGATACGCTCGGACATAGCGTCGGCGATGCTCTGCTCAAGGCGGTCGCGGAGCGGTTGCGCGAGTGCGTGCGGAAGTCGGACATCGTTGCGCGGGTCGGTGGCGACGAGTTCGTCGTGATGATTTGCACGACCGAGCCTGCCAGCGAGCCTGCAAGCCTTGCTGCGCGCATTATCGAAACCGTGCGCCAGCCCTATGACATCGAAGGGCATGAATGCTCGATCGGAACGAGTGTCGGCATCGCGTTCTCCAATGGAGACGTCGATGGGGAAGCGCTTGTCGCGCAAGCCGACCTGGCTTTGTACCGCTCGAAGAGCGATGGACGCGGCACGTACCGTTTCTTCGAAGAAGAGATGAATACAAACGCGCGACACCGCCGCAGGGTCGAGCACGACTTGCGGCTGGCGCTGGTCAATGGCGAGTTTGAGCTCGACTATCAGCCGCTGGTCAATCTTGAGCGCGATGAAATTTCCGGTTTCGAAGCGCTTCTGCGCTGGCGCCATCCGGAGCGCGGGACAGTCCCGCCGGCGGATTTCATCCCCGTTGCGGAGGAAAGCGGACTGATCATCCCCATCGGCGAATGGGTTCTCCGGCAGGCGTGCGCCGATGCGGCGAACTGGCCGGACCATATCAGGGTGGCGGTCAATCTTTCGCCCGTGCAGTTCAGGGGGCGGACACTCGTACAGTCGGTCTTCAACGCTGTTGCGGCGTCGGGAATTGCGCCCGGCCGGCTCGAGCTCGAAATCACGGAGTCCGCGCTGCTCAGCGACAGCGAAGAAACGCTGGAGATCCTGCGGAAGCTGAGCGATTTCGGCGTGCGGATCGCGATGGACGATTTCGGCACGGGGTATTCTTCGCTTCGCTATCTGCGCAGCTTCCCGTTCGACAAAATCAAGATCGACAGGAGCTTCATCTCGGGGCTTGCGGACGGCGATAGCAGTCTGGCCATCGTGCGCGCCATCAGCGGATTGGGCCGCGCGCTCGATCTCTCGATTACGGCTGAGGGTGTCGAAACTCAGGAACAGCTCGACATGATCCGCCACGAAGGCTGCACTGAGATGCAGGGCTTTCTCTACAGCAAGCCCAAGCCGGCCTCAGAGCTTCGTGCGTATTTTTCGGACCACGTAGAGCGTGCTGCGCCGGTCGAGCCGCCTGCGCCGGCGGCGCGCGCCCGGAAGCAATACGCTTAAGAAGAGGAGCGGGCGGGCGTGGCCGTTGCGGTGCTCGTCACCACAAGGGCGCGACGCCGAAGTGCACGGCGAGAATGCCTGCAATGAGGACGCCGTGGACAACGAGCGCCGTGACGGGATCCACCCTTGGCGGGGCGGCGTTCCGTTCGAGATCCTGCCTTCGCGGGTCATGGAGCATGGCCGCGCCTCCTGTTTTTTTGTTCGTGTGCGGCCCGCTATGAGGCGCGCGCCTGTTTTGCATTCGCCGCATCCGCTTTGGACGCCGCGTCGAGCGCGCTTTCCAGGTCTTCGATCAGGTCTCTTTCCGCTTCGAGGCCCACTGAAATCCGCAGGAGCCCATCGGTGATGCCAGCGGCGCGGCGCGCATCGGGGTCCATGCCGACATGCGTCATCGTGGCGGGATGCGCGACGAGGCTTTCCACCCCGCCGAGCGACTCGGCGAGCGTGAACACTTGGACCGCCTCCACGAAGCGGCGGACCGCGTCCGTGCCGCCGGTAAGCTCGAAGCTCAGCATTGCGCCGAAGCCGCTCTGCTGAGTCTTGGCGATCGCGTGGCCGGCATGGGAGGGCAGACCCGGGTAGTGGACCTTGGAGACCATCGGAGAGCCTTCGAGGTGCTTTGCGATGGCGAGCGCCGTCTGCTGCTGCTGGGCGACGCGCGGAAAAAGCGTCCGGATGCCGCGAAGTGTGAGATAGGAATCGAAGGCGGAGCCCGTGACGCCGACGATGTTGGCCCAGGCCGCCAGGGTATCAGCATCCGCCTTGTCCGCGCAGACGACCGCGCCTCCCACCACGTCCGAGTGTCCGTTGAGGTACTTGGTCGTCGAATGGATCACGTAGTGCGCGCCGAGTTCGAGGGGACGCTGCAGGGCGGGTGAGAGAAACGTGTTGTCCACCGCGACCTTTGCGCCGGCCTTCTTGGCGCGCTCGGTAATGGCGCGGATGTCGACGACGCGCATCAACGGATTGCTGGGTGTCTCGATCAGCACCATCGCCGGAGAGGCCGCGAAGGCCGCGTCCAATTGGCGGGGATCTCCCATGTCGACGAACATGACATCGAACTGCTTGAGGTCGCGGCGTGCCGACAGAAGGCGATGTGTTCCGCCGTAGCAATCGTGCGGCGCAATGAGGAGATTGTGGGATCTGAGCTGGCTGAACGTCAGGTCGACCGCCGCCATTCCAGACGACACGACGACGGCTCCCTGGCCGCCTTCCAGATCCGCCAGCGTTTCGGCGAGAAGCGCGCGCGTGGGGTTCGAGGTGCGCGAGTAATCGTGGGCGCGCGCGCGTTCAAAGCCTTCGAACGAATAGGTCGTGGAGAGGTAGATCGGCGGCACCACCGCGCCGAAGGCCGTATCGGATGCGATGCCGGTTCGCGCCGCCACCGTTTGTGGATCTTTTCGGTTTGTCATAAGTGTCGCGTCCCGCGTCAGCCGCAAATGAAGCCGCCGCCAGTGGCGAGCATCTGTGGGTTAGGATACTATATCGTATCACGATATATCAAGAGGGCATCATGCCGAGCGCCGCGCCGCCATCGAAGTTTGCCAAGACCAAATACGAAGCCCTGGCGGACTTTCGCTATGCGCTGCGGCGCTTCTTCGCGTTCAGCGAGCAGGCGGCCGATGCGGCAGGGCTCAGTCCGAGACAGTATCAGGCGCTGCTCGCCATCATGGGGGCGCGCGACCATCTCGGGATCGGGGACGTGGCCGAGCGGCTGATGATCCGGCATCATACCGCAGTCGAGCTCGTCAACCGGCTGGAGGCGAACGGCTTCGTCAGCCGGGTCAAGGATCGGGAGGATGCGCGGCGGGTTTGCGTTCTGCCGACCGCCAAGGCCGAACGGCTCATGGACGGGCTCGCATCGGCGCACCTTCTGGAGCTGAAAGGGATACGCCCCGTGCTGGAACAACTTCTCGATCAGTTTGATGCGCCGTTGGCTGCATCGGGCAGCCGGACGGGACGTGGCGGCCGTTCCGCGCAACGCGTGCGGAGGTCCCATGATTGAGACGCGTGCTCAGCCCAATCCCGAGCCGCGTCCGGCGCGTGCAGGTGCACACGCTTTGCGGTGCCTCATTCTCGGGGCTGGCGCGGTTGGCGGTTACATCGGGGCGAAGCTGCTGGCGGCGGGAGCGGATGTCGTGTTTCTCGCGCGCGGGCAACGGCTGGCCAGCTTGGCCTCGCGCGGGCTGATCGTCGAAAGTTCGCTCGGCAATTTCTCGACGCCCGCGCGCGCAACAAGCGCGCTGGATCCGGCTTTCGCGCCGGACGTCATTGTCATCGCGTGTAAGGCTCCGGCGCTGGACAGCGCTATCGAGGCGATCGCGCCGGCGGTCGGCCCTGCAACCCGTATTCTCTCGCTTCTGAACGGTGTCGTGCAGCTCGAAATTCTGGCGCGTAAGTTTCCGCACACGGTGGTGCTGGGCGGGGTCGTGCACGGCGCCCTCACGCTTCGCGACGACGGCGTGATCGCGCATCTCTCACCTTTTTTTTCGACGACCGTCGGGCCGGTGTCGGGACAGCCGGATCCGGTTGCGGAGGATTTCATCAGGCTGCTCGGCGAGGCGCGGGTCGATGCCGTGCTGAGCGCTGACGTCCAGCGGGATTTGTGGAGCAAGTTCGTGTTCCTCACCACGCTTGCGGGCGCGACCTGCCTGATGCGGGCCAGCATCGGCACGATCATGGCCTGCGCTGATGGGCGCGGCCTGATCCTTCAGCTTCTCGACGAATGCCTCGCGGTTGCGCGCGCGGAAGGCATCACGCCCGACAAGGCGGCGATGGTCGCTTACCGCAGAACGCTGACGGAGCGGGAATCGTCGCTCACGTCCTCGATGCTCCGCGATGTCCGGGGCGGCCGGCACACGGAGGCGGACCACATTCTGGGTGACATGGTGCGCCGGGCCGACCGCCATGGACTTGCGACTCCGCTGCTCAGGATCGCCAATACGCATCTTCAATGCTACGAAGCGGGTTTGGTGTAAGAGCGTCCGAAGCGCACGCACGAGACGTATCGTGGGGTCAGGGGGCCGCGAGCCTTAGGAACTCTTGGCGCGTCTGTGGGTCGTCGCGGAAGCGTCCCAGCAGTCTGCTCGTTACGAGTTCCGTTCCTGGCTTGTGTACACCGCGCGTCGTCATGCACTCGTGAGTCGCCCGTATCACGACACCTACGCCTTTCGGCTGCAGCGCTCCGTCGATCGCATTGGCGATCTGCGCCGTCATTTTTTCCTGGATCTGCAGGCGTTTTGAAAATGCATCGACGACCCGTGCAAGTTTGCTGATGCCGACAACGCGGCCATCCGGAATATAGCCGACCCACGCGCGTCCGATGATTGGCGCCAGGTGGTGCTCGCAGTGACTTTCAAAGGAAATGGCCCGCAAGATGACCATCTCGTCGTAGTTCTCGATCTCGTCGAACGTCTTGCGCAAGAGGGCCTCGGGATCGAGCGCGTATCCCGAGAAGTATTCCTCGAATGCCCGCGTGACGCGGGCCGGCGTTTCGAGCAAGCCAGGGCGTACGGGATCGTCGCCCGCCCATCGGATAAGCGTGCGCACGGCAGCTTCCGCCTCGTGCCGATTTGGCTTGGAGAGGTTTGCTGCGACTGGCGGGGACTTTACTGCTGCTTGTCTGCTATTTGGCGATGACATGAACCGTCCCCTTCATTCCCGGGTGGATGCGACAGTAGTAAGAGAACGTCCCTGCCCGCGTGAGCTTGAGCTCGGCCGATTTCTCGGCGGGAATGGGGACGTCCCATTCTTCAGATGTTTCCGTTGCCGTGTGATCGATGAAATCCTCGTTGACCCATTCGACCGTCTCGCCGGCCTGGACCGTTATTTCCGCAGGTAGGAAGGCGAGGTTCGTGATTTTCACACGAACGGGTTCGCCTCCCTGAGACGGGAAAGTCAGCGCCAGTTGAAATATCCCGGCGAATGTCGCGCCTGATATTTTTCGCATGTGACCCCCACTAATGATGCGTGTGCGCCAGCATCTCGGCGTGGTGGAGGTGTCCCTCGAAAATCTTCAGGCCGGTTTCCAAGAGGCTCTTGAGTTCCGCATTGCTGGACGATGGGATGAGTGTCGTCCTCAGCGCGTCGTTGACCATCTTGTGATAGGCGACCTCGTTGTCGACGTAGGCTTTCTCGAACGCTGAGCCCGAAAGCGATGCGAGTTCGGCCTGCTTTTTTTCGGCTTGCGCAATCAGGGCCTTGCTCGTTTCGTTGTCCACCGGAGTGACGCCGAGCTTCTTGACCAGGGTCAGCGCTTTGTCGTTCACGGCCTGATGGTCGCGCACCATGTCGTTGGCGAATGCGCGGACTGTCTCGTTTTTTGACTTTTCGAGTGCGAGCTTCGCGGCCTTGATATCGAGATCGCCGGCTGTATAGGCGATGTGGGCGATCTGCGGATCGGATGGCTTGTCGGCTGCGATGGCGATTGCCGTCGACAGAACAAGACCGGCAACCATGCCGATCATCGAGTTTCTCATCATGTTGGTCTCCGTGCGTGGGGCCTGCGGCCCTGTTGCAGTCACGGAGCATTGGATGGGCGTTTCGGCGGAAGGTTCCCGCCTAGAAGCCGAGGCGGCTGACAACCGCATCCGTAATTCGCTCGCAGCGCTTGCCGTCGAACGGGAAGACGTCGGCGAACTGCGGTCCAAGGTGTTCCGCGAGTGCGTCCTTGAGAAGCTTGCGTGCGCGGTGCAGGCGGGTCTTTACGGTTTCAGGCAAGAGATCGAAGGCCGCGGCCGTTTCCTCGACGCTCATCCCTTCGATCATTCGTGCCACGAGCACGGCGCGGAAGTCGCGCGGTAGCGCGTCGATGGCGCTTTCAACAATGCGGCAAAGCTCTGATTGCGCCATGGCGCGCTCCGGATCCAAAGCGGTGCGGGACGAAGCCGGAAACGGAATGATGTCCGCTACCTGCATAGGCCCGCTCTCGCGGCCAATGGCTGAAATCGGCACGTCTACGTGGTGCCTCAAGCGCTGGAATGCCTCGTTGAGTACGATACGGGTCAGCCACGTCGACAACGTCGACTCGGCGCGAAAGCTGCCGAGCGCCGCGAAGGCGCGCAGGTAAGCCTCCTGCAGCACGTCCTCGGCCTCGCCGTCGTCGCCCAAGATACTGCGCGCCACGCGATAGAGGCGCCTGTTGTACCGCTGGATGAGGGCCCGCACGGCCGCTTCGTCGCGCGCAAGCACGCGGGCGACAAGTTCCGTGTCGGGTGCCTCTTGAAGCGCATCGTGTTTTAGCTTGTGCATCGGGTGGGTTCCGGACGATTACTCTGGCCTTCATTGGATGCTGGCTGGCTGGAAAGGTTCCCGGGTAACGAACATCGCACGCTGGCGCTAAAAACGAGGCTCGCATGATCGTCCGACTGTCCAAGGTTCTGCTGGTCGCTTCGGTCGGCGCTTTTGCGCTGCTGGTCGGCATCGACAACCTTCTCGACTATGGCACCAATCTCCGGTTCGTCGAGCATGTGCTCTCGATGGACACGACGTTTCCCGATTCCGCGCTGCGCTGGCGGGCGATCACCGCGCCCTGGCTGCAGCATGTCGCTTACTGGCTGATCATCGCGGCGGAGCTTGCGTGCGGTGCGCTGTGCCTTGCCGGCGCGTGGCGGCTGTTCAGGCTGAGGGGTGCGTCGGCGGCGCGCTTCAACGCGGCCAAGGGGCTGGCGGTCGCGGGCCTCACGTTCGGTTTCCTGCTCTACTACGGCGGCTTCCTCGTCGTCGGCGGCGAGTGGTTCAAGATGTGGCAATCGCAGACGTGGAACGCGCAGGCGGCGGCCTTCCGCTTCGCCGCATGCTTTGCGCTGGTGCTGATCATTGTTTTGATGCGTGACGAGGAGCTGGAGTAGGCAGACTGCCTGTAGCTGGAGTGCAACGCGGTCGCTCCATCCGGTTGAATACCTACGTATTTTGTTGACGCCCAAAGTAGAGTTTGCAAGCTGAGCGCGATGCAACTCGGGTGTTCAAACGATGCGGCTGTCCAACAGAGCCTTCCGGTCTCGGCTTCTCCGAGGCTCTTTCTGCCTCGCGACGACGATTGTTGCTCATCCGGCCTTGGCGCAGACGGCAAGCGAACAGCCGCAGCCTTCATCGCAGCTTCCCCCGATTGAGGTGGAAGCGACTGCGACGAAGACGCCAGCCAAGAAAAAGGCCGCGCCTTCCAAGCCTAAGCAGCAAACATCGGTTCAGGCCGCGCCTGCGCCCGAGCCTGCTGCGCGCGCACAAGACCGCCCGGAAACCGCTGTGAGCCCCGTGCAGGGGTTCGTCGCCAAAGTCAGCGGCACGGCGACGAAGTCCGACACGCCCTTGATCGAGACACCGCAAGCCGTCTCGGTCGTCACGCGCGATCAGATGGACCAGCAAAGCGCCACCAGCGTGAAAGAGGCGCTTCAATACACGTCCGGCGTTGCCGCGGGCACGCGGTCGGCGTTCGGCGGCTATGACATCGTCTACTCAAGAGGCTTCGTTCTCGACCGCTACCTCGACGGTCTCAAGTATCTCGGTGGCGCCAACTACACGACACCGCAGATCGAACTCTACGGTCTCGAGCGGCTTGAGGTTCTGCATGGGCCGGCCTCGATGCTCTACGGCTCGGCATCGCCGGGCGGTATCGTCAACGCCATCAGCAAACGGCCAACCGACGAGCCCTTTCACGAGATCCAGCTTTCATTTGGAAACTTCGACCGCGTTCAGGCCGCATTCGATTTCAGCGGCCCCGTCGATTCCGACAAAAGGTGGTCCTATCGGTTGAGCGGGCTCGCGAGCGGCGTCGACTCGCAGGTCGACTTCAACGAGCAGGAACGCTACTGGATCGCGCCGGCACTCACCTGGCGTCCCGTGACCGGTACGACATTGACGTTCCTCGCCAACCTGCAGCACGATCCCGACGTCGGCCTTTACAATAACATTCCGTCTTACGGTTCGGTCACGCCAAGCCCGTTCGGCGAAATCCCGCGCCACCGGTTCCTTGGCGAGCCCTCCTACAACGTCAACAACCGCGACCAGCAGTCGGTCGGCTACGCTTTCGAGAGCCACCTCAACGACAGCTGGACGATGCGCCAGAACCTTCGCTACATGCACACCGACGGCGCCGTGCACCAGTTCCTGCCGTTTCCGGACGGCATGCTCGATCCCACTACGATGCTTCGCTTCGTCGTCGATCAAACGGCCGACATCGACGCGTTCTCCGTCGACACCAATGCAGAGGCGAAGTTCCGCACGGGGCCGCTCGCGCATACGTTGCTGTTCGGCGTGGACTATCAGCATCTCAACGAACGGTCGTTCGTCAATCTGTCGCTTGGCGCGCCCATCGACATCTTCAATCCCGTTTACGGCGACACCTCGATCCTGGTGCCGGGCGCACCTGAAATCACCGATCAGGTGCTCGATCAGACGGGCATCTATGTGCAGGATCAGGTGAAGTGGGACCGGGCGGTCTTCACTCTCGGTCTGCGCCAGGACTATGCCTCCACGAGCACCGACGATTTGCTGGGCGTGGCGCTCGACAACAGCCAGGATGACGAAGAGTTCACGCAACGGTACGGCATCACTTATCTGCTGGACGGTGGATTTGCGCCGTACGTCAGCTATTCGACGTCGTTCCAGCCGACGCTGGGCTCCTCAGGAGGGCGTGCTTTCGAGCCCACGACGGGCGAGCAGTACGAGGTCGGCATCAAATACGAGCCGACGGGATACAAGGCGCTCTTTACGCTCGCCGCTTATGACCTCACGCAGCAGAATGTTGTCACGGCTGATCCGGTCTTGCCGGCCACTCGCGTGCAGATTGGCGAGGTCCACTCGCGAGGGTTTGAGGCGGAAGGAAAGGTCAGCCTCACGGATCAGCTTGACCTGATCGGGTCCTATACGCTCGTCGATGCCGAGATTACCGAAAGCCTCAACCCGACAATCCTCGGCAAGCATCCCCTGAACATCCCAGATCAGCTCGCCGCACTTTGGGCGTTCTATCGCATCGAAGATGGGCCGCTGGCGGGGCTCGGGTTCGGCGGCGGCGTGCGCTACGTGGGCGAATCCGCGGGCAACGAGGACAACACTCTGGAGGTGCCGGACTTCACGCTTTTCGACGCGGCGGCGCAGTACGATTTCGGGGCGCTGTCACCGCGCATGGCCGGCACGAAGCTGCAGCTCAACGTCTCGAATATCTTCGACGAGAAGTATGTGTCGCAATGCACCAATCGTGAGACCTGCCTGTATGGCAACGGCCGCACAGTGATCACGTCGATCAAGTATCAGTGGTGAGGTTGCGTGCAGCCTGCGGGCTGCGGACGCTTCTCCTGGTGAAGTCCCGTCATTCGTAAGAGCGCCCGTTCGTCGAGGTAGAGTCCGTGCGCCGCTCGCGACGCGCGCACGCCTTCGGCATGCACGTTCACGCCGTCACTGAGCGGCGGGAATGGACTTGTGGCGAGTGTGCCACGCAGCATTGTGGATTCAGCCAGTTGCGGACGTTCCGATGGCTGTACACGCGGAGCGCGCAGGGGCATTGTGCTCGCCATTGCCATTTGTATGTAATGCGGGGAGTTGGTGGTGTGGCGGGGTTCTTAGAGGTCGGTCTCAATCTTCCTTACGTCAAAGAGTTTGTCGCGGCCATCGTCGGCGTCGGTGGGTTCGCATACACCTTTTACAAAATAGGGAGGCGCGCCGGTAACGGCGGTGATCTAGCTCAGATCGCGTCTCTCAAACAAGAATCTCAATCGCTTCGCGAACGGTTTCAAGATCTCGAACGCACTGTCAAAGATCCAAAGGATTTTTGGCTTCGCTCACCGTCCACCGTCGATTTGGTGGAGCACCAGAACGCGCAGGCTTCAAGCATTCCGGTGATATGCGTTGTGAACTTCAAAGGTGGGGTGGGAAAGACGACGATTTCCGCCAACCTCGCGGGTCATTTTGCTGCGCTTGGTAAGCGCGTTCTTCTCATCGACAGCGACTATCAGGGAAGCCTTTCTGAAACTGTCATGGCCCACGCGAACGTCGCGGACTATGTCGGCAGTTCCTACATGCTTATCGAAGGGGAACGCGATCCTGAAGCTGTGCGCGGCAAAGCTGAGCGCCTTCTTTCAATCAACAGTGGGATGTGGATTTACCCCGCGTTTTACGACTACAGCCGCTCCGAAGTGAAGATGATGTTCCGCTGGCTTGTGGGGCGCGACAATGAGGTTAGGTACAATCTCAGTCGCTACCTCCGATCAGCGCCGTTCAGCTTCGACAATCCTGATACTGGATTCGACCTCGTAATTATTGACGCGCCGCCCCGGTTGTTGACTGGCGTCGTCAATGCCCTCGTGGCGAGCACCCATGTGCTGGTCCCAACCATTTTGGATGGACAGTCGCAGAGAGCGACCGTCAACACCGTGATGGCGATCCAGCAATTCAGACAGAAGCTCAATCCGAGCCTTAAGTTTCTCGGTATTGTGCCTTCGATGGTGTCGACCGCGGCGGGATACAATGATCGGGAACTGGAAGCTATCGGCGATCTCGAGCGATCGCTTGGGGAGAGTGGTGAGCTTGTGCCGGTGTTGAAGAGCTGTCCGATCTGGCGGCGTGAAGAGTTGGCAAAAGCTGGCGGGAGCGAGATTGTCTATAGCCGGACTTCCAACAATGCGTCGACGAGGGAAGTGCGAGAGATGTTTGGGCATCTAGGTCAGCATGTCGAGCGGAACGTACGTTGGCGCACATCACGGTCTCTTGAAGAAATGTTTTCCGTTCCCGGTGCAAAAGTTAGGGTTTCCCAATGAACGTTAAGTCGTTGCGCGAAGGGCTCGGCGGCATTGGCTTGTCTTCTGACGAACTCGCTTCGCTTGACGCTGCTCTCCGCCCACTCGACGACATGACGATGGAGCAATTCTGTTCACAGCTTGCAAAAATCAAAGTTCCGAAACGGAAGTCTGTGCCGACGCCTGATGGTTCGCTGGTTTCTAAATACCTTGAGGAACTCAAAGGCTCTCGCGGTGAATTTGGGGCATTCACGGCCGTTCTTGATAGGGTGCGGGCGGATCGAACTGTGAAAGCCCGCGAGGCTATTCTTCTAGCCCAGGCGTTTCTCGGAGACCAACGCGAGTACAAGTCAAAACCGTTGGCGCTGAAAGCGATTGCTACACGCCAGTTTAATGACGAACGCCTCGCGTCGAGAAAGGGAAAGGTCTCTGGAATTTTCTAATACTACGCCCGCTGGGCGCTCGGTGGCAGCCGCGCGCCGATCCATCTAAGTCCGTGTCGCATTTATGACAATTCGGCGTCGGCGACGGGCGACGTGCGTGCTCGCGCGGGTCTCCGGCGATGGCGCGAAGGGGGTGGCGCGGCTGGGTGCGGCGTGTTTCGATGGTCGCGACGCCAACAGCCGACGGGTGCTCGATGGACGACGACAGGCCCGCTGCGCAGGAAACCCCCGCTGCGAAGGAAACCATCGTTCTCGTGCACGGCACCTTCGCGGGGCCTCGCGGTGAAGACGCGCGGTGGTGGAAGCCGGACGCCCTCAATCCCTTCATCAAGCGGCTACATGACAGGCTCGGTGAGGCCGCTCCGCGCTGCTGGGCGCATTGCGACGAAGTGGCCCCGTACTTTTTCTGGACGGGCGCCAACCATTGGGTCGATCGCTTCTGGGCCATCCAGCACCTGCGCGAGCACATCACCGAGCTTCATCGGAAGGGCTGGGCTTGTCATATCGTGGGCCATAGCCACGGCGGCAACGTCATCGCGGAGGCGATGTACCTGTTGCGCGGCACGCCGGCGGAAAAGTCGGTGCGCAGTGTCGTCACGCTCGGTACGCCATTCCTCGACGTTTATGGACCGATCCAGCGACGCAATTTCAAACGGCTTGGCTGGATTACGGCGGCCGGCTTGCTGCCCGCGTTGGCGCTGATCGGCCTCATGATCGAGGAACGCGTCCGCGCCGGACATTGGACGGATGCTGCCAGCGCCTACGCCATCGCGGCCGCTGCTATCGCCGTTGCGTTCTGCTTCGTGTGGATGATCGTGCTGCCGCGGATCATGCCGCATCTATTCCGCAAGAGCGCTGATCCAGTTCCCGCGTTGGGCATCAACAGCCGGTACGATGAGGCCTGGCAGCTTCTTCATCACGTCCGCAGCACGCCGAACCCGCTGGCCGTGAAAGAAAGTTTGCCGGCGTACGTGCTTGGCAGGCTGAAGGCCGCGGCCCTGCTCAGGTACGAGGCTGCGAAAACACTGGTGATCCGCCAGGCGCTCGACAGGTCGCCGTCGGGGCCCGCGATGACGTGGGTTTTCCGGTTTTTCTACGTGCTCATCCTCGCGTGCATTCTGGCCGTTCCGTATCATTTCGGGCTTTCGCCGCAGTCTCTTTTGCTGACCGTGTTCGTGGGGTGCCTCGCAATTATCGGCGCGGTGCTGCTGATCGCGCTCCTTTCGCTCGGGTCTGGCCGGCACGTCGCCAACTTCTCAAAGCCGATCGAGCTTACGTTCACCTCGCTGCTCGCCTTGCCCATCATTCCGAGCGAGTGCGTCACCTATCTCGTGCGCAAGCAGTCGTGGACGCTGCTGCAAAGGTGGGCGCTCGGTCTCGACGGCTACCGGTATCCGCTTCCGGAGGTCACGACCGTGCCGCAGCGCGCCGGGGGCACGCAGTTCACGTTCGAGGCGCTGCCTGCCGCAGTGGAGACGCGCGCCATGGCGGCCAGGTCGGGCTGGATCAATAGCCATCTTGGTTCGGCTGCGGACCTGTTTTCGAATCTTGTGCTCACCGCTTCGGATGTCGCTGACCTGCTGCAGCACATCGAACGCGACCAGAGCCTTGTGCACGCCGCCTACTACACCGACGACGACTGCGTTGAGCGTATTGCGCGCTGGATCGAGCAGCATTCAACGCGTCAGCAAGCGTAAATCTCGCTCGCTCCCAAGCCCGCTGTAATGCCCTCCACTTCGTCAGGAGTTGGCGCGTAAGCACGACCGTGCAACGCCGTATCCGATGGCACGGCGTGGCTCTGGGCTTCGCAAGTGATATCGCTGCTACCAGCGGCGCCAGTGACGGTGATGGAGGCGGAAGGGGCGATAGCCGTAAAAGCGGATATGCCGGCGCGGGTAGTAGTAGCGCGGGGCGTAATAGTAATCGTCGTAATAGCCGCCGCCGTAGGCATAAGCGGGATAGCGGTAGTAGCGGCGGTGATACCGGTGATGGTGGATGCCGCCGAGGATGACGGCTGCGGCGATGCCCCCGCCGATCCATCCCCATCCGCGCCGGGCTTCGGCGCGCTCGGCCGAGCTTGCGACAAGGAGCATTGCGAGTGCCAGGGACGCGAGGATCGCGGCAGGCGTTCGAACTGTCATTGTGACCTCCCGGGTTTGCTTGTCTCTCCATTTTGCGGTGCGTTCGAAAGCGAGCGCGAGCCGCCGAAAAGGTCAGGCCGGGCGTGTGCGGGGCGACTTCGAAATTGAGGGTCGCGGCGCGTGGGGTGGCCTGCGCGTGGGAACGTCGAGGCTTCTACGGGGGCAATGCTACGCCCGTGCGCGCGCTCGCAATCGGTCGCAGTATTGAGGTCACGCGCTCGTGTCCGCGCCTATCGAATTGCCCAGGGTGTGTGGAAGACAGGGTGGACGGGATGGCGTTCAATCGGTCGTGGACCCGGTTCCTGCGTTCCTTCGGGCAGGACGTCAGGGTCGTGCGGCCCGACGTTTCCGCCGCCAGTTCCAGCAAAGAACCAAAAACCAAAGTGGGGCTGCAATTCCTACGACGGCCATAAACGGCAGGAACAGGAGCAACGCGTAAACGTCCGTTCTGAGGTTGTGCTCGGCGACGGAGTTCGAGGGGTTGCGGGTGTCATAGTAGACGCCCGCTCGATCGCCAGGTTGGAGAGATGGCGGTTCGCGCACGTCGCCTCGCACGGTCGAGCCTGGATGCTCGACGCCATCGGACGCCGTGAATCGATAGTCGATGGTGAGCTCGTATTTGGGGTCGCCGCCCTTGAACCTTCCGACTTCCACGATCTTGACGTTCTGCACGACGCCGTCCGTCCTCGTTCCGAACCAGAGCAAGGCTCCTTCACGCGCCAGTCGGGGGCCCATGATCGTGATGGCGGCCGAGCACGCCAAGGCCATCATCAGCATCAAGGCGCCGATGCCGAAAAGGGTGCGCGATCTGGTGGCGTGCGCCCAGGCGTCGAAGCTGTCCTGGCTGATGAAGATCTTCGACGCCGAGCTCATGCGGTCTCTTGTTCCAATCCGTGAGACCCAGGCCGCCTAACTAGACCAAGCGGCTCTGCTCCACGGCTGCGTGGATGAAGCTCTTGAACAGCGGATGCGGGTCGAAGGGCCGGCTTTTCAGTTCGGGATGGAACTGCACGCCGATGAACCACGGGTGGTCCGCATATTCGACCGTCTCGGGCAGCAGGCCGTCCGGCGAGAGGCCGGCGAAGCGCAGGCCTGCCTTTTCGAGGCGCTCGCGGTAGGCGGTGTTGACCTCGTAGCGATGGCGGTGACGCTCGGAGATGTCGTTTGCGCCGTAGATATCGGCGATGCGCGTGCCCTTGCCGAGCGACGCCGCGAAGGCACCGAGCCGCATGGTGCCGCCGAGATCGCCACCCTGGCGGCGCTGTTCCAGCTCGTTGCCGCGCATCCATTCGGTCATGAGGCCGACGACGGGCTCCTCGCTGCCGCCGAACTCGGTCGAGCCCGCGTGCGTGATGCCGCACAGATTGCGCGCCGCCTCGATGGTTGCCATCTGCATGCCGAAGCAAATGCCGAAATAGGGCACTTTGCGTTCGCGCGCGAATTTGACGGCGAGGATCTTGCCTTCAGAGCCGCGCTCGCCGAAGCCGCCGGGCACGAGAATGCCGTGCACGCCTTCGAGATAGGGGGCGGGGTCCTCGCGCTCGAAGATCTCGCTCTCGATCCATTCGAGGCGGACCTTCACCCTGTTGGCGATGCCGCCGTGCACCAGCGCTTCGATGAGGGATTTGTAGGCGTCCTTGAGGCCGGTGTACTTGCCGACGATGGCGATGGTGACTTCGCCTTCCGGGGACGCGATGGCGCGCGAGATGGTTTCCCAGCGTGTGAGGTCGGGTGTGGGGGCGCCGTTGATGCCGAACGCTTCCAGCACCTGCTGGTCGAGGCCTTCGCGGTGGTAGGCGAGGGGCACGTCGTAGATGGAGGGTGCGTCGAGCGCCTGGATGACGGCGTCCTCGCGCACGTTGCAGAACAGCGCGATCTTCTTGCGCTCGGATTTCGGCACCTCGCGGTCGGCGCGGCACATCAGGATGTCGGGCTGGATGCCGATCGAGCGCAGCTCCTTCACGGAGTGCTGCGTGGGTTTGGTCTTGAGCTCGCCGGCGGATGGAATGTAGGGCACGAGCGTCAGGTGGACGAAGATGGACGCGCCGCGCGGAAGCTCGTTGCCGAGCTGGCGGATGGCTTCGAAGAACGGCAGGCCTTCGATGTCGCCGACCGTGCCGCCGATCTCGACCAGCACGAAGTCGATGCCCTCGTTGCCGGTGAGCACGAACTGCTTGATGGCGTCGGTGACGTGCGGGATCACCTGTACCGTGCCGCCCAGGTAGTCGCCGCGCCGCTCGCGGGCGAGGATGTCCTGGTAGATGCGGCCGGTGGTGATGTTGTCGGACTTCTTGGCCGGAACGCCGGTGAAGCGTTCGTAGTGGCCGAGGTCGAGGTCCGTTTCGGCGCCGTCGTCGGTGACGAACACCTCGCCGTGCTGATAGGGGCTCATCGTTCCGGGATCGACGTTGAGATACGGGTCGAGCTTGCGGAGACGTACGGAATACCCACGCGCTTGCAGAAGCGCGCCGAGTGCGGCTGACGTCAGGCCTTTTCCAAGGGAGGAGACCACGCCACCGGTGATGAAGATGTACCGTTGCATGGGCTTTAACAGTAGAGCGCTAGCGGCGTGATTCGAAGAGGATTTCTTGTCTCATCCACGACCGGTGTGGGAAGGGCCGGAGGAGCGAGGATTATCCGCACTGGGCTGTGGACGGATCAACGGGTGGGGATGAGGTCTGGTCCTGGTCCAGCTCGGCGCGATAGCGCTCGAAGGCGCCCCGGGTTTCGACAAAGGAGGGGTCGGCGGGCGCCGGGGCGAACGTGACGTCGGCGGTCAGGATGGTGTGCGCGCTGACCTTGGTCTTGCCGGCGCCCATGCTGCCCGGCTTGCCGCCGGTGACGTAGGATTTGCAGGAGTTCGAGACCTGCACGCCTTCGACCTTGAAGTATTTGTGCTTTGCGTCCTTGCCGATTTCGGCGGCGCGCGTAAGGGCGATTTTTTCCATGCGTTCACGCGGCGAACCGAGCGGGCCCTTGACCTCGATGCGGTAGCGGTCCTGGCCGATCAGGCTTTCGGAAAAGCCGACCGGCATGAAGGCGCTGGCGTGCTGATAGGGAACGGGACCCACCCCCGCGAACGCGCCAATGCCTGTGGCGCCGATGCCGGACTGGGAGCAGCCTGCCACGAGGAGCGCGCCGCCCATGCCGCTCAAGACTGCCAATGTTGCCGTCGCGCGTCTGCGCATCGCCTGTGCCCACCCTGTCGATCTCGAGGAGGACGCTAGCAACAGGAGGTGTCCGTGGCCAGTTGCGGGAGGGCCACATCACCAGGGAAGACGCGGCGCGAGGGAAAATGCGGGGCGAAGGAACCGGACGCGCCAAACGAAAAGGGGAGGGAGCCGCGTGCGGCTCGCCTCCCGATCGTCTCGCTACGAACCAGCGTTGCCAGTGCGCTACTTGATCTTGTCGAGGATGCCGCCGCGCGGAGCGTCCGCCGCCGGTGCCGCGCCGGGGGCAGCAGGCGCCGCAGGTGCGCCCGGATCGGCCGGGACCATCGTGGATGCGGGTGCGTCGAAGGCCGAACCCTTCGGAGCGGAGTGCTGCGAGATCAGCGTCAGGAGGATGCTGGTCAGGAAGAAGCAGGCGGCCAGGATGGCCGTGGTGCGGGTGAGCAGGTTCGCCGTGCCGCGGCCGGTCAGGAAGCCGCCGCCACCGCCGCCGCCGATGCCGAGGGCGCCGCCTTCGGACTTCTGCCAGAGCACCACCGCGACGAGAGCGGCTGCAACCATGATGTGAACTACGAGAAGAACCGTGGTCATCGAACGAAAGCTCCGGGCGCCCGATCCGGGACGCCAAAAAGGGGGGGATTTTGGCGGGCTTCTACACCACTTGCGGGCCTGCGGCTAGATGGCATTGCGCAGCAGGGTACCGAGATGTCGATGAGCCAGCCGACGATCTCATGGTGTGTGTGGTCCTATCTCATGCGGTGGCCTTAGAGGTCTCGCGATCCGTTCGCGACGGCGGGAGTGCTACGAGGGAGCGGCGGGCATCAGGTTTTCCACCGCTGAAACGCTCGCCGCCCGAACGCTAGGGGGTCTTCTTGGGCTTGCGCTTGGGGGCCGGGAGGTCGCCGAAGCCGAGACCGCTGAAGACTTCTTCAGCCGGCTTGTCACCCGCGGCGGCGGCCTTTTCCTCGGGGGGCTTGGGCGGCTCTTTTATTTGAGGGCTCGCGGTCACGAGCTGGCCGCAGCGGAAGCTGAGCTGCTCTTCGACGGAGATCAGGCGCTCGATCTTCTTGAGGCGATCTTCGGGGAGGTTTGCTTTTGCCCAGACCGGACCGCGGTCCATGTCGGCTTTGAGGCCGGCGCCGATCATCGCATCGTGCTCGGTGTTCAGGACCTTGCAGGCCTCAGGATCGAGCGGAGCCGCTGCCGCAGGAGCTGCGGACAGGACCAAAGCGAGAAGCGGTGCAAAGCTGCGATTCATGCGTCCACTCATTGCGGATCGTCCGTCCGCCTGCAACAGGGTGATGATACTTATGCGGCGCGGATGATGGCCAGGAAATCGTCGGCCTTGAGGCTCGCGCCGCCGACGAGCGCGCCATTGACGTGCGGCAGCGACAGGAGCTCGCGCGCGTTGTCCGGCTTGACCGAGCCGCCATAGAGAATTCGCACGCCGTGAGCCGTCTCGCCGAGCTGGCCGATGAGGCTCTTGCGAATGGTGTCGTGCACCTCGGCCACGTCGGCCGGTTTCGGCGTGAGGCCCGTGCCGATGGCCCAGACGGGCTCGTAAGCGACGACCAGGTTGGCGGCGGTGGATGCGGGCGGGATGGAGGCCCGGAGCTGCCGGCGGACGACATCCAGCGTAAGCCCTGCCAGGCGCTCGCCCTTGGTTTCGCCGATGCAGACGATCGCGGTCAGGCCCGCCCGGTGCGCGGCCGCGGCCTTGTCGCGGACGATGCGATCCAGCTCGCCGTGGTCGGCGCGGCGTTCCGAATGGCCGACGATGACGGCGCTGGCGCCCGTGTCCTTTACCATCTCGGCCGAAATGTCGCCGGTGTGGGCGCCCGAGGCCGCGGTGTGGCAATCCTGAGCACCGACGGCCAGGGTGGACCCGGCGGCGACGGCCGCGAGGGCGGTCAGCAGGGTTGCCGGAGGGCAGATCATGACGTCGGGGGCGCTCGCGCCAAGCCCCGGGAGGGCGTCGCGTACGGCCGCGGCAGCGTTCAAGGACGCCTCGAGGCCGTTCATTTTCCAGTTTCCGGCTACCAGGGAGCGGACCCTGATCGGTTCGTCGGTCATCGGCGTCGCGTCTCCCACGGGCTCATCAACGGCTGGTTCGAGGGCTGCCGCCAGCCAACTGCCCGTCTACGTCCGGAGATTCGCCGTCCAACGACGCCGAAAATCCGCCCCCAGCTCGGTCTTGCATTCAGCGGCGCGCTGGGCTTCATATCAGCCCGTGCTCCCGTCATGGACGGGATAGTCCTTTTCTGCAAGCGGTGGCGGCGAGCTCAAGGCATTTGGGCGCGCGCGGGCCGTATCTAACAGGAAGATCACTCGCGATGCTCGACGCCCTCCGACGCGGCGCCCAAGGCTGGCTGGCCAAGATTCTGTTCGCGATTCTGATCGTGAGCTTTGGTGTGTTCTGGAACGTTTCTGATGTGTTCCGGGGGGCGGGCCGCGGTTCGGTCGCGCACGTCGGCAGCGAGGAAATTTCCGTCACGGATTTCCAGCGCGCTTTCCAGAACCAGATTCAGTCGGTGCAGCTTGAAGGCGGCGGGCGGTTGTCCACCGAGCAGGCGCTGATGCTGCGCTTCGATCGCCAGACGCTGGATCAGTTGATCGCGCAGGCGGCGGTGAAATCGCATGCGGACCTGCTCGGGCTGTCGCTCTCAGATGAAGTGCTCGCGGAGGGCGTGCGCAAGGATCCCGATTTCGCGGGGCCCGACGGCAAGTTCTCGCGCATGGGTTTCGACGGCCTGCTGCGCCAGATGAACGTCACCGAGCACGGCTTCCTGGCTTTGCGCCGCGAGGACGAGGTGCGCCGGCAGATCTCGGATGCACTGGCCTCCTCCGTGGCCGTGCCGAAGACGATGATCGACGATCTCAACGCGTGGCGCGACGAGACGCGCACGATCGAGTTCGTGCAGATCGACCCGATGAAGGCCGTCGTGGCCGATCCGGATGACGCGAAGATCACCGAGACCTATGAAGCCAACAAGGCCGACTTCATGACGCCCGAGTATCGCAAGGTGGCGATGCTGGTGCTTTCGGCCGAAGCGCTCAAGTCGACGGTGACGCTCACCGACGACGAGCTCAAGACGTTCTATCAGGAAAACAAGGCGACCTACGACACGCCGGAACGCCGCCGCCTGCAGCAGATCGCCTTCAAGGACAAGGCTGCGGCGGAGGCCGCGCGGGCCGATATCGAAGCCGGCAAGAAGAACTTCCTCGACGTCGCCAAGGCCAACGGCGCGACCGAAAGCGACGTCAACCTCGGCCTGGTCGCAAAGGACGACCTGATCGACAAGAAAATCGCGGAGGCCGCGTTTGCGCTCCCGCGTGACAAGCTGTCCGAAGTCATCGACGGCCGCTTTGCGACCGTGCTCGTGCGCGCCATCGAAATTCAAGAAGGCAAGATCAGCACATTCGACGAGGTCCGCGAGAAGGTTCGCGACAAGCTCGCCGGGCAGCGTGCGGAAGGCCTGCTGCAGGAGCGCTTCGATCTCATCGAAGAAGGCCGCAATGCGGGCAAGACGCTGAAAGAGATCAGCGAGGAGCAGAAGGTCAAGTTCTTCGACATCGAGGCCGTCGATGCCAAGAACCTCACGCCGGACGGCAAGACGGCCATCGACATGCCGGATGCGGCCATCGCGCTGAAGCAGGTGTTCGCGACGGGCATCGGCACGCAGCCGGCCGCCGTCGAGCTGCCGAACTCGGCGTTCGCCTGGTTCGACGTTCTCGGCGTGACCGAACCCAAGCAGAAGCTGCTGGCCGACGTCAAAGCCGACGTGAAGGCCCTCTATCTCGACAAGGAGAAGACGCGCCTGTTGAACGAGCTTGCGGGCAAGCTCGCCGAGCGCCTCCGGTCGGGTGAGGCGTTCGCGGCCGTCGCTGCGGATGCAGGCGGAAAGGCCGAGGTCAGCGATCCGATCAAGCGGCAGATGTCGCCGCCGGGCCTGACGACCGAAGCCGTCAAGCAGGCCTTCGCGCTGCCCAAGGGCGGGGCGGGCTATGCCGCGACCAGCGATCGGGCGAGCCGCATCGTGTTCCAGGTCAAGGACGTCATCGCGGCGCCCGCAGTCACGAAGGAGCACGCGGCAACGCTCAACAAGGAGCTGTCCGATCAACTCGCCAACGAGGAGCTGATCGCCTACGTCACGGGGATCCGGAACAAGCTCAAGGTGTCGATCAACGAGGCGGAGCTGGCGCGCGCGACGGGCGCCAACGTCGAGACCGAGACCGGACAGTAAGGGAGCGCCAACACGTGAGCACGCTCTCGCAACGAGGGGCGACCATCGAGGCGCTGCCGACGCGCGACGCGTTCGCGAAGCGCTATCGCGCCGGCGATCCGCAAGTGGTGTGGACGCGGCTGGTCGCGGACCTCGAGACCCCCGTTTCGGTCTATCTGAAGCTCGCCTTCGGCAAGCCGTTCTCGTTCCTGCTCGAGTCCGTCGAGGGCGGCGCCTCGCGCGGGCGCTACTCCGTCATCGGGCTCGAACCGGATGCCGTGTGGCGTGCCAACGGCGAAGCGGCCGAGATCAACCGCGCGCCGATTGCCAAGCCGAAAAAGTTTACGGCCGAAGCAAAACCGACGCTGGCGTCGTTGCGGGAGTTTCTCGCTGAATCGCGTCTCGACCTGCCGGCCGATCTGCCGCCGATGGCCGCCGGCGTGTTCGGCTACATGGGCTACGATACCGTACGCCTGATCGAGAAGCTGCCCGAGGCCAATCCGGACGAGCTCGGCGTGCCCGATGCCGTCATGATGCGCCCGACCGTGATCGTGATCTTCGATTCCGTGAAGGACGAGATCAGTATCGTCACGCCGGTGCGGCCCGACGCCAAGGCGGATGCGGACAAGGCCTACAAGGCGGCGCTGAAGCGCATCAAGGGCGTGGTGGCGGCGCTCGACAATCAGTTGCCGCATGCGGGCGCGCTCACGTCCAAGAAGCTCGCGCAGCCGGAGCCGCGCTCCAACACGACGGCGCGCGAGTTCATGGGCATGGTCGACAAGGCCAAGGAGTTCATTCGCGCCGGCGACATCTTCCAGGTGGTGCTGTCGCAGCGCTTCACGGCGCCGTTCACTCTGCCGCCGTTCGCGCTCTACCGGGCGCTCAGGCGCACGAACCCGTCGCCGTTCCTGTTTCATCTCGATCTCGGGTCATTCGCGCTGGTGGGATCGAGCCCGGAAATTCTCGTGCGCCTGCGCGACGGCGAGGTGACGATCCGGCCGATCGCGGGCACGGCGCCGCGCGGGGCGACGGAGGCCGAGGACAAGGCGCTGGGCGAAGCGCTGCTGGCCGATCCCAAGGAGCGGTCCGAGCATCTCATGCTGCTCGACCTCGGGCGCAACGACGTGGGGCGCGTGGCGGAGGTGGGATCCGTCAACGTGACGGCGCGGTTCGTCATCGAGCGCTACAGCCACGTCATGCACATCGTCTCGAACGTGGTCGGCAAGCTCGCGGGCAAGAGCGATGCGATCGACGCGCTGATGGCGGGCTTTCCGGCCGGCACGGTTTCGGGTGCGCCCAAGGTGCGGGCGATGGAGATCATCGACGGGCTGGAGAAGGCCAAGCGCGGGCCGTACGCGGGCTGCGTCGGCTATTTCACGGCGGACGGCGAGATGGACACGTGCATCGTGCTGCGCACCGCGCTCGTCAAGGACGGCAAGCTCATCGTGCAGGCGGGCGCCGGCATCGTGTTCGACAGCGTGCCGGAAAAAGAGCAGCAGGAATGCATCAATAAGGCCAAGGCGATCGTGCGCGCAGCCGAGGAGGCCGTGCGGTTCGCCTCGCGCGGGAGCAAGGGCGGCGCTGGGAAGGGCCGTTGAGGCGACAGCGCGTCATTGCGCGCGAGGCGTGGTGTGGCTTCGGGCCTCCACTGTCGTCCTCGGGCTTGTCCCGAGGATCCAGTCTTCCATTCGGGAGAAGGGATGAAGGTTCCTGGAGGTCAGCTATTCCCTCGCTGTTCGTCCAGGCGGCGACATGGATCCTAGGCACAAGGCCTAGGATGACAGGAGCAAGTAGCGGCGCTCTTGTTGTTGGCGTGATTTTCTTGATCAGCGTTTGATGCACGTCCACGATGCTAGCGTGATCGCTCGCATCTCGAACGATCAGACTCTACAGCGCCAGCAGCGGCGTGAGCGCTTTGGTGATGTAGTTGTTGCCGGCGAGGACATTGCCGCGGGTCAACACGTCGTCGCCGCCCGTGACGTCGGTCACGAGGCCGCCCGCTTCACGCACCAGCACGATGCCGGCCGCGAGATCCCACGCCTTGAGATTGCGCTCCCAGTAGCCGTCGTAACGGCCGGCCGCGACGTAGGCCATGTCGAGCGCTGCCGAGCCCGAGCGGCGCAGGCCCGCCACTTCCATCATGACGGACTTCATCTCGTCCAGGAACTTCGGATGGCCGGGACGGCCGCGATGGGGAATGCCTGTGACCACGACGGCGTCGGCCAGCGTCTTGCGGCCCGCAACGCGCAGGCGGCGGCGATCGTTCAGAAACGCGCCTTTGCCCTTCTCGGCGGTGAATAGCTCGTCGGTCGCGGGATTGTAGACGACGCCCGCCACCATGACGCCCTCGCGTTCGAGGCCGATCGAGATCGCGAAATGCGGGATGCCGTGCAGGAAGTTGGTCGTGCCGTCGAGCGGATCGACGATCCAGCGGTGGGTCTCGTCGTCGCCCCTGAGCTCGCCGCGCTCTTCCATCAGGAAGCCGTAGCCGGGGCGCGCCTTGGCGAGCTCCTTGTAGATGATGTCCTCGGCCTTGTGGTCGGCGGCGCTGACGAAGTTGGCCGGGCCCTTGATGGACACCTGAAGCTGCTCGACCTCGCCGAAATCGCGCGCGAGGGAGCGGCCAGCCTTGCGGGCGGCCGAAATCATGACGTTCATCAATGCGGAGGCTGGCATGAGCGGCGGGATCTCAACGACAATCGGCTGCGGGGAACATCGCCAAGGCGGGATGGCGGCCAGGGTCGGGTGGCCATGCCGGGTTCAGGCGTGTCCGTCAACTCTTTTCAAGCTCTGCGTGGTTACTGCCGCAGGCGAGGGGGCCCCGGCCGAGGTATCACGGCCAAAGATCTACGGCATCACTTGCTTCTTCTCGCGCCACTCGAAGGCGGCTGCTTCGGCCTTGGTGCGGTCGGCGTCGGGGAGGGCCGCGACAAACACGTCGAGCTTGTCGTCGGTGACGCCCGCGGCCTTGGCGATCAAGCGCCATTTGGCGGCTTCGATGGGGCTCGCCTCGACGCCGACGCCTTCCATGTAAACGTGCGCCAGGCGGTTCTGGGCGCCCGCGACGCCCTTTTCGGCCGAGGAGCGCAAGTAGGGAATCGCCTTGTCCTTGTCGCTGGTCAGGCCGCGGCCGCGCAGCAGCATCACGGCATAGTCGTATTCGGCGGCGGGTAGCCCCTGGGCGGCAGCCTTGGAACTCCAGCGGGCGGCTTCGAGGGCGTCGTTGGGGACGCCGCGGCCGTCGAGATAGAGGGCTGCGAGATCGTACTGCGCGGCGGCGATGCCTTTTTCGGCTGCGTACCGGAGGTGCATGGCCGCGCGGTAAGGGTTCTCAGGTTTGCCGCTGCCGCGCAGGAACATGAGGCCGAGATTGTAATTGGCGAGCGGATCGCCGGTCGCGGCCGCCTTCTCGAACATCTCGGCAGCGAGGTTCATATCCTTTGCGACACCGCGGCCTTCGGCGAGCATGGTGCCGAGGGCCAGCATGCCCGGCATATCGCCAAGCTCGGCGGCGCGGGCGTACCAGCGCGCGGCCGTGGCGTCGTCCTTGGGCACGCCGAGGCCATCGGCGTAGATGCGTCCGATCAGAGTGTGGGCCTGGGGGTCGTTGCGTGCCGCGTCCTTCTCGGCCAGTTCGAGGGCCGTGAGATAGCGGCCCTGGTCGAAGGCGATGTAGGCCGTTTCGTCGGACTGCGGCAGATCCTTGGGCTCGCTCGCGAGCTCGGGGGACTTAGAGGGCGCAGGCTGCGACAGAAATTTCGGAAGATAAGGCGTCAGCATACCGGTGGCGGCCAGTCCGCCCGCCACGCCGAGCAGGAGCCCGACGCCGCCCAGAATGGCCAGATGAAGCTGCTTCACGCGGGCGCTCCTGCGGCGGAGACCGGAGCGGAAGAGATCGCGCTCAGGATTTCGGCGGCCCACTCCGAGACGGGCTTTGCGTCGCCGGGATGGGGCAGGCGGATGGCGATGAAGTCCGGCGCTTCGGCGGCCATGTCTGCGGCGTCCTCGGCGGTTTCAATGCCGACGGCGACGACGGGCACGACAAACAACTCGGACCACCAGCCAACGAGGGCTGCCTGCGAATCTTCTCCTTCGCTGTCCGTCGGCCCGAAGGCGACGTAGTCGGCGCCGGCTTCACCGAGCATCATTGCGTCGTGGCGCGAGGTGCCTCCATCGGCGCCGACGATGGATCCCTCATCGAGACCGGCGCGCGCGGCGCGGTAGGCTTCGTCGATGTTGGCGCGGGGCGTGAGGTGAACACCATCTGCGCCGACGGCACGCGCGGTGCGCCAGTCGTCCACGACGAGGGCGGCGACGTTCCTGCGCTGGGCCATCTGTACGAGGGGGCGTGCGGCATCCGCATCGACTGCGGCGCCGTCCACGCCGTCGAGAATGAGGGTTGCGGCGTGGGTGGCCTCGAGCGCGGCCTCGACGCGGGCCAGCCATTCAGGTCCGGCGTGGACTTCAGCCGCGAGGCACAGGCCTGGGGAGGTCGGATGTCTTGTCATGGTTCGATTTTTTCAATCTCTGGCGGTCGCGCGAGCGTATCGGTCCCAATTCGGGCGGAAAAGAGTTCCGGTGCCGCGGTCCACATTGCACGGGAGAGGATTGCCTACGAGGTCTTACGCCTATCCCGATAGGCGCATTCTAGGTATTGTCGTGGGCGAATCTAGAGTTAACGGGCGGCGGCGCAGATGCGCCGCGGCGATCCGTTGCTGTTTGCCGATGGGCGCCGCAGATGCGCCACCGGCTGAAAGGCGATCACACCTTCGGGGTTTGCCACGACGGAAGCGGGGCGGGATCCGGAGTATCGGTCGCGATAAGCTTATGACCGGGCATGAAATAGCCATGCTCTGTCTTCACGTGTTTCTTGAGTCGTCACGCGTCTGGCTGGTTTGACTTGCTCGATGTCCGAGACAGGGGTGCGCGTTTTGCTTTGACGGAGCCGATTTGATGCTCAGAATTGCCTTCCCGCATACGAGTAAGATTTCAGCGGCGTGTCTGATGTTGGCGCTGGGCGCGGCCCAGGCGGGCGCGGAAACACCGTCCGGTGCGGCTCCTTCCGGCACGACGCCAACGGAGCCTTCGGCGCAGTCTGCTGCGACGACGGCCGCTGCGACGACAGCCCCGACCACAACAACCGCGACGACAACGGGTACTCTGCCGCCGCAACAGACGAACGCGTCGCCATCCGCCTCTCCGAGCACGCCTGCCGCTGCCGCGCCTTCCTCTCAGGCGACACCGCCGAGCGCCGCGCCCGCGGTCGCAAACGCAGTGACGCCTACATCGCCCGCGACCGCAGCGCCTGCTGCGCCGAGCGCGACAACACCTCCGGCTGCGACGCCTCCGGCGGCGCAGGCCGCTCCCGCAGCGTCCGAGGCGCAGACCGCTCCGCCCGCCGCTGCAGCCACTCCTGCACCGGACGCTGCGACGCCTCCGGCGGCTGCAGCCTCTACGCCTCCTCCGGCGGCGGCAGCGACGACGCCGCCCGCGACGCCGCCGGCCGCCGCGCAAGCTGCTCCTGCCGCTCCCGCCGCCGCGGCGGCACCGGCTGCGCCGATTGTCGATCCCGTCGTTCTGGCAACGCGGACCTGGCTCGGAAGCAACGCGCAGGGCGTCAACAAGGATGACGTAGCGGCTGCCGTCGCGTTCTACACGGCGCGCACGGGAGGCCCGGTCTGGGTCGACAGCACCGGCTTCAACGCCCGCGCCAAGAGCGCCATGGACGAAGTGCGCCGGGCCGACGAGTGGGGCCTTTCAGCGGCCGCGTTCGATCTTCCCTCGGCCGGCGGTACGACGCCGGAAGCGCTCGCGGAAGCCGAAGGCAAGCTGACGCTGCAATTTTTGAAGTATGCGCGTTTCGCGCGCGGCGGGCGGGTCAATCCGCAGTCGCTGAGCCGCATTCTCGACATGACGCCGACGATCAAGGATCCGAACGTCGTGCTCACCGATCTCGCGGCGTCCTCGTCGCCGGATACCTATCTGCAGGGCCTGCATCCGCAGCACGCAGGGTTCAAGAACCTGCGTAAGGCGCTGCTGGCCGCGCGCGGACCGTCGAAGCCCGAAGTGGAAGTCGATCCGGCGCTGAAGATCAATCTTCCTTCCACCAAGGTGACGCTGAAGAAGGGCGTGGACGCGCCGGAAGTGGCGTTGCTGCGTCAGCGTCTCAAGGTGACGGCTGAAGCCGGAACGCCGGACACGATGTTCGACGAAAAGCTGGAGCTTGCGCTCAAGGCGTTCCAGGTCGAGCGCGGCATCAAGGCGACGGGCCAGCTTTCAGGCGCGACGCGCGTGTCGCTCAACCGCGAGGTGGATTCGCACAAGGCGCCCGATCCCGAGACCAACACCTTGCGCCTCGTGCTCAACATGGAGCGCTGGCGCTGGCTGCCCGAGGACATGGGCAAGGTCTACGTGCAGAACAACATTCCGGAGTTCATGACGCGCGTCTACAAGGGCAACGAAATCATCTTCAAGGAGCGCATCATCGTCGGCCTGCCTGCGTGGGCGACGCCGGTGTTCTCTGCGGACATGGAATTCGTCGGCTTCAATCCGTCGTGGGGCATGCCGGACGGAATCAAGATGCGCGAGCTGCAGCCGCGCCTTCGGGCGGCCGGTGGCGGCGACTTCTTCTCCTCGCTGTTCGGCGGCGGCGGCGGCGGTGGCGCGGCCATCCGCGCGCACGGTCTCGACGTCTACCGCGGCGGCAAGAAGATCGATCCGGACAGCGTCAACTGGTCTACCGCCGACGTGCGCAACTACAGCTTCGTGCAGCCGCCGGGCGGCAAGAACCCGCTGGGCATCGTGAAGTTCCGCTTCCCGAACAAGCACGACGTCTACATGCACGACACCATCGAGCGGCCGCTGTTCGCGCAGGCCAACCGCGCGCTGTCGCACGGCTGCATCCGCGTGCAGAACCCGAAAGGGTTTGCAGCGGTCATGCTCGCCGAGGGCAACGGCTACAACGACCAGCAGGTGGCCAACGCGATCGCGGGCGGGGGCGAGGTCCATCTCGACCACAAGATCCCGGTTCACATGACCTACTTCACGGCTGTTGCCGATGAGAGCGGGAAGGTTTCGTCGTATGCCGACATCTACGGCCATGACGGAAAGCTTTCGGCCGCGCTGACGGGGCGGACGCTGCGGCTCGATCCGGTCGTCGAGATGTCGTCGTCGACAGGGGCGGAGGAGTACACTCCGGTCGCTGAAAACGGCAAGCAGCAGCCGGCCTCCAACAAGCGCAAGAAGAAGGTCAATCAGGCGCCGGATACGCTCGCCGATGCCATCTCGGGCTTCTGGCTGAACTGATCGTCCGACAATCGTTCGACAGGGCGCGCGCGAGCATTTCGGTTCGCGCGCGCTTTCTTTTGCGCCGTGTGGAGCGAGGGCGTGCTCAAGCCGTCATGGCCAAGCGGGCATGCCTTCACGCAGTCAAGGCGCAACGAGGGGGGCTCGTCGCGCCTTGCCGCTCACCTTCGACCGCAGCGGGCCGAAGGCTAACCGATTGGATTTCCGAGATAACGGCGTCGGCTTGGGTTTGTTCCGTGTGGGGCGCTGAATTCGAAAGCGTCACGCCTCGCGTGTTGCTTTGCGCGCACAAAAAAGACGGCGGGCCTTGCGACCCGCCGTCCTCAATTCTCAGTGTGCGATGGCGGCGATCAGGCCGCCTTTTCCTGCTTCTGATCCCACTTGCCGAGCGCGGCGAGGCTGTTCATGCGGGCGCGGTGGGCGAAGGCGCGCTGGCCGGCGGCGACGTTCTCAGTCTTGCCGCTCCAGGCGCTGAGGGCTGCGGCCTGCAGCGCGCGGCCGTAGGAGAACGTAAGCGCCCACGGCAGAGGGCCTGAGGCGTTCATCAGGGACAGATGCTGGGTAGCCGCCTCGTCGGACTGGCCGCCGGAGAGGAAGGCGATGCCGGGCACCGACGCGGGGACGGTTGCCTTGAGGCAGCGCAGCGTCTTGTCGGCGACTTCCTCAGGCGACGCCTGGCGGGCGCTCTTCTGGCCGGCGATGACCATGTTCGGCTTCAGCACCATGCCTTCGAGGGAGACGCGGGCGTCATAGAGCTCGCGGAACACGGTGCGGAGCGTCCATTCCGTGACGCGGTAGCATTCGTCGATGTCGTGCGATGCGTGTGCGCCGTCCATCAGCACTTCGGGCTCGACGATGGGGACGATGCCGGCTTCCTGGCAGAGGCTGGCGTAGCGGGCGAGGGCGTGGGCGTTGGCCTTGACGCAGTTCCAGGTCGGCAGGCCATCGGCGATGGTGATGACGCCGCGCCATTTGGCGAAGCGCGCGCCGAGCTTGTAATACTCGGCCAGGCGCTCGCGCAGGCCGTCGAGACCCTCGGTGACGGTTTCGATCTTGGAGGTCGGGCCCGAGAGCGGCTTGGCGCCCGTGTCGACCTTGATGCCGGGGATGGAGCCGGCGGCGCGCATCACGTCCACGAGGCTCGTGCCGTCCTTGGCCTTCTGGCGGATCGTCTCGTCATAGAGGATGACGCCGGAGATGTAGTTCTTCATGGCGTCCGACGAGCGGAACAGCATCTCGCGATAGTCGCGGCGGGTGTCCTCGGTCGACGTCACCGAGATCGAGTCGAAGCGCTTCTTGATGGTGGCCGAGCTTTCGTCGGCGGCCAGGATGCCCTTGCCGGGTGCGACCATGGCTTGGGCGATGTCTTCGAGCTTCTCGGTCATGGGTCTCTCGCTTCGGTTACAGGGTTCAGGATCGGGCCGGGCAGCTCTGCCTCAGGCGGCCGTAAGTTTTTTCAGGACGTCTTCCGAGACCTCGAAGTTGGCGAACACGTTCTGGACGTCGTCGTCGTCTTCGAGGGCTGCGATCAGCTTCATGATGCTCTGGGCGTTGTCCTCGTCGACCTCAGTCGAAAGGTTGGGCTTCCAGATGGCGCGGACGCTCTCGGGCTCGCCGAGTTTTTCTTCCAGCACGGCGGCGATGGTGCCGAGGCTGTCGAAGGCGCACATGACGACGTGGCCCGTGGCATCGGAAGACGCGTCGTCGGCGCCTGCGTCGATGGCGGCTTCCAATACCGCGTCGGGTGTGCCGGCGGCGGCCTTGAAGCGGATCTCGCCGACGTGCTCGAACATGTGAGCAACGGCGCCGGTGGCAGCAAGGTTTCCGCCGTTTTTCGTGAAGGCCGCGCGTACGGCGCCGCCGGTGCGGTTGCGATTGTCGGTGAGGGCTTCGGCGATGACGGCGACGCCGCCCGGCGCATAGCCTTCGTAGCGGATCGCTTCATACGCTTCGCTGTCGCCGCCCTGGGCCTTCTTGATGGCGCGCTCGATGTTGTCCTTCGGCATGTTCTCGGCGCGCGCGCTCTGGATGGCGAGGCGGAGGCGCGGGTTCATGGAAGGATCGGGAGAGCCGGATTTGGCGGCAACGGTGATTTCGCGCGCGATCTTGGTGAACACCTTGGCGCGGGCCGCATCCTTGCGGCCCTTCTTGTGCATGATGTTCTTGAATGCTGAATGGCCAGCCATGTGCGGTCCCGGACTTAGGGCCCAGGGGTGCCCCGGGCGTGGTGCGTCCGACTTAATGATCGGCCGTCCGGCCCCGGTCAACCCCCCTGGAGCCGTTCTGGTTTTGCTGGACCCTGTGGAACGGCTCCAGACTTTTGATTGGTCGTGCTTCTTCTCGAAAAACCGGGTCCCACTTTTCCGGAAGCACTCCTGGGGCCGCAAACAGGCGTTATTTCGCGCCCGCTCTCGATGGACGGGGCAGAATCAACTAGCCTTGCGTCCGACGCCGCTTCTGCCCAATCGCGGTCCAGGGTGAGCAAGCTCACCGATGCACTGAGGGCGGGTCCCGCCCCTCCTCACGTGGTTGCCACAATCTCTCTCTCTCTCACTCGACCCAAAATAGCGGCTCGGTCGGCTCCAAAACGCCACCGAGCCGCAAACTTTTGACGCGCACGGCGAGGCCCGTGCGGTCGTCCGTTTCGACGGCGAGGCCGGAGACGGTGGCGGGACCGACGGCGGGCTCGAAGCGCTCGCGCGGCAGGCGGGTCAGGAAGCGGTTGATCGGCTCGTCGGTCTCCATGCCGAGCACGGAATTGTAATCGCCGCACATGCCGGCGTCCGACATGTAGGCCGTGCCGCCGTTCAGGATGCGCTCGTCGCTGGTGGGCGTGTGCGTGTGGGTGCCCACGACGACGCTCACGCGGCCGTCGACGAAGTGGCCGAGGGCCTGCTTCTCGCTCGTCGCTTCGGCGTGGAAGTCGACCAGGATGGCGTCGGCGCCGGATTTCAGCCCGCAGGCGGTGATTTCGCGGTCGATGGCGCGGAACGGGCAGTCGATCTCGGTCATGAACACGCGGCCCATGGCGTTGATGACGAGCACGTCGGCGCCGTTGCGCGCCTTGAGGAGGGCTGCGCCGCGGCCGGGCGTGCCGGGCGGGAAATTGATCGGGCGGATCAGGCGCTCCTGGCGCTGGATGTAGACCAGCGTGTCCTTCTGGTCGAAGGCGTGATTGCCGAGGGTGACGGCGTCGGCGCCCGCGTCGATCAGCTCAAGGTGGATGCTTTCGGTGATGCCGAAGCCGCCGGCGGCGTTCTCGCCGTTGATGACCAGGAAGTCGAGATTGTAGCGCTTGCGCAGGCGCGGGATCGCCTCAATGGCTGCCTTGCGGCCCGCGCGCCCCACGATGTCGCCCAGAAAAAGCAGGCGCATCAGATGGCCTCACTCTGAGGCGCTGAACGGCGGCCTTCGGTAACCCCTCCCCACAAGGGGGAGGGGAACGGCATACCGTTCGTGGGGGGGCGTTTTGCGACCTGAGAGATCATTCTTGCTTTCGTCATGCCGGGCACTTCATCGCGCCCGACGGCGTCAGGATCCAGTCGAGCGGTTCGTCATAATCCGCATGGGGGACGGCGTCGACCCTCTGCTCGTCGAAGGCGATGCCGATCGAGACGATGGGCTTGATGGCCCTGAGGCGCGCCAGCGTGCGGTCGTAGAAGCCGCCGCCATAGCCGAGCCGGTAGCCCGCGCCGTCGAACGCGAGCAGCGGGCCGAGCACGATGTCCGGGTCGAGCACCTCGGCCGAGGGGAGCGCTTCGCGGATGCTCCAGGTCGTCTCGGCCAGCGGATCGCCCGGCGACCACGCGCGGAAAACGAGTGATTTGCCTTTGCCTTCCATGACGGGGAGGCACAGGCGATAGCCTTCGTCGATCAACCGCTGCATCAGCGGTGTAGCGTCGATCTCGTCGCCGATGGAGAGGAAGCCCGAGACGATCAGCGGCGGGGGGCGGCCCGCGAAGGCGATGCCGTGGCCGGCGATCTCGCGGGAGGCGGCTGCTCCGCGTGTCTCGAACGCTGCGCGGCGCGCCGTTTTCGCTGCCCGGCGCATCTCTTTTTTGAGGTCGTCGATGACTGTCAACGGAACGGCTTCACTCGCGGGACATGCGTTTGCGGATCGTCAGATGAGAGATTGCGCCAACGGCTGTCGAGCGAGTTGGGCATGAAAGAAAGTGCCGCGGTGGCCGTTGGAACGGTTGATCTCGCCGGGTCCCTACAAATGTAAGGTGGGCGCCATATGTCCGGGACCACGGTCCCGGCCAGGGACAGCTCCCAGGCAGATCTTATAGGCCCTGGAGATTCAGTTGTTCCTGACGAACCCCGCAGCGCGGCTAACATAGGCGCTCGGGGGCGGAAAAGCGAGGGCTCAGCCCGGCTTATCGACCACGCCGTTGAGTGACTCGATGACCCAGTCGATGCGTTGGGCGACGACGTTGCGGCTTTCCTCGAGGGCGGCGATGCGCTGTTTGGCGGCGTCGAGCTCAGACTTGAGTGAGTCGCGCTCTTTTTCGACCGCCTTGAGCCGTGCGTCCGCCCGTTCCGGGAGGCCGGTTACCGAGGGCGACGGCTCTTTCACGCGTCCTGAGGGACGTTTCGCCTTCTCTCTCGTCCGCTGGGCCATCGGTTGAATTGCATCCTCCTTGCGGACGTGTCGTGGGGTATGAGCGCACAATATGTAATCTCATCTATCAGCGCAAGAAATCACCCGAGCGGAGCGAAATAAAACGAGGAATACCTGTGGGGTTATGGCCGTTCCTGCCTGAGCCTGCGGCAGGGTGTGGCCGGACGGAGGATTGACAGGCGATGGCGTGCTCAACTTAATGGCGCCGCTCCGCGGCTACGGCACTTTGTCTTTCCGGCCGCCGATCCAAAGAAAACCCCATCTTTTCCGTCTGGAGGACGTTTATGGCACTCAAGGTCGCGATCAACGGATTTGGCCGCATCGGCCGCAACGTGCTGCGCGCGATCTATGAGTCGGGCCGGACCGACATCGAGGTCGTGGCCATCAACGATCTCGGTCCTGTCGAAACGAACGCGCATCTGTTGCGCTTCGACAGCGTGCACGGTCGCTTTCCGGGCGATGTGATCGTCAAGGGCGACACCATCGATCTCGGACGCGGTCCGATCAAGGTGACGGCCGTCAAGAATCCGGCCGAGCTGCCGCACAAGGAACTCGGCGTCGAGATCGCGCTCGAGTGCACCGGCATCTTCACGAGCAAGGAGAAGGCCTCGGCGCATCTCACGGCGGGCGCCAAGCGCGTGCTCGTCTCGGCGCCGGCCGACAACGCCGACCTGACGGTGGTCTACGGCGTCAACCACGACAAGCTGACGAAGGATCATATCGTCGTCTCGAACGCCTCGTGCACGACCAACTGCCTCGCGCCGGTTGCCAAGGTGCTGCACGAGCTGGTCGGCATCGAAAAGGGCTTCATGACGACCATTCACAGCTACACCGGCGACCAGCCGACGCTCGACACGATGCACAAGGATCTTTATCGCGGGCGCGCCGCTGCGCTGTCGATGATCCCGACCTCGACGGGCGCGGCGAAGGCGGTCGGCCTCGTGCTGCCGGAGCTGAACGGCAAGCTCGACGGCTCGGCCATCCGCGTGCCGACGCCGAACGTTTCCGTTGTCGATCTCAAGTTCGTCGCCAAGCACGAGACGACGAAGGACGAGATCAACGCAGCGATCAAGGCTGCGTCCGAGCAGCAGCTCAAGGGCATTCTCGGCGTGACCGATCAGGCGAACGTGTCGATCGACTTCAACCACGATGCCCGCTCTTCGATCTTCCACCTCGATCAGACCAAGGTGATGGACGGCACGCTGGTGCGCGTTCTCTCCTGGTACGACAACGAGTGGGGTTTCTCGAACCGCATGGCCGACACGGCTGTTGCGATGGGCAAGCTGCTCTAAGCGACGCGGCCCAGGTTTCTCTGACGATCCGGCCCAGCCTTGCGACAAGGCTGGGCTTTTTCTTATCGACAGCGCGCTTGCTGCGGCGTGCCGGCGGCGGCGCATGAGACCGCTTTTGGCCCTGCGCCCAGTAACTTCATTTTAACGCGCTCGAATGATTGTTTTCCGAGGCTTGTTTGCGTCCACGCTCGCTTTTTTGCAGAGCATCCTTGGGGACCAACATGCGCAAAGCACTCGCCATCGCGTTCATGATCGCCGCATCTGCAGGCGACGTTCGTGGGTCTGACCTTCTCAAAGGAGGCATCTACGACTGGAACGGGGCGTACGTCGGCGCGCACGCAGGGTCGGCCTCGGGCGAGACCAAAAACTCGTGGCGCAACATTAATTTTCCCGAATGGCGGCGCGACGGCGATATCTCCTATGACAGCGCAGCGGGAGGTGTTTATGCCGGGTATCTGTGGCAGCGTGGGCCGCTCGCCTACGGCATCGAGGGCGATCTGACCTGGGCCTCGTTGTCGGGCAACGACAGCAAGTTTGCGGGCCTCGTCAACGAGCTTGAGATGGCCCACTTCGGCACCGTCAGGGCGCGGCTGGGCTATGCCTACGGGAGCGCGCTTCTGTTCGCGACTGCGGGTCTGGCCGTGGGTGAGATCGAGAAGAAGGATCTGACGCTGAAGTTGGCCAACTCGAACGCCCTCGTCGGATGGACGGTGGGCGGCGGCATCGAATACGCCGTCTTCGGGGATTGGCGGGCGCGCGCGGAATATCAGTTCATCGATTTCGGCAGCGTCGTCTCCAGCCTCGGTTACGATCACCGTGCTGACAACGTTGAGATTCACACGGTGCGCGGCGGTATCAGCTACGGATTCTGACCGCTCCACGAACGGTGCGCGTTGGCCGCGTCCGGCGCTGTAGCTCGCGCGTTCTCGCCGTTTTGGGCGTCCACTGATTGATTTCGGGCGGTGCCGTCCGGTGACGCCGGCGGCAAGGGCGGCCGCGCCGGGCTGGGCTAAAAATCTTCGGCGATGCCGGAATAATTCGATTTCCCCTCATCGAGTTGCGGGCCGACCTTTCGACACATTCTTCGACCTACTTTTCCGGCTGTATCTGCGTCGCGGAAGAGGTCCCGCTCATGAGCACGACACTTTCGATCCCCCGTCAGGCGGCCATCGAAGGGGCCATCACCTTTCCCGGCAGCGTTGTGGTGGACGGCACGATCGTCGGCGACGTGAGCTGCAAGGAGATCCTGATTTCCGAGCGTGGCGCGGTCGAAGGGACCGTCATCGCCGAGACCGTGACCGTGATGGGCGAAGCGTCGGGCGCCATCTATGCGGATCACGTGACGCTCAAGGCCGCATGCCTCGTTACAGCGGAAGTGTTCCATAGCGGCTTCAGCCTCGAGAACGGGTGCTTCTTCGAGGGCAAATCGCGGCGTGTGGCGAACCCGCGCGCGCTTGCAGATCGCGTGATGATGGAGGCGGTGGAAGCCGATCGGCTTATCCGATAGGGGAGGCGGACCATGGTTCATGGGCAAAGCCGCTGGGCGGAGACCGTGTATGACACGCGGCCCAGCGATTTCAGCTTGGATATCGGTCCGGATGAGAGGATCGGTGCGGGCGTGCCGCGCGCATCCGCGTCCCGGGTTGCGTTTCGCTTCGTGCTTGCGGTTGGCCTGAGTGCAGCGTGGGCCGCGGCCGTGACCACCGCGGATCTTAAGAGCGTTCTTTCCACGGCGGAGCCCGTCGTCACGGCGGTGATCGATAAGGCTCGAGACATCGCCGCCAACGTGCGCGCGGCGAGCCCGCAGCCGGAGGCGGTCGCTATGGGATCGTCGGACGGAAGCTCGGGAGTGGCCTCGGGGCCGCTGCCCGGCGAGGCGGCCAGCAATCTTCCGCCGATCCTTTCCGTCCTGCCGGTGCAGGAAGAGAAGGGCGGTGGCGCGGGCGCGCCGGAGGCCACTGCATCGGTGGCGGCCGGTACGGATTATACGGAGACCGCCGAAGCGGCCGAAGAGCCCGCAGACAAAAAGGAGCGGCGCACACAGGCAGCTTCCGCAGGTCTCAGCCCCGATCTTCCGAACGTGCTCCTCTCGCGGCTCAGCCAAGAGGATTTCAAGAACGCGGCCTATGCCATCAAGACGGCGATCGCCAAAACCGCGGACGACGGCAAATTCGCGTGGCCGCCGTCGCCCTCGCGCCAGCAAGCGAAATTCGAGGTCCACTTCGTGACGGGCGCGGAGGCCGGCTGCCGAAGGTACGTCGTGACGGTGACGAAGGACCGCTGGTCATCGACGTCGGCGGCGCTGGAACGATGCGGTGCCGCCACGGCGCGCGCGGGCTAGGGCAATTTCCGATCTGACGGCTTCGCGTTAGTCCGCTTAATGAGCATAGCTTGAAGCGTGGCTGGGCCCTGACCTTCGTCAGGGTGACGGATTTATTGGTCGCTACGGACCGCTCATTTCCAACGTCATCCTGGCGGAGGCCAGGATCCAGTCACCTAGCTCCTCTTGCCGATTCCGTCAGATCGGAAAATGTTCTAGCGGAGCGGTCAGCTAGCGCCAGTAGACGCCGAGCGCGATCAGCACGGCGCCCGCGAGCAGCATCAGCATTGCGATCAGGTTGAACACCTTGGCCGCGAAGTGCCCGATGACGGTGCCGGCCGTGCGCTTCGCCTTGCCGGTGAGGGAGGCTTCGCGCGCGATCTCGTTGTACTTTTCCTCGAGCGCCGTGGGCGTCTCGGCCGAGCGCTTGCCGCGGGCCACCTGCCAGGCGCTGTCGAAGGCGGCACCCGCCAGATCGTAACGCGAGACGCGCCACATGATGATGACGCCGAGAAGGGCCAGTCCCGCGCCCCAGATCATCATCCATTCGTTGGCGCCGAGCTCTGCTGGAAACGTCATGGCGTGCCCTCCGATGGCCTGGCGTCCCCCCTCATCGGGCGGCGCGATTTGCTGCTGCGAAACCGGATCCGTGAACCGGCCGGTAGGATTAACGGAACGTTGGTTACGGATTTTACGGAGGCCGCGCAACCGATGGTGTAGACTTGAGGGCGATCCATACCGTCCACATCATCGGGAGATCGACCATGCAAGCTTCGCCTCATGCCGCGCCTCCGGGCAGCGTTCGTATGCGCCCCATGCTCGACGATCTCGCCAGGAACTGGTGGCTCATCCTGCTGCGTGGTGTTCTCGCCATCATCTTTGGTGTGCTGACGTTCGTCTGGCCTGGGATTACTCTTTTCACGCTGGTGATCATGTACGGCGTGTTCGCGCTCATGGATGGCGTGCTGGCGATTGTCGCGGCGATCCGGGGAGGGCTGCCCGCGCCGCGCTGGTGGCTGGCGCTGGTCGGCATTTTCGGCATTGCGGCGGGCGTGCTGACGATCGGGTATCCGCAGATCACGGCGCTGGTGCTGCTGCTGTTCATCGCCGGCTGGGCCATTGCGACGGGCGTGATGCAGATCTACGGTGCGATCAAGATGCGCCACGAGATCGAAGGCGAGTGGCTGCTCATCGCGAGCGGCGCGCTGTCGGTGATCTTCGGCCTCATGCTCGCCGCTTGGCCGGGCGCGGGCGCGCTGGCCATGGTGCTGGTGATCGGCTCGTTCGCCATCCTGTACGGCATTCTCCTGATCGGGTTCAGCCTCAGGCTGCGCCGGCATGCCGAGGTGCGGATCTAGGCGGGCGTTAAACCCGCGACCGGTTCGCAGTCCTTGCCTGTCCCACGCTCCGCCTTCATCCCATGATCATGGGGAGAGGGCGCTGCCTGTTGGCGACGACGAATCATCTCCGCCCGTGATATGCGGTCGGGATGCGGGGAGAGAGCAAAGTTCGCATCATCGGCATCGATCCGGGGCTCAGGCGCACCGGATGGGGCGTCATCGAGACCGATGGCGTGCGGCTGAGCTACGTCTCGTCGGGCCTCATCACGTCGACAGCGGACGAGGATCTCGCCTACCGGCTGCGCGAGCTGTTCGAAGGGCTGATGTGCGTGATCGCAGCGTCCGAAGCGCGCGAGGCGGCCGTCGAAGAGACCTTCGTGAACGAGAACCCGCGCTCCACCCTCAAGCTCGGGCAGGCGCGCGGCATGGCGCTGCTGGCGCCGGCCATGCGGGGGCTTAGCGTGGCCGAGTATCAGCCGAACCTGATCAAGAAGTCGGTGGTCGGCGCGGGGCACGCCGAGAAGAAGCAGATCCAGGCGATGGTCGGTTTTCTGCTGCCGAAAGCGCGCTTCGAGAGCGCCGACGAGGCGGACGCGCTCGCCATTGCGATCTGTCATGCGAACCATCGCGGTGCGGCGGCGCTGGCGCGGCGGCTCGTCAAGGAAGAGGCAGTGAGATGATCGGGCAGCTCAAGGGCGTGGTGGATGCCATCGGGGAAGCGCACGCCATCATCGATGTCGGCGGCGTCGGCTATGAGGTGCAACTCTCGTCGCGGACGCTGCGCAATCTCAAGCATGGCGAGACGGTGGTTCTGACCATCGATACGCATGTTCGCGAGGACGCCATCCGGCTCTACGGGTTCCAGAGCGAGGTCGAGCGGAGCTGGTTCCGCACGCTGCAGGGCGTGCAGGGCGTCGGCTCCAAGGTGGCGCTGGGCGTGCTCGGCGTGCTGTCGACGCACGACCTCGCCAACGCCATCGCGCTCGGCAACTGGGCGGCGGTGGAGCAGGCGCAGGGCGTGGGCAAGAAGCTCGCGCAGCGCATCGTCACGGAGCTCAAGGACAAGGCGCCGGGGCTGTCGGTGGCGGGGCTCAATCCGGCGTCGGGCGAAGCTCCGGATGCGGGCGGCGCGAGCGTGCCGGCGGCAGGCATGGCGGCGGCGGAGGCCATCTCTGCCCTGACCAATCTCGGCTACAATCCGTCCCAGGCGGCGGCGGCGGTGGCTGCTGCCATGAAAGAGCTTGGTGCGGAGGCCGACACCGCTAAACTGATCCGGCGCGGGCTCAAGGAGCTGGCGCGGTAGGGCCGCCAAGCGCAGAGGGCAGGTCCGGCGCTTGCGATCCGATCAGGGGGGGGCACTCAACCCAAAGGCGCGATCCTCAATAGCGAATGGGCATTCTACCATTGTCGGGCGCAATCATGACTAAGCTTTGTGCCTTTGGTTGCTCAGTTAGAAGAGCGAAAGATATAACAAAAGAGCACTTCTGGGGGAAATGGCTTCGCCGAGCATTCCCGGACTTATCTCGAGGTAGTCATACACAACATACCGTAACGACTGATCTGCGGAACAAGCGAGGTGATCGTATCGGGATACGCCCGCGTGGGAAGGGTAGACTAGCGCGACCGGGCGCTCCGATTTCCCAAACGCTACGTGTCGTTTGCGAGAACTGCAACAACGGCTGGATGGGTGACCTTCAGAGAAACGCCAAGCCCCTCATAAGTGATATGGTGCACGGCAAATGGCCCATCCTTGACTGTGCGAGCCGACTGCACGTCGCCAGATGGGCCATCATGTTTACGATGGTTTATGAGTTTGCGGACCCTGAAACAATGGCGCTTACTCCGAATGAGCGGCTAGATTTCAAAAAATCGCTTATACCTAGAGACGGTTGGATAGTAGCCGCAGGCAATTACGTTGGTTGTAATCACGGCGCTGCTTGGCATCGAGGTGGTTCTTTTTTAGAGGTTCTCGATCCTAATCACGTAGCTGCGGAAAACAACAACGCGCAAACAACTATCTTTGCGATTGGGCGAGTTGTGTTTTTCACGCTTCGGTATCCACCGCGGCTCAGGATAGACTGCGCGGAATTCACTTCGAGTGTCGGATTGTTCCCCGTCTGGCCACTCAACGCGCACGCCTTGCCCGGCAGGACGTTCAAAGTCTCTGACGAGGATGTGCCGAACATTCAATATGCATTCTGGAACGCCTTCGACACGGCAGTAGGCAGTAGGCAGTAGGGCGAGAGGAACGGCGCAGATGTGCAAACTGTTTTCGTTTCCGGTGTGGCTGGTGCTGTCGCTGATCTGGACGGGGGCGGTGGCCTATTTCGGCTACGTCAACGCACCCTACGCGCCGCTCGATGTTTCGGCGACGGACCCGGCAACCGTCGAGGCGCTGCGGGCTGCAACCGGCCGCCACGCCCTGATGTACGGACTGCTGGCCGCGGGGCCGCCGGCGATCGCGCTGATTTTCGGTCGCATGATCTGCCGGCGCGGCTAGCTCAGTCGCGCTTGACGGCGCGCGCAAACACGGCCACGAACAAAACATGACCGACCGCCTCATTAGCGGAGCGAAACGCGAGGCGGACGCCTACGAAGCGTCCATCAGGCCGCGCTCGCTCGACGAATTCGTGGGCCAGGAGCAGGCCCGCGCGAATCTGCGCGTCTTCATCGAGGCGGCGCGGGCGCGCGGCGATGCGCTCGACCATGTGCTGTTCGCCGGCCCGCCGGGCCTCGGCAAGACGACGCTCGCGCAGATCATGGCGAAGGAGCTCGGCGTCGGGTTTCGCGCCACCTCGGGGCCGGTGATTTCGAAGGCGGGCGATCTCGCGGCGCTGCTCACCAATCTCGAAGAGCGCGACGTGCTGTTCATCGATGAAATCCATCGCCTCAATCCGGCAATCGAGGAAATCCTCTATCCGGCGATGGAGGACTTCCAGCTCGACCTCATCATCGGCGAGGGGCCGGCGGCGCGGTCGGTGCGGATTGATCTCGCGAAATTCACGCTGGTCGGCGCGACGACGCGGGCGGGTCTGCTGACGACGCCGCTGCGCGATCGCTTCGGCATTCCGATCCGCCTCAACTTCTACACGGTGGCCGAGCTTGAAAGCGTCGTGACGCGTGGGGCGCGGGTGCTCGGTGCGCCGATCGCGCCGGACGGGGCTGCGGAAATCGCGCGGCGCGCGCGGGGTACGCCGCGTATCGCGGGGCGCCTGTTGCGGCGGGTGCGGGATTTCGCAGCGGTGGCGGGTGCGCCCGTGATCGACGCGGGCGTGGCGGACGTGGCGCTGAGGGCGCTCGAAGTCGATCACGCGGGGCTGGATGCGCTCGACCATCGCTATCTCACCTGCATCGCGGGCACGTATGAAGGCGGACCTGTCGGCATCGAGACGATTGCGGCGGCGCTGTCGGAGCCGCGCGATGCGGTCGAGGAAATCGTCGAGCCTTATCTTCTGCAACAAGGGTTCATCGGGCGGACGCCGCGGGGGCGTGTGCTGACGATGAAGGCGTTCCGCCATCTCGGGCTTTCGGGGCCGCCGCGCGCTTCGACGCCGGAGCTGCCGATGTTCGAAGGCGGCGAGGACGACTAGGCTGCCGCCGGGCGGACGTCATGACGCAACCTTCCGGTCATGATTTGGTGCTTCGGTAGAGCGAACGGCGAGCCCGTTTAGGGACGTGAGACCGCTCCGGCGGGCGCCGGTCAGCCGTCGTTTCAGCCTTTTTTGCAGCCCCATTTGCATTCCACGAGGCCCATTTGATCACGCGCCGACAACTGCTCAAGGGCCTCGCGCTATCGGGTGTCGCTTCGATGTCGTTCGGCGGCTATGCGCTGGCCGAACCGTTCCGGCTCGGCGTGACGCGGTATGCGGTGTCGCCGCCGGACTGGCCGGCCGGGCTGACGCTGCGCATCGCCATTCTGACGGACCTGCACATCTGCGAGCCTTGGCTCGGCATGGATCGCCTGCGCAAGATCGTGGCGCGCACGAATGCGCTGATGCCCGATCTCGTGTTTCTGCTCGGCGATTTCGTGCCGGGCGGGAAGATGGCGACCTTCGGGCGTCTCATCCCGCATGCGGAGTGGGCTGGCGCGCTGGCCGGGCTCAGGGCGCCGCTCGGCGTGCATGCCGTGCTGGGCAATCACGACTGGTGGGAAGACATCGAAACGCAGCGGCGGCGCGGCGGTCCCATCAAGGCCGGGGAGGCGCTCACGGCGGCCGGAATTCCCGTCTACGAAAACGACGCGGTGCGCCTCGAGAAGGATGGCCTGCCGTTCTGGGTCGCGGGGCTGGGCGACCAATGGGCGTTCTGGCCGACGAAGCGGGACCGCTCCCAGAATCGCGGCGCTACCTACGAGGGCGTGGACGACCTCGACGGCACGCTCGCCAAGGTGACGGACGATGCGCCGGTCGTGCTGATGGTGCATGAGCCGGACATCTTCCCGAAGGTGCCCGATCGCGTGGCGCTGACGGTGGCCGGCCATACACATGGCGGGCAGGTGCGCGTGCTCGGCTATGCGCCAGTGGTTCCCTCCCGCTATGGTCAGCGTTATCTGTTCGGGCACATCATCGAGGATAACCGCAATCTCGTGGTTTCGGCCGGGATAGGGTGCTCCAGTCTGCCGATCCGGTTCGGCTCGCCGCCGGAGATCGTGCTCGTCACGGTGGGCTCGGGGCGCACGTTTGCCTGACGTCAGTTTTGCCGCGCTTCCGAAGCGCACCAGCATTCAACAGAGACCTCATGAGCGATACATCACATAGCGATTCCGCTGCGCTACTGGGCGATGCAGCAGCGGGCTGGCCGGATCTGGCCGGGCGCATCATCGACGACGCAAGCGGGCGGCGCCACGTGCTGCCGGTGCGCGTCTACTTCGAGGATACGGACGCGGGCGGCATCGCCTATCACGCCTCCTACATCCGCTGGTGCGAGCGGGGTCGGACGGATTTTCTGCGTCTGCTGGGCACGGATTCGCGCCGCCTCATCGACGGGTCGGCCAGCCGGGAGCCGGCTGCGTTCGTCGTGCGGCGCATGAATTGCGATTTCCTGCGGCCCTCGCGCATGGACGACGTGCTGATCGTCGAGACGCGCGTCAAGGAAATCGGGGGCGCGAGCGTGACGCTGCTGCAAGCCGTGCTCAACCAGGACCGTCGGGTATTCGAAGCCGAGGTGACAGTTGTGCTGGTGGCCGTGTCGGGCAAGCCGTTGCGCGTTTCGGCGGAAGTTCGTGACGCGTTCCGCGCGCACTCGGAGGGCGGTGCTGCCTAAAAGCAAGGCGCATAGACAAGTCGTGGATGTACGACGATGATGCGCCGCGCCGCAGGGGTGGCAATCCGGGGGAAACCATGACGACCGCGAAAGATGCCGAAGGCATCGACCTCGATATCAAGGATGCGATCGAGGGCTACGAGCGCTTCCGCATGGAGTTCGATCGCGACAAGGCGTTCTACAAGAGCCTCGCGACCAAGAAGCAGAAACCGCGGCTGCTCTGGATCGGCTGTTGCGACAGCCGCGTCGTGCCTTCGCAGATCACGTCCGCCGATCCGGGAGAGCTGTTCGAGGTGCGCAACATCGCCAACTGCGTGCCGCCTTCGTTTGCCGGTGACGAAGCCGTGGGTGCGGCGATCGAGTATGCGCTGGGGGCGCTCGGCGTCGACGATATCGTGGTGTGCGGACATACGGGCTGCGGCGGCATCCAGGCGCTTGCCGAGCCGCTGCCGCCGGAAACGGATGCTCACCTTGGCCGCTGGGTCGAATATACGCGGCCCGCGCACCAACTCGTGGCGGCCGCGCGCGTGCCCGAGGACGAGCGCAGTCTCGCGACCATCCGCGCGCATATTCAGTTCCAGCTCGACAATCTCATGACCTATGACATCGTTGCGCGCGGCGTTGCCGAAGGGCGCATCGGAATTCACGGCTGGCTCTACGACATGGAGGCGGGTGAAATCCGGGCCTACGATCCCAAGACGGGGGCGTGGCGGTGCCTGTTGGACGAGGGGGCCGGGGCATGACATCGTTCGCGATCTTCTCGGTAACGGCGCTGCTCGAAATTGCAGGGTGCTTTGCGGTCTGGGCCTGGGCGCGGCAGGGCGCCCCGGCGTATTGGCTCGTGCCGGGGATTGCCGCGCTCGTTGCGTTCGCGTGGCTGCTAACGCGGATCGACACTGAATTTGCGGGGCGCGCGTATGCCGCCTACGGCGGGATCTACATCGCCGCGTCGCTGATCTGGCTCTGGGCGTTCGAAGGCGCGCGGCCCGACCGCTGGGACGTGGTGGGCGGCGCCATTTGCGTCGCGGGCGCGCTCCTCATCCTGCACGGTCCCCGGCCGGTTTAGGGCGCGCGGCTTCGGCAGCGAACGTCGTGCGGTGCGATGGCGTTTCCAGGCCGCCTTTTTCCGTCGAATGCCGCCGTCGCCAATTTGCGTCCGCTCCACAACCGCCCTCATTTGGGCATATTGCGCGGCAACATGGGCCTTGATGCTCCGTGCGCGCCGGTGCACGTTCGATCCGCGGGGGCTGGGGAGCGGATTGTCGATTCGGCACACTCATTTCCTCATGGCGCCTCGGCCGCCCGCTCGAAGCCTCGAAAGACGGTTGACGCAATGAATCCGCAAGACGTGACGCAAACCGCCCTTGCGCCTGCCGCGCATGGCGTATCCTTCATCGAGCTGTTTCTCCAAGCCTCGCCAACCGTGCAGGTCGTCATGTCGGGCCTCGGGCTCGCATCGATCTGGTCGTGGGCGATCATCATCGAAAAGCTGATCGCGTTCCGGCGCGCGCGCATCGAGGCAGACCGCTTCGAGCAGACGTTCTGGTCCGGCCAGTCGCTCGACGAGCTCTACAACGGCCTCTCGCGCGGGCCGACGATCACCATGGCGGCGCTGTTCGTGGCGGCCATGCGGGAATGGAAACGCTCCGTCGAGGGCAACATCCGCGCGCTCGGCGGCATCCAGTTGCGCGTCGAGAAGGTGATGGACGTGACCATCAGCCGTGAGATGGAGCGGCTCGACCGGCGGCTCCTGTTTCTTGCCACCGTGGGCTCGACCGCGCCGTTTGTCGGCCTGTTCGGCACGGTCTGGGGCATCATGCAGAGCTTCCAGGCGATCGCGATCTCCAAGAACACGAGCCTCGCAGTCGTCGCGCCCGGCATCGCGGAAGCGCTGTTCGCGACGGCGCTCGGCCTGATGGCGGCCATTCCGGCGGTCGTGTTCTACAACAAGTTTTCAGCGGATTCGGCCCAGATCTCGCAGCGGCTCGAAGCCTTCGCGGATGAGTTTGCGGCAATTGTTTCGCGCCAGATCGACGTGAGGAGCTGACCATCGGACACGGGACACTAAGATGGGAATGAGCATCAACGCTGCGGGTGGCGGCGGCCGGCGCAGAAGCCGGCGCGGCCGGCGTGCGCCCATGAGCGAAATCAACGTCACGCCGATGGTCGACGTGATGCTCGTGCTGCTGATCATCTTCATGGTATCGGCGCCGCTGCTCACGGTCGGCGTGCCGATCGAGCTGCCGCAGTCGCAAGGAAAGCAGCTCGAAAGCAATCACGAGCCGCTCACCATCTCGGTTTCGACCAATGGCGATGTTTTCATCGGTGAGACGAAGGTGACGATCGACGAGGTGGCCGAGAAGCTCAAGGCCATCGCCAAGAACGGCGTCGACGAGCAGATCTTCGTGCGCGGTGACAAGGGTACGAACTACGGCCAGATCATGCGCGTCATGGGCCGGATCAGCGCCGGCGGCTTCAAGAAAGTTTCGCTGGTGACGGAAGTGGAGGACGGGGCAGCCGCCCCGCAGTGATCGAGTACGGAGGGCTGAGGGTCCTCCGCAGGGCTCGTGCGAGGACGATGGGATGATGCAGTTCAGGCGAGGGAGCGCGGCGCGGGATCGCGCCAGCCCGCCGACATCATACCGGCCGGAGCAAGGCTCCGCGCGCCGCGTCGTGCGCTTGGTGCGGAACCAGGACGTCTGCGTTGGAGTGGAAAGCCGTCGCGACCCGGCCGGATCACAAGACGCGCTCGCATTCTCAGCAGGGGGACTGCCGTGCCGTTCGGCTTGACCCTGTCGATCCTTTTGCATGGCGGCGCGCTGGCGTGGATGTATCTCGCCATGCTCTCGACGCCGCCGCTCAAGGCGCCGGAACCCGCGCCGATCGAGGTCGCGCTCATCACGCCGTCGGACCTGCTTGCGCTCAAAAAAGGCAGCACAACTGCGACGGAACTCGAGGCGAAAGCCAAGGACGAGCCGAAGCCCGACATGTCGAAGGTTGAGGCCGAAAAGCCGAAGCCCATTCTCGCGCCCGAGCTTCCCGTCGAACCAACGCCGCCCGAACCCGAGAAGAAGGTCGAAGAGGCGCCCGCGCCGCCGCCGGAGCCCGCCAAGACGGAGCCGCCGAAGCCAGATGCGATCGCCGAAAAGCTCGCCGCCATGCCGCCCGATCCGCCGCCGGGGCCGACGCCCGACGAGTTGAAAAAGGCGGAAGAGGAAAAGAAAGCGGAAGAACTCAAGCAGGCGGAAGAGAAACAAAAGGCCGAGGACGAGAAGAAAAAAGCCGAGGAAGAAAAAAAGAAGGCCGAGGAGAAGAAGAAGGCCGAGGAGCGCGAAAAGGCGCGCAAGAAGAAGCTCGCCGAGCAGAAGAAAAAGGAACAGGAAAAGAAGAAAAAGCAGGAGCAGGCCGACCGCCTTGCGGCCCTGCTCGACAAGGATCCGACCCGCAAGGGCGCGCCCAACTCAGCGACGCAGCCGGAGAACCCGACCGACTACACCGGGCCGACGGCAGGTGCGGCCGAGGGCGATGCGCCGCGCCTTTCCGTGCGCGAACAGGATTTGCTGCGCGCCCAGATCAGCCAGCAATTGCGGGCGTGCTGGAAACTTCCGGGCGGCGGCGGCGGCATCGAGACGATGGTCGTGACGGTGCGCTGGCGGTTGCGGCCGGACGGAACGCTGGAGGGGGAGCCCGCTGTCGAGGCTCCGCAGGCCGGCCCGGTGTTCCAGATCGCGGCCGAGGCGGCGGTGCGCGCGGTCAAGGCGTGCTCTCCGTTCACGCTGCCCGAGGACCGCTATTGGGCCTGGAAGTCGATCATCTGGGATTTTGATCCGCGCGAAATGCTGTAAGCGTTATGCCAACGACGCCGCGCTCACGCCCGATTTTTGGGGTTTTGGCCTTCATGAGCACGCTTGTTGCCACGATCATATCGAAGATGAGGACCATGACCGAACCAAGCCTCCGCCCCGCGCATGCGCTGCGCGCGCTGTCCAAGCACGTCGTCCGGGTCCTTGCCGTTCTCCTTGCCGCCGCTGCGATCGGCACACTGCCGGTCCCGCAAGCGCTGGCGCAGGTGGACGATGCCTATCGCCCGCCGGCAGGTGGCGGCGGGGGCGGAAGTTTCGGCGACCAGTTGCGCCAGCAGGGCTACGAGGTGCCGCCGCCCGCTCAGCAAGGCCCGCCGGGTCCGCCGACCAGCGGCGGGAGCGGCGACTCGCGCCCGGGTGCAGGCGTGGATGGGTTCTCGTCCGATGGCCTGCGCGGCACGCAGCGCCAGGGCACGGTGGCGCCCATCCCCATCGCGATCCCGGTGTTTACGGGCGACGATCCCAAGCTCGCGGCCGATGTGGCGCAGGTGCTGATGGCCGACCTCGAGCGTTCGGGCCTGTTCCAGCCTCTGGATCCGGCGTCATTTCTTGAAAACATTCGCGATGTCAACGCATTGCCCCGTTTCCCCGACTGGCGCCAGATCGGTGCCGAAGCGTTGGCCGTGGGTCGCGTGACGCGCGGGCCGGACGGCAAGCTGATGAGCGAATTCCGGCTCTGGGACGTGACCAGCGGCAAGCAGCTCGCGGGACAGCGGTTCACGACGGGGTCGCAGAACTGGCGGCGCGTCGGCCACCTCGTGGCGGACCAGGTTTACGAGCGCCTGACGGGCGAAAAGGGATACTTCGACACGCGGGTCGTGTTCGTCGACGAGACGGGATCGAAGGCGAAGCGGGTGAAGCGACTCGCGATCATGGATCAGGACGGGGCCAACGTGCGCCTGCTGACACAGGGCCAGGAGCTGGTGCTGACGCCGCGATTCAATCCGATCGCGAGCGAGATCGCCTACATGGCCTACACCAAGGATCAGCCGCACGTGTTCCTGATGAACCTCGAAACCGGCAAGCGCGAGGCTGTCGGCGAGTTTCCGGGCATGACGTTTGCCCCTAGATTCTCACCCGACGGGCAAAGCGTGATCATGAGCCTGCAGAACGGCGCCGACTCGAACATTTTCGAGATGAACCTGCGGACGCGCCAGACGCGCCAGCTCACCAGCTCGGGGGCGCTCGACACCAGCCCGTCCTACGCGCCGGACGGCCGCCAGATCGTGTTCGAATCCGACCGCGACGGCACCCAGCAGCTCTTCGTGATGGGTGGGGACGGGAGCAATGCGCGCCGCATCAGCATGGGGGAGGGGCGCTATTCGACGCCGGTCTGGTCGCCGCGCGGCGACTACATCGCCTTCACCAAGCAGCTCGCAGGCCGATTCCTGATTGGCGTCATGCGTCCTGACGGGTCGGGAGAGCGCGTTTTGACCGAGGGCTACCACAACGAGGGGCCGACCTGGGCCCCCAATGGGCGTGTTCTGATGTTCTTCCGCGAGAGCCAGGGGGAGACGGGCGGGTCGCGAATCTACTCCGTCGATCTGACCGGCTACAACGAACGAGTCGTCAACACGCCCTCGTTCGGGTCGGACCCTGCCTGGTCGCCCCTCCTGAACTGAGACAGCGATTAACGCGGTCTTAACCGCCAGCTCTCTATCTTGCATGTGCGCGTCATGCGCGCCGTGATGGAATTAGCGCCGGAAAATCAGCCACTTCCGGAGTGCCGGCTTTTCGTTGCGAGTTGTTTAGAGCGTGTGGATATCGAGTTGCATTTTCGCATCAACGAGGGGGGAAAACAGTGACTTGGCACCCTCAGTTCTTGATCAAATCATGCAGCGCCGGTACCCAGATATTCGGCTCGTTGCCGAACAAGCATCAGGAGATAAGACCATGCAGGGTGTGAAGGGGCTGATCATTCTCTCGGCTGCCGTCGTCGCTGTTGCTCTCGGCGCTTGCCGTCGTGAAGAGGCGGCGCCGTTGAAACTCGGCGCCGAGGTTCCGACTGCCACGGAAGTGGCTCGCTAACGTCCGAAAATTTTTTGGGACACAACAGGAGAACTACCATGAAGGGCGCTATCGTTCTTGCCGCTGCTATCGTTGCTGTCGCTCTCGGCGCTTGCCGTCGTGAAGAGGCTGCTCCTCTCAAGCTCGGCGCAGACGTTCCGGCTGTTGCCGACGTTCGCTAAGGCGAATTCAAAATCGGCTTGGATGTAAAGTCCAGGTAGATTTGAAAATTAGAGCTGTCGTAGCGAACGCTGCGGCAGCTCTGTTTTTTTGTAGCGTGCTTTCCCAATGCGCGTGACGAGGCCGGTGGGCCCATGGAGCCGGCTGGAGCCCGGCGAATCCGACGCCCTGACAACTCGTTCCTGCCGACGAATCCGAGGCTGCGGATCGTGGGAAAATTTCACCGCCTACCGGACCTCTGCGTCGGTGTGCGCCCTTCCAGCCTCTTTCCCCAGACGATTTAATCCGCGTCACATTCGCTGCTTGCTGCATCGGGTGATATCGCTCATTTTCGGCTTGCGTCTCTCAGACGGCCATTTTGGCGGCTTCGCGCCGCCACGCTCATGGAGCGTCAGGCTCGTCTTCAAAGCCCATCAGAGGCAAGGGAGGCGCTCGCGGGAAACGCCGATGGAACGACCCGGGTTTGGACGATGAGATCATTTTCGGGGGATCTCAGCTTGGCATGGGACGTGGCCACATTTTCGTACTTTGGCTCGGGTAATTGGGTCGGTTAGGGGACAGTTTTGGCTCCGGTGCGCGGGCGTGCCGCCGTTGAGCCCACGAAAGGAAGATTTATGGCGCCTGTTTTTCGGGCCTCGGGCTTTATGTGTGCGGTAATGCTCGCGCTGACGGCAGCGACCCTCGGCGGGTGCGCCAACAATCAAAACGATCCGAACTCGCAGCTCGGGCCGGACGGCAAAGGTCCGATCACGCCGGGCACGCAGCGCGACTTCAGCGTGAACGTCGGTGATCTCGTGTATTTCTCGTCCGACAGCACGGACCTCACGCCGGAAGCCCAGGCGATCCTGCAGAAGCAGTCGCAGTGGCTGAGGCAGTATCCGCAGTTCACGATCACGATCGAAGGACATGCCGACGAGCGCGGCACGCGCGAATACAACATCGCGCTTGGCGCGCGGCGCGCGACTTCGGTTCGCAATTATCTCGCCCAGAACGGTGTGGCGGCGAATCGCGTTCGCACCATCTCGTACGGCAAGGAGCGGCCGGTTGCGGTATGCAACGACATCTCCTGCTGGTCGCAGAACCGGCGCGCCCAGACGGTGCTGAACAACCGAGTCGCGTCGTAAGATCGGCGCGGGCCCACAATTCGGTTTCTCCGATCGGCGGCATTCGAAATCAAAGCGCATGAGCTTCTCGCTCGTGCGCTTTTTTCGTTTCCGGGACGACGACCCGGCTTTACGTGGCGCGGTGTGGCGGCCGAGTGTGGCTATTCCGTTTGCGGCGGGTTCCGGCTCAACCGCTTTGGTGTGAACCAGGGCGTAAGTGTTGCCATTCTGCCTTGTTTCCAGGCTCCGGCGGCAAAGTTTAGCCGTATTGGAAGCGCACACGTGAGCAGGTTCCGGTGGCGGGTTCCGGCTGGTATTCCGCGCGTTTCCAACGGCCGGTGAAGTGAGGGTGCCTCCATGCGCGCGCACGGTGCGGCCGCAGGTCAGAAATCGATCATCCGCGACGCTTGTCGCCCCGCCCGTCATTCGATGGGCCATCGCTTCGCCCATCGGGCTGGAGGCACTGCTCTCTCTGTCGTCTGCCTTGCGGCTCTTCTTGCGCTTCCGCTCGCCACATCGATCCCGGCGCGATCTCAAACGTCCGATACGTCGAGCGGCGAAGTCCCGCTCGGGACGTTCAACATCCGAAATCCACACAGCGGCTTTTCCGTCGTCGAGCCGCCCGCGGGCGTGCCCGAGGCGAAGAGCGAGCAGAGCGAAGACGGCAGCAACCGCTGGTTCTTCGAGAGCTGGCAGAAGACGGCGCCTGCCGATACGGCCGAGGAGCTCTACGGCCAGGCCATGGCCGCGCTTGAAGACGGCCGCGCGGACAAGGCGCAGCCGTTGTTCGAACGCCTGATCGCCGAAGCGCCGCGGAGTGTGCAGGCGACAGAGGCCCGCCGCCATCTCGGGCGAATCTACAGCACCACGACCGGATCGACGACGCCGGGACCCGCGACGCCCGGATCGACGATGCCGGCAAAGGATCCCACAGCGGCGGCGGCCCTCCCGGCTGCGCATGCTCCCGGGCGTGCGCCTACGGCGGCCGCGGTCGATGCGGCCTCGTCGTGGACGCAAACCGAAAAGCGTGTCGCGCTCGACGTCGACCGGCCGCTCAGCCGGAGCGCGCTCGTACAGGCGCGCGTGTCCGCCGATATCGACGGGCGTTTTCTTTCAGCGGCCGGTGATCGCGTCTTCTTCAGCGCCAACAGCGCAAGCCTCGGCACGCGCGCCCAGAGCGTCATTCAGGCGCAAGCGCGATTCCTCATCCAGAATCCGTGGCTGTCGGCGGCCGTGGAAGGTCATGCCGATGACGGCGCTCTTCCCGACACTCAAACATTGGAGCTCTCCGAGCAGCGGGCCGCAGTCGTTCGCGACCGGCTGATCGCGGAAGGCGTGCCGGCGGCGCGGCTGACGGCATACGGGCGCGGCCGCGAAGAACGGGTGTCGGACTGCCCTGAAGCGGCGTGCCAGGCCCAGAATCGGCGCACCATCACGATCCTGCTGCAAGGCCGGATCACGGATGGTGAGCGTGGGTCGGATTCGGCCGACATCACGCAGTCACCGGCGTCCCAGTAAGGTCCACCCCCGGGGGCCGACCCGGTTGACAAGCGCCGGGGAAGGACGGAGAGCAAGTGAAGCCATCAGTTCGTCGGCGAGAGCTTGTCCGTGCGCCCTGGCCCGCGTGCTCTAAGCCCTCGCATTCGTTTCGTGCCGCACGCTGCGTTCACACGAGGCCGCGCGCAGTGACGTTGACCGCTCAATAAAGGAGGGCTCGTTGCCCATGTATTCCACCTCGCCCGTTCTTCGACGGCCTTTCGGTTGGTCCGCCGCGGGCCTTGCGATGGCTCTCGTGATGGGGGCCGGGCTGATGGGTTCCGGGGCTGCGCTGGCGCAGAGTTTCGAAACCGAGCAGCTTCCTGCCGTCAAGGGCGCCGGGACGAAGGCGCCGTCGCAAAAAGGGGCGGCGGGTGGTGCGGGTGCGGCGCCTGCCGCAGGTGGCGGTGGTGGCGACAGCGCGGGCTTGCGCCAGCGCGTCGAGCAGCTCGAAGGCCAGCTCGTGGATCTGCAGGTGGTGATCGGTACGCTCGAATCGCTGGCGCGGACGGGTGGGACGCAATCGGCGCCGGTGCGCAGTGAGCAGGGCGGTGGCATGTCGGCCGGCGACAGCGTGCGGCTCGACAGCCTCGAAACGCAAATTCGCGCTCTTACGGCGCAGGTCGAACAGCTCTCGAACGAGATGAGAGCCCAGGGGGCCGCCGGTGGCCGCCGCTCGGATGCGTCCGGGCCGTCGGGCCAGGGTTTCGGCGATGACGGCACGCAAACCAGCCGGTTCGGCTCGACTGAAGTGACCTCCGACAGCGGCTTCGAACAGCGCTCGCCGGGGCCTGCTGCCGGTCCAGGCCCGAGCGCGGGTGGGTCCGCATTCCCGCCGGTCGATCCGCAGCAGCCGTCTGCGCCGTCGACGTACGGCACCGAATCCTTGCCGCCGCCGCCGGGCGGCGAGCAGCACGCGGCCGCCGATCCGATGGGTGGGGGAAGCGCCAAGGAAGTCTACGAGAACGCCTACGGCCACCTGCTGCAGCAGGACTACGGCGCGGCGCAGGCCGGCTTCCGCGACTTCCTGAAAACCTATCCGAAGGATCCGCTGGCCCCGAACGCGCTCTACTGGCTCGGCGAGTCGCACTACGTGCAACGCAACTTCGCGGATGCCGCCGAGGCCTTCGACCTCGTGATCCAGGCTTACGGCACGAGCGGCAAGGCGCCGGACGCGCAATTGAAGCGCGGTATGTCGCTGGCGCAGCTCGGCAAGCGGCAGGATGCGTGCGCGTCGCTGCGGGCCGTGTCGTCGAAGTATCCGAATGCGCCGCCGCTTCTCAAGTCGAAGGCCGACACCGAGCGGCAGCGGATTGGCTGCCCGTGACGCGCCGGCCGCAGGCTCGATACGTCTGCCTGTTAGGCGCATGACGCGGCACGGCGTGCGGGCTGCGACCGATCGAGCCTCTCGCGATCGAGACGCTCCATGACGGACCCGCACCCTTTCCAGGATCTCGCATCAGTCGATGCGTTGCTGAAGGACGCGCTGGGGCCCTACCGGCGCGTCGTGCTGGCTGTTTCCGGCGGCGTCGACAGCATGGCGCTGATGGCGCTCGTGGCGCGCTGGGTCAAAGCGGGCCTTGCTCCAAACGGTCTGATCATCGACGTGGCGACGGTTGATCATGGCCTGCGCGCTGAGGCCGCGCGCGAGGCGGACTGGGTTGCGGAGCAGGCGCGTGCGGCAGGGTTTGCGCACGCGACCCTTGTGTGGCGGGCGGAGAAGCCTCTAGCGAGTGTGCAGGAGCGGGCGCGTGAGGCGCGCTATGCCCTGCTCGTGGCGCATGCGCGCGCCGTGGGGGCGGGCGCTGTGGTCACCGCGCACACCTCCGACGACCAGGCCGAAACCTTTCTGATGCGGCTCGGGCGGGGCAGCGGCCTCGACGGACTTGCCGGCATGGCGTCCGTGCGTGCGCTGCTGCCGGATGGATCCGTCGAGCTGGTGCGGCCGCTGCTCGGTGTGCCGAAGGCTGCGGCTGCAGCGGTTCTCAGGGAGAGCGGCGGCACGTGGCTCGAGGACCCCAGCAACGACCGGAGTGAATTCGAGCGCGTGCGCCTGCGCCAGGCGGCTGCGCATCTCTCCGCGCTCGGCCTCTCGAATGACAAGCTCGCGCTCAGCGCGCGGCGTCTTGCGCGGGCCCGTGTCGCGCTCGACACGATGACCGAGGAGCGGATCGAGACGCTCGTTGCTCTCAACAGCGGAGTGTTCGCCTCGTTTTCGCGCGAGGCGTGGCGGGGCGAGCCTGCGGAAGTGCGCATCCGCATACTGGCGCGGCTGCTCGGTGCGTTCGGTGGCGCGGCGAAGCCCGCGCGCCTGTCGCAGGTGGAAGCACTCGAAGCGGCGATGACGCGCGACGACCGGCCGATGGCGCAGACGCTCGGCGGGTGCATCGTCTCGCAGGGGCGCACGACGCTGCGGCTCTATCGCGAGCCGCCGCCGGTCGCTGCGCCGCCCGTGCCGTTGGAGGTCGGGCAGGAGATCCTGTGGGATTGGCGCTTCCGTATTCGCTACGAGCCGGGAGTTGGGGAAGGCGACGGAGAAGGCGATGCGCCCGATGCGCCGGTCGTGGTGCGGGCGCTCGGGCTCGCCGCGTATGCAACCTTGCGGGACAAATTTCGCCTTAACGACCGCCCCCCGGCTCGCGCCGCGGCCGGATTGCCCGCGATCTGGTCGGCTGACCGCATCATCGCGGTGCCCCCTTTGGCCGACAGGCTGCCCAGCGACGCCCGCTTCAGCGCCGAATTCATTGGGCTCAAGCGCAAGGTGAGGTGATCGGAGGCAGACCTTTCACCAAAAGCGAACGATGCGGCGTCTTCGCCGGAAAAGGCGGGGGCATTCAACTTGGCAAACACCCCCCCGCCCCCTATCTTAGCCGGTAATTGGCGTGGATCGTGCCGGTGTCCGTCCTGGGCGCCGGTTGGCACGGGAAAACAGATGAATCCAAACTTTCAGAAGCTTGCGATCTGGGTGGCGGTTTTTGTGCTGCTCGCCGCGCTCTTCAATCTCTTCAACAGCCCGACGCAGGGCCGTCGCGGGTCCGAGATCAGCTACTCGGATTTCCTGAATGCGGTCGAATCCGGCTCGGTCCAGGAAGTGACGCTGGCGGGCAATCGCATCCACGGCACCATGCGTGAAAACGCGACGCCGTTCACGAGCTACGCGCCGTCCGACCCGGGACTGGTTGAACGCCTCAAGGCGAAGGACGTGAAGTTCAACGCGCGCCCCTCCGACGAGGACGTGCCGTCGATCCTGTCCGTCATTCTCAACTGGTTCCCGATGCTGCTGCTGATCGCGGTGTGGGTGTTCTTCATGCGCCAGATGCAGTCCGGTTCGGGACGCGCCATGGGCTTCGGCAAGAGCCGGGCGAAGCTGCTCACGGAGCGGCAGGGCCGGGTGACGTTCGAGGACGTGGCGGGCGTGGACGAAGCCAAGGCCGATCTCGAAGAGATCGTCGAGTTCCTTCGCGATCCGCAGAAGTTCCAGCGGCTCGGCGGGCGAATCCCACGCGGCGCGCTGCTCGTCGGCCCTCCCGGTACCGGCAAGACGCTGATCGCGCGTGCGGTCGCGGGTGAAGCGAACGTGCCGTTCTTCACGATCTCGGGCTCCGACTTCGTCGAGATGTTCGTCGGTGTCGGCGCGTCGCGCGTGCGCGACATGTTCGAGCAGGCGAAGAAGAACGCGCCGTGCATCATCTTCATCGACGAAATCGACGCCGTTGGCCGTCACCGCGGTGCGGGTCTCGGCGGCGGCAACGACGAGCGCGAGCAGACGCTCAACCAGTTGCTCGTCGAGATGGACGGCTTCGAGGCCAACGAGGGCATCATCATCATCGCGGCCACCAACCGGCCGGACGTTCTCGATCCCGCGTTGCTGCGTCCGGGCCGCTTCGATCGCCAGATCGTGGTGCCGAACCCCGACATCGCGGGCCGCGAGAAGATCCTCAAGGTCCACATGCGCAAGAGCCCGGTCGCTCCGGACGTCGACGCGAAGACGATCGCGCGCGGCACGCCGGGCTTCTCGGGCGCGGATCTCGCCAACCTCGTCAATGAGGCAGCGCTGCTGGCTGCGCGCCGCAACAAGCGGCTCGTGACGCAGAGCGAGTTCGAGGACGCCAAGGACAAGGTCATGATGGGCGCCGAGCGGCGGTCCATGGTGATGAGCGAGGAAGAGAAGCGCAACACGGCCTATCACGAGGCGGGTCACGCCATCGTCGGCCTCGTCGTGCCCTACGATCCGCTGCACAAGGTGACGATCATTCCGCGCGGTCGCGCCCTCGGCGTGACCATGAACCTGCCGGAAGGCGACCGCTACAGCCGCACGCGCCAGTGGTGCGAAGCGCGGCTTGCGGTGCTGTTCGGCGGCCGTGAAGCGGAGATCATCCTGGGCGGTCCGGACAACGTGACGAACGGTGCGACCGGCGACATCCAGATGGCGACGCAGCTCGCGCGCGCGATGGTCATGGAGTGGGGCATGTCCGATACGCTCGGCCGCGTGCGCTACAACGGTAACGAGCAGGAGGTGTTCCTCGGCCACTCGGTGACGCAGACCAAGTTCATCTCGGACGAGACGGCGAAGCTCATCGACGAGGAGATCCGCAGGCTCATCCACGATGGCGAGGCGAAGGCCAAGAAGATCCTGACCGAGAACCTCGACAAGCTGCATGCCGTGGCGAAGGCGTTGCTCGACTTGGAGACGATCTCGGGCGACGAGGTCAAGGCGATCATGGCGGGCGACAAGATCGTGCGCCGCGACGACGACGGCTCGAAGGGGAGTGCCGGTCCGGCCGTGCCGAACGCCGGGCGCACGCGCCCGCGCGAGGAGCCGGGTACGGGCGGCATGGAGCCCCAGCCGGGTTGATGCGTCCGGTCGGGGGAGAGGGTCCGCGCACCATCTTTCCTTGCTGAGCAAGTTTGGTTTCGTTTAAGTGCTGGAGCGGCCGCGAGATGATCGCGGCCGTTTCCGTTTGCCGATGACCGATCCAGCCCGCTTCGGGGTCCATCCGACGAAGCGGCCATGGTCCGAGGATTGCCATGCAGCGCTCCATCTATGTCCGCCCGCTCGGGATCTATCCGAGCCAGATCGGGGACGATCCGCAGGAAGTCTGGGGCGGGTTGCCGCTGGCCGGCGGGCCGCTCGCGTTCTCGGCGCTCGAAGTGCTCGAACGAAGCCCGCGCGGCACGCAGCGCCGGACCATCGGTCTCGGTGAGCTGTTCGAACGCGACTGGGGGCGGAGCACGCTCGATGCGGCCGATCTCGTTGAGGCGATCCGCAGCCCGCGCGCGCGCATTGCGGGGCTGTCGCTGGATCGCCCGCGCCTCATGGGGATCGTCAACGTGACGCCGGACAGCTTTTCGGACGGAGGGCGGCACAACTCGGTGGACGCAGCCATCGCGCATGCTCTCGCACTCGCCGAGGAAGGCGCCGACATTCTCGACGTGGGCGGCGAGTCGACCCGGCCGGGTTCGGATCTCGTCGCGGTGGAAGACGAGCTGCGGCGCGTGATCCCCGTGATCGAGGGACTGCGGGCGAAGACGGACAAGCTCATTTCCATCGATACGCGCAAGGCCGAGGTGATGCGGCGCGCGGCGCAGGCGGGCGCCGATATTCTCAACGATGTCTCGGCGCTGACATACGATCCGGATGCGCTCGAGGTTGCCGCCGAAAGCGGGCTGCCCGTCATGCTCATGCATGCGCAGGGCGACCCCAAGACCATGAACGACAACCCGCAGTACAGCGACGTGGTGCTCGACGTGTTCGATTTTCTCGAGCAGCGCATCCGGGCGTGCGTGAACGCGGGCATTCCGAAGTCGCGGCTGATAGCCGACCCGGGCATCGGCTTCGGCAAGCACCTGCATCACAACGTGGCGGTGCTGGGGGCGATGAGCCTTTATCACGGGCTCGGCGTGCCGGTGCTGCTCGGGGCCAGCCGCAAGAAGCTGATCGGCCAGATCTGCAATGTGGAGGATCCGGCCCGTCGCGTGCCGGGCTCGATCGCGGCGGCGCTGCATGGGCTCTCGCAGGGTGTGCAGATCGTCCGCGTGCACGACGTGGCTGACACGCGCCAGGCGGTGGCGGTCTGGGAGGCGGCGCAGGCGGGCTCGGAATCGCGTCTGGTCTAGGGCCCCCCGAGGGGGCGTTTGCCTGCACCCGTCCGGCGGCGGGGCGACAGGCGAAGGCGGCATGAGGGTTGCGCTTCGCCGGCTGGGCGGGTAAGTGCGCGTTAACGATGATCGTACGATCCGCCGACCAATCGACCTGCGAAGCCCGGATTCTACACGCGCATGTGATTCCGTAGGACTTTCGGCGCCCGCGCGCGGGCGCGGCGGCCCCAGCACCTTTTGGGCCCGATAGGGATCGGGCAAAATGGGTATATGCACTCTTGGCTGGCGGTCGCGAGGGACATAAGATTCGCCCGTGGGGCATCTGACCGGTGAGGGGAACTGATGACACGCCGCTATTTCGGAACCGACGGCATTCGCGGGCTCGCCAACAAGCACCCGATGACGTCCGAAATCGCCCTCAAGGTGGGCATGGCGGCCGGCAAGCTGTTTCAGAACGGCTCGCATCGCCACCGCGTCGTGATCGGCAAGGACACGCGCCTCTCCGGCTACATGCTCGAAGCGGCGCTGATGAGCGGCTTCACGGCGGTCGGCATGGACGTGTTCCTGCTCGGGCCGATGCCGACACCGGCCGTCGCGATGCTGACGCGCAGCCTGCGCGCCGATCTCGGCGTGATGATCTCAGCTTCGCACAACCGCTATGACGACAACGGCATCAAGCTGTTCGATCCCGACGGCTACAAGCTATCAGACGAGGTCGAGCTCGAGATTGAGCGTCTGATCGAAGGGCCGAGCGAGCCGCTGCTCGCATCCGCAGACAGCATCGGGCGGGCGACGCGCGTCGAGAGCGCGCAGGAACGTTACATCGAATTCGCCAAGCGGACGCTGCCCAAGAACCTGCGTCTCAACGGCCTGCGGATCGTGATCGATTGCGCCAACGGCGCGGCCTACAAGGTGGCGCCCGAAGCGCTCTGGGAGCTCGGCGCGGAAGTCATCAAGATCGGCGTCGATCCGAACGGTCGCAACATCAACTACAAGTGCGGCTCGACGGCGCCTGAGGCGCTCATCGACAAGGTGCGTGAAGTGCGCGCCGATATCGGCATCGCTCTCGACGGCGACGCGGACCGCGTGGTCATCGTCGACGAGAAGGGCGCGATCGTCGATGGCGATCAGCTCATGGCCGTGATTGCAGAGAGCTGGAACCGCAGGGGCAAGCTCAGCGCGGGCGGGATCGTGGCGACTGTCATGAGCAACCTCGGTCTTGAGCGTTATCTCAAGGGCCAGGGGCTGTCGCTGGCGCGCACGCCTGTGGGCGATCGCTATGTCGTCGAGCACATGCGCCGGCACGGCTACAACGTCGGCGGCGAGCAGTCTGGGCATATCGTTCTGTCCGACTTCACGACGACGGGTGACGGACTAGTTTCTTCGCTGCAGGTGCTGGCCTGCGTGGTGGCAACCGGAAAGCCCGTTTCGGAAGTGTGCGCGCGGTTCACGCCGTTGCCGCAGGTGCTGCAGAACGTGCGTTACGTCAACGGCAAGCCGCTGGAAGACAGCCGCGTGCAGCGCGCCATCGAGGGCGCAAAGCAGAAGCTCGGCGATGGGGGACGACTCGTCATTCGTCCTTCCGGCACAGAGCCCGTCATCCGCGTGATGGCGGAGGGCGACGACGAGGGTCTCGTCAACACTGTTGTCGGCGATATCGTCGAGGCGGTGAGGACTGCCGCCAAGGCCGCGTAGAACATCTTAACGAAACGTTTTCGTCGAAGCGCGCACGGTGATCGCGACTGCGATATCGCCTGCGTGCGCGATGCTGCGCGTGTGCCACGCGATGGGTCAAAGCGGGACGCCGCTTAAGTGTATATTAAACGTTCTCCGACAGTGTCCCCTAGAGATTAGTGCTGCGTCTGTTTTCAGAATTCGAAAGGGACAGTCGATGAGAACGTCACGCGTTTGCGTCCTGGCGGGCGCAGCCGTCAGCGCAGCTTTGCTTTTTGCCACCACGGCGCCGGTACAGGCAGCCGACCTCGGGTACGGCAGCATCAAGGACATTCCGCCTCCGGCGCCGTCGGGCCGCGCGTGGTACCTCAAGGGCACCATCGGCATGAAGAACCCGGAGCCGGGTGGGATTTTCGTCAACGAGCCTGAGTTCGTGAATCACACTGTCCATCATGAGGACATCAAGAGCACGGCGCTTTACGGCTTCGGCATCGGTATCGAGCACAGCCGCTGGCTGCGCTTCGACGTGACGGGTGAATATCGCGGCAAGCAGCTCTTCGTGGCGCAGGATTCGTACAGCTACGGTCCTTGCGGCGTTGCCGGAAACTGCGGCACCAACGAATACACGGCCGACCTCGAAAGCTGGCTCGGTCTGTTCAACGCCTACATCGATCTCGGTACGTTCCGCGGCATCACGCCTTACGTCGGCGCAGGTATCGGCATCGCCGGCATCGACGTGCAGGGCTTCAAGGACGTCAACGTTCCGAACAACAGCGTGTTCTACGGCGACAAGGACACCTACTCGACGAACTTCGCCTGGGCGCTCTACGCGGGCCTGAGCTACGACGTGACGCCGCAGCTCACTCTCGACTTTGCCTATCGCTACACGGATCTCGGCTCCGTCGAGACCGGTCGCGCAACGGCTTACGACGGATCGAGCTCCTACTCCGGCCTCGAAATCCAGGACATCACTTCGCATGACCTTCTGCTGAGCGCGCGCTATCGCCTCGACAGCCCGCAGCCGATGTATCCGGTCGCGATGAAGTAAGGAATTGAAGGCGCGGCCCGACGTATTTTGTCCCGGGCTGCGTCTTCGTGGGATTGGTAAATGAGCGGAGCTGCCTTCGGGCGGCTCCGTTTTTTTTTGCGTTCGGGCCAGCGCACGTCGCGGGTGCTGCCGGCCATAATTTCGTCGCGAAACGGCCGCACAGGTGCCATCACCGCTTCGCGAGTTCCTGCGAGGTGATTTCAGCGCGTCGCGCATGCCGATCCGCGCGTCTCTCGTAGTAACGTCTCAACTTCCGTGACTTCCCAACGCCATCCGAAAGGTGCCCTTCCCGTGAAGCAGATCGTTGTCGTGTCGCTTCTGTTTGCCGTGCTCGGCGTTCGCGCCGGCCACGCGGCCGAGGTTGAAGCCGTGTCTCGCATCGATGCCGTGACGGTGTATCCCATGGGTGCGGAGGTGATGCGCGTCGCCAAGGTGCAGCTCGAAAAGGGCGAGCACACCATTCTGTTTCAGGATCTCCCGGCGGGCGCCGTCGAGGGTTCGATCCGGGTCGAGGGCAGCGCGACGGGCAAGCTCGAGATCGGCTCCGTCGATACGCGCCGGATGTTCGTGCCGCGCGCGGATGCGCAGGCGGCGGCGACCGAGCAGCGTCAGGTCGAACTGGAAATCGAACAGTTGCGCGACGAGCGCTCCGTGCTGGAGGCGCAGGTGGCAGCCGCAGAAACGCAGAAGCAACTGATCACCAATCTCACGCAATTGCCGACGCGGCCCGCGCCGGCCGCCGGCGCCGACAAGGGTGAAGACTGGGCGGCCGTGCTGGCGCTGATCTCGGCGGGGTCGGCCGAGGCGCAGCGCTCGCTGCGGGATGCGCAATCCAAGATGCGCGACGTGGACCGCAAGATTGCCGATCTCGAAAACAAGCTCGGCTCGCTCGCGCCGGAACGGACGGAGCGCACGGAAGCCAAGGTTTTCGTCGTCACGCAGTCCGCACTCGAAGCAGACATCACCTTGCGCTATCAGGTGGTGAACGCCTCCTGGACGCCGCTCTATGACGTGCGCCTCGCCACCGGAGGCAAGACCGTTGCGCCCAAGATCGACATCAGCCGTCGCGCGGCCATCAACCAGAAGACTGGCGAGAGCTGGGACAACATCGCGCTCACGCTTTCTACGACGCGGCCGACGGCCGGCGCGGCGGCGCCGGAGCTTCGTCCGCTTATCGTCGATTTCGAGCCGGAGCCGCGTGCGCCGGTGCCGCCGCCGGCGACGGCGCCTGCCCCGATGGGTGGTGCGTTCTTGCCTGAGGACGGACTGTCGGCGGCCGCGCCGCAGGCGGAAATGGCCGAGGAAGCAGACGGCCGCGTGGAAATGCGGGCGCGCGTGAAGAAGGCCGTGATCGAAGAGCGTCCGGCAGACGTCGTGCAGGCGCCGTTCCATGCGCTCTATGCGGTGCCCGGGCGCCTGACGATCCCCGATACGGGTGAATCGAAGCGTGTGCAGCTCGGCTCCGACACGATGGAGCCGCAGCTCACCGTGCGCGCCGTGCCGAAGGTGGATGCGAAAGCCTTCCTCTATGCCAAGTTCAACGTGCCGAAGGGCACGCCGCTGCTGCCGGGTACGGCGTCGCTCTTTCGCGACGGCACGTTCGTCGGCACGGGGCGGCTGCCGATCCTCTCGCCAGGCGAAGAGCATGAGCTTGGCTTCGGCATCGACGATCTTGTGCGCGTCCGCTATGCGGTGGCCGCCGAGACGCGCGGCGAGACCGGCCTGATCTCGACGTCGCGCACCGACAACCGCAACTATCTGCTGTCGATCAAGAGCATGCATGAGCGCGCCATCGCGCTCGCGGTCTTCGACCAGATCCCAGTGTCGGCGAACCAGGACATCAAGGTCGATCTGACCGGCAACACGAGCCCGACGAAGCAGAACGTCGACGACAAGCGGGGCGTGCTGATGTGGGAGGGCAAGCTTGAGCCCGACCAGGAGCGGACGATCGAGTTCGGTTACCGAGTCTCGTGGCCGTCGGCGCGTTCGATCCAATACCGTCAGTAACCATGCCGTCGCGAGCGGGCTCCGTGCCCCTCGTGGCCTCTGAAAAGCTGGCAAAATTCGCCCGCGGCGGAAAAGCGCTTTCACTTTTCGGCTAGCGCTTTAAACCTAGCAGCGATGGTTCTGGCCCCGGCCCATCAGCCGGGGCCATTTCATGACATGTGGGCAATGCAACATGGCTAACGTGGTGGTCGTCGGCGCGCAGTGGGGCGACGAAGGTAAAGGCAAGATCGTCGACTGGCTGTCGGAACGCGCGGATGTCGTCGTGCGCTTCCAGGGCGGCCACAACGCGGGCCATACGCTCGTCATCGGCGAGAAGACCTACAAACTTTCGCTGCTGCCTTCGGGCGTCGTGCGTCCGGGCAAGCTCGGCGTGATCGGCAACGGCGTCGTCGTAGACCCGTGGGCGCTGATCGCAGAGATCGAGCGGCTGACGGCGCAGGGCGTCGCGATCAATCGCGACAATCTCCGCATCGCTGAGAATGCAACGCTGATCCTGCCGTTCCATCGTGAGCTCGACGTCGTGCGTGAAGACGCGGCGGGTGACGGCAAGATCGGCACGACCGGTCGCGGCATCGGCCCGGCCTATGAAGACAAGGTCGGGCGTCGTGCCATCCGGATTCAGGATCTGCGCAATCTCGATACGCTCGGGCCCAAGGTCGACCGCCTGCTGGCGCATCACAATGCGCTGCGCCGCGGCCTCGGACGCGAAGAGATCAGCAAAGCTTCGCTGATGGCCGAGCTTGCCGAGATCGCGCCCAAGGTGATCCCGTACGTCGATGTGACGTGGGACCTGCTGGACCAGGCGCGCAAGGCCGGCCGGCGCATTTTGTTCGAGGGCGCGCAGGGCGCGCTGCTCGACGTCGATCACGGCACGTATCCGTTCGTGACGTCGTCGAACACCGTGGCCGGGCAGGCCGCCAGCGGATCGGGCGTCGGGCCGGGAGCGCTGGGCTTCATTCTCGGCATCGCCAAGGCGTACACGACGCGCGTCGGCGCCGGGCCGTTCCCGACCGAGCTTACGGACGAGATCGGCGAGACGATCGGCCAGCGCGGTCACGAGTTTGGAACCGTCACCGGCCGTAAGCGCCGCTGCGGTTGGTTCGACGCGGTGCTGGTGCGGCAGGTGGCCAAGGTTTCCGGCATCAGCGGCATCGCGCTCACGAAGCTCGACGTGCTCGACGGGTTCTCGGAAATCAAGGTGTGCGTCGGCTACAAGCTCGACGGGGAGAAGCTCAACCGCTTGCCGGCGTGCGCGCATGCGCAGAGCCGCGTGGAGCCGATTTTCGAGACGTTCGAAGGCTGGTCGCAGTCGACGCGCGGGGCGCGCCGCTGGGCGGACCTGCCGGCGCAGGCTGTGAAGTACGTGCGCCACATCGAGGAACTGATCGAGTGCCCGGTGACGCTGCTGTCGACGAGCCCGGAGCGCGACGACACCATACTGATGCGCGATCCGTTCGAAGATTGACCCGTATCGACGGCTGCGGCGAGACGGAGAGCACTCCGCTTCAAGCGCCAGAGACGCAGCCGTGGAAGTCGTTCAATGCGCCCGGCTTGAGTTCGGCTGCGAGAATGCGCGCGATGTTGACCGGGCCCGGAAATGTGATGTGCCCCGGCTTCACCGGCTTGAAGCCGAAACGCCCGTAGTAGGGTTCGTCGCCGACGAGCACGATGAGGGGAATGCCGGCCGCGCGCGCCTCTTCCATCACGTCGCCGATCAGGGCGCGGCCGTAGCCCTGGTTGGTGTAGGCCGGATCGACGACGATGGGGCCGAGCAGCAGCGGGCCCTTGGCGCCGCCGATCGTCACCTCGGACATCCGAATTGCCGCGATCATGCGGCCGTCCTTCTCCGCGATGCGGCAGAAGCGGGAGATCTCGGCGCGGGGGCCCATCTGCTCGCGTACGCGATAGGCCGTGCGCGCGAACCGGCCGGGGCCGAAAACGCGGTTGTGAAGATCGGAGATGACAGGGATGTCTTCCGGCGTGACCGGCCGGTGGACGACGTTTTGGAGCATGGTCGGGATCCTGGACAGGTTCAGACAGACGTTGAGGCGCGCGCGTGGTGCGTGCGCTCTCGTCGCGTCGTCGGTCTCAAGCTGGCGGGCCGGTTGCTCATGGGCGGCGCTTTAGCATGACGCCCGGGGTGGGTCTAGGGCGACGCTTTGGCGGTCGTTCAGCAGGCTTTTTGGCGGGTGTTGTCGCAAATCCTTCATGTCGAAGGCGGGCGGGGGACGCTTTCGGAGCGTGCATTCGACCAGTTCTGGGAGCGCGGTTCGCCGGTCATGATCTCGAGCAGGCGACGGCGAACCGGGGCGGTCGTGCCGTCCGGCAGGGCATCCCACGGCACGAGGCGGTGCTCGGCGATTTCGGCATTCGGCTTGGGTACCACTTTCTGGATCCAGGACCGGACGACGAAGAGCGCGATGTGATCGCCCGGGAAGAGGTGATGGTTGGCATAGAGGCCGAACAGCTCGGGCAGGCCCGTGACCTCGACGCCCGCTTCCTCGTAAAGCTCGCGGTGCAGCGCATCCTCGACCGTCTCGCCCTTCTCGACGCCGCCGCCGGGGAAATGCCATCCTGGCCGATAGGTATGGCGGATCAGGAGCACCTTGTTGTCGGCGTCGAGCACGACGCCTTGCGCGCCCAACGTCAAACCGCGAGAGTACCGCCAGTAGCGCTGCAGGGTTTTGCTGATCAGCTTTTCAGGCAGCACGTGGCAGTCCTCGGCGAGGCCATGGAGCGCGCTCCGGCGCGGGGCATACGCGGGCTTCAGACACGATCACGGCTCGAGGGCAGATGACCCAGACATTCACGTTGATCCACATGTCGGACGTTCACCTCGGGCCGATCGAAGGATTTCACTGGCGTTACTGGAACATCAAACGGGGCGTCGGCTATCTCAACTGGCATCGCGGGCGGGTGCGTATTCACCGGCGTGAGGTCGCGAACCTGATCGCGGCCGATGCGCTCGCGCAGGGCGCCGATCATATCGCCGTCACCGGCGATTTGGCCAACATTGGTTTGCCGGGAGAGTACGGTGCGGCGACGGCGTGGCTCGCTTCGCTCGGCGAGCCGGACCGCGTGTCGGTCGTGCCGGGCAACCACGACATCTATACGGCGCGGCTGCATGGCGCGTCGTGCCTCGACACGTGGGCGCCGTACATGCGTTCGGGCGGGGATTGGAGCGCGAGCGAGCCGGTGCGGTTTCCGTTCGTGAAGATCCTAGGGCCGGTGGCGCTGATCGGGCTCAACTCCGCAATTCCAACGCCGTTGTTTTCCGCCATCGGCCGTCTCGGCGAGGCGCAGCTCGCGGATCTCGCGACGTGTCTCGGCCGGCTCAAGGCGCAGAACCTCATCCGCGTCGTTCTCATCCATCATCCGCCGCTGCCGGGGCAGGCGCCGCCGCGGCGGGCGCTGTCGGATGCGGCTGCGTTCGGAGATGTGCTCGACCGTTGCGGGGCCGAGCTCGTGCTGCACGGACACAATCATCGTGACACGCTGCTGTGGCGCAGCGGCGTGCCGGTGCTGGGCATATCGGCGGCCTCGGCGGGCCGGCCGCGTCACGACGAGCCGTTGGCGCGCTATCGCGTGCTGCGCCTCAGCCGCGACGAAGGGGGCACCCGGATCGTCAGCATCACGCGCGGATTGGCTGTGGAGGGAGGCGAGGTGGTGGCGCTCGACGAGCGCGAGCTTGTTGCGCCAAAGTCATGAACGCATGAAACAAATGCGTTTGTGCTCACTTTTAGGCAGGTGCAATTAAGTCATGCGGCCTATTGCGGGGCGGACGTAAGGCTCCATCGTGCTAGGGTTAACCAATCCGCGCGTGGGCCAGGAGCATTCCTTTTTGCTGCGCTTCAGAAGACATTTCCGGATCAATCTGGCTCTCCAAGGTGGCGGCGCGCACGGCGCTTTCACGTGGGGTGTGCTCGACCGGCTGCTCGAGGAAGACGCGCTGACGTTCGGCTGCGTGTCGGGCACCAGCGCGGGGGCGGTCAATGCGGTCGCGCTGGCATCGGGGCTCGCCACGGGCGGGCGGGCTGGTGCGCGTGCTAAGCTGCGCGAGGTGTGGGAGGGCGTGCACAAGGCGGGCGTGCCGGATCTCCTCAGGCTCAATCCGTTCCTGTTCGGGCTCACGCACTCCTCGACGTTCGCGCAGGTGGCGGGGCTGTTGTCGCCCTATGAGTTCAATCCGCTCGGGTTCGATCCCTTGCGCAACCTCTTGGCCGAGACGATCGATTTCGAGGCCATTCGCGAGAAGTCGCCGGTTGGATTGCTGATCGCGGCGACCGAGGTTGCCACGGGGCGGTCGCGGCTGTTTCGCCAGAAAGAGATGACGGTGGACGCGGTGCTGGCGTCGGCGTGCCTGCCGACGCTGCATCGCACGGTTGAAATCGATGGCGTCGGATACTGGGACGGCGGGTTTTCCAAGAACCCCGATCTCGTGACGCTGGCGAGCGACAGCCCGGTCGCGGATACGCTGATCGTGCAGATCAATCCGCTGCTGCGGCCGGTTCTGCCGAAGGGCGCGCGCGAGATCGCGAGCACGACGAACCGGCTGACGTTCAATGCGCCGCTGCTGCGGGATGTGGAGTTCATTCTGGCCGTGCGCGAAGCGATGCGCGGCCGCTTCGGCGCCGTGCGGCGTGGCCGGCAAGCAGCGCTCGCGGCGCATCGCTTCCATCTGATCGAGGCGGGGCGCTACACGGCGAGCCTCTCGGACGACAGCAAGATGAAGCCCGATCTCGGGCTGTTCACCTATCTTCACGGGGCGGGTCGCACGCAGGCCCACAAGTGGATCGGGCAGCACCTGAAATCGGTCGGACGGAGGGAGACGGTGGATCTCGCCTTGCGCTTCCAGGGCGATCTGTCGAACGTCGTCGAGGACGAGCCCGCAGCCGATGCCGAAGCGGGCGCCGAGCCGTTGCGCTCGCGGGCGTAAGGGACGGCGGCGTCGCTAGGGGCCGATGAGCTTGGCGTAGCCTTCCTCGACGGATGTCTCGAGCAGCGCCTTGTAGATCTTGTAGTCCGGCGTCTTGGGCAGGATCTCGCCGAGCGCCAGCGATTTGAATTCCTGCCGCTTCAAATAGACGATCGGCGCCGAGACGGGCACGTACGATGCGCGCTGCTTGTTGAGGGTGGTGATCAGGCCGCGCATCTCGCCGTTCTGGTCGATCTGCGAGATCAGCACCATGCGCATGGCGCCCTTGGTCAGCGACACCAGGTGGATGTACATGGACGACGCCGGCACGTAGAGGCGGCCGCGGTGGGAAAACGGCGCGTCCGGGCGCTCGCGTTCCTCGAACAGCAGGCTCGGCCACTCGGGATCCCAGACGATGTCGGTGCGGTAGGCGACGATTGCGTCGGGCTTGGCGAAGGCGGGGCGGATGGTGAGGTAGCTGCCGATGTAGTGGTCGACGGCGGCGTGAGTGTAGGCGCCCATGTAGACCGGGGCCACGACGCCGCCCTCGCCCTTGAGCTCCATGGGCTGGGCCGTGGACATGGAGCCGAACCAGGACTCCTTGAGGCGCTGATAGTCGAGACCCAGCACCATCGCGACGTCGAACAGGGTTTGCTCGCGCACAGGCTTGCCGTGCAGAAGGTTCTGGATGGTCTTCTCATGGCAGTCGGCGGCGTCGGCCAGCTCGGCCTGGGTGAGCTTCTTCTCGACCATCGCCGTCCGGACGGTCTGGACGGCGGCCGCGCGCTCCTTGCTGCTCGGTGATGCTTTCATCGTGCGGGAACGCTCACGCTGGGGATAGTAACTTTCCGTAATATACCGATAATTGCCGCCAGCCCAAGCCCAAATGGGCAGTGTGGTGAAGAGGGGCATCGCCAATAAAAAAGGCGAGCCGCGCGGGGCGGCTCGCCTTCGATGTCGTTCGTGCGTCCGAGCTTAGCCGCGGCCGACGACGGTGTACGAGACGCGGGCGAGGCCCTGGCCCGTCATGCCGATGGCGCTGGCGGCGCCGCGCGACAGGTCGATCACGCGACCCTTGATGAAGGGACCGCGGTCATTGATCGTGACCGTGACCGAGCGACCGTTCGAGTGGTTGGTCACGTGAACGCGCGTGCCGAAGGGCAGCGTGCGGTGAGCAGCCGTGAGGCCGTTCGGGTTGAAGCGTGCGCCCGAAGCGGTCTGCTGGCCCTGCCAGTAGTAGGAGGCAATGCCCGAGCCGCCGCCCGAGTGGGAAACAGCGCTGTACGACGAGCCGGAGGTCTTCTTGGCGACCCGCTTCTGGTGTGCAGCGGCGCGGCGAGCAGCGTGGCTGCCCTTCTTGTGCGCGACGGCGTGCTGCTTCTTGTAGCTGGCCTTCTTATAGCTGGCTTTCTTGTAGCTCGCCTTCTTGTAGCTGGCTTTCGATGCCGAACCGGCCGACTTGCAAGCGACTTCGGTGCCGACGCACTTCCGGGGGGCTGCGCTCGCGGTGCGAGCGTCAAACGTGCCAACCGTCAAAAGTGCGAGCGTCGCCAATGCAATATACCGCATAGTCATTCTCCATTCGTCCCTGTGGCAGTGCCGTGGTTCGAAAAGGCCCAACGCGGTCGAGGTCCCCTCCTGGGTGTCACTCGCCGTCCGCCTTGGCGGATCCAACTTCTTCAAGCCGTCGGGCCACCGGTGCGACGAGAGGATCTCGGTGCACCACCAGAATTTGTGTCCTGCCACTATGAAATGCGGGGTCGTGCATGACCCCCCGTTCTGGTGAGCGGCACCTGACCAGCCGAATTGGGCGGAAGCAATGCCCGTTACTGAACATTGTTTTTAACGATTGGATGCAGCGTTGATTCTGCATCGTTTTTTATTGTGCGCTGCAATAAGTGCGACGGCAGGTCGCAGAACAAAACGGGTTATCTAAGGCTTGCAAGGCTCTGGAAATGCGTCGTCTTTGTGGCGTCCGTTTGTGGGCTTTGTGATCGCGCCGCGTGGTCTGTCCGGGCTGTGGCCGATCGTTGCCGCACTATCGAGCGTCATGCAGAGCCGTTAATGAGAGAGCCCCGCCCAAGGACAGGTCATGCCCCAGCCCGCAATGCCTTCGACCTCGCAGCCGCCCTCATTCCGGGAGGCGTTGGGGGTGTGGACGCGGATCGGGCTGCTCTCGTTCGGCGGGCCGGCGGGGCAGATCGCGCTGCTGCACCAGGAGCTGGTCGAGAAGCGCGGCTGGCTCGATGAGAAGCGATTTCTGTCGGCGTTGAACTTCTGCATGCTGCTGCCCGGCCCTGAGGCGATGCAACTGGCGACCTATGCCGGCTGGCGGCTGCACGGGGTTGCGGGCGGGCTGGCGGCCGGATTGCTGTTCGTGCTGCCCGGCGCGGCGATCATGCTCGCGCTCGCGCTGCTCTACGCCGCGTTCGGGTCGCTGCCTGTGGTCGAAGCGCTGTTCGTCGGCGTCAAGGCGGCGGTGCTCGCGATTGTCGTCGAGGCGCTCGTGCGCGTTGCGCGCCGGGCCTTGAAGGGGCCGATGGACTGGCTGATTGCGGCGGCCGCCTTCGTGGCGCTGTTCGCGTTCCATGTGCCGTTTCCGCTCATCGTCGCGGCTGCGCTTGCTGTGGGCTACCTGTCGGCCAATGCGCATGAGGTGACGGAGGGGGCCGCGCCGTCGCCCGTTCGCACGAGCGCGACGCTCAAGACGATTGCGGTCTGGCTCGTGATCTGGATCGCGCCGCTGCTGCTCGTCGGCGCGCTCTTCGGGCCGTCGCATGTGCTCTCGCAACTGGCGGTGTTCTATTCGAAGCTCGCGGTCGTGACGTTCGGCGGTGCCTATGCCGTGCTGACCTACATGGCCCAGCAGGTCGTCGACGGCTTCGGCTGGCTTTCGCCCGGCGAGATGCTCGATGCGCTTGGTCTGGCCGAGACGACGCCCGGTCCGCTGATCCTGGTCACGGAGTTCGTGGGTGTGCTGGCGGCCTGGCGTCACGGCGGAGACTGGCCGCTGCTGATGGGCGTGCTCGGCGGGCTCGTAACGCTATGGGCCACGTTCGCGCCGTGCTTCCTCTGGATTTTCGCGGGCGCGCCTTACATCGACTGGCTGACGCGGGAGCCGCGCCTGTCGGGTGCGCTCAGGGCGGTGACGGCGGCGGTGGTCGGCGTGATCCTCAATCTCACGCTCTGGTTTGCGCTGCATGTGCTGTTTCGCGAGGTGGGGCCGGTGGCCTGGGGGCCGGTCAGTCCGACGCTGCCGGTGCTGTCGAGCTTCAATCCCGCGCTGGGGGCGCTCGCGGTTATGGCTCTCGTCATTGTGTTTGCCACGCGCAGCATCCTGGCCGCGCTCGCGATTTGCGCGGCGGCGAGTTTGATCGGATCGATGCTGCTCTGAGTGCTCCTGAACTCTTGTGTGGGGCAAAACAGCGAATGTTCTGGAATCCCCCCTCTTAACCTCCCCCACAAGGGGGAGGAATAAGTGGTGAGGTGTGCGCTAGAGCCACCCCTTGCGGCGGAAATAGAGGAAGGGGATGACGGCGGATATCACCATCAGGCCGAGCGCCATCGGATAGCCGTGCAGCCATTTGATCTCCGGCATGTGCTCGAAGTTCATGCCGTAGATCGAGGCGACGAGCGTCGGCGGCATCAGCATCACGGCCATCACCGAGAAGAGCTTGATGATCTGGTTCTGCTCATTCGAAATGAGGCCGAGGGTGGCATTGAGCAGGAAGCCGATGCGATCCGAAAGAAAGCGCATGTGCTCGGAGAGCGACTTGAGATCGCGGTCTGTGGTGCCGATGCGCTGGAAGATCTTGCCGTCGCAGTTGCGCTCCTGGGCGGTGTTGCGCAACACGTGCAGCACACGCTCGATGGAGGTTGCGCTTTCCGACAGGCGCGCGACCATGTCGCCCTGCTTGCCGATGCCCTTCAGAAGAACGTCCAGCTTGGTGTCGCGGGTGCGGCGCTTGTCGAGGCTGAAAATGCCCTGGGCGATTTTCTCGACGCGATCCTGGATGTTCACGATCAGATCGGCCTGCTGCTCGATGAGCGTTTCGATCAGGCCGACCATGATGCTCGCCCCCGTTCTGCACGTGGCGTCGCGGCGCTCGACGCGCGACAGGAACGTCGGGAACGCCTTGGTGTCGCTGTAGCGCACGGTGACGAGAGCATTGCCGGTGAGAATGAACGTGAGCGTTGACGACCCGAGCGTCTGCTCGTCGATGTTGTGGGCGATGAAGCCCGTCATGTAGCTCGCGCCGTTCTCATGATAGAAGCGGCTCGAGGCTTCGATCTCGCGCATTTCCGCCCGCGTCGGCACCGAGATCTTGAGCAGCGCTTCGACGTGGTTGTCCTCCTCCTTGGTGGGATTGAGGAGATCGTACCAGACGGTGTCGGGCGAGATGGGTGCGGTTTCGTTGTGGCGAACCAGACTTTCGCCGTTGGTGTCATAGATCGTCAGCATGTTTGTTCCTCGCCGCCTTGAACTCCCCGGGCGGATCCCCATACCTTAGTGCAAAGTGCACTTGCCCCGATATCGTCCGTGAACACTTGGCCCGTTTTGGGCTGTTCCGCGCGGTATAGCGGCCACGCCCCTCAAGTCCCTAAGACGCATTCCCGGCGCCCTGCCTCGCCCCCGGGCGGTGGTGCCTAAACCAATGGAGTATTTTATGATATCGACCAAGACCGCCGGCCTCGCTTCCGGCCAGCGCCTCACTGCCGCCGTGGGTGCTGTGACGCTCTCGTTCGTCGCCCTTGCGCTGGCTGGTCCGGCCGAAGCGCGCATTGCTTGCGTCAACGGAAACCAGATCGTCAACGGCGTGCCGCTGGCGACGCCCTATTGCCAGGATGAGCTGGTGGCGAAGGTCGCCCGCGAACGCGGCGTGAAGGTTTCGGCTAACGAGATCCGCAACAACCCGAACCTCAAGCGCAACGTGTGCCAGCATGTCGGCCGCGACAACCGCATCTACATGGCCTGCATCGACGCCAACAGCGCGGGCCGTCGTCCGTTCTAGGGCCGACGTCCGTTCTAGAATTGCGCGCAAACAAAAGCCCTCTGCCGTAAACGGCAGAGGGCTCTCTCTCCCCCCAAACGGAGAGGCGCGATGTGCTGCGCGCCGGCAGCGGCAACCGGTCAGCCTTGCGGCGGCTGGTTGCCAGCGTTCGGATACGAATTCACGTCGAGATTGGGCGTGATTTCCGTGAGGTCCTTGGCGCGGCGCACGCGGCCGTCGAACTGAGCGCCTTCGGAAATCGACAGAGACTGGTGGAAGATGTCGCCTTCGACCACGGAGGTCGGATGCAGCATCACGGTCTGCGCCTTGATCGCGCCGCGAACGCCGCCGCGTACTTCGATCTGCTCGGCGCAGACGGTGCCGATGACGGAGCCGTCCTCACCGATGACGATCTGCTTGCCGTTGATGTCGCCGCGCACGTCGCCGTCAATCTGCAGCTTGTTCTGCGAAATGATGGTGATCTTGTCGCCGAGGATGGTGAGATCGGTGCCGATGACGGACTGACCCATCGTGGAGGCGGCCCCGAACGGCGAAGCGCGGCCATTCGATTGAGCCGGGCTCGGCGGCACCGGTGCTGCGGTCGGCAGCATTGGTGGTTTCGGTGCACTTGAATCGGAATTTGAGCCGCGGTTGAACACGCATACCTCCCCTAGAACCCACGCGAACTGTGTCCACTATGGACGGAATTGAGGTCAGATGGAGGAAATTCGTCGTTAAAGAGTGAACACAGCCAATAAAATTCAACAACGGCTCCGCCGGCCATTCAACAACGGCTCCGCCCGTGATGGGGCGAAGCCGTGGCGCTGCTCAATCATGCGTTGATTGCGCTCAGTAGCGCGGCACCCAAAGCCTCACGAACGGGGCGCGAACATAGACGCCGCGCGGCCTGACGCGCACGGAGGCGAAGGGCGCATCGACCGTCACACGGCGGCGGCCGTAGTAGCGGTAGCCGTCGTCGTAGCGGTAGCGGCGGCCGGAGTCGTAGCCGTAGTAGCGGTCGCGATAATAGTGACGGCGATAGTAGCGGCGTGAGTAGAAGTCGTCGTAGTCGTCATAGTCGTGATCGACCTTGATGACGGCGCTTTGCGCATCCGGGGCGCGGGATGTGGACAACGGGGCGGCCTGAGCGGCCGGGACGGTGAAAAGGGCCAACACCATGAGTGCAAGTGCCGGGACAAGTGAAAGTCTCGGGGCCGTTTGGCGCGATGCGAGCATGGCCATGATCAATACTCCTTACAGGGATAACCCCATTGGCATGGCATGGCGGTCCCACCCCGGCAAGTGGTTGGATGGAGGGGCAATTAACGCCGTTCTTCTTTGGGGCCGCGACGCGGGGCGATGCGTCAGCCGGGGCCTGTGTGAGGGGAGACTGGGCGGAAGTCTCTACTATCGCCGGATTCCGTCCGTTCCCGCCCGATGGATGGACGTCCGGGCGGCGGCATGCGAGCAGATGACTGGGACTGCGGGGACGCGGGCCGATCGAGAGCCGGACAAGTCATGATCCACGGATTGAGAGTTTTACGAAGCGTCTGCGGGCGGGTGTTCGCAGCGGTTGCCGTCGCGGCGCTCGTCGCGGTCGCAGCCGTTTCGCCTGGTGCGGCAGGCGAGGGTGAGGTGCTTCATGTCGGCGAGACGACAACATTGCACCTCGACGGCCAGCCGTGGGTGCTCGATGGGGCGGCGAGCCGGCAGGCGCGCCTCGTGTCGGTGAAGAACCTCGGCGCGTCCGCGTCCAAGCAGCGGTTCCAGATCAAGGGCCTGAAGGCGGGGCAGGTGACGCTCGTGTTCCGCAACGGCGCGAAGACGTTCCAGGCGCACATCGACGTGCTGCAGTAAGGGACGTGCTGCAGTAAGGGACGGGTTCGTCGTCGGCGAAGCGCTGGGTGCGGCGCCTGTCTGGACCTGGCGCGGGGCTGCGTGCGATGCTCCGTTTGCTGTGGAAGTGTCTAAAGGTACTTTTGGGGCCGTTGTTTGGGCCAATCGGGGGATGGGATGATGAAAAGCCTGCTTGCTTCAGTCCGCGCGCTTGCCGCGATCGGCATCGGTTTCGCGGCCGCCGTTGCGATGACAGCGGCGAGCTTTGCGGCCAACGACGAGACGCTTCAGGTCTCAGTCGGTGCGTCGACGGCCATCGAGCTCGATGGCAATCCTTCGACCGGCTACTCGTGGGTCTACGACGCGGGCGCCAGCGCGAACGGCGAACTCGTGACGGTTGCTGATCAGGGCTATGGGGCTGCTGCGGCGGAGCCGGGCAAGCGCCCCGCGCTGGGCGCGCCGAAAAAGCAGAAGTTCGGCGTGACCGGCGTTGCGGCGGGCGAGGCCACGCTCGTGTTCAAGTATGTGAAGGCGGGCGATCAGGCTCCGGCCAAGACGGCGGAGTATGTCGTCGAGGTGGTTGGGACCGACGATCCCGAGTAAGGCCATTCCGGGCTCTTCACCGTCGTGATCGCAGACGCCAAAAAGCAAAGGGGCTGCCCGTAGGACAGCCCCCGTGAGATTTCGGCGGCGTAATCGGGCGATTGTTGCGCCCGGCCGCTTGTCGCTTGGCTTAAGCCACTACCAGAGGCAGATCCGGCCTGAAACCCAGCGACCGCGACATCGCCGTCCTCAAGATCCCACTCGACATCGGATCACCTCCTTCCAGTTGTTGAACGATGGTGTGAGCGTGCCATGCTTCGCGCGATCTGAAAAGTTACGTTTTGGATAGCTGGTGCAACCGGCTTGCCGTCTCTATGTGTACGCTGCAACCCATTGAAGTGAGAGGTTCGATGACGTTCAAAGCCGCGCTCGCTGCGCTGACCGGTCTTGCGGCTGTCGTGGGGGCGGGCCCCGCCGCGCTTGCCGACGACAAGGCAAAGACCGCCTGGGATTTCACGTTCACGTCCATCGACGGCAAGCCGATGCCGCTGTCGGACTACAAGGGGCGGGTACTGCTCGTCGTGAACACGGCGTCGTTCTGCGGGTTCACCAAGCAGTACGAGGCGCTGCAGGCACTCAATGCCAAGTATGAAGCGCAGGGCTTTACGGTGATCGGCGTGCCGTCGAACGACTTCGGCGGGCAGGAGCCGAAGGCGGCGGGCGAGATCAAGGAATTCTGCGAGGGCATGTTCGGCGTGACGTTTCCGCTGACGGACAAGAACGTCGTGACGGGCGATGGCGCGCATCCGTTCTACAAGTGGGCGCGCGAGGAACTCGGCTGGATCAACGCGCCGAAGTGGAACTTTCACAAGTATCTCGTCGGGCGCGATGGAAAGCTGGTGACGAACTTCTTCTCGGCGACGGCGCCGGATGCGGATCGTCTCGTCAAAGCCGTCGAGGCCGAGATTGCCAAGCCCAAGGTGGCGGCCGCGAACTAGCCGCGGCTAGGTGTCTCGAACTGTAATGTCGTAGGCGGGGCCTTGCGGGGTTTGCGTGAGGGTCGGGACAAGGATCTGGTCGTCGCGCACGCGGCCGAGGTCTTTCTCGCGGTCGGGCAGGATGGCGATGGCGTGGTCGCCGGTCCAGACGAGGACGAGGCCGTTCTCGCGCACCGCGTTCTTCGCCCATTGGCGGATCGTCGAAAGATAAGGCTCCTGGCGCCAGGCGCTCGCGCGCGCCGGATCGACGTGAATGACGATGCGGTTGTTGCGGCTCTCGTAGTTGACCAGAAACTTCGCCTTGGAGGGTTTCCAGCGCTCGTCGAGGTTCGGCACCTTTCGGTACCCGCAGAAGAAGATGCGGCACGGCTCGGGGCGCACTTCGTAGATCGTGCAGCCGCGTTTCTGGTCGCAGTGGGGACACCAGACGGCGCGCGGCTTTTCCAGTACGTCGATCTCCATGAGCTTGCAGCACATGGTGCAGCCGTCGCAGGATCTGCCGGGCACGAGATCGGCAGGTGGCGTCGTCGTTGCGGCGTGCGGGTCTGTCATCGTCGCCGAGGATGCCACGGCGGGCGCCGGCTGGCGATGCGGATGTTACGGGTGGGAGCTCGATGTCGGGCGAGGCCGTGGCCGTTCGTCCTTGGCTGGACACTGCACTTGCGAGCGCCCAAGTTGGGATCAGGCGCTGCAAGTCACGTGCGCGAAAGGAGGCCTTTCGATGTGCCGAAACATCAAGACGCTCTACAATTTCTCGCCGCCTGCGACCGAGGATGAAATTCGCGCCTCCGCGCTGCAGTTCGTGCGCAAGCTCTCCGGCTTCACGCATCCCTCGAAGGCGAATGAGGAAGTGTTCAATCGCGCCGTGGATCAGGTCGCGGCAGCAGCTCAGGACTTGATGGGCTCGCTCGTCACGCTCGCGCCGCCTCGGGACCGTGATGTCGAAGCGGCAAAAGCCAAGGCGCGCAACGCGGTGCGTTTCGGAGCCGGGTGACGTGGCCACGTGAGGAGCCGGGTGAGATGCAGAGAATAATCTAAGCAATTTTTCAGATTACGGATGTCTTGGCGCGGTAATGGACAGCCGATACTATTCCCGAAATTCGGATCGGGGGTGCGCCATGACGCTGGGAATACCGCTCTACGAATTCACGCTGCTGCACGTGGCGATCAGTCTGGTCGCGATCGTGTCGGGATTGCTCGTGGTGCCGCGCATGCTGCGTTCGGAAAGCCCGGGGTGGCTCACTCATCTGTTCCTCGTCACAACGGTGCTGACGAGCGTGACGGGCTTCATGTTTCCCGTGCCGGGGTTCACGCCGGCTAAGGCGTTCGGAGCGCTGTCTCTGCTGCTGCTCGCAGCCTCGCTCGCGGGACTCTATGTGTTTCGTCTCGCAGGGGCGTGGCGCTGGATCTACGCGTCGACGGCGGTCGCCGCGCTCTACCTCAACTGCTTCGTGCTGATCGTGCAGTCGTTCCAGAAGGTGCCCGGCATCGCCGAGCTTGCGCCGACGCAGACGGAGCCGCCGTTCCAGATCGCGCAAGGGCTGCTGCTGGTGCTCGCGGTCTACTTCGGATACCGCGCGGTGAAGAGCTTTCATCCGGCGCCGGTTTGACGCGCGGGCTCACGGCGCGCGACGGCTCACCGAACTAACTCGCCGAGTTTCGTTTGCGGGTTGAGTTCGCTTACTGGGTCGTTTCCCAGGGCAGCGTCTCGCCGCCGCTCGGAGGCGGCGCGGCGGGCGGCGGGGCTGCTGCCGGCGGCAATCCCTGCTGATCGGGTGGCGCTGGCGTCGCGCCCGTCGGCACCTCAGCGCTCCAGCCCTGGGCATTGCCGGCTGGAGTGTGGCTCACCTCGCCGGGGGCGGGCTGGTACTCGGTCATCTTGCACGAGCAGCCGTTGATGTATTCCTTGCGGTAGCGGAACGCCGTCTTGAGGCTCGTGTAGGGCTGGTTGGTGCGGGCGTCGACGGCCTGCTCCATGCCCGCGCCGGGGTTCTGGTGATAGAAGAGCTGGGCGGGGGCTGCGCACTTCGACTGGCAGACTTCCTCGTCGCGCTGGAAATGGTTCGGCAGCGTCGAGAAGCTGACCGGGAAGTAGTAGCCGTCGCACAGGCGCACGCAGACGGTGCGGTAGGTGGCGTAGGGGAGCGAGCCGAAGCCTGAGCCGCCGCCGCCGCGATAATCGCTGCTTTCGCCGTCTTCCCAGAAGTTCGAGACGCCGCCGCCGCTCTGGCGGCGCGCCTGCTGCTGGTAGCTCGCGCCGCAGTTGTTGCGCGCTAGCTCGCGGACGATTTCATCCTGGTAGGAGCGGCCCGGCGAGCCTTCGAGCTGGCGGACCTGGACTTCGAGATCCTCGATGCGCTGGCGCGCCGTATCCGCCTGATTGGCGAGATCGACGCAGCGGCGCGTGCGCCTCAGCGTTTTGGAGAACAGGAAGTATTCGTAGCAGTCGGCGCGATCGAGCTGCTTCTGGCTTTCGCGATAGGTCTGCTCGACCTGGCGCAGTTCGGTCTGCACCATCGGTAAGAGATTGCGGTTGTCGCTGCCGCGCTGGCCTTCCTGGACGAGCCGCTGCTCGAGCTCGAGACAGATCGGGCTGCCGCCTGCGGGACCGGCGCCAGGGGCGCCACGCGGCGGCACGGTGGCCGGGTCCTGGTACATCGGCTCGCTCGGCACGGGGGCCTGGCGGGGCTTGTTGGACGGCTCGTTGCCGCCGAACGGCCACCAGCTCTGGCCGAGCGCGGGCACGGCCACGGCTCCGCCCAGCACGAGCGCGGCGATCACGGCCGCTGCGGTCCTGCCTGCTGTCGCGCCGCCAAGCCGGCGCTTGAAGCCGCTGATGCGGAAATCTGCCATCGGCTCCATCACGGTGGGGGACGCGCCCCCGAAATTCCACGTCACTTCGATTTACTATGAGAGCCCCCGGATAGGGGGTCAATGCGGGAGAAATGCGGCGTCTCGCCCTGGCCCGCCGTTATCCTCGTTAAATCGCATCACATTAAAGCGCTGGCGGTGTTGAAGCGCAGGCCGGGGGCCACAGGTTCCGCGTCCGGTGCGTCCGCCGCTTGACGCAAACGGGGCGTGCCCGCATAACTCCGGCCATGAGAACCCGCCTGCGCCAGATCCGCCGCTCCATTTGCGGCATCATTACCATTTCGAGCTAGTCACGTCCGGCTGGCGCGCGGCCTCGTTCTTTGCCTCATCACAAGACAGAGAAACGCCACGTCCGGCCCGGGAACGGGTTCATAGTGCTTGGGTTCCACGAGGAGCCCCGCGGCGAACGATGAGGAGAGGACGCGTGGCGCTCACACTTTATAATACGCTGACGCGGCGCAAGGAGCCGTTCGAGCCCATCGATGCCGCCAATGTGCGGATGTATGTCTGCGGGCCGACGGTTTACGACTACGCGCACATCGGCAACGCGCGCCCCGTCATCGTGTTCGACATGGTGTTCCGGCTCTTGCGCCACGTCTATGGCGCGGACCACGTCACCTATGTGCGCAACATCACCGACGTCGACGACAAGATCAACGCGCGCGCCGCCAAGGATTTCCCGGATCTGCCGCTGAACGAGGCCATCCGCCGGGTCACGACCGCGACCGAGAAGCAGTTCCACGACGACATCGCCGCGCTCGGCGTGCTGCCGCCCACGGTCGAGCCGCGCGCGACGGAGCACATCGAGGGCATGACGGCGCTGTGCGATGCGCTGGTCCGGCGCGGGCACGCCTACGTGGCGGACGGGCATGTGCTGTTCGACGTGTCGTCGATGGCCGACTACGGCACGCTGTCCAATCGCTCCCTCGAGGAGATGGAGGCAGGCGCGCGCGTCGAGGTGGCGCCCTACAAGAAGGGGCCGATGGATTTCGTGCTCTGGAAGCCGTCGAAGCCGGGTGAGCCGGCGTGGACGTCGCCCTGCGGCATCGAAACTCCCGGGCGTCCCGGCTGGCACATCGAATGCTCGGCCATGTCGGAGAAGCACCTCGGGCCCGAGTTCGACATTCATGGCGGCGGCATCGATCTGGTGTTTCCCCACCACGAGAACGAGATCGCGCAATCGCGGTGCGCGCACGGCACGCCGGTGATGGCGCGGGTGTGGATGCACAACGGCTTCCTGCAGGTGGAAGGCGAGAAGATGTCGAAGTCGCTCGGCAACTTCATCACCATCAACGAACTGCTGGCGACAAAAAAGTTCGGCGCCAACCAGTGGCACGGGCGCGTGGCGCGGCTTGCCATGCTCGGCACGCATTACCGCCAGCCCATCGACTGGACGGCGGAGCGGCTGCTGCAGGCGCGCGCGACGCTGCTCGACTTCGCGGATCTGTTGGCGGGTGTCGAGGCGGCGGGGGAGCCCAACGCCGATGTGGTGGCTGCGCTTTCTGACGATCTCAACACCCCGAGTGCGCTCTCGATCATTCACGGGCTCGCCAAATCCGCCAAACGCAATCCGGAAGGCGCGGCGGAGCTTGCCGCGACGCTCGAGTTCATGGGGCTCTACGGCGGCGAAACTCGCGACGCGCTCAACGTCGGCGTCGAGGCGGCGAAAGTCGATGCCGATAAGGTGGACGCGCTGGTTGCGGCGCGACTTGCGGCCCGGCGGGCGAAGGACTTCAAGGAGAGCGACCGGCTGCGCGATGAGCTTGCCGCCATGGGCGTGGCGCTCAAGGACGCCAAGGATCCGCAGACCGGCGAGATCGTGACGAGCTGGGAGGTCGCCCGGTGACCGCGTCCTATCCGCTTCGCCCGTTCCTGCCGGCCGATACGATGGCTCTGCGCGAGCTGTTCGCGCAGAGCATCGAAGAGCTGACGGCCGAGGACTACGACGAGGACCAGCGCGCGGCCTGGGCCAGCACGGCGGTGGATGCGGAAGCGTTCGCCGAGCGGCTCGGGTCGATGGTGACGCTGGTCGTGCAGGTGGATGGCGAGTACGCCGGGTTCGCCTCTCTCAAGTCCAACAACATTTTCGATATGCTGTACGTCCATCCCTACCACGCGGGCCAAGGGGTCGGCGCGGCGCTTTCGGATGCGATTGAGCGGCTGGCCCGCGGGCGCGGCGCGAGCGAAATTACGGTCGAGGCCAGTGACACGGCCGTGCCGTTTTTCGAGGCGCGCGGCTATCAGGCCAAGCAACGGACCATGCTGCCGAGGGATGACCTCTGGCTCGCGAACACGACAATGACAAAGCAGCTCGGCGCCGCCAATGACGGCTGAGCGCACGAACAACGAACCGAAGCCGGGACGATGAGCAAGGAACGCCTCTACCTGTTCGACACCACGCTGCGCGACGGCGCGCAGACGACGGGCGTCGATTTTTCGCTCGAGGACAAGCGGCGCATCTCCGCGCTGCTCGACGACCTCGGGCTCGACTATGTCGAGGGCGGATACCCCGGCGCGAACGACACCGATACCGAGTTCTTCAAGTCGAAGCCGGCTTTCAAGACGGCGCGTTTCACCGCGTTCGGCATGATCAAGCGGGCGGGGCGGTCGGCGGCGAACGATCCTGGCCTCAATGCGCTTCTCGGCTCGGCGGCGGACAGTATCTGTCTCGTCGCTAAGTCGTGGGACTACCACGTGCGCGTGGCGCTCGGCATTTCGAACGAGGAAAACCTGGCCGGAATCGCGGAGAGCATTCGCGCCGTCGTCGCCTCGGGGCGCGAGGCGATGCTCGATTGCGAGCACTTCTTCGACGGCTACAAGGGCAATCGTGACTATGCGCTTGCCGTGGCCAAGACGGCGCTGGACGCGGGCGCGCGCTGGGTCGTGCTGTGCGATACCAACGGCGGAACGCTTCCTCACGAGGTGGAGCGCATCGTGGGCGAGGTCGTCGCGCATGTGCCGGGCGGGAACCTCGGTATCCATACGCACAACGACACCGACAACGCTGTGGCCAACACGCTGGCCGCCGTGCGCCAGGGCTGCCGGCAGATCCAGGGCACGCTGAACGGTCTCGGCGAGCGCTGCGGCAATGCCAACATGACGTCGATCATTCCGACGCTGCTGCTCAAGAAGGATTTTGCCGAGCGCTTTGAGACCGGCATCACGCCCGAGCGGCTGCGGACGCTGACGCACGCGAGCCGGGTGCTCGACGAACTGCTCAACGAAGCGCCCAACCGGCATGCGCCCTATGTGGGTGAAAGCGCGTTCGCGACCAAGGCGGGCATTCATGCGTCCGCGATCCTCAAGGATCCCGAGACCTACGAGCACGTGCCACCGGAAGCGGTCGGCAACCAGCGCCGCCTGCTGGTCTCGAAGCAGGCCGGCCGCTCGAACGTCATGGCCTCGCTGGAGACGCTCGGGATTACGGCCGACAAGGACGATCCGCGCGTCCAGGCTCTGCTCGACGAGGTGAAGGCGCGGGAATCGTCCGGGTATGCCTACGAGTCGGCCGAGGCGTCGTTCGAGCTCTTGGCGCGGCGCCATCTCGCGCGCGTGCCGCATTACTTCTCCGTCGACAGCTTCCGCGTCATGGTCGAGCGGCGTCACAACGCGTCCGGCGATCTCGTGACGGTGTCGGAAGCGACCGTGAAGGTCTACATCAACGGCGATCAGGATCCTCTGTGGTCTGTCGGTGAGGGCAACGGTCCGATCAACGCCCTCGATCGGGCGCTGCGCAAGGACCTCGGCCGGTACCAGAAGCACATCGAGAGCATCGAGCTCGTCGACTACAAGGTGCGTATCCTCACCGGGGGCACGGAGGCGGTCACGCGCGTTCTCGTGGAAACGCTGGATCATGCAACCGGCAAGCGGTGGCTCACAGTCGGCGTCTCGCCGAACATCATCGACGCAAGTTTCGAAGCGCTGATCGATTCGATCAATTATAAGCTCCTGAAGGACGGCGCTGCCGGCGAATGAACTCGCGCTGAGCTGGCGCGTTTGCGGAGGATGAGGATGCGAATTGCACTCGGGCTCGCGGCCGCCGTTCTTGCGCTCTCGCCTTCGCTTGCGTTCTGGCCTTCGCTGGTGGAGGCGGGCGAGCTGCCGAGCTACACGCAGCCGAATGCAACTGCCGACGCCGGCGACGAAACTCAGGCGGGGAAGCTTTCGGCGCGCGATGTGACGGCGCGGCTTTTCAAGGCGGCTCCGGGATCGCGCCCCGACCTCGCCAAGCTCAACCTTACGCGCCTCGATCTGGCGGAGCTCGATTTCAAGCATTCGAGACTGGATGGGTCCGACCTCTACGGCGCCGACCTGTCGCGTGCCAATCTGGCGAACTGTTCGCTCGTCGGCGCGCGGCTCGATAGGGCGACCATCACGGCCGCCGACTTCAGCGGCGCGGATCTGACGGATGCCCGCATTCTGCGGCCGACCATTTTCACGACGCTCGAAGTCGAAACCGCCGAGGCGCCGAAGTTCGTGGGCGCCAAGCTCGTGCGCATCCGCTCCGACGGTCTTCTCGACCGCGCCGATTTCAGCGGGGCGGATTTGTCGGGCGCCGTGTTCGGGGGCGGTGCGTCGCGCGAGGAGACGCTGTTTTCGCCGGCCAGCCTGACGAGCGCGAACTTCACGAAGGCGATCCTCAAGGAGACCAAGTTTCCTGGCGCGTCGCTCAAGTATGCTCGCTTCATTGATGCCGACGTGAGCGGCGCGAACTTCCGGGGCTCGAACCTGACGGGGGCGACGTTCCGCGGGGCAAATCTTGCCGGGGCGGACGTGACGGGGGCCAATCTCGACGAGACCGACCTGCGGGGTGCGCGCGGCCTCGATCAGGTGATTGGGCTCACGTCGGCCACCAACTTCCAGAGCGCCCGGCTCGATCCCATTCCCTAATCCAGGCCGCGCTCGTCGGCGATGCGGAGAACGACCATGCGAAGGGCTCTTGGTATTGCGGTCGGGCTGCTGGCGCTGTCATCTCTTGTCGCGGCGGCGGGCGGATTGCCGAGCTACACGCAGCCCAATGCGAAGGCGGACCCGGCGCAGGGCGTCACGCGCAAGCTCACGGCGCGGGACGTGACCGAGCGCCTCTTCAAGGCGACCGGTGAGACGCGGCCGGATCTCCATGGGCTCGAACTTTCGCAGCTCGATCTCGCGGAGCTCGACTTCAAGCGTGCGCTGCTCGATGGCTCCGATCTCTATGGGGCTGACATGTCGCGCGCGAACCTCAGCGGAAGCTCGCTCGTCGGCGCGCGCCTCGACCGGGCCACCATCACGGCGACCGACTTCAGCGGTGCGGACATGACGGATGCCCGCATCATCCGTCCGACCGTCTTCACGTCGCTCAGCGTCGCCACGGCGGAGGCGCCGAAGTTCGTCGGCGCCAAGCTCGTGCGTTTCCGGTCCGATGGATGGCTCGACCGGGCGGACTTCACGGATGCGGATCTCACGGGCGCGATCCTCGGCCGCTCGGCCACCCGCGAGCCCTCCGTCAATGCGCCCGCGAGCCTGTCGAGCGCCAACTTCACGCGCGCCATCCTGAGGGACGCGAAGCTCTCCGGCACGTCGCTCAAGCATGCGCGGTTCGTCGATGCGGATCTAACGGGTGCGAACCTGCGCGGGTCCGACCTGGTCAAGGCGGACTTCACGGGGGCGACAATCGCGGGGGCCGACTTCACGGGGGCGAACCTCGAGGAGGCCGACCTGCGCGGGGTGAAGGGGCTCGACCAGGCGATCGGGCTCACGACGGCTGCGAATTTCAACACGGCCCGGCGCGGCCCCATTCCGTAGAGCGAACGGTCCGGGGCGGCTCGCGCGGCGACCGGAATAGCGCTCTCCGGCGGAAGCCCGTGGACAATACGGGGTGCTGGACGCTATCTCGTGACCCGCATCCCTGTGTGGAACACGTAACCGATGTCCGACACCCTGAGCCTCGCGGCACTGGCCGACGGCACTATTCTCTCGCCGTTCACCCGGCTCCGCCACCTGCTTGACGGGGTCACACCGGGGCACGAGCGCACGATCGACCTGACGCTCGGCGAACCGCGCGAGACGATGCCCTCGTTTGTTACGGCAAAAATCGCGGAAGCTGAGGCGCTGTTCGCGAAGTATCCGCCGATCCGCGGTTCGGACGAGCTCAGGGGGGCGATCGGCGACTGGATTGGCCGGCGCTACAACCTGGCGGGCGTGGTGGATCCCGCCAGCGAGATCCTGCCGTGCAACGGTTCGCGCGAGGGGCTCTTCTATGCGGCGTTCGCGGCGGTCGGGCGCAAGGCCGGTGCCGGGCGGCCCGCTGTTTTGATGTGCAACCCGTTCTACCAGGCTTACCTCGGCGGGGCGCTCGCGTCGGGTGCGGAGCCGGTGTTCCTCGACGCCACGGAGGCCACGGGCCATCTGCCGGATCTCGATGCGCTCGAGGCGGATACGCAACTCCTGTCGCGGACGGCGGCGCTTTATCTGTGCTCGCCCGCCAATCCGCAGGGTGCGGTGGCAAGCCAAGCGTACATCGCGCGCGCGCTGGCGCTGGCGCGGGCCTACGATTTCCTGCTGTTCTTCGACGAATGCTATTCGGAGATCTACAGCGGCGCGCCGCCTGCGGGCGGGCTCGAGGTGGCGGCCAAGACGCTCGAGCGCTTCCGCAACATTGTCGTGTTCAACTCGCTCTCGAAGCGCTCGAACCTGCCCGGGCTGCGGTCCGGCTTCTGCGCGGGGGATGCGGGCTTCCTCCAGATGCTGTTCGAGGTGCGCAATCTCGTGGGGCCCCAGATGCCGGGGCCGACGCAGCATGCCTCGGCGGCGGTCTGGGCGGAGGAGCAGCACGTGACGGCCAACCGGCTGGCGTACGCTGCGAAGTACGACGTGGCGGACGCTGTGCTGGGGAGCCGGTTCGGCTACCGGCGGCCGGCCGGAGGGTTCTTTCTCTGGCTCGATACGAGCAGTATCGGGGACGGCGCTTACACGGCACTAACCTTATGGAAACGTTTCGGCGTCAAGGTGATACCAGGTTCTTACCTGGCTCAGACCGGGCGCGATGGGACTAATCCGGGCGCACACTTCGTGCGCGTGGCATTGGTGCATGACGTCCGGACGATCAGGGAAGCACTCGAACGGTTCGTTCATGTATCTGCGTAAGAGACGTTCACTGCCATGCCGTCCGCATCAGGGCTTCACCGTCAACGCCTTCTGCCGGCCGCACTCGAAGCTCACCTGATTGGTGCGTTCGGGCGCGCGAGCGGCCTATTGCTGCTCACGGTACTGGCCGCCGTCTGGGCGAGCATCGTGTCGTGGTCGGTATCGGACCCGAGCCTCACGCATGTCACGGGCGGGGCTGTGCGCAACGCCCTCGGCGCACCCGGCGCCATCGTCGCCGACCTCCTGATCCAGACTCTCGGTCTCGCCTCCGCCGTCGCGCTCTTCCCCATCATGATCTGGGGTGTCGAGCTCGTGGTGTCGCAGCAGGTCGCAAGCCTGCGTACGAAGGTGACCTATTACCCGCTCGCTCTGCTGGCGCTGGCCGGTGGTGTTTCAGCTCTGCCGATGGCCGGCTCCTGGCCGCTCGAGCATGGCTACGGCGGCATTCTCGGCGATGTGATTTTCGGCTTCTTCGCCTCGATCATGACTTTCATCAGCTCGGACACGGCGGCGATCGCGGCTGCGATCCTGCTGTTCGGCATCGGTCTGTCGTCGCTGGCGCAAGCGGCGGGATTGAAGCGCGAGCATATTCCTTTCGCTGGCCTGCGCCGCGATCGTACGATCCGTCATTCCACGCCTGAACTCAGCCGTCCGGCCGAGGCATCCTGGACGCCGCCGCGCGCGCGTTCGCAGAGCCTGATGTCGGCGCTGGGCACGCTGAGCGTCTGGGGTGCGCGCGATGTCGCGGCCGCTCCGCGCACGCTGGAGCCGATGCTACCCGGCTCGCCGGTTGCGGCCGAATACGCGCGCAGCTACTCGGCCGGAGACTATGGCGCGCCGCCGCAGCACGCCGAAGATCGCGCGGATTTTTCCGATGCCGCGCCGGACGACTTCGGCATGGACGACGCCGAGCCCGATACGACGCTCGATTATTCCAGCCGTGCGATGGCCGAACGCTTTGCGCCTGCGGGCGCGCGTCCCGCGCCGGTCGCCCCGCCCATGGACAATCAGGATCTGCCGCGCTTCATGCGCAATGCGGGTGGCGCGCGCGACGTGCCGCGCGAAGCCGCGCCCGCGCCGTCGCCTGTTCCCTCGGCGCCGGTTGCCCAGGCCTCGCAAGCCTCGATGCAGCCGGTTCGCCAGCAGCAGCCTGTCCGCCGCGGCGCGCCCGCCATTCTCAAGGCGATCGCGCGCAAGGTTGAGGTGACCTTCAAGCGCCCTGCCGCGAGCATGCTCAAGCGCACGCCGCCCTCGAAGTCGACGGCTGAATTCTCCCAGACGGTGCTGCGCGGGACGGCGCGGCTGCTCGAAGACGTGCTGGCGGATTTCGGCGTCAAAGGCGAAGTGCGCGACATCAAGCCGGGGCCGGTCGTCACGCTGTACGAACTGGAACCTGCCCGCGGCACGAAGGCCACGCGCATCATGGCGCTGGCCGACGACATCGCGCGCTCGATGAGCGCGACCAGCGCACGCGTGGCCGTCATTCCGGGACGCAACGTGATCGGCATCGAACTACCCAACAGCCGCCGCGACATGGTGGGCCTGCGTGAGCTGATCGAAAGCCCGACGTTTGCTTCGGCCGACGGCGTGCTGCCACTGACGCTCGGGCGCTCCATCGGCGGTGAGCCGGTGATTGCGGACCTTGCGCGCATGCCGCATCTGCTCGTGGCCGGTACGACCGGTTCGGGCAAGTCCGTCGGTGTCAATGCGATGATCCTGTCGATCCTGTTCCGCCATACGCCGGAGCAGTGCCGTTTCATCATGATCGACCCGAAGATGCTGGAGCTCAGCGTCTACAACGACATTCCCCATCTGCTGACGCCTGTTGTCACCGATCCGCAGAAGGCGGTGGCCGCGCTCAACTGGGTCGTGGGCGAGATGGAAGAGCGCTACAAGCGCATGGCGAAGCTTTCGGTGCGCAACATCGAAGCCTTCAACACACGCGTGAGCGGGGCGCAGGCGCGCGGCGAACAACTGACGCGCACGGTGCAGACCGGTTTCGATGCCGCGACCGGCAAGCCGATCTACGAGCGCGAGGATATGGATCTCGCGGCGATGGCCTATATCGTCGTCGTCGTGGACGAGTTTGCCGACCTGATGATCACCGCCGGCAAGGACATCGAGACCGCCGTGCAGCGCCTGGCGCAGAAGGCGCGCGCAGCCGGCATTCATCTCATCATGGCGACGCAGCGGCCGTCCGTGGACATCATCACGGGCACGATCAAGGCCAACTTCCCGACGCGTATCAGTTTCAAGGTGGCATCGAAGATCGACAGCCGCACGATCCTCAACGAGCAGGGCGCGGAGCAACTGCTCGGCCAGGGCGACATGCTCTACACCTCGGGCGCGGGGCAGATGCTGCGCGTGCACGGGCCGTTCGTTTCAGACGAAGAAGTGGAAGCCGTGGCGGCGTATCTCCGCACGCAGGGGGCGCCGCGCTATATCGAAAATATCGATGTGCCGCAGGACGAGCCGGATGACGCGTCCAACGGCGGCGGGGCGGGCGGCGAAGGCGGCGACAGTCTTTACGACCGTGCGGTAGCCGTGGTGCTGCGCGACCGCAAGGCGTCGACCAGCTACGTGCAGCGGCGCCTGTCGATCGGCTACAACCGGGCCGCCGACCTGATCGAGCGCATGGAGCGGGACGGTTTGATCAGCGCACCGAACCATACGGGGCGCCGCGAAATCCTGGCCGGCGAGGGGCCTGTTCGCTCGATTGCCTGATTGTCCTCACGTTTTTCGCCATCTCGCGTCCCTGGACGCGCTTGAACCGGCTGGTGCCGGGGCGGCGGAGGTGGATTGCGGGCGGGAAATCAAAATGCCGGTTGCCCGCAAGGGGCAAATCGCCAATTTGTGGTCGCATTGTCCGGTCAGACAGCTAGGGGCTCCCCGCCGGGGAGGCGGGGACGTGATGAGACGGAACATGAAGACTTTCGAACTGCTCGCCGCGGCCGGGCTGGCATTGGCGCTGACGGTCGGCGCTGCCGTGGCCCAAGACAGCGCGACTCCGCCCGCAGCGACGCCTCCGGCTGGTACGCCTCCGGCCGCAGCCGGCACAGCCGCTTCGCCTGTTCCTGCGCCGACCCCGGCTCAGCGTCCTGGCGCGCCCGCGACCGGCGCACCGGCTCCCGAGGCGAAAGCTGAAACGCCGCCGGATCCCGTAGGCCAAGGAACGGGATGGAACGCCGAGGTTGCGACGCCCGGCGGCGTGATCGTGCTCAACGATGCGCAGACCGCGCTGGTCAAGACGGTGAACGCCTATTTTAACGGCCTCGGCGACCTCAAGGGCGACTTCGTCCAGACGACGGCCGACAACAAGCCCATGCGCGGCAAGTTCATGGTGAAGCGTCCGGGACGCTTCCGCTTCGACTATTCGCGCCCGTCGCGCCAGATCATCATTTCGGACGGCGAGTATCTCGCTATCCAGGATCTCGACCTCAACAACGAGGATCGCGTGTCCCTCGATCAGACGCCGTTCCGGCTGCTGCTGCGCAAGGACGTCGACCTGATCCGCGACGCGCAGATCGTGGAACTTCAAGAGTCGGACGATCTGATCGTGCTCGCGCTGCGCGACAAGAGCCCGGACGCGCCGGGCAAGATCAAGCTGTTCCTCTCGACCAAGCCGCAGGTTGAGCTGAAGGAATGGGTGACGACGGATGCGCAGGGCCTGGATACGCGCGTCGAGCTGTCTTCGCTCACGAAGTCCGAGACGCTGGACGCCAAGCTGTTCAAGATCGAGGCCGTCAGCCTCAACAACTTCCACCCGTAGCGCCCCGGAATTCTGGACGCCCGGAAATCTGCGACATCTTGGCGCTCCCTTGCCGGGAAACGGGACCTCAGACGGGAAAAGCGCGGAATTCTGGCGCCCATCCTCGGCCGAATCGGGGTGAAGCTGTGGAAAACGGGCAAAAGTCAATCACGATTTCGTGATAATGCCCGTTGACCCCTATTGAAAGCTGGCGTGTTGCGCTTATGTCATCATCAGTCAGACGATGCCATATATATCGGTAGCTCCCCCCGTCTCACCGAGGCCATCGTCTGGAGCGCCGGCTTCCCTCCCGGCGCTGCGCGCGAGAGCGCTAATGCGCCCAGCCCCGCCCCCCGGGGTTGGGCGCTTCTCGTTTCAGGGGTACTTTTCCAATAATCAAGACCGTTCATCCGTGGGCTGCGTGTGCATCTCCCGGAGATGAACGCCACCTGAGCGGCGCATTCAGTACCGGTTCAAAGCGCGAGCGCTATCCATTTCGCCATCGGGCCCGGCCATCGCCGAAGCGCCCCTCGAAATGGAGAACGCATCATGAAGCGCATCGCAGCTATCGCATTGATCCTCTCGGCCGCCGCTCCGTCGCTGGCCTCCGCAGCCTCGTTCGACAACCGTCAGGCCATTCAGGGCGAGCGCATCGAGCGCGGCCGCAACAACGGCTCGATCACCTGGACGGAAGGCATCAAGCTTCGCGCTGAGCAGAACCGCATCGCGCGCACGAAGACGCAGATGGAGGCCAAGGGCTATCTGACCAAGAGCGATCGCAACACGCTTTCGGAGATGCAGCAGCAGGCTTCCCAGAACATTCGCTCTGAAAGCCGCGACGGCTGGCACCGCCTGTTCAATCTGCCGCGCGTCGGCAAGTAAGCGCGTCACGCGCCCGACTATCGGCTTTCACGATCGCGGACCAGCATTGCTGGTCCGCTTTTTTTATGGGGCGCGGGTGTTTGCACGAGGTGGCTGGAGGCTCAACGCCCGCGCAGTGGAGTGATCGTGCGAATTGGCCCGCGAACATGAACCGCAAATGAAGCAGGCATTCAGAGGCGGTTCAATGCGACCCAGGCAATGTGGTCTCAAGGCTCGGGGGACCGACACATCGTCGGCCGGGCCCTTAGCAAGGGAGACCAAACATGAAGACTTCTCTTTTCGCCACCATCGCCATCGCCGTTGCGGCGTCTGTGGTTTCGCTTTCGCCGGCACTGGCCGATCGCGGCCATCGCGGTCATGACCACAAGTTCGAGCGCAAGTACGATCGCGGTTACGGCTATTCCAAGCACAATCACTATCGCAAGCATCGTCACTTCGGCGCCCACAAGTACTGGGGCAAGCGCCGCTGGTACGGCTACGGCTACAACCCCTACAGCCGCTGGAACTAATCACGACCCCACTGCCTCCGCCCTTCCCGACTTGGCCGCCCGCTCCCCCGGGCGGCCATTTGTTCGTCCGGCGCGCCCTTTCGTGGGGTTGCGTTTCCGGCCTCGCGGCGTAGTGTCGGTCTGTTTCCAAGGGGCGCCGGGCAGAACCGGCTGAGATCGCGGTGGGTCCGCGAGCACCCTTTGAACCTGATCCGGCTGATACCGGCGAAGGGATGGGATGACATGACGAATGCAGAACTGATTGCCGGCTATGCCGGTCCAGTCATGATCGCCATTGCGGCGGCCATGCTGATCAACCGCGCCGCGCTCGTCGGCGTGATCAAAGAGATGGCGGATCGACCCGCGCTCATCTTTTTGGCCGGGCTTCTCACGCTGCTCGGTGGACTGGCCATCGTTCGCGCGCACAACGTCTGGTCGGCCGAGTGGACCGTGCTCGTCACGGTCATCGGATGGCTGGCCATCATCGGCGGCATCGTGCGGATCGTCTGGCCTGATCGCGTCGCCAGCATGGCCAATCGGATGCTCAGCAGCGAAAACGCGATCACGGCCTGGGCGCTCGTTGCGCTGCTGCTCGGCGCGTTTCTCACCGCCAAGGGCTACGCCCTCGTTTAGCGCGCGTATCGCGCGTTCGTCTGGCGCGTGGGCAAGCGTGCTGCGCGCCTCACAGCCTCAATCCATACAGATTTTCAAATTCGGAGCCTGCCATGAACAAGCCGACCCGTCCGGGCGACCTGACGCCTTTTCAAGTGACGACGGGCGCTCTGCCCGGATCGCGCAAGGTTTTCGCCTCGCCTGAGCTTGCGCCCGACCTGCGCGTGCCGCTGCGCGAGATCGTGCTTTCGGCCGAGAGCGGAGAAGCGCCGGTGCGGGTCTACGATCCCTCGGGGCCGTACACGGACGCGAACGTCGCCATCGACGTTAACAAGGGATTGTCGCGCGACCGCGAGGCGTGGGTGCGCGAGCGCGGCGGCGTGGAGAACTATGCGGGCCGCGCGGTGAAGCCCGAGGATAACGGCGGCGTCACGGGACGTCATGCGGCGCGCGAGTTTCCGGTGGTGTATGCGCCGTTGCGTGCTTCTTCTCCTCCCCCCTTGTGGGGGAGGTCGGGAGGGGGGGATGCACAAGCGTCTGCCGTTGGGCTTCCCCCCACCCCTACCCCCTCCCCACAAGGGGGAGGGGAATTGACCCAGCTCGAATACGCGCGGGCGGGGATCATCACGAAGGAGATGATCTACGTCGCGCACCGGGAGAACCTGGGGCGGACGGCGGCGCTGGCGCGCGCCAATGCGGCAATTGCCGACGGCGACAGCTTTGGGGCCGCGATCCCGGCCCACATCACGCCGGAATTCGTGCGCGACGAGATCGCGCGCGGGCGCGCCATCATTCCCGCCAACATCAATCACCCCGAACTCGAGCCGATGATCATCGGCCGCAACTTCCTCGTGAAGATCAACGCCAACATCGGCAACTCGGCCGTCACGTCGTCGGTTGAGGAGGAAGTCGAGAAGATGGTGTGGGCCATCCGCTGGGGCGCGGATACGGTCATGGACCTCTCGACGGGCCGCAACATCCACACGACGCGCGAGTGGATCATCCGCAACGCGCCCGTGCCGATCGGAACGGTGCCGATCTATCAGGCGCTCGAGAAGTGCGGCGGCGACCCGGTGAAGCTCACGTGGGAGCTTTATCGCGACACGCTCATCGAGCAATGCGAACAGGGCGTCGACTATTTCACCATCCATGCGGGCGTGCGTCTGCGCTATGTGCCGCTGACGGCCAATCGCGTCACGGGCATCGTCTCGCGCGGCGGGTCGATCATGGCCAAGTGGTGCCTGGCGCATCACAAGGAGAGCTTCCTTTACGAGCGGTTCGATGAGATCTGCGACATCATGCGGGCCTACGACGTGTCGTTCTCGCTCGGCGACGGGCTCCGGCCGGGCTCGATTGCCGACGCCAACGACCGGGCGCAGTTTGCCGAGCTTGAGACGCTGGGAGAACTTACGCAGGTGGCGTGGGCGAAGGGCTGCCAGGTGATGATCGAGGGCCCTGGCCACGTGCCGATGCACAAGATCAAGATCAACATGGAGAAGCAGCTCCGCGAATGCGGCGAGGCACCGTTCTACACGTTGGGACCGCTAACGACCGACATCGCGCCCGGCTACGATCACATCACGAGCGGCATCGGGGCGGCAATGATCGGCTGGTTCGGGACGAGCATGCTCTGCTACGTGACGCCGAAGGAGCATCTTGGATTGCCGAACCGCGACGACGTGAAGGTCGGCGTGATCACCTACAAGATCGCGGCGCATGCGGCCGATCTCGCCAAGGGGCATCCGGCGGCGCAGTTGCGCGACGATGCGCTGTCGCGGGCGCGGTTCGAGTTCCGCTGGCAGGACCAGTTCAATCTGTCGCTCGATCCCGATACGGCGCAGAGCTTCCACGATGAGACGCTGCCCAAGGAGGCGCACAAGGTGGCGCACTTCTGCTCCATGTGCGGGCCGAAGTTCTGCTCGATGGAGATCACGCGCGAGGTGCGCGACTACGCGGCGCGGCTGAACGAAGCGGCGGTGGAGATCGCGGAGGAAACGACGGTGGTGGATCCGGCCGCAGATCCAGAGGCGGGCATGCGTCAGATGAGCGAGAAGTTCAACGCGCTGGGCGGGCAGGTCTACATCGCGCAGGACAAGATCTGAGTGCCGCTCGGGAGCGAGGCTGTCGGTGAAAGTGTTTCAATTGAACAGCTTCCATGCCCCAAATATGAGCATCAGGATCCAGATATGTAGAACTCCTGTTTGCCAACTGCGATGGTTCAGCTCAGTGAGATAGGCTTCCATCTCGGGCGTGGGGGTTGCACCGTTTGGGGCGGTAAACCCGGCTTTCCACGTCGGAGTGGCGAAATACTTCCAGCCTGGCGGCGCACCGAAGCGTCGCTCAAACTCTTTGGCGACGCGTGCGTGTTGCCGAAGCGCCCAGATATTGGTCGCTATGAACCAGAGGCCGATTAGCGTTACTAATTTCATGCCTTCTTTTCACATCAGTTCGCGGCTCGGATTTTAGATCAGGCATTGCCCTAAGTCAGCCTCGCTACCCAGGGAGACGCACTTCTGCTCCATGTGCGGAACTGCGCGGTCCGGCTCAATGAACGGGAGGCGGGCCGCAATGAGATGAGCGCGAGATTTCGCGTGGCCGGGAGGTGTAAGCTCCTAAGCGCGCCGCTCAACGTACTGGGGAAGGTCGTGTTTGAAGAGCCAGAAATGGATCTACTCGAGGTGCTTTCCGGTTGCGAAAGCGCATATTGCTACTTCGAAAAGTTCGTCTTTCTTGACGATCGGCAGCGGGCACTCCGGAGCATGCAGGTCATGCGCGCTGAGGGCATGATCGAAATGACGTTTGACGGGCAGCCCGTGGAAACTTGGCGGCTTTCCGCTTGGCGCCGGGACGCCGGTAGTGCCGATACGAATGCTGATTTGCAGCGCGTTTCTCTCTACATCACGCGCAAGGGATCGTTCTTTTACTGGGGCCGATAACGACACGATGTCGCGACTTTTTACCCGCGCTTGCCCCGCAGGCGGGCTTCGGCGCGGGAGCGGCCGATGAGGGGCAGGAGGGTTTTCAGCTCGGGGCCGGCGTCGCGGCCGGTCAAGGTGAGGCGCAGCGGGTGGAACAGAGCGCGGCCCTTGGCACCGGTCTCTTTCGATACGGCCGCAGTGAGCGCGGACCACGTCGTCGCGTCCCACGGCTCGGCCGGGAGAAGGTCGGCCGCTTTCGCTGTCAGCTCCGCGTTCTCGATCACGGGATCGATGTCGCCCGCGATGACCGTCCACCAGTCGCGCGCGTCGGAGAGATAGGTGAGGTTGCCGCGGATGGCGTCCCACGCGGGCTGGCCGCCGCCAACCCCGAAGCTCGCGAGCCTCTCGGCAACCGCTTCGTAGGGCAGCTTGTGCAGCAGCTTGGCATTGAGGGCCGCCAGCTCGTGCACGTCGAAGCGGCCGGGCGCGGTCGAGATTTTGTCGAAATCGAAGAGGGCGGCGAGCTCGTCGAGATCGGCATGCGGCTCGATGGCGTCGGAGGTGCCGACGAGCGCGGCGTGGCTCAGGATCGCCATCGGCTCAAGTCCGTCGGCGCGGAAGGTCTCAATAGATAGAGTGCCGAGGCGCTTCGAAAGCGCGTGGCCGTCGGCGCGGATCAGCAGGCTGTGGTGGCCAAAGCGCGGCGGCTCCGAACCGAGTGCTTCGAAAATCGCGATCTGGACGCCCGAGTTCGTGACGTGGTCCTCGCCGCGCACGATGTGCGTGATGGCGAAGTCGATGTCGTCGACGACGCTCGTGAAGGTGTACAGGGGCGTGCCGTCCTCGCGGATCAGCACGGGATCGGACAGCGATCCGAGATCGACCGTCTGGTCGCCGCGGATCTGGTCGTTCCAGGACACGATGGTCGGGAGCGGCGTCAGGCCTTGCTCGGGGCTGGTGTTCGGCAGGCGGAAGCGCCAGTGGGGCTTGCGGCCTTCGGCGGCGAGTTTCGCCAAGTCGTCGTCCGTCAGTTTCAGGCCCGCGCGATCGTAGATCGGCGGCATGCCCCGGCCGAGCTGGCGCTTGCGCTTGCGGTCCAGCTCCTCTTCCGATTCGAAGCAGGGATAGAGCCTCCCGGCCGCTTTGAGCTGCTCGGCGACCTCGGCATAGCGCGCCATGCGGTCGGACTGGCGTTCTTCGCGCTGCCAGGCAAAGCCCAGCCAGCGCAGGTCTGTGCGGATGCCCTCCGCAAATTCATCCGTCGAGCGTTCCCGGTCGGTGTCGTCCAGGCGCAGGATGAAGTCGCCGCCCGATTTGCGGGCGAGCAGATAATTGAGAACGGCGGTCCGGATGTTGCCGATGTGGAGCCGGCCGGTGGGGCTCGGCGCGAAGCGGACGGTGGTTTTCATGGTTCCGGTGGAGTTTTGGGTGCCGGTGGGTGTTGTGGGGCGAGGCGCCGCAGGCGGGGCCGGGCCGGATGTGCAAGGTTCGGCGCCACCCTAATAGGCGTCGGGCAGAACTCAAGGCCGGAAAACCGAGGGGTGGGTGGCCAACCCGCAACGGGGCTCGCATCGGCGCGCCACACCCGGTACACAGGGGCATTCAAACCAGGGACCTCGCTCGGATTTGCTTGTGACCGGACCTCACCACGCCGTTTTCGGCCTCACCACTCCCAATCTCGGCGACGACCTGCAGGCGCTCACGGTGGCCATGCATGCGCCCTACGTGTCGACGCTGATCCATCGCGAGGCGATCGGGAGCCGGCAGACGGATGCGAAGCATCTCTTGGTCATGAACTACTGGTTCATGTCGAAGGGGTTTCGCTCAGCGCCGCATGCGAGCGTGGAGCCGCTGTTTCACGGCTTCTGCGTTGGCCGCGACGAGCTGCTGAAGTATCGCTGGCCGGACTATCTTAAAGCGCACGCGCCGATCGGCTGCCGCGACGAGCGGTCGGTGGCGCTGCTGACAGAACGCGGGATCGACGCCTTCTGGTCCGGCTGCATCACGCTTTTTCTTGGCCGCAAGGTCGCCACGGTGCCGATGAGCGAGCGTCGCGGCGTGCTGTTCGTCGATGTGGCGCCCGAGGCGGAGGCGCTCATTCCGGAGCACTTGAGGGCGCGGGCCGAGCGCATCAGCAACACGGTGCCGGAAGCGATCCGGCACGATCCGGTGGCGCGGTGGGCGCACATCGCGCGCATCTGTGACCGGCTGCGGACTGCCGAGATCGTCGTGACCCGGCGCCTGCACACGGCGCTGCCGGCGACCGGGTTCGGCACGCCTGCCGTGCTCGTCGTCCACAACAAGCCGCAGGACGTGCGCCGGTTCTCCGGCTACGAGCGCTTCATTCCTTTGCTGATCCACGATGACGGACGGCCGGTGAAATCCATCGACTGGGACAGCGTGGGCGTGCCGGAGATTCCGGCCGAACTCGTGGGCCGCTACGAAGGCATGTTGTCCAAGCTCGGCGCGGCGCTGGGGCCGCTGCCTGAAGAGCGTGCGCCGTCCCTTTCCAAAGTGTGCCGCTTCCGGTTGCGCAATCCCGGCCTTGGGGCCGTGCCGGGCGAAGTGGAAATCGATCTCGGCGTCGCCAAGATCAAGCGCGTGCCTGCGGCGTGGTCCGATCAGCATATCGATCTCGAGATCGATGCGTTCGCCGGGTTCGAGCGGTTCGATGCACCGGTTGCGGCGCGGGCGCCGGGTGCCTGGTCGTTCACGCCCATCGGTCGGCTTCGGGAGTTCTCGGTTTAAGCCGGGGCAGGGGACATTCGGATGGCACAAAAACTCACCAACACGGCGCCCAACCGGTATCCGGGCATTTTCCGGACCATGCGGGCGCGCCTTGCCGAGACTCGCGGGCCGGATCTGGGCGGCGGCGATCTCAGAATTCTCTCGTTCGGCTGCTCGGCCGGGTTCGAGATGCTGAGCCTCCGGTCTTATTTTCCGGACGCGAGCATTTTCGGGTGCGATCGCAGTGCGGACGCGCTCGACCGGGCCAAGCGCAACCTGCGCGAGGATGCGGGCATCGTCTTCTATTCCACACCCGAAGCCGTCGAGGCGTTCGGGCCCTATGACATGATCCTGGCCATGTCGGTGCTGTGCCAGTATCCGGCGAGCTCGAAGGTGGACCGGCTCGACGACTTGTTTCCGTTCTCGACCTTCGCAGGGCTCGCGGGCCAGCTCGTCTCGGTGCTGCGGCCGGGCGGACTGATCTCGATCTTCAACGGCAACTACCTGGTCTCGGCGCTGCCCGAGGCCGGACTGCTGACGCCGGTGCGTTCGCCTCTCATTCATACCAACGGCTTCATCGACAAGTTTGCGCCCGATGGGTCGCGGCTGACGAAAAGCTTCCGCGACAAGGCGACGATCGCACACAAGGCGGTCTCGAGCGCCATTACGGACGACGACCTGCGCGACTGCATCTATGAGAAGGGGACGCGGGGCGCCCCCATCGACATCGATTTCCTGCCGCGGACGGTCGCGGGCGAGGTGAGCTTCGGCGCGCCGCGGCTGGCGGGCGGTGTCGCGGTCGACGATGCGCTCCGCCGGGGCGTTGTCGCGTCGGGGCGCGTCGAGCGCTCCGGGCAGGCGGCCGACGGCCGGTATGTCGTCGAATCCGAATGGCGCAAGACGAAGCTCGACGGCTCGGTGACGGGGTTTGGGCCGTGGCAGGCCGTGGCTTCGGCCGAGCGGGCTGGGCAACTCACGGATGCTCAGCGTGCCGCGCTTGCCGTCACGTCCGACAAGACCAGCCGCAGGGACGTGCTGCTCGAACGCCTGAAGAGCCGCTTGCCGTTCTGATCCGCGCCGGCATTTGGGGCATAACTGCAACATGCGCCCGCCGTCTCTTCGCAGTGTTCAGAGCAGGGCAGGAATTAGCCGATTGGTAAGGATGCTCGCCTAGCTTCGGAGCCAGTGCAGTGCTCGGGGCGGGGATGTCGTATGCGCGTGGTCAAGGCTGTTCCAGTTGAGGATTTCGAGTTCCGCGGCAGCATCAAGGATAGCGATGTCGCCCGCCTGATGAGGGCTTTCGCCGAAGACCCGCATATTCACGAAACCGAAGCCGAAACGCTGCTCCGCCTCAACAAGACCTGTCCCGTCCAGGCGCCCTCGTGGAGCGGGTTCCTGGTCGACGCCATCGCCGACTACATTCTCAATCAGAGCGGCCACGAAGGCTACATCACCACCGAGAAGAGCCGGTGGCTGATCGGCAAGCTTTCGAGCGACGGCTGGATCGCCAATCGCGCCGAGCTCGATCTCATGGTCGCCGTGCTCGGGCGCGCGCGCTGGTTTCCGCTCAGTCTCGCAACGTTCGTGCTCGACCAGGTGGCGGGCGCTGTCATTCACGGGTTCGGTCCGCTCAGGGTCGGGCAGGGTCAGGCCGCGGTGCCGGGCACGATCAGCGAAGGCGAGATCGCGCTGATCCGGACCATTCTCAATGCGTTCGGCGGCGAAAGCTCCATTCCTGTCACGGAGCCTGAGGCTGAAGTTCTCAGGTCCATCAACAGGGCTGTCGGCGCGCGCACCGCTCCGCCCGCTGCCTGGGCCGATCTCTACGCAAAGGCCATGGCCAACATTCTCCTCTCGGAGCATGGCTATGCCGTGCCGCCGCGGGCGGTGGCGCTGCGTCCCTGGACACCGGACGTCGCTTGCGCTTCGGTTGAAGAGCATGTTTCGGAATGCCTCGGCAACCTGCGGACCACCTACCACCGGCAGACAGCAGAGGAGCGCGCGCTTGCGCGCCTCGAACGCCAGCGCATCGAGATCGTCACGGGCGAAGCGGTGGCGGGCATCGATTGCGGGTGGCTGACGGAGCATCTCGCCGACAGCCGCCGGCCGTCGCTCATCGATGCCGCCGTGGTCGACCATCTCCGGCTCGAATGCCTGATCGCGGACACGTGGGGGGACGACGTCGCCCAGGATCACCGGGTGGCCTCGGCGACCGCCGCCTGAGAACGCGGCTTGAATGACGTGAAATCCGGCCGGCGATCGGCCGTTTCGCCCGTACATGAGGCCCGTTGAGGGGGTGGGAGCGCCTAATTCGAGGCGTTCGGCCCGCTTTGAGGCCCTATGGGGCGCCAGGGATCAATTCCGGGGCGCCTTTCCCCTTTGATCGCAGTTTACGGGCTCGCGGGGTTTAGTCTATTAAGCCCTATCAAATCGACCTCCCCGACATTCAGACACCTCATTCGAGGTTAAACAGGGCGCCAAGGGATAATGTTCAAGAAGATCCTCATTGCCAACCGCGGCGAGATTGCCTGCCGCGTCATCAAGACCGCGCGCAAGATGGGCATCAAGACGGTCGCCGTCTACTCCGATGCCGACCGCGAGGCGCTGCACGTCGAGATGGCGGATGAAGCGGTGCATCTCGGGCCGCCGCCGGCCGCCCAGTCCTACCTGTTGATCGACAAGATCGTCGCCGCCTGCAAGGCCACCGGGGCCGAGGCTGTGCATCCGGGCTACGGCTTTCTGTCCGAGCGCGAGTCTTTCCCTGTCGCGCTGGAGAAGGCCGGCATCGTGTTCATCGGCCCCAACCCGGGCGCGATCGCGGCGATGGGCGACAAGATCGAAAGCAAGAAGGCGGCCGCAAAGGCCAAGGTCTCGACGGTGCCCGGCTACGTCGGCGAGATCGACGACGTCAAACACGCCATCAAGATCGCCGAGGAAATCGGCTACCCGGTCATGATGAAGGCCTCGGCCGGCGGCGGCGGCAAGGGCATGCGCATCGCCCACAATCGCCGTGAGGTGGAAGAGGGGTATCCGCTTGCTCAATCCGAGGCCAAGGCCTCGTTCGGCGACGACCGCATGTTCATCGAGAAGTTCATCGTCGATCCGCGCCACATCGAAATCCAGCTCATCGGCGACAAGCACGGCAACGTGATCTATCTCGGCGAGCGCGAGTGCTCCATTCAGCGCCGCAACCAGAAGGTCATCGAGGAGGCGCCGTCGCCGCTGCTCGACGAGAAGACGCGCCGCGCCATGGGCGAGCAGGCCGTCGCGCTCGCCAAGGCGGTCGGTTACGATTCGGCCGGTACGGTCGAATTCGTGGCGGGCCAGGACAAGAGCTTCTTCTTCCTTGAAATGAACACCCGCCTTCAGGTGGAGCATCCGGTGACGGAGCTGATCACCGGGGTCGACCTCGTCGAGCTGATGATCCGGTCTGCGGCGGGGGAAAAGCTCCCGATGAAGCAGTCGGACGTGAAGCTGACGGGCTGGGCGGTGGAAAGCCGCGTCTATGCCGAGGATCCGTTCCGCAACTTCCTGCCGTCCATCGGGCGCCTGGTGAAGTATCGCCCGCCGGCGGAGACCGTCAAAGACGGCATCACGGTGCGCAACGACACCGGCGTGTTCGAGGGTGGCGAGATCTCGATGTACTACGATCCGATGATCGCCAAGCTCGTGACGCACGGGCCGACGCGCATCGCCGCGATCGATGCCCAGGCCGACGCGCTCGATGCGTTCTACATCGACGGCATCCAGCACAACGTGCCGTTCGTTTCGGCGCTGATGCATCATCCGCGCTGGCGCGAGGGCGCGCTTTCGACGGGCTTCATCGTCGAAGAATACCCGGAAGGGTTCAGCAGCCGCGCACCCCAAGGTGACGAGCGGGCCGTGCTGGTGGCCGTCGCAGCCGCCATCGACCACCTCCACAATGCACGCCGCCGCCAGATCAGCGATCAGATGGCGAACGGTGACGTCCAGTTCGCCAAGCGCCGCGTGGTCGAGATCGCGGGCGAGCGCCAGACGATCGAAGTCGGCGGAACCGACGGCAAGTTGCTGCACGTCAGCGCGATCGGGCCGGACGGGGCGGTCTCGCAGTCGGTCGCCGTCAGCTCGAACTGGGCAGCGGGCGACCCGATCTGGCAGGGCCAGGTGGCGGGCAAGACCGTGTCCGTCCAGGTGCGTCCGATCCTCAACGGCGCGACGCTCTCGTATCGCGGCATCCAGACGCCGGTTTACGTCTACACGTCGCGCGAGGCGGAGCTTGCCGCGCTGATGCCGGTCAAGGCCGCAGCCGATATGTCGAAGTACCTGCTTTGCCCGATGCCGGGGCTGGTGAAGGCCATCCACACGAGCGAAGGGCAGGACGTGAAGGCGGGCGACGCGCTGGCCGTGGTCGAGGCCATGAAGATGGAAAACATCCTGCGCGCCGAGCGTGACGGCACGGTCAAGAAGGTGAACGCGAAGCCCGGCGACAGCCTGGCGGTCGACGCGGTGATCCTCGAGTTCGCATAAGGCTTCCGGCGGAGATCCTCCGCCGGTCGCAACCCTCCCGGCACCCGACTTTGGCATGAGGTGCATCCCGTCGCAGAGGCAGCGCGTCGGGAGGCTGATAGTCTTTGCCTCGGCTTCAACCGAGACAGGACGCACGGCATTGACCTCGACATCCACTTCGCCTTCGGCATCGACTTCGACCCGCACTGCCCATATTCGCATTCAAGGCCGCGTCCAGGGCGTTGGCTATCGCGTGTGGTCGCATCGGACCGCCGTCGAGCTGGGGCTCGCCGGTTGGGTGCGCAATCGCAGGGATGGCTCTGTCGAGGCCCTGTTCCAGGGCGCGCCCGAGGCTGTCGACAAGATGGTTGCGCGCTGCGCGGACGGTCCGTGGGGCGCTTCCGTCAGCCGCATCGAGGACCTACCTGACGATGGCGACCCCATCGAAGGCTTCGAGGTTCGCGAGACCACCTGACGGCCTCTTGGCCGTCGACGCGCTTCAACCCCTCGTATCCGTTGCACTCCCAAGCTCGCGCGGGCCCTGGCCGCTCACGCGGGCTTGTTCGCGTGGCCGATCCGGGGGGCGGATGTGCGCCGGCCGATCCCGGTACGCTCACTCATGGTGGCGTGGAAAGACCACCGGCCCGGCCGTGTGACGTCGATCGGCTAACCGATCCGGGCGGCGGCGCTGCGCAAGCCCTGGATGGTCTGCTCGTACGTCTCTTCGTCGCGCGTTTCCGGATAGACCATGTAGACCGGATAGACGAAGCGGCGGGCGCGTTTCGGCTGGCGCAGGCGGCCGCGGGCGACGTGATGCTTGACGATGCGGGCCGGGAAGTAGGCCGACGCCTCGTTCGCCAGCAGGTAGTCGATGCTGATCGAGCCGAGGTCGAGATGCAGGCCGGGGTTGGTTAATTCAGGGTAGGCGGCGGCGTGGTCCTGCTGGAAATCCGGACCCCAGTCGACGAACACATAGTCGCTCGTGGTGCGGCGGCTTGACGGCTTGGCGCTGGTGACGAGCACGAACTCTTCATCGAAGAGATGCTCGACGACGTGGCCCGGCGGCTGGATGGGCCGGTACATGACCGCGAGATCGAGAGTGCCTTCGATGAGGCGCTGGGTGAGGGTTGCGGAGGGCGCCGAGATGGCGGTGACGGCGATGTCCGGGCTCTGCGTGCGCAGCCGCGCGACCCATTTCAACAGGAAGCCTTGCCACAATCCCATCGTCGCGCCGACGGCGAGGTGATCGCGATGCTGGTCCGAGAGGCTGACTTCGAGCTGCGCGCGCTGCCAGACGCGCACCAGGGCGAGAGCGTGCTTGCGGAATTGCTCTCCGGCCGTGGTGAGGTCGGCGCCGGACTTGGATCGTTCGAAAACGGGACGGCCGAGCAGGTCTTCAAGGCCTTTGATGCGGGCCGAGACCGTCGATTGCGTGATGTTGAGCTTGGCGGCGGCTTCGATGAAGCTGCCTGTTTCCGCGACCATCAAGAAGGTTCGCGCGAGGTTGATGTCCATGGCTACTCGCAACGCGCTTCAAGCGCTGAAACCTATCTATCGAAATCTTCGATAGCAGTCACCGGAAAATTCCGTTTGAAGACGGCATTGATTCTCACCATGTTGAAATTCGGCCCGTCGTGAGTCGGGTCAGATTCGGCTCAGCTCTGCTGGGCGTTCAAAGGAAGGACTACGAAGATGGCTAAAGCTGCAAAGAAGCCTGCCGCGAAGAAGGCTGCTAAGAAGCCTGCTGCGAAGAAGAAGAAGTAAAGAGTTTCTGCCTCGAGCTCTCGGAGCTGGCCGTGAGAGTTGATCGCGTCATTCCGGGGTTCCTGATCGCACTTTGTCTCTTCGCCTCGGCCGCTCCGGCGGCCTCGATCACAAATCGAGACGACAAGGACCACACGGTCACGATCGTCGAGGGCAGTACCCAAAAAGACCACGTTCTCAAGCCGAACGCGGCACTTCGAGGGATCTGTGAGACAGGATGCTTGATCCGGCTCGGCGCCAGCCGAGATGACCCGTTCGAGCTTACAGGCTCGGAGAATACGTCGATTGAAGAAGGCGAGCTCTACGACGACGAGGTGGACGTGCCGTCAGATCCTGCGCAAGGCGCTGACGTCCGGCCTTCTCAGCCCACCTCCCGTTGGTAGATGAGGCTCGTAGTAGTGAATAGGAGCCCGGTCCCGCTAGTCGCGGGGCCGGGTTTTCCTTTTTGGAGACGTCAGGCGCTGGTGCCGGATTGGGCCGCAACGGCGATCTCGGCCGGGGCATCGGTCGGGATGCAGGGGCCGAACAAGGCCGTGAAGCTCCGTTCGAGAGCTCTATCCACAGCTTTCATCGATGTGGTTCGCCCGAGGTCGGCAAGGCTCGTGACGCCGTGCTCGGTGATTCCGCACGGCACGATGCCGCCATAATGCGTGAGATCGGGCGCGACGTTGAGGCTGATGCCGTGGAAGCTGACGCCGCGGCGAATGCGGATGCCGATGGCTGCGATCTTGCGTTCGGGCTCGCCGGGGTTTGATCCCACCACCCACACGCCGACGCGGCCGGGACGGACTTCGCCTGCGACGCCGAGCTCGCTCAGGGCGTCGATGATCCAGCGCTCGAGCGTGGCGACGAAGTTGCGCACGTCGGAGCCGAAGCGGCGCTGAACGTCCAGCATCACATAGGCGATGCGCTGGCCGGGGCCGTGGTAGGTGTATTGCCCGCCGCGGCCGGTGGCGAATACGGGCAGGCGTGTGGCGTCTTTCAGGTCCTCGGCGCGTGCGCTGGTGCCGGCCGTATAGAGGGGCGGGTGCTCCAGCAGCCAGACCAGTTCGGAGCGATGGCCGTCGCGAATTTCGGCGGCGCGGCGCTCCATGGCGGCGACCGCGACGGGGTAGGAAACGGGGCCGGAAGTGGTCGCCCAACCAATTGCGCTTCTATCGAAATCCATCATGGATAGAGACCTACCACCGATCTCCGCCTCTGTGGGATGCCTTGGCTCCCGGTATGCGCGTCCGGCGTCGGTTTGACGCTTGCCTTGCGCGCCGGGCTCTGTTAGTTCGGCGGGCTCTCAGGTGCCTCTTGTTCGCCCGTCTCGGGTTGGCTATATGGGGCGCTTCGAGCCATGATGCGGTCGTGGCGGAATTGGTAGACGCACTACCTTGAGGTGGTAGCGGGGCAACCCGTGGAAGTTCGAGTCTTCTCGACCGCACCATATTTTAGCGAGGCCCCTACCAAGGCCTTGCCCGGCTTTCGGCCCGCTCCAGGGGCGAGGCTCTTTAGCTATCGATGTGGACGCGCGCGATTTCCAGCGGCGCGGAGCGTCGATCGCCCCGGCGGCGTGTAGGGCCGCGCTGGCGCCTTATGCCGTGGCGCCCATAGCCGGTGAGCGGCTGCCCGATACCTAAAAATGATGTGAGCGGCCCGGATCGATCGGGTCGCAACGAACGCCCGGCTTTGGCCGGGCGCCCGTCGCAGCTCAATATCGCTATTGCTTGCGCATCGTCAGGCAGAAGTGGCTCTGGAGGCAATAGGAAGCCCAGGGGCTTGTCAGAAACAGCTCTCCAAAGGTTCCGCTCCGCCGATCGGGCGTCCAGCGGATGACTGGGTCGCGGAAGCCAGCTTCACCGAACAATTCGGCCCATAGTTCCGGCGTTTGATGGATACGCCACGTGATGGTCGGAGCGACGGGGTTTTTCACGCCGAGGTCGCCGAACAGGTTTCTGCGCGAGCAGTCGGTCAGGACGAGTTGACCGCCGGGTCTGCAAAGGGACGCGATGTGGGCAATCACCGGCCTGAATTTGTCTTTTGCCGCCGGGTCGAGATGCAGGCGAGCGCATGCTTCTTCGTCAATGTGATTGATCGAATTGTGGGAAAGGACGATGTCGAACTCGCCGGGCATATCGACATTTTCGATCGGGGTGGTTGTGAACTCCACCCGATCGCGTACGCCCATTTCATCGCCTATCGCGAGGGCTCGCTTGAGCATATCGCTGTGGCTGCCATGGGCTTCGGGTTCGACGCAAAGAACGCGTGAAGCGCCCGCCGCAGCGGCATAGTACGACGCACGGCCCACGCCGCCGCCAATGTCGATGACCGATTTTCCCGCGAATGTCGTGTTGCGATAGAGATACTCATTGTACCTGCGCCAGTGGCGCGGGTTGTCACCGAATTTGGCAATTGCCCGGCCCCAATTGTCGATGGTCGTCACCGCTAGCTCCCCAAGGTGGCAAGGTCCATCGGGACGTTGCGCCGAACCGCAGCATCTACAATGCTGTTCCTGGCCAGGAATATGCATAAAAAACCAATCCGGACAACGAAGCATCGCGGCGCAGGAGTGCTGGTGCCGTGCGTGTCGCGGGGGAGCCCAAGTCCCTAACCGTGTCCTATGAGCGCGCCTGCTGGCGATAAGCGTTCTTTAACCTTCCGGCGGTGAAGGCGGGGGCCGTCAACACTTCATAGAGCGTCACACCTCTATCCTGCGCAGCATCGAAGTCTGTGTCTGCGGCGGGTCCCTTGATGACCGGTGTTTCTCCATTTCAAAAGCGACCGAACGTGCTGGCGGGACTGTTCCGCCGGTTCGCGCGCGAAAACCGCGGCGTGACGACCATCGAGTTCGCGATGGTGGCAGGTCCGTTCCTTCTTCTCATGCTCTCGATCATGACCGTGGGCACGCAGTTCCTGGCGTTGCATGCGCTCGAGAACGGCGTGGCGGATGCGTCGCGCCAGATCAGAACGGGTGAAGCGCAGACGGCGAACATGAACCGCGGGGGGTTCCGGCAGCTCGTCTGCTCGTCCGCCGGGTCCTTCATCAGTTGCGACCAGCGCCTCGTCGTGCACGTCAACAGCGCGACGTCGTTTGCCGGTCTCGTGCCGCCCCCGTCCTGCATGACGAACGGCAATCTCACGCCGCCGACCGGTGCCCCGGGTGATGCGCTAAGCGTCGCGGCCGGCCAGGAGAACAGAAAAGTTCTGGTGCTCGCCTGTTACGATTGGGAGGCGGGTGTTGGGCTCTGGCAGAAGCTCTGGAACCTCATTTCGCCGACGCCCGTGCAACAGGGCAAGACTGTGCTGTCCGCCGCGGCCGTATTTCAAACCGAACCCTATAAGTAAGATGGAGCGCGCCATGATTGGCGAAGCGAGTGCCCCTCAATGCCTCACCGCGCGCTTCCCGCGATATCGCGTGGCGCTGGCGAGGCTCAAGGTTGGGTTGCGCGATTTCGGGCAGGATGTTCGCGGGATCGCGGCGGTCGAGTTCGGGTTCATCGCGCCGATCATGCTCGTGATGCTGCTCGGCACCGTGGAGCTGACGCGGGCGCTCTCCATCGATCGCAGGTTCAACCTCGTGACGACCACCGTTGCCGACCTCGTGACGCGCGAGGAGTCTCTGACGGCCACGGACGTGCGCGCGATCTATGAGGTGGCGGCGCAGATCATGCGGCCGTACGAAGTGAGCCCGCTCAAAATTTCGATCATTCCGGTGGCTGCGATCCGGACCGGCACCAACGTCGTCTATCCGGTCGCGACGAACCGGCCCGGCTACCAGGGCGGTGCGGTGCCGGCACGATGCCAGTCCTACGCGCTGACGAACGGTATGCTCGCTGAGAAAGAGAGCTTGATCGTCGTCGAAGGCGAATACACTTTCACACCGCTGTTTGCCGGCTTCCTCTCGGCTTTCGCCCATCTCAATTGGGCCAATACTCCCTGGAAGCACAAGGCCTACGCGCGCCCGCGCAAAAGCGCCTACGTGGACTTCGGCGACAAGTTCGGCACATGCAGCGCATGAGCCTGCCTGACCTTATTTCGTGTGTGCGTGGTGCACGCCCGTCGAGCCGGATTGAGCGGAAATCGCCAATCGCGGCCAGGCTGATTGCAGTTCAATCACATCTTCAGTATGCTGTCTCTCAGTTGAGCATGCGCTCGTAAGTCCAATCCCCTCTGGGGAACGCGCCGACCAACTTGTTTGGCGTTGAGACTTTACCGATGCGCTGCAATTGGCTCGGGCGCGGTTTCTTGAGCCCTGCGAGAGATTTTGGGCTGAGCAAAAAGCTCGCTGAACGGTGATCTTGAGGCTTGGCCTCAACGTACCGCCGATGACGGTTGAACGACGTTCGTCTTCATGGAAGGGGAGAACATGGGTCGCCGTTCCCTTCATGCCGCCGATGAGCTGCGGGAATTGATCATTGGTGCATCGACCGAGCTGATCCGCGATGCCGGTCTCGAGGGGCTGTCGGCGCGCGAGATCGCCCGGCGCATCGACTATTCACCCGGCACGATCTACAACTCCTTTGAAAATCTCGATGATCTGGTGCTGACCATTGAGGGCCGTCTCATCGACAGTCTGCTCGATGCGCTGGCCTCGTTGCCGCAGGAGCGCGAAGATCGGGCTCGGGTGCAGAAGATCGCGCGGCGGTATCTCGAGTTCGTCGCCGAAAACCCGAAGCTTTGGAATCTGCTTCTTGAGCATAACCTGCCGGCCTCGCGAGCGGTGCCGGACTGGTATCGCCAGAAGCTCGAGGCGCTCATGAAGACTTTGGAGCGCGCTCTGCTGCCGCTGGCAAAGGGCGGGATCAGCGATGACGACCTGTCTCGCTCGGCTCGCGTGCTGTGGGCGGGCGTGCATGGCATTGCCTCGCTCTCCACCGCCAACAAGCTCTCCATGGTCGCGAGCGACCATGCGGGCGTGATGATGGACGACTTCGTGCGCACCTTCCTGGCCGGCTTCGAACAGGGCCAATAGGCCCTTGCTGCCGGAAAGCGCGCTCTCGTCTCTTCCTCTGTTCGCGAAAGTTCGCCTATTGAGCCGCGGGCGCGACTGGCTGAGCGGCGGCCGGTTCCGGCAGCGTGCCGGTGATGATCGAGCCAGAGGTTGAGCCTGCGGGCGCGGGCGACGTGGCCACCGCGCTCGGAACCTTTACGAGCCTGAACCACGTTTCCTTGGGCAGCAGCTCGTCCTTCAGACCCGCCCACATGTCACGCGAGGAGAGACCGGTAACAAAGGCCGTCGGCGAGGGCGCGACCCAGATGGCGAGAGCGAGAGCGGCGGCCATGCCGGCCGACGCGTAGGGATAGCGGCGGTCGAACAGCTTCATGGCGGTGCCGAAGGACGCTTTGATGCGCGTGTCCATCACGTCGACCGAGTAGATCTCGTCGAGCGTCAGATGCACGAGATAGCCGATGAACATGAAGCCGCCCGCAAGCCAGGCGACGCCCGAGTGCCGGTCGAAGACATTGGCGAAGACGACGGTGGTGGCTACGGCGCAGAAAAGTGCGGCAAGAATGGAATGCCAGATGCCCCGGTGGTGGGCGAGTTTATGGAAGGCGTTGCGGACGCCGTAGCGCACGGCCAAGAGCGTGCCCAGCCAGAGGATCCAGAGCTCGGCTATGGAGAAGCGCCCGGCGGCCGAGAACAGCACCGTAAACGAGAAGAAGATCGCGAGGCCTGAGAAGAGGGCCCGGCTCGGCCGGCTGTCCTTGAGGTCGATATCTGGAAGAATGGATCCCAAGACGCCCGCAAGCGTAATGGGAATGAGGTTTTCCGTGGCGATGACATCGGCGGCGAGCGTCAGAGTGGCGAGCGTGCCTGCGACCACCGTGCCGACCGCGATATGGGTGGTGAAATTGGCCATGGCATCCGCTCCCGTTCAAAGTTCTGCGCCGGCTTCGGGCGCATGGGCTCTCAGGGCTCTCTTGGGACCTGATTCTTGAGGCGGCAGGGAGATCGAGGGGTTCAAACGGTGTGGATAAGGGGTGTCCCTGCCGTTTCGGCGGTGTGTCACTGGAACGCTGGGCTCGATGGGACGTAACGCTGGCGCAATCCGGCTATCTCTGGCAGGTCTCCTGCTCGTCGTTCAGCATCGTGTGCCGGCGCGGCCGCACCCTCTTGCCAGGTTGATCCATGACGACTGCATCCAATTCGGCGCATCCGGCGCGCACGCTTCACCTGATCGCGATGGGCAGCATCGTCGTGGCCCTCGTGGTGATGGGTCTGAAGTACGCCGCCTTCGTTCTGACGGGGAGCGTGGCGCTCTATTCGGACGCGCTGGAAAGCATCGTCAACCTGGTGACGGCGCTCGCGGCACTGGTCGCCATCAACGTCAGCACGCGCCCGGCCGACAAGAACCATCCGTTTGGCCATCACAAGGCCGAGTATCTCTCGGCCGTTCTCGAAGGCGTGCTGATTGTCGTCGCGGCCATCCTCATCCTCAAGGAGGCCTACATCGCGCTCGTGGCACCCCGCGTGATCGAGGACTTCGGCACGGGCGCGGCGGTCAGCGGTCTCGCGACGCTCATCAACGGCGGCTGGTCGGCGTATCTCATCCGGCGGGGCAGAGCCTTGCGGTCGCCGGCGCTGGTGGCGGATGGCTGGCATCTTCTCTCGGACGTGCTGACCTCCGTCGGCGTCATCGGTGGCCTGCTGCTCGCGGCCGCGACGGGGTTCTATATCCTCGATCCGCTGATGGCCGTTGCCGTTGCGATCTACATTCTCTGGAGTGGCTCGAAAATCGCGATGACGTCCATGAGCGGCCTGCTGGACGAGGCGGCCGACGCGGACATTCAAAAGCGTATCCGCGACGCGATCAGGCGCAGCGGCGATGGCGCTCTCCAGGCGCACGACGTGCGGACACGGCAGGCGGGGCGCGCCATTTTCATCGAGTTCCACCTCGTGGTGCCGGGTGAAATGACGGTCGATGCGGCCCATGAGATCTGCGACCGGCTCGAAGCCGCGTTGGAGGCCGAAATCGAAGGCTCGGAAGTGGTCATACACGTCGAGCCGGACCATAAGGCCGAAACGCGCTCGAGCGGGGCTATCCCGCTCTAGATTTCGGTTCTTTGCCGCAAACGGCTGTTGGTGTTCCGCAGGGGACAGCGCACTTTCGTGCGGGATGCTTTGGCTAGAGTTGGCGGGTCTGGTATGTTTGCCGGGTCGCCACTTTCGTCGCTGCCGTTCTGCCGCCCTCGCGCCTCAGTACGGCGATATCCGTGTTTCCGGCTTCGATTGCGGGAGATCGAAATCACGAGTGGGTGCGTCGTCATGAAAACCAGTGCGATCCTGCTGTCCGTTCCCTTGCTGGTGCTGCCGCTCGCCGAGGCGCGGGCGCAGAGGTTGCGAGACGTCGGTTCGACGGTGGCGGTCGTCAACATGGTGACTGCCGAGTTCAATCGCGATACGCGCACGCTGCAGAGCGGCGATCGCGTCCATCAGAACGAGACGATCGAGGTCAGCAACGATGCGTCGAGCGAGCTCAAGCTCAACGACGACACCAAGCTTGCGCTCGGCCCGGGCTCGCACCTGACGCTCGACAAGTTCGTCTACGATCCCGACAAGGCGAACGGCTCGATCGTGCTGGACCTCATCAAGGGGACGTTCCGGTTCATCACGGGCGTGGCCGAAAAGCCGACCTACGTCATCAAGACGCCCTCCGCCGCCATCACCGTGCGCGGGACGATTTTCGACGTGTTCGTGCAGCCCAGCGGTCCGACCTGGATCCTTCTGCACGAAGGCGCCGTGCAGGTGCGCAGCGCGAAGGGCACCTGCAAGGATCTGTACGAGCCCGGCAAGCTCATCCGCATCGACAACGACGGCGCTGTCGGGCCGCCGGTGCGCTGGGCGTCGCTGCCGGGCAACTCGGCCGTGCCCTTCAACGATGCGTTTCCGTTCGTGGCGAAGACGCCGAGCATCGATCCCGATCCCGTTCTGACGCGCGATGCGATCATGACCGGCACCCTTCCGGCCGGCAGCCCGAAGGGCGAGGCGTGCGACAGCGAGCCAGAGAAGATCATTCCGGTGCCGAACAAGTCGACGCCGAAGAAGGCGAAGCCGACCTACGAGGAGCCTGCGCCGAAGTACCAGAAGACCAAGAAGCGTGAAAAGTATCGCCCGGAGAAGAAACGCCAGGCGGACAATGACGACTTCAAGAAGGGCGTTGGCGCGGCCATCGGACTCGGGATCATTCTCGGCGGCAAGAAGGGCATGGGCGGCGGCGACTACGGCGGCGGCATGGGGCGCCCCGGCGGAATGGGCCGTCCCGGTGGTATGGGCGGAATGGGTGGCGGACACGGCACAGGCGGCAAGTACTAGGCTTGTTTCCGGCGCGGTGCGTCTTCCGCTCGACGTGTCTTCAGTCCGACTCTCTTCAGTTCGATGCGTCGGGCGCGGCTTCGAGGCGCGCCCGGTCGACATCCAGCAGCGTATCGATCGGCATCATAGCCGGATGTGAGGTTGCGAGCGTGCGCGCCAGTCCACGCGCCTCGTCTACTTTCTGAGCGGCAATGGCGCCGTCTCGCGCGGCCACGGCGGATTGGACGTCCGCGTAGGCCGTTGCCAGGCGTGCGAAACCAGGGTCTGCCGCGAGCGTCTCGTCGCCGACCAGCGCATAGAGCCGTTCCGGCTTGTCCTTGCCGCGCAGGCGCGCTGCTGTGTCGATTTCCAGAAATGCAAAACCGGCCGCCTCGCGCCGCGTGCGTTCGCCCGCGATGATGGGGGCGCCGTAGATCTTGGTCGCGCCTTCGATGCGGGAGGCGACGTTGACGGCGTCACCCAGCACGGAATAGTCGAAGCGCTGGGGCGAGCCGACATTGCCGACGCAGCACGGGCCGGTGTTGAGACCCACGCCGATGCGGATCGGTGCGAACGCTTCGCCGGCGGCGGCGCGGCGTGCGGCTTCCTCCCGATTGAGGCGGATCATGCGCGTCTGCATGGCGAGGGCGGCGCGGCAGGCCTGGGCTGCGTGCGCGGGATCGGCAACGGGCGCATTCCAGAACGCCATCACCGCATCGCCCATGAATTTGTCGATGGTGCCGCGATGATCGAGGATGATCTCGGACATCGGCGTGAACAGCCGGTTGACGAACAAAATCAGCGTTTCGGCATCCATGCCTTCCGACAGGCGCGAAAATCCGCGCACGTCGGCGAACAGCAGCGTGACGTCGCGTGTTTCGCCGCCGAGCTTCAGGCGCGATGGATCGGCGGCCAGCTCTTCGACCACTGGGGCGGCGACGTAATGACCGAAGGCGCGCTTGACGCGGGCGCGATCCGTCTCGGTCTTGATGAACGAGAGCAGCGAGCCCGCGAGGTAGACGGCGAGCAGGGCAATCGACGGGTAGACGGGATCGAACAGATAACCGGCGGTGCTGAAGGCCCACCATGATGCGGCTACGACGAGGCCGATCGCGGCGGCGCCGATGGCGGCCGCCAAGAGCGCGCCGGACCGGCGGATCAGCCAGGCGACGAGTGCGCTGGCCGCCACGAGAAACGTCAGCTCGGCTCCGGTCGCGAAGGGCGGGCGCACGAGATGAGCGCCGGACAGCATCTGCTCGACGGCCTGGGCGTGGATCTCGACGCCGGGCACCGATGAGGCGAGGGGCGTCGCGCGCAGGTCGAGCAGTCCGGTGGCGCTGGCGCCAATCAGGATGTGACGGCCTGCGACGTCGGCAGGTGCGAAGCTGCCGTCGAGAATGCTGTGGGCCGAGATGAAGCGGCGCGGGTCGTGGGGTGCGAAGTTCAGCCAGAGCTGGCCGTCGCTCGCTGTCGGCAGCACGGTCTGGCCGACGCGAACGGTTTCGATGCCGGCCTGTTGTCCGAACGCGCCGACGCTGCTGCCGCCGGACGCGCGCACGAAGACCGTCGTTTCTCCCATACCGACGCGCAGCGCCTCGAGGGCGAGCCCCGGGACGAGGACGCCGTTGAGGGCCGTGAGGAGCGGCACTTGGCGCACGATTTGGTCTTTCGCCGGAACCCAGTTCACGGCGCCCGCGCCGGTTTCCTTTTGAGCGAGGACCGGGAGCGCTTCTATGGCGCCGCTAAAACGAGGCACGAACAGGAGCGGATCGTCTCCGGCGGTGGCGAAGCGCGCCTTGGGCGTGCGCGGGGCGTGGCTCGTCGTCGTCTCGCCGGCAATGCCGAGCACGGCCGGGGCTTTCGCCAGGGCCTGGGCGAGCAGTTCGTCATTCGACGGGAGCTTGGCGAGTTCGGTGAGAACGGGGGCGAGGTCGCGTCTCGCTTCGAGTTGGCGGGCGAGAGCAACCGGCGAGAGGCGGTCCGGTTCGGAAAGGATGAGGTCGATGGCGATCGACTTGGCGCCGGCTTCCGTGAGGCGCTCGATGATGCGGGCGATTTCGGAGCGGGGCCACGGCCATTGGCCGATGGCCGCAAGAGAGGCTTCGTCGACGTCGACGATGCGCACTGGAAAGGCCCGGTCCGCCTCGCGCGGCTTGAGGTTCAGGTAGCTGTCGAAGATCGAGAAGCGCAGGCGCGCGACGGGATTGGGATCGAAGATGCGCAACGCGACGGCCGCCGCCAGGATGGCGGCGGTGAGGACGAGGTGGAGAGAGGGACGGCGCAAGCGTTCGATCATGCCGCTCTCCGCTTGCGCCGCGTGTCCGGTCTAGATCACGACGTTCTAGATCACGACGGTCGCCTTCTGGCCCATCGCGGCCTGCACCGCCTTCAGCGGCGTGGATGCCTTCCAGACGTTCTCGACGCGGAACTGCTCGTGGCCGCCGCCGAAGATCGAAAGCTTGGCGTCGATGTCGCTCGTGCCGAGACCGAGGAAGCCGAGGGCCAGGATCTTGTGGGCGATCAGATCGTCGCTGTAGCGGGCGAGGCGGATGTGCAGCACGGACCAGCTTTCCGGTGCGCGGCCGAGCGCGCTGCCGAACAGTTGAACGCGCTCCACCTGCGTGCCGCGGACGCGCAGGTAGCTCAGCCGGTCGACGATAAAGACAATGACGAACCAGACCAGGAACAGGACCGACGAGATCATCAGGTAGAAGGCCAGGTTCATGTGCAGAAGCAGGTTCGGCGGCGTGACCCAGAGGCCGGGCGTGTTCATGACGAGATAGGTCGCAACGCCTGCGCCGCCGAGGAGGGCAAGCAGCAGAAGCGCGTTGATGCCGCGCGCGCGGACCGAGGTGGCCACGATCACGAGCAGCAGCAGCAGCGTGAACGAGAGGCCGACCCAGGCGCTCGGGTGGACGAGGATCGGCTTCGGGCTGTCCGGCAGCGTGAGCGGCACGCCCTGGAAATAAGTGAGGGCGGCGCAGACGAAGCCGTAGGCCCAGATGGGCCACCAATAGATGATCGGTGAATGGCCGTAGATGCGAATTTCCGGGGCGTTCGACGGCGACGCAGCCCCACTCCCCTGATCCGGCGTTACCATCTCAGCGTGCTCCCCATTTTCGTGCGGGGACTGTCGCACCGGCCGCCGTGGACTGTCAACGCGAGGCGCGCTTTGGCAAGGATTTGTGACGGTTAATGCTCGTTACGAGCGCGCGACGACTGTCGCCCAGAGGTCATAATCATCTGCCTCGTCAACGTGCGCGCGCACGATGTCGCCGGGCTTCAGGCCGTCGCCTTCGGCCAGGAAGACAGTGCCGTCGATCTCGGGCGCGTCCCACTTCGAGCGGCCGACTGCGCCGTCCTCGTCAACGCTGTCGATGAGCACGTCGATGGTGTCGCCGACGCGGCCGGCCAGAATCTCGGACGAGATCTCCTGCTGGGCGGCCATGAAGCGATGCCAGCGCTCTTCCTTGACCTCTTCGGGGACTGCGCCCGGCAGGTCGTTGGCTTTGGCGCCCGCGACCGCTTCGTACTTGAAGCAGCCGACGCGGTTGAGCCTGGCTTCGCGGAGCCAATCGAGCAGCAGTGAGAAGTCTTCCTCCGTCTCGCCGGGAAAGCCGACGATGAACGTCGAGCGGACGGCGAGGTCCGGGCAGATGGAGCGCCAGTTGGCGATGCGCTTGGCCGTCTGCTCCTGGTGCGCGGGGCGGCGCATCGCCTTGAGCACGGCGGGCGAGGCATGCTGGAACGGAATGTCGAGATAGGGAAGGATCTTGCCTTCCGCCATCAGCGGAATGACCTCGTCGACATGCGGGTAGGGGTAGACGTAGTGCATGCGGACCCACGCGCCGAGATCGCCCAACGCGCGCGAGAGCTCGAGGAAGCGGGCCTTGAGGGGCGCGCCCTTCCACATGCTCTCGGCATATTTGATGTCGAGGCCGTAGGCGCTCGTGTCCTGGCTGATGACGAGCAGCTCCTTGACGCCCGCCTTCACGAGACGTTCGGCTTCCGTCATGACGTGATTGGCGGGGCGGCTCGCGAGGTCCCCGCGCAGGCTCGGGATGATGCAGAACGAGCAGCGGTGGTTGCAGCCTTCGGAAATCTTCAAATACGCGTAGTGGCGCGGCGTGAGGCGCAGGCCCTCGGGCGGCACGAGATCGATGTACGGGTCGTGCAGCGGCGGCACCGCGTCGTGCACGGCGGAGACGACCTGCTCGTACTGGTGCGGGCCGGTGACGGCGAGCACGCCGGGATGGACCTCGCGGATGCGGTCTTCCTCGACGCCCATGCAGCCGGTGACGATGACGCGGCCGTTCTCGGCCAGGGCCTCGCCGATGGCGTCCAGGCTTTCCTTCTTGGCGCTGTCGAGGAAGCCGCAGGTGTTGACGACGACCACGTCGGCGCCGGCGTAGTCGGGCGCGACCTGGTAGCCCTCGGAACGGAGCTTGGTGATGATCCGCTCGCTGTCGACCAGCGCCTTCGGGCAGCCGAGCGATACGAAGCCGACCTTCGGGGTGGCTTTCGGAGTGCGCGATGCGGGCGTCGGGCCGGAGGAGGCGCTGGCGGGTGAATCCGTGGTCATTGGCAGCCTTGATGGGCGGAAAGCGGGCTTTCTATCATAGGACGCGCGTCCGTGGGGCGCTGATGGCGCGCCCCGTGTGGATTTGGCGCGGCCGGGCGTCAGCAGGGGGCACTTGGGGGCGAAAAGGGCCATCGGGGCCGGTGCAACCGTGCCGCGTCCGCGCAGGGTTTGGGGACTTGCTGTTGTCGAGATCGGCCGGCTCGAGCGTCGCTCGCGTGGCCTCCGGAGCACGTGTCCCAAAGAGCACATCGAAATCGGACGTCCGCTAAGGCTACCTTAATTTAGCTACATGAAACTTGATTGGTGCCGTCCAGGACTGGCATCAATTTTGGGACCATCGGTTGTCGGATAGATCGACCATGAGGCGATTGGGTATTATGCGTTTCAGATTTCCTGCGTACGTCGCACTGGCGGTTTTCACCACTCTGACAGCTCCGAGCCAAGAGGCCGCTGCAAAGCAATCCGCCAGCTCTGTCGAAGAGGTTACGGCGCGCGATGCGGGCGAGCCGATCATGGCGATCGTGTCGATCAAGTCCCAGCAGGTCACCTTCTACGACGCCCACGACTGGATCCTGAAGGCGCCCGTTTCGACCGGCACCAAGGGCCGCGAAACGCCGGCCGGCGTCTTCGCCATTCTGCAGAAGAACGTCGATCACCGCTCGAACCTCTACGACGACGCGCACATGCCGAACATGCAGCGTCTGACCTGGAACGGCATCGCCATGCACGGTGGCCCGCTGCCGGGATACGCCGCGTCTCACGGCTGTATTCGCCTGCCCTACCGGTTTGCCGAGAAGCTGTTCGACATGACGCGAATGGGCATGCGCGTGATCATTTCTCCGAACGACGCGACCCCGATCCCGTTCTCACACCCTGCACTGTTGACGCCGAACGCTGAGGCTGTGGCCGCCGCGCCCGAGCGCGCCGACAAGCTGGCGCTCGAAGCGGACGAGGCAAGCAAGGCCGCCGACGTTTCCAAGAAGGCGGCCGCGAAGGCCGGGCGCGAGGCGTCCTCAGCCAGGGCGGCGCTCAAGAAGGCTGAAGGCGCCAAATCCGCAGCCGACAGTGCGCTCGCGCGCGCCGAAAAGGCGCTTGCCGCCGCCAAGACGGATCAGGCAAGGGCCCGCGCTGAGGAGCAGAAACTCAAGGCCGCGGCCAAGGTCGACGAGGCGGCAGCGAAGCTCGCAAGCGTCACGGCGGAAACGGCGCCCCAGCTCGACGCCGCTGCCCAGGCACAGACTGTCGCCAAAGAGGCCGCCGAGAAGAAGCCCGCGACCGCCAAAGCCGCGGCTGAGGCGAAGCTCGCGCTCGAGCCGGTCTCGATCTTCATCAGCCGCGCGACGCAGAAGATTTATGTGCGCCGGAACACGCGCAAGCCGTGGCCGGACGGGGGCGAGGTTTACGACGCCACCATCGAGGCACCCATCGAAATCCGCGATGTGGACGCTCCCATCGGCACGCATATCTTCACGGCGATGGCGTCCGAAGGCACGGGGCTGCGCTGGACCGGCGTCTCGATCGACAACGGCGATGAGGCGAAGAACGCGCTCGACCGCATCAATATCCCGCAAGACATCCTGGATCGCATCGCCCCGACCGCGCTGCCGCGCTCCTCGATCATCATCTCTGACGAGCCTCTGAGCAAGGAAACCAACTACCGCACGGAGTTCGTTGCGGTGTTGAGCAACCAGCCCCAGGGCGGATTCAAGACGCGCAAGCCCACGCCGCCGCGTCCGCCCGCGCCTTCGTTCGACGGTGGCGGCTTCTTCAGCTTCTTCGATCAGCCAGCCCCACCGCCGCCGGACAAGACCAACCGGCGCCGCACCAAGCAGGTGCAATCGGATTGGTTCTGGTAGGATCCCGCAAACACGCTGCCGAAAGGTGGCGTGTTTTCGTTTCTGGGACCCGGCGACGAGCGCGTCGGACAGCCGGTCCGTCTGCTACCTGGGACGTGCGGCGGCACCGCGCCGCCTTGCGGCATAGGGCAGTGCGAACATGTACAGCCCGGTGAACAGCAGCAGGAAAAGCGGGATCAGCGGGGCATAGACCACCCATTGGGGCGGCTCGCCCCAACCCATGGCGACGAAGTTGGCGACGACGGATGCCGTAAAGGCGATGGAGACCCAACGGTGGCCCTGCCGGACCCAAGCGTTCCAATTCAATAGAACCTCCCTTGACGATGCGTTGGCGTGAAACGGTTCGTTGTCAGTCCGGCCGCGCCAGGACCCCCTCCAGGTTTTCGAAGAACGTCCGCCATCCGGCCTGAGCGCCGCCGAAGGCCTGCTTCTGATCCGGCCGGAAGCCCACCTGCTCCATGCGGAGAAGCGTGCCGGTACGTGTCGGATTGAGCGTGAAGGTCACGACGCTCGCGAGCGCGTAGGCCGCATCGTCGTGCGCGAAATTCCAGGTGTAGGAGAGCGTCTTGTTCGGCTCGATGGCGAGAACCTCGCAGTCGAGCACGCCGCCCCAGTCGCCGCGGAGATTGAAGCGGTGGCCTACGACCGGCATGAAGTCGTTCTTCATGAGCCAATCGGCGATCAGGTGAGGTTGCGTGAGGGCGCGCCAGAGCTTCTCCGGCGGATGAGCGAACTCCCGTTCGACGATGACGGAGCGTGTTTCGGTCATTGATCCATCCTCTTCAAAACGTCTTCGAGGGCGTCGAACCGGCGCTCCCAGAAGTTGGTCATCTGGGTCGTCCAATCGATCAGTGGCGCGAGGGCATTGAGCTGCGGGCTGTAGTGGGTCTGGCGGCCGGCGTGGCGATCCCGGACGAGCCCGGCCTGTTTCAGAATGCCGAGATGCTTTGAGACGGCCGGCTGAGAGATCCCGGCCTGGGCCGTGAGCGCCCCGACCGTCTGTTCGCCGTCGCGGCACAGGCGCTCGAAAATGGCCCGCCGCGTCGGATCGGAGAGGGTCTTGAAGAGGGCGTCGTGGGTTTCCGGCATCTGCAATCCATAACCATATAGCTATGGATCAAACGTATAGCCGTTTGATTATGAGTGAGTCAACGGGCAACGCGTTTCGCTTGGCATCGCAGGGGTGACGCGGCAGCGCTCCACCCCGCTAAAACGGCTTCGGGCGCCCGCTGTGAGGCGGGCGCCCGATTGTTTGTGTCTGTCTTGAAGCGTTGGCGCTTACGCTGCGCGAACGGTGGCCAGGAAGGTCTCGACCTTGGCGTGCAGATTGCTGCTTTCGCTGGCGAGCTGCTTGGCGGAGCTGAGAACCTGGGACGATGCGGAGCCGGTGTTGGCGGCGCCCTTCGTCACGTCCGTGATGCTGCTTGCGACTTCCGAGGTGCCGCGTGCGGCTTCGGTGACGTTGCGGCTGATTTCCTTGGTCGTCGCATCCTGCTCCTCGACGGCGGCCGCGATGGTGCCGGTGATCTCGGAGATCATGTTGATCGTGCTCGTGATCTCCTTGATCGCGTCGACGGCTTCGCGGGTGGCGGACTGCATGCCCGAAACCTGCGAGGCGATCTCGTTGGTGGCCTTCGAGGTCTGAGCGGCGAGCGCCTTGACCTCCTGGGCGACGACCGCGAAGCCCTTGCCCGCATCGCCTGCACGCGCCGCCTCGATGGTGGCGTTGAGGGCGAGCAGGTTGGTCTGCCCCGCAATCGTGTTGATCAGGCTGATGATGTCGCCGATGCGGTCTGCGGACTGCGACAGGGCGGTGACCTGATCGTTGGTCTTGGCGGCCTGATGGACGGCCTGGGTGGCGATCGTGCTGCTCTCCTGAACCTGGCGGCTGATTTCAGTCACCGTCGAGGCGAGCTGCTCGGATGCAGCGGCGACGCCTTCAACGTTGGCCGAAGTCTGCTCGGATGCAGCGGCGGCGCCCGTGGAAAGCTGCTGCGTCGTCTCTGCCGTTTCGGTCAGGGACAGGGCAGCGCCTTCGAGCTGGCTTGCCGTGGACGAGACAGTCTCGACGATGCCGCCGACGGCCTGCTGGAACTCCTCGGCGAGGCGATGCATCTGGGCCTTGCGCGTCTTTGCCATCTCGGCTTCGCGTGCTGCCTTTTCGTCGGCCTCGCGGCGAGCCTTGTCCTGCAGGCTGTCGCGAAGACGGAGCACGGCCTTGCCGATGCTGCCGATTTCGTCGACGCGGTCGGCGCCGGGCACGTTGGTGTCGAGATCGCCGCCAGCCATGCGGTCGAAGGAGCTTGCGAGCGCCTCGAGCGGATTGCCGACGAACGAGCGGAGCGCGAGGTACAGAAGGCCTGCGACGATGACGATGCAGATGGCGGAGAGGCCGGCCATCGAGGTCTGCGTCTCGGTGATCGTTGCCTGAAGCGTCGCTTCCGGCACGGCGATGACGACGGCCCACGTGTCGGCGCTGCCACCGGCTGCGATCGGGGTGGCGAGGAAGCGCCAGCTTGCGCCATCGGCGCCGTTGCCGTTTTCGGACACGGCCTTGCCGGATTCAATCGCCTGCTTGGCGGCGCGAGCGGCCGGAGCGTCGAAGTCGGCGAGCGGCTTGCCGACGTTCGGCGTGTTCGGGTGCGTCACGGCGAGACCCGCCTTCGAGGCCAGCGTGACGTAGCCGGTTCCAAACGGCTTGATCTTCTGCATGCTCTCGTTGAGGTTCTCGAGATTGATGTCGATGCCGGCGACGCCGAGCGTCTTGCCGTCGACGACGATCGGGAGGCTGAACGTGGTGATCAGAACGTCCTTGCCGTCGATCGGGTAGAGGTAGGGTTCGATGGCCACGGCGCGCTTCTGCGTGAACGGCTGGATGTAGTAATCGCCGGCGCCGGGCTTGGTGTAGTCGAGGAGCACGTCGCGCACGAACTTGCCGCCGACGCGGTTCCAGTAGGGCATGAAGCGGCCGGTCGCGTCGTAGCCGGTCTGGCCTACGAATTCGCTGTCGCGGCCGTCGAGGGCGTTGGGTTCCCAGCCCGTCCAGGTGCCGAGAACGTCAGGGTTCTTCTCAAGAAGCGAGCGGAGCGTCGCGTCGAGGACGGCGCGGTCGACGACGCCGGTGGTTTTGAGGGCGCTGACGACGGCTGAGATGTTCTCTGCAACTCGTGCGGCGACGTCCAGTGTCTTGCTGGCATCCAGGGCCTGGCCCTGAGCGATGCTGTTCTGAATCTCAGTGTTCTGTTGATCGATCACGCTGCCGGCGTTCGACGCCAGGAAGTATGTGCCGATGCCGAAGACGGTCGCGATCGTTGCAGCCGCGACCAGCGCGATTTTGACGGGAAGGGAACGCATATGCATGGTTGTGATCCGAGAATCCAGATTAAGCCCTGCATACAAGTGACGGAAATAAATGGATAAATACTTAACCTTTCTTGGCAGGAAAAATTCACACGCGTTTTTCCTGCGGAGCGCGAGCCTGCTCGCCGCGACGTGCGCGCGGGCGCTGACACCTGTTTGTCAGCATCAGGGATGCGGTGCTTAGCGTGCGGCACGACGCAAGTCAGATGCGGGACGCAAGCGTGGTGAGACGCTTCGGATCTCGTGCGCGGATTGCATGACGCAAGCCACGACGGCGCGGCCGGCGGTGCGCAGGTGGCACACGGCTCGGGGCGTGTCGATTGCGATGCGGGTTGGAAGTCGCGGAGAGGCGGCGCGGTTCGCGCGCGCAGTTGTTGGCAGGGAAGCGGTGCGGCTTGTGTGCGCCGTCAGCTCTTCATTTTGACGTAGCTGCCGGGGGCGTCCTCGATGACGCCGAGGTGCTCGCCAGGCTCGCGCGGGATGGTCCAGTCGCCCGAGTACTTCGTCAGCCACTCGATCCAGTGAGGCCACCAGGATCCCGGGTGCATCTTGGCCATGCTGACCCACTCCTCGAGCGTGTCGGCGGCGGCCTTGTTGGCGGTCCAGTACTGATACTTCATCTTGTCGGGCGGATTGACGACGCCTGCGATATGGCCGGACCCGGCGAGCACGAACTCGACGGGACCGCCGAGCATCTTCGAGCCGATGAAGACGGATTTGGCGGGCGCGATGTGGTCTTCTTTGGTGGCGACCTCGAACACCGGCAGCTTGATCTTTTTCAGGTCGAGCTTGACGCCGGCGAGCGTCATCTCGCCCTTGGCCAGTTTGTTGGCGTTGTAGAACTCGCCCAGGTAGAAGCCGTGGTTGACGGCCGGCATGCGCGTCGAATCCTGGTTCCAGTAGAGCAGGTCGAACGGAAACGGCTTCTTGCCGAGCATGTAGTTGTTGACGATGTACGGCCAGATGAGGTCGCGCGGGCGCATCATGTTGAACACGTTCGCCATGCGCGAGCCGTCGAGGAAGCCGCGCTCGGCCATCATCTTGCGGAGCGAGGAGAGCTGGCTCTCGGTCGTGAACAGGAGCAGGTCGCCGGCCTTCGAGAAGTCGAGCTGGGTGGTCAGGAACGTGACGGCGCGGAAGGGTTCCTCGCCGCGCGCGGCCAGGTAGGCGAGCGTGGAGCCAAGCAGCGTACCGCCGACGCAGTAGCCGACGACGTTGATCTTTTCGATGCCGGTCTCGCGCGATACGGCGTCGGCAGCCGCCAGCACGCCTTCGAGCATGTAGTCCTCGAAGCTCTTGTGCGCGAGGCGCTCGTCCGGATTGACCCACGACACGACGAAGACCGTGAAGCCCTGGTCGACGGCGTACTTCAGGAGGCTCTTCGGCGGGGTGAGATCGAGGATGTAGTACTTGTTGATCCACGGCGGGATGACGAGCAGCGGCACCTCGCGCACCTTGTCGGTGGTGGGCAAGTACTGGATGAGCTGCAGGATGTCGTTCTGGAAGACGACCTTGCCGGGCGTCGTGGCGAGGTTGCGGCCGACTTCGAAGGCGGTCGTGTCGGTCTGGCTGATCTTCAGCAGGTCGCCCGACTTTTCCATGTCGTCGACCAGGTGCGCCATGCCGCGCACGAGGTTGTTGGCGTTCGTGGCGAAGGTCTCGCGCACGACCTCGGGGTTGGTCATCGGGAAGTTCGACGGCGAGAACGCGCTCGAAAGCTGGCGCAGGTAGAACTCCGCCTTCTGGCGGGCGGGGGCGTCGAGGCCCTCGGTCTGCTGCAGCACGTCCTCGGCCCAGTTCGTGGTGAGCAGGTAGGCCTGCTTCCAGAAGTCGAAATACGGGTTCGACGACCACTCCGGATCCTTGAAGCGATTGTCGGACGGCTCCGGTTCTGCGACGGGGGGCACCTTCTCGCCCAGGAGCTTGCGGAGGGCGCCGTTCCAGAGCTCGATGTAGGAGCTCAGCAGCACGCCCTGCGCTTCGGCGAGCTTGGCGGGGTCCGTCAGCCAGAGGCGTGCGATGTCGGTGAGCGTGCCAACCGCCTCGCTCGCCTCGCTGGCCGCGGAGAAGGGGCTGATCTTCGCGTCCGGCCGGTCCAGCAGGTCGCTCATCGCCCGGCCGCCTTCCTCGAAGAGGCGCAGCATGTTGCGCGCAAATTCTTCGGGATTTTCTATGCGATACGGTGTCGTAGGAATGTGCGGCTGCTCAGTCATGAGGCAAAGATAAGACTTCCAAGCTGGATCGACTAGTAGGATCAAAGGCGAAGCTTAAAGGAGATGTGAACATCAGTTGGGCGGTAATCGCGTGACACTAGACGGTGATGGGCGGCTTGGCTTAGATATCTGCCGAAACTGACCTCGCTTTTTTGACGCATCGCGCGTGCCTGGCCGCAATTGGCCGGCGGCCGGCCATCCCTTGGGCGTCAACGCATCCCTTGGGCGTCGACGCAAGGGCAGGTCCAACCGCCAAGAGACGCTCGTGATCGACGACGATTTCCACCGCATCAAGCGCTTGCCGCCTTATGTCTTCGCGGAAGTGAACCGCCTCAAGGCGGCGGCGCGGGCGCGCGGCGCGGACATCATCGACCTCGGCATGGGCAATCCCGACCTGCCGACGCCGCAGCACATCGTCGACAAGCTCGTCGAGACGGTCGCCAAGCCGCGCACGCATCGCTATTCCGCCTCGAAGGGCATTCCGGGTCTGCGCCGAGCGCAGGCCGCCTACTACGAGCGGCGCTTCGGCGTGAAGCTCGACCCCGACACGCAGGTGGTCGCGGCGCTCGGCTCCAAGGAAGGCTTCGCCAACATGGCGCAGGCGATCACGGCGCCCGGCGACGTGGTGATCGTGCCCAACCCGACTTATCCCATCCACGAGTTCGGCTTTCTGATTTCCGGCGCGTCGATGCGCCATGTGCAGGCCGGCAACGGCGAGGACTTCCTGCGGGCGGTTGAGCACGCGGTGCGCCACTCGATCCCGAAGCCGCTGGCGGTGGTGCTGTCCTATCCGTCGAACCCGACTGCGATGACGGCCGATCTCGACTTCTACAAAGACGCCGTGGCGCTGGCGAAGAAGCTCGACCTGATCATCCTCTCGGATCTCGCGTACTCCGAAATCTACTTCGAAGGCGATCCGCCGCCGTCCGTGCTGCAGGTGCCGGGCGCGATCGACATCACGGTCGAGTTCACGTCGCTTTCCAAGACCTACAACATGCCGGGCTGGCGGATGGGCTTCGCCGTCGGCAACGAGCGGCTGATCGGTGCGCTCGCGCGCGTCAAATCCTACCTCGACTACGGCGCGTTCACGCCGATCCAGGTGGCGGCGGCAGCAGCCCTCAACGGGCCGCAGGATTGCGTCGACGAGATCCGCAAGACCTACAAGAGCCGTCGCGACTGCCTGGTCGACAGCTTCGGCCGGGCCGGTTTTCCGGTGCCGCCGCCTCCGGCAACCATGTTTGCATGGTGCCCGATCCCGGAACCCTACCGCGCCATCGGATCGGTGGAGTTCGCAAAGCTCTTGATCGAGAAGGCAGACGTCGCCGTATCGCCGGGCGTTGGTTTCGGCGAGTATGGCGAAGGTTTCGTGCGTATTGCGCTGGTGGAGAACGAGCATCGCATCCGGCAGGCGGCTCGTTCGATCAAAAAGTTTCTCGCGCAGGCCCCGGAAACGCTGCATAACGTCATTCCCATCCCACAGAAAGTCAGCCGCTAGGCATTTCAAGCCATGTCAGAGCCTTTGACCCTCGGCGTCGCCGGACTTGGCACCGTCGGCACGGGTCTCATTCAACTGCTTGCCGCTCACGCTCCGCGCCTCGAAAGGATGCTCGGCCGCTCGATCGTCGTTACGGGCGTCTGTGCGCGCTCGCGCGACAAGGCGCGCGACGCCGATCTCGGGCAGGCCCGCTGGTTCGACGATCCGGTCGCGCTGGCAACGGACCCGTCGATTGCGGTGTTCGTCGAGGTCATGGGGGGCGACGAGGGGCCGGCCAAGGCGTCGGTCGAAGCCGCGCTGCGGGCGAAGAAACACGTCGTGACGGCGAACAAGGCGCTGCTGGCCAAGCACGGCATCGCCCTGGCCAAGCTCGCGGAAGACAACGGCGTCTCGCTCAACTTTGAAGCGGCGGTGGCGGGCGGCATTCCGATCATCAAGATGCTGCGCGAGGCGCTGGCCGCCAACGAAGTGCGGCGCGTCTACGGCATTCTCAACGGCACGTGCAACTTCATCCTGTCGAAGATGACCGACGAGAAGCGAGCCTTCGGGGATGCGCTCAAGGAAGCGCAGGAGCGCGGGTTCGCCGAGGCCGATCCGACGTTCGACATTGGCGGTTTCGACGCCGCGCATAAGCTTTCTCTGCTCGTCAGCCTGGCGTTCGGGACAACGATTGCGTTCGACCAGATCGAGATCGAGGGCATCGAGCGCATCACGACGGCCGATATCGAGGCCGCGACCGAGCTCGGATACTGCATCAAGCTGCTGGGTGTTGCCGTCTCTACTCCGGACGGCGTCGAAGCGCGTGTCACGCCGGTGCTGATCGATGAGGAATCGGCGCTGGCCGAGGTCTCGGGCGTGACCAACTGCGTCGGCATCGACGGCGACTACGTCGGCAATCTGCTGCTGGTCGGGCCGGGTGCGGGTTCGAAGCCCACGGCGTCGGCGGTCGCAAGCGACATCGTGGACATCGCGCGCGGGCTCGTGATGCCGCCGTTCATACGGCCGACGGCGGCGCTGGCAACGGCCAAGCGGCTCTCGGGGTCGGCGAACCTGGGTAACTATTACGTCCGGCTGTCGGTTTACGATCGGCCGGGCGCCATGGCATCCATCACACGCCGGATGAGCGACGAGAACGTGTCGCTCGAAAGCATCGTGCAGCGCCGGCACGGTCCGGTTCACCCGGGGCAGGCAGGGGAGCCCGCTCCTGGTCATCAGGATGCGGCCGCGAATGTCATACTGATCACGCACGACACGACCGAAGATGCGATGCGCAAAGCGCTCCGGGCGATCGAGGAGGACGGCAACGTCACCGAGCCCCCGCAGATGATCCGTATCGAAGACCTTTAGGATTGAGCAGGGACACGGCAATGGCGAAGGGTAACGGGAGCGTCGGGCTCGACCGCATGTTGGTGCTGGAGGTCGCGCGCGTGACCGAGGCGGCGGCTATCGCGGCGGCGCGGTTCAACGGACGTGGAAACGAGAAGGCCGCCGACAAGGCCGCTGTCGACGCCATGCGCTACGAACTCGGCCGCGTGTCGTTGCAGGGCACGGTGGTGATCGGCGAAGGCGAAATGGACGAAGCGCCGATGCTCTACATCGGCGAGACGGTCGGCAACGGCACGGGGCCTGAGGTCGACATCGCCGTCGATCCGCTCGAAGGCACGACGATCTGCGCGAAGCTGATGCCGAACGCGCTCGCGGTGCTGGCCATTTCGGAACGCGGCGGCCTGCTGCATGCACCCGACATGTACATGAACAAGATCGCCATCGGTCCCGGCTATCCGGACGGCGTCATCAGCCTCGATGCCTCGGTGGAAGACAACCTCACCGCGCTCGCAAAGGCCAAGGGCGTCAAGATCAATGAGATCACCGCGTGCCTGCTCGATCGTCCGCGCCACGCGGACATGATCCGGGCCGTGCGCAACGTCGGCGCGGCGGTCCAGCTCATTCCGGACGGCGACATTGCGGGCGTCATCTGGACGACCGATCCGGCGGAAACCGGCATCGACATCTATCTCGGATCGGGCGGCGCGCCCGAGGGCGTGTTGGCCGCGGCGGCGCTGCGCTGCATCGGCGGTCAGATCCAGGGGCGGCTCATGCCGTCGAACGACGACGAGCGCAAGCGCGCCGCGAAGATGGGCATCGAGGACATTGACCGGGTCTTCAAGCTGCAAGACCTGGCGTCGTCGGACGTGATCTTTGCCGCAACCGGCGTGACCAGCGGGTCGCTGCTCAAGGGCGTGCGGTTCCGCGGCGACACGGCCGAGACCGAAACGCTCATCATGCGCTCCAAGACCGGCACGGTGCGCCGGATCGCAAGCCGCTTCCGCGATGTCGGATCGAAGTTTGCCCTGAGCCGGGACTGAGGACGCCTGAAGCGCGCCCTATATTACCTTAGGTAGCGCTGCCGCTTCAGCTTGGAGTAGCGACGCTACTTCCGTTCAGAGCGGAGCTACTTTGCTTCCAGCTTGAAGCCGGGCACGTCGATGCGGACGTGCGTCTGCTGGCTCTCGTAGTAGAGATAGCCCAGCACCGCGACGCCGATGAGCAGCAGGGCTATGACCAGATTCTTGGGGTCGCTCATGATGAGGGCGCCTCGGTTTTTGTGTGTGGTCGTGTGTGTCCGTCCCACCTCTGCCATACGGCCCGTCTCCCGACAAGCACCCCTCCGTTGTTGATAACGTGAGTGCCGGCCTCGCCTGGGGTCTACAGTCCTGGGACGTTACGCTTTTCAGAGACGAATCGGTGCGGGGCAGCTCGGCATGACGGCAGTTCGCAAGATGCGCGTCGGACCTCAGGCGGAGGAGCCGGGCGGGGGAGCGTTTCTCGGCGTGTCGCGTTCGGCGCGGGGCAACCGCTGGCAGGAGATGCTGGAGCCGGCGCGCGCCAAGGACGCCATCGCGATCAGTCAGCAGCACGGATTGCCGGAGCTGCTGGGCCGTGTGCTGGCGGCGCGGGGCGTCGGGCTCGACGAGGTGCCCGTGTTTCTCGATCCGACCATTCGGGCGCTGATGCCGGATCCGTCGACTCTTGCGGACATGGACAAGGCGGCGCGGCGGCTTGCGGACGCGATCGAACGGCGTGAGGCGGTTGCAATCTTCGGCGACTACGACGTGGACGGGGCCTGTTCCTCGGCGCTCGTGGCGCGCTTTCTCGCTCATCACGACACGCCGTCGCGCATCTACATTCCGGATCGGCTCACCGAGGGCTACGGGCCGAACGCCGCCGCGCTCGAGCAGCTCATCTCGGAGGGCGCCAAGCTCATTGTGACCGTCGACTGCGGCACGACCAGCGTGGATGTGCTGGCGGGTCCGGGACGGCGCAACATCGATGTCGTCGTGATCGATCACCATCAGGCCGACGAGGTGCTGCCGGCCGTGCACGCGCTCGTCAATCCGAACCGGCGCGACGACATCTCGGGGCAGGGACATCTCTGCGCGGCCGGCGTCGTGTTCCTCGTGCTCGTCGCCACGCAGCGCGAGCTGAGGCGGCGCGGGCTCTACAATGGCGGCGCGGCTGAGCCGCCGCTCATTCGCGATCTCGATCTCGTGGCGCTAGCGACGGTTGCCGACGTCGTGCCGCTAAAGGGCCTCAACCGCGCCTATGTCACCAAGGGCCTCGCGGTAATGCGCGGGCGCGAAAACGTGGGCCTGCGCGCGCTGGCGGACGCCGCAAGCCTCAGCGAGGCGCCGACGGCCTATCATCTCGGCTTCATTCTCGGGCCCCGCATCAACGCGGGCGGGCGCATCGGAGATGCGGCGCTGGGGGCAAAGCTGCTCTCGACCGACGACGAGACGGAAGCGGCGCGCATCGCGGTGCTGCTCGACCGTCTCAACAAGGAGCGCAAGGAGATCGAGCAGGCGGCGCTCGAGGAAGCGCTCGCCATGGCCGACAGGCTGCTCGAAGAGACGCCCGATCTCGCCGTCGTGATGGTCGGTTCGCCGGATTGGCACCGCGGCGTTGTGGGGCTGATCGCAAGCCGTTTGACGGAACGCTTCAAGCGTCCGTCGTGCGTGATCGCGTGGGACAAGAGCCCGGTCGACGGCATCATCGCGGGCACGGGTTCGCTGCGGTCGGTCTCCGGCATCGACATCGGCGGCGTGGTGCGCGAGGCGGTGGCGGCCGGACATCTGCTCAAGGGCGGCGGCCACGCCATGGCGGCCGGGCTCACCGTCGATCGTTCGAAGTCGGATGCGCTGGCTGCGTTCTTTGCGGCCGCGCTCACGGGATCGGCTGCGCGGCTTGCAGCTCGGGCGTCGCTCGCCATCGACGGGGCGCTGACGCCATCTGCCGCCAACGAGGGGCTGATCGATCTGCTCGAACGCGCGGGGCCTTACGGTCAGGGCAATCCGCAGCCGCGATTTGCATTCCCCGCCCATCGCGTGAAGTTCGCCAAGCCGGTCGGCACTGCGCATATCCGCTGCGTGCTGGAGGCGGGCGACGGCTCGCGGCTCGACGCCGTGGCGTTCCGCGCGGCCGGGCAGCCGCTCGGAGAGATGCTCGTTGCGGCTTCGGGTGGCTTTCCGATCCATGTCGTGGGGCAGTTGCGCCGGGACACATGGGGCGGGCGCAACCGCATCGAACTGCAGATTGAGGATGCGGCCGATCCGCGGGAGCAATAGCGGCCAAGAACCAAGGACGATATGCGGCGCGGAACGTCACCGCGAGTGGCGCCGTAGCGCCAAGGCGTTGCTCCGTGCGGGGAATTTGGGCGTTGGCGGCCGGTATTTGGCTGGGTCGCGGGCCTCATTTCGCCGGCGCGACGCTCTCTTCCCGCTGGCGCGACATTGGCGCCGCAGGGGAAGCTGAGGCTCTGCTTGCGTCGCCCGGCAAACCTTTCTATATCAGGCCGCTGTCTCGGCGCTTGACGCCCTGGACGGTCCCTTCGTCTATCGGTTAGGACGCGAGATTTTCAATCTTGAAAGACGGGTTCGACTCCCGTAGGGACCGCCACTCTTTTTCGCTCACGCGCCTGTTCGCGCCCCCGCAGGGCGCGCTGGCGCCCCCGGGGGCGGCGCCCACCGGGCTGCTCGGCTTCGCCAAGACGCGTCGGGTCGCGTCCAAGCGAAGCTTGGCTTCGCCAAGACGCTCCCGAACTCCCTCCTGACTTAGGCTGATTCATCGGCGTCGCGGATTTCGTTCGCGAGCGCTTCGGTGCTGCCCGGAAACGCCGAAGCGGACGCCGGCGTAGCCCGCATCCGCTTCGGGTTCACTCAATCTTGAGCGCTGTTACTGCTGGCTCTTCGTGGCGGGGCCTGTGCGCGTGTCGGGGAAGCCCTGGACGCCGGTCGAGTCCTGGCTCGGCTGGGTCGCGTTGCTCCGGCTGTTGGCGCCGCTCGCGCCACTCTCGCCCGACGAGGCGCCGGAGCTCGAGTCGCCCGCTGCGGGTGCGCGCGTCGAAGGGCCGGTGCGCGTGTCGGCTGGACCCTGGACGCCCGGGCCAGAGTTCGCCCTCGTCTTGCCGATGGCGCTGTTGTCGGCGGCGGCCGGTGCGTCAGCGCCGCCCTCGGTTACGCCCGACTTCTGGTTCTGCATCTGCTGCTGATAGAGGTACTGCTGCTTCTGCTTGTCGGTGGCGTTGTCGGTTGCAAGCGCTGGGGACGCGAGGCATGCGGCTGCAGCAAATCCTGCGATCGCGATTTTGGGGAATGACATTATTTCCTCCTTTTGTGGACCGCCTGCTTTTGGCGGCGTCGAGGAAACAATGATCCGGGGCTTCGGGGGTTCCCCCATGCGGCGGGTTTGCCGCACACGGATGCGCAGCTCGGGGCCGTGTCGCCCGCGATGCGGCCGGCTAATGGGCGCGGAACCTATATGTTTTGAAATTGCTGGCCTGGAAGGGAAGGGCGGCGCCTGCCCCGCAACAGGCGCCGCCCAATTGGCCGCACCGAGCCCTCTCGGTGCGGCCAAAATCCATGCTGTTCAAGATATTCGCAGTTCAGCGAGGCTCGCGACCTTCGAAAGCTGATCGCTCGGCGAACCCGCATGCGGGTCGTCGAGCCCTGTCGTGAAGATGTGAGGAATGTCCAGTTCTGCGAGCGCTGCGCAGAAGGAGCGCGTTGCGTGCCCCTCGGAATACTCCAGCAATACCACGTCGACTTTCCTGCGATCCGCAATCATCAGGGCCGCACTCATGCTGCCGACGACGTGAACATAACAGCCCGCTTCGAGCAGGCATGTCCGTAGGAGAGATGCCGAAAGCGCGGCGCTACCGACAATTAGGACACTCAGTGCTTCGTGATTTGACATCAGTGGGTACCCGCGTGCGCAGAAACGGCTGCGCATTCCGCTAGGAGCGGGCGTTTGAGATCCCGCAGTCCCATTCGACAATCACAAGGACGCGGCGGCTTGTGATTGTCGTCTTCGCCGTGCCGCGTCGTGCTCAAGCTATCATTATCGTGCTGCGAAATTCCAGCGACGATTGCGCTCCGGCGATCAGATTTTCGGACGTGTTGTGCTGCGCTGCGAAAGGCGCCGTTACCGCCACCCTGCATGCGCTCGACTTTTCGTTCCAGGTCAAACGGCAACATGCGAGAGCCGCGTTCGCGATGAACGAAAAGCGCCTATGTGCCTCACGCGCGGCCGTGAGTTCGCGCCGAGGTGCGACACATTCATTGCGGCGAAGAAGCGTTGGATCCCTACGGGCTGACCCGCGTTCTGTTCGCCGAAGGAGATGTGCGATGACGCGAGTAAGGAACGACAATATGGAGCGGGAGATGGCTTTTCTGGTGAGGGGAATTGGTCAGCGCTTACAGCGCGATAATCCGGTATCCCAGCAAATGCCAGTGCAGATGGCGCTGCTGATCGAGCGTCTTCGCCAGGTAGAACGCCAAGGCGGAACGCAGGCGTGCGCGACACAGACGTCGAGGTGCAGTCGGCTAGCTGGATAAGTCGCGGGGCTAGCTGGACAGGACGCCGCCGCGCGCAAGGAACGAAATCGCCGCGACCGGCATTGTCGATCCAAGAGCGTTCGCTTTTCATTTTCGGTTGCGGCTGTGTGATGATCCTCGACAAGATTTCTACCGAAGATCTCAAGCTTATCAGTGCGGTGCTGCACGCTGCGGTCGAGGATGAGGTTTGCCGGGTCCACGATATGCCGCTCGCCATCATGGTCCGGCGCATTCACGACCGGATCCTCAAGGGTGAACGCGATCCGGCGGCTCTCAAGGCGGCCGCACTCGGTGCGCACGTCGTCGTTCCCTTCGTGCTTCGGATGTGTCCGGAGCAGGTCATCAAGCATCCGAAATCGTCTGCCTGAAAATCCGGCTATCCGCCGTTATGCACTTCGAACGAGCACCGCCTCCAGCATGGCGTCGGTATCTTCGCGCTTGGCGAAGCCGCGCCAGCGGTCGGCGACGGGATCCGGTGCTTCGCAAAGGCTGGCGAGGGCCGCGACCTTGTCCCACGAAACGGAATGAGGGCCGCCGGGTTCGGCGAGCAGCATGGTCGCGCTGATGAGGATGGCGTTACGGGTGGGCCGCCACGTGGAGCGGTCATCGACGGACTGCAACGGATCACGCGGATCGAAGCACAGGAACACAGCAGGCTTACACGTGGTCATGACTACGCAAATGTCCGAACGCTCACTTTGGTTGCGTAGGACATAGCTGGAGCATGCTGACATCAAACTGACAGCGGGACGGGAAAAACACCCGGTGACATTGCCTGGCCGCGGCGTCCATGGAACGGCGCGGCGCTGCATGGCTTCGCCGCCCTTGTGAGCGCTTTAGCGCTGGGCGAACGCCTTCTCGATGACGAAATCGCCGGGCGTGCCGCTGTTGCCTTCGTCGAAGCCGCTGTTTTGCAGCAGGCTCGTGAGGTCGGCCAGCATGCCGGGGTTGCCGCAGATCATGACGCGATCGGTCTCGCGATCGAGTGGGGCGATGTCGAGATCCCGGTAGAGCGTCCCGTCGGCCATGAGGCGCGGGATGCGGCCCTGGTGGCGAGACGGCTCCTGGGTCGTCGTTGCGTAGTAGCGGAGCTGCGGGGCCACGTACTCTCCGAGCAGCTCGTGCCCTCCTAGCGCTTCGACGACGCCGTTTGCGTAGGCGAGCTCGGCGACGGTGCGGCATCCTTCGACCGCGATCACGGTCTCGAAGCGCTCGTAGGTTTCCGGGTCCCGCAGGATGCTCGCAAACGGCGCGAAGCCGGTACCGGTGGCGAGCAGAAAGAGGCGGCGGCCGGGACGAAGGTTGCCGAGCAAGAGCGTGCCGGTGGGCTTGGGGCCGACGAGAAGGTCGTCGCCGACGCGGATGTGCTGAAGGCGCGACGTGAGCGGGCCGTCCGGCACCTTGATCGAGAGGAATTCGAGGTGATCGTCGTAGTAGGCGCTTGCGATGCTGTAAGCGCGCAGCAGGGGGCGCCCGTCGACTTCGAGGCCGATCATCGTGAACTGTCCGCTTTGGAAGCGGAGCGAGGGCGTGCGTGTGGTGCGGAGGCCGAACAGCTTGTCGGAGTAGTGCGTGACGTCGAGCACGCGCTCGGTGAGCAGGTTTCCGCTGCGCTTGGCGGGTGCGGCTGGTTTGACGTTGTCTAGAACATCCGACATCGCGTCGTCCTCTTAGGTCGTCGATTGGATCGGCGGCGCCGCTCTGCGGCCGCGATGCCTCTGCGTTTTCGATGTTGCGCCGATTGTCGCGCGCTGATCGTTTTGCCTCGCGCTGATCGCTCCGGCGCTCAGCCGCGTAACACAAAAACGCCCTCGCGGGCGTTATGTAGGGAACACCGGTACGCGATCAATGTCGCATTAGGCCGCGTCGGCCAACCGCTGCAGCAGCGTCATGTCGACAATGCGCAAGCCATCGGCGGTTTCTTTGACGGCGCCCTGCTTTTTGAGCGAGAGCAATGCCGCGCCGAGCTTATCGATCGACATGTCGAGCTTATCGGCGACGAAGCCGGCGGTGAAGTCATCGGCGATGAAAGCCGTGTCGCGGCCTTCCGGTCCGTTGGCGCTCGAAATGGCGATGAGAAAGTTCGCAACCTTTACGTCAGCCGGACGTGCGCCTTCCATCAGCGTCTTTTCGCGAAGGTAATCGAACTCGCGCTCGACGGCGGACGCCTGGCGGAACGACAGGCGGTCATCGGAGTCGAGTGCAGCTTCGAACTCGTCCTCCGACACAAGGCTCACGACCGTGTCGACCATAGCCTGCGCGGTGCTGACGTGATGGCGAAGATGACCCAGGCCGACGATGTCGCCGGGGAATGCGAATTCGATCACGTCATGCCGGCCATCGGCCCAAAGCATGTAATGGCAGATGGCGCCGCTCTCGATGCGATAGAGCGCGCGGTCTTCACCCGGATGAAAAAGGAATTCGCCGGTGTCCACATTCTGGACGACCATGCCGCCGCCAAGGGCAGCCGGATTCAGTTTGCCGAAATCCTGGCCGCAACCTTCAAAACTTTTCTCGTGGCAAATACTCGCCATAACACGCTTACTCCAACCAATAGACCTGATGTAGATCCAGGGGGTGCCTTAATCAAGTCGTATTTGGCAGCATTGCCAAACAGTAAGATCCCTTTTCGTCAGGTCAGAACTACTGCCGGGAGAGTCTGTTCCCGGGGAAACAACGCTTTTGTGGGGATGCGACCATTTATTCACGTCGCACCGTTTCCGGCCAAGCTAGTTCATTTATTTTGCTAAACATTTTCCAATTAAGGAACGTCGGCGGACAATATAATCCGACGTTCAGTTGCGATTGAATTCATGGAAATATCGTGGGTCGCAGGGGTGAAGTCCGGGGTTTCCGACGCTTCAAATCCAATTCCGATGGCGAAAGGCCGCACGGGGCCGGCGGCAAGCGTCCGGTCGAAATAGCCGCCGCCGTAGCCGAGCCGCCAGCAGCCGCAAAACCCCACCAGAGGCGCGATGACGACGTCGGGCGAGGCAGGGACCTGCTCGGCCGGGGCCGGGATATCCCAGAAACCGCGCGTCATCGGATCGCCTTTGCGCCAGACGCAGTAGTCGAGCGGGGCTTTCGGAGTGGTGACGACCGGAAGGGCGAGTGCGACCGGGCGCCGGGCGGCGACGGATGCGGCCCAGGCGAGAAGATCGATCTCGCGCTTGATCGGCCAATAGATGCCCAGAACCTTGACGTCGCGTGCTTCGACGATGCGGTCGAGATTGGCAATGACGAGATCGCTGAGGCTGCGCCGCTCGGCGCTGGGCATCAGACGGCGCTGTTCGAGGAGACGAGTCCGCTGCTCGCGGCGCCAGGTGCGTTGGGCGTCCGTGAGCGGGGCGATCATGAAGCGGGCTCGGGTTTCGGCTCGGTGATGGCGGGCGAGCGAAAGTCGGGAGGCGTGATGCCCGGGGGCTCTCCGCGATGCAGGCTGATGCCCAAGTGCAGAGACTCGGCGATCCGCTCGGCGCGTTCGATAAAGACCGCGGCGGCCTGCGGTGGGCAGATGTCACGGGCGCACGCGCGAAACAACGCCAGCCAGCGCTCGAAATGCGCTCGCGAAATTTCGGGGAGCCCGATATGGACCGCCATCGGCCGTCCTTTGTAGCGGCCGGTCATCAGTGTCACCGACGACCAGAACGCGACGAGCTTTTCGAGGTGTTCGTCCCAGTTTTCGATATGGCTTTCGAATATCGGGCCGATCAAAGGATCGCGGCGCACGTCCGCATAGAATGCGTGGACGAGCTTGTGGATCATCGGCTCGGTGATGGAGACCGAGAGGCCGGGAGACTTGGGGTGCGGATCGCGCGTCATGCTGTGTTCGCCATTTCAATCGATGAGAGTACAGGCAGGCTTTGCGCGGGCGTCAAGCGCCACGCCCCGCTTATTCGAGTGGGCCGCCATGCATCCTCGGAGGGGCCGCGACATGCCAGTGATCGCCATGGCTTTTCCTTCCTCGACTTCATTCTCGTTCCCTTTCTCATCCGGCCGGCGCACCGCATTGCTCATACGATACGCGTGGGCGCGCGCATTGATCTCGCGCATCCCATCATGCAGACGATGACGCGGCGTGACCCCGCACGGGGCTTCGATTTAAGGCCAAAGATCAATTCGATAACCGCGTGGCTGCTCTGTACGGAAACGGGCAGACGTGGCACCTTGGAGGTGCCATTTCATCTGAAGCGGGACCGTCGATATGAAACCGCGCGACAAGTATTTCACAGCGCTCCGAATTTCTGCTTGCGGTGTTCTTTTCGGATTGGCCGGATGCAGTGAGGCGGTCGTGCCGCCGCCGCCAGAGATCCGCCCCGTTCGCACGATCGTCGCGGAAGCCAAGCCCATCGAGGACGATCGTCAGGCGGTCGGCGAAATCCGGCCACGGCAGGAGAGCGACATCGGCTTCCAGGTCGGCGGCAAGCTCGTTTCGCGCGCGGTCGACATCGGCGTGTCGGTCAAGCGCGGGGATCTGCTGGCGCGGCTCGACGAGCAGGATTTCCAGAACCGCCTGCGGTCCGCACAGTCCGATGTCGCCTCGGCCGAGGCCGTGCTCGTGGAGGCGCAGGCGACCGAAGGACGGCAGGACGAACTGCTCGGCAAGGGTGTGACGACGCGGGCGAACTATGATTCCGCCATCAAGAACCGGCGCTCGGCCGAAGCCAAGCTCGAAGCGAGCCGGGCGGCGCTCGATCTGGCGAAAGATCAGCTCGCCTACACGGAGCTCAAAGCCGATTTCGACGGCATTATCACGGCGGTTGCGGCCGAGCCGGGACAAGTCGTGGCGGCGGGGCAGACGGTCGTGAAGCTCGCCAAGCCGGAACAGGTGGATGCGGTCTTCAACGTGGCCGAAGCCGCGTTCCGCGACCGGCAGCCGAACGAGAAGCCTGCCGTGCTGGTGACGCTCCTGAGCAGCCCGTCCATCTATGCCGATGGCGTGGTGCGCGAAGTCTCGCCGGTCGCCGATCCCGTAACGCGTACGTATCAAGTCAAGGTTTCGCTCGAAAATCCGCCGCCGGCCATGCGCTTTGGAGCCGGCGTGCTGGGGCGCTTGAAGGCCTCGACGGCGCCTGTGATCTCGCTGCCGGGAAGCGCGCTGTTCGACCAGGGCGGCAAACCCGCCGTATGGGTGTTCGACAGCGCGACCTCGACGGTCAAGCTGCGGCCGATCGAGGTGGCGCGCTTCGAGACCGACCGGGTGGTGGTGAGCGGAGGCCTGAAGCAGGGCGACGTGGTCGTGACCGCGGGCGTCAACCGGTTGCGTGAGGGCCAGGCCGTGCGTCTGCTGGAGCAAGCCGGATCATGAGCGGGGCATCGGGTGCGGCGGGCTTCAATCTTTCCGATTGGGCGCTCCGCCATAAGAGTCTTGTCGTCTATCTCATGATCGTGTCTGCGATCGCGGGCCTCTACTCGTACCAGAAGCTCGGGCGCGAGGAGGATCCGCCGTTCACCATCAAGGTGATGGTGGTGCGCGCCTTGTGGCCGGGCGCCACGACGGCCGACACGCTGAAGCAGGTGACAGACCGCATCGAGAAAAAGCTCGAGGAGCTGCCGTATCTCGACTACGTGCGGAGCTACACGAAGCCCGGCGATGCGCTCGTCTATGTGACGCTGCTCGACAGCACCCCCGCCGCGCTCGTGCCTGACCTCTGGTATCAGGTGCGCAAGAAGATCGGAGACATCCGAAGCCAGCTTCCCGAGGGCATCCAGGGGCCGTTCTTCAACGACGAATTCGGCGACACGTATAGTGTCATCTATGCATTTACGTCGGACGGGTTCGGTCCGCGCGAGGTGCGCGATCAGCTCGAACTGGTGCGCACGCAGCTCCTGCGCGTGAAGGATGTCGCCAAGGTCGACTTCATCGGCACGCAGGACGAGAAGATCTATCTCGAGTTTTCGACCCAGCAGATGGCCGCGCTCGGGATCGACGCGTCGAGCCTGATGGATAGCCTTCAGGCGCAGAACGCCATCGTGCCGAGCGGCGTGCTCGAGGAGGGACAGGAACGGATCTCGGTCCGCGTCTCCGGCAGCTTCGATTCCGAGGAAAGCCTCAAGTCGATCAACTTCCAGGCCGGGAACCGCTTCTATCGTCTCTCCGACATCGCAACGGTGAGGCGCGGCTACGTCGATCCGCCCCAGCCGATGTTCCGCTACAACGGTGAGCCGGCGACGGGGCTCGCGATCTCCATGTCCCAGGGTGGCGACGTGCTCGCGCTCGGCGACGCCATCGAGCGGGCGATGGAGGAGGTGACGCGCAACCTGCCGATCGGCATTGAGCCGCATCTGGTTTCCAATCAGCCGCACGTGGTGGAAGAGGCGGTCGGAGAGTTCACCAAGACGCTGTGGGAGGCCATCGCCATCGTGCTCGGCGTCAGCTTCCTGGCGCTCGGATGGCGGCCGGGCGTGGTGGTGGCCGTCGCCATCCCGCTGGTGCTCGCGGTGACGTTCGCGGCCATGCTCTATTTCGGCATCTCGCTGCAGCGCATCTCGCTCGGGGCGCTCATCATCGCGCTGGGCTTGCTGGTCGACGACGCGATGATCGCGGTCGAGATGATGATCTCGAAGCTGGAGGAGGGCGCCGACAAGATAACGGCCGCCACCTATGCCTATACGGTGACGGCGTTTCCGATGCTGACGGGGACGCTGGTCACCATCATCGGCTTCATTCCGGTGGGGTTCGCCAAGAGCAGTGCCGGCGAATACTGCTTTACGCTGTTCGCGGTGGTGGGGATTGCGCTGATCGTCTCGTGGGTGGTCGCTGTGCTGTTTACGCCGCTGACGGGCGTTTTCATCCTTCCCGACAAGATCACGGGCCATCACCACGCAGCACCCGGCACGTCGCTGTTCGGGCGCGTGCTCGATCGCGCGCTGCGGGCGAAATGGCTGGTGCTTGCGGGAACGGTCGCCGTTTTCGTGCTGTCGCTGGTGGGCATGCGCTTCGTGCAGCAGCAGTTCTTTCCGGCTTCCGACCGGCCGGAGCTGCTGATCAACGTGACGTTGCCGCAAACCGCCTCCATCCATGCGACGGAGCAGACGGTGGAACGCATCGAGGCCATCCTCAAGGCGGATCCGGACGTCGACTACTGGACGTTCTACGTCGGGCAGGGCGCGGTGCGGTTCTATCTGCCGCTCGATGCGCAGCTCGCCAACACCTTCTTTGCGCAGGCCGTGGTGGTGACGAAGGGGTTCAAGCAGCGGCCCGGTGTGCAGGCGCGCATCGAGGCGGCGGTGGCGACTGGTTTCGAAGATGCGATGATCCGCGTCAGCCCGCTTGAGCTCGGTCCGCCGGTGGGCTGGCCGCTCAAGTTCCGCGTCAGCGGCGACGATGCGGCCAGCGTGCGTGAGCGCGCGCTGGAGTTCGCAGGCGTGATGGGCGCAAATCCCAATGTGACCAACATCAACTTCGACTGGAGCGAGCTGTCCAAGGTGGTGAAGGTCGACATCGACCAAGACCGGGCGCGGGCCGTCGGGCTGACCTCGCGGCAGATCGCGAGCAACATCAACTCGGTGCTGTCGGGCACGACGATCACGCAGGTGCGCGATCACACCTATCTCGTCGATGTGGTGACGCGTGCCGTGGAAGGTGAGCGCGCCAAGCTCGATACGCTGCGCAGCTTGAGGCTCGCGACGCCGTCGGGCGGCAACGTGCCGTTGGCGCAGGTGGCGACGCTCTCTTACACGCTCGAGCCACCGCTGGTCTGGCGCCGCTCGCGCCTGCCGACCGTGACCGTGCAGGCGGATGTCGTGCCAGGCGTCGAGGCGATGACGGTCGTACGGCAGCTCGGTGCTGCGATCGACAAGTTCCGCACCACGCTGCCGCCGGGCTATTCGGTGACGGCGGGCGGTACGGTCGAGGACAGCGCGAAGGCGCAGGCGAGCATCTTCGCCGTGTTCCCGATCATGCTGCTGATGATGACGACGATTCTCATGATCCAGCTCAGGAGCTTCCAGAAGCTGGTTATGGTGCTGCTGACCGCGCCGCTGGCGCTGATCGGCGTGGTGGCGTCGCTGTTGCTGTTCCGCATTCCGATGGGCTTCGTCGCGATCCTCGGCGTGATCTCGCTGATCGGCATGGTGATCCGGAACTCGGTGATCCTGATCGAGCAGATCGACATGCACATCAACGACGGCGAGCCGCCGTGGGAGGCCGTGATCAGTGCGACGGAGCATCGCCTGCGGCCCATCCTGCTGACGGCGGCGGCGGCCATTCTGGGCATGGTGCCGATCGCGGGCACGGTGTTCTGGGGGCCGATGGCGTTCGCCGTCATCGGCGGATTGATGGTGGCGACGCTGCTGACGCTCGTGTTCCTGCCGGCGCTCTATGTGGCGTGGTTCCGCATCCCGCCGCCCGGCTCGCGACCGGAGGCGACGGCCCACGCTTCGGCGGCCCATGTATCGGCGGCGCCGTCGGCGGCGTGACTGCGGGGGCGAGTTAGCGACAGATCAGGACGGGCACTGTGCTGCCGGCCAGCACCTTGCTGGCCTGGCTTCCAAGCAGGACCTGCATCAAGCCGCGGCGGCCGTGCGAGGACATGACGATCAGATCGCACGCGTTCTGGGCGGCGGCGGCGATGATGCCCTCGGCCGGGAACTGGTCTTTCATGTGCTCGCCACTGCAGGCGACGCCGGCCGTCGCGGCCTCGGTGGCGACGCCATCGAGAATGCGCGCCGCGTTTGCAGAGATGCTGTCCTCGTACTCCTTGACGGGGAAGGCCATCGCGACCTCGCCGGGCGCCACGGCCACCCAGGGTTCGGTGACGTACAAGGCGGTGACGCGCGCGCCGAGCGCCTTGGCGAGCGCGAGGCCCTGGGTGACGGCCTTCTGGGCCAGGTCCGAGCCGTCGGTGGCGATCAGGATGTGCTTGAACATGGGGGCTTGCTCCTTGGGCGCGCCTAATTCTGTCGCTGCGACCGCGGCTCACGCAAATCAAATGATGGCTCGTTGCAGGCGGTGGTTCGTCGTTTGGCAAAGGCAGAATGAGCCGCCAGGGCGCGAAGTTCGAAGGGCGTGCGGCAATTTTCGCGGCGTTGGCGGGCCACGATCTCATTTTTCGGTGCAGGGCCGGTTGCTCTTGGCGTGCGGGTCGGTTAGATGATCGCAGCCGTGCGGCCCTCTGGTTTGCGCGGGAGGCGAAAGCCCGCAGCGCAAAGCGCTGACAATCAAGCATATTTTCTAGGTTGGCTGCCGTAGCTCAGTGGTAGAGCACTCCCTTGGTAAGGGAGAGGTCGCAAGTTCAATCCTCGCCGGCAGCACCAGAAAATATCAAGATCTCTCAAGACTTACCCCTATCCGTGGCGGCGAGCTTTCCCACGTTCCTGTTTGGAACGTGCGCGGAACGGCGCGAGACCGTATCCCTTTCGCCGGTAACAAAACCGGTGACTGCAGTGTGCCCCGTTTGGGACGTGCGCGGAACGGCGCGAGGCCGTATCCGCGCCGTTGCGCTCGCGCGGGGGATGGCGGTTTGCTCTCGAGAGAGGGGGCATGGAAAAGCCGGTGCGTGGAGAGCCGCACCGGCTTTTTTATTCGGAGTGTTAAGCCGTCGAATGGCTCGAGCTGCGGGCGGAGCCTCAGCAACTCGCCTTGATCCTTACTTGGTGGCGACCTTGCGCTCGACGGTCGACTTGGAGACTTCGCCGGCGGCTACGAGGGCGCTGATGCAGCCCTGCGAGAGGTTGCGGCCAACGGCGCGCATGCACTTGCGGACGCCGGGGGAGTCGGGGGCGTGCATGCTGCAGTGAGCGTGGTAGTCGGCGGCGCAGGCGAGCTTGACGCCGAGGCTGACGGCGCCGGCCTGGCTCGAAACCAGAAGAGCGCCGAGGGTGATGCTTGCTGCGAGGATGTTCTGGATCTTGGTCATTTGGCTCTCCGCTTTCTTGCCTGGCGCGTCTTCGACACGACTGCCAGTGTGTGTCCGATGAGGAGAGAATGCGCCCAACCAGCCTCGGCCGCTGTTCCCAGGGGAACGCGGCAGCAAACTCGCGGAAATTTTCTCAAAAAATTTGGGGCAGTCGGGCTTTTCGATGGGCGGCGGGTGGGTGCTCCTCGGTTAAATATCTGATATTTCATTCAAAAACAGACCGGAGCGTGGAAAGCCGCTCCGGCTGATGGGCTCAAACAAATGCGCCTTACTTGGCGGCGACCTTGCGCTGGACGGTCGACTTTGAGACTTCGCCGGCGGCTACGAGCGCGCTGATGCAGCCCTGCGAGAGGTTACGGCCCACGGCGCGCATGCACTTGCGGACGCCGGGGGAGTCGGGGGCATGCATGCTGCAGTGGGCGTGGTAATCGGCGGCGCAGGCGAGCTTGACGCCGAGGCTGACGGCACCGGCCTGGCTGGAGACGAGGAGAACGCTGAGGGTGACTGCGCCGGCTGCGAGGTTGCGGATCGTGGTCATCTGGGTTTCTCCACCGTGTCGCGCTGCTTCTGCGCTGGGCTGATGCGAGGACTATCGCGCCGACCGGCCGCGGCCGCTGTTCCGCCCGGAACCGGCTCAGAAAAAACGAAAAAAGCTGGAAAGAGCCTCTTCACCGCTCGCGGCCCGAAGGCGGCGCTTTTTTTACGAGGCCGGTCGGGATCGCATAGTCTCGTGCGTCCTTGGTTTACACACGCGTCAGGAGACCCGAATGAAATATGCAATTCTCTGTTATCACGCCGAAAATGTCGTCTGTGCCTGGAGCAAGGAGCACGACGACGCGGTGATGGCCAAGCTCGGCGCGGTGCAGGAGCGGCGCGCGAAAATGGGCCAGCTCGGCCCGGTCGCCCGCCTGATGCCGACCACGGCGGCCACGACCTTGCGCCGCGACAACGAGCCGGCCGTGGTGCTGGACGGGCCGTTCGCCGAGACCAAAGAGCAGTTGCTGGGCTTCTTCGTTGTCGATTGTCCGAACCTCGAGGAAGCGCTCGCGTTTACGCGGGAGCTTGCCGAGGCCAATCCGGGCGGGGCCTACGAAGTGCGCCCGATCGGCTACTTCCATGATTGGAGCGCCGCGACGTGACCGATCTCGCCTGGCTCGACGCTGCGGTGACAAGCGCGCGGCCCCAGGCCGTGGCGGCGCTGATGCGCTACTTCCGCGATCTCGACCGGGCGGAAGAGGCGTTCCAGGAGGCATCCCTCAGGGCGCTCAAGTCGTGGCCTGAGAACGGGCCGCCGCGCGATCCGGCCGCGTGGCTCATCATGGTCGGCCGGAACGTGGCAATCGATGCGCTGCGCCGTGAGAGCAAATCCGAAGCGCTGGACGATGAAGACGCGGTCTCGGATACCGACGATGCGGAGGGCGCGCTCGTCTCGCGGCTCGACGATGCGCATTACCGCGACGACATCCTGCGCTTGCTGTTCATCTGCTGTCATCCGGACCTGCCGAGCACGCAGCAGATCGCATTGGCGTTGCGCGTCGTGTCCGGGCTCACGGTCGGCGAAATCGCGCGCGCGTTTCTCGTCGGCGAAGCGGCCATGGAGCAGCGCATCACGCGGGCCAAGCGGCGTGTGGCGCAAGCGGGCGTCGCCTTTGAAACGCCAGGCGCTGTGGAGCGCAGCGAACGGCTCGGCACCGTTGCGGCGATGATCTACCTCCTGTTCAACGAAGGCTATTCGGCGAGCGGCGGTGAGGCGCATCTGCGCTTGCCGTTGTGCGAGGAGGCCATTCGGCTCGCCCGCCTGCTGCTGCGGCTTTTTCCATCCGAGCCTGAAATGCTGGGGCTCACGGCGCTGCTGCTGTTTCAGCATGCGCGGTCGCCGGCGCGACTCGACGCTGCGGGCGCCATCGTGCTGCTGGAGGATCAGGATCGCGCGACGTGGCGCAAGGATCTGATCGCGGAAGGTGAAGCGCTGCTCGACAAGGCGATGCGCCATCGCCGCCCCGGGGCGTACCAGATCCAGGCCGCGATCGCGGCGCTGCACGACACGGCGCCGAGCTTCGATGCGACGGACTGGGTGCAGATCGAAGGTCTTTATTCCGGGCTTGAACAGCTTCAGCCGTCGCCCGTCGTGACGCTCAACCGGGCCGTGGCCGCGAGCAAGGTGCGGGGTCCCGAGGCGGCGCTCGCGATGATCGAGCCGCTGGCCGGGAAGCTCTCCGGGTACTTTCATTTTTTCGGTCTCAAGGGCGCGCTGCTGCTCGATCTCGGCCGCGCCGAGGAGGCGCGGGATGCGTTCAACCATGCGATCTCGCTGGCGCGGACACCTCAGGAAGCCGCGCACATCCGCCTGCATCTCGACCGGATCGAAAAGGCAGACAGGGCGAAACGGAAGGCGTCGGGCCGCGCGGCAAAGCCGCAAAGCGTGGAAAAGTAGGAGGAGCGTGTCGGATCGCGGCGGGCGGGATCGTCCTAGATCCGTAACCGCACAAATGAAGGAAAAGAGCCGATGAAAGTCATGGTGGTGATGAAGGCGACCGCAGACACGGAAGCCGGAAAAATGCCAAGCACGCAACTTTTGGCGGACATGGGGAGGTACAACGAGGAGCTCGTCAAAGCCGGCATCATGCTTTCGGGCGAAGGGCTGCATCCAACGGCGAAGGGCGCGCGCGTTTCGTTTGACGGCGACAATACGGACGTGACGCGTGGGCCGTTCGATCTCAATGGGACCATCGCGGGTTTCTGGATGTGGACTGTCTCATCGATGGATGAAGCGATCGCCTGGGTGCGGCGCTGCCCGAACACCGATGGCGGACATAGTGAGATCGAAATCCGTCCGGTGTTTGAAGCCGCCGACTTTGGAGATGCGTTCACGCCGGAGCTGCGGGAGCAGGAAGAGCGCCTGCGCGAGACGCTCGAGAAGCGCACGACCGCGTAGCCAGGGAGACGAAACATGCTCGATACGATTGGATATATTGCAATCGGCCTTCTCGTGGCGGTGGCGCTTTTGGTCGCTTACGCTTCCACCCGGCCGGACCAGTTCCAGGCCTCGCGCCGTGTTGCGATCGCGGCGCCCCCCGAGGCGATTTTTCCGCTGATCAACGACCTCAGGGCGTTCACGACCTGGTCGCCTTTCGAAAAGAAGGACCCAAACATGACGCGGACCTTCAGCGGGCCTTCCGAGGGGCCCGGCCAGCGTTACGACTGGAAGGGCAATAGCCAGATCGGCGAGGGCTGGCTCGAGATCCTGAGCGCGACGCGGCCGTCGCAGGTCGACTTTGGGCTCAACATGGTGAAGCCCATGACGGCCAGCCACCGCGTGACGTTCACGCTTGTTCCGGATGGCGAAAACACGATCGTCACCTGGGCCATCGCCGGCCGGGTGCCGCTTCTCGCAAAGGTGCTGCATCTCTTTATCGACGTGGATCGCATGTGCGGCCAGGATTTCGAGGCCGGTCTCGCGAGCCTGAAGGCCGCGACCGAACGCGCCCCGGCAATGTCAGCAAAGGCCTGATCCCATGAGCAAGGTCCTCCTCCTCGTCGGAACGAAGAAGGGCGCTTTCCTTGTCGAGAGCAACGACGGGCGCCGAAGCTGGACCATCAAAGGTCCGTTCTGCGAAACGTGGCCCATCCAGCACATGATTGCCGATCCGGCCGAGCGAACGATCTATGCGGCGGGCGGCAATGCGTGGTTCGGTCCGGCGGTGTGGAAAACGACCGACCTCGGCGAGACATGGACGCATTCGAGTGCGGGGCTCGCCTACGAGGAGGGCGAGGAGCCGGTGGCGAATGCGTGGAGTCTCGCGGTCGGCCCCGACGGGCTCTATGCGGGCGTGGAGCCCGCGGGTCTCTTCAAAAGCTGCGACGGCGGCGAAACGTGGAGGCACGTCGCGGGACTGCGCGCGCATCCTTCGCGGACGCAGTGGCAGCCAGGTGGCGGCGGCCTGATCCTGCATCACATCGTGACGCGGGGGGACGACGCGGCGCAGCTCTGGGTCGGAATATCCTCGGCAGGTGTGTTCCATTCCGCCGATGGCGGGGCGACGTGGGAGCCGCGCAATCGCGGCACGCGGGCCGACTACATGCCGGAAGACCAGAGGTATCCGGAAGTCGGGCAGTGCGTGCACAGCCTCGTGATGGCGCCGGGAGGATCGGACCGGCTCTATCAGCAGAACCATTGCGGCATGTACCGCAGCGACGACGGCGGGCGCGTGTGGACCAGCATCGAAGATGGGCTGCCGTCGACGTTCGGCTTCCCGGCGGCGGCGCATCCGCGCGATCCCGATACGCTGTTCCTGCTGCCGCTCAACGGCGACATCAATGGACGCTACATGCCGGACGCGAAGGCGGCCGTCTGGCGCACACGCGACGCGGGTGCCACGTGGTCCGCCTTGCGTGACGGGCTGCCGCAACAGAACGCCTACTTCGGCGTGCTGCGCCAGGCGCTCAGCACGGATCGGCTGGAGCCTGCGGGCGTCTATTTCGGCACCGGCGGCGGGGCGTTGTTCGCCAGCGCGGACGAGGGCGAGAGCTGGTCGTGCCTGGCGGAGCATCTGCCCGCGATCTCGTCGGTCGAGACGCTGGTGATCGATTGATGGCACACGACGGCAGGCCGGGTGGAGATGACAACCTAGAGGCGGCGGCGCCTCGTCTCCCGAGCGTCTGTCTCGTGCTGCCGCGGGCGCTGCTGTCTCTGTTTCCCGATGCCTCGCGCGAGGTCGAGCTTTCGGCGGCGACCGTGGGTGAGGCCATAGCCGCGCTCGATCAGCGGTGGCCCGGCATGCGCGACCGCCTGTGCGATGCCACGCCGCGAATCCGCCGGCATATCAATGTCGTGGTCGATGGCCAGCGCGCCCGGATCGACACCGCCCTGAAGGATGGTGACCGCGTGCACGTGCTGACGGCCATCTCGGGTGGATGATACTCTCGGGAAATATCTTTCACTTGTGCGGGTGGTTGCGGGCAGCGTATGCCGTAAGGTGACCTAGGCCATGGCATTGCGGAGCCCGCGCATGAAACTGATCGTTCTGCAGCATCTTTCGGTTGAGCATCCGGGTGTGTTCCGGGACTTCCTCAAGGCGGACGGGATCACCTGGGAGACGGTCGAGATCGATGAGGGCGAGACCATTCCCGACCTCGCGCCGTTCGATGCAATGATGGTGATGGGCGGTCCGCAGGACGTGTGGCAGGAGGAGCAGTATCCCTGGCTCAAGCCGGAGAAAGCCGCCATTCGCCGCTTCGTGGTCGAGATGAACCGCCCGTTTCTCGGTATCTGCCTCGGGCACCAGTTGCTGGCGGAGGCTGTCGGCGGGCATGTTGCGCTCGGCAAGACGCCGGAAGTCGGCGCGCTCCAGATCATGAAGACCGAGGCGGGCCGCCGCGATCCGCTGTTTGCGGGCGTTCCCGATCCCATCAACGTGCTGCAATGGCATGGGGCCGAAGTCACCGCATTGCCGGAGGGCGCTGAGGTTCTTGCGCGCTCCGACGCGTGCGAGATCCAGGCGTTCCGCTTCGGAGACCGCGCCTATGGGCTGCAAAGCCACGTCGAGGTGACGGGCGGGACGGTGGCGGACTGGGCGGCGATCCCGGAATATGCGCGCGCGCTCGAAGTGGCGCTCGGCGCGGGCGCCGTCGATCGCGTGGCGGCGGATGTGGAGCGGAACCTCACGGGCTATACGGCCGTCGCGCGGACGCTCTATAACAACTTCAAATCTCTGATTTGAACGTGCGCCCCACCATGTGAGGGGCGCCGATCATCGTCCAGCCCAGCTCGAGATCGCCCAGATGGACAAGCTCGACGCGATGAACGTGCTCGTCAAGGTCGTGGCGACCGGCAGCTTTGCCGAGGCGGCGCGACGGCTTGGCGTGACGCGCTCCGCCATCAGCAAGGCGATCACGCAACTCGAGCAGGCGCTGGGTGCACGGTTGCTCGATCGCACCACACGGCGCGTGGTGCCGACGGAAGCCGGGCTCGCCTACTACGAGCGCTGCCTCGCCATTCTCGCGCAGGTGGACGAGACGGAAGCACAGATCTCGCGGCTGCACGAAGAACCGCGCGGCGTGCTGAAGGTGAACGGTCCGATGTCGTTCGGCACGCTCTACCTCGGTTCGGCGATTGCGGATTTCATGGCGCGGTATGTCGACCTCAAGGTCGAGCTGACGCTGACGGACCGGCTGGTCGATCCGCTGGAGGAAGGCGTCGACGTGACCGTTCGCATCGGGGCGATGGTCGATTCCAGCCTGATCGCCCGGAAGATTTCGACCGTGCGCGTGGTGCTGGTGGCTGCGCCCAAGTATGTCGCTGCGTTCGGTGCGCCGGAACAGCCGACCGATCTCGTCAGCCACCGCTGCCTTCACTACGGACACTCGACGACCGTGCCGCGCTGGCAGATCACCGACAACGGCGTGCCGATGTCAGTGCCGATCGCGGCCTGCCTCAGCTCCAACAACGGCGACGCGCTGCGCGAGGCGGCGCTCAAGGGCATCGGCATCGCGCGGCTGCCGAGCTTTCTGGTGGGGTGCGATATCGCAGACGGCAAGCTGGCCGTGGTGCTGCCCGACTACCCGCCGCAGGATGTCACCATTCATGCGCTCTACGCGCCGAACCGGTTTCTCGCCGCGAAGACGCGCGTGTTCATCGACTTTCTCGTTGAACGCTTCGGGCATCCCGAGTGGGAGAGGTTCGAAGCGTCCGGGCGCGCGCCTGCTGAGCGGACAACGTAGAGCATTTTCCGATCGCACGGCTTCGTGCTCGTTCGCTCAATGAGCATAGCTTGAAGCGTGACTGGACCCTGACCTTTGTCAGGGTGACGGATTGATTGGTCGCTACGGACGGCTCATTCCCAACGCGTCATCCTGGTGGAGGCCAGGATCCAGTCACCTAGGTCCTCTTGCCGATTCCATCAGACCGGAAACCGCCCAGACGTGACGCGAGCGCGGGCGGAACGCGCGATGCGTAACGTATCGCTGCTGGCCGGTGCTGATCGAGCGCTACGAAGCTTGGTCTTCCAGCAGGTCGTCGCGGGCTTTGAGCATCGTGTCGGACTTCGAAGGCAGGATGACGAACTCCCAGCCTGCGGCGCGCGCGGCAATGTCGGCTGCGGCCTGTTTCGCCTCGCCGTCGCCCTTGGCGTCGATCGTGACCCAGGTGTTGTCCTTGTCGCTGCGGACCTTGAGGGTGATCTTGAGGCCGGCGTCGGTCGTGAAGCTCACGGTGCCCGCGTCGGTGCCGCCCGGAGTGGCGGGCGCCTTGCGCACCTTTTCCAGATCGAGGAACGAGGCCGCCTCGATGATGTTGTCGATCATGTTCACGTACTTGATGCGCTTGCCGGCGGGGATGTCCGCCAGCGTGTGCGCGCCGTCCTCGCTCCGCTTGATGACGTATGCGGGCTGGCCCGGAAGCTCGACGGTGAGGGAGCCGATCGTTTCCGTCTTGGTTTCGAAAATGCGCGGCTCGGCCCAGCTTTTGAGATTGGCGTCGCCCGCGATGTCGCTGCTGGCGAGCCAGCTCTGATCCTCGCCGGGGCGGCGGACGTACGTCTCGGAGCCGGCGCCAGATCCTGAGCCTGCGGCGTGGCTCGCGGCTTTCGATTTACCGGCGATGACCTCGGCGAGAGGCGCGCCGGTCGCATCTTCCAGGCGGACGAGGCGGGCGCTCGAAAGCTTGCCGGCCGGGTCGTCGACTGCGAGGGCCGAATAGCGCGCGGGGAGCGCGGTCTTCGCCTCCAGCAGGCGCGCGTTCGACAGCGCGGCGATGAGCGCGCGCACCTTGTCGGTGCTGGCGGGATAGCCGTCCTGGCTCTTCATGACCCACCGCTCACCGGACTTTTCGTCGCCGGATTTTTCGAGGGTCAGCGTCGTGCCGCCTTGCGTGACGGAGACGCGCGCCACCTTGCCGGCGGCAAGGCTGGGGAACAGCGGAGTGGTACCGGAGGCGCCGGGGGCCGATGGCTGACGCGCAGCATGGACGGCGATCGCGACGATCAGGGAGAGGGCTGCCGCGGCGGCGAGGGATGCGAAGTGCTTCGGTGTCATGGTGTCAGCTCCCAACCTGTCTCGTCACGCCTTCGGTCCGGCGCGCCGCGCGCGCCAGACACTCCAGCCGATGCCGCCGGCCGCGATAAGGAGCGGGACGAGGGCGATGTTGGCGAACTTGAGCCATCCGTCGAGGCTGTTGATGCTCTGGCCGAGCGCCAGCTTGACCTGGCGAAGCTCGCGGCGTGTTTCGATCACCTGCGCCTTGAAGCCCTCGATGACCGCGTTCTCCTGCTCGGAGGCGATGACGCCGTTCGTGGCGGCGGCGGTCTGGTGCTTCTGCAGCTCGGCTTCGGCCGACTTGAGCTTGGCGGTCAACGCCTCCTCCTTCTCGCGGTACTGGCGCTCCGCGTCGCGACGGAGGTTTTCGACGAGGGTGAAGGTGCGATCCTTGATGCCACGGCCGCGCAGGGCCAGCATGGCGTCGCTGCCGGTCAGGTTTTCCAGCGCGCCGACGACGAAGGCGCCGTTGCTGGCCGAGGGGACGACGAACTGCTGGCCCAGCATGTCGCGGTTTTCCACCCAGAAGCGGTCGTTGAGGAAGTCGGTGTCGGCAACGACGATCGCGTTGATGTGGCCCGTTGCGACATGATTGGGGCCGGGGGTGGCGGAAGCTGCGGGCTTTGCGTCGTCGGTCTTCTTGGTGGCGTCTGCCGCGGGAGCGTCGTTCTTGTCCTCGGGCTTCTTGTCATCAGGTTTGTCGGAAGCCTTCGGCGCACCGGCCGGGAAGGCGCTCTTGGCGTCTCCCGAAATGCGTACGGCGAGATCGAGCGGCTTGCCGCCGGGCTTATAGTTGCGCAGCAGCGCCACCGGGTCGGCGCTCATGCCGACTTGCTCCGTCTTGACCTCCATGGCGTCGGGAGAGGTCGTCAGCAGCGGCGTGACGCGCGTCGTCGCGCCCGCGATGGGTGTCAGAATGCCGGCCGATGCAACATTGAGGATGTCGATGCCGCTCGACAGGACATCGCCCGGATCGACGTTCGATTTTTCGAGGCCGAGCCAGACGACATACTGCGTCACCGAGCCCTCTTCGCCACGTCCGAACTGCACGCGGCGGGCGTGGCGGAGGTCGGCTGCCACCTTCTTGGCGTCGAAGTCCACGCCCCACGACTTCAGAAGCGCTGCGACCTGCTCGTTGCCTTCGCCCTTTTTCTGCAGCAGTTCGAGCTGGGCGGCTTCGGCCATCGGATCGACGAGCACGAGCAGCTTGCCGCCCTTGAGTGCGTATTGGTCGATGGCGTAGGCCGCCTGGGCCGTGAGCTGCGTCGGCTTGGCGACCAGCAGCACATCGATGCGGGAGGGGATTTCGGTCACGCCCTGGTCGAGCGTCTCGACGTCGAAGAACTCGCGGATCTGGCTCATGATGACCCACGGCGGCGTGGGCTGCTTGGTCATCGGGTTCTCGCCGCCTTCGAGGGGCAGCGACGTGATGAGGCCGACGCGGGCCTTCTTCGAGTTGGACAGCGTGTGGATCAGCTTGGTGATGTCGTATTCGACGAAGCTCTCGCGATCCGGCGTGAGGCTCGGGATGACCTGCTGGTCGTCGGTCGCGTTGGTGGCGACGAGGCCGAAGTAGCCGGTCTCGCCTTCGGCATTGAGGCGCTGGCCCTGAAGTCCGGCGGCGACGGCCTGATCCTCGACGTCGGTGAAGGGAAGCGGATCGATCACCTCGAGCTGAAGCTTGCCGCGCGACAGGCGCTGGAATTCCTCGAGCATCGTGCGGATGCGGTTTGAGTAGCTGGCGAGGGAGGGCGCGCGCTCGCCGAGCTTCGAGGAGAAATAGAGCTGCACCTTGATGGGCTCTTCGATCGCGCTAAGGACGGTCGCGGAGCCGGGCGAGATCGTGAACAGGCGGTCTTGCGTGAGGTCAGCCTTCCAGCCGCCGAACAGTTCGGACGAGATCAGGTTGACCGAGAGCAGGATCACGGCTCCGAGCGCGAGCCCGCCCCAGGCGAGACGCGCGGGGCTGAGCCGTGAGGCGAACGCGACGAGCGCGGAGAAGGCGCTCGTGACGCCGTTGCGGACAGTGTCGATGAGAGGCGATGTCATGAGCGGGCCTCAGGCGGATTTCTTCTGGGTGACGGCGATGGCGTTCGCGAACAGGGCGAACGCGATGAGCGAGACGAAGAACACGATGGAGCCGAGGCTGACGACGCCGCGCGTGATCTCGTCGTAGTGGGAGAGCACGCTCATGCTGGAAATCGCATCCGAGACGATGCGGGGCGTCCACACGCGGAACGTGTTCTGGACGATGTCCATGCCGCTCGTGACCAGCAGGAAGCAGGCGGTCGCCGAGAGGATGAAGGCGATCACCTGGTTCTTCGTCAGGGCGGAAATGAAGGCGCCGACGGCCAGGAACGCGCCCGCCACCAGGAAGCTGCCGAGGTAGCTGGCCAGGATCACGCCGTTGTCCGGGCTGCCGAGTACGTTGACCGTGATCCACATCGGGAAGGTGAGCATGAGCGCTACGCCGACGAACGCCCAGGCGGCGGCGAACTTGCCGACAATGGCTTCTGCGGGCGAGATCGGCAGCGTCATGAGCAGCTCGATGGTGCCGGTCTTGCGCTCTTCGGCCCAGAGCCGCATGGCGACGGCCGGCACGAGAAACAGATAGAGCCAGGGGTGATAGATGAAGAAGCTTTCGAGGTTCGCCTGGCCGCGCTCGAAGAAGCCGCCGATGAAGAATGCGAACGCGCCCGTGGCGGCCACGAAGATCGTGATGAACACGGCGGCCAGCGGCGTCGAGAAGTAGGCGGCGAACTCGCGCCGGGCAATGATCGCGGAAGTCTTCAGGAAGTCTCGCATGGTCTGCGCCCGCTCAAGCTTGGACTGAGGTGGTGATGTCGCGAAACACGTCGTCGAGCTTGCCGCGTTCGACGTAGATCTCGGTGACTGAGATCTGTTCGCGGCGCACGAGCTCGGCGACCTGTTCGAGGGGTGCAGCGGTGCCCTTCGGGAGCGCGCGCAGGTGCACCGTGCCGTCGGCTCCGTCGGCCGTTTCAACGCGGATGACGCTGGAAAGAGCAGACATCGCCTTCATCAGCGCTTCGGCCTTGTCGCGGGCGACACGCACGGCGACGGCGCCATGGTTGGGCGCGCGGCGCAGAAGATCCTCCGCCGTGCCGTCGGCCACGATGCGGCCCTTGTCGATCACGACGGCGCGGGTGCAGACGGCTTCCACTTCTTCCAGGATGTGGGTGGAGACGATGATCGCCTTGTGGGCGGCCATTTCGCGGATCAGCTCGCGGATGTGGTGCTTCTGGTTGGGATCGAGGCCGTCGGTCGGCTCGTCCATGATGAGAACCTGGGGATCGTGCAGGATGGCCTGGGCGATGCCGACGCGGCGCTTGAAGCCCTTCGAAAGCGTCTCGATGCGCTGGTCGAGCACGCCGCCGAGACCGGCCTTGGCCACGGCCGCCGTGACGCGCGTGCGGCCGTCGTTGCCGTCGTAACCGCGGATCTCGGCGATGAAGGACAGGAAGCTCGCAGGCGTCATGTCGGCGTAGGCGGGTGCGCCTTCGGGGACGTAGCCGAGGCGCGATTTCGCGGCCTTCGGGTTGGTGAGCACGTCGAAGCCGCAAATTCTGGCGGTGCCCGCATCCGGCTCGAGGAAGCCGGTGATCATTTTCATGGTCGTGGATTTGCCGGCGCCGTTGGGGCCGAGAAAACCGAGCACCTCGCCTTTTTCGACGCTGAGCGAAATTCCATCCACAGCTCGAATTCGGCCGAAGGTTTTCTGCAGTCCCACGGTTTCAATGAGCGCTGCCATCGTTGTCCTCTCTCCACGCCGCCACTCATACGGCGGCGGTCTGCTCCGAGCCTTCTTCACGCTGCTCTTTCGTGCGGGCCGATACCTACGGGTGGCCGTCACGCTTTTGGACGCCATTGCAAAGGGTTGTGGTGTGCCGCGTGGAAGCGGCGGCGGCGAGTTTCAATAGGGGATGACGCGTGCTGTGCTCAACTTACGAATTTGTCATGGTGAGCGCGGGGACGCTGCGTGCGCGATTGCGCAACTGTTTGATTCGCTTCGGTGTTGCGGACGCGGCGCGGTCTGCCCAAAACGCCGCCACATGACCCCGTGGCGGCTTGTTCGGGCGACATAAATTTGTCATTGCTCGCCGAACATTGCGGGAGCGTACCGTTCGGCCTCGTATGGCCTGGGAGTGAAAGATGAGCGCGACCTCGCCGAAAGGCACCACGAGATTGTCCACGCCGCCTCCGCCGCTGGATGTCATTCCCGCCGCGCAGTGGGCGCCGCGTAGCGCGGACCTGTGGTGGTCGGCCTATCTTCCTCTCGCGATCCTGGCGGGTGTTCTCGTCACGCACACCTTCACCCGCGAATTCTACGTGGCGCATGTCCTGCCCGAGGGGTTCGGCTTTCTCGAGCTGACGCAGTTCTTCCTTGCGCTGGGGGCGGCTATTCTTTCGGCGCGCGCCTTGCGGTTCGGTGTCGTGAAGGGAAGCACGCTGCTCTGGATCGCGATCGTTTTCTTCGCGCTCGCTGCTTTCTACATCGCGGGCGAGGAGCACAGTTGGGGGCAGCACTTCTTCAACTGGAACACTCCGGCCTACTGGTCCGAAATCAACCGGCAGCAGGAAACGAACCTGCACAACACATCGCCCTGGTTCAATCAGCGGCCGAAGCTGCTTTTCGACAACGCGATGTTTGTCGGCGGGCTGCTGGTGCCGTTCATCCAGACCTGGACCGGGTACTTCCGCAGTCCGCTGCTCGCGCTGTTGACGCCGCCGCTGGCGATTGCGCCGGCCGCGCTGATCGCGCTCAGCTTCAAGGTGGTCGACGATCTCGGCAAGTCGGTGGTGGGGGAGCAGATCTTCACGCGCCCGAGCGAGGTGGTCGAGACGTTCCAGTATCTCTACATGCTCTATTATGTGGTGGTGCTCACGCGGCGGCTGAGGGCGCTCGATGCGGCGGGCGTGAAGTCCGTGACGCTCTAGGCGTTGCCGGACGCCCAACCACTGGGTGTGCGGGGCGGCCGGAAGCCCTCGCCCGCGCTATTTTTATGCTTTCGTGAGCTGATCGATGCTGGGACACCGTTTCCCGGCATCCCAGCTTTCTGGGCATTCCCGGTCCACCTGGCATCCTCGTCCTTCCGGAAATCCCCCATTCTTCATCGCTCTACCTCGGTATGAAGAATCTGCTTGCGCAGATGGTTTGCCGTCGGATTTAATGAACTGGCTGGGGACGGCGGGACATTTAAACTTGCATTAACTAGAATCGCCAGACTCTGCGAGCTGAAGAATTCTCGGCCACGTTCTGCGTGTCGTCAGTGTTGCTCCTGGAGTTTTGCCCATGCTTACCAGCCCATCGGACGCCCGCGACCCTGCCAACACGAGCGAAGATCGCTCGGCCAGCGTGGTCGCTCTCGGCGCAGCGAGCCGTTCTGAAATCAGCGTTCAGAGCGTGCGCGACCAGAAGATGGCGGCACCCGTTCATGTGGCCGGCTGGGGCACGGCGATGGCCGATGCCGACGAGATCAGCATCCGCCTGCGCACCATCGAAGATGGGTTCGAGCTGATGCGCGCCGCGCTGCCGCGCGAGAAGGCGGCGAACGAACGTTTTGATGCCATCGAAAAGCAGCTTCAGGGATTGCGGGCCGACGTCGATGCGGTCGGAAGCCGGACGCGGTTCGACTGGGAGCTGCTGAGCGCTGCCGTGCGGCGTGCTGAGGTTCTGAAGACGATGGAAGAGACGGCGCTCGACCGGATCGCCAGCCTGGAGAAGCGTCACGCCGAGCTCGACGGCTGGGTGAACACGCTGCTGGTCCGGGGGCAGACTTGGGGGGCTGTCTTCTTTCTGATGCTCGCCGCTGGCGTCGTTGCCGGAGCGCGGTGAGGCTGAAGAGGCGAGCCTAAAGAAAAGTGGTAGCGAGACCCAGACTTGAACTGGGGACCTACGGATTATGATTCCGCCGCTCTAACCAACTGAGCTATCCCGCCACGAACGGTGTCTATAGGAATCCCCGAGGCCGCCGTCAAGCGCTGCGGTGTGCAGCCTTGCCGTAAATCGGCCGCGGGTCCTGATAATCCGGCTTACTCGGCAGCGATGGGCTGCTGTCCCTGCTCCACCTTGCGGAAGCGCATCATCGTGAAAATTCCCCACGGACGAAGCGCGCGGCGCTCGGCCAGGGTGAGGTCGTCGCAGACCATGACGCGCGACTGGTCGAAGACCGGACGCCAGCCGATGATTTCAGCGAACGGAGCCATGCGGCGCTCGACCCAGCCGCGCACGCCTTCGGTCTGGCTGAAGTGATTGACGAGCAGCACTTCGCCGCCGGGCTTGGTGACGCGGGCGAGTTCGCGCATGACGCGCTCCGGCTCGGGCACCACGGTCATGACGAACATGGCGGTGACGATGTCGAATGAATTGTCGGGAAACTTGAGGTCGCCGGCGTCCATCTCGTGCAGGCCGGTGACGTGATCCAGGCCTTCGTTGGCGACGCGCTCGCGCGCCTTGTCGAGCATGTCGGGCGAGAGGTCGATGCCGATGATTTCGAGGTGGCGTCCGTAGTCGCCGAGGGCGAGGCCGGTGCCGACGCCCACTTCGAGAACGCGGCCGCGATCAGTGCTGGAGTTGATCACCTCGGCCGCGTGCTTGCGGCCCTCGGTCGAAACGCGGCCGAACGTGTGATCGTAGATCGGCGCCCAGCGGCGGTAAGCCGTCCGGACGACGTCCTCTTCGATGCGGCCGATGCCGACGATGCGGCCATTGGAACGCTCAAGGTCTTCGACACGCAAGCGAGGCTTCATTTGGGGCTTCATATTCTGCACGCGTTCATCTCCAACCGAAGCTTGTTCCCATGGGCCGAAGAGTTCCGGTCACGGCTTCGGAAAATTTTTTGTCCGACCGCTGTCATGCGGGCGATTCCAGAGCATCCATTGTATCGGCCTTCACGGCCTCTGCAATCCATCCGCCGCCCAGCACGCGGGCTTCCTGTGAGTCATCGGCATAAAGAACGCAGGCCTGACCTGCGGCCGCACCCTGCTCTCCGTACCGCAACGTGACGCGCACGATCCCGTCCTGATCCAACGAAACCGTGGCAGGCTGCGGCGCCTGCGAGGACCTGATGCGTGCGAAAACCTCTGCTCCCGATCCGCCGACAGCCTCTTCGAGCGAGCCGTCGCCAAGCCAGTTGACGTTTCTAAGAACAAGCGTGCGCGTGTGCAAGAAGGCACGTGGTCCCACCACCACCTCGTTGCGCTTGGCGTCGAGGCGCAGCACGAAGAGCGGATCGGCGGAGGCGATCTTGAGGCCGCGCCGCTGGCCGATGGTGTAATTGATGATGCCGTCGTGGCGGCCGAGGCGGCGGCCGTCGACGTGGACGATGTCGCCGGGCTGCAACGCGCCGGGCTTCAAGCGCTCGATGACGTCGCTGTAGCGGCCCTTGGGCACGAAGCAGATGTCCTGGCTGTCCGACTTCTCGGCAACGAGCAGACCAAGGTCGTGGGCCAGGGCGCGGACATCGCTCTTCGGCATGCCGCCGAGCGGGAACCACAGGCTCTCGAGCTGCTCGCGCGTCGTGGCGAACAGGAAGTAACTCTGGTCGCGCGCTGCATCCGCGCCGCGCAGAAGCGTCGCGCCGTCACGGCCCTGGCCGCGCTGCACGTAGTGGCCGGTGGCGAGCAAGTCGGCGCCGAGATCGCGTGCGGTGGCGAGCAGGTCCTGAAACTTGATCTTCTGATTGCAGGTGACGCACGGGATGGGCGTCTCGCCGGCGACATAGCTCTCGGCGAACGACTGCATCACCGCGTCGGAAAAGCGCTTCTCGTAGTCGAGCACGTAGTGGGGGATGGAGAGCGCCTGGGCGACGCGTCGCGCATCCTCGACGTCCTGGCCGGCGCAGCACGATCCCTTGCGGCCGACCGCTTCGCCGTGATCGTACAACTGCAACGTAATGCCGATTACTTCGTGGCCGGAGCGCGCGAGGATGCCGGCGACCACGGACGAATCCACGCCGCCCGACATGGCCACGACAACGCGCTTGCGCTTGCCGTCTCCGATTGGGGATTCGAGGGGGCGTGTAGACACGTGGTTGTTCCGTTTTTCTCGTGCAGCCGAATGCTGCCCTGTGCGGTCTATTCTATGCAGCCGCAGCAAGGTTTACCGCAGTGCGAAGCGCTGCGATACGCCGTCATCCGGGCATAGTAATGGCCAGTTTGCTGACTGTGCAAGCCGCCGTTGCTCAGGAAACACGGCCTCCCGGCGGCGAGGGGGCGCACGCGTCAACCATAACGGGGGCCGTCGCGTGACGCTGCACCCAGTTTTATGATACGTTTACTCAATGGCTTAGCTTATGTTTAATAGAATTAAGCTAAGGTCGTGGCTGGTCAATAGTTAGTATCGAGTATCATGACCGAACATCACATGAGAGCGCGCGTGCGCTATGTCATCGGCCCCGATGGGAGCCCGCTGACGGTTGCAGATCTCCCGCCACGGGATACGAAGCGTTGGGTCATTCGCCGCAAGGCGGAGGTCGTCGCGGCTGTGCGAGGCGGGCTGTTGAGCATCGAAGAAGCCTGCGAACGGTACAAGCTGACCGTGGACGAGTTCCTGTCCTGGCAGCGGTCGATCGACAAGCATGGCCTTCCCGGGCTTCGCGCCACGCGGATCCAAGACTACAGAAGCTGAGCGCCGTTTCCGCGGACGCTCGAGGCCGCCTGGCCCGCAGATTGACCTCTGCGCGCCGGCGTCACGGCTTTTTCTTGTGCTTCTTGTCGTTTTTCGCGGCTTGAACGGCAACTGCCGGTTCGGCGGCCCATCCGGCCGTAACCGGTGTTTCGCCGCATCCGCCGTCTTCGGCCGCGGCCCAGCGTTCGACGTCGAGTTTGAGCCGGTTCGCCAGGACTTCGGGAAGGCGGACGTTTTCGATCTCGACACGGGTTTTGTCCTGCGACGGCGAGATGGCGACCCGATAGGCGCGGAGGGCGCGGGGATCATCCGCGGCCATGTCGCGCGTCATGATCTTGATTTCCGAATTTCCCCCGCGTGAGGCCGGTTCGGCCGCCGCGTGATAGATGTATTGCGCTTTCAGGGGACCTTCAGCCCCGAACCAGCAGGTCAGGACGCCGCGCGCGATGCGGGTGTAGACCTCGGTCGGCGTACCGACCACGACATCCTTCGGTAAGAGAAGCTTCTGCAACGCGGACGGGGCGGAGGGATCGCTCACCTCGGCCGTGGCGGGTGCGGGCGCTGGTTCGCCAATGACGGGCGGCGTCAGGCCGCTGCCGGAGCAGCCCGAGAGAGCCGCCGTCAGCAGACCGATAATCGCGACCGTGTTTGCTTGCCTGCAACGCATGGTTTGGTGTGGCGCACTCGGACGTTTCGGACGGACGACATTTCGGACGGACATCCCGGCGGGTCTTGCGACAACCGATCGATGGCGGTCCGGTGGCCGGTTTCCGATCCGGGCCGGCGCGCGCGGGGGTGCGGCGCGCCTTACGCCTTGCGGAGTGGCATGGGAAAACGGCGAACGCAAGTCGGCACGCAGGGGGGCTCCCTCAAGCCCTCCTGCGTGCCGACCCTGTTGCGTTCCGCGACTTGGAAGCGGCTGGGGGATTTCGTTCCGGCTAGCGGAGCGAAAGTCCGCCGGTACGCTCGTGGCGGCGGCGCGGGCGGCTCAGCTCGCGCGGCTGGTCGGTGGTGAAGCGGGCGAGCTGCTGCTTGGCCGTGTCGAAATCCGACTGGGCCGCTTCAAGCTTGCCGCGAAGTCCGGCAATCGACGCGCGCAAGTTGTCGCGGCGAAGGGCGGCCGATTTGGCGAAAGTCGAATAAGAGAAATGCTTCGGGTCTTTAATCCCGGTGCGGTCTTCTTCGGCCTGGATCTGGCGATCCAAGTCGCCGGCGATCGTTTCGAATTCCCTGATCATCTGTTCGAGATCGCCAACCTTGCGGGCCCTCTCGTCCATTTCGAAGCGCTTCAGCTTCAAAGCTGTCTCGCGTGCCTTCATCGTCCGTTACCCCTACTCAAGAACACCTGAAGTCTCAGTCTCAAGAACCGTGCCAATCGGCCGTTTCCGAGCGGTCTTCAGGTGCTTCCATCCCGGCCAAATACTCTGGCGGGTACGCTGGTGAACCGGAGGTCCGATCCCCGGTTGTCTTTACCATGGCACGATCCCATTAAGTTGCGGTAAAGCAACGGCGTAAGCTCATTAGCTCATTTTTTACGTCGCCCTACCGTTGTAGTTGTTTTCGGGCCCTAGGGCTAGCGGGCGAATTCTGTTACCTCTTGATTCGTGTCGTTCGGCGTCCGGGTGTGCCGGCTCCCTCGCTTCGCAGCGTCGAGGCCGGTCCTGAAATGTTCTGAGCGGCCTTCGAGGGGGAAGGATCAGTCTCTATTTTCGCCATATTTGACGCGCCGAGCCTTCGGCGCGAGGGGGAGTATTTTGTCCCGCGTGGGTGAAATTGGACCAACACAGAGTTTTGTATGTTTCGAAACGGAAATTAGGATTTGTTAACCTGTGATTGTTACTTTTGTCGTTACGGTTTGGACAGGTTTGTCTGCGTAGCTGTAGCTTTCCATTAAGATTTCAGGCGGCGCGCCTTGTGATGGGGCAAGGAAGAGGGAATTAGCATGCGGGTCCTTCTGATCGAGGACGACAGCGCAACTGCGCAAAGCATCGAGCTGATGCTTCAGTCCGAGGGTTTCAACGTCTATACGACGGACCTCGGCGAAGAGGGCGTCGATCTCGGCAAGCTTTATGACTACGACATCATTCTTCTCGACATCAACCTGCCGGACATGAGCGGGTATGAAGTCCTGAAGATGCTTCGAGTGGCGAAGGTTCAGACGCCGATCCTCATTCTCTCTGGGCTTGCTCAGATCGAGGATAAGGTGCGTGGCCTGGGCTTCGGCGCCGACGACTACATGACGAAGCCCTTCCATAAGGATGAGCTCGTCGCACGCATTCACGCCATCGTGCGTCGCTCGAAAGGGCACGCACAGTCGGTCATCGAGACGGGCGACCTCCGGGTCAACCTCGATACCAAGACGGTCGAGGTCAACGGACAGCGCGTCCACCTCACCGGTAAAGAGTACCAGATGCTCGAGCTGCTCTCGCTGCGTAAGGGCACGACGCTCACCAAGGAGATGTTCCTCAATCATCTCTACGGCGGCATGGACGAGCCCGAGCTCAAGATCATCGACGTGTTCATCTGCAAGCTCCGCAAGAAGCTGCAGGTCGCGACCGGCGGTCATCACTACATCGAAACGGTCTGGGGCCGCGGTTACGTGCTGCGCAATCCGGGCGACGAGAGCATCGCCGCCGCCTAACGCCGCGCCGTATCCGCTCGCGCACTCATCGAAGGCGTCTTTCGATCCGATCGCTCGGACCGAAAGGCGCCTTTAATTTTTTTTGCGGCGCTTTCGAGACGCCCGGCGAAGAAATTGAATTGGCTCGTTTTGAGCACAGGCAAAAATTCTCCTGCAAAATGAGATCAAGCCGCAAGACGGACTCTTTTTAGAGCTAGGCGTGATGTTTTCGAGACATAGACAACGAGGTCGATTGTGCCTCTTGTTGGTTGCGTCGAACCACATTTCGCCAGGGGGCCGTGTGTGGGCGGGGGCTTGAAGACATGGATCATCGTACCGTGTTCCAGCGGGCCGTGTTCGCGCGGTTCGTGACGTTCCGGGGCATGCCGCGGCGCGGGTTTGCTGCGTGCGCGCGCCTTGTGTTGGCCGCGTGCCTCGCGGGCTTGGTGGTCTCGGCGTCGGGCCCTGAGGCCGTTGCCCACGACAAGAACAAAAACAATCAGAGCAGTGATTTCGAGCGCAAGCTACGCGAAATACAGGCCGAAATGGAGCGGCAGCGGCGCGAGCAGGAGCTCAATCAGCGCGCCATGCAGAAAGCTGCGGAAGAAGCGCAGAAGGCGGCCGAGCGCGAGGCGCGCAAGCGCCAGGAAGAAATGGAACGCGACATGCGCCGCGAGCAGGAACGCATGATGCGCGAGGCGGATAAGGCGCGCGAAGCGGCGATGCGCGAAGCCATGCGCGCCCAGGAGCAGGCTCAGCGCGAGGCGCAACGCGAGCAGGAAAAACGCATGCGCGAGGCCGAGCGCGACGCGCAGAAGGCCATGGACCAGGCGCGGCGGGCCGCCGAGGAGGAACAGCGCAAGCAGGCGCTGCGCGATCAGAAACGGCAGCAGGACGACGCCCGTCGCCGGGCGGAGAACCCGCAGAAGGACGACCGTGCCGATGCGCCGAACGTGAAAGATTTCGAACAGCGCACCAAAGATCTCGACGCCGACCGGAAACGCCAAGTCGATCAGTTGGCGCGCGACCAGGACAACCAGCGCCGGCTTGACGAGGACCGCGCGCGGCGCGACCGCGAACGGGATGCGCCTGCTCCCGTCGCCCTGCCAAATCCAACTCAGCCACCGCCCGCGAAGACGTGGGCGGACGGAAAGACACCGTGGGTCAAGGGCGCTCCGCCGCCTCCGCCGGTCGCCGATCGTGCCCCCAACAAGGCCGCTCTTCCGAGAGCGCCGCTGCCATCGCTGCCCCCGCCCGTTCCGGTGACCTATCCGGGCAAGGACAAGGGCGCGGAATTGCCGACCGACATGTTTGCCAAGGCGCGGCAGGGTGAGTTCGTCGTGCCGGCTCTTTCGCCGGCGGACGTCAAAAAGCTGCAAGATCGCGGTTTCGAGGTCTCGGATCCCGCGCCGACGGGTGGCAAGAGCGCGGTGCAGCGCGTGCGCGGGGCAACCTACGACGTCAACGAAGCCGAGCGCGAGCTGCACAAGGCGCTGCAGACCTCGGTCATGCAGAACTTCGCCTACAGCATCTTCCTCGGCTCGCTCGGTGAAACCGATCCGGGCGCGCCCGACAAACGCGCCATCACGCCGGCGACGGCGCAGCCCTGTCCCGACGCCGTGTGCTTCGGCCGGAAGTTCATCAACTGGAGCCGGGCTGCGGGCGCGTGCACGAAGTCGGCCAAGATCGGCATCATCGATACATCGTTCGACATCGGCCATCCCTCCTTTACGGGGCTGAAGGCCACGAGCCGCGCGTTCCTCGATCATGAGAAGCCGTCGCCTTACGACTGGCACGGCACGGCGGTGCTCTCGCTCCTGGCCGGCAATCCGGACACCAGCACGCCGGGTCTGGCCCCTGGTGCGCACTACTTCCTGGCGACGGCGTTCCGCAGCGACATCACGGGCAACGCCTCCACCGATACCGTGCGCCTGCTCGGCGCGCTCGCCTGGCTCGAGGAGAGCAAGGTCAACATCGTCAACATGAGCTTCTCGGGTCCGCAGGATCCCGCGATCGCGCGGGCGATCGCGCGGATGAGCAAGAAGGGCATCGTGTTCGTGGCTGCGGCCGGAAACATGGGTCCGAATGCGCCGCCGAGCTATCCGGCCGCCTACCCGCAGGTGATCGCGGTGACGGCCATCAACCGCAAGGGCAACACCTACACGAAGGCCAATCGCGGCACGCATATCGATCTTGCGGCGCCGGGCGTGGATGTCGTAACCGCGCTGCCGAAAGCCCAGCAGGGCTACAGGACCGGCACGTCGTTTGCGGCGCCTTTCGTGACGGCCATTCTTGCGACGCAGGGCGATCTTGCGTTCACGGGCCAGAAGGCGAAGCTGCTGCCGAAGCTGTCGGTGCGCGATCTCGGCCCGCCGGGGCGCGATCCGATGTACGGCGCGGGGCTTGCCATGGCGCCCACCGTGTGCGGCGACGGCACTGCCGTTGCGGCCGACGATACCGTGCCCGTGCTGCCGCGACCGGTCGAGGCAGCGAGCGATGCGTGGGGCGCAAAGACGACGCTCATGCGCGCAGGCGCTGGGCCATAGGGGGCACCGTCCATAGTGGTCCGGGCCTCCATGCGCCGCCGTGCGCGCGCGTCAATGCGGCTGCGAGCCTCTTGTTTTTCCGGCGCCTCTGGGTAACGGCCAGCCCTTACTGGCCGGCTGCCGTCGCCGGCTTCTGCGCGCCGCGCCAGGAATTCTTGATCCGCTCGGCTTCGTCCTCGTTGCCGAACGCGTTTCCGGAAATCAGCGTCGCGACCAGTTCGTCGATTTCGGCGATCGCTTGCCCGCCCGCTGTCTGATGCGGTGCATTCGGGTTTGCGGGCGGATTTTTCGGCGTGCCAACATGGAGCGCAACATTCCAGGCGCCTTGCGGCGTGCGGCAGGCGAGCCCCGCGTAGTCCGGACCGGCGTCGGTGCGCAGGATCCGATACTCGCGGCAGACGCCGTCCGCTTCGGTGGCAAACGACAGCACTGGAACGATGGTGGCGCGGTCGCCCGCATAGGCGCTTTCGCTGGGCGTTGCTTCCAGGGCGTTGGCGAGCGCGCCGGAGGCCACGAGGCCGCTGGCGGTCGCCGTGATCATCGGGAGCGGCGCGGAAGCGCGGCCCGCGAGCCAGCCGACCGTGCCTGCCGAGAGAACCGCGGCGGCAAGACCGGCGGCGAACGCCGGAGAGAACTGCGCGGGCGAGAGTGCGGCGGCGGCGCGATCCAGGCCTGCGCGCAGGCGCTCGGTCCAGCTCATCTGCCTGGGCATGCTCATGAAGCCGATGGGCGTGCCGCGGCTGGAGGGCGCGCCGCGCAGGACGGCGGCGATCAGGCGATCAGGTACCGGCTCAGTCAGCACCTCGTCGAAGACGGCGGCGAGGGGCGCGCGTGTGACGATGAAAACGTCGAGGCGGCGGCGCAGCTCTGCGTCGTGCAGCATGCGCTGCTCGATCGCGGAGGCTGCGGCAGGTGCTAGTTCGCCATCGGCAAATCGCATCAGGTCCTCGTCAGAAATCGCCATCATGTCAGCGCTCCCGGACCGATGCGCGAACGGCAGCCGGTTCTTGCGCCGGCAGCTCCGTGAGCGCTGCGTAGAGCGTCTGGCGCGCGCGCGACAAGCGGCTCATGACCGTGCCGATGGGAATGCCGAGAATAGCTGCTGCCTCCTTGTAGGGAATGCCTTCCACGCAGACCATCGCCACCAGAACCTGCTGATCGGCGGGCAGACGGGAAATGCTTTCCGTCACCGCGGCGAGGGTGAGGCGCATTTCGGTGAAGTGGCGGCCGTCGACACCTGGAAGCTCGGCCACTTCCTCGATCTGCTGTTGCTCCCCGTGGCTCTTGCGGCTGCGGTGGTGGTCAATCCAGATGTTTTGAGTGATGCGATACATCCAACTATCAAGACTCGTTCCGGGTTGCCATTGATCGAGGTGTGAGAGCGCGCGCTCGCACGTGTCCTGGACAAGGTCGTCAGCCTTGTCTTTGTCTCCTGTGAGCGCGAGCGCGAAACGGCGTAGGCGCGGTAGTAGCTCGATCATCCGCGACTGGATTTCATCCATCACGGTCCCCTCTCCGCGACTGTTGGATACAACGCACCCTCCCCGTGGGTTATTCCTAAGCGCGGTGTATTCGCGGCATCTGTGGCCGAATAACGACTCTGCTGGCGGATCATCCCAGCAGCCGGCCTTCGAGCTGGATCACGCAACTGTCGATATTGTGTAGGATTTCATCGGCTTGATCGAGATCGCGGCGGAAGCTTTCGGGATCGGGCAGGGCCTTACGTTTCTTGAAGACGCGTGAGACGCGCCGCAGGGTTGCGAACAGGCCCCGCTGGCGGGCTTCGCGCTGGTCCACTGCTTCGGCGCGCTCGACGAGCCGGCGGGCCGTCTGCTCCTGCTTGGCCAGGCGGCGCTTCAGAAGGGCCAGCTCCTTCTTCTTGTGCCTCAGCTCCTTGATCGCCGCGCGGGCCTCCTTTTCAGAGGTGACCTCGACGACCACTTCGGTGCCGTCGATGCGCGCGTATCGCATTTGTCTCAATTGCATGAACGATGTTCCCCGAAGCGAGCGCCGACTGCGGGCGTCGTGACACGGCGCGCTCGCGGCTTGAACCGGAGCCGATGCGGGCGCGGCACGCGGTCGTTTTCCCCAATACCCTGCGGAGCGGGACCCTACACGCTGGAAGTGGGAACGTCAGCAAGCGCGGGCTGGCAGGGCCTTGGAAAACCTACTATTCAGGGACGAGCAAATCGTGAGGGCTTTCGTTAGGACATGACAAAAACTTCGCCTGAAAACAATGGACTGAGGGCCGCCATCATTCCGGTGACGCCGTTCCAGCAGAATTGCACGCTGCTCTGGGACGATGCGACGAAAGTCGGCGCCGTTGTCGATCCGGGCGGAGATCTCGATCAGATCAAGGCGGCGATCGAAGAGGTCGGCATCAAGGTCGAGAAGATCGTCCTCACGCACGGACACATCGACCACGCGGGTGGCGCGGCCGAGCTCAAGGAGACGCTGGGCGTGCCGATCGAGGGGCCGCATGGCGCGGACCGCTTCCTGCTCGACAACCTGGCGAAGCAGGGGGCGTCGTATGGCATTCCGGCGCGGCCCGTCACGCCCGACCGCTGGCTGGACGAGGGCGAGACGGTAACGGTCGCGGGCCATGTGTTCGACGTGCTGCATTGCCCCGGGCACTCGCCGGGGTCGGTGGTGCTCGTCAACCACGAGAACAAGCTGATCATGATGGGAGACGTGCTGTTCCGCGGCTCGATCGGGCGCACGGACTTTCCCTACGGGGATCACGACGCGCTGATCACTGCGATCAAGACCAAGCTTCTGACGCTCGGGAACGATTACGCATTCATCTGCGGGCATGGGCCGACCAGCACGATCGGCAACGAGCGGCGCACGAACCCGTTTCTGACCTAGGGTTCGCTGGTCCGCCTAACCGGCCCTGAGCGCATCAGCGCGGGTAGCGCAGCTCGAGGCAGCCGAAGATGCCGCATTCGTTCTGCGCGGTGCCGTAGCCCGAGAGCGATCCGTTGTTCTCGAAGAAGTCGACGGTTTCGACGCGCAGGGTTTCGCTGCAGCTTGCGCGGCAGGCGATCCAGGTGCCGGTCGGCTTGCGGACCTCGTAGCCCAGGCGGGTCGAGCGAACGGGGCCGGACACGGTGCCGTTGCCAAACTTGCTGACGGCGACGGCGATGTCGCCTTCGGGGCCACCGCGCCAACGGCCGGCTTCCGCCTGCGGGGCGGCGAAGGCGGCCACGGCGAGCGCGAGGGCGAAAACGGTTGGAAGAGAACGTCGGGTCATGCTGATCTCCTGAGGCCAAACACGCGGCCGATCGCACAGAATTTCAAAACGGCCTCAGCCGCTCTCATTTCAGACGAGCGGGTTCAACCGCTCTTTGCAAACTGGAGCTTCACGCCCGTGAAGCCGGGCCCGCCCGTCAAAATCGAAACCGTCTGGTTGCCGCCGTTCATTTCAACATTCATGGAGCCCGAGATTGCGCCGGAGAACTTCAGGTTGAAGCCGCTGGCGGTCTGCTTTCCGGAGACGTCGCCGGCCTGGTTGAACTCGCGCTCTTCCCAGGTGCCGGAGATGGCGCCGCCGGCCGAGCGCAGATTGGCGCGCATGTTGATCTTGAAGGAGGCGTTGCCGCAGTTGATGGCCATGCCGAGCGTCGCGCCGCCCTTGGCATTGTAGTAGCCCTTGCATTTCAGGCGCTCGGACTTGCCGTTTTCGAGGCGGACGCTGCCGTTGCCGCTCCAGGCGCCATCGAGCGCTGCAAACGAACCGGGATCCGCCTTGGTAGGTGCCGTCACCGCCGCCATCATGAGGGCAGCAGCCGAAACGGCAGCGAAGCGAAGACGGGTCACAGGGGGCCTCCCAAACGAATTGCCAGAAACGCCAGCGATATCACCGCTCGGAAGCAAAACAAACCCTCGCCGTGCTGATTAGATTTGCGATGGTTCCCGGGCAACACTGAGGCGTTGCGGCTGGACCCGCGAGAGGCCCGGTTTACGGCGTCTTTTTCTCGACAAGGCCCGGCAGGGCCGTGCCCTCTGGGCCGATTTCGCGAAGCGCGGCCGCGCAGCTCCATTCGTACACCAGGCGGCAGGCGTTAGGGCCGCCCGCCTTTTTGCACGAGCTCGCTTCGCGCCAGGACGTCAGGATTTTCGCGGATTCGGCGTCGAACTGGGCCTTCGCCTCCCCCTGGTACTGGGTTGGAAGGCGGTCGACGGCGGGCGTGGTGCGCAGGCCGTAGCAAATCAGGGCGACACCGAGGGCCTGGCCGTGGCGTGCACCCGCCTCGCGGGGAGGGAGGGGGCTGGGCAGCGCGACCGCGGTTCCCCCTGGGGGGACCTCGGCTTGTGCCGTCGGGGAAAGCACGGAGAGCACGATGCCTGCCGCGATCGCCGCTGTCGCAATTCCAATCCGGATCATAGGCGTGACCTCTCTCGTCGCGCAGTCGCTACGTCTGGGGCGTACACTTGGATCGGTGAGGGTCGGCGAGGGATAGGAGCCCGCTAAGCCGCATGCGCGCGCGCAGCGCGTTCACGCCCTGCGTCGGGCCCGATGTCGGGCGGGCTCGCATCCTTTTTCTTGGCGTACTCGTTCAAGGCGCGCGAGATCTTGCCTGATGGCCCGCGCGGCAGCTCGGGCACGACCGCGATCTCGACCTCGATCAGGCGGTCGAGGTCCTCCGAGACAACCTGCTCCATGACGACGCTGCGGATGCGCTCGACATCGAGCTTTTGGCCCGCAACCGGCACGGCGCGGATGAGGAAATGGCGTGGGCCGGTCTGCACGATCTGATGCTCCGCCATTTCGAGCACGTGATGCAGGCCGGTCAGGATGAGATAGTACGGCAGCTCGCGGCGCTGGCCATCTTCCGTCTCGATGAACAGCTTGTCCTTGCTGCGCCCGCTGATCCGCTCGATATGCGGCAGGAAACTTCCGCAGGCGCAGGGCTTCGCGCTCATGGTGACGCGGTCGTCAATTTCGTAGCGGATGATCGGCTGTACGCGATTGTAGAGGTTGGTGAGCAGCACCTTGCTGCCTTCGGTACCGGGCGGCACGGGCTGGTCGTTCTCATCGACGACTTCGAGAATGGCGAGGTCTGAGTTGATGTGGGCGCCGCGTCCCATCGTGCAGCCCGACGAGAGCGCCATGCACTCGCCCATCGCGTATTCGTCCGTGACGTGCGCGCCGAACACCTGCTCGAGCCATGCCGCGCTCTTGTCTGAAAGCGGTTCGGCGACGTTGGTGATCTGCTTCAGGCAGCCGAGCTCTGTCAGGTTCATGCGGTTTTCCGCCTGCTCGCGGCCGAAGGCTTCAAGAGAGCTTGCATAGCCGGTGATGTAATCGGGGCGGAATTCTTCGAGCTGGCGGATGTTGGTGGGCATCGGATCCGACACCGTGAGATGCAGCACCTTGAACGCGGGTTTGAGAAACGCGGGCAGATAGGCGAAGGCCGAAGCGCTCGGGTAGAAGCCGGGCTGGACCGTGAGCACCGCCATGCGCGCCGGATTGATCAATCTGCCGAGATGGGGAAGGAACCGGCGCTTGAGCTTCGTGCCGCGGGCGAACTGAGCCGCGAAGACGAGATAGATCGCTTCGCGATCCTGCACGATCAGCGCCGGTTGGCCTTGGCTACCCGAGGTGTGACTGACGCTGTAGTCGCCCAGGTAATAGCGGCCGAGATTGTCTGGGTCATCGACGAAGGCGGCGAGGTCTGTCTTGCGCAGCCGGGGATCGGTGACGAGCTCGTCGTAGTGCTCCATCATCTCGGCCTTGGAGAGTGTCGGGAGATCGGAGAGGGCGCATCGCGCAACGTCGAGCCCGGCGAAGCGGCGGCGATAGTACGGAGAATTTTCGACAGCGTGCGCAAGCAGGCTGCGGAGCCGCTTCTCCTGGGTGGCCCGGATCTCCGCCGGATTGCGCCAGAAGGGGTAGAGCTTCTGCAACATGACGAGGAAGCGCAGCGCTCCGAACATGCAGGATCTCCGTTGTCTCGCGTTAGCCCCGGCGCATCCGGTCGGCCTTTGCAGCCCCGCGGTGCTTAGGACGCAACGCGCGGGGAGCGCGCTTGGTTGCAGTCCGACGGCCTGCGCGGCGGATGTTGCGGGCGCCATGAAACCGAGGCGTTGGCCAACCGTACGTATGGAGACGGCTGCATCCGGCCCGTTTCATCAGCGTCGGCCGATTTTCTCAACGCGAGGATTTCATGGAAAAAATCGTTCACTGGGCGATCGACATGCCGGAACGGCTGTCGTCGGTGTTTTCCTGGCTGCCCCCGTTGTTCGCGCGGATCGTGGTGGGCTGGGTGTTCCTGTGGACCGGCTGGGCCAAGCTCAACAACCTCCCGCAGATGATCCAGAACTTCACCGATTGGGGTATTCCGTTCCCTGAGTTTATGACGCCGTTCGTCTCGGGCGTGGAGTTTTTCGGCGGGCTGCTGCTGCTGCTCGGGCTGTTCACACGCCTCGCCGCAACGCCGCTCGTGATCGTCATGATCGTGGCGATCGTGTCGGCGAAGCTTGGGCAAATCGACTCGCTGGAAACGCTGCTCGGTTTCGAGGAGGTGGCTTACATGGCGCTGTTCGGATGGCTGGCTGTGGCGGGGCCTGGCGCGGTGTCGCTCGATGCGCTGTTGCAACGCCTCTATGGATCGGACGCGACCAAATAGGCCGTCGCTGGCCCCGGCATTGTTCTCGCCGTCTCGCGGACTACATATCGCGTAGGCCAAAGACGAGGATGAATTAAATGGCGGATGTTTCAGCAGAAAAATCGGGTCAGTTTGCGATCGGCGGCGACCTCAAGGTGCGGCGGCTCGGCTTTGGGGCTATGCGGATCACGGGCGATGGCGTCTGGGGCGAGCCCGCGGATCCGGCGGAAGCGCTGCGCACGCTCAAGCGCGTTCCCGAACTCGGTATCGACTTCATCGACACGGCTGACGCTTATGGCCCCGAGGTCAGCGAGCGGCTGATCCGGGAAGCGCTGCATCCGTACAACGGCGTGGTGATCGCCACCAAGGGCGGCCTCGTGCGCCCCGGTCCGAGCCAGTGGATCCCATGCGGGCGGCCCGAATACCTCCGCCAGCAGGTGGTGCTCAGCCTCCGCCGTCTCGGCGTGGAGCGGATCGATCTTTGGCAACTGCATCGCATCGACCCGACGGTGCCGCGCACCGAGCAGTTCGAGGCGATCGCGGCGATGCAAAAGGAAGGCTTGATCCGCCATGCCGGCCTGAGCCAGGTCAGCGTCGAAGAGATCAAGGCGGCGAGCGCGGTGTTCAAGGTCGCGACCGTGCAGAACCTCTACAATCTCTCCGACCGCAGCAGCGAGGATGTGCTTGACCACTGCGCGGAGCACGGCATCGGGTTCATTCCGTGGTTTCCGCTTGCGGCGGGATCTCTTGCGAAGCCGGGCTCGGTGCTCGACGGCATCGCGAAAAAGCACGGCGCGCAGCCGAGCCAGATCGCGCTCGCGTGGTTGCTGGCACGCAGCCCCGTCATGCTTCCCATTCCCGGCACCGGCAAGGTCAAGCATCTCGAAGAGAACGTCGCGGCCGTCAACATCCAGCTCAGCGCGGGCGACATCTCCGAGCTGAGCGCGCTGGTCAAACCGGCAGCGTAAGCCGCTAAGGCGCGCGCGCGGCTGAAGCGACTGCGATTGCGGTGTAAGACGCACCCGCGATCGCTTCGGCCGGCATGTTCGAGTAATCGATGCGGCGCGGGGAGGGTACCTCGCGCCGTGCGGCCGTGAACTCTCCGACAGTTGCGACGGCCACGGCGGCGTAGGACTGCCCGCTTCCGTTTGCGCGTGCGGGCGCTGCGTTGGCTGCCGGTGCTGCGGTTGGCGCGGGTGTAGACGATGCGGCCGGCGCCGCCGTTGCCGACAGTGGCGGCATGTTGCGTGCGGCGCGCGCTAAGTTCGCGACGGCGAGGGCCGCATAAGACGGCGCCGCGCCAGGCTCCGTTGCTTCGTTCGCATAGTCGATGCGGGCCCGGGTGCATGCGGGCGCGCTGGGGCGCAGGCCGCCGGCCGTGGCTGCAAGTTCCGTGTAGGAGGGCTGGCGCGGGGCGCTGACCGGTTGCGTTTGGGGGGCGGCCGGTGCTGCGGCAGGGCGCGCGGCGCTCATCGGCGGCATTTGCGTTACCGGCTGGGGGGCAGGTTGTGGCGCGGGCCGAGGCATGGCGGCGGCGGGCGCTGTCGCAGCGGCAGGCGGCGCGGGTTTGAATTCCACAACGGGCGCCACTGTCGAGGCAGCATGAGCGGGTGCTGCCCCGCGCAATTTGCGCACGATGGCCCATGCGCAAATCATCAGGGCCAATCCCACGAGCGCAAACGCCAGCAGGACTTCGGGTCCGAGTTGGTCCATCGTCGTTTCCCCAGGATCGCGCAGTCCGAGCCGCGCTGATTTTTTTTACTTTTGATTGGTCTCGGCCAGACGTTGCTGGCCCATTTATCATCAGACGACAACATCCAGGCCCGGGGTATTGAACTTTTGGCCAGGGACGCGGCGCGGCGGCAGGGGCGCGTGCGCGTCGTCGGCGGCTGCATCGCGGGGAACAGCGGGTCTCCCATGTCTCTGGCAAAAGCCCGAGCTACGGCCGGTGGCGCGATTTCCGCCGCGTCCGTGTCGCGCTATCAGAACTTGGAGACTTGCCTCATGCCAAAGAGACTTTTGACGGCGGCGCTCGTGCTCGCCGCTGCAAGCAGTGCGCTTTCTCACGCCCCTCTCGCAGCCATGGATGAGCCGGCACCGCGGCCCGCCATCGATTGCGCCGATCCGGCCAATGCCGACAAGCCGGCCTGCGCGCCCAAGAATGGCGCCATGACCGACGATCAGATTTACGAGAAGGCGTATTGGAGCGCGAAGAGCGGGGCCTATGCCGACGCGCTCGCTTTTGCCGCCCAGGCCCAGAATGCGGACGATCCGCGCATCCTGCGCGTCAAGGGCTTCGCCACCCGCAAGATGGGTGATGCGGAAGCGGCGATGCCATTCTATCTCAAGGCGCTTTCAATCGATCCGGCCGACACGCGCACACGCCAGTACATGGGCGAAGCGTATCTGTCTCAGGGCGATTTTCCGAGCGCGCGCGTTCAGTTGCGTGAAATCGAGAAGCGCTGCGGCGTGAGCTGCGAGGACTATCAGACGCTCGCCGATGCCATCGCCGAAATGCACGTGCGGCTGCCGCGCGGAGGCTGACCGGCTAACATCCAATCGCCAGCGCCGGGTTCCTCCGGTGCTGACGATTGACTTCGTGCGCGGGAGCGCCTGCTAGGCAGCCAGCTCGGCGCGGTCGTGCTTTCCTTCCTCGACCTCCTCGATGATCTTCGCCACGAAGGCGTCGAGGTCGCCGGGGTTGCGGCTCGTGACGATGCCCTGGTCCGTCACCACCGCTTCATCGCGCCAGTCGGCGCCTGCATTGACGAGATCCGTCTTGATCGACTTGTAGGACGTGGCCTTGCGGCCGCGGACGGCGTTGGCTTCGATCAGCAGCCAGGGTGCGTGGCAGATCGCGGCGACCGGCTTGCCGGAATTGACGAAGCTGCGGATCAGGGCCATCGCCTCGGGGGAGGCGCGCAGGCTGTCGGGGTTCATCTGGCCGCCCGGCAGAACGAGTGCGTCATAGAAGGCTTCCGATGCGTCGGCGAGTTCGCGGTCGACGGGTACGCCGGGGCCCCAGTCCTTGTCCTTCCAGCCGCGGATTTCCTTTTTATCGCGGCGCTCCTTGGGAGCTGCGACGTGCACCAGGGCGCCGGCTTCCTTGAGCTTGGTGCGCGGTACCTCTAGTTCCGACTGCTCGAAGCCATCGGTGGCGAGGATGAGGATTTTCGCTTTCGATATCTTGGGCATGTGAGGCCTCCTGCCGTTCTCTTGGGGTCAGGTCGGGAACGGGTTTCGGCGTGGCGGGTTCCGCCGGCGCAGGGTCGCGGGTGCGCGCCGGCTCCGCGTCACCTCCATTGTGGGAGCCGCACAAGCCGTTGATCCCTGTGACTTTAGTAGGGAAGTCCGTAGGCGTTAGAATCGGGTATTTTCTGTCCGATGCATAACCACCGGACTTCTCAAGATTTGCGGCTTGCGAGCGGCTCGGACGGGCCGAACTCGGCGCGTGCGTCGTCGGCCCGTGACAACGCGTCGAGTGATGACGCGTCGAACATGGTGCGCCGCTTTGCCGAAGAGGCGACCGGCGTCGGGCATCAGATCGTCGACATCGCCTGCAACGTGAAAGAGCTTGGCGCGCGCCTTCAGGGACAGAACGGCAGCCTGCAGGGCATCGGATCTGACATGCGCGCGCTGGGGGCGGAAAACCAGCGGATCGCGAGTGGGGCGCAGACGAGCCTCGACGTGGCGCAGCGCGCCAACGACGACATCGCGAATTCGGCGGCGGCCGTGCGTTCGTCGCTCGACAGCATTCAGCGCCTCGTTGCCACTGTTTCGGAACAGCGCGACCTGCTCCAGGTGTTCCAGGAGGCGCTGAGCAAGGTTTCGAAGGTGGCGGCGGGCATCGACGCTATTACGCGCCAGACTAATCTGTTGGCGCTCAACGCGACCATCGAGGCGGCGCGCGCGGGGGCGGCAGGGCGTGGGTTCGGCGTTGTCGCGTCCGAGGTGAAGGCGCTGGCGGGACAGACGGCGCTGGCGACGAACGAGATTTCGGCAACCGTCGGCGAGCTTACGGCGCGGGCCAATGTGCTGATCGAGAAGGGGCGGCACAGCGCGGAGCTGGCGCGGTCCGTCGATGCGAGCTCGTCCGTGATCTACAGCACGTTCGATTCAATTGAGCGCACGGTGGGCAATCTGGTTCACGAGTCGGCGGGCATTCAATCGGCCGCCGCGGCCGTCGATCAGCGCAGCCAGTCGCTTATCGCCGGGGTCGAGGATCTCGTCGAGGGGTTTCGTCTGTCGGCCGCGAACATCGGCCGTGTGGAGACGCGGATCGGAGAGCTGCAGCTCGCGGGCGAAGCGCTGATCACGATCAGCGTGGAGTCGGGCGCGAAGACGGAGGACGCGCCGTTCGTGTTCGAAGTCGTGCGGCGGGCCGAGATCGTCGCCGCGGCGCTCGAAGCGGCGGTCGACCAGGGGACGCTGAGCGTCGAGGCGCTGTTCGATCGCGCGTACAAGCCGATTGCAAATTCCAACCCGCAGCAGTTCACGGCCGCCTACGTCAGCGTGTTCGACCGCATCGTGACGCCGCTCATCGACGAAGCGTTGCAGTTTGCGCCCGAGGTGGTGTTTTGCGCGCCCGTCGACGTGAACGGCTATCTGCCGACGCACAACAGCAAGTTCTCGCGCCCTCCGGGGACGGATCCGGTGTGGAACGCCGCCAACTGCCGCAACCGGCGGATTTTCAACGATCGCGTTGGGCTCGGTGCTGGGCGCAACGAGAAGCCGTTTCTCGTGCAGACCTACATGCGCGACATGGGCGGCACGTTTGCACCGATGGTGGACGTGTCGGCGCCGATCGTGGTCAAGGGCCGCCACTGGGGCGGGCTTCGCCTCGCGTACACGGCTTAGGCCCGCAAGAGCTGTTGCTCTGAAACAAAGCTTTTTCGCAAGCAGCAATAGGGCGCGGTTGTCCGCGCCCTTTGCTTCGTTTCTTGGTTTTTACTGTCCGGCTCTCCCCCGAAAGCCGGGAGTGCCGTGATCTAGAGGCGGAAGCGGATCTGATCGATCCAGAACCGCTCGAGGCGGCCGAGAGCCTTATTGAGGCCCTTGAGCTCTTCGCCCGAAACCTGAGCCACCGTTTCCACCGAGCCGAGCTGGCGCTGGTAGAGACGATTGACGACGGCAGCGGCCTGGCGGCCCTTGGCCGACAGAGACACGCGCACGCTGCGCTTGTCGGTTTCGCTGCGCTCGTAATCGACGTAGCCCATTTCGACGAGCTTCTTCAGATTGTACGAGACGTTCGAGCCGAGGTAGTAGCCGCGCGATTTCAGCTCGCCGGCCGTCAGCTCGTTGTCGCCCATATTGTACAGAAGCAGCGCCTGCACGGCATTGAGGTCGGAGCTGCCGGTGCGGTCGAATTCGTCCTTGATCACGTCGAGCAGCAGGTGATGCAGCCGCTCGATCATGTGAAGGCTTTGGACATATTCGGAGCCTAGTGTCGGATCCTGATTTGCGGGCGCACGTGGGCGCTCCACCTTGATTGCGGTGTTCATGAATACCCTGCCTGACTCAACTACCTGTTTGACGCGACCGTTTTCCGGTTCTGAAGACAGGCTACGGGAAACCCATAAAAATTAGCTCAATCTGTTGGGTAAACCGCGGGTAAAAATGCGTTCCGCGACGGGGCGCGCGAGCGGGCATGCCGAAGACGGTTTCAGAGGCTCAAGCGCGCGCTTCCTGCATGTTCTCGCGCGTGGGCAGCACCAGCTCACCGTCGCCGAGCGTCACGAAATACCGGTCGAGCATCGCGTCCGTCACGTCTTCGAGGCGTGAGGGCTGCCACTTGGGCGCGCCGTCCTTGTCGACGATTGCCGCGCGCACGCCTTCGTAGAAGTCGCCGTTGGCTGCAAGGATGTGGGCTGCGATCCGGTAGTCCTGCTGAAGCGTCTGGCGCAGATCGAGGGCTGCCGCTTCGCGGATGTGGCGATGCGTGATCTTGAGGGCGAGCGGGGAACGCTTGGTGAGGTCCGCCACGACGCCCTGCGCCCACGCCTGCTGTTCGCCCGTGACCGCCGCGAGGCGCGCCACGATCTCCTCGACGCGGCCGGCGGAGAAGCAGCGCTCGATCAGCGCGCGGTAGGGCGCGAGGTTGCCGGGGCCGCAGTCGCGGTGTCGGTTGTCGAGTGCGGGGTCGACCGGCCAGGTGTCGGCGAGGTCGGCGATGATGGCGTCGAAGTGCTCGGAGTTGATGCAGTGCGTGACGAGGCCGAGAGCGTAGGCGTCGGCGCGGCCGATGCTGCGGCCGGTGAGGCCGAGATACTGGCCGACATGGCCGGGCAGGCGCGCGAGCACATGGGCAGCGCCGATGTCGGGGAAGAGGCCGATTGCCGTTTCAGGCATGGCGAAGCTGTAGTTCTCGCCCGCCACGCGGTGCGTGCCGTATTGCGAGATGCCGACGCCGCCGCCCATCACCATACCGTTGATGAGGGGCACGGTGGGTTTCGAGAAGCACTCGCATTGCCAGTTGAGCGCGTACTCGTCGGCAAAGGTCTTGCGTCCGGCCGCGAGATCGGTGCGCGCATGGCCGATCACTTCGCGGACGTCGGAGCCGGCAGAGAAGGCGCGCGGGCTCTCCGACAGCATGACGACGGCATAGACCTGCGGGTCGCGCGCGAAGGACCAAAGGTGGGCAGAGAGGCCTAAGCGCATATCCACCGTCAGAGCGTTGAGTGCTTTGGGGCGCGCCAGCGTCACGATGGCTGCCGAGCCGCGCATCTCGAGCTTCAGCGTTTCTGTCTCGAGGGTCGGCTCAGCCATCATTTCGTGCTCCGGATTGAAAAACGTCCTTGGTCCGCCAATGTGATAAGTGGGGATGGCCGCTTTGTTGAGCCACATTTCGCGGCTATACAAGTGTTCCCGGCACGATGACGGTCGGCGATTCGCGCGCGCGTTCGCGCATGCAGGCGAAGAACTGGCAAACGCTTTCGGCCAGCAGGGCAAGAAACCCGATGAGTCTCAACCCCGTGCGCATCTTTCAGGGCACAGTGCAGATCCGGGTCGCGCAGCTTTGCGCGGGCCTGCTCTGGGCGGGTGTTGCGGTTTCGTCCGTCGGAATTCCTGTGTCGTCCGCGCGCGCTGAGGAGGCGTCGTCCCTGTCCGAATCGGTGACGGGTGCGTTCGAGACGATTGTCATCGATGCCAAGACCGCGGCGTCGAAGGCGACGGCTGCCGCCCAGAAAGCGGCGGCTGCGGCGGGCGACGCGATAACGAATAAGGCCGCCAACAAGAAATCGAAGAAGTCCAAAAAGGACGCCGAGACGGCCAAGGGCGATGGGGCTAAGGGCGGTTCGGCGAAGGGTGGTGCGGCGAAGTCCGACGCCTACAAGGCCGACAGCGCAGCAGCTGGCGGCGACACGGGCAAGGCGACCGCCGCGCCCACAGCCGCAGCGGCCGACAAGGCGAAGCCGTCCGACGGCAAGCAGGACGCTCCAGAGGCGAAAGCTGCCGACGGCAAGGCCGGAGCGCCCGCCACTGTTGATCCCAAAGGGGCAGATCCCAAAGCGGCCGATGCAAAGGCTGTCGATCCCAAGGCGAAAGACGCCGGTCCGCCGACCGAATGGCCCGCTGTCGAAGTGGAGCTCGCGCGGGCGCGGTGCACGCAGCTTCTCAAGGGTGTCGATGCGGTCACTGTTCCCGAAGCGCCGTTCCGCAAGGGCGACTGCGGAACGATGGCGCCCGTGCGCCTGATCTCAATCGGCAAGTCACCCGAAATCACGTTTTCGCCGCAGCCGGTCGTCACGTGCGATCTCGTGTTGGGTCTCGTCAAATGGATGAAGAACGAGGTGCAGCCGGCCGCGCGCAAGCATCTCAAGGCCGAGGTCGTCCGGGTCGACTCGATGAGCGATTACTCGTGCCGCATGGCTTACGGCCGCGTGGGCAACAAGCTCTCGGAGCACGGCAAGGCCAACGCGCTCGATATTCGCAGCTTCGTCACTCGGAAGGGAGACGAGGCCGTAGTGCTCTCCGATTGGGGGCAGACCAAGCGCGACGTGCGCAAGCAGATCGCAGCCGCCAAAGCCGCCGCCGAAAAAGCCGAGGCGGTGAAGATCGCCGCCGAGAAGGCCGCCAAGGAGCGCGCGGAAGCGGCGGAGTTCGCGGCCAAGTCCGAGACCACGGGCACGCCGCTGCCGCGCAAGTCGCTGGTGGAAGGGCTGCCGCCGCGCAAGGACGATACGTCGCCGCTCGCGGTGCCGGCGTCGGTCAATCAGAACGGCCCACTCGCTGACGTTGCTGCGACGCGTCTCGGCGGACCCCTGGGCACTCACTTGCGTGGTACGGACGACGACAAGTCCTCCGGCAAGAAGAAGCGGAAAGACGCGAAGAAAAACGGGAAGGACGACGGCACGGTTGCGGCGCTGCCGGGCGGCCAGGCGCTGGACGACGTGGTCGCGCCTCCGCCATCGACGCCCGCGGCCCGCTTTCTGCACGACGTGCATGCCGCCGGCTGCCGAATTTTCGGGACCACGCTCGGCCCCGAGGCCAACGAGGCGCATCGTAACCACTTCCACGTCGATATGGCCGAGCGCAAAGTGCGCAAGATCTGCGACTGAGGGCGCCTGGGGCTCTTTTGCGCGCCGTTCACTCAACACCGCCGAAAGGCTTGCGCGCGGTCGCGGGAGGCGGGATGGTCGCGCCGCCTGGGCCGGGATGAGCCCGGGCGTTCAATTCCGAGGCTCCACCGCGTGACACGATCCAAAACACCTTCCTCGTCCGAAGCTCAGTCGGATGCGGCAAATCTCGCTCCGGGAGCCTTCCCGGCCGTACGTCTGCGCCGCAACCGGCGTGCGCCGTGGGCGCGTCGGCTCGTTTCGGAGACGTCGCTGTCAGCCGCCGATCTCGTGTGGCCGCTGTTCGTGATTGAAGGCAAGGGGAGGCGCGAGCCGGTCGCTTCGATGCCGGGGGTCGAACGGCTGTCGGTCGATCTCATTGTCGAGGCGGCGCGCGAGGCAGAGGCGCTGGGCATTCCGGCGATCGCGCTGTTTCCCAACACGGATGTCGCGCTCCGCACGGACGACGCGGGCGAGGCGATCAACCCCGACAACCTCGTCTGCCGTGCGACGCGGGCGGTGAAGGCGGCGGGGCTGGATGTCGGCGTCATTCTCGATGTGGCGCTCGATCCCTACACGAGCCACGGGCATGACGGCCTGCTGATCGCCAACGAGATCGCCAACGACGAGACGATCGAGATGCTTGTACGCCAGGCGCTCGTGCAGGTGGAGGCGGGGGCCGACATTCTCGCGCCGTCCGACATGATGGACGGGCGTATCGGCGCGATCCGCAGCGCGCTGGAAGCGGGCGGGCACAGGGACACGCAGATCATGTCCTACGCCGCCAAGTACGCGAGCGCGTTCTACGGGCCGTTCCGCGATGCGGTCGGCTCCGGCGGGCTCTTGAAGGGCGACAAGCGGACGTACCAGATGGACGCCGCCAACACCGACGAAGCGCTGCGTGAAGTGGCGCTCGATCTCGCGGAAGGCGCGGACATGGTGATGGTGAAGCCGGGGCTGCCGTATCTCGACATCGTGCGCCGCGTGTCGGAGACCTTCAAGGTGCCGACGCTCGCGTATCAGGTGTCGGGCGAGTACGCGATGATCAAGGCGGCGGCGGAGCGCGGCTGGCTGGACGAGGAGAAAACGATCCTCGAAAGCCTGCTGGCGTTCAAGCGGGCGGGCGCGACGGGTGTGTTCACCTATTTTGCGCCGCGCGTTGCCAAGCTGCTCGGCTGACCGGCGGGTTTTGCTGCCGGCGTTTTCCCCGCCCAGATGTCAGGCGTCGATGCTGCTGCCGAGGGCGCTGTTGGTGCGCCAGGAAAACGGGTGGCCGACAAGACGGCGATAGAGAAGCGGCGCGAGCGGCAATGCGGCCCAGCCCAGCAGATTGAGCGCGGTGGCGTGGCCTTGCAGCGGGCCGAGATCGATATCGAGGGCGGCAAACACGATCAGAACGAGGCTGAGGCTCGCCATGGCGGCGAGATAGCCGATGTAGAGGATCGTGAACGTCACATCGAAGGCGATGGAGCGGTTGTCGGTCATGGCGTTGCTCCGCTGTGCTCGGGAGATGCCGAGTCTGCGAGGAATTGAAACTAGCACTGTCAAGTGCTTCGCCCGGTTCCGCAAGAAACAGTTGTTGGTGATTGTGCCGTTCGGCGAGCCGTATGTCGTTCGGGCGACAGCGGCGGCGCGCGTTACGCGGATTGCGGCGCGGCGTCGTGCGGTTCGGTGCTGTCTGGTTCTGCACTGTGCGTCAGCACGGCGAGCGCGCGCGGACAGATCTCATAGCGGAGCGGCGTTTCGAATTTGCTGATCTCGCCGTCGTTGGCGAGCCGCTTCACGCGGCGCGGCGTGCGTATCACGAAGCTTTCGCCCGTGAACTTCGCCATTTCGGGGTCGCCCTTCCACCTGCCGAGCAGCGCGCGGCCGATTGCCATCGCCAGGCCCCAGCCGCTGCGATGCTTCGAGACGTACATCGTGAGCTTGCCGCCATCGAGCCGCGGGCGGCGAAGCCACGTCATGGTCTCGTCGTAGCCGTTGTTGGTGACGGCGACCGAGAGCGCGCGCAGGCGCATGCGGTCCTCGCCGTGGTCGACGGTGATCGAGATCTTGTCCTTACTCGACAGAATTTCGCGCAGGGTCGCGAAGTACGCCGGCAGGCGCTGCGTGGCCGGCTTGCCCCGAAGCCGCGCCCGCGCCAGGGAGTACCGCAGCGTGAGTCCCATCAGCGAATTGCACAGAAAGACGCGGTCGTTGACCTTCGCGACATCGATGCGGCTTGCCGTGGCCGTGGCGAGATAGCGGGCGGCGGAGGCGAGATCGAGCGGAATCTCGAGATCCTTGGCCAAGCGGTTCATGGTGCCGAGTGGCAGGATACCGAGGGTTTTGTCGGTGCCCATTAGATGGGTTGCTGCTGTGCGGATCGTGCCGTCGCCGCCGCCGACAACGAGCACGTCGATATCGCTCCTGGCGGCATCGGCGATTGCTTGATCGAGATTTTCAGGAGGCAGGATATCGACTTCGATACGGTGGCCCTCGGCCGCGAACGCCTGGGCGATGAGGTCGCGCATCGCCTCGGGGCAAAGCTCCATGGCGGTGCCGGCGCGCAGGTTGACGAGGGCGCGGACTTTCAGAGACGGACGACGCCCGGCTGCATATGTGCGGGTGGTGGCTTCGAGCGCATCGCTGGTCAAGACGTGGTTCTCGGGCATAATGCGGTACTGACAGATGCAACGGTCGAATGCGGAAATGGTTGCGCATTTGGTTGTTACCGAGGGGTGGGAGCCAGTTCGTGACGGGTCCATTGGACGATCAAAGCAGCGGGACGTCGAAGAAGGAGGACGGCAAGCGCGCGGGCTCCGGCATTTCGTCGGACGCGCGGCGCTTCGAATTGAAGCCGCTTCTCGTTGTGGCGGGGCTGGCGGGCGTGGTCCTCGCGTTTGCGGTTTTCGCAGACGCCGTGATGGACGGCGACACGCACCGGTTTGACACCTGGCTGCTGCAGGCCTTGCGGGAGAGCTCCGATCCGGCCAATCCGATCGGGCCGCGCTGGTTCGAGGAGTTGGTCCGCGATATCACGGCGCTGGGAAGCACCGTGGTGCTGACGTTCGCGGTTGCCGCCGTTGCGGGCTATCTCTGGATCAAGGACCGGCCGCAGAAGGCCGTGTTTCTGATTGCGTCCGTCGCGCTCGGGGCGCTCGTGAACCGGGTGCTCAAGTTCGGCTTCGCGCGGCCGCGGCCGGACGTGGTGGAGCATGGGGCCTACGTTTCGACGGAGAGCTTCCCCTCCGGCCATTCGGCCAATTCGGCCATCGTGTATCTGCTGCTCGGGATGATGCTGGCGCGGGTCGAGACGAGCTATCCGGCCAAGGTGTTCATTTTCGCGATGTGCGCGCTGATCACGCTGGCGGTGGGCCTGAGCCGGATCTATCTCGGCGTCCATTGGCCCACGGACGTTCTGGCGGGATGGGCCGTCGGATCGTGCTGGGTGCTGCTATGCTGGTACGTTCTGCTGAAATTGCAGCCGAGCGGGACGCGCGAATAGCCTATGCAACGCGCGGACATGGTCGCTCTGGGTCGCTCTCGTTGCAATGCGGCAACAGCGCGGGAGTTTGGAGGCTGCAGAACGGCAAATTGGGATTGTCGCCCTTTGATTGCCTCGATTCATGTACCATCTTCAAGGCACAGCCGAGCACTGGGGATGGATTGGCAATGAAATCGTTGATCGCGGCCGCCACTGTTGGCGCCATGGCCCTCGTTGGCGCGCAAGCAGCCCTGGCCTTCACGTACGAAAATCAGGGCACGTCGCAGCCGTCGGCCAATGCCCAGGATCCGAAGGCTGGCTTCGGCGCCATGGATCCGGCGTCTGTGCTGCCGCCGATCGGCAACTCGATCTCTGGCAACAAGTTCGATTTCGGACCGGGCGCGTTCAACAACGGCCTTGCGTCGCCGCCGACCCGCGCCGAGTCGGTGGGGCCGAGCTGGCTTTATCCGCGCTGATCTGATTTTTCGCGCGCGCGGTTTCCCGCGCCGCTCATGATTAAAACGCGCTTCCCCCGGGGAGCGCGTTTTTTTGTGTCCCGAGCCGGGCTTGAGGGGCCGGATCCGAGTTATGTCTACTTGTGGTTATGGCGCGCGCCGAACACCAGTATAGTGCCGTAAAACCACGGACCGAGAGACCTCCGGAGACACGATATGAGCGTTACACGAACCGCGCTTGTGACAGGCGCGAACCGGGGCATCGGATTCGAGATCGTCCGCCAGCTCGCGCGGCTCGGCATCGTGGCCGTGATCGGCGCGCGCGATCTCAATGAGGGCACGGCCGCCGCGGCGAAGCTTCAGTCGGAAGGTCTCGACGTTCCCGTGGTCGCGCTCGACGTCGACCGGGAGGACAGCGCGGCCGAGGCGGTGGCGGAGGTCCGGCGTCTCTATGGCCGTCTCGATGTGCTCGTGAACAACGCAGCAATTCTCATCGACGCGCCGGGCGGCTTCAAAGCCAGCCTCTTCGATCTGGAGTCGGAGACGCTACGGCGCACGATGGAAACCAATCTGCTGGGGCCGGTGCGGCTCATCAAGGCCGCGGTGCCGGAGATGCGCGAGCAGGGCTATGGGCGGATCGTCAACGTGTCGTCGGGCGCGGGGCAGCTTGCCGACATGGGCAGCGGCTATCCCGCCTATCGTATGTCGAAGACGGCGCTCAATGCGCTGACGCGGATCACGGCGGCGGAGCTCGGTAACGGGGCCATCAAGGTCAACGCGATGTGCCCGGGCTGGGTGCGGACCGACATGGGCGGGGCGAATGCGGACCGCTCGCCGGAAGAGGGCGCGGATACGGCTGTGTGGCTTGCCACGCTGCCGGACGACGGGCCCACGGGCGGCTTCTTCCGCGACCGCAAGCCGATCGCCTGGTAGCCGGCGGGGCGCTTTTGCTTAGAGGCCGCGAACGAGGTTGCCGACCATCAGCGTGAAATAGGCGGTGATGGCGAGCCAGAATTCCTGATGCGGCAGGTAGCGCGGCACGGGAATGAAGCCGAGCTTGGTGATGAGAGCCAAGGTCGCGAGCACGAACGAGATCAGAAAGATCACGATTGTCGGGGGATTGAGCCTCATACCGCGAACTCCCTCATGTTGACCGGTGCGTGCCGCACTGCTGGCCTTTTTTGCCGATGCGCGGGGGCACGCTCCGCCCCGTCGTCGCCGGCGCCATAATAGGCAGCGCGGACCGGGGCGCAACGGGGCGTTCCGTGTTCGGTGTCAGCTTGGCCGAGGGCTGGGTTCAGGACGCAACAAGGGGCGGGCGCAGGGCCCGGCGCGCGGGGCCGGATCGACCGGCCGCGGGCGCGAGGCGACAGGATTGCCGATTAAAGCGCGCGGGCGGTCTTCAGGCTGCCGAGCGACGAGCCGGCCGGGACCAGGAACGTCGTGAAGGCGCGATCCGGGGTGCTGAGATCCCGGCAGGTGACGGCGACGTGGCCATCCAGCTTCTGATGATCTGCCGTGGTGGCGACGTTGGCGATGGCGACGATCTCCAGCACGCGCTCGGCCTTGCCGCTGGAGATGGTGATGCGATCGCCGATCGAGAGACCTGTGACGGCGGGCGCCCAGGCGGCGGATTCAAGGGCCGCGCCGTTGGCGTCGACCCGGCCTTTCGGGGCCAGCCAGTAGGCTTCGCTGCCGGATACCGGAGCCGCGCCGACCGTTTCGTTGGCTGCGACTTCGACCTTGCGGGGGGCCTGTTCGAGAGCTGCCGTAAATCGTCCCGCGACCACGTCTTCCGTATTCGAGGCCGCCAGCCCGACGGCGCATGCGGCGAGCACCGCAAGACCCGCGAAGCTCCGGGCGGCTGCGGATAAGGCGACAGCAGAGGGACGGCGGGTCATGGTGCGAGCCCTTTGGTGATCAGGTGGTGACTTAATCCGGCGGAGTCTCTCAAGGTCACGGGTAACGCTTATAGCGCGGTCTGGTTTCAAGGGCGAGCCCGCGCACGGAGAAGTTACAGGGCCCACTTAACCTTTCACGCTCAACCTTCTACGCGAATCTCTTACGCGGACGGGCCCCGGCCGGATTGGTCGGAGGGGCGAGAAATTGCCTTGGCCCGGGCGCCGTGCACCCGGCACAAATGACGGAAAAAGGCGGTGTTGAAGACGGCCATGGCGGCCACAGCGCCGGCGAGGAGGACAGCGGAGGCGTTGCGGTCCATCTGGGCGGCCACCGAGCCGTCGGATGCGAGCGCGATGCCGACGTGCCAGCCGGTCAGGCCAACCATCAGCGTAAAAACAGCGATTCCAGCGACCAGGTCCGGCAAGTGCTTCCGGAATACAGGGGAAAGTCTGAGATGCTTCATGCGATCTGATCTCCTTTCCAGCGAGATTCGCCAACGTGATCCGAGGCCAATATCACCCGTGCGCTGTGGCCGGGGTTTGCTCCAAATGTGGCGACGGCGCGCTATTCCATAGTTCCTAAAATGTTACCGAAACGTGTGGTGCCGCTTCGACACGGTTGGCAGGGCCGCCCGCTTGCGCGGGCACGCCGCTTGCCACCCTCCCTAGCTCATCAGGGGCATGCCGTTAGTGCCGCACGGAACTTTGGGCATATTGACATCCGTAGCGTCAGCGGTAGCGTCCGCGCCGCGCGAATACTGCAATTTCAAACACATTCGAAAGATTGATCAGATGGGCTTTTTTGCCGACAGCCTGAACCGTATCCAACCGTCCGCGACCATCGCCGTTTCGATGAAGGCGCGGCAGCTCAAAGCGCAAGGCCGCGACATTATCTCTCTCTCGGCAGGGGAGCCGGATTTCGACACGCCGGAGAACATCAAGCTCGCGGCCATCAAGGCGCTCAAAGAGGGCCGGACGAAATACACCGACGTCGACGGTATTCCTGAGCTCAAGGCTGCGATCGTCGCGAAGTTCAAGCGTGACAACGGTCTCGACTACACCGCCGCTCAGGTGTCGGTCGGCACGGGCGGCAAGCAGGTGCTCTACAATGCGCTGCTGGCGACGCTCAACCCCGGCGACGAGGTCATCATCCCGGCGCCGTGCTGGGTGTCGTACGCCGATATCGTGCAGCTCGGCGGCGGCAAGCCCGTGTTCGTGCCGACGCGCATCGAGGACGGTTTCCGGCTCAAGGCCGAGGCGCTGGACGCGGCCATCACGCCGCAAACGAAGTGGCTGATCCTCAACTCGCCGTCGAACCCGACGGGCGCGGCCTACTCGCATGCCGATCTCAAGGCGCTGACGGACGTTCTGATGCGGCCGAAGAACCAGCATGTGTGGGTTCTGACCGACGATATGTACGAGCACTTGCTCTACGACGGCCTCAAGTTCGCAACGCCGGCGCAGGTCGAGCCCGGGATCTACGATCGCACGCTGACCATGAACGGCCTTTCCAAGGCCTACTGCATGACGGGCTGGCGGCTCGGCTATGCGGCGGGACCGGTCAAGCTGATCGATGCGATGCGCAAGCTCCAGTCGCAGTCGACGTCGAACCCGACCTCGATCACGCAGTGGGCGGGCGTCGAAGCGCTCAACGGGCCGCAGGATTTCATCGCCCGCAACAACGCCGTGTTCGTGCAGCGGCGCGACCTCGTCGTCGGCATGCTCAACCAGGCGAAGGGGCTGATGTGCCCGAAGCCCGAAGGCGCGTTCTACGTTTATCCGAGCTGCGCGGGCGCGATCGGCAAGACGACGCCGAAGGGGTTCGCGATCAAGACCGACGAGGACTTCGTCACGGCGCTGCTCGAGGATGAGGGCGTGGCCGTGGTGCATGGCGCGGCGTTCGAAGGCTCGCCTGCGTTCCGCATCTCGTATGCGACGTCCACCGAAGCGCTGACGGAAGCGTGCACGCGCATCCAGCGCTTCTGCGGAAACCTGCGCTAGGAGTAAGGGCCTCTCCCCAGTCGAAGATGCTGGGGAGAGGGTTTCCAAACGTGAGGCTGCCGCCGTCTTAAAGTTTGAGGCTGCCGCCTACGGCAAGAATGCCGCCGAGCACGATGGCGGCCGCGGCGGCGAGGCAGGCTAGGGCGCGAAGACCTGCGCCTCGCGGGATCTCGGCGCGCGAGGCATCGGCGTAGGTTCCGGCGGGTTTTGTGCCGCGGATCATCGCCTGAATGAGCGGCTCCTTCTTCACGATCGTGTAGAGCGCGTTGGCTGCGATATGAAGCGCGGCCAGCGGCAACAGCACGACGTGGAAGATCTGGTCGTGGAGCCGCGCCGCGCGGGCGTTGCCGGCTTCGCCAACGAGGCGGTAGAGCGGCCCGCCGACGAGATCGTTGTCGTCGGTCGCGAACAGGCCGAGCGTGCCCATCGCGAGGAGCGTCGCCAGCAGCGCGATCACCATGAGAGCGCCGAGCGGATTGTGGCCGAGGAACGGGGTGGCGCCGCCACTGACGAGCCCGCGCGCATAGGAAAGCACGCGGGCCGGGCCGCTGACGAAGCTCGCGAAGCGCGCCGTGGACGAGCCGACGATGCCCCACAGAACGCGCCAGACCAGGAGGGTCAGGATCGCAAGGCCGTTGGCGCGATGAACCACGAGCGTTTCGTCACCGAGCGCCTCGGCGAACTCGAAGCTCGCCCAGGCCACGACAATGAGGATCAGCAGCGTCCAGTGAAAGAGACGCGTCGGCAGATCCCAGGCAGCGACGCGGGCCGGTTCGCTCGCGGGGGGCGCGCTCACTGGTCCGGGCATCAGGATTTCGGCTTGCGGAACTTCTTGTGGCAGCCGCTGCAGTTGCCCATCACCTGCTTCCAGGTGTCGGGGAAGGTATCTTCGTCGGTGATGCTGGCCTCGGCCGCCTTTGCCGCTTCAGCGAGTTTTTTGAAGCGGTCTTCGAAGTCGGCCTTCTCGTCCCAGATGACGGGAAGCGCTTCGGTTTCGTTGCCGGTCTTGGAGTCGTCGGGGAACAGGGGCGGGAGACGGGGTGCTGTTTCCTGGATGGCCTTCAGGGCTGCCTTGACCTGGGCGAGATCGAATTCCGCTTCGCCTTTGAACATGGCGCCGACGGGCTTGGTGGCCTTGCCCATGTCCTTGAGCAGCTTCTTGCGCTCGTCGATGACGGCGACATTCTGGGCTCCAACCGCGGTTGCTCCGATTGCGGCGGCAACAAAAGCCAAGACGATGCGGCGCATGAACTTCCTCCCTCTCTGCGTCCTGACGGGCTGATGCGATGCTTCCGTCGCCCACGACTATAGGCGCGGACAGCGTCCCATCAGACACAAAAAAGGCGGGCCACTTGGAGCCCGCCTCGAATTCTCAGAGATATCCGATGCCGCCGCTCAGCGGCTCGGAAGCAGCGCGCGAGGTGCGTGCGCGCGAATGTCGGAGAGCGACAGCATGTGCGCGACCCAGTGCTCGAAACGGGCAAACGGGAGCGACATGCGGCGTGCGGCGCTTGCTGCTGCGGCGTGGCCATTGCGAAGCGCAAATTCCGGTTGGCAGCGGTTCAGCTCGGCGAGATCCTCTTCGGAAGCCGTCATGGCGTAACCGGCGGCGTCGGCCGCTTTAACAAGTGACTTGGTCAGCAAATCTCTACTCATCTGAGGCGTCCTCCTGCAGCTTAAGCGAACTTTCGAGGCATTGGTTCCTGGCCAACCACTCGAAATTTAACCGCCTAGCACTGCCTCCCGGCACGTTTGTTGTTCAGACTCACGTCTGCGTCCATCACCTGAAGCACTTACACCCCAAAGCTGACACTTTCATGATGCGGCCGAGACGCTATTTCTTCAAGTAATTTTTCGAAACAATTTTCACGAAACAGTCTTCCGCAGATGCGAATACTTGCTGCATCGCAATAGATTGCATCGCGACTCACGCATCGAGTGTGAGCCGCAATGATTAGCGCGCGATTAAGCGGAAGCCCCTTGCGTCTTGGACGGCGCGGCGCGACGATCATCGACGTCGCGCTCCTTCGTGAGGCGCGGGAATGCGCGACGCGTGCATTTCCTTGCGCCTCGTAGCGCTCAACCCGGACCCTCGATCCGGGAAGCGGGAAGGAGGACACCATGGGGCAATCCACTCGCCCAAGGGGCACCACAGTCGCGGGTGCCGGCACAGGGACTTCCGGCCGCAGCACCCGCTGCATCGCACTGATCGGACCATTTCTGTCCGGAAAAACCACTCTGCTCGAAGCCATACTGGCGCGCACCGGAGGGATCGTCCGGGCCGGCACGACGGCGGAAAAGACCACGGTGGGTGACGCTTCCCCCGAAGCACGCGCCCACGCCATGAGCGTGCAACTCAACATCGCCGATGTCGAATTCATGGGCGACACGTTCACCTTCATCGACTGTCCGGGATCGATTGAATTCCAGTATGAGGGCGCGGAAGCGCTGACGGCGTGCGATGCGGCGATCGTCGTTTCCGAACCCGATCCCAAACGCGTGCCGTCGCTTCAGCTCACGTTGAAGCAACTCGAGGATCGCGGCATCCCCCACCTTCTCTTCCTGAACAAGATCGACGCCTGCCAGACCCCCATCCGCGAAATCGTGCCGGCGCTGCAACCGGCGTCCACCAAGCCGCTCGTGCTGCGCCAGATCCCGATCTGGGAGAACGGGGCGGCGACGGGGTTTATCGACCTCGCGCTCGAGCGCGCGTTCCTGTTCCGCAAGAACGAGCCTTCGGAAATGGTGGAGATGAGGACCACCGATTTCGAGCGTGAAAAGGAAGCGCGCTTCCACATGCTCGAGCAGCTCGCGGACTACGACGACGACCTGATGGAAAAGCTGCTGTCGGACCTGCCGCCGGACAAGGAACTCGTGTTCGGCGATCTCTCGCGCGAATTCGGAGACGGGCTCATCTGCCCGGTGCTGCTCGGCAGCGCGCAGAACGGCAACGGCATCCTGCGGCTGTTGAAGGCGTTGCGCCATGAAGCCCCGTTTGTCGATGTCACGGCGCGCCGCCTCAAGGTCGAGAACGCCAAGAGTGCGGCCTACGTGTTCAAGTCGCTGCATACGGGGCATGGCGGCAAGCTCTCGCTCGCGCGGGTTTTGACGGGAACCATCGGCGACGGCACGACTGTCACGGGTGGCGAGGCGAACGAAGAGCGCGTGGCCGGCGTCTTCGCGATGAAAGGCGAGGAGACGATCAAGCGCGGGGCGGCATCGGCCGGCGATACGGTGGCGCTGGGCCGGCTCGACACTGTGCGGACCGGCACGACGATCACCGCCGAGAAATCGGGCATCGTGCAGATCAGCGGTCCCGACACACCGGAACCGGTGCTTGCATCGGGCATCGGCCTCAACGATCGCAAGGACGAAGTGAAGCTGTCGTCCGCGCTCGCCAAGCTGATCGAAGAGGATCCCTCTCTGGTCGTGGAGCACAATGGCGAAACGCATCAGGTGCTGCTCAAGGGTCAGGGAGAGATGCACCTGCGCGTGTCGTTCGAGCGCCTGCAGCGCAAGTACGGCGTGGCGGTGGAGCGGCACAAGCGGCAGGTGCCCTACAAGGAGACGATACGCAAGGCGACCGAGATCCGCGGCCGCCACAAGAAGCAGTCCGGCGGACACGGGCAGTTCGGCGACGTGGTGCTGTCCATCGAGCCGCAACCGCGCGGGGCGGGTTTTTCCTTCGGAGAGACCATCACCGGCGGCGTCGTGCCGAAGCAGTTCATTCCGTCCGTTGAAATCGGCGTCAGCGACTACATGAAGCACGGGCCGCTGGGCTTTCCGGTGGTCGACATCGCCGTGACGCTGCGCGACGGCTCCTATCATACGGTGGACAGCTCCGACATGGCCTTCCGCCAGGCGGGGCGGCTCGCGATGAGCGAGGGGATGCCGAAATGCCAGCCGGTGCTGCTCGAGCCCGTGATGGCCGTCGACATTTCCGTGCCCTCCGATGCGACGGCGCGCGTCAACGGCATGATTCCGCAGCGGCGCGGGCAGATCCTGGGTTTCGACAGCCGCCCCGGATGGCCCGGTTGGGATGTGGTGACGGCGCACATCCCGGCGGCGGAGATCGATGACCTGATCGTGGAGCTGCGGTCGGCGACGTCGGGTGTCGGCACCTATACGGCCAAGTTCGATCATCTCGCCGAACTGACGGGACGGCTTGCCGACCAGGTGCTGTCGGCGAGCGGCGAGGCGGCCGAGTAGGCGCGCGGATCGCCACACGGCTTTACGAAAATAAGAAACGCGGCATCCCGGATGCCGCGTTTCGTTCATTTCTGGGGGTGTCGCACGGACTAGCCGTCGTCAGTGCCGTCCGTCGCCGCGACGATCGCCGCGGTTGTCACCGCGATCGGGGCCGGGGCCACGATCATTGCCGCGGAAATCGTTCTGGCCAGGGCCCCGTCCACGGTCCGGTCCGCGATCCGGGCGCTTCCAGTCGCGCACAGGCGCCGCCTTCATGCCCGCGGGCTGGCGGTAATCCTTGCGCCACCAGCCAGCTTCGCGCTTGCCGGACGGCGGGCGATGCCAGCCCGGACGCGGCCGAACCTGATGTCCGATCCAACGGGCGCGCTCCTTGTACCAGGGGCGCCCGACGTAATAGCGGTCCCAGTAGTCGGCGGCGGCAAAGCGCACGACGGGGATGGAGAACGCGGCGAGGCCCACGTCCGGCAGCGAGACGTAGCGTCCGCGCTGCTCGAACGCGAGATACTCGCTGTAGACCCAGCCGCGCTGGCCGGACCAGATCACGTCGCACCAGGACTCGTCGTCGAGGCAGCCGCGAATGTCGACGGGGTCGCCTTCGGGGATCACGTTGACAGCCGGGAAGTCGGTATCAGGTCCGGTTCTGAAGTTGACGTTGGCGGTGGAAAAGCCCGGGGCCGCGCCGGCCGCCCCGACGCCCATCGCCGTGAAGACGGCCAAGGCGCCCATCCATGTCAGTCTGCTCATTCGCACCTCTTGATCACCATTCGCTCGTTGCTCGATCGCGCGATCTCACGTTCTGCAAAGCCAGGGGCCAATTGCAGGACGCGAAACGCGACCGGGAGCTAACGCTGTACGAGGGATGAATCCGGCGCGGGGGCAGTTCGTTCCATTACTTTTTCGTCGTGTTGGTCGTGTGCCTTTGCGTCGCGCCCCGCTTCGGGGCTCCGGGCGCGATTGCGGCGGGGCTCTCGCGCAATGGCGCGCTGGCCTGCACACTTTCACGAAATGGCACGGCGTGCGCCAACGTGATCTCCTGCGGCGTGACCATGCAGGAGAGAGCAAGGGCTTCGACACCGGCTGCGCGCGCGGCTGCGAAGGCGGCGGCGTAGCGCGGATCGACGTCGGCGGCGAAGTCGAACATCTCTGCGTCGGCGCGCTGGATGAGATAGATCATGACGGCGCGATGGCCGGCCGCGACCATGGCGCTCAACTCGACGAGATGCTTGACGCCGCGCTCCGTCACCGAATCCGGAAACTCAGCAAGACCAGGTGTGCGCGAGAGATGCACGTTCTTGATCTCGACGTAGGCCAGGCCGCGGGCGGGGTCTTCGAGCAGGATGTCGATGCGGCTCGACAGCCCGTACTTCACCTCGCGCCGCAGGCTCGCGTAACCGGCCAGTTCCGGTATGCGCTGCTCGGCGATGGCGTCGGCGACGATGCGGTTCGGGTGGCCGGTGTTGATGCCGACGAGGACCGGGCCCTGCCCGAGATCCTGCTCCACCAACTCCCAGGTGTGCGCGTATTTGCGCGTGGGGCTTGCACTGACTGACAGCCACACAGGCGCGCCCGGGGTTGCGAGCCCCATCATCGAGCCGGTGTTGGCGCAGGTGGCGGTGACGGCTTCGCCGGTGTCGAGGATGACGTCGGCGAGGAACCGCTTGTAGCGCTTGACCAGGCGGCCGCGCACGAGGGGAGAGGGGAACATCATGGCTGGCGAGGAATAGGAGGGGGCGGGCACAATCGCAACCGGCAATCCCGTTGGCCGTTAGAGCCGTGGTAGGGTGGCGCGACCAATCGAGGACTTGGGCCCATGACGACATCCGACACGCCTGAAACATCCGATGCGACCGTGACCGCAGGCTTGCTCGTGATCGGCGACGAGATCCTTTCCGGACGCACGAAGGACCGCAACATCGGCACCATCGCGGAGCATCTGACGGGCATCGGCATTGCGCTTTCGGAGGTGCGTGTCGTGGGTGACAGCGAGCAGGACATCGCAGCCGCCGTCAACGCGCTGAGGTCTCGCTATACATATGTGTTCACGACTGGCGGCATCGGGCCGACGCACGACGACATCACCGCCGACAGCATCGGCGCGGCCTTCGGGGTGGCGGTCGATGTCGATCCGCGCGCGGTCGCGATGATGGAGCCGGTTTACGCGGCGCGCGGCATTCCGCTTACGCCTGCGCGTCTTCGGATGGCGCGTGTTCCGGCTGGGGCAGAGCTGATCGCCAACCGCGTCTCGGCGGCGCCCGGCTTCCGAATTGGCAATGTGTTCGTGCTGGCCGGCGTGCCCGACATCATGAAATCGATGCTCGACGCTGCGACAGAACAACTCAGGACCGGCCCCAAAATGCACAGCGTTTCGATTGTGCTGTCGAAACCGGAAGGCGAGATCGCAGAGCTGTTTGCGGCCCATCAGTCCGCCTACCCCGATATCGCGATGGGCAGCTATCCTTCCTTTGAGAACGGGCGATACCGCACCGAGCTCGTGCTGCGCGGCGTCGATCCGGCCCGTCTCGAAGACGCCCGATCCGGCCTTGCAAATACACTCGCTGAGCGCGAGCTTCTTTAGAACTCCTCTCAACTGATTGTCCGGCCTTCCCCTCCGTGCGGCAACGTTGCCGGTCGCCCGCCCACGTTGTGGCTGCTCTTTTGCGCCACGACAGAGTTAACGGACGGGGGGATGCCGTCCGGCACACGACAATCGGAAAAACAGAAATGGAGCTGATCGATGCGAACACATTCGAGCGGGCGTGCCCCGCGAGGTGCCCGTAAGATCGCAGGACACGTCGTTTTCGCCCTGACGCCGGCACTCGGAGCCCTCTTCTTCGCGGGCGCCGCCGTCGAGGCGAAGACCCCCGGCAAAAGCTACTGCTTCTACGGCAAGTGCCATCGCGTGAAGACGCTTGCCGAGACGCGCGCGCTGATCGGCAAGGACGAGACGATCCAGGCTTCGCACTACGACTCCTGTAAGCGCGACCGCTACAACCCGTGTGGACTGACGTCCTCCGGTGAGCCGTTCCGTCACGATGCGCCCGACAACGCCGCAAGCCCTGTCTATCCGGACGGCACGACTGTTCTCGCCTGGGCGCCGGCGACCGGCGCGTCCGTCGTGCTGCGCATCAACAACGCGGGCCCCTATTGGGGCAACCGCACGCTCGATGTGTCGATCAAAGCGGCCGAGGTGCTCGGCTTCAAGGGGCAGGGCGTTGCCACGCTCAAAGTGCGCGTGATCGATGCGCCGAGCCAGGAAGAGGCGACGTACAAGCGCAATCGCTCGTATCCGAAGGTGCCGGGTTACATCGGGACGTTCGCGAGTCTCGACGAGGCTCAATCTGGCGCGGCCACGGCCTACATGGTGGCCGGTCTCGATTCGCCTATCCCGCTTCTCGGCGCAGGCAATCCGACGCAGCTCGCCGGCGCCATCGGCACGCAGAGCGGCTTAGCACCGATGGTGCCGACCGTGCTCGCAGCCGTCGCACCCAAGCCTGCTGACGATGCGGTGAAGGTCGCGCCGGCCGCCGTTGCGGCCAGCCCTGTCGTTCTTGCAAGTCTTGCTGTTGCCCAGGCCCCGGCGGCGGCCGTGCTCAAGCCGGTCGACGCCCAGCCGCGCAAGTCGCGCGCCGAGCGTACGGCGCAACGCAACTCGCGGGCCTACCGCGTTGCGCAGCGCAAGCAGAACCGCCAGCAGCCGGTTCGCGCAGAGCAGCCCGTTGTCGTGGCCGAAGCTCCGCCGCAAGGCCGTCGTATCGTGACGCAGGACGGCACGAACGACATGTCGGTCTTCACGCGGCATCCCTTTGCCGGCATCGACCGCATTGCGCCCGAGGAATCGCGCCGTCGTCAGGCGAGCTACGCCAGCTACAACAACGGCAACGACGGCTGATCGTTTGATTGGTTAGATGACAGCATTGGTCGCGGCGGCGTCGGGGGAACCTGCTCCGCGCCGCTGCGGCTGATCATAAAGCTCGTAGTGCGTCTCGAGCGTATCGAGGAACATCGCGACGAGATCGAGCAGCGGCCCGAGCGCCATGCGCCCGGCGACGCGATACTGCTCGGTGATGGGAAGGGCGGTCGCGTCGAGCGGTGCGGCCGCATCCTCGTCGATCAACCCGCGCGAGCGCAGATATCCCGTCATGCCGTCGCCCGCGTCGAAGGCCTCGGCCTGCTCGTCCGCCAGCTCGCTTGCCGCGTCGGCGATGATTTCCGTGCCGCTCGTGTAGAGCCGCGAGACAAGCTTGAAGTAGCTGTCGGCCTTGGCGAGATCTTGCGCGCATTCGCGCGATTTCAGTACGCGCGCCAGCAGAACCATTTCGAGACCGCGTGCGGCTTCGATGGCCGCGCGCTCTTCGCGGCGCTGTTCGTTCAGGCCGTCGGCGAGGCGCGCGTCGCCTGCGTTCCAGCTCAGATTCGATTTCAGGAGATCCTCGCCCGCGGCCAGTGCGGAGTCGAGATGATCGGCCAGGAGATAGACGACGGCAGGGGCCGCGAGGCCGGCGGGCGACATGGGTAACTCCGTTTCAAGTGGCCGGGTGCGGCGGCGCTTGATCTGCGCGCCCGGTCTCAGAAGGCGAACGAATTCCGTGTCCGCCCCAATCATGAACCGATTCGGGCGGGGTTTAGGCATCGGGCGCGGGCAGCATCGAGAGCAGAGTGACCAAGGCGCGTTGAACGTCCTGGCTGCTGTTGGCGATGTACTGTCCGAGTGTCGAGGATGCCGCAGCCCGCCAGCGTTCCTCGTTCGAGGGATAGCTTGCGATGGCCGCGAGGCTCGCGAGCAGCGCCGCGTCCGAAAACGGGTGGCCGATGGCGAGACGCTGACGGATCACGGGCGCGATGCGCGCGAGTTTTCTCATGCTGCCGGACCTCAGCGTTCCGTCGCCTTGCGGGGCGGAGCGCTTTCCAGTCGACCCGATGCCGGATGCAATCCGGGCAAGCCGTGGAATGAAGGCGGCCATGGTCACCCTCGTGCGAAGGGAGCCGTTCCGTGCCTCGATACTCTTACCTGATGGACGCTTTACCTGGTGGACGCTTGTCCGCTCACGCGCGTTTTGGGACGCGCTACGCTTGCGGGGACGCAACTGGAGAGACGTGCTCAGCCTTTCCGGTGAGAAGGGCTTGAGGCGGGCTCTACGCTACGGGAAGCCTCGCCTTTGGGGCGCTGCGGCAAGCGTTTCCACTCCCTCGCCGCGCCTTACGTTCTCTTTGTTCATATTGCGCTTTTGGGGCCCGCCCGTCTTTGCTTTCCCGGCCACCGTCCACAGATGTGGACAAGTACGGCGCTGATTTTCTTGCGGATGTGGCGCTGCGCGGATGGGGCCGCCCGTCACAGGTCATTCCCCGCGCGCGATCCTTCGCTGATCGAACGCGATGTGTCCTGGCTTGTCATCCTAGGCCTTGTGCCTAGGATCCATTGATCGGCGAAATTCGGAGCGAGGTTGTGCGCGCCTACTTCGTCTACATCGTTGCGAGCAAACCCTACGGCACGCTCTACATCGGCGTGACCAATGACATCGTGCGACGGGCAGTTGAGCATCGCGACGGGCTCGTTCCAGGTTTTACAAAGAAGTACGCCGTGAAGGTCCTCGTTCATCTTGAGGCGTTTGCGGATGTCTCCGTTGCGATTCAAAGGGAGAAATCTCTCAAGCGCTGGCCGCGAGAATGGAAGACGAACCTCATCGAGAGGACCAACCCGCATTGGGAGGATTTGTTGCCGGGATTGATGAACGGGTGAGGGGGATGGTCACATTGCCACTGCTTTCCCGATTTGAGGAATGGATCCTAGGCAGAAGGCCTAGGATGACAGTGGTGGTTGGGGCGGCGGGTTGCGTCAATCGTCGCGTGGCGTCGCGTTGAGCCGTGCTGATTTAGCAGTTTTGGTGAAGTCCGGCTCACCTTGTCATCCTCGGGCTTGTCCCGAGGATCCATTGGGCGGCTTGGAGAGACGTGAGTTTCTTGAAGCGGCGCGCGCTGCGGTTACCGCTTTCCCAAGCGGTGGGATAGGTCCTAGGCACAAGGCCTAGGATGACAGTGGGAGGATGGGCGGCGGATTGTGCTTTCCCGCACGTTGCGGCGGGATATCACCCTCGCAGCCAAGCGGACCACACGTCGCGGGCGGGGACGGCGCGTTGGATGGCGAGTTCGGCGGCGTCACGCGTGGGGAAGATGCCGACCGGGTCGGCTGGGGGCTGAGTGGGCGCCGGGTCCGCGCGCGTTTCGAGGAGCGCGAACGAGCCCGCCACCAATGTGCTTGCAGCAGATGCAATGCGCGCCACGCACCAGCGGCCGTCGGGGAGTTCGAGGAGTTCAAAGGGCGTCGAGGTCATTCGGCGTGCTCTCTCGTCTCGATCGTTTCGCCGTTTCCTTCCCGTCGGTCGTGCTGTTTCTTCTTGTTCAAACGAAAAAGGGCGGGACTTGCGGTCCCGCCCTTGAACTTTCTTAGCTGCAGCCGCTCGTCGAGCCGCAGGTGTCGCATTTGAGGCAGGTGCCGTTTCGCACCATCGTGAAGTTCTGGCACTCCGAGCACGAGACGCCCTCGTAGCCGCGCAGGCGGGCTTCGGCGACGCGGTCGTTCGATGACCGCTTGGTCGCCACGACCTGCGTTTCCGAGACCGTCGTGCGCCGGTACATGACCTCGGTTTCAGCCTTCAGCGCGTTTGCGCCGTCGGTGTAGAGCGCGGTCGCGCCTTCGCTGATCGGGTAAGTCTCCGTCATGTCGTGCTGCAACGATACGGCGTGGCCCGCGTCGTGGTGCTGGCCGCGGCCGCCGGATGCGAGGCGGAGATTGCCGCGCATGAAGCCCTTCGACACGACTTTGGTGACGCTCTCCGGCAGGTTGAGGTCAAGCTGCTCGTCCGTCTCGGCATCCGAGGAGCCGAGGCCGGTTTCGCCCACGATCTCGCGCGGATCGACGTGCGCGAGGTCGTTGCGGCCGAGGTAGGACACGGCCAGCTCGCGGAAGATGTAGTCGAGGATCGAGGTCGCGTTCTTGATCGTCTCGTTGCCCTGCACGAGGCCGGCCGGCTCGAAGCGTGTGAACGTGAAGGCCTCGACGTACTCTTCCAGCGGCACGCCGTACTGCAGGCCGAGCGAGATGGCGATGGCGAAGTTGTTCATCAACGAGCGGAAGGCGGCGCCTTCCTTGTGCATGTCGATGAAGATCTCGCCCAGGGCGCCGTCGTCGTACTCGCCGGTGCGGAGATACACCTTGTGGCCGCCAACCGAGGCCTTCTGCGTGTAGCCCTTGCGGCGGCCCGGCATCTTGGAGCGCTCGCGCACGTCGGCGCGGGCGTCAGCCTTCTTCAGCTCGGCCTCAAGCTCGGTCACGCGCTTGGCGAGCTTTTCAGCGGCCGCCATGATGCGCTGGACCTGCGGCTTGTCGGCGGTCATCTGCTCGACGGCTTCGTCCTGCTCGTCGATGTCGTCGCCGAGCACCTGGGCGTTCAGAGGCTGCGAGAGCTTGGAGCCGTCGCGGTAGAGGGCGTTGGCCTTGAGGGCCAGGCGCCAGGAGAGCTTGTAGCTTTCCTTGCAGTCGTCGACGGTCGCCTCGTTCGGCATGTTGATGGTCTTCGAGATCGCGCCCGAGATGAACGGCTGAGACGCGGCCATCATGTAGATGTGGCTGTCGACCGACAGATAGCGCTTGCCTTTGCGGCCGCAGGGCGAGGCGCAATCGAACACCGGCAGATGCTCGGCCTTGATGTGCGGGGCGCCTTCCAGCGTCATGGCCCCGCAGACGTGCTCATTCGCGGCCTCGATCTCCTTCTTCGAGAAGCCGAGGTGGGCGAGCAGATCGAACGCGGGATCATCGAGCTTGGAGGACGCGATGGCGAGCTTGCCGGTCAGGAACTCATCGCCCAGCGTCCAGCGGTTGAAGACGAACTTGATGTCGAACGCGGTGCCGAGGCCGGCTTCGATCTTGGCCAGGATCTCAGGCGTGAAGCCGCGTGCGATCAGCGAGCTGTGATTGATGCCGGGAGCCTGGGCGAGCGTGCCGTGGCCGACAGCGTAGGCTTCGATCTCGGCGATCTCGCTTTCGCGGTAGCCGAGGGTGCGAAGTGCTTCCGGCACGGCGCGGTTGATGATCTTGAAGTAGCCGCCGCCGGCGAGCTTCTTGAACTTCACGAGCGCGAAGTCGGGCTCGATGCCGGTGGTGTCGCAATCCATGACGAGGCCGATCGTGCCGGTCGGCGCAATGACGGTCGACTGGGCGTTGCGGAAGCCCCACTTCTGGCCGCGATCGAGAGCGACGTCCCAGGCAGCCTGAGCGGCGGTGACGATGTTCTGGTCTGGGCAGTTTGCGGTGTCGAGCGGCACGGGCGAAATCGACAGCGCCTCGTAGCCTTCCGCGTTGCCGTAAGCCGCGCGGCGATGGTTGCGGATCACGCGCATCATGTCATTGCGGTTCGGCTCATAGCCGGGGAACGGCCCGAGCTCGCCGGCCATTTCAGCGGACGTGGCGTAGCTGACGCCGGTCATGAGCGCCGAGATGGCGCCGCAGATGGCGCGGCCCTTGTCGGAGTCGTAGGGAATGCCGGATGCCATCAGCAGGCCGCCGATGTTGGCGAAGCCGAGGCCGAGCGTGCGGTAGCGGTAGCTGAGCTCGGCGATCTGCTTCGACGGGAACTGCGCCATCAGCACAGAAATCTCGAGCACCACGGTCCACAGGCGGCAGGCGTGCTCGAAGTCGTCCGTGTTGAAGCGCTTATCGCCTTCGTTGCGGAAAGTGAGCAGGTTCATCGAGGCGAGGTTGCAGGCCGTGTCGTCGAGGAACATGTATTCCGAGCACGGGTTCGAGGCGCGGATCGGCCCCGACTGCGGGCAGGTGTGCCAGTCGTTGATGGTGGTGTGGAACTGGATGCCCGGGTCTGCGGAGGCCCATGCGGCGTGGCCGATCTGCTCCCAGAGATCGCGAGCCTGCACAGTCTTGACGGTCTTGCCGGACGTGCGCGAGGTCAGCGCCCAGACTTTGTCTTCCTCGACAGCGCGCAGGAACTCGTCCGTGACGCGCACGGAGTTGTTCGAGTTCTGGCCCGAGACGGTGAGGTAGGCTTCGCTGTCCCAGTCGGTGTCGTAGGTCGAGAAATCGATGTCCTTGTAGCCCTGGCGCGCGAACTGGATGACGCGGTGGACGTAGCTCGTCGGCACCTCGTCGCGGCGCGCTTCCTTGATGGCGCGCTTGAGGGCGGGGTTCTTCGCGGGATCGAAGCAGGCGTCCGAGTCACCCTCGCAGTTGACGCAGGCCTTCATCACGGCCTTGAGCCGCTTCTGGCAGATGCGCGAGCCGGTGACGAGGGCGGCGACCTTCTGCTCCTCCTTCACCTTCCAGCCGATGTATTCCTCGATATCCGGATGATCGACGTCGACGACAACCATCTTGGCGGCGCGGCGCGTGGTGCCGCCGGACTTGATGGCGCCCGCGGCGCGGTCACCGATCTTGAGGAAGCTCATGAGGCCGGACGAACGGCCGCCACCCGAGAGGCGCTCGTTGGCGCCGCGCAGGCTGGAGAAGTTCGAGCCCGTGCCGGAGCCGTACTTGAAGAGACGCGCTTCACGCACCCAGAGGTCCATGATGCCGTTCTCGTTGACGAGATCGTCGTTGACGGACTGGATGAAGCAGGCGTGCGGCTGGGGATGCTCGTACGACGAGGCGGAGACGGTCAGCTCGCCCGTCTCGTGATCGACGTAGAAGTGACCCTGGCTCGGGCCGTCGATGCCATAGGCCCAGTGCAGGCCGGTGTTGAACCACTGCGGCGAGTTCGGCGCGGCCATTTGCTTGGCGAGCATGAAGCGGTGCTCGTCGTAGAAGGCGCGGGCGTCATCCTCGGTGGTGAAGTAGCCGCCCTTCCAGCCCCAGTAGGTCCAGGTGCCGGCGAGACGATCGAAGACCTGGCGGGCGTCGCCTTCGCCGCCGAAGCGCTCGGCTTCGGGGAGCGCTGCCAGCGCGCGGTCGTCGGCGACCGAGCGCCAGAGCCACGAGGGAACCTGCGTCTCTTCGAACTTCTTCAGGCGGCGCGGCACGCCGGCCTTGCGGAAATACTTCTGCGCGAGAATGTCGGCGGCGACCTGGCTCCAGGCCTCGGGTACTTCGAAGCCTTCGAGGCGGAAGACGACCGAGCCGTCGGGATTTTTGATTTCAGATGTCGCGCGGCGGAATTGGATGGTCTCGTAGGGAGATTTGCCAGCAGTCGTAAAGCGCCGCGTGATCTTCATAATTCCCTCGTGCAAGGTAACGTTTTTTCGGACGAGCGGCGCAACGAGGTACGGGATGGCGCAGCTATTTGAGTACGCGGAACGCGATGATTTTTAGACACACCTCTCCCGTGGTCCGCCGCAGCGCGACGTTCCAAGGCCAGCATTCAAAGGGAGGCTGACGCGGGGCGATGACAGAGCAATTGGTGGAGCACACAAATGGCGCCGGACTCGACTTGTCTCACTCGGCCGGCGACGTGATCAAAGTAGTGCGATTCGATTAAGGGCGAAACTCGGGCGAGCTATATTTTGTGGGTCGCAGGGGCAACCGTAACAACATCTAGCGGGTGTTGGTAAGCTGGGGATTGACACCGCAGAGGGCCGGAAAATGGGCCCCAGACGCGGAATGCCGCAAAATTGGGCATGTGGAGAACACCGCAAACCGGGCAATGCCGAACGCTGATTGAAGACTACGCCGATTCCCATTCTGTCGGGTATCGGCAAGGGTGTTGCAAATCCGTCTCAATCGCTGTGTCGGCAACTCCGCGGTTTTGCGATCGGTCCGACACAGTGCGGCACGCTCTCGTACGAGAGAAGAAGTGTGCCGGCGGCGGGCGAGTGGCCGCCGCCGACAAGGCTTCGTGCGCAGGCTTACTCGGCGGGTTGAGGATGAAGCGGCGCGGTGCTCGCGCGGCGCTTCTCGACGAGATCGAACAGCTCATCGACGCGTTTGCGTTCCGCCTCCGTCTCAGGGAAGCCGTAGGCGAAGGCCACGTAGATCGCCAGGTTGACGGCCAGTGCGACGGCGCCTGAGGTCAGACCGTAGGCCCAGGGCAGGTAGCCCGGGAAAACCAGTTCCAGCGCGACGGCGATGGCGAAGCCCACCATCATGCCGGCAATGGCGCCGTAGGCGTTGCCGCGACGCCAGAAGATGCCGAGGAACTGCGGAACGGCGAGCTGGATAATGCCCTGGTAAGCCAGCACGCCGAGCGAGAACAGGGCTGGCAGCTCAAGGCAGGCGAGCCAGGATGCGAGCACCGTCAGTCCCAGCATGCCGATCTTGGCCAGCAGGATGAGCTGACGTTCCTCAAGCTTCCAGTAGTTGCCGATCAGGTCGTTGGCGATCTGGGCGCCGGTCGCCTGGATGTTGCCGTCGGTGTGGCCCATCGAGGCGGCGAGCACGACGACGCCCGCGAGGCCCAGCAACCAAAGCCCGCCCGCTTCCTGGCTGACGATGAACCAGACGTCGTTCGGGTGCTCGGCCACGCCCGGGATCTTTGAGGCGAACATGCCGAAGATGAGGAGTGCCGTGCAGAAGACAAGAGAGAGCGGCACGGCGAGGGCGGCCGACTTCTTCAGGCTCTCGACGCCATCGGCCGTGAAAAGGCGGACGAAGATGTAAGGCCAGCACCAGCCGCCGATGGCGCCGGTAAAGATCAGGCTGAAGACGTACAGCGGGCCTTCGGTGGAGCCGTGCGAGGGAATCGCGAACATGCGCGGTTCGAGAGAGGCGAACGTGATGTCTTTCGCCACGACCATCCAGACGATCAGGCCGACGAGCATGGCCGTGCCGACGATGTAGGCGAAAATGCCCTGGACCATGTCGGAAATGACGACGCCGCGCATGCCCATGCGGACGGTCCAGATCTGGCGCAGCGCGATGACCGCGACGCCGGTGATGACCGCCTGCGAGAAGCTGAGCGTGCCGAGGGACATGTACTGGAAGAGCGTTCCGAGCGCCTGCATGCCGAGCACCAGCCACGGAATGCCCGATACGATGCCGACGACCGCGGCGATGGTTTTGATGTGGCGGGAACCGAAGCGCAGCGACAGGAGATCCGGCTGGGTTCGCAGATCGAAGGTTTTGCCCCAGACCCAGACGGGGCGCGCCATCAGGTACATGAGGACGACGGTGAGCAGGCTGTACGTCAGCACGTAGAATGAGATGACGCCGGAACTCGCGGCCATGGCGCCGAAGGCGGTGAACATCGACCCCGGATACCACGTGTTGAGGAACGACATCGCCTGGTAGCGCGCGTCGAAGGCGCGGCCGCCGACGGCGTATTCGGAAAAGTTGCGGTCGCGGATGCCGCTGGCCTGAAGGACAATAATCACGATGGCGAAAAATGCCGCGAGGGCGCCGAATGTGATGAGCATCAGCCGGTCTCCCCGGTGCGCGCATCGACGGCATAGGCCGCGACGATGCTTGCGGCGATGAAGACCGCCACGGCCACGAAATAGAAGACGGCCGCGGGCAGACCCAGGATCGGCGTCGTCTTGCCGTCGGCCGCCCAATAGATCGGCGGCGCCAGGGCCACGATCGCGTCAGCGACAAACCACGCGTTGATCCACGCCGCGCGCTTGCTGCGCGGCGCCTTGTCGGCTCGTGTCATTCCCTGCTCCTCCCCTGACGTTCAGGTCTTGTTTTTGTCGTTGGCGGCTGCACTGACGGCGCCGTCCTGTTTGGTAAGGCAACTCGGCTCGTCGCCGGTGCGCGTCATGTGTTTCGCTCGCCGGTGTCGCGGTCTTCGACCCCCGCCGTGAGTGCGTCGAACCGCTCGTCCCGGAGCGCCTCGTAGTCGTCGATCCAGGTTCGCGCGGCGGCGAGAGGGGCGGCGTTCAGCGCGCAGAGGTGCGTGCGCCATTGCACATTCTTTTGCAGGAGGCCGGATTGCTCGAGCACCTTGATGTGCTTCGAGGCGGCGGCCAGCGACATCGGCAGCGGTTCGGCCAATTGGCCGACGGTGCGCGGCCCCGTCGAGAGCTGGCGCAGGATGGCGCGGCGGGTCGGATCGGAGAGTGCGTGAAACACTCTGTCGAGATTGGCGGATTCTCGTTCAACCATGTCGTTAAGCTAGGTGGGCGCGATTGTACGGTCAAGGCCGGGATTGCGCTGAAAGGCATCTGGCATTTGACGGCGGAGCGCGGTAGGTCAGAAGCAACGTCACGGCAAAGGCAGAGAGCATGGGAATTTTCAGCGAAATCTTCAGTTGGTGGGGCGGCAACACCTGGGGAACGCGGCTGACGATCGCGCGCCAGGGCCGCTATGTCGGCGGCGACTCGTTCGGCAACCGCTACTACGAGCAGATCAAGGGTGTCGGCGCCGAGGGCTGTCACGGGCTGCCGCGCCGCTGGGTCACCTATGCGGGCATCGCCGAGCCGTCCAAAGTGCCGCCCGAATGGCACGGATGGCTGCATCACACCTTCGACACGCCGCCGACTGAGGAGCGCTATGTGCCGCGCGCCTGGGAGAAGCCGCATCGCCCGAACATGACGGGCACGCCGGACGCCTATCGGCCGAGCGGTTCGATTCTGGCGAGCGGGCAGAGGCCCAAGGCGACAGGCGACTACAAGCCCTGGCGGCCAGAGTAAGCGACGTCGAAGCTCGGTTGCAGTCGATGCGGTTGGCGGGAATGCCCGCCATGGCTGCGCCATCGTTGAGCTGCATGGGATTGGGCAAGCGCGGCGGGCGGTGCCGTTGCCGTAAGGACGCGGGCTTTATGATCTGCCTCATGACGGGCGTGAAACAGACGATGGGCTCGAATCGGCGCCCGGGCAGGGTGCTTGCCGCGCTGGGCTTGATCCTGGCCGTGCTTGGCCCGGCGTCTGCCGACACGGGCGCGCGCTACGACAATCGCGTGGCCGTCTTTTCGGCCCTCGACAAAGTGACCGCCACCATCAAGACGCTCGAAGTGGGCATCGGCGAAACGGTGCAGTTCGGTGCGCTGAAGGTCACGCCGCGCGTCTGCTATTCGCGGCCCCCCACCGAGCAGCCGAAGACGACGTCGTTCGTCGAGGTCGACGAAATCCAGCTCGACGGCGCGGAGAAGCGCATCTTCACGGGCTGGATGTTCGCGCAGAGCCCGGGGCTCAATGCCGTCGAGCATCCCGTGTTCGACGTGTGGCTGACCGATTGCCAGAAGCCGCGCAATTCGATCGCCCAGCAGCAACAGCCGGGACCGCCGCCTGTGGAAGGCGCGGCGCCGGCCGAACCCGAGGCGTGGGGCCCGGCCGAGGAAAATCCCTCCGACACGCAGCGGCGGCGCGTCCGGCGCTAGGCACCGTCTCGCTCTAGAGTTGGTCGCTCGATTGCTAGGGCAATCTCCGATCTAACGGAACCGCAAGAAGATCTAGGTGACTGGACCCTGACCTTCGTCAGGGTGACGGATATATTTGTCGCTACGGACCGCTCATTCCCAACGTCATCCTGGCGGAGGCCAGGATCCAGTCACGCCTCACGCTATGCTCATCGAGCGGACGAGCGCGAAGCCGTGTGATCGGAAAATGCTCTAGCGGCCGCGGCTCGACCCGTCGCCATCGGGGCAATAGTCGCGCGCGGCCAAGCTGCCGCTCAAAAACCGGCAAATCTCATACTTGCGCGCTGGGTTCGCCCGCATCTCGGCATCGGAGACGCGCACGCCGTTCTTGCGCGCGACGCGCGCGAGCTCGGCGTCGTTGCAGTACGGGGTCGAGATCCAGCCGTTGCTCGATTTCTGAAAACCGTCCTTGCAGACGATGGCGGCCTGTGCGGCGGGCACGGCCGTCAGGAGCGCAAGCGTGCCTGCAACCGAAAGGGCCAAGGCGCGAAGTGTCATCATGGCATGTCTCCGGGTTTGCTGCTCTGCCGGGCTTGCTGTGCAGGCAGGGCGATGCCTCTTTCAGGTGGTTCGTCGACCTCTTCCGCGCAAGGGCGTGACGGGTACTGGCGCGATATCGCGCCCGGCCGAAACGAAAAAAGGACCCGCACGATGGCGGGTCCAGGAGGGGAGGGGAAAGGAAAGGGGAAGTGAACGCGCAAGAGTAAGGACTAGGCTTTCTTGTCGGTCTTCTCGGCCTTCTGGTGGGTAGCCGCAGGCTGCATCGGCTTGTGGCTCGCCGGCTTGCTGTAGGCGGTCTTGTGCGACGCGGCCTTGCGCAGGCAGTCGTGGCGGAAGGCCACGCGCGCCTTGCCGTGCAGGTTCTTGGCATTGGCGTCGGCCGAGCACTGCAGCGAAGCCTGGCTGCGCGGATGGGCAACGGCGGCCTTCTTGGCATCGGCGGCGGATGCGACACCGGCAAAGCCCGTAGCCAGCATCATGGCGGCAGTCACGAACGCGATCGTCTTAGACATGGTAGACCTCATCAAGGTTGAACTCGGCGCCGGCTCCGGCGGTGTCGCCCGGCGTGTCGCCGCTGCGGTCCCTCCTTTGAACCACGCCAATCTCACGCCCTCTTTGCCGGAGCCGTACAGATTGGTAAGGCGGGATGAGAACGGGCCGCGAACTTCCCCTTTTCTCCCGCCCCGCCGCACGCCATATTCCGCAGCATGGCCACACCCCCCAAGACTCCAGGCTCCTCGAAGCCCCCCCGTTCATCGCGGGCGCGGTCAGGCAAACCGTCGCCGCCGCCCGGTGAAACGGCGGCCGGAACGCCCGAAACGCGCGGCTCGGCGCGGGTGCAGGCCAAGGCAGCCGGACACAAGCTGACGGGGCAAGGGTTTGCAGAGGCGCCGCAGGCGCCCTTCACAGGCGCGCCGATCGAGACTTTGGCTGACGTGTTCGCGGCTCAGGAACGCGGGGATTTCGCGGAACGTCCCGAGGCTTCGCGCCCGACGCTTCCGGCGTTGCGCCAGCAGGGGCCGCTGCCGCCACGGGCCGCTGCCGGCGAAAGCCTGGGCGACAGCCTCGCCGCGATCCTGGCGCGCCCGGACGAGCGTACCGACAAGGCCAAGGACATTCTCGCGCGGCAGCCGACGATTGCGTCGCATCCGCTGGTGTCGGGCTCGATGCCGATGTTCATGCCGCATCGGCCGGAGCGGCCGGAGAAGAGCGAAGGCGGACGCGCGTTCGAAATCGTGTCCGAGTACGAGCCGAAGGGCGACCAGCCGACCGCCATCGCGGAACTCGTGGGCGGGGTCACAGGCCACGAGAAGACGCAGGTGCTGCTCGGTGTCACCGGGTCGGGCAAGACGTTCACGATGGCGCAGGTGATCGCGGCGACGCAACGGCCGGCGCTGATCCTGGCGCCCAACAAGACCCTTGCAGCGCAGCTCTACGGCGAGATGAAGAGCTTTTTTCCGGAGAACGCGGTCGAGTACTTCGTGTCGTACTACGACTACTACCAGCCGGAAGCCTATGTGCCGCGCACCGACACCTACATCGAGAAGGAAGCCGACATCAACGAGCAGATCGACCGCATGCGCCACGCCGCGACGCGCGCTCTGCTCGAACGCGACGACGTGATCATCGTGGCGTCGGTGTCGTGCATCTACGGTATCGGCTCGGTCGAGACCTATACGGCCATGACGTTCGCGGTGAAGGTGGGCGAGCGGCTGTCTCGCGACCAGCTCCTGGCCGATCTCGTGGCGCTGCATTACCGCCGCAACGAGGCCGCCTTCGTGCGCGGCAATTTCCGCGTGCGCGGCGATACGGTCGAAGTGTTTCCGGCGCACTACGAGGACCGCGCGTGGCGCATCTCGCTGTTCGGCGACGAGGTCGAGAGCATCGCGGAGTTCGATCCGCTGACCGGGCAGAAGACCGACGATCTGGCGCTCGTGAAGATCTACGCCAACTCGCACTACGTGACGCCGAAGCCGACGCTGCAGCAGGCCATCAAGAGCATCAAGGCCGAGCTGAAACAGCGGCTCAACGAGCTTTACGACACCGGCAAGCTGCTCGAAGCGCAGCGCCTGGAACAGCGCACCGTGTTCGACATGGAGATGATGGAAGCGACGGGATCGTGCGCCGGCATCGAAAACTATTCGCGCTACCTGACCGGGCGCAATCCCGGCGATCCGCCGCCGACGCTATTCGAGTACCTGCCCGACAACGCGCTCGTGTTCGTCGATGAGAGCCATGTGACCGTGCCGCAGATCGGCGGCATGTTCCGCGGCGACTACCGGCGCAAGGCGACGCTGGCGGAGTACGGCTTCCGCCTGCCGTCGTGCATGGACAATCGTCCGCTGCGGTTCGAGGAGTGGGACGCGATGCGCCCGCAGACGGTCGCGGTTTCGGCAACGCCGGGCGGCTGGGAAATGGACGAGACGGGCGGCACGTTCGCGGAGCAGGTCATCCGGCCGACCGGCCTGATCGATCCGCCGGTGGAGATCCGCTCGGCCAAGACGCAGGTTGACGATCTGCTCGACGAGGTGCGTCAGGTCGCCAAACGCGGCTATCGCTCGCTCGTCACCACGCTCACCAAGCGCATGGCCGAGGATCTGACCGAGTATATGCACGAAGCGGGCATCCGCGTGCGCTACATGCATTCCGACATCGATACGCTGGAGCGGATCGAGATCATTCGAGATCTGAGACTTGGCGCGTTCGACGTGCTGATCGGCATCAACCTTCTGCGCGAGGGCCTCGACATTCCCGAGTGCGCGCTGGTGGCTATTCTCGACGCCGACAAGGAAGGCTTCCTGCGCTCGGAGACCTCGCTGGTGCAGACCATCGGCCGTGCGGCGCGCAACGTCGACGGGCGCGTGATCCTCTATGCGGATCAGATCACGGGCTCGATGGAGCGCGCGATGGCGGAAACCGACCGGCGTCGCGAAAAGCAGGTGGCCTACAACAAGGAGCACGGCATCACGCCGGAGAGCATCAAGCGCAACATCCAAGATGTGCTGAGCTCCGTCTACGAGCAGGATCACGTGACCGTGGATTCGGGGATGGCCGACAGCCCGACCGTGGGCCACAACCTGGCGGCCGTCATCGCCGACATGGAGCGGCGCATGCGGGAGGCGGCGGCGGATCTCGAATTCGAAACGGCGGCGCGGTTGCGCGACGAGCTCAAGCGGCTGCGCGAGACGGAGCTGGCAATCGCCGACGATCCGCTTGCGCGCCAGTCGACGGTCGAGGAGAAGGCCGGGCGCTTCGAGGGGGATCGCAAATTCGCTGGCAACGCGAACGTGCTGGCCGAGAAGAAGTCGAAGGGGCGCGCGGGAACCGGCGAAACTGGGTCCCGCATCGCCACCGAGTACGAGCCCGTGCAGCCGACGTATGCCCAGTCGGCGTCACGGCCGGCGGGCGGCTCGCGCATCCAGAAGCCGACGCTGGACAATATGGGGCCGGGCACGGACCGGCCGATCCCGGCGCGCGATCCGCGCGTCGATCCACGCACGAAGGCAGGTGCGTTCGGCGAAGATGTGCGCGGCCCGCACAAGCCGACGCTCGACGAGATGGGGCCGCATGCCTCGCTGCCGGTGAAGTCGGGCGGGCCGCTGCCGAAGAAGCCGGATCTCGTGCCGCCGCCGAAGCCGTCGCGCACGCTCGAGTTCGACGATCCGGCGCAGACCAAGGCGCGCAAGGGCCGTCCGCGCAAAACGGGGCGTCCGGGGAAGTAGCCCTTTGCTCCTTGCTCCGAAACATGCGCCAAAAAACTGTGGAACAACTGCCTGTCTTGGAGCTGAATGACGCGGATCCGGTACCATCCCATCGATGAACTCAGATAGCTCGTCCTCGCTACCCAACACTCCGCTGGGTCAACGCTTTTCTCATGTTTATCTGACGCGGGGTGCCCCGATTTCCGATAGCCCCAGGATGCGCCGACGGCTGTCTGCGCTTGTGGCTAGTTTCGGCGATGTCATTGGCGGGTTGGGAGATGAGGTGAAGCGCGAACTCGGCGTGGAGGTCCCGTTTACTGGTTTTTACAATTGGGACAGGTTCTTAGAGCGGGCCGAACTCCGGGATGTGCTAGATTTTATTACTGTCTGCGCTCGTTTTTTTAAGAACTACTCATTTCCTCCCGGTCGTGGAGAATTGTTTAGGACGCGTTGGCTCACAGAGGTCGCTCGGATTTTTCGGGAGGAAGAGGTCCAATATTCCGTGGACGATCGCGGCGGGGTCCACTTTTTAATCGACTCCGAATTTGAGAGGTCGAGAGCTTCAACAATTGCTGCCCTGTCGAATGCCAGATACGCAAACGTGAATGCGGAGTATTCGCGGGTCGAAAGCGCGCTCGGGATGGTGCCGCCCAATGGCAAAGACGCTATTCGGAGTACCTTTACCGCCGCCGAGGGCTTGTTTCGGCTTATTTTTCCCCAGGCACCAAGACTCACGGGATCTGAAGTCAGTAAACATTTGCAGCCTATGGTCCAACGCGTTTATGCGAACGATCGAACTGCATTGGGCTCCGCATCAAAAATATTGAGTTCATTTCAGGCGTGGGTTGATGCTGCGCATTTTTATCGCCACGAAGCCGGTACGGAAGATGTGGCGCAGCCGCCGATTGGACTTGCAATTCTATTAGTGAGCCAGGGTGCGGCGGCTATTCGGTGGCTCGCTGAACTCGATTGTTTGGAGAGCTGAGATTTGCTTTTAGGGACGTCCGCGCAAAACGGGCCGGCCGGGGAAGTAGGTCGCGCGATCGATTGTGCGATCAGGCGTCTGCGGGCGTGCGGCGGCTGGTGAGCCAGACCAGCGGCATCAGCACCGCAAGTCCGGCCGCGATCCACATCGACACGAGGATGAACAGCAGCGGAGCCATCGGCTCGACGCTGGTCACGACCAATCCGAACGTCGCCGCAAACAGGATGAGCGCGAGAGTCTGGCCGGTGGCCATGAGCCAGTGCGCGGCGTTCGTGCGAGCGAGGCGCAATCCGGTCCAGGCGGATGCGACCGGCAGCAGCACGATGCCCAGCATGACGTAGGCTTCCTTGGCGGAGATGGCGGTCAGGTCGGCGTGGTTGTTGATGCGCAGCGCGTAGTAGACCGCTGCGGCCGCCAGGGCCGCGTGCACGGCGGATGCGAGCTTGGTGATGCGAGCCGGGTGCATGACATGCCTCTCGTGGCCACGCCGCGAGCCGGCGTCTGGTCACGTTAGCATTGTTCGCCGCAACCGGGAGGCAGATGCGAAGACTGGCCATTTGAAGTCTCTCCGTTACAATCCATACGGTGGCCTTATGCTGGGCGAACCAGCCGGACTTTCGCGCCGAAAGCGTGGCGATCGTGGCAAATGCGGGGGCGGGTATGCAATTGCAGGCTCGCGTGTCCGCCGCGGCGTCGCGAGGCTGGCCGGGTGATGCGCAATCCGGCTATCAGTGCGTTCCTGCTCGACAAGGATCGTCGACAAAGGCTCGGCTCACCTAAAGACTTGGCTCAACGAGGAAACGATATGTCCGAACCCGTCATCGACCGCGCGGCCATGGGGCGGCTCGCCAAGGCGCTGGGCTTCATCCTGAGCGTGGATCACCCGACGACCGTCGCCCTGCGCAAGGCATCCGAGACGGGAACGGAGAAGGACATCAAGGCGGCCCGCACGCTGTTCCTGCGATTGAAGTCCGGCGACCGGCAGGCGGCGTTGTCCATGCTGGGCAGCGAATGAGCGTTGCGCCCGCAGCGCCGGAGCCGGACGTCTCGCCGTGCACGTCGTGCGGCGCGTGCTGCGCTTACTCATCGGACTGGCCGCGCTTTACGCTCGAAAGCGACGAGGAGATCGATCTCATTCCGCCGCAGTTCGTCAACGAGCGGCAGTCGGGCATGCGCTTCGAGGGCGAGCGATGCTCGGCTCTCACCGGGACAATCGGGTGCAGCACCGCGTGCTCGGTCTATGCTGTCCGGCCCCAGGTGTGCCGTGACTGCCAGCCGGGTGACGACGCGTGCACGATGGCGCGCGCGGCGCGCGGCATGGCGCCGATACCTGAGCGGCCCGAGGTGTGGGGCGGGTGACGCCAGCCGCAGGCGGTGGTGGCGCGGGGAGCGCCTGTCGTGACGAATGCAGTTGACGGCGTCTCGTCTTGCACGGACGTTGCGGGCACGACTGCCGGGCAAAGCACGACGGGGTGCTCGGCGGACAACGGGCTGGGACTGGGCTCAGGACTTTTTGGGGGCATGGCATGAGAAGACTGGCGCGGATTTTCCTGGCGGGGCTCCTGGCGGCGCTGCCGCTCATGCTCACGCTGTTCGTGACGGCGTGGCTGCTCTCGTTCCTCAACCAGTATCTCGGGCCGAACAGCGGGTTCGGCAGCTTGCTGAGGTCGCTCGGCCTCGGAGCCGACGCGTCCGAGTATGCGCCTTACTTCATCGGGCTCGGGGGAATCGTCGGCGGCATCTTCATGCTCGGACTGATGGTGCAGTCGCGGATCGGCTCCTGGATTGCGGGACTGTTCGAAAGCGTCATCCGGCGCGTGCCGGTGATTTCCAATCTCTACGATCTGTCGAGCCGGTTCGTGTCGATCGTCGATTCCGGCGATGGCGACGGGATCAAGAACATGACGCCGGCGTGGTGCTTTTTCGGCGGCAAGCCGGGCGCGGCCGTGCTGGCGCTGCTGCCCTCCAAAACACCCATCAGGCTCGGGGCCGAGGAGTACTACAGCGTGCTCATTCCCTCGGCGCCGGTTCCGTTCGGCGGCGCGCTGATTTACGTGCCGGCCGCGTGGATCGAGATGACCGACAGCGGGATCGACGATCTCATGACCGTCTACGTGTCGATGGGCATCACAGCGCCTAAAAGCGCTGTCAAGGTCGCGCCCTTGGCTTGAGAGGCGTGCCTGAGCGGGTGAGTAAGCCCTAGCGCTCAACTGTCTTTTCCGTCGCTCGCACGAAGTCTGCGAACTCTTGGGTTTGTCAGGCTCATTTCAGGATGCGGGATCAGACTGGCGCCTTGAGTAAGCGCTCGCGTCGCGGCGAGCGCATCGGTGGAGTGATCGCATGTTGCTTCTCGCGTTCCTGGACGCGCTTGCCTCGACGGATACGATTGAGACCGACATCGTGCGGTATCTGTTCTCCGACGGGAGTGGATATCGCGTCGGGATCGCCTTCAACGGGATCCTTGCCATTTTCCTCGGCATTGCGGGCGTCTGATCCGCGCCGCCTTAATTTCGAAATCGGATCGTCCTTGATCGGACGGCCGTGTCGCGGCACGCTGGAGACCTCATCAGCGTGAAGCGAGGCAGGCCATGATACCCGGGATCGATCCTCTGCTGGCGGCCGGCGTGGTGATCGCCACGGCCGCGACGGATGCCGTCTACGTGCTGTTTACGTCGGCGGTAATTGCGCGGCGGCGCATCTGGGCGGCGAACTGGAGCAGCCTCTGGTACGTGCTCTCGTCGTTCGCGGTGATCTCGTACACCAACAACTGGATCTACATCGTTTTCGCGGCGGTCGGCTCTTGGGCCGGCGCGTTCCTGACCATGACCTACCTGCACAAGCCGCCCGGAAATCCGTCCGGTCCGCTGTCGCCGGCGCTCGATCAGGCGCGCCGCGACTAGATGTGCGGCACCGCTTTGCGCGCGGGCTCTGCGGCCACCGTCAGTATAAGGCCGATACCCTTGGAAAACCGGATTCCGGGCGGCCGCGCGAACTGTTTGTGAACGAGTTTCATGCTATGCGGCCGGAATGACAGTTCTTGTGACAGGCGGCGCCGGGTACATCGGCAGCCATATGGTGCTGGCGCTTCTCGACGCCGGTGAGCGCGTGGTCGTGCTCGACAATCTTTCGACCGGCTTCCGAGCGGCGGTTCCGCCCGCGGCCACGCTGGTGGAGGGCAACGTCGGCGATGCGGCGCTCGTCGGCCGCGTGATCGGCGAGCACGGCGTGCGGGCGATCATCCATTTCGCCGGATCGATCGTGGTGCCGGATTCGGTGGCCGATCCGCTCGGCTACTATCACAACAACACCTCCAATTCGCGCACGCTGATCGAGGCGGCCGTAAAAGGGGGCGTCAAGCGCTTCATTTTCTCCTCGACGGCGGCCGTCTACGGCAATCCGCAGGAAATCCCGGTCAAGGAAGACGCGCCGCTCAAGCCCGTTTCGCCGTACGGCACGTCCAAGCTGATGACGGAGTGGATGCTGGCCGATACGGCGTTCGCGCATGATTTCAACTATGTCGCGCTGCGTTACTTCAACGTCGCCGGTGCGGACCCGCAAGGGCGCACGGGACAGTCGACGCCGCGCGCGACGCATCTGATCAAGGTCGCCTGCGAAACGGCGCTCGGCAAGCGGCCGTCGATGGACGTGTTCGGCACCGACTACCCCACGGCCGACGGCACGTGCGTCCGCGATTACATCCACGTTACGGATCTCGTCGCCGCGCACATGGTGGCGCTGCGCCATCTCGACGGCGGCGGGGCGTCCGACGTGTTCAACTGCGGATATTCGTCCGGCTATTCCGTGTTCGAGGTGATCGACGCCGTCAAGCGCGCGTCGGGCGGGCCGTTCCCGGTCAATCTCGCGCCGCGCCGTCCGGGCGATGCCGAGGCCATCGTGGCGGACTCCTCGAAGATCCGCAGCAAGCTGGGCTGGTCGCCGATGCTCGACAATCTCGATCTCATCGTCACGCATGCGCTGGCGTGGGAAAAGTCGCTCAAGCCGGGCACCAAGGCGGGCTGAGCGCGTTCACGCGTTGCGCCGTAGAGGAGGTGCGCTTGTGAGTGCCGTCCTCCTCTCGGCCAATAGAGCCACGCCCTACCACCCGAACATCGTCGCACCGATCGCCAAGGGAGGCGGCGGCACATCGTGCCGCCGACGCTGTTTGTCAGCGCGCTGCTGCGCCGTCACGCGGCCTTGTGGCGGAAGCCCTCGGCCAGATTGCGCAATTGAACGGCCTTTGCGGCGATATCGGAAGCGGATACGGCGACTTCCTCGGCGGCCTGTCGCGTGAGTTTCGCAGAGCTTGTGAGGCCGGTGGTGTTGGATGCGACGTCCACGGTTCCCTGAGCGGCTTCCTGCACGTTGCGGGCGATGTCGGTCGTCGCCGCGCCTTGCTCCTCGATTGCGGCTGCGATCGTTGTCGACGTGTCGTTGATGCGTGAAATCAGATCCGAAATCGCCGTGATGGCCGATACGGCATCGTGTGTTGCGGACTGGACGGCGGTGATTTGCGCGCCGATTTCGGCGGTGGCCTTGCCGGTCTGTGAGGCGAGCGATTTCACTTCCTGTGCGACCACCGCGAAGCCCTTTCCGGCCTCTCCCGCGCGGGCCGCTTCGATCGTGGCGTTGAGGGCGAGCAGGTTCGTCTGGCTTGCGATGTTGCTGATCAGCTCGACCACGGTGCCGATCTGGCCTGCGGCCTGGGAGAGATTGCGGACGCGGTTCGAGACGTCGGCGACGGTTTTGACGGCGCTGTGGGCAATTTGCGTCGAGGTCGCGACCTGTCTGCCGATTTCCTGCACGGACGCTGAGAGTTCATCGGCTGCTGCGGCCACGGCGCGGACGTTGCAGGAGGCTTCCTCTGCTGCCGCCGCGACGGCGTTCGTCTGGTCAGTCGATGAGACGGCCGTTTTGGAGAGCTGCGCTGCCGCGCCATTCAGCTTGTTGGTGGTTTCGGACACCGTGGAGGCCATTTCGAACACGGAGTTCGCCAGCGCGGCGAGATCGCGGCGCCCGGCGTCCAGGTACACGGAAATCGCAAGGTCCATGTCCAGGAGCGCGGCCCGCGTCACCGCGACCTGCAGGGGCAATGCCGTCTCGGTCGGCGGCCGGCCCTTGATCATGCCCGAGGACTTGCCCGGAAGCTTCTGGGAGATCACGGTCAGCAGTCCGGTGATCAGAGCGTTGTAGGCCCCGATATACCAGCGCGGCTCGAGCCCGATGCGGTGGTGCGTCTCGCCGATCCTGCGGATCGACGCTTCGTAGGCGGCATCGAAGTTGCCATCGAGAATGACCGACCAATGGCGCACCTGCGCGGACCTGGCCGCGTCCATCAGATTCTGCGTCTTGAAGAAGGCGCGTGTCTCGCTGAACTTGCCGAGGTGGTCATAGAACGTGGCGAGCACGGCCGGCAGCTCGGCCATGACGAAATCCTTGTGCGCGCGCAGGGTCGCGACGACGTCCGGCGACAACTGGTTGAAGCGCAACCGATCGGTGAGGGCATTGTCGTGCATGGGATGTGGTCCTGACAGGCGTGAGTTGTTGTTGCGGGCATGCCGAGTGCCTGCGTGCTGGGATCCACTAGGCGGCCGTTTCGCCGCACCTGGTATTGCGTCTGATCAAATGGCCGGGAAAAAATCGCCGGAGCGGTCGGCGCGCCACAGCGCGTGCTGCTGCCCGCCGCGGAGCCCCCTGCTGCGGCTTGCCGCAGGGCTTGGCATGGGCGGCCTCTCGGGCGCATGGGCTGTCTTTCTCAGCCAAACGTTTTGCCGGGCGGCGAGCGGCATGAAGGCCCTTTTTCCCAGGGCGAGAGTTGGCTACAAGGGGCGACGCTTCGTGCCGCCTTAGCTCAGTTGGTAGAGCACCTGATTTGTAATCAGGGGGTCGGGAGTTCAAGTCTCTCAGGCGGCACCACACCTTTGACGGCGCGCGCCGCATAAAAGCCTGATTGAAGCAAAAGGTAGCTGTCGGCCGCAGGGGTCGATGCGTATTCCGATGCCCTGCCGACCCGTTCGCCCCAACCGATGCGCCTATCCCGGCACCCATGAGGCTATTCCGGCACCCATGATGAGAGTCTCCCGTTCGATCGTTGCATGCTGCGCTGTGCTGCTGGCGCTGGTGAATTCTCCGGCCGAGACGGTCGCTCAGGCGCCTCAGCAACCTGGACAGGCCGCACCATCGAAACAGGCAGCACCCGCCAAGCAGGCTCCGGCGCCGGCCGCGCAAGCTGCTCCTGCACCCGCACCCGTCGCAGCTCCCGCTCCTGCCCCCGCGACAGCTCCGGCTGCGCCGCCGGCAGCCGGCGCCCAGGCTCCGGCCCCCGTTCCCGCAGCGCCGGCCGCGCCCGCCGCTGCGGATGGTGCTTCGCCCGCACCGAATGGCGCTGCCGCGCCCGCTCCCAACGGCGCTGCCGCGCCTCCCGCCAATGGCGCTGCCGCGCCGGCCGATCCTGCTGCGGCTGCTCCGCCGGAGGCCAAGGACGAGGCCACGGTTTCGGCCGAACGTGCGATCGAGCGCGCGAAGGCGCGCATTGCGGAACTCGAGGCGCGGACGGACGTCGCGCCCGCCATTCGCGATCAGGCGCTTTCTCTGCTGCGTGCAGCGCTCGGTCATCTCGAAGCAGCGGCGGCGAGTGCCGCCTCTGCAACTCGTTTCCAGGAATCGGCACAGCGCGGGCCGCAACGCGTCGCCGAGGCGAAGCAGCAGCTCGAAGCGCTCCAGGCGGATGTCTCCGAAGACGAGTTCGCCAAGCGCATCAAGGCGCTCCCGCTGCCGGAAGCGCAACAGGCGCTGGACGCGGCCAATAGCGAGGCGGCGACGCTCAAAACCGACCTCGGCCAGATCGAGGCGCGGCTGCGCGACATGAGCTCGCGCTCAACCTCGGCGCGCGAGGAACAGTCCGCAGAAAAGCAGGCTATAGACGCCCTTGATTCGCCGGATGCCGCACAGGCGGGCGATGGTGACGCGGTGGTCGCGGAAGCGCGGCGCCAAGCACTCTCGGCGGAGCGGCGCGCGCGCGCGGCCAAGCTGAACATGCTCGACCAGGAGCTGATCAGCCTGCCGTCGCGGCAGGCTGCCGCGACTGCGCGCCGGGACCTCGCGTCGGCGAAGCTCGAGAAGCTCGGGCGGCGCATTCCCGTGATCGAGTCACGCGCGAACGAATTGAAGCAGGTCGAGGCGGATAAGCGCCAGGAGGAGGCCGATCGCGAAGCGCGCAAGCTCTCCGCGCGTCACCCCGTGCTCGAAGCCTATGTCAAAGATACCGAGGCTCTGAGGCAGCGCCAGGCGAGCACCGTCGCCCTTCTCGATGACGGCAAGTCTGCGCTCGGAGACGTTCAAGGCGACCTCGCGCGCCTGCGCGACAGCAAGGCGGCCGCCCAGCAGGTGCTCGAAATCGGCAGCGCGGGCGGTGAGTTCAGCGAATTCCTGCGCACCATGCGGGCGCAGCTTCCCTCCGAGGCGCGGCTCAAGCGGCGCATCTGGGATCGCGAGCAGGCCATCGTGGATGCGCGCCTCAAGCGGCTGCAGGCGGAAGAGGCGCGGCGGGCGCTCTCGGACGTCAGCGGCATGGCCGACCGCGTGCTCGCGAGTTCGGCGCGCCAGGGCGAGGTGCAGCCGCCGGCAAGCGTGCGGCCCGATCTCGAAAAACTCATATCGATCCGGCGCGATGTCTACGTGCAGCTCCACGACGCGCTCGCCGCGCGCATCAGCCAGCTTGCCGAGCTGAACGGTGCGGAGCGCGACCTGCTCAACCAGACCACGCAACTCGGCGCGTTGCTCAACAGCCGTCTGCTCTGGCTGCCGAGCTCGGGTCCGATCAGCTCGGCGTGGCTGGGGCAGGTTGTCTCGAACTTCGATTGGATCGCCAACCCCGACGCCTGGAAGGATGTCGGGCGGACGCTGGTCGACCGGGCTGCCGATCATCCCGTGCCGACGATTGTCGCCGTGCTGCTGTTTGGGCTGCTGGCCCTGTTCTCGCGGCGATTGCAGGGCCGACTGAGTGAAATCGCGTCGGCACTGGGCCGCTATTCGACCGACAATTACTGGCGCACGCCGGAGGCGCTGGTCATCACGGTGCTGCTGGCGCTCAAGACGCCGATCCTGTTCGGTCTCGCGGGCTGGCTGCTGACACAGCTTCCGCAGGCGTCCGAATTCGCGACCGCCGTGGGTACGGGATTGCTGAGCGCGGCCTCGATCGTCACGTTCCTGCGGTTTGCACAATATGTCTGCGTTGAAAACGGGCTGTTCTCGTCGCACTTCGGCTGGTCGGACCGCGCGCGCCAGGTGCTCTGGCAGAACATCCAGTGGCTCAAGTTCATCGTCACGCCCGTCGCGTTCGTTCTGGGCGCCATCGGCGTGAGCAATGCGCAATCGCTGCGTGACGGGCTCGGCCGGTTCGCGTTCCTGATCGGGGCCATCGCGGTGTCGCTGTTCATGGCCCGGATCGGATCGCCGCGCTGGGGCATCTTCGCCGAACGCCTCACGCCGGGGCATCCGATGTGGGTAACGCGCGCGCTGTGGCATACGCTGCTCTGGGCAACGCCGCTGGCCATCGCGGGGTTGGCGCTCTCGGGCTATTACGATGGCGCGGCGCAGATCCAGAACGGTGTCGTTCTCTCGGTGGCCATCACGGTCGGCGCGTTCCTGCTCTACAACATGGCCATGCGCCAGGTTCTCGTGGCCCGGCGTCGGCTTGAAATCCGCCGCGCCAAGGAGCGCCGCGAAAAGGCGAGGGCGCAGGCGGCCGCGCAGCAGGCCAGCGAGACCGCGGGCGAGCCCGTGCTCATGAGCCTGCAGGAAGAGCCGGAAGTCGATATCGCGGCCATCAGCGAACAGACGCGTCAACTGGTGCGCCTGTTCGCGTTCCTCGCACTGGCGGCGTGCCTGTGGATGTTCTGGCGGGAAGCGCTGCCGTCGCTGGCGCTGCTCGACGTCGCGCTCTGGCAGCAGACCCTGACGGTGGACGGGGCGACGCGCTCCGTTCCGGTCACGGTCTCCAATGTGCTCGTGTCGCTGGTGATCCTCATCATCACGTTCATCGCGGCGCGAAACCTGCCGGGGCTTTTGGAAATCACGGCGCTGCACCGCCTGCACGTCGAGGCGGGAACTCGCTATGCCGTGAGCGCGGTCAGCCGCTACCTGATTGCGATCGCGGGTATCGTGTTCGCGTTCCGGAGCGTCGGCTTCGACTGGGATCAGGTGCAGTGGATCGTCGCCGCGCTCGGCGTCGGTGTCGGTTTCGGCCTGCAGGAAATCGTCGCCAACTTCATTTCCGGCCTGATCATCCTGTTCGAACGGCCGGTGCGCGTTGGCGACACCGTGACGATTGGCAACCTGACCGGCACGGTGTCGCGCATTCATATCCGCGCCACCAGCATGACCGACGGCGAGCACCGCGAGATCATCATTCCGAACAAGTCGCTGATCACGGAAAAGGTGATCAACTGGACGCTGGCGGACAGCATCACGCGCGTGACCGTGAAGGTCTCCATCGCCTACGGCACGGATACGCTGGCGGCGCAGATGGCGATCCTGGAAGCAGTGAAGGGCACGCCGCAGGTGCTCGACTCGCCTGAGCCGAGTGTGTTCTTCATCGGGTTCGGGGCGTCGGCGCTCGAGTTCGAAGTGCGCGCCTTCATCCTCAAGCTTGCGCATCGCGCAACCGTCATTAACGATCTGCACGTCGCCATCGAGCGGGCGTTGCGCGAAAAAGAGATCTCGATGTCGTAAGGCGGCGGTGGGCCGCCCCCGCCTTGCAGTTTCGCCAACGGCCGTGCAAGGATCGGCTCGTGGGACACAGCCATGGGCCGCGGGATGTCGTCGGGACTTCGCCGAATTCTGATCGCTTGCTGTTTTCTGGCAGGCCATTTCGTGACGGCGGTCGCCTCCGACGACGTTTCGCCTGTCGAGCTGGCGCAGGCGAAACCTGGAACCATCTTTCGCATCTGGCCGCTGCAAGGCGGCGTGAAGCACGGCTACAAGGGCTTCCGCGTTCTCTATCGCTCGGTGGGGCTCGCGGGCGAGCCGATTGCCGTATCCGGTGCGATCATGTTTCCGGACGACGCGCGCGGTGAGGATCGCCCGGTCGTCGCGTGGGCGCATCCCACGACAGGTGTCGTCACGAAGTGCGCGCCGACGCTGATGCCGAACCTGTCGACCGCCGTGCAGGGGCTCGATTACTTCACCAACGCCGGATACGTGATCGTGGCGACCGACTACATGGGGCTCGGCGGACCTGGGGTGCATCCCTATCTGTTCGGGCAGAACGCCGCGCGGACGCTCATCGATTCCGTCAGAGCCGCGCGAACGCTCTCGAATGTGCGGGCGGGCAATCGCTTCATCGTGTGGGGCCATTCGCAGGGCGGGCACACGGCGCTGTTTACGGGGCGCGAGGCGGCCAGATACGCGCCGGAGCTCAAGCTGCTGGGGGTCGCGGCGGCTGCGCCGGCCACGCAGCTCGTCCAGCTCTTCGATGCGGACCGCAACACGAGCAGTGGACGCAGTCTCACGGCAATGGCGCTCTATTCGTGGTCGCGCACGCTTGGCTTTGCGCTCTCCGAATATGTGGTGCCCGAAGCCAGGTCGTCGTTCGTGCGGTTGGCCAACGATTGCATCCAAGACCTGCAGGACGTGTTCAAAGAGGGCGACGACGAGCGCGCTCTGATCCGGAAGTTTCTGAAAACGGACCCGACGAAGAATCCTCGGCTGCGCTCGATCATGCAGCAGAACTCGGCGGGCACGCTTCCGGCCGGCATGCCCGTTTTTCTCGCCCAGGGGACGTCCGACGATCTGGTGCGTCCCCCCATCACGCGCGCCTACGCCAAGCGGCTTTGCCAGGCCGGGGTGCGGGTGAAAATGCACCTCATGGGCGGTGTCGGGCATATGTGGGCCGCGCGCGACAGCGCGTATGCGGCCTCACAGTGGATGGACACGCTGTTCAAGGGCCGCGTTCCCGCGAGCGATTGCAATTGAGCGTCAGGGCTCGGCGATGCGCGCGGACAACCCCGCCGGCGACCGCCTCGTCCACGCTCTTCGCTACGTCCCCTAAGTATCCGGGTAGGTCCGAATCGGGGCCTCGGGAGCTTCGGTAGACCCCGACGAGGATGCCCCCGCCTGCGTTTGTGGCTTGGCGGCACCACTTCCACTGTCCGTGGGGGGTGGGACTATTTTTTGCGTCGCGGAGTATGCGAATGTGCGGCCACTTCACAGCGTAGCGTGCGGAGTCGGTCGGTCGCGACCGACGGCTATGGGAGGGCCCTGCCGAGCAGGGCATGGGGGCATGACGGCAATGTCCATGACGACAATGTCCAGACGTGTGTCGGGCCGCAGTGGCAATCGTTACATTCTCGCATTGGCGGCGTCGCTTCCCGCACTCGGGCTTGCGCTGTCGGCGGGCGGTGCGCATGCGCTGGATGAAAACTGGGCGCTGCAGTTCGGTCCGGTCGGCGGCGGTGGCGCCAGCGACCCGGCGACGGAACGGCAGGCGCTGAAGGAGCTGGAGCGCAATCCGCCGGCTGGTCTTCCGACCCTCGCGCAGGGCAATGTGGCGGCCACCAAGACGGCGATCGATCGGTATACGGCCATCGTCGAGGCGGGCGGCTGGAAGGCGGTGCCGGACGCGACCGTGAAGCCCGGCGAGGATCATTTCGCCATCGTCGAGCTGCGTGACCGGCTGATCGTGTCCGGCGAGCTTAGCGCGGACCAGGCGGGCAGCGAAAAACTCGACGGCACGCTGGTCGAGGCGCTCAAAGTCTATCAGACGAACAACGGGCTGACGCCGAACGGTCGTCTCGACAAGCCGACGGTTGCGGCTCTCAATGTGACGGCCGAGGACCGGCTGACGCAGCTCAAGACCAATCTCAAGCGCCTGACGGAGCTCACCGGAGTGGTGAAGCCGCAGCGCAAGTATGTCGTCGTGAACATCCCGGCCGCGCAGGTCGAGGCCGTGGCGCTGAACAAGGTGATCACGCGCCATACGGGCGTGGTGGGCAAGGTGGACCGGCCAACGCCGCTGCTGCGCTCGACCATCACGGAGCTCAACTTCAATCCGACCTGGCGCCTGCCTCCGACCGTGATCACCAAGGACCTCATTCCCCAGGGACGGGAGATGCAGGCCAAGGGCGAGAACGTGCTCGTGAAGACGGGGATCGAAGCCTACAGCAACGGCAAGAAGGTCGATCCCGAGACGATCGACTGGAGCTCTTCGGCGCCGAAGTCGTATTCGTACCGGCAGCCGCCGGGGAAGGATAACCCGCTGGGGTTCGTGAAGATCAACTTCGCCTCGGGCGAGTCGGTCTATATGCACGATAGTCCGTCGTCGGGCTTGTTCGGCAGCAACTTCCGGGCGGCCAGCTCGGGCTGCATCCGCGTCCACAACATCGAGCGCCTCGCATACTGGCTCGTCGCCCAGAACGACGGCTGGGAGCAGGATCGGGTCGAGGACATGAAGAAGACGGGCGAGCGCAAGGACGTGCGGCTCGCCACCCCCGTGCCGCTGCACTTCGTGTACATCACGGCCTGGGCGACGGAGGACGGCGCGATCCAGTTCCGCCGCGACCTCTACAATCGGGACGGCGTGGCCGAAATCGCGACCTCCTACTGAGGCCGGACCGCCGCGCGCCTTTGACTTTGGTCAATGCGCTTGCCCGTTGTGCGTTGCACAGTCCTCGCAGTGGTTCCGCGCTGCGTTGCAGCAGGCGATAAAAAAATCCGAGCGACAGCAATGGCTCGCCCCAAAAGGGCGCACGCGTCCAATTGTGTTTTCGGAATTTCGCTTGTATCCAAAGGGATTGCCGCGACATTAGAGCGGTTGCAAACTAGATTGCGACGAAACATGCTGTCGTTAACGGAGCCGAGCCGCTAAGAACGGCCGCGCCAAGAACACGAAGCCTAGGGAAACGTTTCGATGGTCGATTACGCGAGGCACTTGAAGGCATCTCTCGATGCGATCCGCAAGGAGGGCCGCTACCGGGTGTTCGCAGACCTCAAGCGGCATAGGGGCGCCTTTCCGGCAGCCGACCATGTCACTCCGGGCGGCGCAAAGCCCATCGTCGTGTGGTGCTCAAACGACTATCTCAGCATGGGCCAGCATCCGAGCGTGGTCGCGGCTATGCACGAGGCCATCGACTCGGTCGGCGCGGGATCGGGCGGCACGCGCAACATCTCCGGCACGACGCACTATCACGTCGAACTCGAAAACGAACTCGCCGATCTCCACCAGAAAGAACAGGCGCTGCTGTTCACGTCGGCTTACGTGGCCAACGAGGCGGCGCTCTCGACGCTCGCAAAGCTGCTGCCGGGCTGCGTGATTTTCTCGGATGAGAAGAACCACGCCTCGATGATCGAAGGCATTCGTCACGGCAACTGCGAGAAGCGCATTTTCCGTCACAACGATCCGGCCGATCTCGAAGCCAAGCTGAAGCAGGTTCCGATCGATACGCCGAAGATCATCGCCTTCGAGAGCGTGTACTCGATGGACGGGCACATCGCGCCGATCGCCGCGATCTGCGATCTCGCCGATAAGTACGGCGCGCTCACCTATCTCGATGAAGTTCATGCCGTCGGCATGTACGGCCCGCGCGGCGGCGGCATCGCCGAGCGCGACGGCGTGCTCGACCGCGTCGACATCGTCAACGGGACGCTGGCCAAGGGCTTTGGTGTCATGGGCGGCTACATCGCCGGCACCCGCGACCTGATCGATGCGATCCGCTCGTTTGCGCCGGGCTTCATCTTCACGACGTCGCTTGCGCCCGCCATCGCGGCCGGTGCGCTGGCGTCGATCCGCCACCTCAAGAACAGCAGCCTCGAGCGGGCCCGCCACCAGGAGCGCGTGCGCGCGCTCAAGTCGCGCCTCACGTCGGCAGGCCTGCCGGTGTTCCAGAACCAGAGCCACATCGTGCCGGTTCTGATCGGCGATCCCGTCCACTGCAAGGAAGTGACGGACCGCTTGCTCGATGCCCACGGCATCTATGTGCAACCGATCAACTACCCGACCGTGCCTCGCGGCACGGAGCGCATCCGCCTGACGCCCGGGCCTCATCACACCGACGCGCAGATGGACACGCTTACGGAAGCGCTGCGCGGCCTTTGGGCCGCTTGTCCGGCCGCAGTCGGCCGCACCGGCAAGCTCGCCGCGGAATAATCCCTGTCTGTCAATGCCGTCCGGCGGAACAGCCGGGCGGGGGGTGGCCTCGCGGATCGCACAGTATTTTGGGTGCGACCGCGACTTCACTGTTGCGGGCCGTTGACGCATGATAAGGCCATGCGAAAGTCGGGCCCGGAATGTCACACCCAAGGTCGCCAGACTTGGGGAGATGCCGGGTTTTCATATTTCGAATGTTCAGCGCGGCCCTGCGCTCCCCCCGCGATTACAAAGCCTACCCAACGAGGAAACGTCCATGTCCAATCCCACGACCGCCCGGTTTTTCAAATCTCCCCTGACCGAGACCGATCCCGAGGTGGCGTCGGCCATCGACAAGGAGCTCGGCCGTCAGCAGTACGAAATCGAGCTCATCGCCTCTGAGAACATCGTGTCGCGCGCCGTGCTGGATGCAGCCGGCAGCGTTCTGACCAACAAGTATGCCGAAGGCTATCCGGGCAAGCGCTACTACGGCGGCTGCCAGTACGTCGACATCGTCGAGAACCTTGCCATCGACCGCGCCAAGAAGATCTTCGGCTGCGCCTTCGCAAACGTTCAGCCGAACTCGGGCTCGCAGGCAAACCAGGGCGTTTTCAACGCGCTCGCCAAGCCGGGTGACACGATCCTCGGTCTCAACCTCGCTCACGGCGGCCATCTCACGCACGGTGCGACGGTCAACCAGTCGGGCAAGTGGTTCCGCGCCGTGCACTATCAGGTCGAGCCCGATACCCATCGCATCGACATGAACAAGGTGCGCGAGATCGCCAAGGCCGAGAACCCGCGCATCATCATCGCCGGTGGCTCTGCCTATCCGCGCCAGTTCGACTTCGCCGCCTTCCGCGCGATCGCCGATGAAGTCGGCGCGATCCTGATGGTCGACATGGCTCACTTCGCGGGTCTCGTGGCCGCCGGTGAGCATCCCTCGCCGTTCCCGCACGCCCACGTCGTCACCACGACGACGCACAAGACGCTGCGCGGCCCGCGCGGCGGCATGATCCTCACGAATGACGAGGATATCTCCAAGAAGGTCAACTCGGCCATCTTCCCGGGCATCCAGGGCGGCCCGCTGATGCATGTCATCGCCGGCAAGGCCGTGGCATTCGGCGAGATCCTGACGCCTGAGTTCAAGGCCTACGCCAAGCAGGTGATCGTCAACGCCAAGGCCATGGGCGAAGTGCTGGTGGACGCCGGCTTCGCGCTCGTCTCGGGCGGCACCGATACGCACCTCATCCTGCTCGACCTGCGGCCGAAGAAGCTCACCGGCAACATCTCCGAGAAGTCGATGGGCCGCGCGCACATCACCTGCAACAAGAACGGCGTTCCGTTCGACCCCGAGAAGCCGATGGTGACCTCGGGCGTTCGCCTCGGCGCACCGGCCGGCACGACGCGCGGCTTCGGCGAAGCCGAGTTCCGCGACATCGGCCGCATGATCGCGGAAGTGCTCGAGGGCCTCGCCAAGAACGGCGAAGCCAACAACGGCGCGGTGGAAGAGAAGATCAAGGCCGAAGCCACCGAGCTCTGCAAGCGTTTCCCGATCTACTCGTAATTTCCGGGTACGCGCGGCCGCCGTCGTTTCGCGCGGCTGCAACATGAACTAAAACAGGGCGCCGGGGCGTGAGCTTCGGCGCCTTTTCGATGGAGACATGCATGCGCTGCCCGTACTGCTCCTGCGAGGAAACGCAGGTGAAGGACAGCCGCCCGACGGAGGAGAACGCGGCCATTCGCCGTCGCCGCGTCTGCCCGGATTGCGGGGGACGCTTCACGACGTTCGAGCGCGTGCAACTGCGGGAGCTGACCGTGCTCAAGCGCAGCGGGCGCAAGGTGCCGTTCGACCGCGACAAGCTTCTGAAGTCGGTGGCGGTGGCGCTGCGCAAGCGGCCGATCGAGACCGAGCGGATCGACCGCATGGTCTCGGGAATCGTGCGCCAGCTCGAAAGCTCGGGCGAGACGGAGATCCCATCATCCACCATCGGCACCTTCGTGATGGAAGGCCTGCGCGCGCTCGATCCGGTTGCGTACGTGCGGTTTGCATCCGTCTACCGGGATTTCCGGGAGGCGGCGGATTTCCAGGAAGTGCTGGGCGAGATCGCGCGCGACGACGGCACGGTGGCCGAGCACCCGATTACGAAGAAGCATTAGGTGGGCAGTAGGCGGCAGGGTAGTGGCGTTGGGAGTTTACTGCTCGTGCCTACGGGTGCGGTCAACGGATCAGAGGTCATGAGTTTCACGCCGTTCGATCAGCACATGATGGGCATTGCCTTGATGCTTGCTCGGCGTGGGCTCGGCACCACCGCGCCCAATCCGTCAGTCGGGGCGGTGATTGCCGACGAGGCCACCGGCGAGGTGATTGCGCGCGGCGTGACGCAGCCCGGCGGGCGGCCGCATGCCGAGACGCAGGCGCTGCAGCGCGCGGGAGCACGTGCGCGCGGCGCGACGCTCTACGTGACGCTCGAGCCTTGCGCCCACCACGGCAAGACGCCGCCGTGCGCGGACGCCGTCATTGCGGCGGGCATCCGGCGTGTGGTCATCGGCGCGGGCGATCCCGATCCGCGCGTGGCGGGTGAAGGAAGCGCGCGGCTTCGCGCGGCGGGGATCGTTGTCGACATCGGTCTGATGGCGGACGAGGCCAACTGGGTGACGCGCGGCCACATCCTGCGCGTGACCGCCAACAGGCCGTTCGTGCAGCTCAAGATGGCGCTTTCGGCGCAGGGGCACGTCCCGCGCGGCAACGGCGGGGCGCCGACGTTCGTCACGGGGCCTGAGGCGCGTGCGGCCGGTCATCTGATGCGCGCCGAGGCGGATGCCATTCTGGTCGGCTCGGGCACGGTGCGTGACGACGATCCGGATCTCAGGTGCCGGCTGCCCGGCCTCGAGGCGCGTTCGCCGGTGCGGGTGGTCGTGGCGCGGTCTCTCGACCTGCCGATGCCGGCCAAGCTGTTCCAGACCGCGCGTGACGTGCCGGTCTGGCTCTTTACGGGGTTCGGTGCGGACGCGGGCGAAATTCAAGCCTACGAGGCGGCCGGTGCGCATATCTTCAGCGGACCGGCGACCGGGGAGGGGCTCTCGCTGGCGCATGTGCTGGAGGGTTTGGCGGAGGCTGGAATTACGCGCCTTCTCGTGGAAGGGGGCCCCGCGATGTGGCGCGGATTTGCGTCCGAGGGCCTTGTCGACGAAGTGGTCATTTTCCGGCAGGGGGGCGAAACCCCTCCGTTGGTCGCGCCGGATGAGCTTGCCGCCCGTTATGCTCCGGGGCTAGATCTCACGCTTGCGTCGGAACGGCGGATCGGAGCGGACCGGGTCTCGGTCTTTCGCGCGCGGCCGATGGGCTGATCTAGGATTTGGAAGGCAGAGGCCGGTGTTCACAGGCATCATCACGGATGTGGGCGAGTTGATCGGCCGCGAAGGCGGGCGGTTTGCCATTCGCTCGGGCTACGCGCCGGAGGGCATCGCCATCGGCGCGTCGATCGCGTGCAACGGGACGTGCCTTTCGGTGGTGACGGTGCGCGCGGACGGCCGCAACGGCTCGGCGTTCACGGTCGACGTTTCGAACGAGACGCTTTCGAAGACCACGCTTGACGGGTGGCAGGTGGGCGAGCGCATCAACCTCGAACGCGCCCTCAAGGCCGGCGACGAACTGGGCGGACACATCGTTTCGGGCCATGTGGACGGGGTAGCGCGCATCATCGACCTCAAGGGCGACGATGACAGCCTCCGCGTAACGCTCGAGCTGCCGGTGCATCTTGCGCCTTATGCCGCACCCAAGGGGTCGATTGCCCTCGACGGCACCTCCCTCACCGTTAACGAGGTGTCGGGAAACCGCTTCGGCGTCAATCTCATACCGGTGACCTTGACCCAGACCACGTGGGGGCGCAAAAAGCGCGGCGACGAGGTCAACGTCGAGATCGACCTTTTCGCGCGCTATGTCGCGCGCATCATGGAGTTTCGGGCTTGAGCACCGGTCTTTCAAAAATCGCCTACTCGGAGGGCGGCGGCTTCCTGTCGTCGACCGAGGAGATCGTCGACGACATGCTCAACGGCCGCATGGTCGTGCTCGTCGATGCGGAGCACCGCGAGAACGAGGGCGATCTTGTCATTCCGGCGCAAATGGCGACGCCCGACGCGATCAACTTCATGGCCAAGCATGGCCGCGGATTGATCTGCCTGACGCTCTTGCAGACGCGCGCGGGCGAGCTCGGTCTCGAATACATGGTGCGGACGCAGGCGGCGCGTGAGCGGACCGCTTTCACGCAGTCGATCGAAGCGCGCGAAGGCGTCACGACGGGCATCTCGGCACACGACAGGGCGCGCACGATCGCGACCGCCATCGATGCGACCAAGGGCGCGGGCGACATCGTCTCGCCCGGCCACGTGTTTCCGCTCGTCGCGCGCGAGGGCGGCGTTTTGATCCGCGCCGGGCACACGGAAGCCTCCGTCGATCTGGCGCGGCTGGCCGGTCTCTATCCGGCGGCGGTCATCTGCGAGATCATGAACGAAGACGGCACGATGGCGCGCATGCCGGACCTCGTTCCGTTCGCGCAGCGCCACGGCCTCAAGATCGGCACCATCGAAGACTTGATCGCCTACCGGCTGAAGCATGACCGCCTCGTGAAGCGGGTTGCGCAGTCGCGCGTGCAGAGTGCGTTCGGCGGCGATTTCGATCTTCACGTTTTCACGACCACCGTCGAGCCGGTCGAGCATCTGGCGCTCGTCAAGGGCGACCTCTCGGCGCCGGGCCCGGTTCTGGTCCGCGTGCATGCGGTCAACGTGCCGGGCGATCTGCTCGGCATCGGCGGCGGGCAGAACGCGGTGGCGAGCGCGATGCGTGCGCTCGACCGCGAGGGGCGCGGTGTGATCGTGCTGATCCGCGACCTGGGGCCGAAGAGCGTTTCCGAATGGACGTCACGGCAAGCCAATGCGTCGGCCGACAACAAGGGTGCGCGCGGCAGGCGTCAGGTGGACATCGGCGTCGGTTCGCAGATCCTGCGCGAGCTCGGCGTGGGCGACATGACGCTGCTCACCAACGCACCCGATGACGTGTACGTCGGCCTCGAAGCCTACGGGCTCCGGATCGTCGGCACGCGAGCGATCGAGTAGCCGGGCGATGGTCAGCACAGGACAACGCCAATCTGTCGAGATGGAGCTTCACACCGGTGGGCCGGGACGCGTGCTCATCATCGAGGCGCCTTATTACCTGGAGATCACGGAAGCGTTGATCGCCGGGGCGAAGGAGGTGCTCGATGGTGCGGAGGTCGCGTTCGACCGCGTGGCGGTGCCCGGCGCCCTCGAAATTCCCCAGGCGTTCGTGCAGGCCTTTGCGGCCGGGCGGTTCGATCCCGCAGGAGACTATACCGGAGTGATCGTCGCCGGCTGCGTAATCCGGGGCGAGACGTCGCATTATGATATCGTCTGCAATATGACCAACCACTGGCTCATGGACACCGCCATCAAACACCGCATACCTCTCGGCAATGCCGTCCTCACCGTGGATACGGAAGCCCAAGCGCTCGCGCGTGCGCGGGGCGGTGCGGCGGGCAAGGGCGGCGATGCCGCCCGCGCCTGCCTCAGGCTGATCCGCACGGCTCGCGATTTCGGCGTTGGCCGTCCATGATTCTTCCGCGCAAAAAGAAGACCGGTGGAGATACGCCGAAGCCGCGCACCGTCTCGCGCATGGCGGGCGTGCAGGCGCTCTATCAGATGGATCTGGCCGGCACCGACGTCACCGATGTGATCGCGCAGTTCATGCGCGACGATGCCCCACCGGCTGAAACCGACGGCGATGCTCCGGAGGTGCAAGAAGCGCTGGTCAATCTCGGCGGCGCGGACGCGACGTTCTTTGCCGAAATCGTCAAGGGCGTGGTGCGGCGGCAGCGCGAGATCGATCCGCTCGTCGACCAGCAACTGCGCACCGGTTGGCGGCTCGTGCGCGTCGATTCCATTCTGCGCGCTATTCTGCGCGCGGGCGTGTTCGAGCTGCTGGAGCGCCGCGACGTGCCCGCACGCGTGACGATCAACGAATACATCAACATCGCGAAGGCGTTCTTCGAAGCGGACGAGCCGAAGGTCGTCAACGGCGTTCTCGACCGCATCGCGCACAAGGTGCGGGCCAAGGAGTTCGAAGCGCCGGGTGGCGAAGGCGGCTGAGGCGGAGGCTCGCCCGTGGGGCGGGCGCTGCAATCGACGCGGCTTGCCATAGAACACTCGCTGTCGGATCACTCGCCATCGGAAAAGAGGCAAGCCGGCTGTGGGCGAAGACGATCTCATCCAACGCACGTTCGCCCCGCTTGCGGCGGGCTTTCCGGGCGCGTTCGGGCTCAGGGACGATTGCGCCGTGCTGGCTCCGCCCGCGGGCCACGATCTCGTCGTGACAACAGACGCGGTGGCGGAAGGCGTCCATTTCTTTTCCGACGATGCGGCGCGCGACATCGCGTGGAAGGCGCTGGCCGTCAACGTATCGGATCTGATCGCGAAGGGCGCCACGCCGATCGCGTATCTGCTGTCGCTTTCGTTTCCGGAGGAGCCCGCGCGCGCGTGGCTCGACGAGTTTGCGGCCGGGCTGGCCGAAGCGCAGGCCGCGTTCGGCCTCTCGCTTGCGGGGGGTGATACGGATTGCAGGCCGTGGCCTGCGTCGGCGACGGTTGCCGCCTTCGGCAGCGTGCTTGCCGGCCGCATGGTGCGCCGGGCGGGCGCGCGGGCCGGCGACCGGTTGTTCGTTTCCGGCACGATCGGGGACAGCGCGCTGGGCCTCAAGCTGCGGTTCGATCCAGGGCTTGCGGGCGCGCTGGGGCTCGATGCGACCCATGTCGCGCCCTTGTTGGCGCGCTACCTGCGGCCCCGGCCGCCGCTCGCGCTCGCGCCGCTTCTCCTGGAGTTCGCGTCGGCGGCGATGGATGTCTCGGACGGGTTGCTCAGGGATTGCGGCCGCCTCGCGGGCGTCTCGGGCGTGGCGGCGCATATCGAAGGGGTCCGAGTGCCGCTTTCGGCTGCGGCGCGCGCGGTTGTGTCGGCCGATCCGGGCTCCTTCCGGACGGTGCTCACGGGCGGCGACGATTATCAGGTGCTGGCGGCGATTGCGCCCGATCGCGCGGAGGCGTTTCAGGCGGCCGCGCGGGCCAGCGGCGTGGACGTAACGGAGATCGGCGCGCTGGGCGGGGGAACGGGGCTCTCCGTCACCGCGTTAGACGGACACCCCCTGGCGTTCGAGGGGGGTGGCTGGGACCATTTCCCGGCTCCAGGCGCGGCGCGGCCACACGACAAACCAAAGTAGCGCAAGCGTGACAATTCAATCGGTTGCGTCATCGGAGCGGTTGCCTGGGGTCTTTGTTTGGCCATATGAATCCCGTTAAACGGCCTCAACCCGTATGTGTGTGCGGTGGGCCATCATGCGCCGTCGAAATTGCGCGAGCGCAGCGAACTTTTTGCAACAGGATCGGACTTCCGGTGGGTTCATTGAACACGTTCGGCCGCAGCGGCCTTCGCGCCAGTTTCGCGGTCCTGTTAATCGCCGTCGCAGTCGGCCTGTCCGGACCTGCGGTGGCGCAGGACGGCAACTGGTACGAAGGGATCACGAGTTTCGGTTCTCCGGACTATACCGGCAAGCGCGCTTCGCTCGAGCGCACGCCGCCGCGCCAGGAGGTTCTGAACGATCTTCGCGCGAATGAAGTGCCTTATCGCAGCGACGAAATGCTCGTCGCCATGGAAAACGCGATCGAACTCTATCAGCGCATCGCGAGCAACGGCGGCTGGCCGCAGATCCCGGGCGACCGCATGCTGCGTGCCGGCGATAGCGACGAACGCGTGCCCTATCTTCGCCGCCGCCTGATGGTGACGGGCGAGCTGCCGAAATCGTCGAGCTACAGCGACTACACCTTCGACACCGGTCTCGAGGCCGCGGTCGTGAGCTATCAGGAGCGCAACGGGCTGCGCGCCACGGGGCGCGTGGACAAGCCCACGCTGGCGGCCCTCAACATCACCGCCGACCAGCGCGTGGCGCAGCTCAAGCTCAATCACGGACGCTTGCTCGAACTCGTGCGCAGCCCGCCCGAAGAGCGCTATGTGCTCGTCAACGTGCCGGCATTCCAGCTCGAAGCCGTCGACCGCTATCGCACGGTGCTGCGCCATCGCGTCATCGTTGGGCGGCCGGGCCGCGATACGCCGTCGCTCAAGGCGACGATTCGCGCCGTCAACTTCTTCCCTTACTGGCGCGTGCCCGACAGTGTCGCGCAGCTCGACGTGTTTCCGCGCCTCGTGAAGGAGCCCGACTACCTCCAGAAGGAGCGCATCCGCGTCATTTCCGGCGACTTCAACGGGCCCGAGCTCGATCCGTCGTCCATCGACTGGTCGCAGGCGAGGGCGTCGGTCGTGAAGCTCAAGCAGGATCCGGGGCCGCAGAACGCGCTCGGCCTCGTTCGCATCGACATGCAGAACGAGCATGGCGTCTACATGCATGATACGCCGATGAAGCCCCTGTTCCAGCAGCGCGCGCGGGCGTTCAGCGCCGGTTGTGTGCGCGTGCAGGACGTGTTCCAGCTCGTCGAATGGCTCGCGAGCCTGGAGCCCGGCTGGGGGCAGCCCGGCCAGGTTCAGTCCGTGCTCGATCAGGGCCAGGCGCTTGACATCCAGCTCACGCGGCCGGTGCCGGTCTACTTCGCCTACATCACCGCCTGGGCCGAGCCCGACGGGCGCGTCGAATTCCGCCCCGACATCTACGGCCGCGACGGAAACACGGCCATGGCGGAAGTTCTGGATCCGGATGCACCGCCGCCGCCGTCGCAGGGCCTTGCGCCCTAACGCGGGGCGTTTGCGGCACGTGGCCCGCGCGCTAGCCCCACCCGCTCCGGCGAAAAGTGCGCGTCTCGGCTTGTTTTGGCCGCCGCCGGGTGGAATTCTCCGCCCGTCATGATCTCGCGACTCGCCATAGCCACGCAGAACACCGTCTCCGACCTGCTTGCCAGGTGGCGGCTTTTGCTCGTGCTGGCGGTGGTGGGGGGCTGGACGGCCTTCGCTTTCTGGCTGTCGGACGTGCAGGGGCGGATGGATCTGCCGCGCGCCTACTCGGTGCGTATGACGTGCGAGGACGATCCCGAGGCTGCGCTGTGGCATGGCGGCTGCGAGCGCATTGGGTCCGACATCGCCGTCACGGGCCGCCCCGGGTTTATCGATCTCTATCGTGCGTTTGTCACCGTCCATCATGATCCGGCGCCGCGGGAGGCGACGGCGGCGGTGTTTGCGAACGTGCCGGCCGACGCGTCCTTCGATGTCGCCGCGGCGCTGGCCGGTCAGCGCTATGGGCTCGCGCTCGTCACGCCCGAGTTCGAAGGCGTCAAGAGCCGCGCGCATCTCGATGCGGTGAAAGACGCCATCGACGTGCGCGACCGCGCGCTGCTGGTCGTCGGCCGGGCGGGCCTCGGGGTCGATGCTCTGATCGCGGGCGCGCTCGCCAATCTCGCCCACCCGGGCAACATGGTCGAGGGCGCGATGCAGCTCGCGCGCATCCAGGCAGGCACGGCCAAGACGAGCGATATCGGCGTGCGCTAACGGCGCGTGGCCTAGGGCTTCAGCCGGTAGCCGGTCTTGAAGATCCACCAGATCACGACGAGACAGACCGACAGGAAGCAGAGCGTCATGCCGAGGCTCACGGCGACGTTGACGTCCGAGATCTCGTAGAAGCTCCAGCGGAAGCCGTTGATCAGGTAGACGATCGGGTTGAAGAGCGCGATCGTCTGCCAGAATGGCGGGAGCATCTTGATCGAGTAGAACGTGCCGCCGAGGAACGTGAGCGGCATCAGGAAGAGCATCGGTACGATCTGCAGCTTCTCGAACCCGTCGGCCCAGACGCCGATGATGAAGCCGAACAGGCTGAACGTCACGGCGGTCAGCACCAGAAAGGCCAGCATCCAGAACGGATGGGCGATGTGGATCGGCACGAACAGGCTCGCGGTTGCGAGAATGATGAGCCCCAGGATGACCGATTTCGTGGCCGCGGCGCCGACATAGCCGAGGGTGATCTCGAACGCGGAAACGGGTGCCGACAGCAACTCGTAGATCGTGCCCGTGAAGCGGCGGAAATAGATGCCAAAGGCGGAGTTCGTCGTGCTTTCGGTTAGCAGCATCATCATGATGAGGCCCGGCACGATGAAGGCGCCATAGGCAATGCCGTCGACCTCGGCGATGCGCGAGCCGATGGCCGTGCCGAAGACGACGAAGTAGAGCGAGGTGGACAGGACCGGCGAGACGACGCTTTGCGTCAGCGTGCGGCCCCACCGCGCCATCTCGAATCCGTAGATGGCGCGCACGGCTTGGAAGTTCATCGCGATTGCCTCACCAGGTCGACGAATATGTCTTCGAGCGAGCTTTGGCTCGTCGCGAGATCCTTGAAGCCGATGCCGGCTTCGCGCATGTCGGCGAGGAGGGCGGTGATGCCCGTGCGCTCCGCCTGCGTGTCATAGGTGAACGTGAGGGAGGTGCCTGTGGGCGCCAGCTCGAGCGCGTGCTTCTGGAGCGCGGCCGGGATGGCATCGAGCGGCTTCTGCAACTCCAGCACCAGCTGCTTCTTGCCGAGCTTGCGCATCAGCTCGTGCTTCTCCTGCACGACGATCAGCTCGCCCTTGGTGATGACGCCGATGCGGTCCGCCATCTCCTCGGCTTCTTCGATGTAGTGGGTCGTCAGAATGACGGTGACGCCGTCGTCGCGGAGGCGGCGGATGACGTTCCACATGTCCTTGCGGAGCTCGACGTCCACGCCGGCGGTCGGCTCGTCGAGAAACAGGATGCGCGGCTCGTGCACGAGGGCCTTGGCAATCAACACGCGCCGCTTCATGCCCCCCGAAAGAGCCATGATGCGGCTGTCCTTCTTGTCCCAAAGCGACAGGTCGCGGAGCACCTTCTCGACAAACGCGGAGTTCTTCGGCTTGCCGAACAGACCGCGCGTGTAGGCCGTCGTCGCAAAGACGGTTTCGAACATCTCGGTCGAGAGTTCTTGCGGCACCAGGCCGATCATGGAGCGGACGGTGCGGTAGTTGCGCACGATGTCGTGGCCGGCGACGGTAATGTGGCCGCTGCTCGGATTGATGAGCCCGCAGATGATGCCGATCAGCGTCGTCTTGCCGGCGCCGTTCGGGCCGAGCAACGCGAAAATTTCCCCCTCGCGAATGTCGAGGTTGATCGTTCGCAGGGCGACGTGGCCGGTCGCGTACGTTTTGCTGACGTCGCTCACGGAGATGATGGGCTGCATGCGCTATCGCCGGTTCACGCGCGGCCAGGGTGCCGGGCTGCTTCCACATAGGGGCAAGGGTGCGAACCCGCAAGCGGCCGGGATGCAACGCTGTCACACTGCGTGATTTCTGCCGATCACTTCGAGAGCGGCACGCGCCGGATCCAGCAGCCCGTCAGGCCCGCGGCCTTGAGCTTGGCGCAGAGGTCTTTGGCTTCGGCGTGCGATTGCGGGGGAATCAGGGACAGCCGGTGCCAGGTTTTCTGGTCCTGGCCCTGTACGCGGTCGACGCGCGCTTTGCGTCCGCCGAGCAACTCCGGGTACGCCGTATTGAAGCCCTGGAAATCCTTCTGCAGCTCTTCCGTGCTCGCGCGCGTGGCCAGCACGACGAGATACGGCTGCTCCATGCTGTTGGGATCGGGGGCGACGGACGCGAACTGCTGCGCGGGCGTGCGGTGCACGGAAGGCGCGGCGATGTCCGTATCGAGGCGCCCGTCGAGCTTCTGGCCCGGCGCGACGTCGCGCTGCTTGTCGGCCTGCGGGCCGGGAAGGAGGGTGTAGGCGCCGATCAGGGCGCTGGTCACGACGACCAGCGTCGCGGCGGCGGCGGCGAATTTCGGCTCCGACATGCGCGCGCCGAGGGCGGCGAAATCGGGCATGCTGAATGCGGCCTTGGCGGCGCGGGGCGCTGGCGCTGCGCCGGGCGGACGCTGACGAGGCGCCGGTTGGGGCTGCGCCTGTCGCGGCTGCTGCGCGCCGCGCGGCACCGGTTCACGCGGGGGCTGGGATGGCGGGGGCCCGGAGTAGTACGGCGCGGGCCCAGGCTGGGCCGGTGCGCCGTTGTACTGGCCGTTGGGGTGCATGCCGGGCGCCTGCTGGGGCGCATATCGCGGCGCTTCGGGCGCGGGCGGGCGCGGGGCGGCGCGAGACGCGGCGTAAGGATCGGGGGCGGCGTAGGGCTGCGGGGCCGAAAAGCGCAGGGCGTCGGCAAAGGTCTGCGCATCTGCATAGCTCTGCGGCTGGCCGAAGTTCTGCTGGCCGAAATCCTGCGCGGGGGCGAAGGGCTGCGGCTGAGCGAAGGTTTGCGGCTGGGCGAAGGTGTCCGTCGTGGGAAAGGCGGGGTGCGCCGGGTACGTTTGCGAGGCCGTTGGTAATGCCTGCGGCGCTGGCAGCAGCGCCTGTGGCGCGGACGGGAGAGGCGTTGCGGCGCCGTAGCCCTGCGTCCGCTTCTCGAGCTGTTCGAGCAGCCCGACGGCATACTGCTGGCTGCCGAGGATGTGGGTCAGAACGGACATGTCGAGCGCCGCGCCGAACGGCTGCATGGCCATCACCTGCTCGACGTCGTGCTGGACGTCGGAAATGACACGGGCGGTCGCATCGATTTCGGCGGCGAGCGCGGGTGGCGCGCTGCGGCCGATCTCAAGCACTCTCAGCAGTCGGCGCGCGACGTTGAGCGCGATCTCGTGGATCTGCTGGCGCTCGACATTGCCATCGCGGTCGTAGTCAGACATCAGGCCAGGACCTCGTCCCACGTCATGAAATGGCGTCCGTCAACCGGCGCGGCACTCGGGAAACATGCTGCGCAGAACGTCCGCCGAGCACCCCGGCGAACCTTCGATGCACTGGTAGTTGATCACGGGGGGAGCGCTTTCGCTCGCAATGGAGATCTGGCTGCGGATCTTCTTCGTGAAGCACCGCGCCTGGTCGTCGCCTGTCGCCAGCTCGATCGAGGTCAGGATGCTTTGATCGGCGCAGGCCGTGTTGGAAATCATGTACGTGGTTTCGGACGATTGGGTGATGGTGAGGCACTCGGGATCGGTTGGGGGGGCCGCCGCTGCCGGGGCAGGGTCGGTGGGCGATACTTTGATGACCTGGGCCAGCTCGATGGTCGAACCGGCACGGGGTATTTTGCCTTCGGCGTAGCCGGTGGCCGCGCAGGCGGCGGTTGCGAGCCAGGCTGCGATCGCCATGCCGGCTCGAAGCGCGCTCGTCCTGGCGCTGTGAGCGATGTCGGCGGATCTCACTGGGTCATTCTCTGCAGATTTTCAAACGGTTTAGCCTGGCCGTCGCGGATCTGAAATAGCGGTTCAGCATGGCTGATCTGTGGTTTGGCGTGCGGGGCGCGCCTGCGGCTTCCGGCCACAGATGACAACATTCGGACCGGATGAGGGCAAACGCTCCGTTTCCCACCGGGCCGATTTCCCGGGCCGCTCACGGCCATGCGAAGGGCGCTTCGACAACCCCCGTCCGCCCGAAAATGGCGTGCGATGGGCCTACGTCTGACGAAGGGGCGCCTCTAGCGCGTTTCCTCTTTCGCGCGGTGGTAGATGTCGTCGCTGCGAATAATGTCGTCCTCGCCGAGGTAGGTGCCGATCTGCACCTCGATCAGCTCGAGCGGCACCTTGCCGGGGTTCTCCAGGCGGTGCCATTGGGTGGCGACGATGTAGACGCTCTCATTTTCGCCGACGAGCTTCTCGCGCCCGTCGATGGTGACGCGCGCGGTTCCCTGCACGACGACCCAGTGCTCTGAGCGGTGGTGGTGCATTTGCATGGAAAGCGTGCCGCCCGGCTTGACGTGCAGGAGCTTCACCTGGAAGCGCGGGCCGATGTTCAGCGTTTCGAAGAAGCCCCACGGCCGATGGTTGCGGACGTGCTGCTCGTGCTCCTTGCGGTTTGCCGCCTTGAGGCGCGCCACCAGCATGCTGACATCCTGAGAGCGCGACTTGTCGGCTACGAGCACGGTATCCGGGGTCTCGACGATCACCAGATCCTTGACGCCGATGGTGGCGATGAGGGCTCGTTCGCTGCGGATGTAGCAATCCGACGTGTCTTCGATCACGGACTGGCCCTGGACGAAGTTTCCGTTGCCGTCGTGCTCGGCCGCATCCCACAGCGATCGCCACGAGCCGAGATCGCTCCATCCGATGGCGAGCGGCAGCACTGCGGCCTTGTTCGTCTTTTCCAGCACCGCATAGTCGACCGAAATGCTTGGCGACTGGGCGAAGCCGCGTGCGTCGAGGCGCAGGAATCCCAGATCGTGCGTGGCACCGGCCAGAGCCTGGCGGGCCGCGTTCAGCACGCCGGGATCGAGGCGGGCAAGCTCGTCGAGGAACGTGTCGGCGCGGAACACGAAGATGCCGCTGTTCCAGCTATAGCCGCCATCGGCGAGATAGCCGCGGGCGGTGTCGATATCGGGTTTCTCGAAGAAGCGGTCGACATCGAAGCCGTCGCCTTCGTCGAGCTCGGCGCCTTTGCGGATGTAGCCGTATCCGGTGTGCGGCTCGGTCGGCGTGATGCCGAAGAGCACGATCCGTCCGCGCTCTGCAATCGCACCGGCGCGCTTGATGGCCTCGCTGAAGCCGGGCGCATCGGTGATGACGTGATCGGAGGGCATGACTGCGAGAATGGTCGCGGGATCGCGCTCAGCGGCGATCAGCGCGGCGACCGCGATGGCGGGGGCGGTGTTGCGCGCTTCGGGCTCGAGGACGATCGCCTGCGGGAGAATGCCGACACCGGCAGCCTGCTCGCGGACGAGGAAACGGTGGGCGTTGTTGCAGACCACGATCGGGGCTGCAAAGCCGCTGTCCGGATGCAGGCGCGTGAGCGTAGCCGCGAGGAGGCTCGACGGCGAACCGTTCAGTCCGGAGATGAACTGCTTCGGGTACATCGACCGCGACAGCGGCCAAAGGCGCGTGCCTGAGCCGCCAGACAGAACAACCGGGACGATGCGACGAGGGGACATTCTGTTGCCAGCCATTTCACACTTGCGACGTGAGCAGTTCGAGCACGTTCAGCCGTCCGACGCTCAGGCCCGCACCCGCCGGGTGAGAGCCTCAAGAGCCGTGCGCGGGGTAGGGGAGGCCGACCGTCCTGTGTGCTGCTCGAAGCACCCGATCGGTCCGAAACATCGGGGTCCGGAACCAGGGATCGTGAGCACGCTTGACCGAGACACGCCGCTCCCTGAACTCAATGATGATCAAAACACGGATTTCAACGAAGTGAAGTCATTCGAATCGTTAGTGTGAACGCGCCGCCGCGGACGCCCGGAATTGGGCGCTTCGCGTTGCAAAAGCTTGCACTTTTTTCCCATTTTTTCCGAAGGGCGGCAAGGTGGATGCCGGGGCAGGACTTGGCTCTGGGCAGGGCATTCCGGCCGGTGGGGCGGCCCGGATCATCGGGGCTTGTGGCGAGCCCGCGTACCGCCCGAGGGGCGGCCAAAAAATCCGGCAAGTGTCTGAAAAAATTGGCTCCGTGGGTAGGATTCGAACCTACGACCGTCCGATTAACAGTCGGATGCTCTACCACTGAGCTACCACGGAACAGGGCGCAACGGCGCCGAGAGCCGGGCTCATAGCAGATGGTTGCCGGGGTGGCCAGTGCCTTGGCAAAAAAACTGCGTAAATCGAGACGGACGCGCCAGTTGGCCGCTATGAGGGGGGCGGAGAACCGCGGTCCCCTGGCGTGGGCGGCGGCGCTGGGACATCGACGATGCAATCCGCCTTGGGGATCACCCTTCTTCTTGTCGCAATGGCCGTGGGGATCGGCGGGTTCATCTATGGGGCCCACCGGCTGACGGCGCCTGCCGCCCGGCGGGCGCGGCTGGCGGCCCAGGGCGCCTACGTGGCCGGCATGGCGGTGCGCGGGCGGGCGGTCGCGTTGCCGCGGACCTGGCGCAGCGAGGGGCTCGATGGGCACGACCGGCGGATGGCGTCGGACAGCCGGCTGATCCTGACGCGTGCGCTGCCTCTGGTGGCGGGCGTGTACGTCGTCGCTGCGCTCGCGGGAGATCAGAAGGCCGGCGATCTCGTCTGGCAGTTTCTGATCGCGGTGGGTGTTTTCGTCGTGATGCTGATCGGGGTCAGGGTCTACCTGCGGCGGCGTCTGCTGCGCACGCTGCGCGAGGCGGCCATGGTACCGCGCACCGCATTCAACATCGTCGCGAACGAGCACGGGCTGTTTCTGCCGGTCGTGGATGGGCGGACGCTGTCGGGCGCGTGGGGCGACTGGATCATTACGGATGTCGGCGTGATTGACGGCAAGTACGGGATCGATGGGTGCGAGCGCGTGGTGGTGGCGCAACGCAGCGCGCCGGAGGTTACGATCCCGCTGATGACGTCCACGATCGCGGACGGGCAATCGCTGATGGAGACGCTCGTGGCGCGTCTCGAACGGGTTTCGCCCGCGTCCGCGTGATCACCCCTTGCGCTAGTGCGCGCTCGCGGCACCTGCTCCGATGCCGGTTTCGGATCTGACGAACTGGGCTGCGAAGGCGGCCCGCTCGGCGTCGGCCGAAGCGCTGCGGTCGAGCTTTGAGACCACGTAGATGCCGAGGAACGCCAGCGTCATCGAGAACAGCGCGGGGCTGTCGTAGGGGAACAGCGCCTGCGGGAAGCCGAACGTCTTCACCCACACGGCCGGGCTCAGCACGACCATGCCGATTGCGGAGGCGAGGCCGAGGAAGCCGCCGACGACGGCGCCGCGCGTGGTGGTGCCCGACCAGAAGATGCTCATCGCGAGCACGGGGAAATTGCAGCTCGCCGCAACGGCGAACGCGAGCCCCACCATGAAGGCGACGTTCTGGTTTTCGAACACATAGCCGAGCAGGATCGCCACGACGCCGATGACGAGGGCGCTGACTTTCGAAATGCGGATCTCGGTCTGCTCGGATGCGCGGCCTTTCGCGAACACGCTGGCGTAGAGGTCATGGCTCACGGCCGAGGCGCCGGCCAGCGTCAGCCCGGCCACGACCGCCAGGATGGTGGCGAAGGCGACGGCCGAGATGAAGCCTAGGAACAGGGATCCTCCAACGGCCTTCGACAGATGGATCGCGGCCATGTTCGTGCCGCCGATCATGCCGCCGATCTTGTCATAGAGGCCGCCGTCCGCAGCCTTGAAGTAGGCGGGATCGTTCATCAGCAGCGTGATGGCGCCGAAGCCGATGATGAAGGTCAGGATGTAAAAGTAGCCGATGAAGCCCGTTGCGTAGAACACGGACTTGCGCGCGGCCTTGGCGTCCTTGACGGTGAAGAAGCGCATCAGGATATGCGGCAGGCCGGCGGTGCCGAACATCAGCGCAAGGCCGAGCGAGATGGCGGAAATGGGATCCGTCACGAGCTTGCCCGGGCCCATGATCGAGATGCCATCCGGGTGGGCTTCTGTTGCCGAGCGGAACATGGCTTCGAAGGAGAAGCCGAAGTGCATGAGGACGGCGAGAGCCATGAACGATGCGCCGCCGAGCAGCAGGCACGCCTTGATGATCTGCACCCATGTCGTCGCCACCATGCCGCCGGTGGCGACGTAGGTGACCATCAGGACGCCGACGACGATCTCCGCGTAGAGGTAAGGCAGGCCGAACAGGAGCTCGATGAGCTTTCCGGCTCCCACCATCTGGGCGATGAGATAGAGCGCGACGACGGCCAGCGTGCCGACTGCGGAGAGCGTGCGGATGGGCGTTGCCTGGAGGCGGAAGGCAGCCACGTCGGCGAACGTGAAGCGGCCGAGATTGCGCAGGCGCTCGGCGATCAGGAAGAGAACGATCGGCCAGCCCACAAGCCAGCCGACGGAGTAGATGAGCCCGTCGAAACCCGAGGCGAATACCAGGCCCGAAATGCCGAGGAACGATGCGGCGGACATGAAATCGCCCGCGATGGCGAGGCCGTTCTGGAAGCCGGTGATGCCGCCGCCTGCCGCGTAGAAATCTGATGCTGTGCGGGTGCGCTGGGCGGCCCACCGTGTGATGACGAGCGTCGTCGCCACGAACAGCAGGAACATTGCGATGGCTTCGACGTTCACTTGAGCCTCTCAATGATGCGTTCGGTGGTTGCGTCGAAGTCGGTGTTGGCGCGGCGCACATAGAGGCCGGTGAGGACGAACGCCGTCAGGATCACGCCGATGCCGAGGGGAATGCCGAGCGTCGTGACGCCGCCTTCGACCAGGGGGCGGGCCAGGATGGCGGGGGCGAAGGCTACGGTGAGTACGAAGCCGAAGTAGATGACGACCATGATCAATGTCAGGGTCCAGGCGAAACGTGAGCGCCGCCGTTCAAGATCGCGGAACTCGGGATCGCGGCTGACCCTCTCGATCAGCGCGCCGGTGTCGGCTGCCATGGTCGTTTCCCCCGGTGCGTAGCCGTCCGGCTTGGGCCGGCGGCACTGTTCTTTGGGCGGGAGCTTAAACGATTGCGCGACGATCGGAAGCGGTTCATGCGGTATGTCTACCTGTGTTTAAGTCGTGTGCCGGACACACCCCTTCAGTAGGCGTCCGGCGAAGATATGATGTCCGTTGCCGCAAAGGGCCCTACCGTTCCCCATGCAGGATCTTTCGACCGAAACCCCTCCGACGCCGCAGCGTCAGTTGCTTGCGACGTTCGCCGCGCTCGTGCTCGTGCTGCTGCTGGCCTCGCTCGACCAGACCATCGTCGCGACCGCGCTTCCGACCATCGTCAGCGAGATCGGGGGGCTCTCGCATCTGTCGTGGATCGTGACGGCGTACCTGCTGTCGAGCACGGTGGTCGTGCCGCTCTACGGTAAGCTCGGCGATCTCTACGGCCGGCGGATCGTGCTGCAGGCGGCCGTGTGCGTGTTTCTCGTGGGTTCGCTGCTCTGCGGCGTCGCGCAGAATCTGCCCGAGCTGATCGCCTTCCGCTTCCTGCAGGGGCTCGGCGGCGGCGGGCTGATCGTGACGTCGATTGCGGTCGTCGGCGATATCGTTCCGCCCCGAGACCGGGGACGCTATCAGGGCTTCTTCGGCGGCGTGTTCGGACTTTCAACGGTGCTCGGGCCGCTGCTCGGCGGGTTCATCGTCGATCAGTTCTCGTGGCGCTGGATCTTTCTTATCAATCTTCCGCTCGGGCTGCTGGCGCTCGTGGTCATCAGCCGCACGTTCCGGTCGCCCGCGCGCCGCAGCAACGTCAGCATCGACTATCCGGGCGCGGCGCTGCTGGCGCTGGCTCTCACGTCGATCGTGCTGATCACAAGCCTCGGGGCCACTCTTGCGCAGGAGGCGCCGGTCAGCCTGGTCGCCATCGCGGGGCTTGCGGTGGCGTCGCTCGCGGGCTTCGTGCTCGTCGAGCAGCGCGCGGCCGATCCGCTGTTGCCGCTGTCGCTGTTCCGCAACCGCGCGTTCGTGATCGGAACTTCGGTGGGCTTCATCGTCGGCATGGCGCTGTTCGGGTCTATCACGCTGCTGCCGGTTTACTTCCAGGTGGTGAAGGGCCTCGATCCGACGCGGGCGGGACTGTTCATGACGCCGATGATGATGGGCGTGTTCGCGAGCTCGATCGTGAGCGGCCAGATCATCAGCCGCTGGGGGCGCTACAAGATTTTCCCGGTCTGCGGGACGGCGATCATGACGATCGCGCTCGTCCTGTTGTCGACGATCGATGTGGAGACCTCTGCCGAAACGACAGCCGCCTACCTGCTGATGCTCGGATCCGGTCTCGGGATGGTCATGCAGATCCTGGTCATGGCCGTGCAAAACGCGGTGCCGTACGAGCGGCTGGGTGTTGCGACCTCGGGCACGACGCTGTTCCGCTCCATCGGCGGATCGGTCGGAGCCGCACTCTTCGGGGCCATCTTTGCCTATTCGCTGGACAGCAGTTTGCGGCTGACGTTGCCGGAGGCGGGCGGGATGATCGATCCGGCCACGATCGCGAAGCTCGGGGAGCCGTTGCGAACCGCTTACTTCACGGAGTTCGTGGCGGCGCTGCATCCGGTATTCCATACGGCGGCGGCGCTGGCGGCGGTGAGTTTCCTGATCACGCTCGCCATCCGGGAGGTTCCGCTCAAGACGACGATCTCGCCGGAAGCGGCGGGCGAGGCGTTTCCGATGCCGCGCGATGCGACGTCGCTCGATGAGCTGAAGCGGATCGTTGCGCGTATCACGGCGCGCGAAAATCGGTGGCGCGTGTATCAGCGCGCGGCCCGGCAGATTTCGCTCGCGGTCGAGCCTGACGAACTTTGGCTGCTGGCGCGGATCGGCGAGAACAGCGGACATGGAACAGAGAGAGAGCTTTCCGCGCGTCTCAACGTCGGAAGGGAGCAGATCTCGCGACTTCTCGGCCGGCTCGTCAGCGGGGGCTTTGCGTCGAAGGGCGAAAGCGGCCTCTCCGATGGGACGGCCGAAGGCCACTCTGATGTCACGGCCGAAGGCCGATATGAGCTGACGGCCGAAGGCCGGGCCGGCTTCGAGCGGCTCCTGGCGCGGCGCGAGCGCGATCTCGAAGACATGCTCGCCGACTGGGATCGCAATGAGCATCCGGACGTGCGCGCGATGATGCGGGAGCTTGCGAAGTCTTTCGCGAGCACGCCGCCCGTTCGGGGCTGATCGCGCGTGCGAGGCGCGCCTCTACGGATTTTCAGTGCGCTGTGCGTTTTGTGGTTCGGCTCGAGCGCTTCATGATATCGTGGGGCATCTCCACAGGTCAGGCCAGGATCAGACATGACGCCGCCAGACTTCACGCCCGATCGGTGGTTTCCGCGCGACTACGCGACGGCGCGCAGCGGTTTTCTCAAGGCCGTCGCGGACGCAGGGGGAACGGTCGAGGCCTATGTGCACCCGGCGCGCGGGCCCGCCGGGGAGGAGTTGGCAACAGACGTCGCGCTGCTCGGCAGTCCCGATGCCCGCAATGTGCTCGTTCTTGTGTCGGGGACGCACGGCGTTGAGGGGCTGGCGGGGTCCGGGTTGCAGGTTGCGCAATTGCAATCTGGCCTGCGTCCGCCGCCCGGCTCCGATCTCGCTATCCTTCTCGTGCACGTGCTCAACCCGTACGGCGCGGCGTTCAAGCGTCGGGTGAACGAGGACAGCATCGACCTCAATCGCAACTTCGCGCCGTTTCCCGCCACTCAGCCCAACGCGGATTACGACGCGCTGCATCCTCTGCTGACGATGCAGCCGGGCGGGCTGGCGCGTGTGCGCCGGGCGCTCGCATTCGGGTCGTTCGTTGCGAAGAGGGGAATCCGGGCGCTTCAGGGCGCCGTGACCAAGGGCCAGTACACGCATCCGACCGGGCTCTTTTTCGGCGGGTCGGCGCCCTCCTGGTCGCGCGGCACGTGGGATCGAATCCTCGCGGGCCTCGCCGGAAAGGCCAAGGTCGTGGTCGTGGATTATCATACAGGGCTTGGGCCGCGCGGCAGCGGTCAGCTTATCAGCCAATGGGGAGCGCCGTTTGGCTCGGGTGTCAGCGGGGCGCGTTCGGCCGTGCTTGCGGATTGTTTCGGGCGCGATGTCGTGGTCGATCCGGACGCCAACTCGGTGTCGGCGCATTTGTCCGGCGACCTCCTGACCTATACGGCGAAAAGCGGCGAGCATCTCCTGCCCGTCGGGCTCGAGTTCGGAACGTATCCGATGCTCAAGGTTCTCAATGCGATGATCGACGAGAACTGGGCCCATCATGCGAAAGACCCCGGCATCGAGGTCTATCGCAAGCGGCTGGTCGAAGTGTTCTCGCCGGATGATGCTGCGTGGAAGCGGGCGGTTTTCGATCGCGCCAACGCGGTCAGCCAGGCCGCCATGCGCGGGTTGCTGCGCTGAGCGGGGCCGCCTTCGCAAACTCCAATCTGACGGCTCCGCGCTTGTCTGCTCGGTCACATAGCTTGAGGCGTGACTGGGCCCTGACCTTCGTCAGGGTGACGGATTTATTGGTCGCTGCGGACTGCCCATTGTCCACGTCATCCTGGCGGAGGCCAGGATCCAGCCACCTCGGTCCTCTTGCCGATTCCGTGTGATCGGACAATGCGCTAGCGCAGCACGAAGCCGGTGAGGCGGTTGATGCGCGGTGCGTAACGCTCGACGTCGAGCATCAGCGGGATAGACCGGCCGTTCTCGCGATGCAGAAATGCCGGTGCGCTCTGGCGAAATCCCATCGACATGTAGAACGGCAGCAAGCTCGGGATGCAGTCGATGAAGCTTTCCTTCACCTTGCTGCGCATGCCGACGTCCATCGAGGTGGCCATCATCTTGAACGAGGCCTGGCTGTAGCGGTGCGCCTTCCTGACGATAAACTTCGTGCATACGGACGTGGCCGCGGGGTGGTGCTGCGATTTCTGCATGCCGTAAAGCTCGACGAGGGGGCCGAGCGGGCCTTCTGCGGCCCGGTTCAGTCGCATCGTGCCGACGGGCTCGTCGTCCTGCAGCGCGATGAGCACGTGGGCGAAGCTATCGAGTTCGTCGGCGATGATCCTGTTTTCCACGTCCGCGTAGGGCGAGGTGCGGCCCAGCTCCTCGCAGTAGACTTCGTAGCGGATGCGCTGGGCCTGGCGCAGCATCTCAGCGTTGCGGCAGAGGCGAACCTCGACGCTGCCTTCCGGCGGCTTGCCGGAGGCGTCCGCGTGAAACAAGAGATTGTAGCTCTGCCGTCCGTCCGAGACTTCGGCGAGCTGGCGGTAGAGGTCGGCGGCGAGTTCCGGATGGTCGCGTTCGAGCATGGCCCAGGCGGGATCGTCGATGACCAGCGCCTTGGTCGGCGTGCGGGCCGTGACGGTCGCCGTGGCGGCGCGTCCCGTCAGAAAGCTGATTTCGCCGATGGGTGAGCCGCGCTGGCGGGTCAGGATCGTGGGATCCGATCCCTTCTTTTCGAGCGCGATGTCCACCTCGCCGTCGGTCAGAAGGTACATGCTTTTGTAGTGCAGGCCTTTGCGGCGAAGACTCTCGCCCGGCGCAAAGGAGACTTCCTTGCAGAGGCCCCCGATCGCTTCCGGATCGATGTAGGTTTCCGAGAGCGGCGGTGGCACGCTTTCCATCGGGAACTCCAGACGTGTCACGCCAAGGCGGCGCTGGGCCGAAGCTATGGCCCGGCTTGGGCCGGAGCAAGACCTATCGGCGCTCTCAAGGATCCCCGCCCGAAATGGCGGTGGTATGTTCGCGAACCTTACGGATTTTCCGGGCGGAACCGGCCGGCGGGTGGGCCGTTTTCCATGCGCCGCGCCTGAGGCGCGGAGTTCAGGAGGAAGCACATGAAGACCATTGCAATGGGCGTGGTGCTTGCCGCGCTGTTAAGTTTGACCCCTGCCGTCGCCAAGGACAAGCGCGCAGAGATGGGCGCCTCGGGCGATAAGCACGCCAATGCCGATGCGGGCCGGGGTGGGCTCAAGGAATGGCCGGTCTCGAAAACCGAAGCGGATTGGAGCGGTGCCGCCGCTTCCAGCTCGACGGGCGCATCGAGCGGGACTTCCGGCTCAGATGACGGAAAGGCCGACCAAAAGTAAACGGCGCCCTCGCGCTTTCGGGAGACCCTGGCGCTTTCCGGGAGCCCGCGACCGATCCTGCTTCGGTGGCGGGCTTTTCCATCTAGAATGACAGCCTCTTTCGTCCGTTGAACCGGCGCCCAAACTCCAGCCCACGCGTGCATCATGATCTGCGAACATCTGACGGGGCTCGAACAGGAGCTGTTGCGGGCGGATATCAAGGAACTCTATCGCGGGCAGCCCTGGAGCAAGAACTGCCGGGAGTGGGTCTATTTCGATTGCTGCCTCGATCTCGCGGGCCTCAGGGCGCGCCTCGATCTTGCGCCGAGTGTGATCGATCATGTCCACCGCGGGACGCACGATGGGGCGGAGGCGGGCTTCGTCTGCACCTGCTCGTGGGATGCCGTCATGGGCGCCCATCCGGACGTGGCGGCCCGCCCCAGGAGGTTTGGCTGAGGCTCCCGCCCGGCGGCCCAGGGGGCTTGGCGGGGGGCGGCACGGCTGGCGTCTCAGGGGCCTGGTGGGCCCGGATTGGCCTCCGAGGCCCCGATAATCCTGGGCTGGCCGCCGAGTTGAACTCGCAATGGCTAATTCATTGGGGCGGCTTGCATTTTCCGCGAGTCGGCGACATCATCCCCGTTCCGGCGGCCGTAGCCACCCTTTGGAGCAGCATGACCATACGTACGTCGCGCCTCGAGCAACTGCCGGATAGCGAGCTGCTGCAGCTCAGGTTTTGCGACCTGCCGCTCCGCCTGAAGGGCTCCGTGATCGAGCAGCGGGCGAACTCCGTATTCGACGATCTGGCGGCGCGCGGCATCCGCTTCCGCCCCGCGCTCTGGATCTCGGAACAATGGTACAATCCCGACGAGGTGGTGGGCTTCGCCGTTCCGTTCTATCTGCTGCACCCGCGCTTGATGCGCCTCGAGCGCAAGATGATGCTGGAGGCCGAAGGCGCGTCGCTGAATGAAGCTCTCAGCATCATCAGGCATGAAACCGGCCACGCCGTCGACGAGGCGTTTCAACTGCGCAAAATGAGCGAGTATCGCAAGGTGTTCGGTTCGCCCAAACGCGCGTATCCGACGAACTACATTGCGGATTCGGACAGCCGCGATTTCGTCCAGCATCTCAACGCGTGGTATGCGCAATCGCATCCGGTCGAGGATTTCGCGGAAACGTTCGCGGTGTGGCTTGGCTCCAAGAGCGGCTGGCGGCGGAAGTATCGCGACTGGCCGGCCTACGACAAGCTCTGCGCGGTGGATGCGTGGATGCAGGACCTGCGCAACGTGGAGCCTCAGATCAAGCCGCGCCGGGTTGCCAACGAGCTCAAGGACTCGACGCGGACGCTCGCCGAGCACTACGAAGAAAAGCGCGACTTCTATGCCATCGATGCCGAAGACGAGTTTGACGGCGCGTTGCAGCGCATCTTCGAGGTGAACGGAAACGGGACTGGGTCTCGCGCGCGTAAGCACATGTCGGCGGCTGCGCTGCTCGCGGAATACAGGACGCGCCTCAGGCGGCGCACGGCCAAGCCGCTCGGTGTGCCGGCCTACGTTGTCGATCAGGTGCTGCGTCAGCTCGCGCATCGCTCGCGCATTTTGAAACTCAAGCAAGCGCGCTCGAAGGCGGAAACGTTCACGAAGGTTTCGCGCCTCGTTTCGCGCGCGACTGTCGCCATCATCCGGAACAGCCCGAGGCTGCCGCTATGACCGCGATCAAGAAATCGAAGAAGAAGCTCACGGTCGTCCTGCTGGCGGACGAACGCTTGCTGCCGAACGGAGACCTGGCGGAGCTGAGCGGCAAAGAGCGCAACCTGCGCAAGACCGAGTATGACGTCAAAAACGCCATCGAAGCGCTCGGTCATACGCTCGTTCCGGTCGGCATCTCGAACGAGCTTTCCGTCATCACCGACGCGCTCCAGGCCCACAAGCCGGACATCGTTTTCAATCTCGCCGAGGAGTTCAACCACGTCGGGCATTTCGACCAGCACGTCGTGAGCTTCCTGGAGATGCTTCGCCAGCCCTACACGGGATGCAATCCGCGCGGCCTCACGATCGCCCGCGACAAGGCGCTGACCAAGAAGATCCTCGCTTACGACGGCATGAAGGTGCCGGAGTTCGCGATCTTCCCCATGAAGCGTACGACCAAGCGTCCCAGCACCTTGGACTTTCCGCTGTTCGTCAAGTCGCTGACGGAGGAGGGCTCGATCGGGATCTCGGGCGCGTCGATCGTGCGCGACGACGTCAAGCTGATGGAGCGTGTGGAGTTCATCCATCGTACCGCGACGTCGGCGGCGCTGGCCGAGGAGTACATCGAAGGCCGGGAAATCTACGTCAGCATGATGGGCAACGAGCGCGTGACCGTGCTGCCGCCGTGGGAGTTCTTCGTTGAAAACCGGCCCGCGGGATCGCCGCTGATCGCGACGGGGCGCGGCAAATGGGATCCGGACTACCAGGATCAGGCGGGCATCATGACCGGCCCGGCCGAGATCAGCGAAAAGCTCTCGGCGAAACTGCAGAAGCTTTCGCGCGATATCTACCGACTGCTCGGCCTCAGCGGGTATGCGCGGCTCGACTTCCGCGTCACGGACGCCGAGGATGCGTTCCTGCTCGAAGCCAATCCCAATCCGCAGATCGCCTCCGACGAGGATTTCGCCAGCGCGGCGGAAGCGGCGGGCATCGAGTATCCGGAGCTGATCGAACGGCTGATCCGGTTCGGAATGAGCTACGATCCCGAGCGCATGATCATCTGAGGTCTGCGTGACAACCGCCTTGGCCCACGCCGGAAGTGTTGCCCGGCTGTCTCTCCCTTATGCTCATCGACGCGGCTTTTGTGAAATGCCGTTGACAGCCTGACGCATCCAGAGTGCTGTGAGAGCGTGACGGTGTCTTCATGCGCATCCGCGTGTGGAGATGAAAATGGGAATACGGTGAGACGCATTGCGTCGAACCCGTAGCTGCGCCCGCAACTGTGAACGGCAAGCTTTCGCCGCTATGCCACTGGCCGCATCTAATTGCGACCGGGAAGGCCGACGAAAGCGTCCGAGCCGTGAGCCAGGAGACCTGCCGACACATGTCGCCCATCCTTCGTGCGGGCCGCGCGATGGAACGGTTACCCCGTAGTGGCGACTGATGTGCAACCTTCGGGATGCATCGTCAGGTCACAGCGAGGTAGATGAACCAGGCACTCCAAAGACTCTAACAGAAGACATCCGTCAGAGGCCGGCAAGCTGCCGGTATCGATCTTCGGTCCGTGCCTGGACTGCATCAATTCGTAGATCTGCGTGCATCCCGTCGCCAAACTCGACGGGGATTTTCTGCTGTGACAGCGCCGACAAGAATTCGATACGCCACGCTCCTTCTGACCGTTTCCGCAGCCGCATCTTCGGCGCTCTCGGGAGGCGTTGCGGCGCAGTCCTCGCAAGGCTCAGGCGAGCTCCCGGCCGTTGTCGTCGAAGGCGCGCAGCCGAAAAAGAAGGTGAAGAAGAAGGCCGCGCCGGTCGAATCTCCCGCGGTCGTTCCGGCGCCTGAACCCACGCCAACCGCCAAACTTCCGGCTGAGAGCGGAGGGCCGAACGAAAGCTCGCCGGGGCTCAATCTTTCCGACAAGGCTTCGAGCGGCAGCCGCCTCGGGCTCACGCCTCTCGAAACTCCGGCAAGCGTCGATGTCATCTCAGGCGAGACGGCGCGCGAGCGCGGTCAGCACTCGATCGTGGATGCCGTGACGCAGAACGCGCCGGGCTTCAGCAGTGCGACGATCCCGGTGCTCGGCAGTGCGTTCTCCGCGCGCGGCTTTGTTGGCAACAATTCGATCAGCCGTCTTTATGACGGCACGAGGCTGTATCCGGGCACGGGCGGCACGACGAGTTTTCCGTCGAACACTTGGGCGGTGGAGCGCATCGAGGTGCTGCACGGTCCGGCCTCTGTGCTCTACGGCGACGGCGCCATCGGCGGCATCATCAACGTCATTCCGAAGAAGCCCATCACGGAAGGCATGTTCAACGAGGCGCAGATCTTCTTCGACAGCAACATGACACGCCGCGCGTCGCTGGACAGCGGCGGGGCGCTCTCTAAGGATGTGTCGTATCGGTTCAACATCGGCGCGGATGCGTCCGACGGGTGGGTGGACGACGGCGATTCCAAGAACCTCGGCGTGTCCGGCGCCCTGCGGTGGCAGGCGTCTCCCGATCTCGTGTTCTCCCTGTCTCACGACTACAGCAACCAGGAGCCGATCAAGTACTTCGGCGTTCCCTTCCGAGACGGCGTGTTCGACAAGCGCACGAAGGAGAACAACTACAACGTCGGAAACGCCTTTAACGAGTTTCAGGATAGCTGGACCCAGTTCAAGACCGAGTGGCGCGCGAGCGACGCACTCTCGTTCCGCAGCGTCACCTACTACCTCGACAGCCGGCGTGAGTTCCTGAACTCGGAAGATTACATCTGGAACACGGGCGTCAATCCCGAGGTCGTCGATCGCTTCGGGCTGCACATTCTGCAGGATCAAGACCAGATCGGAAATCGCACCGACATGACGCTCAAGACGCGCTTCGGCAGCGTCGGCAATGAGACGGTCGTCGGTTTCGATATCAATCGTGCGAACTATGCGCGGTCTGCTTCCGGTTACTTTGCAGCGCCCTCAGTGGATCCCATCAATCCGGTGCCTGGCGTCCTTTCGGCACCGCTCATTCCGCGGCATCAGTCCGAGTTGGATCAGAGATCGCTCTTCGTCGAGGACAGGCTGGTGCTGAACGAGTACCTCTCGCTTGTGGGCGGGGTGCGCTGGGATACATCGAACGTCAAAAAAACGGATCTCCAATCTGCTGCCGGGAGCTTCGAGGACGAGTTCAACTCGTTCAACTGGCGTGTGGGCGCGGTCGTTACGCCCGTGCGAGGCCTGGCGTTCTTTGGCCAGTATGCCGTCGCGACGGACCCTCTCGACCGCCCGTTGCTCGACTATCTCAAGACGACGGCCGACTTCGATCTGACGCGCGGGCGGCAGATCGAAGTCGGCGTCAAGCAGACGCTCTGGAACGGAGCGTTCGAGTGGTCGCTCTCCGGCTACGACATCGTGAAGAAAGACCTCACGGTGCTGACGCCGTTCTTCGAAACCGTGCAGATCGGTCAGCAATCCTCTCGCGGCCTGGAGGCGTCGGTTGGCATGGAGCTTGGGGGCGGCTGGCGCGTGGATGCCAATGGCGCGATCCTGAAAGCCGAGTACGACGAGTTCTCGTATGTCGACTTCAGCACCTTCTCGATCGTGGATTACGCGGGCAAGACGCCGTACCTCGTTCCGGAAAAGCTCGCCAATGTCTGGCTGACGTGGGCGTTCGCGCCGCGCTGGCAGGCAAGCGCGGGTGCGCAGTATGTCGGCTCGGCGTTCGAGAACTTCGCCAACACGGTCGAGCGGCCGGCCTATACGATCGCGAACGTGGGCTTGCATTGGAAGCCGACGGATTCGGCGACCCTCGACTTCCGGGTGAAGAACGTGTTCGACCGGACGTACGCCGCGTACTACCGAGCCGACCCGCTTTCCGCCGACGACAGCGTGATCCAGGGCTGGATTGCTCCTCCCCGCACGTTCGAGGCGGCGTTGAGCGTGAAGTTCTAGTTCGCGCCGTGGCTGCGATTGCATGACATCCTGATGATCGGGCCAAGCTCTGACATTGCGCCGTCCGGGACGCCTTCGGGCCTCGGGCGGCGTCTTATGAGGCGGGGCAGCCGGCTGCTCTACTGGGTGCACCGGTGGCTCGGCATCGTGACGTGCCTGTTCTGCGTCATGTGGTTTCTGTCCGGGCTCGTGATGGTTTACGTGCCGTTTCCCTCCTGGACCGATCAGGAGCGGCGAGAGGCACTGCCGCCTGTGGCCACGGAGCGGATCACCCAGACGCCGGACGACGCGTTAGCCGCGGCCGGCGTTCGAACCTATCCGATGCTCTTTCGCCTCGAGATGCTGGCGGGCGAGCCGGTCTATCGCATCGTTGCAAGCGGCAAGCCGGCGACAGTCTCGGCTGTGTCCGGGCAGGTTGTCGCCGATGTCGATGCCGATCGCGCGAGGCGTCATGTGGCCTCGGCGTTTCCGAATGCGCAGCCCCGGCACGCGGACACGATCGACTACGATCAGTGGACCGTGACGCGGCGGTTCGATCCCTATCGCCCTCTTTACAAATTTGCGCTGGACGATGCGGCGGGCACGATCGTCTACGTCTCATCGAAGACGGGCGAGATCGTGCAGAACGCGACGCGCAGCGAACGCTTCTGGAACTGGCTCGGGGCCGTCCCGCACTGGATCTATTTCTCGCCCATCCGCCGCGACGGAGAGGTGTGGCGACAGGCCGTGATGTGGCTCTCGGGGCCGCTCATCATCGGGGCGATTGCCGGATTGTGGGTCGGCATCCTGCGGCTGCGCGTCGTGCGGCGCTATGCGGGCGCGCGCATGTCGCCCTATCGTGGCTGGATGAAGTGGCACCACGTGGGAGGGCTTGTGGGCGGCCTCTTTCTCACGACGTGGATCGCGAGCGGGTGGTTGTCCGTCAGTCCCTTCTCGCTGTTCGCGGGATCTTTCTTTTCCGAGACGCAGCGGGTCGCCTACGCGGGCTGGAGCGAGGGCAAGCCGTATGGGGTCACGCTGGCGGCAATTGCCCACGCCGGGCATGAGGGCGCGCGCGAGATCTCGTTTGCCTGGATCGGCGGGGAGGTGAAGCTGCTGGCGTCCGGCACGGCCGGCACCGCGATGGCGGATCCTCAGTCCGGGACGGGCGCGCCGATTGCGGACGCTGCCTTGGCCGACGCGGGCAAGCGCGCCTTTCCGGCGGCCACGCTCTTGGGTTCGGAGCGGCTGCGCGATGAAGATCTCTATTGGTACAGCCTTCACTCCAAGCGCCCGCTTCCCGTGCTGAGGCTCACGTTCGACGATGCGAATGCGACGTGGCTGTTTCTCGACCCGGCAACGGGCGCGATAGCCGCCATCAGCGACCGGGATGGGCGGGCCTATCGATGGCTCTTCAATTTCCCGCACACCTTCGATTTGCCGGTTCTGTTGCGCAATCCGCCGCTGCGCGATGCCGTCGTGTGGCTGCTCTCCATTGCGGGGTTGATCGTGTCGGTGTCCGGCGTGGTTGTCGGCTTTCGCGTGCTGACGCGGCGCGCGGGTTGAGCGGTCGACGCGATCAGGTGGTGCGCGCAAGCGCGAGGATGCGGTCGCAATCGACATGGGCCTCGAGGTGGATTGCCAGCGCATCGAGGATGTCGTCGACCTCGTTCTCATAGCGGAGCGCGGAGGCTTGCGCGCCGAGCCGGCCCAGGAGGCTGGCGCGAAAGGGATCGCTCGCAAACAGGCCGTGGACGTAGCAGCCGGAAACGTGCCCGGATGCGCTCACGGCGCCGTCGTCGCGGTTGCCGGAGAAGCGCAGCATGGGGGAGGCGCACCCTGGTCCGGTCGTGCGCCCGACGTGCATTTCGTAGCCCCGGATCGGCGTCGCGTCGCGATCTTCGCCCTCGACCTCGACGAGGATCTTGGCACCGGCCAGCACCGTCTCCACGTCGAGCAGGCCGAGGCCCGGCATCGATCCCGGCGGTCCTTCGAGGCCGTCGGGATCCGCCACCGTGCGGCCGAGCATCTGGTAGCCGCCGCAAATGCCGAGCACGTGGCCGCCGCGGCGCACATGGGCCTGAATGTCGATGTCCCAGCCCGTTTCGCGCAACGCTTTGAGATCGGCCATCGTGGCTTTCGAGCCCGGCAGGATGACGAGCGATGCCGTGCCGGGGATGGGATCGCCCGGGGACAGGAAGACGAAGTCGATGCCGGGCTCGAGCCGCAGCGGATCGAAATCATCGAAGTTGGACAGTCGCGGATAAGCGAGCACGACGACGAGCGGGCGCTTCGAATGCCCATCGGATCGCGCCAGGGAGAGCGACTGCGAATCTTCCGCAGGCAGGTGGTCTGCGCGCGCGAAATGGGGGATCAACCCCAGAGCGTTCCAGCCGGTGTGCTGTGCGATGGATGCCATGCCGTCGGCGAAGATCGCCGGATCGCCGCGGAATTTGTTGACGAGGAAGCCCGCGATCCTGCCGGCATCGTCGGCGCTCAGGACCGCCTTGGTTCCAACCAGGCTCGCGATGACGCCGCCGCGCTCGATGTCGCCGATCAGCACGACGGGAACGCCCGCCGCTTCGGCGAAGCCCATGTTGGCGATGTCATTGCGGCGCAGATTGACCTCGGACGCGGAGCCCGCGCCCTCCACCAGCACGAGGTCGGCTTCACGGCCCAAGTGCCGGTAGCTTTCAAGAACGGCGGGCAGCAGGTTGGGCTTCATGCCCTGATAGTCGCGGGCGCGCGCGTTGCCCACGACGCGGCCCTGCACCACGACCTGCGCTCCGATTTCGCTCTGCGGCTTCAACAGCACCGGGTTCATGTGCACGGACGTCGGCACGCGCGCAGCACGGGCCTGGAGGGCCTGCGCGCGTCCGATCTCGCCGCCGTCGGCCGTGACGGCGGCGTTGTTCGACATGTTCTGCGGCTTGAAGGGCCGCACGCTGAGGCCGCGATTTGTGAAGGCGCGGGCGAGACCGGCAACGATCAGCGATTTGCCGACGTCAGAGCCGGTGCCCTGAAACATGATCGCTTTCATGCGGTCAGAATTCGATGCCTTCCTGCGCCTTCACGCCGGCCGCGAAGTGATGCTTCACAGGCGTCATGTCGGTGACGAGGTCGGCGGCTTCGACGAGCTCGGGCTTGGCGTTGCGGCCGGTGACGACGACATGAAGGCCGGGACGGCGGTTCCGCAATACTGCGACGACGTCGGCGAGGGGAAGGTGCTCGTAGCGCAAGGCGATGTTGAGCTCATCGAGGATGATGAGCTGAAACGAGGGATCGGCCATCAGGGCGGCGGCGGTTTGCCAGGCCTTTTCGGCGGCGGCGACGTCGCGCGCGTGATCCTGAGTTTCCCACGTGAAGCCTTCGCCCAGTGTGTGCCAGACGACCTGATCGCCGAACTTCTCGATGGCCTTGCGTTCACCGGTCTCCCAAGCGCCTTTGCCGAACTGCACGACGCCGACACGGAAGCCGCGTCCGAGCGCGCGCAGCAGCAATCCCCACGCGGCGGTGGACTTGCCTTTGCCCTTGCCGGTGTGGACGATGAGGAGCCCCTTCTCGACCGTCTTGGCCGAGACCTCCGCGTCCTGAGCGGCCTTGCGCTTCTGCATTTTTTCTTTGTGACGGGAATCGTCTTGGGCGACGGTTTGCATCGCGAGCTCCTGACCTAGTGATACCGGGCAAAAGCCCGATTTCCGTTGACGCAACGCTGTAGCAGCCTTTATCAAGCCGGTGACGGTTCCCCGCAAGGGGTGACTGGGAATGCGGTGTCGCCGAAAGGTCAATCCGCAGCTGCCCCCGCAACTGTAATCGGCGAGCATTTGATCGAAGGCCACTGGGTAACCGGGAAGGCGATCGGATGCAGGGACCCGAAAGCCAGGAGACCGACCGTCGCACAGCAAGCCCCACTCATATGACCCCGGAGGGGTGGTCAAGGAGAAGCCTCGTGAACGCGCAGACTCAATCCGCATCGTTGACAGTCGCAGCAGGTCAGAGGGCTGAAAGCCTCAAGGCCGCGGCCCTTGCCCTTTTCGTGGGCGTGGCTCTCGTCTTCACGACGGGATTTTCGCACTCGTCGACGCTGCACAACGCGGGGCACGATACGCGCCACGCGCTCAGCTTTCCTTGCCACTGAGCGAGGATTGACATGATCACCCGCGTTCTCGCGACCGCCCTTGCGGCGGGGTTTGCTGCTGGCGTTTTGGTCGCCGTGCTGCAGCACTTCACAACGACACCGTTGATCCTTGCGGCTGAGGTCTACGAGACCCAGGCTGGGCATGCGTCGCTGCATGAGACGGGTGACGCGCGCCTCGTGCTCGCGCACATGGGCCATGACGAGGCGGCGGGCGAGGCCGAATGGTCGCCGAGCGACGGTCTCGAGCGGACGCTCTTCACCAGCACCGTGACGGTTGCGACCGCGGTCGGCTTTGCGTTTCTGCTGCTCGCTGGATTCCTCTTTGCGGGCGATGCCATCGATGTGCGCCGCGCCCTCGGCTGGTCTGCCGCCGGGTTTGTCGTGACCGGTCTTGCGCCTGCGCTCGGCCTTCCGCCTGAGCTGCCGGGTATGGTTGCGGCCGATCTCGTCCCGCGCCAAGCCTGGTGGATCGCGACCGCGGCTGCGACGGCCGCCGCTCTGTGGCTCATCCTGCGCGGCAACAGCCTGGCGATGGCGGCGCTCGGCGTCGTGCTGCTGATCGCCCCGCATGTCGTCGGTGCTCCGCATCCGGCGACGGCAGAGGCAAGCCGCGTTCCTGCCGAGCTTGCGGCCCGGTTCGCGTCCGCATCTCTCGTCGTCCATGCCGTGCTCTGGGCCATCACGGGTGCGCTCGTCGGGCTGTTCTGGCAGAGGACGGGCCAGGCCGGAGCTGAGGCCTAGGTGGCGACCATGTCCGATGACGCCGTCACTCTCTTCGTGTGTGTAAGCTGCCGGCGCGCTTTGCCCGAGGGCCAGGGTGAGGGCTTCGATCTTCCCGGCGTTCAGCTCGCGGAAGCCCTGCAGCAGCGGCTTGCGGAAGACGCTTCGATCACGGTGACGCCCGTGCAGTGCCTTGCCGTCTGCAATCGGCCGAGCACGCTTGCGCTCGTCAGCCGGGACCGGTGGACGTATCTCATCGGCAACCTCAATGCCGATCTGCATCTCGACGACATCGTCGAATCCGCGCGGGCCTTCGGGCGCTCGACCGACGGCATCATTCCCTGGAAGGAGCGCCCTGAGTGCTTCCGCAAGGGTGTCGTAGCCCGCGTTCCGCCCCAGGGCTTTTCTCATCCGGAGTAAGTGTTCTCATGACCGCCCTCGCCAAAGTGCCGTGCAGCATCGTGACCGGATTTCTCGGCGCGGGTAAAACCACGCTCGTGCGCAACATCCTGCAGAACGGCGCCGGCCGCCGTCTCGCCGTCATCGTCAACGAGTTCGGCGACGTCGGCATCGATGGCGAGATCCTGAAGAGCTGCGGCGTCGAAAACTGCAGCGAAGATCGGATCGTCGAGCTGTCGAACGGCTGCATCTGCTGCACGGTGGCCGACGACTTCGTGCCGGCGCTCGAAAGCCTTTTGTCTCTGCCGGAGCCGCCTGAGCACATCCTGATCGAGACGTCGGGACTGGCGCTGCCGAAGCCCCTGGTGCAGGCGTTCAACTGGCCCGCGATCGCCTCGCGTGTGACCGTGGATGGCGTGATCGCCGTGGTGGACGGCGCGGCCGTCGCTGCGGGCCGCTTCGCCGACGATCCGGAGGCGCTGGCCGCGCAACGAGCGGAAGACGCTTCCGTCGATCACGACAATCCGCTCGAAGAGGTGTTCGAAGACCAGCTTCTGTGTGCGGACCTGATCGTACTCAACAAGGCCGATCTTATGACGGACGCGGAACGGGAAGCCGTGGCGCGGGACATCAAGGCGGTCGTGCCGCGGGCGGTTAAGGTGGTCGAGACGACGGGCGGCCAGCTCGATCCCAAGGTGCTGCTCGGGCTCGGTGCGGCGGCCGAGGCGGATCTCGCGGCGCGCCCCTCCCATCATGACGGTGAGGACGATCACGATCACGACGATTTCGACACCTTCATCGTCGACATCCCCGCGCTCGATGCTCCCGAAAAGCTGCTCGAGCGTATCGCGCGCGCGGCGGACGCCCATGACATTCTCCGCATCAAGGGGTTTGCCGATATCAAGGGTAAGCCGATGCGCCTCCTGATCCAGGGCGTGGGCTCGCGCCTGCAGCATCAGTTCGATCGTGCCTGGCGCCCCGGGGAGGCCCGCCAGGGCCGCCTCGTCGTGATCGGGCAGAAGGGGCTGGACCGAATTGCGATCTCCGAGGCCATCGGGAGTGTGTAAGATTGCCGGATGCATCTGCTAGCTGTCGAAACGGGTTCGCTGGATGAAATCGACGGTGCGGTCGATCTAGGTCAGACGCCCGCCGATGTTGTGGTTCTGTCGTTCAGCGACAGCGACCTTTCCGCGCTCGCGGCGATTTGGAGCGAAAGCCATCTAAACGACGCCGGGGCGCGATTTCCGAGCCTGCGGCTCGCGAGCCTGAAGCGGCTTCGCCATCCCATGTCGGTTGATCTTTACATCGAGCGCGTGATCGCGGGCGCGCGCGTCGTGATCGTGCGGGGTCTCGGCGGCCTCGACTACTGGCGCTACGGGTTCGAGCAGATTGCGGATGTGGCGCGGCGAAAGCAGATTCTGTTTGTCGCCATGCCGGGCGACGATCGGAGCGATGCCCGTCTCGATGCGATCTCAACCGCCTCGCGCGACACTCTCGAAATTTTTGAGCGATACTTCCGCGCTGGCGGGCCAGCCAACGCGCGCAACATTCTGCTCTATGCGGCGAAGCTGCTCGGCGCCGATGTTGCGCCGGAACCGCCTGTCGAACTCGATGCGGCCCTGGCGCTCGACGGGCGCGGTGAGCCCGTGCCGTTGGAACGGCTCGAACCGGGTACAGGGGCTCAGGCTTTCGTCGTGTTCTATCGGGCCAGTCTTCTGGCGGGGGACTACAAGCCCGTTCTCGCCCTTGTCGACCAGCTCACGCAGCGCGGGCTCAATGCGATTGCCATTGCGGTCACAAGCCTGAAGGATCCGGAGGCGGCCCGTCCGCTCGCGGCCCTGATCGCGCGGGCGCGGCCCGACATCATCCTCAACGCGACGGCGTTTTCGGCGTTGCGTGCCGACGACACGACCGTGCTCGACGCGGCAGACTGCCCGGTGCTTCAGGTCGCGCTCGCGGGGCATCCCCGCGAGGCGTGGGAGACGGCATCGCGGGGGCTATCGCCGAGCGATCTGGCGATGAACGTTGTGCTGCCGGAACTCGACGGCCGCATCTTCACGCGCGCGGTATCGTTCAAGGCGGACCTTCCGGCAGAGGACGGGCTCGAATACGCGCGCGTCGTGCACGAGCCGGATGCCGGGCGGGTCGCGTTCGTGGCGGATCTCGCGGCTGCATGGGCTCGCCTGCGCCGCACGCCGCGGGCCGAACGCAAGCTCGCGGTGCTGCTTTCGGACTATCCCAATCGCGCGGGGCGGACGGGCTACGCGTGCGGCCTCGATACGCCGGAGAGTGTGGCGGAAGTGCTCGCCCTGATGGGTGCTGCCGGTTATGCGATCGGTGACGATCCCGTCGATGCGCGTTCTCTCATTGATCAGCTTGCGGGCCTCGCTCCTTCGGACACGATCGAGATCCCGCTTGCCTGGTATGCGCGCCACCTGTCGGGCCTGCCGCAGAGCGTTCAAGATGCCTTGGTAGACGCATGGGGCGCGCCGGACACAGACCCCGCTTGCGACGGCACGCACCTTCGGTATCCATGCGTGCGCCAGGGACATGTGGTCGTCGCCCTTCAACCCGACCGCGGTGCGCTGGGAGACCGCAAGGCGGGCTATCACGATCTCCAGCTTTCCCCGCGGCATTCCTATGTGGCGCTCTATGCGTGGCTGAGGCGCGAAGTCGGCATCGATGCGCTCGTGCACATGGGGACGCACGGAACGCTCGAATGGTTGCCGGGCAAGGCGCTGGCTCTGGCGGACACGTGCTTTCCGGAAGTGGTGCTCGGGCCCGTGCCCGTGATCTATCCCTTCATCGTCAATAATCCGGGCGAGGCGGTGCAGGCCAAGCGGCGCATCGCGGCGGTCACGATCGGCCACCTGACGCCGCCGCTTTGCGAGGCGGGGCTCTCGGGTCCGCTCGGAGAGCTCGAGGGCTTGATCGAAGAGTATGCGGAGGCCGATGGCGTCGACCGGCGCCGGATTGCGATCCTCGAACGCGAGATCCTGGAGCGCGCGTGGCGTTCAGGGCTGGCGGAGGACTGCGGCCTGAAGACGAGCGATGCGCCGCGTGAGGCGGTCGCGAAGCTCGATGCGCAACTTTGCGACATCAAGGATCTGGCCATCCGCGATCATCTGCATGTTTTCGGCCGCGCGCCGGGCCCGGAGTCCGCCGGCGCATTGGCGTCCGCGATTGTGCGCGCTATGCCGACAGCCAATTTCGACGCGACGACTGCCTCCATCGCCGCCTGCGCAAGCCATGAGCGGGCCGCGCTCATTGCCGCGCTCGACGGGCGCCGCGTCGCGCCCGGCCCTTCCGGCGCGCCGACCCGTGGGCGTCAGGATGTCCTGCCGACGGGACGCAATCTCACGACCGTCGATCCGCGCGCCGTGCCGACCCGCACCGCTGCCATCGTGGGTCAGCGCGCCGCCGACGAGGTGGTGCGGCGCTATCTGCAGGATCACGGCGAATATCCGCGCGCGCTGATGCTGGATCTGTGGGCTTCGGCTTCCTTGCGAACGGGCGGCGACGATCTTGCCCAGGCGCTCGCTTTTCTTGGGGCGCGGCCGAAGTGGGATGACGGCTCCAATCGCGTTGTCGGCATCGAGGTGCTGCCGATCGCCAAGCTGGACCGGCCGCGGATCGATGTGACGCTTAGGATCTCGGGATCGTTCCGCGACATCTTCCCGGCGCAGATCGCGCTGTTCGATCTCGCCGTTCGGCTCGTGTCGGAACGTGATGAGCCGGAGGAGTGGAATCCTCTCGCCACGGCGCGGCGCGCGGGTGCCAGCCTCGCGCGCGTATTCGGCGGCGGGCCCGGCACTTACGGGGCCGGTGCCGCATCCGCAGCGCTCGACGGCGCATGGGGTACGCGCGCGGATCTCGCCCAAGCCTACATGGACGCCTCCTCGCATGCCTACGGGGCGGTGAGCGGGGAGCGCGCCGCGCCCCTCGAATTCGCGGATCGCGTAGCGGCGGCGGATGCGCTGGTGCACGTGCAGGACGACCGGGAGCGTGATCTTCTCGACGGCGACGGCGTTGCCGACTTCGCTGGAGGGTTTGCGGCGGCGGCCGAGCGTGCGGGGCGCGCGCCCTCTCTCTATCATCTCGACACCAGCCGGCCCGATGAGCCCCGCGCGCGAACGATCGAAGAAGAGATCGTGCGCATCGTGCGCGGCAGGTTGACGAACCCGCGCTGGCTGGACGGCATGACCGGGCACGGACATCGCGGCGTGGCCGAGATCGCGCAAGGCGTCGATGCGCTCTATGCCTTTGCGGCCACTGCCGACGTCGTGAAAGATCATCTGTTCGATGCCGTGCACGATGCGATCGTGGCCGATGACGCCCGGATCCGGTTGCTGCTGGATCTGAATGCGCCTGCGACGGAAGCCATTGTTGCGCGGCTCAAGGATGCGATTGACCGGCGCCTCTGGACGCCGCGCCGCAATGCCGTGCACGGCGAGCTTGCATCCGTGCTCGATGGGCGACGCGCGCTGGCTTCTGTTGCGGAGGGCGTGAAGCCATGAGCGTCGATGCCGCCATGGCTGAGCCGGCAAAGATCAAGGGATGGTGCCCTGGCGCGCTGCGTCCGATGCAGACGGGCGACGGGCTGATCGTGCGCGTGCGGCCCCGCTGCGGCGCGCTTTCGATTTCGCAGGCGTTGGCGTTGAGCGAGATCGCGCGCCGCTTTGGGAACGGCCACATCGATCTCACGCGCCGTGCGAACCTGCAAATTCGCGGCGTGCAGGCGGATGCGCTGCCCGGCCTGTGGGCGGAGCTTTCCGATTGCGGACTCGTCGATGACAACGCGGAAGCCGAAGCGGTGCGCAATGTGATGCTCGCGCCCTTGGCGGGAGTTGACCCGACGGAGATGTGCGATGTCCGCCCCGTTGCGGCCGCGCTGGAGCAGGAGCTTCTGACATCTGAGGCGCTGTGGGCGCTGCCGGGCAAGTTCGGGTTTTCTGTCGATGGCGGGGGCATTGCGTCGCTCGACGATGAGCGGGCGGATGTTCGGCTGAAAGCTATGCGCGCACCCGGCGGCGTTCGGATCGCTGTCGGCATCGATACCGTCACGGATGTTGCGTGGATGGGGGCGGTCGAGCTGCAGTCGGCGCACGTCGTTGCTGTCGCGGTGGCGATGGAGTTCCTGGCGGTGTCCGAGGGCGCGCGCCGGGTTCGTATGCGCGATCTCGCACCGGGGGATGTCGATCGCATTCGCCGCGTGGTGGCATCTCACGGGGCGGATCCGTTCAATGCTGAGGCACCGGTTGCTTCTACGTCCGCGCCGTATCTGGCCGCTGACCTCGCCGGTCTGATGGTGGTTCGCGGCGCCGTGGTCGCGGCGGGCATCGGTGCGCCGTTTGGCCGATTGGAGGCGTCCGCTCTGAGCGATCTTGGTGTCGCGTCGCGCGATCTCGGTTTTGCCGAGTTGCGTCTCTCGCCGTGGCGGATGATGTTTGCGCCCGTTCCGAATAGGCGCTGCGGCGAGGCGATACTTGAAGCCGCTGCCGCTTGCGGCCTTATCACGACCCCGCGTCATCCGTTGATGTCGATCGATGCGTGCCCCGGTGCGCCCGCGTGCCGTAGCGGCCTGATCGAGACGCGCGCGATTGCGGCGCGGCTGGCCGGGATGATGCCGCTCGCAGGAATTTCTTCCGTTCATGTCTCAGGGTGTGCGAAAGGCTGCTCTCGCTCGGCATCCGCGGACCTCGTGCTCGTGGGCACGCCCACGGGCGTCGGCATCATCAGAAGCGGTACGGCGGCCAGCAATCCGTGCGCGGTCGTTCCGCCGGGCGATCTCGCGAGACTTCCATCCTTGCTTCAGAGCGGTTCCTGACCCATGCAACCTGATCGTTCCTACCTGCGCGATGGGCCGGAAATCTATCGCAACTCGTTCTCGATCATTCGCCGCGAAGCAGATCTTGCGCGCTTCGAGGGGCATGCCGAGAAGGTGGCCGTGCGGGTCATTCACGCGTGCGGCATGGTGGAGCTGGCATCGGATATCGTCATGTCCGACGACTTCGCAACGGCCGGGCGCAACGCGCTGCTCGCTGGCGCCCCTATTCTGTGCGACGCCAACATGGTCGCCTACGGTGTGACGCGCAGCCGGCTACCCGCCAACAACGAGGTGATCTGCACGCTCGCCGATCCGGCGGTGGCGGAGCTTGCTCGCGAGATGGCAACGACGCGCTCGGCAGCAGCCTTGGAGCTTTGGCGGCCCAAGCTCGCGGGATCGGTCGTGGCCATCGGAAACGCGCCGACGGCGTTGTTCCGCCTGCTCGAGATGCTGGAAGAGGGCGCGCCGCGGCCGGCCGCCATCATCGGCATTCCGGTCGGGTTCGTGGGGGCCGCCGAGTCCAAGGACGCTTTGCGCGCCGCAGCTCCGTGTCCGTATCTCATCGTTGCCGGTCGCAAGGGCGGCAGTGCCATGGCGGCTGCCGCGATCAATGCTCTCGCGAGTGAAACCGAATGACGGATCTCGAAGACATCGCCGGGGCCGCGAAAGCTGGCGTTCTCTATGGCATCGGTTGCGGCCCGGGGGACGTGCGGTATCTGACGTTGCGTGCGGCGGGACTGATCCGCTCCGTGGACGTGATCGCCTTCTTCGCGAAAAAGGATCGCGAGGGGAACGCGCGCAAGATTGTGTCCGCGCTTGTTGCTCCGGGCAGGCGGGAGCTGCGGTTGGTCTACCCCGTGACGGATGAAATTCCCTCCAGCGATCCGAGGTATCGCGACCAGATCTCCGGCTTCTATCGCGACGCGGCGTCTGCAATCGAGGCCGAACTGAAAGACGGACGCTCGGTGGGGCTGCTGGCCGAGGGAGACCCGTTCTTCTACGGCTCCTTCATGCACATGTGGCGCCGGCTCGATGCGATCGTTCCGGTCGAGGTCGTGCCGGGCGTGACGGGCATGTCGGGCTGCTGGACGCGCGCCAACGCGCCGATCACGTGGGGCGACGATGTGCTTTCGGTCGTTCCCGGCACGCTCGACGAGGAGAGCCTGACGCGCAGGCTCGCGTCCTCGGATGCGGCGGTGATCATGAAGATCGGACGCAACTTCGAAAAAATTCGCCGCGCCGTGACGGCGGCGGGCCTCATTGAGCGCGCGATCTATGTCGAACGCGGCACGATGGCGGACGAGCGGATTCTGCCGCTCAAGGATTGCGCCGACGTGCGCGGCACCTACTTCGCGATGGTGATCATTCCGGGCCAGGGGCGGCGCCTATGAGCGGCAAGATCACAGTGGTTGGGCTTGGTCCAGGCGGCGCCGACCTGACGACGCCGGCTGTCGCCAGCGCGCTTGCGGAGGCGACCGACCTCGTGGGCTACGTGACGTATCTCGACCGGGTTCCGGCCGGGCCCGCTGGCCAGCGGCGCCATGGCTCGGACAATCGTGTCGAGGTGGAGCGCGCGCGTCATGCGCTCTCGCTTGCGGCCGAAGGGCGGACTGTCGTTGTTGTGTCTGGGGGAGATCCGGGCGTGTTCGCGATGGCCTCAGCGGTGTTCGAGGCGGTCGAAACCGGCGATCCGGCGTGGCGGCTACTCGACATCCGCGTCGAGCCCGGCGTGACTGCGATGCTCGCCGCGGCAGCGCATGCGGGTGCACCGCTCGGTGGCGACTTTTGCGCCATTTCGCTGTCCGACAACCTGAAGTCCTGGGCGACGATCGAAAAGCGGCTCGAGGCGGCGGCGCGCGGTGATTTCGTCATCGCGCTCTACAATCCGGCTTCCAAGGCGCGACCCGAGCAGATTGGGCGCGCGTTTGCGCTGCTGCAAACCTTGAAGGCGCCCGACACAATCGTGATGTTCGTTCGCGCGGCTGGGACACCGGATGTGCAGCTCTCCATCCAGCAGCTTGGCTCTGTCGACGCGTCGGCGGTCGATATGCGCACGCTCGTGCTGATCGGGTCCAGTGCGACGCGGACGATTGCGCGCGAAGGTGCTGCGCCCTGGGTCTACACGCCGCGCTCGGAGCGCGCGTTCTCATGAAGCGTATCGAGCCAGAGACGCGCGTCTGCGGCGGTGGGCACGGTGTGGCGCCCGGCCTTTATCGGCCGCTCGATCACCACGACCGGGATCTGGAGTTGGCGGGCGGCCGCGATTTTGGCGTAGGTCGCCTTGCCGCCGGCGTTCTTCGTGACCACGACATCGATGCGGTGACGCGCCAGAAGGTCGAGTTCGTCTTCGATTGCGAAAGGCCCGCGCGATTCGATCACAGTCGCGTCGGGCGGCAAGTCCGCGTGCTCCGGCGGATCGATCGTACGAATGACGTAGGCGTGGCTCGGCGCGCTTTGGAACGCGCCGATGTTCTGCCGGCCTACGCTCAGAAACACCCGTCGCGGGGTATCTCCCAATGCAGCCGCTGCGTCTTCGATGGTGCGGACGGCGTCCCAGCGGTCGCCGGGCATCGCGCTCCAGGGCGGACGCACGATCGTGCACAGCGGAAGGCCGAGCGTGGCGGTCGCGGCCGTCGCATTGGCGGAGATCTGAGCCGCGAAGGGATGCGTTGCGTCGATGACGGCGTCGATCTGATTGTCCGCGAGCCAGCGGGCGAGACCCTCCGGTCCGCCGAAGCCGCCGCTGCGCGTCGTCACGCCGTTCGCAAGCACGGGCTTGGCCGTTCGCCCCGCGAGCGACAGGGTGACTTCGAATGGCGAACCGGTGGCGAGGCCGCTCGCGATTGCCGAGGCTTCCGTCGTGCCTCCGAGGATCAGGACGCGCATCAGGGGCACTTTCATGTCTGAGCAGGCGGCGGAGCTTCCGGGCCGGCGCTGGCTGGCGCTCATCGGAATCGGTGAGGACGGCGTTGTCGGTCTCTCCGATGCCGCGAAAGCTCTCATCGCAGGCGCTGAATTCGTCGTTGGCGGCCAGCGACACCTCATGTTGGCGCGAGAGCTGATCCGGGGCAAGGCGCTTGCCTGGCCGAGCCCCATTGCAGGTGCCTTTCCGGAGATTGTGTCGCGGCGCGGACGTCCCATCGTGGTGCTCGCAAGCGGCGATCCGTTCTTCTACGGCGTCGGCAAGCAGTTGGCCGAGCTGGTGTCGCCGTCCGAGATTTTGTGCGTGCCACAGCCGTCTGCGTTCAGTCTGGCGGCGGCGCGGCTCGGTTGGGCGTTGCAGGACACCGCGCTGGTGTCGCTGCATGGTCGGCCGCTCGAAACCATCATTCGTCACCTGCATCGGAGCGCGCGGATCCTCGCGCTTTCATGGGATGGCGAGACGCCGGGCCGGCTGGCCCGGTTGCTGTCGGATCGCGGCATCGGGGAAGCGTCCCTCACGGTGCTCGAGGCGTTGGGCGGGTCGCGCGAGCGAGTGCGCATGGCAACGGCTGCCAACTTTGCGCTCGCGGATATCGACGGGCTCAACACGCTTGCCATCGCGCTGCCCTCTGAGGTGACGGGTGGTGCATCGAGCCTTGCGACGGGGCTCGACGACAGCGCGTTCGAGAGCGACGGTCAATTGACGAAGCGCGAAATCCGCGCGGTGACGTTGTCTTCGCTCGCGCCTCAGCCGGGCGAACTGCTGTGGGATGTCGGGCTCGGTGCTGGCTCGGTCGCCATCGAGTGGCTGCTGCGCCATGCCTCCATGCGCGCCATCGGTTTCGAGCAGCGGGCCGACCGGGCGGAACGCGCGGGACGCAATGCGCTCGCGCTCGGCGCGCCAGAGCTGCGCATCGTCGTCGGCCGCGCGCCCGAAGCGTTTGCGGGACAGGTGTCGCCGGATGCGATTTTCGTCGGTGGCGGCATGGGGGAAGCGGGCGTGTTCGAGGCCGCTTGGGCGGCGCTCAAGCCCGGCGGGCGTCTCGTAGCCAATGCCGTGTCTCTGAAAACCGAGCAGGTCCTGCTCGGCCTCCATCACGCGCACGGCGGGGATCTGATCCGTCTCGAAGTCGCGCGGGCCGCGCCGATCGGCCGCGAGATGGGATGGCACCCGGCAAAGCCGGTGACGCACTGGTGTGTGAGGAAGCCATGGTAGCGTGCGGCATCGGATGCCGGAAAGGCGCGCCGGTTGAGGATATCGAAGCCGCGATCCGTGCGGCGCGAAAGGCCGCCGCGTGCGAGGACGCCATCTCCGTCGTGGGGACGGAAGCGGGCAAACTCGACGAGCCGGGCCTGCGCGAAGTAGTGCGCCGTCTGGGCGTGGCGCTCGTCGGCTATGACGTGGAAACGCTCAACGGCGTGTCGAAGGCCATTCTGACGGTGTCGCCGGCCGCGCAGCGCCACAAGGGCGTTTTCTCGGTCGCGGAGGCCGCGGCGCTGCTCGCGGCGGGAGACAATGCGGTGCTCCTCGGCCCGCGAGAGGCCGTTCAGACTGCGACCTGCGCATTGGCGGTCGGCATTGGGAGAGAGACATGACCGTCCATTTCATCGGCGCCGGTCCCGGTGCTGCCGACTTGATCACGGTGCGCGGGCGCGACCTGATCGCGGCGTCGCCGGTCTGTCTCTATGCCGGTTCTCTCATTCCGAAGGCGCTGCTGGAGCATTGTCCGGAAGGCGCGCGGATCATCGACACCGCTCCGCTGTCGCTCGACGAGATCGTGGCCGAGTTCGAGGCGGCGCATGCCGCGGGGCACGATGTGGCGCGGCTTCATTCCGGCGATCTTTCGATCTGGAGCGCCACGGCCGAGCAGATCCGCCGCCTGCGCGCGTTGTCCATTCCCTATTCGATGACGCCGGGGGTGCCGTCTTTCGCCGCCGCCGCCGCCGCGCTGGGCCAGGAGCTGACGCTTCCGGAAGTCGCGCAATCCCTGGTGCTGACGCGGACATCGGGGCGCGCGTCCGCCATGCCGGAGACCGAAACGCTGGCGACGTTCGCGGCCTCCAAGACGACGCTCGCCATCCACCTGTCGATCCAGAGCATCGACCGCGTGGTGGCGGAGCTCGTGCCATTCTATGGCGCGGATTGCGCGGCCGTGGTTGTGGCGCGGGCGAGCTGGCCGGATGAAGAGATCGTGCGGGGAACGCTTGCCACGATCGCTGAGGTGGTTGCGCAGGCCGGGATCGACCGGACGGCGTTGATCCTCGTCGGCCCTGCGCTCGGGGCGTCCGATTTTCGCGAGAGCGCGCTCTACAGCGTCGACTATCAGCGTCGTTACCGGGGGCGGTGATGATCTCGCAGCCCTCAGCGCCGCGAGGTCTCGTGATCGCGGCGCCGCGCTCCGGCTCGGGCAAGACGACGGTCACGCTCGGGCTGCTTGCGGCGCTTCGGCGGCGGGGCGTTGCCGTCCAGCCGTTCAAGACCGGTCCCGATTATCTCGATACCGGGCACCACGAGCGTGCGGCGGGACGGGCGAGCTACAACCTCGACACCTGGGCCATGCCGCAAGATCTGATCGCGGGCCTCGTTGCGGAGGCTGCCGCGGACGCCGAGCTTTGCGTGGTCGAAGGCGTGATGGGCCTGTTCGATGGCGCCGCAGGCCAGGGACTTTCCGGGAACGGCTCGACGGCGGATCTGGCGGCGCTGCTCGGCTGGCCCGTTGTTCTCGTGCTCGACGTCGCGGGGCAGACGGAGACCGCGGCGGCGGTCGCGCTCGGATGCGCACGCTATCGCTCTGACCTGCGCATTGCCAGCGTGATTTTGAACCAGGTGGCGAGCGACCGGCATCTGGATCTGATCCGCACTGGCTTAGAACGTGTCGGCCTGCCGTTGCTTGGCGCGCTGAGGCGCAATGCTGGCATACGCCTGCCGGAGCGCCATCTCGGCCTCGTGCAAGCGAATGAACATGCCGACTACGGCGCGCGGATGGACGCGCTGGCCGAGACGATTGAGGCGTCCATCGATCTCGATGCGCTCGTCGCGGCGGCAGAGCCGTGTGGGCAAGCGCTGCCGTCCGCTGGTGCATTCAAGGGCGCATTGCGTCCGCCGGGCCAGCGTATCGCGCTGGCGCGCGATGACGCGTTCTCGTTCACATACGCGCACGTTCTTGCCTGTTGGCGCGCGTCGGGGGCTGAAATTTTTCCGTTCTCGCCGCTCAATGACGAGGAGGCGCGCGCGGATGCCGATGCCGTCTGGCTGCCGGGCGGATATCCCGAGCTTCACGCCGGGCAGATCGCCAACGCTGCGCGGTTCATGAGCAGCCTTCGGTGCCATGCGGGCGCAGGCGTTCCGATCCACGGCGAGTGCGGCGGCTTCATGGTTCTTGGCGAAGGGCTCGAGGACGCCGAGGGCAACCGCCATGCGATGGTGGGGCTTCTCAAGGCAGAAACGTCATTCCGGAGCCGCAAGCTGCATCTCGGCTATCGGCGAGGTGTGCTCCGCTCCGATTGCGCGCTGGGCCGCAAGGGGACCGCGCTTTATGGGCACGAGTTCCACTATGCCACGCTGGTGTCCGACACCGGCGAGCCGCTGCTCGATGGCGTCGATGCAACGGGTGCCGCTCACGTGATGGGATCGCGGGCCGGCAGCGTCAGCGGATCGTTTTTTCACGTTCTGTCTGCGGCGTCCGGCTCACTCAAATCAGGCTGTCATTCCTGATCAGGTGGAGCGCCGCAGGACGTAGGTGTCCATGATCCAGCCGTGGCGCTGCTTTTCGCGGGCGCGGATTTCCTCGATTTTGCCGATGACATCGCGCGTTTTGCCCGAGACGAGGATCTCGTCGGGCGTTCCCAGATACGCGCCCCAATGGATGTCGGCGTCCATCAGCGCGGCGGCCTTCAACCCGTCGCCGCGATCGAGCATGACGACTACGGTCTCGGCTGCAGCCGGGAAACCGTTCTGCGCGAGATCGCGGCCCGTGGTGATCGACACGGATCCTCCGATGGTGTTGAGGACGATCTGGTGGCTCGCGGCCAGCGCCTGAATGGCGCTGATGCCGGGGATGACTTCGCTCTTGAAGGCAAGGTTGCCTTCGGTGCGCAAGAGTTCGAGCAGGCGCAGCGTGCTGTCGTAGAAGCTCGGATCGCCCCAGACGAGGAATGCGCCGCAGCCGTTTTCGTCGAGCGCGTCTTCGATCTGGGCCGCAAGCACGCGCGCGCGTTCGCGGTGCCACGTCTCGACGCCGCGCGTGTATCCATGAGGCTCGGGATCGCGAATGGGGTCTTCGATCGAGACGAAGCGATAGGGCCGGCCATCGATGACCTGCTCGCAGATGGCTTTGCGAAGCTGGATCAGATCCTGCGCCCGTTCGCCCTTGTCGAAGACGAAGACCACATCGGCCCGATTGAGCGCCTTGACGGCCTGGACAGTCAGGAAATCAGGATTTCCGGCCCCGATGCCGATGGCCAGTAGCGTTCTCATGGAAGTCCTTGTGCGAGGAAGGCCTGGTGCTTGTGGCGCAAGACTGCGCGCCATTCAACTGCGACAGGCAACTTCCCCGCGTTTCAGGACGACGTCAATGCGACGCTCGTTAAGTAAGGGCGGCGAGGTGCTTCAGGCCGGAGCTGGGAAGCTGCGGCGGGCGGGGCCGACATAGAGCTGGCGCGGGCGGCCGATGCGCTGCTCGGGATCCTCGATCATTTCCTTCCACTGAGCGATCCAGCCAACCGTGCGCGCGACGGCAAACAGCACCGTTAACATCGAGACAGGGAAGCCCATCGCCCGCAGCGTGATGCCCGAATAGAAATCGATGTTGGGGTAGAGCTTCTTCTCGATGAAGTACTCGTCCTGCAGCGCGATGCGTTCCAGCTCCATGGCGATCGCGAGCAGGGGATCGTTGCGCTTGTCCAGCTCGTCGAGCACCTGGTGGCAGGTCTTCTGCATCACCTTCGCGCGCGGATCGTAGTTCTTGTAGACGCGATGGCCGAAGCCCATGAGGCGGAAGCCGGACGACTTGTCCTTCGCCTTCTTGATGTACTCGGGGATGCGCTCGACCGAGCCGATTTCCTGCAGCATGTTGAGGGCTGCCTCGTTGGCGCCGCCGTGGGCCGGTCCCCACAAACAAGCGATTCCGGCCGCGATGCAGGCAAACGGATTGGCGCCCGAGGAGCCCGCGAGACGCACGGTCGAGGTGGACGCGTTCTGTTCGTGATCGGCGTGCAGAATGAAGATGCGATCGAGTGCGCGCGCCACGACGGGGTTCACGACGTATGGCTCGCACGGAACCGAGAAGCACATCTGCAAAAAGTTTGATGTGTAGTCGAGATCGTTGCGCGGATAGATGAACGGCTGGCCCGTGGAGTACTTGTACGCCATCGCGGCAATCGTCGGCATCTTGGCGATCATGCGATAGGACGCGCGCTCGCGCTGCTTGGGATCGTTGATGTCGGTGCTGTCGTGGTAGAAAGCGGACAGCGCGCCGACGACAGCCACCATGATCGACATCGGATGGGCGTCGCGGCGGAAGCCCGTGAAGAAGCGGGTCATCTGCTCGTGCACCATGGTGTGGCGCGTGATGGTCTGCCGGAAGGCCTTGAACTCGTCGTTGGTGGGCAGCTCTCCGTGCAGCAGCAGGAAGCAGGTGGCGAGGAAGTTCGAGTTTTCGGCCAGCTCGTCGATGGAGTAGCCGCGATACAGGAGCTCGCCCTTGTCGCCATCGATGAATGTGATCGCAGAGGAGCAGTTGGCGGTCGAGGTGAAGCCCGGATCATACGTGAAGCGGCCGGTGGTCCCGTACAGCTTGGCGATGTCCAAGACGTCGGGGCCGTGGGTGCCGCGGCGGACTTCGAGCGGCACGGACTTGCCGTCGATCCGCAGCTCGGGCGCGCTGGCGTCGTGCCTGGGGATCGAGGTGTCATAGATGTTCATGCCGGTTCTCCATGTCGTTCGAGCGGCGCTGCGTTGCGTTCGCCTGTCGTTCGGCGGCGGGTTCGCTGACGCGCTTCTTACCTAAGAAGATCACGCCGCAATGACGGCGCGCGCACACGCCGCAGGGCCAAGTATCCCGTATGGGTGCGGCCCGGCGGAAGCGCTGAAAGCGTGAACTTTTGCGAAGCGGGGCGTGCAAATCTGCGAAGGCCGCAAAACATGGTGAAGGCCGTGTCTGGGCTTGGCTCGTGGCGCTTCGTCAGCCAGTGGCCTGCGGCCGATTCTCGACGCGGGGCTGCGCGCTCATTCGCATCATTGTCTGCTTTGCAAGCCGGGCTTCGCATTAATTTACTTTTTCAGGAATGTACGCCGACGGGGGCTTGCGGATAGCGTCCGGCGAAAGATGCCGATCAATCGTTCGACGCTATCAACCCATGGAGAGCCGATGCGTTCCGCAGATATTCTGGCGCTGCCCGAGCCGTTCAATGGGCCTCGCAAATCCGATCCGGATATGCTGATCCGAAGAGTGGCGGACACGGTGCATCGGCTCAATCAGCAGATCACGAATGCTGTCTCTGCCGGGGTCACGGTGGAGCTGATGCGGGCCTCGCGCCATCACAACGGGTGCGGGCAATGGGGGGACCAGATGGTGCCGATGGTCAAGGTTGCGGAACGGGCTGTCGAGGAGTCGTGAGCTGCTCGGCGTGAGGAATTTTGCGCGTGAAGGAAATGAAGCGCGGCAGCGATCATCGCTGCCGCGCTTTTTGTTGTCGCTTAGCTCACTGCGTCGCGTAGTTGCTTTGCCGCGGCCACCATGTTGGTCAGAGCGGGGCGAACGTCTTCCCATTTGCGGGTCTTCAATCCGCAGTCCGGGTTCACCCAGATCAAGTCGGGTGAAATGCGCTCCTTGGCCTTCTCCAGCAGGGTGACCATTTCCTCGATCGGGGGAATTCTGAGCGAGTGGATGTCGTAGACGCCCGGGCCGATCTCGTTCGGATACTTGTAGGTCTTGAAGGCGTCGAGAAGCTCCATTTTCGACCGCGAGGTCTCGATGGAGATGACGTCGGCATCCATGGCGCCAATGGCGTCGATGATGTCGTTGAACTCCGAGTAGCACATGTGCGTGTGGATCTGGGTGGTGTCGGTTACGCTGCTCGAGCAGAGCCGGAAGCTCTCGACGGCCCAATCCAGGTAGGCTTTCCACTCGGCGCGGCGGAGCGGCAGGCCTTCGCGCAGGGCTGCCTCGTCGATCTGGATCATGGCGGCGCCTGCCTTCTCGAGGTCGGCGACTTCATCGCGGATCGCGAGCGCGATCTGGCGGCACGGCGTGCTGCGCGGGACGTCATCGCGGACGAACGACCAGTTCAGGATCGTGACCGGTCCGGTGAGCATGCCCTTGACGGGCTTCTTGGTCAGTGACTGGGCGTACGTCCACCATTCGACCGTCATCGGCTTCGGGCGCGACACGTCGCCGAACAGGATCGGCGGGCGCACGTAGCGCGACCCGTAGCTTTGCACCCAGGCGTGCTTCGTGAAGGCGAAGCCGGCGAGCTGCTCGCCGAAGTACTGCACCATGTCGTTGCGTTCGAACTCGCCATGCACGAGCACGTCGATGCCGATGTCTTCCTGCCAGCGGATCGCCGCTTCGGTTTCCTTCCGCAGGAAGGCCGTGTAGTCCGCGTCGTTGACGGTTCCTTTTGCGTGGCCGGAACGCGCTTTCCGAACGGTGTCCGTCTGCGGGAACGAGCCGATCGTGGTCGTCGGGAAGCGGGGAAGCTGCAGGTGCTTCTGTTGAAGCGCGCGGCGCGCGGCGAATGGAGATGCGCGTTTGGACATCGCATCCGTCACCGCGGCAAGGCGCGTCTGCACCGCGTTGCTGTGGATTTTTGGGGACGTGCGGCGGGATTGAGCGGCGGCCGCCGATGCCGCCAGCTCATCCTTCACGCTGCTGCGGCCTTCATTGAGGGCGCGGCCGAGCACGGAAAGCTCGTCAAGCTTCTGGACCGCGAACGCGAGCCATGTCTTGAGGTCCGGATCGAGGCTCGTTTCCAGCTCAAGGTCGATGGGCGTGTGGAGGAGCGAGCACGAGGGCGCGACGAACAACTTGTTGGCGCGACGGGACGCGACCACCGGCTCCAGCCGATCGAGGATGGCCGGGAGGTTTGCGCGCCAGATGTTGCGGCCGTCGATGACGCCGAGCGAGAGCACGAGATTTGCGGGCGCCTTCGCGAGCACCGCTTCCATCTGATGGGGCGCGCGCACCAGATCCAGATGAAGACCGGCAATCGGCAAAGCGAGCGCCGTTTCGAGATTGGACCCGTAGGGGCCGAAGTAGCTGGCAACCAGCACGCGCAGCCGCGGTACGGCTTTCGCGATCTGCTCGTAGGCAGACTGCAAGGCGAACTGAACCCCATCCTCGATGTCGAGGGCGAGGACCGGCTCGTCGAGCTGCACCCAGTCGGCGCCGCTTTCCGCGAGGCGGCGCAGCACGTCGACGTAAACCGGGATCAGGCCGGGAAGAAGCGAGAGCGGGTCGAAGCCCTGATCTTTCGACTTGGCGAGTTTGAGATAGCTGACCGGTCCCAGCAGCACGGGGCGCGTGTGGATGCCTTGCGCCTTCGCCTCGTTGAACTCGACGATGGCCTTGTCGGAGCCCAGAGAGAACGACTGTCCTTTGAGCAGCTCGGGCACCATGTAGTGGTAGTTGGTGTCGAACCACTTCGTCATTTCGAGCGCAGGCACGCCGGTCTTCGCGGCATGGGTGCCGCCGCAGCACGCGTCGGGCAGCGATTTGAAAGTCTGGCTGCCGCGCGCCATCGCAAAGTAGGTGTCGAGCGGGACGGGGCCGTTCTGCCAGCCGTAGATCTGCGGCACCGCGCCCACCATGACGCTGGTGTCGAGCACATGGTCGTAGAGAGAGAAGTCGTTGCTCGGAATGTGATGGATTCCGGCTGCCCTCTGGCGCTCCCAGTTCGACGTGCGAATGCTGGCCGCTACCTTTTGCAGGGCGTCGGCGTCGGTCTTACCGGACCAGTAGTTTTCGAGTGCGATCTTGAGCTCGCGCTTGGAGCCGATGCGCGGGAAACCCAAGTTTGAAACGGTGACTGACATAATACGGTTCTCCTCGCGGTCACGCCGTGCGTGCCGCGTCTGAAGTTTCAGTTGAATGCGTGGGGATCAGGCGTGCGGACGCTATCCGTCGGCAGCGCTCAAGAGGCGCCTAGCAAGGAATGCATCGAGTTTTGAGAATGACATCGGCAGTCTCCATCGAGATGGAGGCAAAGGCCGAGAGGACGCGTGCGGGCACCGACGGGTTTGCCGCCGGTTGCATGCGACTCACCGGGACACCCCGCCAGTGGACGTTATGGTGTCGGGGCAGGTCTCCTGGCTCGTGGGTCGTCGCTTCCATCCACCTTCCCGGAACGCGAGTTCCAGTGGCTCTTTCGGATGTCGGCTAACCACATACAGTTGCGGGGGCAGCTTCGGATTACCTCCTGGAGGAGGTCACCGAATTCCCTCTTAGCTCTGGCGCCCGAGTATGGGCCCAGAGACCTCGACAAGCTTGAACGTGCCCGAAAACCCTAGCGTCGTCAAGTGATATAAAGACATCTTTATCTCGCTATGCGGCAGCGAGATTGCGCAGGACGTACTGCAGGATGCCGCCGTTTCGGAAATACTCGACCTCGTCGAGCGTATCGATTCGGCAGATGAGCGGAACGGTGGCTGCGGTGCCGTCGAACCGCTCGAAACGGGCTTCGACGATCTGGCGCGGCTTGACGTCCGCGAGCCCGCGAAGCGTGATTTTCTCGCTGCCGTCGAGCCCGAGCGACTGCCAGCTCGTTCCCGTCTCGAACACGAACGGCACGATGCCCATGCCGACCAGGTTCGAGCGATGGATGCGCTCGAACGACTGGGCGATGACCGCTTTTACTCCGAGCAGGTTGGTGCCCTTCGCGGCCCAATCGCGCGACGAGCCGTTGCCGTATTCGACGCCTGCGAAAACGACGAGGGGCACGCCTTCATCGGCGTAGCGCTGCGCGGCGTCGTAGATGGCGAGGCGTTCGCGCGAGGGATGGTGGATCGTGTAGCCGCCTTCGACGACGTTGCCGGCCGCATCGCGCACCATGTGGTTCTTGATGCGGATGTTGGCGAACGTGCCGCGCATCATCACCTCATGGTTGCCGCGCCGCGTGCCGTACTGGTTGAAGTCTTCGGGCTGCACGCCTTCGTCGAGAAGGTATTTGCCAGCGGGGGACGCCGCCTTGATGGAGCCTGCGGGCGAGATGTGGTCGGTGGTGATCTTGTCGCCGAAGAGCGCCAGGATGCGCGCGCCTTCGATATCCACGATCGGGCGCGCCTTCTGGGTGATGCCGCGGAAGTAGGGCGGGTTCTGGACGTAGGTCGAGGCTTGGTCCCAACCGTAGGTCAGGCCGGAGCCGGTTTCGATCGTGCGCCAGTTGTCGTCGCCACGGAACACATCGGCGTATCTGGATCGGAACAGGTCGCGCGTGACGTTGTCGGCGATGAACTGCTGCACTTCCTTGTTCGACGGCCAGATGTCTTTCAAATAGACGGGATTGCCGTCGCGGCTGATGCCGAGAGGTTCGGTTGCGAAATCGCGCACGACGGTGCCGGCGAGCGCGTAGGCGACGACCAGCGGGGGCGATGCCAGATAGTTCGCCTGCACGTCCGGGCTGACGCGGCCTTCGAAGTTGCGATTTCCGGAGAGCACGGCCGCGGCAACGAGGCCGTTTTCGTTGATCGTCTTCGAGATCTCCGCTGGGAGAGGCCCGGAATTTCCGATGCAGGTGGTGCAGCCGAAGCCGACGAGGTTGAAGCCGACCTTGTCGAGATCCTTCTGCAGGCCCGACTTCTCGAGGTAGGCGGCAACAACCTGGCTTCCCGGCGCGAGCGAGGTCTTGACCCAGGATTTCGCGGTCAGGCCCTTGGCGGCCGCATTGCGCGCAAGAAGGCCGGCCGCGATCAGCACCGATGGGTTCGACGTATTCGTGCAGCTCGTGATGGCGGCGATGACGACGTCGCCGTGGCCGATTGCGAAGTCGCGGCCATCGACCGGCGCGCGTTTCGTCTCCTCGTTGGGCTTGCGGTATTCGCCATCGAGGGCGGCGAGGAAGCCGGTCTTGACGTCGGCCAACGCGATGCGGCCTTCCGGGCGCTTCGGGCCCGCCATGGAGGGACCGACCGTCGCGAGATCGAGTGCGAGCGTATCGGTGAAGACGGGATCGCTCGCGCCGCGGTTGCGGAACAGGCCCTGGGCTTTCGCATACGCTTCGACGAGGGCCACGCGCGCGGGCTCGCGGCCCGAGATGTTGAGGTAGTTGAGCGTCTCGTCGTCTATAGGGAAGAAGCCGCAGGTCGCGCCATACTCGGGCGCCATGTTGGCGATGGTGGCGCGGTCGGCGAGCGTCAGGTTATCGAGGCCGGACCCGAAGAACTCGATGAATTTGTTCACCACGCCCTTCACGCGCAGCATCTGCGTGACCGTCAGCACGAGGTCGGTGGCGGTGACGCCTTCCTGGAGCGCGCCCGTCAGGCGGAAGCCGATCACCTCGGGAAGAAGCATCGATTGCGGCTGGCCCAGCATGGCGGCTTCCGCCTCGATGCCGCCCACGCCCCAGCCGAGCACGGCGAGCCCGTTGACCATCGTCGTGTGGCTGTCGGTGCCGACGAGGGTGTCGGGATAGGCGAGCGTTTCGCCGGACGCATCGGTGGCGGTCCATACGGTCTGCGCCAGATATTCGAGGTTCACCTGATGGCAGATGCCGGTGCCGGGCGGCACGACGCGGAAGTTGGCGAATGCGCCTTGTCCCCATTTCAGGAACACATAGCGCTCGCCGTTGCGGCTGTACTCGAGCTCGACGTTTTTGCCCAACGCGTCGGGGCTTCCGAAGGCGTCGACGATGACCGAATGGTCGATGACGAGATCGACGGGGACAAGCGGGTTGATCTTGTTGGCATCACCGCCGAGCGTCAGCATGCCGTCGCGCATGGCGGCGAGATCAACGACGGCGGGGACGCCGGTGAAGTCCTGCATCAGTACGCGCGCGGGGCGGAAGCCGATCTCCTTCTCGGCTTTGCCCGTGTTCTGCAGCCACTCCGACATGGCGACGATGTCGGCCTTGGTGACGGAGCGCCCGTCCTCATGGCGCAAGAGGTTCTCGAGCAGCACCTTCATCGAAAACGGAAGGTTCGAAATGCCGGTCAGACCGTTCTTCTCCGCTTCGGGGAGAGAGTAGTAGACATACTTGGCGCCTTCGACGTCCAGGGTTCGGCGCGCGTTGAAGCTGTCCAGTGAAACGGTCGTTCCGGAAGTCACGGTGATCCCCTCGTTACGATAAAACTCTGCTCCCGCGTTGTGCGCGGGATGGCTGTTGTTGCTGTTGGTGCGGCTGCTGGCTGTTCAGTTTGGAGAGGCGCGCGCTCCACTCACTCGAGAGCGGACGGCTCCGCACGCCGTTCGCCGCGTATCATCGGCACGATCTGATCGCCCCAGTTGCCCTGTCCGTCGTGATGGCGGGAGACGCGGATCAGCTCGACGGTGAGGTTCTCCTTCACGGCGCGCTGAACCGCCTCGTTCAGGCGGTGGGCCGCATCGGCCACGCGACGAAGCGCGCGTTCCTGCGGCTCGTCGTTGGATAGGTCTACCCGACGGAATTCGTCCTCAGCCATTCGCCGCTCTCCGATCCCTGTTCGTGACGTCTTTTACGATCTCGGCCGCGCCGAAACTTGCCGGGCCGGGCCGCGCGTGAGCGGCCCAGCCCGTATGACGCGTTATTCCGCCGCGAACTGGTTCATGGTGTTGTGAGCGCCGCCCGCCTTCAGCGCACGCTCGCCCGACACCATTTCCTTGAACGTGTCGCCGAGATCCGAGCCCACCTCATGCTGATGGCGAACCGCGCTGATACCGCGACGAATTTCTTCGCGCTGCACGGTCGCCACGTAAGCCAGCATCTTGTCGTCGCCGAAGTAGCCGCGCGACAGCTCGTCGGTGCTCTTCGCCGTCAGATGGAAGGTTGGCAGCGTGATCAGGTTGTGGAACACGCCGGCGCGGGCGGAGATGTCGGTCTGGAAGCGGCGCAGGCGCACGTCGGCTTCGCGGCCGAGGTCGCTGGCGTCGAAGTCCGCCGACATGAGCGCGTTGTCGTTCGGATAGTCCTTTTCGGAAATCTTGCCGTCGGCGATCCACTGCGCGCGGACCTGCTTGCGAAGGTTCAGCGTCCAGTTGAATGACGGCGAGTTGTTATAGACAAGCTTGGCGTTCGGGACTTCCTTGCGGATGTCGCTCACCATGCTGGCGATCTCGTCGACGTTCGGCGTGTCGGTCTCGATCCAGATCATGTCGGCATCGCCGTCCCGGAGCGAGGCGACGCAATCCTCGATCACGCGCGCGCGGCCCGATCCCTCGCGGAATGAGAAGAGGCCGTTCGGCATGCGGGCGGGGCGCACCAGCGCGCCGTTCTGCCAGATCGCCATCTCGCCCTCGCGCAGAGGATTGTCGCCCGTGACGGGTTCGGTCTTGAGCCACTTGGTGTAGCTCGATGCCATGTCGCCGGGGCGCTGGCTGACAGGGATCTTCTGCGTGAGGCTCGCGCCCAGGCTGTCCGTGCGCGCGACGATGACGCCGTCGTTCACACCCAGCTCCTCGAACGCGAGGCGGCAGGCGCGTAGCTTTTCAATGAAGTCTTCGCGCGGAACCGTAACCTTGCCGTCCTGGTGGCCGCACTGCTTGGCGTCGGATACCTGGTTCTCGATCTGCAGGCAGCATGCGCCCGCCTTGATCATTTCCTTCGCCAGGAGATAGGTGGCGTGCTCGTTGCCGAAGCCGGCGTCGATGTCGGCGATGATCGGGACGACGTGGCTTTCGAAGCCGTCGATGCGCGCGATGATCTCGTTCACGACCTTGGCCGGCGCGCCTTTCGCCCTGGCTGCCTTGAGCTCGTTGAAGAGGTCATTGAGGGCGACCTCGTCGGCCTGGCGCAGCGAAACGTAGATTTCCTCGATGAGATCGACGACCGAGGTCTTCTCGTGCATCGACTGATCCGGAAGATGACCCCAGCGGTTGCGAAGGCCGGCGACCATCCAGCCCGAAAGGTAGACGTATGCGCCCTTCGTGGTTCCGCGCAGCCGCTTGACGGCCTTGATCATCTGCTGGGCGTGGAAGCCGGACCAGCAGCCGAGCGACTGGGTGAACTTGCCGACGTCCGTGTCGTACTCCGCCATGTCGCGGCGCATGGCGGTCGCCATTGCGCGCGCCACGTCGAGATGGGTTTCGTAGGGCGTCTGAAGGCGAAGCTGGACGATGTCGTCAATGCCGACGCCGCCACGGGTTGCGCCAGTGGGATAGCGGGAGAGCAGCTCGGCACGCAGCTCGCTATAGGACTTCTTGTGCGTCATGCACCTTTTCCTTCCAACAGCTAGATTTAGAATCTCGTCTCGCGGCCACTCCGGGTCGCAGCCAAAGGGCGCAGCAGAGAGCCTCGGTCCTTCCAAGTTGTCGGGCTCGCCGTTCTCGGGCGTGCCTTGGCGGAGGGAGGGGCAGGGAGGTTCCACAAGTCTGAGGTTCGCCCGCGTGCGCATCTCTGTGATCTCTATCGAGGACGCGTTCGCTGTAGCCGCTCACGACGCTTTGCGCAGACGTAAATGTGCGAGGATTTGCGATGCGGAAGCCGCAAATTTGCAAAGGCGGCGAATGCGACCGGATGCGCTCTCGGCTCGTTCAATTCGGGGGCAGGCGTGCGCCGAATGCTAAGCGGAGCCGCATGCGGGGACGCGTGATGCCGTCTATCGTTCGCGTGAAGGATCGGTCGAGGGAGGTGGCTGAGGGGCGCTTGGCGCCAAGTCCCGCCTCACTGTGTCATGATGCGCGTGACCCGGAGCGCGATGCTTCCGACTGGCGTGGCCGCGGCGCGCGAACGTGATGCGCGGCACAAGACCCGCGTCTTGTGCTCTAAGTTTCGATAAGGGAGAGAGACAAAGGAATGGAGGCCACGCCCGGAATTGAACCGGGGTACGCGGATTTGCAGTCCGCTGCGTCACCACTCCGCCACGTGGCCTCAAAATGTATGCAGGCAGGGGACGGACGCGGGTTCCTGGAACCCGTCCGGGCGCTGTATTTCCCCTGCGCCAGCAGGCATCTATCATATACTGAAACGGATGCACAAGCGCGCGCTCGCGCTGCCGTCATCATTTCATATTGGAGCGAAGGCGTGGCCTGTTCCTGCGGGGCGATCTTTCGGGACTGGGGCCGGCGGCTCGAGGATCTGGCCCGTTGCGCCAAGCGGGACGGCATCGCGCTCTACCTGGCTGTACGTCATCCGGGCGTCTCCCTTTGGGTGAAGGGGGTTGCCGTTCTGGTCGCGGCTTACGTGCTGTCGCCCATCGATCTCATTCCCGATTTCATCCCCGTCATTGGGTTCTTGGACGAGCTTATTCTTCTGCCGCTGGTGGTCGGGCTGCTGGTGCGCTGGGTCGATCCCGGCGTCATGGCGGAACTCCGGGACGAGGCGAGCCGTCTCGCGGAGCGTCCGCGCAGTGTTCTCGGGGCTGCGATCGTCGTTGCCGTGTGGATCGGGCTCGCGTTGCTGATCTTGTATTGGGTGTGGCCCATATCCTAAGAGACGCAGCCGAAGAGACGTGTCCTAAGAGACGCGCCCGCGGCGACACATGCGCGCCTTTGCACTTTGGTCGTGACGAGGGGTGTGGCCGGTGCGCGCGACTTTGAGTAAGGTCACGCCGGACACGCGGAGCCATGACATGCGGCTCCCCAGGGAGAATGCCGTGGATTTTGCCATTCAGCGCGCGAACATGGTCGAATCGCAGGTGCGTCCGAGCGACGTGACGGACCGGCGCATCATTCGCGCGATGCGGGATGTGCCGCGGGAGAAGTTCGTGCCCGAGCGGGTTCGGGGCCTCGCCTACATGGATGGGTCCGTGCCGCTTTCGCCGCCGCAGGGCGCGGGAAAGCGCTCGCTGCTGGCGGCGCGCGTGTTCGCCAAGCTCGTCCAGGCGGCCGAGATCGATGCCACGGGGGTTGTGCTCGATATCGGTGCCGGCTCCGGCTACTCGTCGGCGGTTCTCGCGCAATTAGCGGGTCGCGTGGTGGCGCTGGAAAGCGACAGCGCGCTGGCGGCTTCGGCGCGTGAGCTGCTTCCGTCAGTCGGCTGCTCGACTGTCAGCGTGGTCGAGGGCGATCTCGCTCAGGGCTGGGCCGTCGAAGGCCCCTATGACGCTATCGTCGTGGAAGGCGCCATCGAGGTCGTGCCCGAGGCGCTGTTCGATCAGCTCAAGGATGGCGGCCGGCTGGTCGCGATTTCGGGGCGCGGCGCCGGGCGGGCCACCGTCTGGCAGCGCGAGGGCCGGTCGTTCGGGGCGGCGGAAGTGTTCGATGCCAGCGGCGACGTTCTGCCCGGGTTCGAGAAACCGGCAGCTTTCACCTTTTAACAGGTTGTCCCCTTGCAGTTCGGGTTTCGTCACCTAGTGCCGAGACAACACGGCAACTGAGTCTCCGTGTCCACGCATATTTTTTCTGACGAGATAATATGGGTTTAGGCCGTCATCTCCGGATGAGTCGCCGCTTTTCGCCGTCAGCACAAAAGTCATGCGTGTGGGAAAGCTGCAACGCGGGGCGGACCATGTTCCGATTCTGGTTCCAGACAGCTTCTTCGAATCGCACCGCTGTTCTAAGAGGTTAACATGTTAAGCGCGATTCGGCGGGGGTATGCCGGATCGACAGCGGACGAGGGGCTGCCTTGGTCTTGGGTCATATCGCGCGCGGGCCGTACGTTCGGTTGCCGTTGAACTCCGTCATCGCTCTTGCGGTGGCTGGGCTGGTATTTGGGTCTGCTACAGCGCGGGCCGAAACCCTGAATCAGGCGCTCGCCTCGGCCTACGAATACAACCCGCAACTCGATGCAGAACGTGCGCGCCTCAGGGCGACCGACGAAGAAGTGACGCGCGCCCGGTCCGGATTCCGGCCCGTCATCACCGGCAACGCGGACATCAACTACCAATACAACCGGCAGCGCTCGACCATTCCCGCGATCGGGACGAACGAGCAGGAAATCAAGCCGAAGGGTTACTCGATCGACGCCGTGCAGCCGATTTTCTCCGGCTTCCGCGTCATCAATGCCGTGAATGAGCAGGAAGCCAACGTGCGCGCCGGGCGCGAGACGCTGCGCGCCGTCGAGCAGGACGTGCTGCTGCAGGCCGTGACTGCGTTCATGGACGTCGTGCGCGATCAGGCGATCGTGCGTCTGCGCGAGAACAACGTGAACGTGCTGTCGCGCGAGCTCAAGGCCACCGAAGACCGCTTCGCGGTCGGTGAGGTGACGCGTACGGACGTGGCGCAGGCGCAGGCTCGCCGCGCAGGCTCCGTCTCGGCCCTCGATCTGGCGCGCGCCAACCTCAAGACCAGCCGCGCCGTTTACGAGCGCGTCATCGGTCATGCGCCGGGCAATCTGGTCGAGCCTGATGGCTTCCAGCGCTGGATGCCGAATTCGCTTCAGGAAGCCACCAACATCGGCACGCATGAAAATCCAGCCGTGGTGGGTGCGCTCTATCTGGAGCAGGCTGCGCGTTACGGCGTCGACCGCATCCGCGGCGAGCTGCTGCCGAGCGTTCAACTCGAAGCGTCCTACTCGGATCGCTTCGATACGAGCGTGACGACCGCGGAGTCGGAGCAGGCGACCGTGACCGGCCGTCTGACGGTGCCGATCTACGAGGGCGGCGAAGTGTACGCCCGCGTGCGCCAGCAGAAGCATATCCATGTCAGCCGTCTGCAGGAAATTGAGCAGGCGCGCAGTGAATCCGAGTCGCTCGTGGTGGCCGCCTGGTCTCAGGTGCTTGCCGCGCAGGCCCAGGTTCAGTCGGATCAGGCGCAGGTGAATGCGAACACCACGGCTTTGACCGGTGTGCGCGAAGAAGAGCGCGTCGGACAGCGCACGCTGCTCGACGTTCTTAACGCTGAAGTCGAACTTTTGAACTCCCAAGTGCAGCTCGTTTCGACCCGGCGCAACGTCGTCGTGTCGAGCTACACACTGCTCTCGGCCATCGGCCGGCTCGATGCGATCAATCTTGGATTTACGGCCATCGCATACGACGCTGAGGCGCATTATCAGGAAGTGCGCCGTAAGCCTTGGGGAACCTCGATAACCCATTCCGACGGGCGTATCGAAGAGCTGCCGCAGGGCGAATCCGTCAAATAAAATCCTTGAGCGCGGCACTTTGCCTTGCTAGCTGACAACTGATCGCTTGGCGATTTCAGTTGTTCTGTGGCTTTGCCACATCGTTGCCCTTTATGCTTCTTAGCTTGGGGTACGGTGGGAGTCCCACACACAACTTTGCACTACGAGTGCCACGTCTGCCGACGCAAGGGGAATGGCAGATCACGGCATCAAGGACCTCTGTGCGGGCGCGCACACGAGGAGACGTGTCCGTTGTGACGGGCGCGCTTTACGGGGCGGTGCCAATGCGGGTCGGTGCCGGTAGTTCGTGTCGTGGTATGCGTAGGGAGTGGCGTAATGAACATGACAGAGAAGAACGGCCAGCCAAGCATGGAAGAAATCCTGGCATCGATCCGCAGGATCATTGCCGAGGAACCTGGCGAACAGCACAACGGTGAGCTTGGCGGCACGCCGATCCTACTCAAGGGCGATGGCGTTCTCGATGACGCCGGTGATTTCGACCTACCTGCAATTTTTCGCGCGTCTCCGCCGCAAACGGACCGCCACACGCCGTTGCTGGGCCGTCTGACGGACGCCATCCGCAACGCGACAGCCGCGCAGCCTGAGACGGCGCCGGCCTATGCCGAGGCCGATGCGCACGCTTCCGACGCCATGAACGGCCACCATGCGGCCTTGAGCTCGCTGACCGTGCGCTCCGGCGAGTACGCCAACGGATCGCACCTCAACGGCACGGGCTATTCGAACGGGGCGGCGCATGCGCACGAGCCCGCGCCCGCAATGCAAGAGCCGGCCGTTTCCTCGCCCGCGATGTCGGCCAGCCCGCCCTCGGAAGAGCCGAAGCGCGTGATGGCGGCGTTCAAGGATACGCATTTCATGCGCATGTCGGGGCCGCCCGCGGCAGCCGCGGCTCCCGCTCCTGCTCCGGCACCTCCCGTCGAAGTGGCCCCGCCTGTCTACGTGGCGCCCCCGGTGTACGTCGCGCCGCCGGTGCAGGTGGAAGCGCCTGTCGTGGCTGCACCCGTCGTGGCTCCGGTCATGATGGCGCCTGTCGAGGCACCGCCCGTTGCCGTTGAACCGGCTGCCCTTGAAACGGCTCCGCCGCCGCTGCCTGCCTCGGCCGCTCCTGCTGTCGTGGCTCCTGCGGCCTCCGGCGGAATGGAAGACACAACAGCCGATCTGCTGCGGCCGATGCTGCGTCAGTGGCTCGCCGACAACATGCCCCGCATGGTCGAGAAGGCGCTGCATATCGAAATCGCCGAGAGCGTGAAGTCGCCGAAGAAGCCCTGAAGCCGCCTTCGACAGCCTTTGCGCCCGGCCTTGCTGAGCGGTCTCGCTAAAAAAGGGACGGCCTGCCTCAAAAAGGTCCGGAGCAAAGCTGAGCATAAGCGTTTCGGATTGCGGACAGGGATGCCGGCAGCATTGAACGCTCGCCGGCACCAGGGTACGTCTTTCCGGAGGCCGTTATCGTGCCGCTCTGGCGATTTGCGCCGGGGGCACGGCGAGCGGTGCGGATGAGGCGGGTAGGTATTGGGCATGACGACAGCGGACAAGGGCACCGAGCCGAGCATGGAGGAGATCCTTGCTACGGTTCGTCAAATCATCGCCGACGAGCCGGAAGGCGCCGCCGCTTCGGTTTTTCCCGCCCTTGAGCCGAACCCTCTCGTGCCGCGCTCTTTCAATGGCGGCGCAAGCGCGTCCAAGAGTTCGTCACCGGATGTCGTGCCGCCGCGTGCGCCCGATCGCCTGATGGGCGTGCTGGCGAGCGGATCGCTGCCTGCGACCAGCCCTCTCGGCTCCAAGCGGCCGATGTCGTTCGATCAAGATCTGGCCGACATGCTGGACGACGGCGACGTTTCTGACAGCGCATCGTCCGCAGCGCCCAAGCCGGCGGCCCGGAGTGACGCAGGTTTTATGTCGTCGAAGAGTGTCGAGGCCGCGCCCAAGCCGCCGGTCACGGCGTCTGCCGCCGAGGTTTCGGCGCCTGCGCCGGCCGACGCCGCGCTGCCGCCTCTTGCCGCCTCGATACCGCCGCCGCCGTTCGGTGGAGCCAGCGCGCCCTCGCCAGCGTCTCCCGCTGCGTCTCCCATTGCGTCTCCGGCGCCGCCGACGCGCACGTTCGGGTTCCCGCCGCTTCGCAAGCAGAGTTTCTATCCGCCGCAAGCCCCCGTGACGCCGACGCTGTCGCCTCTGCCGACGGCCGAGCGCGATGCGGTTGCGGCGCCGGCCGATAAAGCCGATGCCAAGCCGGCTGCCGATACGGGTGGCCTCGATGAAGCGCTGAAGCGTCTGACGGGGCTCGGCGCAGTGGTGCCGGGCGAGCCGGTAAATCCGACGGCACCTTCGGGTTCGACGCCTTCGTTTGGATCGCCGTTCTTCAATGCGAGTGCATTGAATGGGTCGCATCGGGCGCCGGACGTGACACCGCCTGCGCCGGAGTCGCCCGTCAAGGCGCCGGAGCCATCTTTCAAAGCGCCGGAGGCGACCTTCAAAGCGCCGGAGGCATCTTTCAAGGCGCCGGAGGCGACATTTTCCGCCTCGCCGCGGCCGAGCGACGCTGCACCGGCCGCTCCCGCAATCGATGCGGCGAAGGAGCATGCGTCTCCGTTCAACGGCAAGCAGCCCTACGACAGCGCTGGGCACTTTGGCATGAACGGGTCGGGCCTGAACGGCTCGGCGCTGAACGGCGCCTCGAAGCCCGCGTTTGCCGAGCCTGCGAAGCCCGACTTCTCCAACGTGCAGCCTGAGCCTTCGGCGGTTGCGGCGCAGGCGCTCGATGCGCTGGCGCAGGGGCTGGCGGCGTCCGCTGCTTCGGCGGCGCTGACGGCGATCCCGCTGACGCCGGTGCTTGAGCCGGGGCCTGCGCCCGGTGCGCGCTCGCCGCAGCTTCCCATGCCCGACCTCGGCAACCTGCCGGTGGCGGCTCCCCAGGGGGCGCCCGTCCGGACGCTCGAGGATGCGGTCGCCGACATGCTGCGGCCCATGCTGCAAAAGTGGGTGGCCGACAACATGCCGCGCATCATGGAGCGCGCCCTGCGCGTCGATGTCGGCAACGTGAACCCGACCGGAAAGCCGCCGTCCGGCCACTGACCGGCGCATTTCCCCGTCCCGCCCGGAGCCCCGTCCTTCGACGGAGCGCTCTGTCGCGCGGCGATCCGGGCGTACACTGCCATCCGGTGCCGATTGACAGGCGGCAAGTGGGTTCGTAGGACGCCTGCTTGCCGTTTTTCATTCCGCAAAGGCCCGCGCCCCATGCTCGAGAAGACGTATCAGCCCGCCGATATCGAGCCGCGCATCAATGAGACCTGGAACAAGGCGGACGCATTCCGCGCCGGTCGCCCGGATCGCGCGCAGGCCGAGCCCTATTCGATCGTCATTCCGCCTCCGAACGTGACCGGCTCGCTCCACATGGGGCATGCGCTCAACAACACCCTGCAGGACGTGCTCGTGCGCTTCGAGCGCATGCGCGGGCGCGACGTGCTGTGGCAGCCGGGGACGGATCACGCCGGCATCGCGACGCAGATGGTCGTCGAGCGCCAGCTCATGGAACGCCAGCAGCCGGGGCGGCGCGAGCTCGGGCGCGAGGAGTTCGTGCGCCGCATCTGGGCGTGGAAGGAAGAAAGCGGCTCGACGATCTTCAACCAGCTCCGCCGGCTCGGCGCCTCGTGCGACTGGAGCCGCGAGCGCTTCACGATGGGCGCGAACGGCGCGGCCGACGACCAGATGGTGCGTGCCGTCACCAAGGTGTTCGTCGACCTTTACAACAAGGGCCTCATTTACAAGGACAAGCGGCTCGTCAACTGGGACCCGAAGTTCCAGACGGCGATTTCCGATCTCGAGGTCGTGCAGGTCGAGAAGAAGGGTTCGTTCAGTTGGGCCCTGCCGGAGGCGGGCAAACAAGATGACGGGGACCCGGAGAAGCCGTTTGATGCGGATGCGCTGGCGAAGGTTCTGAAGAAGGACCCGTCGGGGCACATGTATCACTTCCGCTATCCGCTGGCGGGTGGCGCGACGTATCAGCATCCGATTGCGTTCGACGACGAGGGCAAGCCGACGGCGTTCGAGACGCGCGGCTACATTGTCGTGGCGACGACGCGGCCGGAGACGATGCTCGGCGACAGTGGTGTGGCCGTGCATCCGAAGGACGAGCGCTATGCGGCGCTGGTCAAGGCGGGTGCGAAGGTGGTTCTGCCGCTGGTCGGCCGCGAGATTCCGATCGTGGCCGACGAGTATTCCGATCCCGAGAAGGGCACGGGCGCGGTCAAGATCACGCCGGCGCACGACTTCAACGACTTTGAGGTCGGTAAGCGGCACGATCTGGCGAAGATCAACGTGCTCGATGCGTTCGGGTGCATGACCGACGACGTGCCGGAAGCCTATCGCGGTCTCGATCGCTTCGTCGCCCGGCTTCGCATTGTCAGCGACATGGCCGCGCTGGGGCTGCTCGCCAAGATCGAGCCGACGGCGCATACGGTGCCGCACGGCGACCGCTCGAACGACATCATCGAGCCGTGGCTGACGGACCAGTGGTACGTGAACGCGGCCGAGCTCGCCAAGCCTGCCATCGCGGCCGTCGAGACCGGCAAGACGAAGTTCGTGCCGCAGAACTGGGAAAAGACCTACTTCGAATGGATGCGCAACATCCAGCCGTGGTGCATCTCGCGCCAGCTCTGGTGGGGCCATCAGATTCCCGCGTGGTATGGCCCGGATGGGCGCGTGTTCGTCGCGGCGAGCGAGGCGGAAGCCCGCGCGCAGGCCGACAAGCACTACGCAGGCGCGAACGCGCCGATCGCGCTCACGCGCGACGAGGACGTGCTCGACACGTGGTTCTCGTCGGCGCTGTGGCCGTTCTCGACCATGGGATGGCCGGATCAGACGGCCGAGCTCAAGCGCTTCTATCCGACGAGCGTGCTTGTCACCGGCTTCGACATCATCTTCTTCTGGGTCGCCCGCATGATGATGATGGGCATCGAGTTCATGGGTGAGGTGCCGTTCGGAGACGTCTACATCCACGCCCTGGTCCGCGACGAGAAGGGCCAGAAGATGAGCAAATCGAAGGGGAACGTGATCGATCCCCTGGCGCTCATCGACAAGTACGGCGCGGATGCGCTGCGCTTCACGCTGGCGGCGATGGCGGCGCAGGGGCGTGACGTCAAGCTGGCGCCTGCGCGCGTGGAAGGCTATCGCAACTTCGCGACCAAGCTCTGGAACGCAGCGCGCTTCGGCGAGATGAACGAGTGCGTGCGCCAGTTCGATTTCGATCCCAAGGCCGTCAAGCACACGCTGAACCGCTGGATCGTGGGGGAGACGGAGCGGGCTGCTACCGCCGTGACGGCCGGCCTCGAAGCCTACAAGTTCAACGAGGCGGCGAACGGCATCTACGAGTTCGTCTGGGGCATCTACTGCGACTGGTATCTCGAGCTGATCAAGCCGATCCTGGCCGGCGATGACGAGGCTGCGAAGGCCGAGACGCGTGCGTGCGCCGCGTGGGTGCTCGATCAGTGCCTCAAGCTGCTGCATCCGTTCATGCCCTTCATCACCGAAGAGCTTTGGGCGCACATGGTCGAGTACGGCGAGCGGCGCCAGTCGCTGCTGTGCCTCTCCGAGTGGCCGCGCCACAAGGGGCTTGCCAGTGCCGATGCGGACGCGGAAATCGGCTGGGTCGTGCGGCTGGTGTCGGACGTGCGCTCGGTCCGGCAGGAAATGAACATCCCGGCGGGGGCCAAGATCCCGCTCGTGATCTCAGGCGCGAGCGCCGATACGGTGAAGCGTGCTCAGCGCCACGATGAGACAATCCGGCGCCTCGCGCGGCTCGATGCGATCAGTTTTGCCGAGACGGCGCCCAAGGGCGCGGCGCTGATCGTGGTGGGCGAAGCGACAGTGGCGCTGCCGCTCGAAGGCGTGATTGACATGGATGCCGAGCGCAAACGCCTTTCGAAGGAAATCGACAAGGCGGCGAGCGACCTCAAGAAGGCGGAAGCCTGGCTCGGCAATGACGCGAATGTCGCGAAGTCGCCGGAGCATGTCGTCGAGCTCAACCGCGAGCGCGTGACGGAGTTCACGGATCGCATCCAGCGGCTGTCTGCTGCGCTTAAGCGGATCGAGGTTTAGCGCGGCGCGTTTGGGCCCTTATGCGGGGTTCGTGGGAGGCGTGCGCAGGCGCAGCTCCGTGACCTTCCAGGCAAGGCCGCGCAGCTTCAGCAGCCCGATGTAGTGGCGCGTGGGATCGTTGCGGTCGGCGATCTCGACCTCGAACTCGGTCGGCGAATGGAACTCCGCGCGCTTGATGCGGGTCCAGAAGCCGCGGGCGCGCTCGTGCCAGGGCAGGGACGCGGTGTCGGCGGCGCTGGCGGATATGTTCTCGCGGTAGAACTGGCGCATGCCGAAGAGCTGCGGCAGGCCTTCGGGCGTAACGTAGCGGTCGACGAGGTTATCGACCGCGCGGCGGCTCAGGCCGTTTTTGACCCGCTGCCAGAAGCCGGGCTGGGCGGCGGCTTGTCCCGGCATGGCGGCCGGTGTCGGGCCGATGGCGTACTCGGTCATCGACTCGCGCAGCGAGGTGCGAATGGTTGGCCATTCGAGCGTTGCGTCCAGATACGCCGAATCTCCGCTGCGGATGGCCTCTCGCACGCTCCAGACCGTCACGAACGGCGCGGCGATGTAGAGGACGCCGAGTGTCGCGAGCGTCACGGTGGCGATCAGAAGCTTCTTCATCGTCGATCCTGGCGCGGAACGTCACCGCGAGCCTTGTTTACACGCGATGATTTGGGCTGCGTTCGGGCGATGTTCGGTCATTTTGAAGCTTAGAGAGATAATTCCAGGGTTTCATGCAAGAGGCGGTCCTGGATGAAGGTCGTGTGCGATTTGAATTGCGGCAGCATTGTCGAAACGTTGGCAAACGATCCGTAATCGGTCGCCAAGCGGCCCAAGTGGCGTCAACGATCGGCCGGGATTGCTTGGTACCTCTCCCTCAATAGCCGAGGGAGGCCGTTAACTGTGATCTCAAGGACACGCCGCTTCGAATGTCAGGAAATACGGCCTCCAAAACAGGGGTTGTTGCCTGAGGGCCACGACAACCGTGACCACGTGCCTCGTTTGGGCCACAAATACGCGCAACGACAGTTCTGAGAGAACAGGAGCTTGCGGGGGCTTCGGGTTCGGATCCTGGGCGGACGTTCCTTTTTCGGACGTAACGCGCCCCAGAAGCCACCTTTCGAAGCCAACCGCCGCTCCGTTCCTGATTGGCCGCTGCACTCGTGCTGCGGCCGGTTGGTTTGTCATTGAGCGATTGGACACGAGAGTTATGGACGCGAAGACGTTCGATAAGAGCAAGCTGCCGAGCAGGCACGTGACGGAAGGGCCGGCGCGCGCGCCGCATCGTTCCTATTACTACGCGATGGGGCTGACTGAGGAAGAGATCAACCGGCCGTTCGTCGGCGTCGTGTCCTGCTGGAACGAAGCGGCTCCCTGCAACATCGCGCTCATGCGTCAAGCGCAATCCGCTAAGGCGGGCGTCAAGGAAGCAGGCGGCACGCCGCGCGAATTCTGCACCATCACCGTCACCGACGGCATTGCCATGGGCCACCAGGGCATGAAGTCGTCGCTCGTCTCGCGCGAGGTCATCGCGGACTCGATCGAACTCACCATGCGCGGCCACAGCTACGACGCGCTCGTCGGCATCGCCGGCTGCGACAAGAGCCTGCCCGGCACCATGATGGCCATGCTGCGCCTCAACGTGCCGTCGGTGTTCATGTACGGCGGCTCGATCCTGCCCGGCAAGTTCAAGGGCCGCACCGTCACCGTGCAAGACGTGTTCGAAGGCGTCGGCAAGCATTCGGTCGGCGAAATGACCGACGATGAGCTGCACGAGCTCGAGTGCGTCGCCTGCCCGAGCGCGGGCGCGTGCGGGGCGCAGTTCACCGCCAACACCATGGCTTGCGTTTCCGAAGCGATCGGACTTGCGCTGCCGGGATCGGCCGGAACGCCCGCTCCTTACGAAAGCCGCGACGCCTATGCGCGCGCCAGCGGCGAAGCCATCATGAAGCTGATTGCGCTTGGCATCCGCCCGCGCGACATCTGCACGCGCAAGGCCTTCGAGAACGCGGCCATCGTCGTTGCCGCCACGGGCGGCTCGACCAACGGCGCGCTGCACCTGCCGGCCATGGCCAACGAGTGCGGCATCGATTTCGATCTCTTCGACGTCGCCGAGATCTTCAAGAAGACGCCGTACATCGCCGACCTCAAGCCGGGCGGAAAGTACGTCGCGTCGGACGTGCATGAGATCGGCGGCGTGCCGCAGATCCTCAAGGCGCTGCTCGATGGCGGCATCCTGCATGGCGACTGCCTGACGGTCACCGGCAAGACGATGGCCGAGAACCTCGCGTCAGTGACGTTCAACACGGAGCAGAAGGTCGTCTATCCGGTCTCGAACCCGATCAGCCCGACGGGTGGCGTCGTGGGCCTCAAGGGCTCGCTCGCTCCGGACGGCGCGATCGTGAAGGTCGCTGGCCTCAAGAACCTCAAGTTCCGCGGTCCTGCGCGCTGCTTCGATTGCGAAGAGGATGCGTTCGCCGCGGTTGAAGCGCGCTCGTATCGCGAAGGTGAAGTGCTGGTGATCCGCTACGAGGGGCCAAAGGGCGGCCCCGGCATGCGCGAGATGCTTGCGACGACGGCGGCGCTCTACGGCCAGGGCGCGGGCGATAGCGTCGCGCTGATCACCGACGGACGTTTCTCGGGTGCGACGCGTGGTTTCTGCGTCGGACACGTCGGACCGGAAGCCGCCGTGGGCGGGCCCATCGGGCTCATCCAGGACGGCGATATCATTGCGATGGATGCCGAGACCGGAACGCTCGACCTCGAGGTCGATGCGGCCGAGCTCGAACGCCGTCGCAAAACCTGGAAGGCGCCGCCCAATGTGTATCAGAGCGGAGCGATCAGAAAATTTGCCGATCAAGTGGGCCCGGCCCGTTATGGCGCCGTTACCCACGCAGGCGGGAAGGCGGAAATTGTTTGCTATGCGGACATTTAGGCTCGTTCTCGGATTGATGATGGCTGCGCTGTTGCCCGCCGTGGCGATGGCGCAGACGACACCGTTTACCTCGCCGCGTGAAGCGCTGCGACAGGGCGTTAGCGCGTACCAGGGCGGTTACTATGAGATCGCCATGTCCGCGCTCACGTTCGCGTCCAAGGGCGGTGAGTTCATGGCGAACTACTATCTTGCCAAGATCTATCAGGACAACACGGGCGCCTACACGGACCACGCCAAGGCTTACGCGCTGTTCGAGAAAATCGCGGACGATCATCTCGATGCCGATCCGGACGATCCGCGGGCGCGGTTCGTCGGCAAGGCGCTGACGGCGCTGGCCGGATACCTGTTGCGTGGCCTGCCGGAGATCGGCCTGCAGCCGGATCCGGAACGCGCGGTGTTCTATCTCAAGAACGCCTCGAGCACCTTCAACGACGAAGACGCCCAGTTCGAGCTTGCCAAGCTGCAGCTCAAGGGCGAGGGCGTCGAAACGAACGTGGCGCTGGGCCGTCATTGGCTTTCGGTGCTGAGCCGCAACGGGCACGCTGGCGCGCAGGCATTCTTCGCCGACCTGCTCTGGCGCGGCAAGCATGTCGAGGCCGATCCGGCGCGTGCGCTGGCGCTGATCGCGGTCGCGGTCGACAACGCGTCGCCGCAGGATTCGATGTGGATCGAGGAAATCTACCAGAACATCTTCTGCGGCTCGGCCGATGGCACGCGCAAGCAGGCCACGGGCATCGTCGCGCAGTGGGGCAACCGCTATGGACGCCCGCCGGCTTCCGAGCAGCGCGATCGCAGCGGGCTTTCGCAGCTTGCGTCGGGCCCGGTGCGCACCTGTAAGAACGGTGAGGTCGTGAACACGCTCGGGCAGCGTTCGGACTCGATCGTAACGGAGCCGGCCACGACGCGGCTGCCTGTCGCCGATCCGCGTCCGTCGTTCAGCTATGGCTCCGCGACGGGGGCGCCCACGCTGCGGGACGTCAACGTGCCCGGTGCGGCCGTGCCGAGCACGCCCTGAGCGGCGACACTCACGGACTCAAAAAAGGCGGGCCGCTCGGTCCGCCTTTTTTGTTTGGATTAGCGCGATAACCACCGTTGGGATTCCCCCCACCCTAGCCCTCCCCGCAAAAGGGGGAGGGAACAGGTCGGGATCGATGAGAACGGGAAGCGCTCTAGCGATCAGGCCAGCTCGGTCCAGACCGGCACATGGTCGGACGGCTTTTCCCAACTGCGCGTGAAGCGATCGATGCCGGAGGCCACCCAGCGATCGGCGGCTTGCGGAGAGAGCATTTGGAAGTCGATGCGGATGCCGTCGTCCTTCTGCCAGGCGCCGGCCTGATAGTCCCAGAACGTGTAGAGGCCCGGCTCGGGATGGGCGGTGCGAACCGCTTCGACATAGCCGAGGTTGCCGAGGGCGCGAAACGCCGACCGGCTTTCCGGCTGGAACAGGGCGTCGTTCACCCACGCAGCCGGGCGCTTGGCGTCCTGCGGCTCGGGGATGACGTTGAAGTCGCCGCCGAGGACGACGGGCATCTCGGAGCCGAGGAGTTGGCGCGCGTGGGCTTCGAGCCGCTTCATCCAGGCGAGCTTGTAGGGGAACTTCGGCGTGTCGATCGGATTGCCGTTGGGCAGGTAGATCGAGGCGACGCGCACCGAGAGATCGCCATGCGTGACGGTGGCCTCGATGTAGCGCGATTGCACATCGGTGTCGTCACCGGGCAGGCCGCGCACGACGTCCTCGAGCGGGTGGAGCGAGAGGAGGGCAACGCCGTTGAAGCCCTTCTGGCCGTGCGTCGCGACCGAATAGCCGAGGTCCGTGAAAGCCTCCGTCGGGAAGCCTTCGTCCTGGCACTTGATCTCCTGGAAGCACAGCACGTCTGGCTTGGCTTCGCGCACGTAGGCGACCGCGCCTTCGATGCGGGCGCGGACACCGTTGATGTTCCAGGTGGTGATTTTCATGAGGTCGGAAGCCGGCGGGAGGCAGCGGGCAGAAGGATCATAGCGAGAAGCTGGTGCCGCAGCCGCAGGAGGCGGTGGCGTTCGGGTTCTGGATCTTGAACGAGGCGCCGATCAGGTCGTCGACAAAGTCGATCTCGGAGCCCGCAAGATATTCGAGCGAGACCGGGTCGATCAGGACCTTCGCGGCGCTGTTCTCTATCACAAAGTCGTCGCCGCTTTTCTGGTCCACGAGATCGAAGCGATACTGGAAGCCCGAGCAGCCGCCGCCTTCGACGGAGACGCGCAGCATCGTGTTTTCGGCTTCGCCGGCCACGATCTCCTCGATGCGGCGGGCGGCGCGGTCGGTCAGGGTGACTTTGCCGCCCATCGACTGCGGGGCGGTGAGGGTCTCGGTTGCGGTTTGGGCCATGGGGCTCCTCGGAGGCGCGCGTCGCGGCTGTTCCGCGCCGGCGGCTCGTGTATTGAGACGGATGACAGGAAGATAGTAAGCGAGCGCTGTAAGTCAAATCGCTTAAGGATAAAGGCTGCGCCGGGGCGTTGGATGAGCAAGGCAACACAAGACGATAGCGCGCGCGACCCCGACACTGGCCCCGACTACGGCCAGCACCTGACGCCGGGCGCGCGCTTGCCCGCCCCTTATGCCGCGAGCGCCATTCCCTCGCGCGGGCGCCAGCACGCCGAGGCCGAGTGCACGACGCGCAGTCCCTTCCAGCGCGACCGCGACCGCATCCTGCATTCCACGGCCTTCCGGCGGCTGATCCACAAGACGCAGGTCTTCGTCTATCACGAAGGCGACCATTACCGCACACGGCTGACGCACAGCCTCGAAGTGGCGCAGATCGCACGCACGATGTCGCGGCAACTCAGGCTCGATGAAGACCTGGCGGAGGCGCTGGCGCTTGCGCACGATCTCGGCCATCCGCCGTTCGGACATGCGGGCGAGCGGGCGCTCGACCAGCTGATGCACGGATTCGGAGGGTTCGATCACAACGCGCAGAGCCTGCGGGTCGTGATGGGGCTCGAACGCAAATATCTCGCCTTCGACGGTCTGAATTTAACATGGGAGAGCCTCGAAGGCCTCGCCAAGCACAACGGTCCGATCGTGGGCGAGGCGCATGCGGCCGTGCGCAAGGTCATCGAGCGGCTCGATAGCTGGCAAAGCCTGGAGCCTGAGCGCTGGGCTTCGGGCGAAGCGCAGGCGGCGGCGCTGGCCGACGACATCGCCTACGTGAGCCATGACATCGATGACGGGTTGCGGGCTGGGCTGCTGACGCTCGACGACCTCGAAGGCGTGGCTCTCGCGGGAGGCATCGTGGCTGGTCTGCCCAAGGCGACGCGGAGCGGCGAGCGCAGCCGGCTCACCTACGAAGTGACGCGGCGCATGATCACCGTGCTAATCCAGGACGTGGTGCTGGAAAGCCGCCGCCGTCTCGCGGCGCTGGCGCCGGACTCACCCTCGGACATCCGCGCGGCGGGCTGCGCGGTGGTCTCGTTTTCGGCGGGCATGGATGCGGACCTGAAGGCGCTCAAGGCGTTTCTGATGCGGCGCGTCTACCGAAGCCGGCGCGTGATGGACGTTATGGATGAGGCCCAGGCGGTCGTGGGGCGGCTGTTCGGGCGCTATCTGAGCGATGCATCGGCGCTGCCCGATGCGTGGCGGGCTGCGCAAGCGGGGCTCTCGGACCGGCGGCGCGCGCGGCTGGTGGCGGATTTCGTCGCGGGGATGACAGACCGCTACGCGCTGGCCGAGCATGGGCGTTTGTTTGACGGCACGCCGGATTTGCGATAGCCGGGCCGATGCATTTCGCTCGCACGGGGCGCAGCCGCACGACCTTGAGGTGGTAGCGGGGCAAGGTCAGGGTCAAGGACGTCATCATGAACGTGTTCGCTGAAGTCGAGAAACGGGTTCTCGCCGCTCTCGAGGGTCTGGCGCAGCGCGGCGTGCTGCCGGAAGGGCTGGATTTCAGCGCGGTCGCGGTGGAGCAGCCGCGCGATCCCTCGCACGGCGATCTCGCGTGCAACGCCGCGATGGTTCTGGCCAAGGCCGCCAAGATGAAGCCGCGTGACATCGCGGAGGCGCTTGCCGCGGTTCTCAAGGCGGACCCGGACGTGGTGTCGGCCGAGGTCGCGGGGCCGGGCTTCCTCAACCTGCGTATGCGGGATGCATTCTGGCACGCGGTCGTGCGGGACATTTTCACGAGCGGCGCGCAGTACGGTGCGACGAACATCGGCGCGGGCGCCAAGACCAACGTCGAGTATGTGTCGGCCAACCCGACGGGACCGATGCATGTCGGCCATTGCCGCGGCGCGGTGTTCGGCGATGCGCTCGCCAACCTGCTGGCGTTCTCGGGGTTCGACGTCACGCGCGAATACTACATCAACGACGCGGGCGGGCAGGTGGACGTGCTCGCGCGCTCGGTGTTCCTGCGCTACCGCGAGGCGCTCGGCGAGGACATCGGCGAAATTCCGCAGGGGCTCTATCCGGGCGACTATCTGAAGCCCGTGGGCGAAGCGCTGAAGGCCGCGCACGGGGCCGCTCTGCGCGATCAGCCCGAAGAGGCGTGGCTTTCGCTCGTGCGCCGTTTCGCAATCGAACAGATCATGCCGATGATCAAGGACGATCTCGCCGCGCTCAACATTCGCCACGACGTGTTCTTCTCGGAGGCTTCGCTGACGCAGGCGGGCACCGACAAGGTGAAGGCCGCCATCGACGACCTGCGCCGCACGGGCCTCATTTTCGAGGGCCGTCTCGAAAAGCCAAAAGGGCACGACGACGAAGAGTGGGAGGATCGCGAGCAGACGCTGTTCCGTTCCAGCGAGTTCGGCGATGAGGCCGATCGTGCGCTCATGAAGTCCGACGGCACGTATACGTATTTCGCGGGCGACGTGGCCTATCACTACGACAAGCTGCAGCGTGGCTTCCGCCATCTCGTCAACGTGTTCGGCGCCGACCACATCGGCTACATCCCGCGCATGCTGGCGACGATTGCGGCGTTCACGGGCGGCACTGTCGAGCGCGACGCGAAGGGCAAGCTCAAGTACTGGCACACAAGCGGCGGGTCGGCTGACCTCGACATCAAGGTCGTGAACCTCGTGAAGCTGTTCAAGAACGGCGAGCCGTTCAAGATGAGCAAGCGCGCGGGCACGTTCGTCACGTTGCGCGATGTGGTGGACGAGGTGGGACGCGATCCCGTCCGCTTCATGATGCTTTACCGGAAAGAGCTTGAACCGCTCGACTTCGACTTTGCCAAAGTGACCGAGCAGTCGAAGGACAATCCGGTATTCTACGTCCAGTACGCGCACGCGCGTGCGGCCTCCGTGCTGCGCAATGCGCGCGAAGCGTTCTCCGGTCTCGAGTGGGCTGGCGACGGACGCGTGGCCGCGGACCTCTCGCTACTGACCGACCGCGGAGAGTTGGATCTCGTGAAGAAATGCGCCTTCTTCCCGAGCCTGATCGAGGGTGCCGCGCGCGCTCATGAGCCGCACCGTGTGGCGTTCTATCTCTATGATTTGGCTTCAGCTTTCCACGCGCATTGGACGCGAGGCAATGATTTGCCACAATTGCGCGTTATCCAGGCCGATGATCGAGCGCTGACGGCTGCTCGGTGCGCGCTCGTGGCAGCGCTGCAGCAGGTGTTATCCTCAGGCCTGAGGGTGCTCGGGGTCGGAGCACCTGAGGCGATGCGCTAGAGTCCTGATTCGCAGACTCTATCCAAGCGCGCCGGCTGTCGAAGGCTGCTTGGCGGCAAGGCGGGGTAGACGTGTGCAAAGGCAGGAAATTCCGTTGGCGGAGCGCGTTCGCCGCCGGTAAAGTTCCGCCGTCAGACTCCGATCCGGGATTGCCTCATGCGGCGTGCCGGAGTTTGTGCGACGAGGGGTTCGAGAGATGACACGGTTTAACAATCCTCTGGCGCCATCGCAGGTCCCCAACACGCAGGGCCGGCCGGCCGGCTCGCCTCAGCATCAGCAGCCCCAGCAGTACGCTCAGCCCCAGCAAGGCCAGCCGCAGCCGTCGCAGCACGGCGATATCTTCGACCATCTGTTCGGTGGCGCGCAGGGGGCCAGCCGTGGCGAGCGCCCGGCGGCTCCGGGCTATTCCGCCGAGACGGGCTATGGCGATCCGCGTCAGGTCCAGCCTCACCGCGACGCGTATGCCGCGCTTCGTCCTGATGGGTATGGCTATGCGCAGCCGGCACAGCCGCAGCAGCAGCCCGTAGCAGACCCGTACGGTCTTGCTGGCTACACCGCGCCTCAGGCAGCGCCAAGTTTCGGCACGCGCGCGCCGCAGGCCCAGCCGCAAGCGCCGGCGCATGCCGCTCCGGCCCAGCAGCCGGGCTATGATGGTTATGCGGGCGATCCCTTCGCGGGCAGCTTCGGCGCGGCCGGCCAGCCGGGCGGCGGGTACGGCCATGCGGCCCAGCCGACACATCAGCCGTCTTTGGCTCCGCAAACGCAGGGCTATGGCGCAGGCTATCAGCCCGCTCCGGCACAGGCGCAGGGCCACAACCAGTGGGGCGCGCAGCAAGGCTTCAACCTCGATCCGCACGACTACAACCGCGGCTATGCGGAGCAGGGCCTCGACGCGCAGGGCCAGTGGAACGGTCAGCAGGGTTACGGCGACGGCTACGGCGAGCCTTCGCTCGGCGGCAACGGCGGTTACGCCCCCGCGCAACAGGGCCACCAGGGTCACCAAGGCTCGTTCGACCAGAGCTATGCCGAGGACGACGCCCAATACGACGACGCGCCGCGCGGGCGGAGCTGGAAGAAAATGGCAGCTGTGATGGCGTGCACCGTGTTCGTCGGTGTGGGCATCGCGAGCGCCTACGGCAGCCTATTTGGGCCGAGCTCGGACGAGCCGACGCCGGTCGTGAAGGGCGCGGCCAACCCGACGAAGGTGAAGCCTTCGGAGCCGGGCGGAAAGCAGTTCGCGCATACGGACAGCAAGATCATGGGTCGTCTCAGCGAGGGTGAAACCTCGTCTACCGATCCGGCCGGCGTAAAGAAGGTTCCGATCGTGACGGTCGGGCGCGATGGGCAGATCCAGGCGCCGAGCGCCAGCGAAGAGACGCGCGCGGTCGTCGCCGTTCCAGGCTTGACGGTCATCGACGGCCTCGGCGGCGGGAACAGCGGGCCGACGCCGAACCGTCCGGTCTCGCCGACGCAGCAGGCGGCGCCGGCGGAACTGGTGAAGGCGGCGGAGGACAAGGCGAACGCTGCGGCGGCCAAGAAGGCGCAGGCGAGCCCGGTTCTGAACGCCAAGGCGGACGCCAACGATGGGCCCGCTGCGCTGCCGACCAAGCAGGCGACCGTGCTCAACACGCCGACGGCGACGCCCAAGGCCGAGCCGAAAGCGGAGCCGAAGAAGCAGCGCGTGGCGGCGCTGACGGACGATGCGCCCGCAGCAGCAGCAGCACCTGCCGGTCCCAAGCCAACGGGCGCGGGCTATGTCGCGGTGCTGGCTTCCGTGCCGGCCTCCGGCAGCAGCCGCATGGATGCTCTGACGCAGTTTGCCGACATGCAGCAGAAGTACGGCGGCATCCTGAAGGACAAGACGCCCGACATCCGAGAAGCCGACCTTGGCGCCAAGGGCACCTATCACCGGCTGATGGTTGGTCCGCCGGGCTCGCGGGATTCGGCCACGTCGGTCTGCACGCAGCTCAAGGCCGAAGGCTACAGCGGCTGCTGGGTTACGGCCTACTGATCCAACGAGTATCGAACCCGGCGCATGGCCTCCATCAGAGCTTTTTTGACCGGCGTCTCGGGCGCGACGCTGACGGCTGACGAGGCCGCGTTTCTGCGGGCCTCATCGCCCGCGGGCCTGATCCTCTTTGCGCGCAACTGCATCGGTCACGATCAGATCCGCCGTCTCGTGGGAGACGCGCGCGACGCCGTGGGACACGACGATTTCCTGGTGCTCATCGATCAGGAGGGCGGGCGCGTGCAGCGGTTGCGGCCTCCGCTCGGGCGTGCGCTGCCAGCCGCCGACGCCTACGCGCAGCTCTATCAGCGCGATCCGGCGGCAGCCTGCGAGGCGGCCTATCTCACCGCGCGCATGCTGGCGGACGACCTACTCGATCTCGGCATCAACACCGATTGTGCGCCGGTCGCGGATGTTCCCGTTGCGGGCTCTCATGATGTCATTGGAGATCGCGCCTATGGCCGCGAGGCGGCGCAGGTGGCGGCGCTGGCGCGGGCGGTGGCGGAAGGGTTCATGGCGGGCGGCGTGCTGCCGGTCGTGAAGCACATTCCCGGCCACGGCCGCGCGATGGCCGACAGCCATCTGGAACTGCCGGTCGTGCACGAGGCGCATGCCGTGCTCTCGGCGACGGACTTCGCGGTGTTCCGCGCGCTCTCCGACATGCCTTCGGCGATGACGGCGCATGTGGTGTTCTCGGCGCTCGATGCGGCCGCGCCCGCCTCGACCTCGCACCGCGTCACGCAGGAGATCATTCGCGGCGAGATCGGCTTCGATGGCCTTCTCATGAGCGACGATCTCAGCATGAAGGCGCTGACGGGCGCGTTCGGCGATCGCTGCCGGGCCGTGCTGGCGGCGGGCTCGGACCTGGCGCTTCATTGCAACGGGGTGCTCGCCGAAATGGAGCAGGTCGCGGAGGCCGCGCCGTCGCTCTCCGGAGACGCGTTGCGGCGATTCAACAATGCGCTTCAAGTCCTTAAGCGTCGCGAAGACTACGACACGGCGGCGGCCGAGCGGCATCTGTCGCTGGCTCTGGGAACCGCAGGACGGGGCACTGAATCAGTGTAGTCTGCGCCAGACGAGGATGGTGCGAGGCTTGCCGCGCAGCCGGCTAACCGTTCGAAGGGCTCATGACGGACGACACGGCACATACGGACATCGGAGGGGGTTGGGAGGCGCCGGACCGCGATCTCGCTCCCGCGGCGTCCGAAGCGCTGATCGTGGACGTGGACGGCTTCGAAGGTCCGCTCGACCTGCTGCTGGCGCTGGCGCGCACGCACAAGGTGGACATCGCCAAGATTTCGATCGTCGCGCTCGTCGATCAGTACATCGCCTACATCGGGGAAGCGCAGCGGCTCAAGATCGAGATCGCGGCCGACTATCTCGTGATGGCGGCGTGGCTGACGTTCCTCAAGTCGCGCCTGATCCTGCCGCGTGAGAAGGATGCTCCCGACGAGGTCTCGCCCGACGAAATGGCGCGGCGGCTCACGTTCCGGCTGTTGCGCCTCGAAGCGATGCGCAAGGCGATGGCGGAGCTGATGACGCGGCACCGTCTCGGCCGCGACGTGTTTCAGCGCGGCATGCCCGAGCAGGCCCAGACGGTCAGCGAAGTGCGCTACACGGCGGAGATCTTCGACCTGCTGAAGGCGTATTCTGAACTGCGGCGGCGGACCGTGAAGGTGACGCACGTCGTGAAGGCGCGCCGGGTCTGGTCGATCAAGCAGGCGCGCCAGCAGCTCGAACTGTTCGTCGGTGTGAAGCTCGGCGAATGGGTGGACCTGGACGACTGCCTGAAGAAGTATCTGCCGACCGAGGCCGACGACAAGACGGTGGTGGCGAGCTCTTTCGGCGCCACGCTCGAAATGGCGCGCGAAGGTGTCGTGGAACTCAAGCAGGACGAGCCGTTCGCGCCGCTCTACATACGCAAGCGCGAGGCTGGCGCGGAGTGGCAGCGCGTGGACATCATTGAAGCGGGAGGTGCGTGATGCCGGTCGTCGCGGATGTGCGGCCGGGTTTGCGCGTTTCCAAGTGAGGAAGGCGATATGGTTCCGCCGAAACTTAGATTGGTGAGCCGCGACAGTCTCGATGATGAGACCGAGCGCGATGCTCCCGAAGCGCAGGAGGCGCTGGAGCTGGCGCGTGCGCTGTCGGAAGCCGACGCCGTGGAGCAGGGCCGCGCGCCGCGCGCCGAGGAGCGCCTCGAGGATCTGCGCATCGTCGAAGCGCTGCTGTTCGCGTCGTCCGCTCCGCTCGATGAGGCGTGGCTGCAGGCGCAGGTTCGCAACGGCAGCGACATTCGAGGCCTGCTCGACGATATCGCGGCCGTCTATGCGCAGCGCGGCGTGAACCTGGTGCGAGTTGCCGGCAAGTGGGTGTTCCGCACCGCGGACGACCTCGGCTATCTGCTCGAGCGCCATGCGGTCGAGGAGCGGCGCCTGTCGCGCGCGGCGCTCGAGACGCTCGCCATCATCGCCTACCATCAGCCGGTGACGCGTGCCGAGATCGAAGACATCCGCGGTGTCACGACCTCGGCCGGTACACTCGACATCCTGATGGAAGCCGGTTGGATCCGTCCGCGCGGGCGGCGGCGTGCGCCTGGCAAGCCGCTGACCTATGGCACGACGGACAGCTTCCTCGCGCACTTCGGCCTCGATACCGTGAAGGACCTGCCGGGCCTTGCCGATCTCAGGGCGCAGGGGCTTCTGGACGGCCATCTGCCGCCTGATTTCACCGTGCCGGACCCGTCCGTCGCCGCCTCGCTCATGCCGGACGAATTGCCGCTCGAAGAAGAACCCGAAGATGCGGGCGAGGACCAGGCGGAGTTCGAACTCGACGGCGATACCGAGGGCGATGCCGACGGGGATCGCGAGGGTGCCGCCGATGGCGGCTTGCCCGAAGACGATCCCGCAGATAAGCCTGACTGAAATTGTCGACTTTAGCGGCGCCTCCCGGGAGCTGTCTCAAGGCGGCCGGGCATAGGCATGGCGCAGGGCGCCGCACGGTTCAGGCTTCGCGTGGCGAATTGGATCTTCAACTCATGGCGGACGTCGGCTGCCGAAACGGCCGCTGAAAGTGAGCCGGCGCGTGCGGGCACGTCGTTTGCCGCGCGGCTGACGTTCGAAGCCGTTCGCAAGCAGTACGGCGACCGCGCCGCGCTTTCCGGGCTGTCACTCGACATCGCGCCCGGCGAAATCGTGTGTCTGCTCGGGCCCTCCGGCTGCGGCAAGACAACGTTGCTCAGGATCGCGGCCGGCATCGAGCGGCCGACGGGCGGGCGCGTGTTGATCTCCGATCGCGAAGTCGCGAGCGATACGCAGTTCGTGCCGCCGGAGAAGCGCGGCGTCGGGCTGATGTTCCAGGACTTCGCGCTGTTTCCCCATCTCACCATCCTGGACAACGTGGCGTTCGGCTTGAAGGCTCTGCCGCGCGAGGACGCGCGGCGCGAGGCGATGCGCATGCTCTCGCGCGTCGGGCTGGCGCGCTATGGCGAGCAGTATCCGCACATCCTTTCGGGCGGCCAGCAGCAGCGTGTTGCCCTGGCGCGGGCAATCGTGCCGCGTCCGGCGGTGATGCTGATGGACGAGCCGTTCTCGGGCCTCGACGTGCAGCTTCGCGATTCCATGCAGGAGGAAACGCTGCGGCTGATGCGCGAGACGCGCGCCACGTCGATGATCGTGACGCATCATCCGGAAGAGGCGATGCGGCTCGGCGACCGTATCGCCGTCATGCGCGAGGGGGCGCTCGTGCAGACGGGGAGCGCGCAGGATCTCTACCGGCAACCGGTCGACCTGTTCGTGGCGCGGCTCTTTTCTGAAATCAACGAAGTGCCGGTGCGGGTCGCGGGCGGGCGCATCGCCTCGCCTTTCGGGTCGCTTGCGGCTCCGGGCCTTGCGGACGGGTCGGAGGCGATCCTCTGCATCCGCCAGCGCGGGGTGGGGCTGACGGCGCTGGACGATGGCAAAGCGGACCAGCCGGCCCTTCGCGGCGTCGTGCGGTCGGCCAAGTTTCTCGGCGATGCCGTGCGCTATGAGGTCGCGGTGGAGGGGTTCGACCGCCCGCTCAACGTGCGAGCCGCGCCGGGAGCCGGCCGGGAGCCGGGGCGCGAGGTGCGGCTCGTCATCGATCCGGACGACGTGCTGGTTTTCCCGCCGAACGATAATAAATTGACTTGAATTTCAAGTTTCTAAACCCCATTTCGCAGGCCTTGGGTGCGCTTGCGGCGGGAATCCGTATCTGCGATAGTGCCCCGCAATTCGCCGGCCGGGCTCAGCGCCTGCCGGCTCACAGGAGGCCCGTCCATGGGGTTAAGTGCAACCCATCTGCTGCTGCTGCTCGTCGTGGTCGTGCTGCTGTTCGGCCGCAACAAGATCTCTGACCTGATGGGCGACGTGGCGCGCGGGATCAAGAGTTTCAAGAAGGGCTTGGCCGAGGACGACACGCCGACGGCCGATCCGAAGATTATCGAACCCTCCGCTTCGCGCGAAAGTGTCGACCGGGACAAGTCGAAGGCGGGCTGATCCGGTGGGTCGCTCGGCTTGCGATTTCGGTGAAGCGTGTTCGATATGGCGGCGCGATGCGCGGCGCGCGTGCGGCTGGATGACGGGGCCGGCATGACCTCCGCGCGGCCAACTTCTCGAAACTGGACGTAGTGATGTTCGACGTTAGCTGGAGCGAGCTGCTTATTCTCGGCGTCGTCACGCTGATCTTCGTCGGGCCGAAGGAGCTGCCGCGCTTTCTCAACACGCTTGGGCGCTATCTCGGCGCCGTGCGCCGGCAGGCCAACGAATTCCGATCCGTGTTCGAGCAGGCGATGCGCGAAGCGGAGATGGACGAAATCAAGAAGGAAGTGCAGGCGTTGAACGAGGGGGTGAGAACCTCGCTCAATGATGCGACGCGCTCGGTGGAAAGTGTCCGGCAGGCCGCGCGCGTAGATGAGCCCAAGGCTGCGGCCTCTTCCGAGCAGGCCAAGGCTGTTGCGCCTGCTGAGCCGCCGAAGGCGGTCACGAGCACAGAGACAAACCCTGAGGTCTCCGCAGCGCAACCTGCGCCCGTTACGTCGCCCCCCGTTGCCTCCCCGCCCGTCATGGCCAGTGAGGCCGTGACCGACGAGGTGTCGGCCGACGAGCCCACGCCGTCGATCCTGCCGCCCGGCAAGACACCCGACACCAAGACGCCCGACAAAGTGGATGGGGCAGCCTGATGCAGGAAAGCCTGCCACGTCCGGGCCAGGACGATATCGATGCCTCGAAGGCGCCGCTGCTCGATCACCTGATCGAGCTGCGCACGCGGCTGATCTACGCGGCCGTCGCGTTCTTCGTCATGTTCATCCTGTGCTTCACCATCGCGCGTCATATCTACGACCTGCTGGTGTGGCCGTACGTGTGGGCCTCCGGCAGTCATCACGTGCGCCTGATCGCGACGCACTTCCTCGAACAGATTTTCACGCACCTGAAGCTCGCCATGTTCGGCGCGGCGTTCCTGTCGTTTCCGGTGATTGCGGCGCAGGTCTACAAGTTCGTGGCGCCGGGTCTCTACAAGAACGAGCGGCGCGCCTTTCTGCCGTACCTGATCGCGACGCCCGTGTTCTTCGTGCTCGGCGCGGCGGTCGTCTACTTCGTGGCGATGCCGATCCTGATCAAGTTCTCGATGGGGCTCGCGCAATCGGCGAGCGAGTCGGGTCCGGCGACGATCGAGCTGATGCCGAAGGTGTCCGAGTATCTCTCGCTGATCATGACGCTGATTTTCGGGTTCGGACTGTGCTTCCAGCTTCCCGTCGTGCTGACGCTGCTGGCGCGGGCGGGCATCATCACGGCGCAGACGCTGCGCAGCGGGCGGCGCTTTGCGATCGTTGGCATTTTCGCCATCGCGGCGATCCTGACGCCGCCGGACGCGCTGAGCATGGTCATCATGGCGCTGCCGACGGTGCTGCTCTACGAGCTGTCGATCGTGGCCGTCAGCTGGGTCGAGAAGCAGCAGGCCGCGGCCGACGCCGCGCGGGATGCGGCAGAGACTTAGGCCGATTGGCGTCTGGACCCGTTCAATCCGGCGTCCTATACACCGACGCATAAGATTTGGGCCCATTTCCAACGTCATGGCCGCGTTCGTGGCCATCCATGTGTCTCTCCGCATCGGCGAGGAGGCGTGTCGTGGGTCCCGGCCTTCGCCGGGATGACGGTACGGTGGGTGATCCGCGCGCACAAAAGGAACGAGCCGCCCGTGTTCGACATCAAATGGATCCGAGACAATCGCGAAGCTTTCGATGCGGGGCTGAAGAGCCGCGGTCTCGAGCCGCTGGCTGACAAGCTGCTCGCGCTCGACGATGCGCGCCGCCAGCACGTCACCAAGCTGCAGGATGCGCAGAGCCGCCGCAACGCGGCCTCGAAGGAGATCGGCAAGGCGAAGGGCGCGAAGGACGAGGCGCTGGCCGCCAAGCTGATGGCCGAGGTTTCGGACCTCAAAGAGGTCATCCAGTCGGGCGAGGAGGAGGAGCGGCAGCTCACGAAGGCGGTCGATGACGCGCTGGCCGTGATTCCGAACCTGCCGCGTGAGGACGTGCCGGCGGGTCGCGACGAGAAGGACAATGTCGAGGTTCGCCGTGTGGGCGAGCCGCGCAAGCTCGACTTCGCACCGAAGCAGCATTTCGAGCTCGGCGAGGCGCTGGGCCTCATGGATTTCGAAACGGCGGGCAAGGTGTCGGGCGCGCGGTTCGTGTTCCTGAAGGGCGCGCTCGCGCGTCTCGATCGCGCGATCGGCTCGTTCATGCTCGATCTTCATACGGGCGCGGCCACCGAAAATCTCGGCGGCTACACGGAGACCAATCCGCCGCTGCTCGTGCGCGACGATGCGGCGTACGGCACGGGGAACCTGCCGAAGTTCTCCGAGGATCTGTTTCAAACCACCAACGGCTACTGGCTGATTCCGACGGCGGAAGTCTCGCTCACCAACGTCGTGCGCGATCGCATCGTGGACGAGGCCGAGCTGCCGATGCGCATGACGGCGTGGACGCCGTGCTTCCGGTCGGAAGCTGGCGCGGCCGGGCGCGATACGCGCGGCATGATCCGCCAGCATCAGTTTTCCAAGGTCGAGCTCGTCTCGATCACGACGCCGGAAGCGAGCAGCGCCGAGCACGAGCGCATGACGAACTGCGCTGAAGAGGTGTTGAAGCGGCTCGGCCTGCCGTTCCGCACAATGCTGCTTTGCACGGGCGACATGGGTTTTGCGTCGCGCAAGACGTACGATATCGAAGTGTGGCTGCCGGGACAGGACGCCTATCGCGAGATCTCGTCGTGCTCGGTGTGCGGCGATTTCCAGGCGCGTCGCATGGGTGCGCGCTTCCGCGGGGCCGACGGAAAAACGCAGTTCGTGCACACGCTCAACGGCTCGGGGCTTGCGGTCGGACGCACGCTTGTCGCGGTGCTGGAGAACTATCAACAGGCGGACGGCTCCGTCATAATCCCGGAGGCGTTGCAGCCTTACATGGGTGGCCTGACGAAGATCGAAAAGGCATAGCCTTATCTCTCCCGAACGGGGAGGGAGAAACGAGGACAGCGATGCGTATTCTGGTGACGAACGATGACGGGGCGGGGGCGCACGGGCTCTCCGTAATGCATCAGATCGCCAGGGCGCTGTCCGACGACGTGTGGATCGTCGCGCCGGAAATGAACCAGAGCGGCGCTTCGCATGCGCTGACGCTGCAGGTGCCGCTGCGCTACCGGGAAATCGGAGAGCGGGCCTTCGCTGTGCGCGGAACTCCGGCTGACTGCGTGATCATGGGCGTGAAGCACGTGCTCAAGGACAATCCGCCCGATCTCGTGCTGTCGGGTGTCAATCACGGCGCGAACCTCGCCGAAGACGTCACCTACTCGGGCACCATCGCGGGTGCGATGGAAGGGACCATGCTCGGGTTCCGGTCGATCGCGATGAGCCTGACCATCGGTTTCGATCCCGATGGCAACCAGCACTGGAAAACGCCGATCGAGTATGGACCGCGCATCGTCGAGCAGTTGCTGGCGACCGAATGGCCCGCGATGACGCTCATGAACGTCAACTTTCCCGATCTCGCGCCGGAAGCGGTCGGCGGCATCGCGGCGACGCGTCAGGGGCGGCGGGATCAGGGCGGGCTGCATATCCAGGAACGCAGCGACACGTGGGGCGATCCCTATTTCTGGGTCGGCTTCGAGCGGCGCCGCTCCGATCCGCCGGCGGGCACGGACCTGCGCGCAATCGCCGACGGGCTGATCTCGGTGACGCCGCTGCATCTCAATCTCACGCACGATGCGGCGCAGCAGCAACTCGGCTCGGTGCTGTCTCTTGGAGAGCGAAAGGCGCGTCTCAAGGACGCTGGCTGAGGCGGATTGCGCGCCCTGCATTCGGACTTTTGGCGGCGCGCATTAGCCGCCAAGTCGCCGACATTTCTCCGTCATCGCAGCACAATCGCAGCGTAGAGATCGATCCTGCGCGGACGATGTCCGTAACTGCGACGATCCAAAAAGTTTCGCCGGCACCCGCGCGCGATTGACCTTTCCGACCCGCCGTTAAGGTTCTCTTAACTGGTTAAGGGTTACCTGGAGAGGGTACTCAGGGTGTGTGGCATGTTAAGTTCCGTGCGTAAATGTCATCAATTCGCGTGCGTCGAGCGAACCGGGATCGGGATGATCCTGGCGTCCGCTACGCTATTGGCGGGTTGCAGCGCCGATATCACCAGGTTCGACCTGGGCAATTCCGAGAGCGCGCGCGCCCATTCCGAAAATTCCTACGGGACGACCGGGCGCACGGCGTCCAACGAGTTCGGCTCGTCCGCGTCCTATGATGGATCACGCGGCGGCAGCGACGTGTCGCGCTCCGATCTTCCTCCGCCGCAGGGCTCGCTCACCACGAGCGCCATTTCCCAGGATCAGCGCCCGGGCTACGGCCAGGGCTATGGCCAGCCTCCGCGGCAGCCGTCCTACGATCAGCGTCCGAGCAGCGCACCGGCCTATAACGGCAGCGCCTCGCGTGCGCCGTCGTCCGGCGCTGGTGGTTACGGCAACTCTCAGAACGGTGCGTCGGGCTACCAGAACGCTCCCGCCTCCGGCTATTCCAATGCGCCCGCCTCCGGCAGGGTTCCTCCGCTTGCGTCGCAAGATGCGGGCGCGAAGGGCGAGATGATCGAAGTGCGCCAGGGCGATACGCTTTACGCGCTGTCGCGCCGCCACAAGGTTTCGCTCAACGAGCTGATGTCGCTCAACGGTCTTTCGTCGCCGAGCCTCAAGCCTGGCCAGAAGCTCTATCTGCCCGCGGGCTCCGCAGGCGGCATGGCGGTCGGGTCTGCATCGCAGACGGCGCGTCCAGATCGCGAGATCGACGCAACCCAGCATGCGGCTGCGGCTCCCGCGCGCGAGGCGGTCGATGCGCCTGCCGATTGGACGACGAGCTACACCGTGCGCCAGGGCGACAGCCTCTATGCCATCGCACGCCAGAACGGCGTCAAGCTCGCCGATCTCGAGCGCCATAACGGCATCTCGGATTCGCGCAAGGTGAAGCCGGGTACGGTGCTCAAGCTTCCGGGCAAGGGCGGGGCTGCGCCGGCCGCCGCAGAAACAACGGCGCCTGTCGCTGACGCCACGCCTGCAGCGCGCGCGCCTGCCGCTTCCACGCCGACGCCCGGCGCGGTTCAGCTCGGCGAAGTCACCAACAGCCCGCCGCAGACGTCGTCGTCGCAGCAGCCGACGCTGCTCAACGGCAGCGGTGGAGATCGTGTCGCGAAGGCTGAGACGCCGGGTTCGGCGAACGATGCGGTTTCGCCTGCGAAGACGCAGAATTCGGGTTCCGTGGCCGATACGGGTCGCCTGCGCTGGCCGGTTGCCGGCAAGGTGATCAGCAGCTTCGGCCCGCGCCCCGATGGCACGCACAACGACGGCGTCAATCTCGCCGCGCCCATGGGAACGGACGTACACGCGGCCGAAACCGGCGTCGTTGCGTACGCCGGCGACGAACTCAAGGGCTACGGCAACCTGGTTCTCGTGCGGCACGACAACGGCTGGGTGACGGCCTACGCGCATGCCGACGAGATTCTCGTCAAGCGCGGTGACCGCATCAAGCGCGGGCAGGTGATCGCCAAGGCTGGCCGCACCGGACAGGTGGATCAGCCGCAGGTTCACTTCGAGCTGCGCCAGGGTCAGAAGCCGGTCGATCCGACACCGTTCATGGAACGGCTGTAGTTAGGGCAACGGGCAGCAGGCAGCCGGCAGCGGTCGGTATACGGTGCGCCTGCTGCCTGTCGTCCGCCGCCGTTATATGGCAACCCTGCTGCCTGCTGCCTAGCTCAGCGTTTTGCCAAGCCGTCCCGCCAGATCCTGAGTGAACTGCCAGGCGACGCGGCCCGAACGGCCGCCGCGCGTGATGCTCCATTCGAGAGCGTCGCGGATCAGCTCGTCGCGCGGGATCGCCAGCCCGTAGTGGGCCGCGTAGCTTTCCACCATCGCCAGATAGTCGTCCTGGCTGCAGTTGTGTAAGCCGAGCCAGAGACCGAAACGATCCGATAGCGACACCTTCTCTTCCACCGCCTCGGAGGGATTGATGGCGGTCGAGCGCTCGTTGTCGACCATGTCGCGCGGCATGAGATGGCGGCGGTTCGAGGTGGCGTAGAAGAGGACGTTCTCGGGGCGGCCTTCGATGCCGCCGTCGAGCACGGCCTTCAGCGATTTGTAGCTCGTGTCGTCGCGATCGAACGAGAGGTCGTCGCAGAAGACGATGAAGCGATGCGGAGACGCGCGCAGCATCGCAAGGCACGCTGGCAGGGTGGCGATGTCTTCGCGATGGATCTCGACGAGCTTGAGCCCGGCCGTGCCCGTGCGTTCGCCGGCGATCTCGGCGTGAACCGCTTTGACGAGGCTGGACTTGCCCATGCCGCGCGCGCCCCAAAGCAGCGCGTTGTTGGCCGGCAGGCCGTTGGCGAAGCGGCGCGTGTTGTCGAGCAACTGGCGTGCCGGGCCGTCGACGCCGCGCAGAAGCGCGCGGGGGACCCGGTTGACCTGGGGCACTGGCTGGAAACCGAGGGTGGCCGCGTTCCAGACGAACGCGCCGGCGGTGTCGAAATCGGGCTGTGCGGGCGGCGGGGGTGCCAGGCGTTCCAATGCGGCCGCAATTCGTTCCAGAAGGGCGGCGTGGCGCGTGTCGTCAGTCATGGGGTGCATTGCCTTGGATTTTGGGCCTTGAAATTCGGGGTGTTGGCCGGGTTTTGGGCCGGTGAGCGTCATTTAGTTATGGCGCCGGTGAGGTGCCAGTGTTTCCCGTAGCCCGGGGCTCCCGGGGGGCTCCGCGAGGGTTGCAAACCGGGCGCTGGCCTCTATAGTCGCGGCCGATCTTGGGCGGCGGGCTTGCGGAGGGTATCCTTCGACAAGAACGGCCGCATTTCGTTTCATCACATCACTCAAGACGATCCGACGAGGACCAGTCAACCATGTTCATTACTCCAGCTTTCGCGCAAACCGGCGGCTCGATGGGAGATCCGTTCACGGGTCTTCTCGTTCCGATGCTGTTGATGGTTCTGATCTTCTATTTTCTCGTCATTCGTCCGCAGAGCCAGCGCGCCAAGCAGCACCGTGAAATGATCGAGCGTGTGCGCCGTGGCGACACGGTCGTAACGTCCGGCGGGTTCATCGGCAAAGTCTCGCGCGTGCCGGACACGTCCGACGAGATCGAGATCGACCTCAACGACACCCTCAAGGTTCGCGTTCTGAAGAGCACGCTTCTCGATGTGCGCTCCAAGAGCGAGCCGGTGAAGGATCAGACGGTCACCAAGTAGCCGGTAGCCGCGCCATCCGGCGCGACGGCCCTTAGAAGAACCAAACGCACCGCAAAGGTACGCACTCTCATGCTGCACTTCGAGCGCTGGAAGATCTTCGCGATCTTGGGAACCATCTTCGTCGGCATCCTGTTCGGTCTTCCGAACTTCGTTTCCAAGGAAACGCTCGCGACATGGCCGAACTTCCTTCCGAAGCGGCAGATGCCGCTCGGGCTCGACCTGCAGGGCGGCGCGCATCTGCTGCTGGCGCTCGACAGCAAGGAGCTCGAGAAGGACTGGCTGTCCAACCTGCGCGAAGACGCACGCAAGACTTTGCGCGACGGCAAGATCGGCTTCTCCGCGGTCGGCGCCACGGCCGACGCGGTGCAGGTTCGTCTCGTCAAGCCCGAGGATACCGATCGGGCGCTCAAGGACCTGAAGAAGCTCGTGCAGCCGATCGGCAATACGATCCTCGGTACGAGCGGCAACGACATCGAGGTCTCGAAGGGCACAGAGCCCGGCCTGATCATCCTGAAGCCGACGGCCTATGGCCTGCAAGAGCGCATCTCGCATGCGACGGCCGCTTCGATCGAGACGATCAACCGGCGCGTCAACGCACTGGGCACGTCTGAATCGACAGTCGTGCGCCAGGGTAGCAACCGCATTCTCGTTCAGTATCCCGGCCTCACCGATACCGCCCAGCTCAAGGAGCTGATCGGCAAGACGGCTAAGCTCTCGTTCCACGCCGTGCACCCGACGGTGACGGCGGAGGAAGCCAAGCTGACGCGCCCGCCGATGGGCTATCGCGTCTACCCGGCCGATGAGAAAGAAGCGGCCGAGGGCTTCCCGGCCTCTTACGTGCTCGCGGAGACGGCCGTCGTGCAGGGTGACGACCTCGTCGACTCGCAGCCCGGCTTCGATCACCAGACCAACGCGCCGATCATCAGCTTCCGCTTCAACCAGTCGGGCGCGCGCAAGTTCGGCACGTTCTCCAAGCAGCACGTTGGCGAGCCGTTCGCCATCGTCCTCGACGACAAGGTGATCTCGGCGCCGGTGATCCGCGAGGCGATCCTCGGCGGCTCGGGCCAGATCTCGGGCAACTTCACGGTCGAAAGCGCAAACAACCTCGCGATCCAGCTGCGCTCAGGCGCGCTGCCGGCGAAGCTCACCATCGTGGAAGAGCGCACGGTCGGTCCGTCGCTCGGCGCCGACAGCATCGAGGCGGGCAAGCTTGCGGGCTACGTGGGCATGGCGGCCACCGTGGTGCTGACGGTGCTCGCCTACGGCACGTTCGGCGTTTACGCGGTGCTCGGCCTGCTCGTGCACGCGATCATGATTCTCGCGCTGATGTCGGTGATCGGCACGACGCTGACGTTGCCCGGCATCGCGGGCTTCGTGCTGACGATCGCCATGGCCGTCGACGCGAACGTGCTCATTTACGAACGCATGCGAGAGGAACTCCGTGCCGGGCGAACGCCGATCTCGGCGATCGAGGCCGGCTTCCAGAAGGCATTCATCACCATTCTCGACAGCCAGCTCACGACGCTGGCGGCTGCCGTGATCATGTTCTGGCTCGGCTCGGGTCCGATCCGCGGCTTCGCCGTCACGCTGACGCTCGGCATTTTGACGTCCGTGTTCGCGGCCGTCACGGTGACGCGCCTCTTGGTCGCGATGTGGGTCAAGAATGCCAAGACCAAAGGCACGCGCAGTCTCAGCGTTCCGATCTAGCGCTAGTCTCTCGCGCGCCGGTCGCTAGCGTCCGTCGCGCCGTGCCGAAACTGCTTGTCTAATCCGGATCCGTTCCGGACTTCGAATTGAGAAGGTGACCCGATGTTCCTCGTGCCTGACTTCAAGGGAATCGACTTTTTCCCTCACGGCACCCAGTTGCCGTTCATGAAGTTCAAATCCCTGTGCGTCGGGCTTTCGCTGGTGGCGATGGCGTTGTCGCTCGCGATCATCATGGTCAAGGGGTTCAACTACGGCGTCGACTTCAAGGGTGGCTCGCTCATCGAAGTGCGCGCGAAGTCGGGACACGCCGACATCGGCAAAATGCGCGACACGTTGGGCGCGCTCGGGCTCGGCGACGTGCAGATCCAGAGCTTCGGCACGGATGCCGACGCGCTGATCCGCATCGAGCAGCAGCCGGGCGGCGACGATGCCCAGCAGGTGGCGGCTACGAAGGTGCTGGAAGCGCTGGGCGGCGATTTCGATCAGCGCCGTATCGAGGTCGTGGGACCGGCCGTTTCGAGCGAGCTGCGCATGACGGGCCTGATCGCGGTGCTGGCCTCGATCGCGGCGATCGTGATGTACGTGTGGTTCCGGTTCGAGTGGCAGTTTTCGGTGGGCGTCGTGCTCGGCCTCTTCCACGACGTCCTGGTGACGGCCGGCATCTTCTCGTTCTTCCAGCTCGGATTCGATCTCTCCATCGTGGCGGCGCTGCTCACCATTCTCGGCTATTCGGTCAACGACTCCGTCGTGGTGGCGGACCGCATCCGTGAGAATCTGCGCAAGTACAAGAAAATGCCGCTGACCGAGCTTCTCAACCTTTCGATCAACGAGACGCTCTCGCGCACCATCCTGACCGGCGTGACGACCATCGCCGTGCTGCTGGCGCTGTTCTTCCTCGGCGGCGAGGTGATCCAGAACTTCACGTTCGCCATGCTGTTCGGCGTCTTGATCGGCACCTACTCGTCGATCTTCATCGCCGCGCCGGTGATCGATTTCCTCGGCATCAAGCGCGACTGGAGCGAAACGCCGGCTGCTGCCAAGACGGGTGGCGGCGGAGCGACAGCCGCTCGCCCCTAGTGTAGAGAGGCCGGGCCATGGAGGCGCGGGCCCATCTTCCGATCCAGGTTCCGATCGAAGCCTACGGCAACGGCGGCTTCCGCTTCGGCGGCATGAGCCATCGCGGATCGGTACTGTGCCTGCCGAGCGGGATCTGGGACTGGCCCGTCGGCGCGATGTCCGAGCTTGAGCCCGAAGCGCTCGCCGACGTGTTCGCGGCGGGAAGCGCCGTTTCACTCCTTCTTCTCGGGACTGGACCGACGCTGGTTGGCGCGCCGCGCGCGCTTCGCGCTGCGTGCGAGGCCGCGCATGTCTGGATCGATCCGATGGATACGGGTGCTGCCGCGCGCACCTACAATGTGCTGCTTGCGGAGGGGCGTCCGGTGGCGGCAGCCTTGATTGCCGTCGCATGACGCCCGCTCGCGCGCGCGCTTTACGTTGGCGCTGAGATCGAACTGAGATCGACGTCCGGATGACCGAACCCATCGCAGATGCGCGCCCCACCGACCGCGAGGTTATTGACGCGGCGCGCTCGTTCGATCGTGACCGCTATCTCTCCGCGCTGCTGGCGCCGGCAGATGCGCGCGCCGATCTGCTCGTGCTTGCCGCGTATCTTGGTGAGATCAAGCGGGTTCCGCTCCTCGCGCGGGACGCGGCCATCGGCGAGATCCGGCTTCAGTGGTGGCGCGATGCGCTTTCGTCGGACGCGGCCAGCGGTCATCCGGTTGCGGACGCCATGCGTGACGTGGCGCGGCGGAGGCGGCTCGATCCAGACCTGCTGGGGCAGCCCATCGAAGGCTACGGGCGGGAGCTTTACGAGGATGGCGTCGAGGATGCTCATGCGCTTGCCCACTATGTCGAGGAGACGGAAGGCGCTGCCTTTCAACTTGGGGTGGCCATCCTGAAGGGCAGCGCGGCGCAGTCCGTGGCGAGATGCGGCGAAAACGCGGCAAGGGCGCTCGCCCTGACGCGGCTCGCCCTCACACTGCCACAGCATCTTGTGCATGGTCGGTTGCCGGTTCCGGGCGATCTCGTGCGCCGGGCGCGCGATCCTCGCGGATGCGGCCTGGAGGACGCGCGCAGCGCGGTGCGGACGCTCACGGACGAGCTGGCGCGCGATGCCCGCTCGGCGCTGTCTCGGTTGCGTGCCGAACGTCCGGGTATCGACGCAAACGTGTTGCCCGCTGTGTTGCCGGTTGCCCTGGTCGAGCCGTATCTGGCGGCGACGCTGAAGCCGGGGCGGGACGTGTTGGCCGGTGTCGCGGACATTTCGCCGCTTTCACGTGTCATGAGGCTATGGTTCGCTCATTGGCGGAGGCGCGTGTAAGCCGCGCCCGCGGGCGAGCGTCCGATGGGAGCCATGAATGCTGCGATCCCTTGCGCCACTTTTTCTGGCTGCCGTGCTGGCCGGCGGTTGCGGCGCCGTGCTCGCTCAGGGCAACGATGTGCCGGTCGACGGCTTCGAGCAGCGGTCTCCGGATGCGCCGTCCGATGCGCCCGATCTTGGAGAGACGCTTCCGGGAGTGCCTGCTGGCGATGAGCCGGCCTTCGAGGAACCTGTGCTCGAAGAGCCGGCGCTGATCGATCCGCCGGCGGTGTCTCCGCAAGCGGCTGACCCGTCAGCGCCTAGTGCGTCCACACAGGGTTCGCCCACTCCTGATCCTTCCACGTCCAGTCCGCCCGCCGCCGAACATCCGCCGGCTGCGACGCCGGGCACCGAGCGCCCGTCGTTTGCGGAGCCGCAGCCGGGTGCACCCGCGGCCGCACCCGATGGCCGGGTGACAGGGCCTCAGTTCCCCGGTGCGCCGCTGGACGCGCACGCGCCTCCCGGCTCCGCGCCGCTCGGAATGGACGATCTCGTCACCATGGCGTCCGCCGAGATCGAATGGCGCGTCGAGAATCCCTTCCGCCTGTTCGTCGATCCGAAAGACACCGAGGTCCATCGCGCGACCTACCTCGAGCTTTCGCCTGAGCAACGGCGGTCCGCGCCGGTGCTCGCGGCCGAGCACGCGCTCTCGCGCCGCCATGAGGCAGGCTGGGCGGAGACCATGTACAGCAAGACGTGCTGGGTGAACTCGCGCAACCGCTACGTCTGCCCGAATGGCGACGACTACATCAATCCGAAGCAGCACCGCGTCGTTCTCAGCCTCAAGGGCGTTCCCGAACGGGATGTGGACTGCCGCTGGATCACGGCGTCGCTGCGCGAAGGCGATGGCGGCGAAAGCCTGCTGACGCGCCCTTGCGGCGAGCCGGTGCTGTTCACGGCGCCCTATCCGTCGGGGCTCTCGGTGCGCGTCGAGATCGGTGGCATCACCGTCGCCTCGACCGAGGTGAAAGTGCGCGACATCTTCGTGGTCGGCCTTGGCGACAGCTTCGGATCGGGCGAGGGCAACCCGGATGTGCCGGTGCGGTTCTCGCCGGAGCGGACGATCGAGTACGGCAAGGGCGGCGGATCGGGCTCGTTGAGCGGCTATCCGGCTCGCGTCGGTCCCTGGAAGCAGGTGGGCGACGATGCGTTCGTGAAAGAGAATGCGCGCTGGCTGGATCAGGCGTGCCATCGCTCGCTCTACTCGTACCAAACGCGCGCGGCACTCGAACTCGCGCTCGAGGATCCGCATCGCGCGGTGACGTTCGCGGGCTTCGCGTGCTCGGGCGCCGAGGTCACGTGGGGCATGTTCCTGCGCTATAAGGGCAACGAGTGGGTGCCCAATCCGCCGGATCTTTCGCAGATCTCGGCGGCGGCGGATGCGCAGTGCGGGCGGCGTGAGGCGCCGACGCAGGACATGCCCGAAGCCTATCACATGCACGGCGTCATTCCGGAGCTGCAGGGCGGGCTCGTGCTCTCGAAATGTCCGGCCGATACGGCGCGCAAAATCGATCTGCTGCTGATGTCGGTCGGCGGCAACGACATCGGTTTCGCGCGCCTTGTCGCGAATGCCGTGCTTTCGGATCAGTCGCTCGTGCGCAGCCTCGGCGGCTGGTTCGGACAGGTGCACGGCAACAAGGAGAGCCAGGAGCTTCTGACGCGGCTCGATCAGCGCTACAAGGCCATGAACCGCGCGCTGCACGGCATCCTGCACATCCCCTGGGAAGAAAGCGACCGCGTGATCCTGACCGGATATCCGCCGTTCGCGCTGCTCGACGACCGGGGCGCGATGTGCGCCGACGGGTCGGCGGGCATGGACGTGTTCGACGAATTCTCGATTACGCAGAAGGCGGCGCTTTCGAGCGGGTGGCTGGCCGACAAGCTCGATCAGATCATGAAGTCCAGCGCGGCGCTGCACGGCTGGACCTTCGCCTCCGAGCACCAGAAAACGTTCGTCGGCCGGGGTATCTGCGCGGGGCATACGAACGGGCTCGGGCCAATGGTGGACGATCTGCGTCTGCCGCGCCGCCAGGGCAATGTGTGGGAGCCCTACAATCCGGCGCTCTTCCAGCCCTATGCGGCGCGGCGGCGCTGGTTCCGCACGCCGAACGACGCCTTCCTAACCGGCAACTTCCATGTGGCCGGCTCGGTGATGCAGAAGGTTCTCAAGCTGCAGAGCTTCTCGTGGTTCCAGGTGCTGCTGGCCGCAACCTACTCGGGTGCGTTCCATCCCTCGGCCGAGGGGCACGCGGCGATTGCGGATGCTGTCGTGGAACGGGCGCGCGGCGTGCTCGCGCGGCATGGGCAGACATCGGCCGCGGCGGCTGCGGCAAACGACACGCCCTAAGCTGAGCCGCCCGGGCTTCTTACTCCGCTGCTTCGAGCTACTCGGCTGCTTCGCTGCCGAACTGCAGTTCGGAGAGACGCGCGTAAAGGCCGTTGCGCTGGGCCAGCTCGCGGTGCGTGCCGCTTTCGACGATGCGGCCCTTGTCGATCACCAGGATGCGGTCGGCGGTCTGCACAGTGGAGAGGCGATGGGCGACGACGATCGTCGTGCGTCCCTTCGTCAGCGTGTCGAGGGCGCGCTGCACGGCGACTTCGTTCTCGGTGTCGAGTGCGCTGGTGGCCTCGTCGAGGAGCAGGACGGGAGCGTTCTTCAGGATGGCGCGGGCAATCGCGATGCGCTGGCGCTGGCCGCCTGAGAGCGATACGCCGCGCTCGCCGAGCCGCGTGTCATAGCCGTTCGGGAGTGCGCGAATGAAGCCGTCGGCCTGGGCCGCGACGGCGGCGCGGACAACGTCGGTTTCGGATGCGTTCGGCGTGCCGTAGCGGATGTTCTCGGCGACGGTGTCGGCAAACAACGCGACATCCTGGGGCACGAGCGCGGTTGCGGCGCGCAGCTTGTCGAGAGCGACAGTGCGGATGTCGATTCCGTCGAGGCGGATCGTGCCGGAGGTCGGATCGTAAAAGCGCAGGATGAGATTGAGGATGGTCGACTTGCCCGCGCCCGAGGGGCCAACCAGCGCCACGCGTTCGCCGGGTGCGACGCGAAACGATACGCCCTCAATGGCGGGCGCGCCGGGGCGGCCGGTGTAGGCGAAGCGCACGGCGTCGAATTCGATGTCGCCCTTGACCGGAACGGGAAGTGGAACCGGGTTGGCGGGCGATTTGATTTCAGGCTCGATGGTGAGGAATTCGGTGATGCGTTCGGCGGCGCCTGCGGCTTGCGTGGTTTCGCCCCAGACCTCGGAAAGTTCGCCAAGGGCGCCCGCCGCGAACAGAGCGTAGATCACGAACTGGCCGAGGCGGCCGGCCGTGATTTCACCGCTCAGAACCGAGGCCGAGCCGTACCACAGCACGCCGACGATGCTCGAGACGACGAGCAGAATGACAAGGCCCGTGAGACCGGCGCGGGCGCGCATGCGGTCGCGGGCGGCGGAGAACGAACGCTCGACGGAGGAGGCGAAGCGCGCGGCGACCGCGTCCTCGTGGCCGAAGGCCTGCATGGTGCGCACGGCGGAGAGGTTTTCCGCGGCATAGGCGGAGGCTTCTGCCAGCGTATCCTGGGCGCGGCGAGAGAGGCGCCGGACCATGCGTCCGTAACCGATCAGCGGCAGCACGATGACGGGAATGGCGATGAGGACCAGGAGCGACAGGCTCGCGCTGGTGACGATCATCATGGCGAGCGCGCCAATGAGCATGATCACGTTGCGCAGCGCCTGGGAGATGGCTGTGCCGGCCGCGGCTTTCACCTGCGTCGTGTCGGCCGTGAGGCGGCTCATGACCTCGCCGGAATGCGTGCGCTCGTAGAAGTCGGGACCGAGGCGGGCGAGATGGGCGAAGACGTCGGCGCGCAGGTCCGCCACAACGCGCTCGCCGATCCAGTTGACGAGGTAGAAGCGCGACGCGCTGGCGATCGCCAGCACCACGCCGATGGCGATCAGCATCATGAAATACTGATCGATCATGGCGCCGTCTTTGTCGCCGAAGCCGTGGTCGATCATGCGCCGGACGGCGGTCGGCACGGCGAGCATGGCCATGGCGGAAATGACGAGGGCGATACCGGCGCCGGCCAGACGTGCGGGGTGGCGGGCCAGGTAGGGGCGCAGCGCCATCAGCGGGCGCAGGGAACGGCGGCTCGCGGCAGTCGCGTCGGCTTCCGACGCGGAACGGTCTGCCTGGTCGGGCTTGGCGGCCGCAGGGCTCTCACTCGGACTCAAAGTCTCAATCTCTCGAATTAGGCGTTTCCCGGCCGCAGCTTAAGGTGTCTGCTGTTATTTTGACCATGCTCGACATTCGGCCCCGGCGTCAACGATTTGCCGCCCGGGTGCGCGCATTGCCACGGGGGCGCAAAAGGCGGCGCGGGGGACGCTGAGGCGGCTACCGGCCGCCATTAAGTGGTTCGCTTTGCCTCGTTTTTCGATGCTTGTGCACACCAGGCATCTCGACTATAGAAGCGCATCCAGAAATTCGGGGCCGTGCCGGTGTCGGGCATACCGCCACCAATTCGGGGGCGTTTGCGCACTTGTCGCGCCGCTAGTCCGATAGGCCCCATTTGAGCGAGCACGGTTATGAAAAAAGACGGCGATCTGCATCCGGACTACCATCAGATCACGGTGAAGCTGACGGATGGTTCGCAATTCGTCACGTATTCCACCTACGGCAAGGAAGGCGACGAGCTGACGCTCGACATCGATCCCAGCTCGCATCCGGCATGGACGGGCGGCGATCAGCGCCTGATGGACCGCGGCGGCCGTCTGTCGCGCTTCAAGAAGAAGTTCGAAGGCTTCCTCAAGGAGTAGTCGCCTTCGGTGCGGTCGATGCGCGCGCCCTTTGGGCCTGCGCGCATCATCGCCATCCGGCGGTCTTCTTGGACGGAACAGAAAAAAGGCCCGGCATTGCCGGGCCTTTTTGCATTTCGGATGCGTTGAGCGTCGATCGCTCAGCGCTCAGCTCGCGGCGGCGCGGCGCGGGCTCGCGGCGAACGCGCGCTCGAGGTTGCTGATCTGGGTGGCGACCGCATTGACCTGTGGGACGTCTTCGACGCCGGGTTGGGCGGGCAGCATCGCGCGGTCGAGCTGGACGATGCGATCGTGCAGCATGAAGCTCGCGTCGATGAGATCCCTCAGTCCCTGCGGGAGCTCCGCAAATCCCTTGGTGTGTGCTGGGCGGCCGAGCGTCTGAAGCTTCACGCGTGCGCGCTTGGCCTCGGCCTGCTCGGCGGTGATTTCGCCTTCCTTGAGGGCCCGCCGGATGAGAAGCCACGACGCGAGTTCGAGAAGCCGCGTCGTCAGACGCATGCTCTCGGTGGCGTACAGAACCGTAACCTGGCTGGGGAGGCCCTTGGATTCGCGGCGCCCGTCGCCGTCGAGGTAGGCGGCTGCGCGCTCAACGAGCGCCATGCCTTCCGTAAACACTCGATCGAACTGTTCGGATGCCTGGAAACGCTCTCCGAAGGAGACCGTTTCGCCCTTGGACGAAAAGAGATTTTCTACGCGGGAACCGTTGCTCATGACACGCTTCGATACAAACGCCTACACATTGGACACCTTAGCATCGGCAGATCCTAAGAGACCATAGTTAAGAAAGTTGGCCAAAAACGAGACGAAACGATGCGTTGGCGCCGTTCGTCCCCCGATGCCTGAACCTATGCAAGAGACGCGCCGAAAAAAATGAGCCGCCTCACGGCGGCTCAGAAGTCAACAGGGAGGCGTCAAACAGGGTGGCTAGGCACCACCCCAGGATCCAGTGATCTGGATGACGGGAAGCATACGCTCCGTTCCCTAACGAATGCTTAAGTGTTGTCGCTTTCGAATCGATGCCGCGTTCACGATGAGGCACGCGGCGCGGTAAACGCGCTGCTCCAACTTGGCACACGTCCAGAGGTCCGCGCGAGACCCGGCGCGCCCGTTTACATATGCGGTGTCAGGAAAGGACGTCGGGGCGCGACACGAGCAGCTTGTCGATGCGCCGGCCGTCGAGATCGACGACCTCGAAGCGCCATCCGTCCTGCTCGATGGCTTCGCCCGTCTTCGGAATGTGCTGCAAGTGGGCGAGCACGAGGCCGGCGGCCGTCGCATAGCCGCGCTTCTCCGGCAGGACCAATCCGAACTGAGCGGCCAGCTCGTCCACCGGCATGGATCCGGACACGAGCCACGAGCCATTGGCGCGCTGGACGGCGTTGGGCTCTTCGCCCTCGGACTTGAACGCGCCGACGATGGCTTCGAGCACGTCGGCCGGTGTGACAAGGCCTTCGAAGTGGCCGTACTCGTCATGGATGAGCGCGATCGGAACGTCGGCCTCGCGCAGAATGCCGAGCGCATCGAGGGCATCCATCGTTTCGGGGATGATCGGCACCTTGCGGATGTAGGAGCGGATTTCGAGGGGGCGTCCGGCGAGGATGGCGGCCAGAAGCTCGCGGGCGCGCACGACGCCGATCAGGGTATCGATCGTGCCTTCGCCGACCGGAATGAGCGAGTGGGGTGTTTCGATGAGCTGCTGCTTGATGTCGTCTTCCGTGGTGGCGACGTCGATCCAGTCCACGTCGGTGCGCGGCGTCATCAGGCCGATGACTGTGCGGTCGGCGAGCCGCATGACGCCGGAGATCATCTCGCGCTCGTGGCTTTCGAGCACGCCGGCTGCTTCGGCCTCCATGATGACCATGGAGACTTCTTCGTTCGAGACCTGCGACTGGTGCTGCTCGGCCTGGCCGAAGATGCGGAACACGAGGCGGGTGGACGCGTCGAGCAGCCAGACGGCGGGACGTGCGATGCGCGAGAACGCGATCATCGCCGGCGCGACGGCGCAGGCGATGACTTCGGAATTCCGGAGCGCCAGGTTTTTCGGCACAAGCTCGCCGACGATCACCGAGAGATACGTGATGACGGCGATCACGAAGCTGTAGCCCAGCGGCACGGCGATGGCTTCTGACAGTCCGGCATTCTGCAGCGCGGCGCTGGCGTACTCGCCGAACGTTTCGCCGGAGTATGCGCCGTTGATGATGCCGATGAGGGTGATGCCGATCTGAACGGCGGAGAGAAAGCGGCCCGGATCCGACGAGAGCGCGAGTGCGCTTTTCGCGCCATTTTTGCCCTGGGCGGCCATCGCTTTCAGGCGAGGCTGGCGGGCGGAGACGACGGACAATTCGGAGAGCGCAAAGAGGCCGTTCAGAAGAATGAGGCCCAAGACGATGAGAAGGTCGGTCACGGTGTTTGCGGCCGACCGGGGTCGAGGCCACTCCAATGTTGCGAAGCCGGCGGATGCTATCGGCACATTACCTAGAGGTCAATGTGCCGGGACTTTGCCGCATCGCGCAAAACAGTTGGTCTTCGCAGAGTCCGTTGCTGAGACGTTGGTGCATGTTGTTGGCGGATGCGAGATTTCGCGCGCGCCGATCAAGTATATGAGGTCGCGCGACGCGCCCGAGATCTTGTCTGCGGGGCGGATTCCCTATGGTGGGCGACCTAAGTTTTTTGAATAGTGCCGCGGCGGCCGTTTCATGGGCGCGCTTTTTTCCAAGCTCGGCGGTCACGCGTTCGATCTCGGCGGTGAAGGCGGCAATGCGATGCTCGAGCTCGGCCACGGACAGCGTTTCGAGGTTTTCGCCCACGGCGATGGATTTCGCCGCTGCGGGCCGAACGTCATCCCAGTCCATGGCTTCCTCCGCGTCTCTGTGGTGTTCGCGTCTTTGGTGATCGCGCGCCTCCCGCGGGGACATGTCCCGCGCCCCGGAAGGTGTCATGTCCGGCGCCTTGTCTCAAGTCGCTCGCTCGGGCAGGAATGGGCGCTCAATTCCGCCAGGAGACCACGCTGATGTCCGCAACACCGCAAACCATGACTGCCATCGCCATTCAGGGAAAGGGCGGTCCTGACGTTCTCGTGGCGGAAACCCTGCCGGTGCCGGCGCCGGGCGCGGGGCAAGTTCTGATCAAGGTTGCGGCTGCGGGTGTGAACCGTCCAGATGTTCTACAGCGCAAAGGGCTCTACCCGGCGCCGAAGGGACATTCGGAGCTGCCGGGGCTCGAGGTGTCGGGCGTCGTCGCCGCGCTCGGTTCGGGTGTGAGCCGGTGCAGGATTGGCGCTCGCGTCATGGCGCTGCTCAACGGCGGGGGCTATGCGGAGTACGCCGTCGCCGACGAGGTGGCGACGATGCCTGTTCCCGAAGGACTGTCGATGGTGGAAGCCGCGGCCATCCCGGAAACATTCATGACGGTCTGGCACAACGTGTTCGAGCGCGGCGGCCTCGTCAAAGGCGACTGGTTTCTCGTCCATGGCGGCACGAGCGGTATCGGTGTGACGGCGATCCAGCTTGCGGTGGCGTCAGGTGCGCGGGTGATCGCGACGGCGGGATCGGCAAAGAAGTGCGAGGCGTGCCTCGCGCTGGGAGCGGATCGTGCGGTCGACTACACGGCCGAGGATTTCGTCGAGGTCGTGAAAACCGCAACCGAAGGCCGGGGCGTGAACGTGATCCTCGACATGGTCGGCGGCGATTACGTGGACCGCAACATCCGCTCGCTCGCCGACGACGGGCGGCTCGTCAACATTGGCTATCAGTCGGGCTCGAAAGTCACCGTCGACATGATGCGCGTGATGCTGAAGCGCCTGACGCTGACCGGCTCGACGTTGCGCATTCGCCCGACGGAAGTGAAGGGCGCGATTGCGCGCGCCGTCGAGGAGCGGGCGCTGCCGTGGGTCGCGAAGGGGCTCGTCAAGATCCCGATTGACAGCACGTTTCCGCTCGCGAACGCCGGAGACGCGCATGCGCGCATGGAGAGCAGCCAGCACATCGGCAAGATCGTGCTGACGGTCGAATAGAGGCGAGCGCGGCATCTTTCACCAGGCGAGTACGCTCGTCTTTCACCAGGCGAGTACGCCCATAGCGGCGATGGGGCGGATGTCGCCCGGGAACAGTTTCGCGAGCCCCGCATCCGTCAGGCCGCCGCCTTCGACGTGCACGCCGCTGGCAATGAAGACGCTGTCGATGCCGGCGCGGGCGGCGCCTGCGATGTCGGTGCGGATGCCGTCACCGATGGCGAGGACGCGCTCGCGCGATACCGGTTTCGATTTCAGCGCTTCGATGTGGGCGAGCGCCATGTCGTAGATCGGAACGTGGGGCTTTCCGGCGTAGGTTACGGTGCCGCCCAGGGCTTCGTAAGCGGCTGCCAAGGCGCCCGCGCAGTAGACGATCTTGTCGCCGCGCTCGACGGTGAGGTCCGGGTTGGCGCAGACCATCGGCAGGTTGCGGGCGGCGAACCCGGTCAGCATTCCGGCGTAGTCGTCCGGGGTCTCGATCTCATCGTCGAACAGGCCCGTGCACGAGACGGCGACGGCGTCTTCGGCGCTGCCCAGGGTCATGTCGAGCCCGTCATAGAGCGGCAGGTCGCGTTCGGGGCCGAGTGGAAAAACGGGCTTGCCCGCATAGACGCTGAGCAGCGTGCGCGCCGCGTCGCCGGAGGTGACGATGCTGTCCCAGGCGAAGCGGGGGACGCCGATGCGGTCGAGCTGGGCGGCGACGCTGGCGGCCGGGCGCGGAGCATTCGACAGCAGCAGCACGGTGCCGCCCGCCAGGCGAAACCGGGTGCAGGCATCGCATGCCGAGGCGAACGGCGCGACGCCGTTGTGCATCACGCCCCAGATGTCCGTGAGCCAGACGTCGCGGCCCTCGGCGAGGGCGGCGATGGAGTCGATGATCGGGATCGGAGTGGTGCGTGAGGCTTGCGTTTCCATGCCGCATCGGTAGCCGGTGCGGTAGGCTTCGGCAAGCGCACGCTTGAGGCGCGCGCTTGCCGGGGAGAGCGTGGGGCCGGTTTAGGCCGTGGCAGTTCTTTAGGCTGCGACGGTTCTGGCGCGGCTGGTGTTTACCACGTCGGCGCGCACGGGGCGGGCGCCGCCGAACAACTGGCCCTGTCCCAGGAGCACGCCGAAGCCGAACACGCGGGCGAGCTGGTCGTCGTTCTCAATGCGCTCCACGACCAGCGCGAGGCCGTGGCTCGCGAGGTGACGGCACACGTCGTTCGACGGCAGGTGTCCGCTCGGCGCGGGCAAGCCGCTCAGGAACACGGAGGCGTCGAGCTTCACGAAGGCGAAGCCCTGTTCCGAAAGCGCCTCGAAGTCCATGTCGAGATCGGTCAGATGGGACATCGCGAACCGGAAGCCGAGGGCGCGCATGTCGGCCAGCGAGTCCCACTCGGGCGTCGAGAAGGCGCGAACGTCGCTCTGCGTGAACGACAGCACGAGCTGCGTCGCGAGGTTGCTGCGCTGATGCAGCGTCTCGGCCAGCTCGCCGAGGAAGTGCTCGTCGGCAACCGACTCGCCGCTGAACGTCGAGAACACCGAGCCTGTCTTGCCGCGCTCTTCGAGGCGGCGGGCCATCAGCGCCGTGCGGGTGATGCGGACGCCGTCGAACAGCGGCAACAGACCCGTGCCGCGCAGCTCGCCGCCGTCGGAGGCGACCTCGATCGGCCGGCCTTCGGCATCACGCAGGCGCACGCTGACTTCATAGTGGCGCGTCTGCTGGTCCTGGAGACCAAGGATCGGCTCGAGCGCGACGTCGATGCGGCCGGCTGAAATCGCGTCGGCCATCAGGCGGGCGCGCGTGTCGGCGGAGCGGGCCTTGGCCTGGGGCTGGCGCACGAAAGGCGGCAGCGGCGGGGGCTGCGGGACCGTGGCGCGCGGAGCGGCCGGCGGGGCGGCGTGACGCGCCTTGGCGTCGCTGTCGGCGGCCCGCATGCTTCCGGCCGTCATCCGCAGGGCGTCGATCGACTGGTCGACGGACCGGTCGACAGACTTCGGAGTGCCCGCGCGGCCTTGCGCCTGCGGTGCAGCGCCGTGGCCGGTGCGCGTTTCGTGCTCGCTGGCGTTGACTTCTTCGAGGAGCCGCTTGATGGCGTCCTGGATGACCTCGACATCCGCCTCGCGCGGGGAGGCGGCGTGCGCTTCGCGTTGTGCGGCAGCGTGGGCGGCCGGCTCATTGCGTGCGGGAGCCGGGCGAGCCGGCGCGGCGCGCTCAGGCTGCGCCGAGAGCGTCGGCTCTGCGGGACGGGCCGAGGCGCGGCCGGTAACGAACGGCGGAAGCTCCTCGCGAGCAGGCGCCGGACGGAAGGACCAGTAGTCGTCCAGGTCTTCCGGTGCGGTGGGCTGCTGCGGCTGCTGATTGGCCGCCTTGGGAGCTGCCGGAGGAGAGGCCAGCGCGGCGCCCGGAATGGCGGGCGGCATCGAAGCCGGAATCGGGGGAGGCGTGGCGCGAGGCTGATCGGCAAAGCGCGGTGCGGACGGCGGCGCAGCAGCCTGAGACAGGTGGCCAGCCGGAGGCTGTGGGCCGACGGCCGGAGCCGACGGATAGGCGGCGCGGCCGAATGGCTCCTGACGCGCGAGGTCGTCGGCGAATTGCTCGTCGGCATGCAGCTCGGAAGGCTGGCCCGGGAGCGCTTGTCCAGGAAGTGCTTGTCCGGCGCGGGGCGCCCGGATGGCCTGCGTGGGAAGAGCAGGCGGCATGCCCGGCGCGCCGTCCTTCAAGCGGCGCACTTCCTGCTCGCGGCGGTCACGGCCGGTCGTGCGTGCGGCGGTGTCCGATGCCTTGCGGGCGCTGGCGCGCCAGGCGAACACATGCGCCGAAAGCAGTACGAGATAGGCCGATAGCGCAGCGGTTGCGGCCACAGGGGCGGGTAGCGCTGCGTGCCGATAAAGAGCAACCGCAACAGCTACAGCCACAAGGCCCATCGCCACGGCGATAACAGTTTGAGACCCCGTTCGAATTCCCGTCATGATCTGCTTTTCCCCACCCACTTGAGACGCTGCACCTCAGTGCGCGCACGAATCACATTCCATCAGGGTCGGGTGGTTGGGCCTTCAAAGCAATGCGAGCCCCCCTGGCTATCACCAGCCTTTTCCGAGGCCGAGGGAAGACTTAGGGCGGGCGTGGCGCGGATGCACCGCGCGGACCGCCCGAACCCCCGACCATCGAACGGTGGAGAGCCGCAAATGCGCCTTGGGCCAGCCTAGAGACAACCCGAATCGAGGCGCCGTTTAGATGTCGTTAGGCGAATCGGCGTGGTATCGTTCTTGTCGGGCCGCCTCTCTGTCCGGCGTAATAGGAGACCTGCCCTAATGTTGATGAGTGTTATAGCGCGCCAGTGCGAGTCGGTTGATTATTCTGAACTTTCCGGTGCTCGCGTGCTCATTACCGGACTCACGTCCGAGACAGGTTTCGATCTCGCGCGCGGCTTTGCCGATCACGGTGCGCGCCTCATCATTCAGTCGCCTGAAGACAGCCCGGAAATGACCGAGCTGGCGGCGGTGCTGGCCGAGAATTCGGCGGCCATGAAGCTCTTCAACGATCCCCTCGCAAGCGACGATCAAGCTCTCAAGCTCGTGCAGACTGCGGTGCAGGAATTCGGCGGGCTCGACATCGTCATCAACCTCGTTTCGGTGCCGGCCGCGGACGTCGCGCGTCTCGAGACGATGGAGGATGTCGAGGGGCTGGTATCGGACGCGCTGCGCATCCCGCTGCGCCTGACCGAAAGCGCCGCCAACCGCATGCGGCTCGTCTGGGTCGAGGGATCCATTCTCAATATCGTCCGGATGCCGGATGCCGGCGGTGGCCGCGCCGCGATGCTGGCCGACGTTCTGCGGGCGGCGCTTCAGGATCTGACGCGCGCGATGGCGACCACTTGGTCCGAGCAGGGCATTCGCATCAATGCGGTCGCGCCGCCGTCGTCGGTCGGTGCGCTCAGCGGGCAGCGGGCCGCGTCGGATGCAGATCTTTCCGCCTTCGCTCTGCAGCTCGCGAGCCGCAAGTCGCGCAGCGTCTCCGGATACGTGCTCGATGCCGAAGGCGCCGCGCAGCGCTGGGGATGAGCGTGGGCAGCCGGCAGCGGTTTAGGCAATAGGCAGTCGGCAGGGCCTACTCGGCAGGGGTGGGGACGGCGTTGGCGCTGGCAGAAGTCTCTGCGTGGTGCGAAGCGCCGATGTAGCTCAGGACCGTCGGCACGACGAAGAGCGTCAGCACCGTGCCGAGGCTCATGCCGCCGACAATGACCCAGCCGATCTGCTCGCGATTCTCAGCGCCCGCGCCAGTCGCCATCGCAAGCGGCACGGCGCCGAGCACCATGGCGCCGGTCGTCATCAGAATCGGGCGCAGGCGCAGGCTCGCGGCTTCGACGATGGCGTCGATGCGCCGCTTTCCTTCCAGCTCGAGCTGATTTGCGAATTCCACGATCAGAATGCCGTGCTTGGTGATGAGGCCGACGAGCGTCACGAGGCCGATCTGCGAGTAGACGTTCAACGACCCGCCGACGAGATAGAGCGTGCCGAGCGCGCCGCACATGGAGAGCGGCACCGTGATCAGGATGATCAACGGATCGCGGAAGCTCTCGAACTGGGCCGCAAGCACCAGATAGATGAAGGCAAGGGCCAGCACGAACACCATCGCGAGGCTCTGGCTCGATGACTTGTAGTCCCGGCTCTGGCCGTTGACGTCGGTCTGCACCGAGCGCGGGAGAACCTTGAGCGCGGTCGCCTCCAGATGGTCGAGCACCTCGCCGAGCGCATAGCCGGGCGCGATGTTGGCCGACAGAGTGACTGAACGAAGCTGGTTGAAGCGCTTCAGCTCCTTGGGCGCGACCGTTTCGATCACCTTGACGATGTTGGAGAGCTGGATCATGTCGCCCTGCGGCGAGCGCAGGAAGATCGTGTCGAGCGCCGCGGGCGAGGAGCGGTCCGGAATGTCGAGCTGCACCATCACGTCGTACTGCTCGCCGTTCATCTCGAAGCGCGTGACCTGACGCCCGCCCAGCAGCGTTTCGAGGGTGCGGCCGACGACGTTCACGTCGAGGCGGAGGTCCGAGACCTTGGCGCGGTCCATCTCGATGCGGAACTCGGGCGTGTTGAGCTTGAGGTCCGTCTCGGCGCTTTCGAGGCCGTTGTAGTCCTTGAGGGCATCGAGCAGCTTGTCCGATAGCGCCTGCAACTCCTCATAGGTGCCCGACGACTGCACGACGAACTCGACGGGGCGCACGTTGCCGCGCTGACCGAAAGCACCCGGGTTCTGCACCGCCGTCTGCGTGCCGGCGATGCGGCGCAGCTTGGGTGTCAGCTCGCGCGTGAGCTGCTGCTGGGTTCGCTCGCGCTCGCTCCAGTCCTTGAGCGGCGCATAGACCAGGAAGCGGGACACCTCGGGGTTGCCGTTGATAACAAGACGCGACTTGACCTCGGGCATGTCGGCGAGAAACTTGTCCGCTTCCGCGCTGTAGCGGCTGATGAACGCCAGCGTTGCGCCCTCGGGGCCGGTGCCGCGAATGCGGAGCACGCCGCGGTCCTCGACGGGGGCGAGCTCCGACTTGAGATTGACGAAGAAGAAGTAACTCGCGCCCGCTGTGAAGGCTGCGAGCAGCAGAACGACGGGCCTATGGGAGAGCGCCAATCCGAGCAGGCGCCGGTAGCCGTTTTCGAGGCCCGTCAGGAGGCGTTCGACGAACAGGAAGAGACGCCCGGGATTGGGATTGTGGCGCAGCAGGCGCGAGCACATCATCGGCGTCAGCGTCAGCGCGACGAAACCGGAGATGATCACGGCGCCGGCGAGGGTCAGCGCGAATTCCAGGAACAGGCGGCCGGTTTTGCCCGGCGCGAAGGCGATCGGCGCATAGACCGCCGCCAACGTGAGCGTCATGGCGATGACGGCGAAGCCGATTTCGCGCGTGCCCTTGATGGCCGCCTCGACCGGTTTCATGCCGTGCTCGATGTGGCGGTAAATGTTCTCGAGCACGACGATGGCGTCGTCGACGACGAGGCCGATGGCCAGCACCATGGCGAGAAGCGTCAGCGTGTTCACGCTGAAGCCGAAGACGAACATCAGCGTGAAGGTTGCGATCAGCGAGATCGGGATCGTGACGATCGGGATCAGGGACGCGCGCACCGAGCGCAGGAAAAACACGATGACCAGCACCACGAGCGCGATGGCTTCGAGGATGGTGTGGTAGACGGCCTCGATCGAGCGCTCGATGAAGATCGAGTCGTCGTTGGCCACGTCGGCCTTCATGCCGTTCGGCATCGACTGGTTGATCTTCGGCAACAGCTCGCGCACGCCCTTCGACACGTCGAGCGGGTTGGCCACCGCCTGCTTGATGACGCCCACGGCGATGGCAGCCTTGCCCTCGTAGCGGCTTTCGCGGCGCTCGTCGAAGGCGCCGAGCTCGACGCGGGCCACCTCGCCGAGTTTGACCTGGTGGCCGTCGGACAGCTTGATGACGATGTTGCGGAACTCTTCCGGCGTCACGAGGCCGGTGCGTGACAGCACGCTGAACTCGCGATTGGTGCTCTCGATGCGCCCGGAGGGAAGCTCGACGTTCTGCGCGCGTAGGGCATTTTCGATGTCCTGGACGGTCAGCGAGAAGGCGGCGAGGCGCTCGCGGTCGATCCAGATGCGCATCGAATAGCGCCGTTCGCCGTAGATCGTGACGTCGGCCACGCCGTTGAGGTTCTTGAGCTGGTCGACGACGAAGCGGTCGATGTAGTCGGTGATTTCGAGCGGCGAGAGCACCGGGCTCGTGAACACCAGCAGCATGACGGCCTGAGCGTCGGCCTCGACCTTGGCGATGACGGGCTCGTCGATCTCATCGGGCAGGCGGCCGCGCACGCGCGAGACGCGGTCGCGCACGTCGCTGGCGGCGACGTCCTGGTCGATCTCGGGGCGGAAACGGACGGTAATGCGGCTGTCCTCGGACCGGCTCGAGGATTCGAGCACGTCGATGCCGGAGATGCCGGCGATCGAGCCCTCCAGGATCTGCGTCACCTGGCTTTCGATGATCTTGGCGGAGGCGCCGGGATAGCGGGTCTGAACCGAGACGACGGGCTCGTCCACATTCGGGTATTCGCGCACCGTCAGGCGCATGTAGGAGACGACACCCAGCAGCACGATGACCAGGCTGAGCACGGTCGCGAAGACCGGCCGCCGGATGCAGAGTTCAGAAAACCCCATCAGGTGCCTTTCGCGGCTGGATTGGCGCCGGCGACGACCTCGACGCGGCTGCCGTTCTTGAGCATCTGCTGGCCTGCCGTCACGACCGTGGTGTCGGCCGCCAATCCGTCGAGGATTTCAACGAGCCCGTTGCTGCGGCTGCCCACCCTCACCTTGGCTTCCATGGCCTGGCCGTTCTCGATGCGGAAGACGATCTTCTCCTGGCCGCGCGGCACGATGGCGGCCTCGGGGATGACGAGCACGTTGCGGCTGATCTGGCCCTTCACGCGGATGCGCGCAAATAGGCCGGGGCGCAGGACCAGATCGGGATTGTCGAGCTTGGCGCGGATGCTGAGGGCGCGGCCGTTGACGTCGAGGTGGGGATCGATGGCGTAGATCGAGCCCGGGAACGTGCGCCCCGGCAGGGCATCGACGGAGATTTCGATCGATTGCCCGGTCTTGACCTGTTCAAGGAAGATCTCGGGCAGCTTGAAGTCGATCTTCAGGGTGTCGATCTTTTCGAGGTTCACGATGGGCTGGCCGGCGGTGATGTAGGCGCCGGGCGAAACCTTGCGAATGCCGGCGATGCCGCCGAACGGCGCGCCGATGGTGTGCTTCGACAGGCGGACCTTGGCGAGCTCGAGGGCTGCGCGCGTGGTTTCCGCGTTGGAGGTCGCTTCGTCGCGGGCGCGTTCAGTCACGTTGCCGGAGCGCGCGAGGGAGTTGGCGCGCTGCAGGTTGCCTTCGGCGAGATTGAAGCGGGATTGCGCGTCGTCCACCTCGGCGACGGCGAGCGCGGTATCGAGCTTGACCATCGCGGCGCCGGCAGCGACGGGGGCGCCCTCCGAAAGTGCGATTTCCGTGATGCGGCCGGCGATCTCGGATGTGATCTGGACGGATTCATCGGACTGCAGCGTGCCGATGGCGCGAATGTCCTCCGTGGAGGTGGTGGCGACGGCGTTCGCGGTCTCGACGGCGACTCCCCGGGCCGCGCCGCGGTTCGCGGCCGGTTCGGCCCGCGCGCCCTCTTTGCCGGTGGCAGGCCCATCGGACTTAGCGGCGGGGGCCGAGTGCAGCCCCGCCATTTCGGACAGGCCACAAAGCTTGCCCTCCGTGGTGTGGAATGCGGCTGCGGCCGCTGCCGTGAGCAGCACGAGCGCGATCAAGACTTTCCACATAAACCACCTGATCCAGTTGCGGCGGAGCGAGACGTCGGGTCTTGCGTCGTCGGGTCGTTCTTCGGTGCAAGCCGTGCTTCAATCGAGAAGCCGCGGGCCAGGGCTAAACGCATCAGCGCGCGAAATCCGTCGCACCGATGACCAAGCCTGTCCTACTGCCGCGAAGCTTACGCCTCAAATATGGCAGGGGCTATACGTCCCGGTCTCCTCAGGAAGCCCCTAAGGCTTTTTCGAGGCCTGCTGGCTGGCATCCGCATCCGGAATGCGGGAGCGAGCGGGCGGGGCGATGTCCGTCTGGGCCGGGGCGAGGCCGTCCACGGTGACGGCCGGGGGGATCTGCCCATAGAAGGGGACCAGGGCTGCTGCCGGTGCCTTGGCAAGGAGGGGCTGCAATTCCGCATCGAGCGTCGCCAACGGCACGATGTCGGTCTTGGCGCGCATGTGCACGACCTTGAAGCCCTTCGCCTTCAACCCGGCCAGGATCGCAGGCAGAGCCTTGGCCGTCGGGCGTTTGAGATCGTGGAACAGCAGGATGCCGCCGCGCCGCGCGGTCACTTGCTTCAGGGTCCGGTCGGCGATGCTCTGGGGGCTGCCGATGAAGCTGTCGTTGGAGATGACGTCGACGGTGAAGCTCGCGATGCCGCGGGACTGCAGGTAGGCTAGCAGCTCGTCGCTGTCGTTCAGGCCCGGGAAGCGGAAGAACGGGGCGATGCCGGTCCCTGCGCCAAGCGTAACGGCGGCGAAGCCTCGCTCGATCTGGTCTTTCGCCTTGTCGAAGGTCAGGCGCTTGAGGTTGTTCGGATGCGACCAGGTGTGCGTGCCGACGGTGTGGCCGCGGGCGATCACGTCCTTCATGGCGGCGGGATGCGAGATCGCCATTTCGCCGACCGCAAAGAAGGTGGCCTTGGTGCAGTACTGATCGAGCGTGTCGAGGATCGGGGTCGTCACCCACGGCACGGGACCGTCGTCGAAGGTCAGCACGACCTCGTTCTCGGCGAGCAGGTCGTGCTCCTTCTCGCGCTTGGTGGCCGAGCCGAAAATCGGCCCGCCCGATGTGTCGATCTCAATGACGCGCGAGACGCCGAGCGCCGTTTCCGGGTGCGCGCATGAAGCGGCCAGCGCGGGACCGGCGCCGGCCAGCGCGAGAAGCGCCAGCGAAAGGGTGACTATCCGAACGTTCACGCCGTGCTCCCGATCCGCATCAAAAGTGCGGCGGAGTCTCGGTGATTTCCCCGGTCCCGATCAAGCCCGCGACGGCGGTTTTCGCGCCGCGCGCGGCATTTGGGGCGCTATTGGGTGCCGAAGGACTTGAGCTGCCAGGGATCGTTGCTCGGGTTCGCCCAATCGAACGGCTTGGTTGCGGGGCTGGCCGGGCGGACCGGCGCCGGTTTCCGGGCGCTTTCGGCCGGGGGCGGTGGCGCGTCGGCTGCGGCTGGGGTGGCGGCGTCGTTGACAGGCCATGTCGCGGCGCGGGTGGCGAGCGCGTTGGCTGCGGCAGCGGTCTTGGCCTTCAGCATCTTGGCGGCGATGGCGTCGAACTCGGGCAGGGTGGTGGCAGGCTGCTTCGGTACGATGTGCACGAACTTGTAGCCGCGCGTTTTCAGCTCCGCGATCAGGCTGCTGATGGCGCCGGCCGTCGAGGGCTGGATATCGTGGAACAGCAGGATGCCCTTCTTCTCGCGGTTGAGCTCCGCCAGGACGTTACGAAGGACGACGCCGGGGCTCTTGGTGCGGAAATCGCGCGAGTCGACGTGAATGCCGAAAATGCCCACGCCGCGGCCGCGGATGTAGGCGAGGCTGGACTTGCCGTGAGCCAGATAGGGAAAGCGAAAGAACGGCGCGATGGGAACGCCGGCGCTGGCGGCCACCGCCGACAGGCCAAGCTCGAACTCGCGCTTCATGGGAGCTGCACCGAGTGCGCTCATCTTCTGGTGCGACCAGGTGTGGACGCCAACGGTATGGCCGCGGCGGATCACTTCCTGCAACGTCGTCGGATCGGCGATGGCCATGCGGCCGACGGAAAAGAACGTCGCCTTGAGGCAGTACTCGTCGAGCGCATCGAGGATCGGGATGGTGTAGCGGCGCATGGGGCCGTCGTCGAACGTCAGCACGACTTCGCCCGGCTCGAGGAACTTCGTTTCGCTGGCGTGGTACTGGCTGCCGAACTCAGGTCCCGTCGACGTGTCGATCTCGACCACCCGGCTGATGCCCATGGTGGTGCTTCCGTTGGCGCAGACGCCCACCGGCTCGGTGCCCGGCAGCGTCGGCTTCAACAGCGGGGCGCTGTCGACGTCCGGGGTTTCGCCGGCAAACGGCGTCCCGACAGGCGCGAGCGGCGGCGGCGTCTCGGCGTGTGCGCCGGGCGCGGTCGCGATCACGGCCATGCCAACGCAGGCCGCGAGGGCCGCCAGCGTGTTGCACCGGATCGTGCGCATCAACTTTCTCCCCGCTCAGGCGCTGATATGGCCCCGCCAAGCCGCGGATCTCGCGGCGCTTCGGCATTGAACCACGGTTCGTAGTTGAGTTTGTAGCCAAAATGCAACCCCGCTTTGCGGGTGCAATTTTTTGGCGCATGAGAGTGTCGCGCGTGTGACGGCTATGGTACGGGCTGCCTCGCAAACGGACGCTCCCGGGCGATGTACCGGGGACACGCCGCTGTGGTCAAAGTGCCGCTAAAACGGCCGCTCGGTGCGGCATCTTGGAGCTTCGATGTCGGCATCGGAAAAACGGGCGTCCGCAGAGGCGGAGGACATCAGCGTCGCGGATCTCGTGCGGGACGTGGCGCTGGCGTTGCATGATGGCGACAGTGCGCGCGCGGCTGGGCTGGTCAGCGACCTGCATCCGCGCGACCTCGCAGACGTCATCGAACTCCTCAGTCCCGAGCATCGCGTGGCTCTCATCCAGGCGCTGGGGCCGGCGTTCGACTACGAGGTGCTGTCGGAAATCGACGAGTCCGTTCGCGACCAGCTCTCCGAAGCGCTGCCGAACGAGCTGCTCGCGAAAGCCGTTACCGAGCTCGATACCGACGACGCCGCCTACCTGATCGAGAACCTGGAGGACGCGGACCGCGAGGAAATTCTCGCGCAACTGCCGAAGGGTGAGCGCGCGGTTCTCGAGCGGCAGCTCGACTATCCGGAGGAATCCGCCGGCCGCCTGATGCAGAGCGATTTCGTGGCGGTGGCGCCGTACTGGACAATCGGGCAGGTGATCGCGCACGCCCGCGAGTCGGACGACCTGCCGGACGACTTCAACGAAATTTTTGTCGTCGATCCCGCATTCCGGGTGCTCGGCAGCGTCGAGCTGTCGCGCCTGCTGCGCACCAAGCGCGACGTGCCGATTTCCGAGATCATGGAGACCGATCTCGACATCGTGCTCGCGACCGCGGACCAGGAAGAGGTGGCGCGCGACTTCGAGCGCTACAATCTGCTGTCGGCGCCGGTGGTCGACGAGAACAACAAGCTCGTCGGTGTCATCACCATCGACGACATCGTCGAGGTTCTCCAGGAGGAAGCCGACGAGGACATGAGGGCGCTCGGCGGCGTCGGCGACGAGAGCCTGGGCGGCAGCGTCGCGGCGACGTCGCGCAGCCGCGTGCCGTGGCTCATGGTCAATCTCCTGACGGCATTTCTGGGATCGCTCGTGATCAAGGCCTTCGACGCGACCATCGAGCAGATGGTGGCGCTGGCCGTGCTGATGCCGATCGTGGCGTCGATGGGCGGTAACGCCGGCACGCAGACCATGACGGTGACGGTGCGCGCGCTCGCGACCAACAAGCTCGGCGCGGCCAACGCGCGGCGCATCATCTCGCGCGAGGCGCTCGTTGGCCTGATCAACGGGTTGGTGCTGTCGTCGATCATGGGGGCGATCGTGTTCTTCTGGTTCGGCTCCAGCGCGCTCGGCGCCGTGATTGCGGCCGCCATGGTGGTTAATCTTCTTGCCGCCGCGCTCGCCGGCATCCTCATTCCGCTGGCGCTCGACAGGCTGAAACTCGACCCGGCGCCCGCGTCGGGAGTGTTCGTCTCGATGGTGACGGACGTCGTCGGGTTCTTCGCCTTTCTCGGGCTTGCCTCGATCTATCTGCTGTAGAAATCCGCGCTGGATGACAGTTCGATAACGGTCAGAGAAATTATGCGTCTTGCGGGGCGCGGGCGGCGCGGCGCATGAATGTGCGGATTTGATCCGACGCCCACTCCATGCAGGTGACCATGGCCCAAGAAAAACGCGTCAAGCATTTGCGGCAAACGCTTCTTTGGCCGGTTTATCTCCTGCCGCTCGACGAGAACGCGCCCGTCCAGGACCATTGGGAGCACCTGGCGACGCCCGGTCCAGGTAACCCCTGGAGCGAGGTCGACGACGAGTTCGGCGATCCGGCCGAGTTCCAGGCGCGCCATTACAACGAGTTTGTGACCTTCCTGCCGCCGGTGCAGCGGTTCCTTTACGGCCAGGGCCTCGGGCGGGCGGTGAGCAAGGTCTACGGCGAGAGCCCGATCCGCGTCATGCGCCGCCGCGACGTGCAGCGCGCGCGGGTGGTGCTGGCCGAAGGCGACGAGCCGATCGATCTCGGCGTCGTGCATGTGGATCTCTATTTCTTCTTCGATATCGACATCGCGCTCCTGGCTCTCGAAGTGTGCGCAGAAGACCTCCCGCTCGATACGGCGCAGAACCTGCTGTTTCGCTTCGGGCGCGCCTATCCGGCGTACTGGGAAAAGGACACCGGCCGCGCCGGCCATTGCCCGTGGAAGGTGGAATGGCTCGACGCCGACGGGCAGGTCCTCGCGACCTCCGACTATGGAAATCGCGAGAAGTACCTGTCGTTCGTCTGCCGCCATCGCGCGCCGACAACCGCATCCCATTGGGAATTCCTGATGTCGCCGCTGGTGCTGCACCACGCCGATCAGAAGGGCCTCGTGCGGTATCGCCAGCTCGAATACTACCGCATGCCGTACATGGCGTATCTGGCGCTCGACAGAGCGGACACGCTCGCGCGCTCGGATGCGATCCGGCTCGCGCTCGGCAACGAAGCCGGTGGAGACACCGCGAGCTTGCCCTACTCGGATTCCTATCTCGCCGATTTCGAGCAGCGCTATTGCTACGACCGGAACTTCAGTTCCACCGCGGGGCAGAAGGCGGCCAGCGTCCGCTTCCTGGCGTCGGGAGACACGCTCATCGTGACGGGCGATGCCTCGGATGAATTCTATGCGTGCTCGCAAACGGGCATTCTGGCCCGCTTCCGCCATCAGCATTTTCTAATGTTCCTGATCGCGCATTTCCAGAAGGCGGCGCTGCATATGTTCTCTGACCGGCTGGTGGGCGCGGTCAGCCGGCTCGACATCACCAACCCGAAGGCGAACCGGATCTTCCGCCGCGACATCCGCAATGCGCACGAGAACTTCCTGCGCTTTGCGCACCGTTACTGGTTCCACGACATCTCGCACCAGGCGCAGGTGCACGAGTTGTTCGAGAAGACGCGCGGCCATCTGCATCTCGACGCGCTCTATGCGGAGGTGCGCGAGGAGCTGCAGGACATGGGCAGCTTCCTCGACGTGGAGGCTATGCGCAAACAGAACGAGACCGTGGTGCGGCTGACGGTGGTGACGACGTTCGGCCTCGTCGGCACGGTCACGACCGGCTTTATCGGCATGAACCTATTCGACTGGACGCAGCAGCCGACGTGGTGGCGCATGCTGGCGTTCGCCGCCGTGTTCGTGCCGACGTTCTTCCTGACGCTCTATACGGTCGTCAAATCGCGGCGGCTGTCCGACTTCCTGGATTCGCTCTCGGACGAAAGCGTGACCTGGGGACGGCGGTGGCGCGCGCTGATGCGCGTGTGGTTCGGCGCACCGGGGCCCTGAGCCGCGGGCCTAATCACCGCTCGGAGAGATGCGAAACTCGAGCAGATCTGTGCGGGTGCGTAGTTCGCCGACCAGCGTCGCGATGGCTGTCTTGCGCGCCGTGCGGATCATCATGCGGTACTCGAAGAAGCCGCCCGTGCGGTCGAGGCGGTAGCTCATGTTGGCGATGGAAAAGCCCTGCTTTCCGATCAGATCGCGCACTGTCTGCTCGGCCAGGATCTGGCCGGTGTCGAAGCGCAGGACGAGTTGGGCAAAGGAATGGCTCGGGATCCAGCCCTCGACACGCCGGAAAATGGCGAGCGTGCCGAGCGTGGCCAGTGTCGCGAGCACGGCGGGGTAGAAGAAACCGACGCCGAACAGGATGCCGATGGCGGACGTGATCCAGATTGAGGCGGCCGTCGTCAGGCCGCGCACGGTCAGGCCTTCCTTGAAGATCACGCCTGCGCCGAGAAAACCGATGCCCGTCATGATGCCCTGGGCGATGCGCGTAGGATCGGTGCGGATCGTATCGAGCGGGACATCGGCGCCGAGCCAATCCCATTGGTAGTGGGTCAGCACCATCAGCAGCGCGGCTGCGAGACAGACGAGGGCGTGCGTCCTGAACCCGGCGGGCCGGCCATGAAGGCTGCGCTCAAGCCCAATCAGGCTGCCGGCCGCCCATGCGGCTCCAATGTGCAGGGAGATGTCGAGGTGGTGCTGCTGCATGTCCGGTCCGTGCCGCGGGCCGGCAGCCCGCAGCGTTGCGGGTCGAGGCTAGCGCTCGGCTGTCGCGGAGCTAACGATTATGTGCAGATAAGAAAATCAACGCGGCTGCGAAGGCGCACGCCCGGCACATCAGGGTATCCGAAGACGGGGCGTTCCATTGTGGGCGCGTGGCGTCTCCGCGACTTGCTCAGCTCGTCGGGGCGTCGAGCTTGCGGGTGAGGTTTTCGAACTCGCGCCGCAGCTCCTCGTTCTTGAAAATCTGCTCGAATGTTGGCGCCTCCAGCTTTTGGATCGCCTCAAACGAGGTCGAGCTGTCGCGCATCAGGTTGCGCAGCTCAAGGCTTGCTTCCACTGTGTCGAACGTGTTGTCGGCGATGCGCAAATCGTGCGTCGCGCGCGTGCGGGCGGCGGCGATTTGCTCGCGCTGCTGGGCAAGATAGCGGCGGTAGCCCTTGGCGGCTTCCTCGGCGAGCTTCTGGCTTTCGCGGTTGGCGTCGAGCGCGCGTTTCTGGTCGGGGCGGTTTTCGGCGCGCATCAGCTCCTGGGTCTTGGCCTTGGCCGCCGCCAGATCCTTCAGGATCGCGTCGAGCTTCGGCAGGTACTGCGTGTCGATCTTCTTGATCGTCGAGTCCTGGGCGTGCACGAGAAGGGCGAACAGGGCCGCGTGCATTGCGAAGTACTTGCGCGCAGCGCCCGGGTTTTCCGACGTGGCGGTCATGAGCTTGGCGAGCTGGCCGTCGATGATCTTGGCAGCGTGGAAGGTCGCGACCATGCGCACGAGGTCGCCCGAGAGCACGCCGTCGAGCAGGAGATCGAGCTGGTCGGGCGCGAGGTCGACACCGGATTTCGTCAGCGCATCGCGGATCTCGGCTTTCGCCGCAACAATCGCCGCTTCGTTTTCGGCGATGCGCGTCTTCTGCTCCGCGATCTTGCCCGTGAGGCTGTCGACCGTGTCGGTGAGCACGCCGGGCAGCATGGCATCCTTGGGCGCGGTGATCTGCTTTTCGCGCAGCGTGACGATGCCCGCTTCGAGATCGCGGATATTGCGGCGGTGGGTCTCGATGCGCTTCTGCACTTCTACGACGGGCGCATCGGTGACGATGGCGAGCGTGGAGTCCAGCAACTGGCGGATGCGCGCCTCGCGATCCTCACGCGTTTCCGTCCACAGCGGCGTGACGAGGAACTCGTCCTTGCCGGGCAATTTCTTGGCTTCCGACCGCTGCTCTGCGACATCGGCCAGAATGCCGTCGATGGCGGACATGAGGGCGCGGGCCTGCTCATAGCCGAGCTCGCCCTCGCGCGGGTCGGCGGGGGCTTTCGGCTCGACGGGCGCGAGCGGCTGCTCGGCGCGCAAGAGATCGTCGATGCGGTCGGTGTGCTTGGCCGGTGCGGCAGAGGTCTGCGCGCTCGCGACCGTCGTCGAAGCGGTCGTCGATACCGCCGTCGCGAGCATCGCAAACGCGGCGAGGGGGAGCGTGACGCGGCTGGCGCTACGAATGAAGTGGGTCAAATGAGCCTCCGGACCTGAACGTCATCAGGCGCACCAAAATCGGGCAAATCGATGTTGTGCGGAAGGGCCGGTCGTTGAAGACGGTTTCTAAGTGCCTGTGGAGGCTTGGACAATCGCGGCAATGAGAGCGGGCGTGATCTGGCGGGCATCGGTCAGCACGGCCATGTGGGTCACGACGGGGGCTGCCCGCAGGGACAGGCGGGCGGGTTCGAGCGCGACGCCGGGCGGGGGACTGCCCAGCGTCAGCCCGAGCTTCAGATCCTTGGCCGTCACGGCGAGCACGGCGAACTCGCGCCCGCCGGTGCCGAATGCGATGCCGCCGTCGAGCAGGCGCTGGGTGACCTGCGGCGCAGCCTTGCCGACCTCCGCGATCACGTAGACGGCGAGAGGACGATACGCCTTGGCGCGAGCGAGCAGGGCGTCCATGGAGAGGGGAGCGGACGCGGCATCCGATGCGCGGGGCGTTGCGGGGGCCGTTGGCGGGGCGGCAGGCGCCGGAGAGGCAGGCATCAAGGAGACTGGCGCCGGTTGCACGAGCGCGGGTTGGATGGGCGCAGTTTGGACCGGAGCGGGTGCGACGGGCTTCGGCGCTTCCGATTGGTTCTCGTTCGCCGCGTGCACAACTGGCTCGACGTCACGGCGCGGCGGCAGAGGAGGGCGGGCGGTCGCGCGTGCGCGCCGCGTTCCGGCGTCGGCATAGATCGCCTTGCCGCCGTTATTGTAGATGCGCTCAATCCAGGACGCCTTGGAGAACATGATAAAGCCCTGGCGACGCAACCAGTCGATGATTTCGTTGCGTTCGCGCAGGCCCTCTTCGGCGATGGCGCTCATCCACTCGTCCAGCGAGCGGCCGGTGTCGGCTTTCAGCGTTTCGAGGAACTGGCGTTCTTTCTCGCCGTAGTCGGTGCTCACGGCCCGCCTCTCTGGTTCAGGTCTTGCGGCTTCGGATGGCGTGGCATCAGATCAGGCGGCGCGTGCGCTGTTTGTAGTCGCGGTAGGCGTCGCCGAAGCGCGCCTCCAGATGCCTCTCTTCGGGCAGGATGGCGAGCCAGGTTATCAGCGCCAGCAGTGGGACGGTTACGATCGCAAACCAGACGTTCTCCGTCAGTTCGGCCGCGCCAAGCAGGATCAGCGCGTCGGCGATATAGATCGGGTTGCGGCGAAAGCGGAACGGGCCGTCGGTCACGAGCACGGTCGCAGGCTGGTCCGGCAGCACTGTGGTGCCGTGGCGGCGCAGCGTGATCACGCTCCAGATCAGCAGCGCGAGGCCGGCAGCGCCGATGCCGTGGCCGACGAGGCGGGCAATCAGATCGCGTTCGCCGGGCCAGGCGAGCGGCCACGCCGCGCCGAGCCAGATGGCCACCACAACGGCGGCCGCGATCAGGATCGGCGGCCAGGGCACGCGCGAGGGGCGATCGGCGGCGGATGCCGGCTGGTGTTCTGGGGTGGGCGCCGGATCGGTGGTCTCGGTGGTCATCGTGTTTTCGGTCGTCCAATTTATGGTGGCCGGATAAAGCGATGTGGAGCCTAGGGTTAATTCCGTCTCGACCGACGTGCAATCGGCTGCCCCGTCTCGACGGCCACACTTTTATCCGTAATCGGCATTACGAGCCCATCCGGTTCGCCCGGTTCAAGTCCGGTTCATGTCCGCGGCGGTATTCGGCGCGGGTGTTTCAAGGTCCAACGTAGGAATAAGACCCCATGTCCTCGAAAGCCACATTCGTTTATGCCGCGTCCGCCCTCGCTCTCTTCGCAGCGCTCCCGGCCCCCGCCCAGGCTGCTTCCAAGTACGGCTGCTTCAAGGTGACGGTGCCGAGCCTCAATCTGCGTGCGCGCCCTTACAGCTCGGCTGAAGTGGTCGGCGTTGCGCATCGCGGCGAGATCCTCGAGAAGCGCAAGATGTTCTGCACGCCGCGCGGCTTCTGGTGCGCGATCCGCAAGGGTTCGCTCGAGGGCTATGCGGACAAGTCGAACATGGTCAAGATCGACTGCCCCTAAGCCCCAGGCTGATAGAGCAGGTGAGCCGCAGGCTGAAAAGCAGGCGGGCTGGCGGGAGCATTCATGCCTTTCACGATCTCCAAACTGCTCGGCCTGCTCGCCGCGCCCTCGACGCTGCTGATCCTCGGCGTCGTGTGGGGGCTCTGGCGCATCCGGCGCGGCAAAGGCTCGGGGCTCGCCTGGGCGAGCGCCGCCGGCTTTCTGATCGCCGGATTTTCGCCGATCGGGAACGTGTTCATCCTGCCGCTCGAACAGCGGTTTGCGACCGTTGCGCCGCCATCGGCAACGGATCGCGTCGACGGCATCATTCTGCTCGGCGGTTTCGAGGATGGATGGGTGTCGGCGGGTCGCGGTGGTCTCGGACTCAATGAATCCGCCGAGCGCGTCACGGAGGGCCTGCGTCTCGCGCTGCGCCATCCGAACGCGAAGGTGGTGTTCACGGGCGGCGCAGGCGGCTTCATCACCGGGCGCTCGGAAGCGTCCGGGCCGGTGGCGGACTTCCTTGTCGAAGCCGGCATCGCGCGCGAGCGGCTGGTGCTCGAAAACCAATCCCGCAACACCTACGAGAACGCCGTGCTCACGCGCGAGATCGTGAAGCCGCAGCCCGGCGAGCGCTGGTATCTCGTCACCAGCGCGTTTCACATTCCGCGCTCGATGGGTCTGTTCCGGAAGGCCGGGTTCGATGTGATCGCCTACCCGGTCGACTACCGCACGCGTGGACCGCAGGATGTGACGCGCGTGTTCGAGCGCATCTCGCAGGGGCTGATGCGCGTGGATGCGGCGATCAACGAATGGATCGGTCTTGCGGCCTATCGTGCGCTGGGGCGCATCGACGAGTTTTTTCCCGCGCCTTAGGCGCCGCGTTTTCTATGTGGCAGTTGTTCGCCTTCGCGCGCACGCGCGCGTTTGAGCCTAGGGCTTCTTGACGGGGCGCGTGCGCGGCGGCTCCGTCGCGCTCGGCGACAGCTCTTTTTCGAGATCGAAGTCGGGGCACTTCTTTTCCGCCAGCCGTTGGTTGTAGGCGTGCAGAATGGCGACGTCGCGCGCGTAGCGTCCGTCCGGATCGGAGCCCTCGCCTGAGCCGCCCCACATCGGCTTGGTCGCGGTCTGCAGTGAGCGCGCGAGCTGCGAGGTTTGGGAGCGCGTCTGGAAATCGCGGATCTGCACGATGCGGACCGCCATGCGGCCGGTGAGTTTCTTGCAGCTCAGCTCCTGCTCGTCCTTCGTCAGTTGATAAGACGACGGAGAGGGCAGCCGAGACACGGTTTCGGCTGCGTGGGCCGACGTCGAGGCGGTTTCAACGACAGGTGCCATCGCGGGCGCGACGGGAGGCGCAATAGGGCCGCCCGCGAAATCGGCGCTCTGGGAGGCGCACGCCGTCAATCCGAGCGTGGCAAGCGCCACGAACCTCGGCAGCACGAACCTTGGCAATTTGGCCGTCGAAATCATTCCGCACCGATGATGGCGTTGAGGCCCAGGAAACCCCGTTCGAAGCCTCGCCGCAGCGACTCGCATAATTTCCTCCAAAATCGCGGCGTGAGGAAGGCTTTACGGCACGGTTGACCCCAGTCCGCTGGCCGGGCTACGCCTCGTTCCCACAGGGCCATCGAGCCCTTCAAAGTTCGGACGTTATGAGGTTTGGTCGAATGATCGGTATTGTGCGTGGGCTGGGTCTTGCGGGTGCAATTGTGGCTCTGGCGGGCGCATTTGCCGCGGGCGCGAACGCTGAGGAGGGGCTGCCCAAGAGCCTCGCCTGCTCTTTTACCTCCGGCACGTCGTGGAGCTACGAAGCGGGCGATTTCAAATCCAAGACGCCGACTGCGCTCTCATTCACGATCGACAAGATCGATCTCGAAGGGCAGGCCGCGGTTCTCAATGCGAACGCGGAAGGGACGGGAGCCAAGCTCAGCGTCGTGCGGGCCATCAACGCCAACCACTTTCTCGAAGCGGTCAACGAAGGCTTCCTGAACCTCACGACCGTCTATGACAAGGACGCATCCAACGGCAAATATCCGGCCGTCCACTCGCGCCATTTCGGCCTGCTCGGCCAACCCGTGTTCAGCCAGTACACGGGGTTCTGCACAGCTCAGTGAGGCGCGCCCGTGCGCTTCGGCGCCCGGCACGCTAGACATCCGGCTAGTCCTGCTGCCCCTTGCGGAAGCCACATCCATGAGCCTCAGCATCGTCAAGCTTTGCGTCGGCGTCGCCACCATCGAAGAGCTGGCGGCGTGGCAGGACGATTTCGCCAAGATGCAAAAGACGCGCGGGGAGCCGCCTCGCATTTTCCACGCGACGCTGCAGACGCCGAAGCGGCAGGCGGAGCTGCTCGAGGGCGGCTCGCTCTATTGGGTCATCAAGGGCGTCATCCAGGTGCGCCAGCGCCTCGTCGCCTTCGAGGATGGCCTTAAGGACGATGGCTCGCCGTGCTGCCACATCGTGCTCGATCGCACGCTGGTGCCGGTGCGTCCGGTGCCGCGCCGCGCATTCCAGGGCTGGCGCTATCTCTCCGGCGACGACGTGCCGGCTGACCTCGGTGTTGGCGCGCGCGGCGATGGAGCGGCGTCGATCCCGCCCGAGATGCGCCGCGCCCTCATCGAGCTTGGTTTGATCTGACGGGCTTGGTTTGATTTGACGATCTTGGGGATTGCATGAAACGTCCGCCTCTGACGCGCATCGTTCGGGACCTGCCCAGGCTCGTGCCGTTTGTCGGGCCGGAAGCGCAGGAGCGCGCGCGCGGCAAGCCGTTCAAGCTGCGGCTCGGTGCCAACGAAAGCGTGTTCGGGCCGAGCCCGCGTGCCTTGCGCGCGATGGCGGATGCGGCTTCGGAAAACTGGAAATACTCGGATCCGGAAAGCCATGACCTGCGCGCTGCGATCGCGCGTCATCACGGTGTCGCGCTCGACAACGTGGTGGTCGGCGAAGGCATCGACGGGCTGCTCGGGCTCGCCATCAAGATCGCCTCCGAGCCGGGGTCGGTGGTGGTCACGTCAAACGGGGCCTATCCGACTTTCAACTTTCATGTGGCGGCGCAGGGGGCGGAGCTCGTCAAGGTGCCGTTCCGTGATGACCGGGAGGATCTCGAAGAGCTGCTGGCGGCGGTCATCTCGCGGCGCGCGGGCGTGCTCTACGTGTCCAACCCCGACAACCCCATGGGCTCGTGGTGGGACGCGGCCGCGCTCGACCGGCTGATCGAGGCGCTGCCGGACGGGGTGCTGTTGCTGCTCGATGAGGCCTATTGCGATACCGCGCCGGCCGGGGCCGTGCCCGCCATCGATGTGGGCAACGCGCAAGTGCTGCGGCTCAGGACGTTCTCGAAAGCGTACGGCCTCGCTGGTGCGCGGATCGGCTATGCGCTGGGGCACGCGGACCTGATCCAACACTTCGAAAAAGTGAGAAATCATTACGGCATCAATCGCGTGGGACAGGTTGGCGCGCTTGAAGCGCTGCTGGATCAAGCCTATCTGCGGGAGGCTGTCGGCCGGATCGCGGCATCGCGCGAGACCATCGCGCGGATCGCTTCGGACGCCGGTTTGCGGCCGCTGCCGTCGGCTGCGAATTTCGTGACGATCGACTGCGGCGCGGACGGTGCGTTTGCCGCGGCTGTGCTGAATGAGCTGCTGGCGCGCGATGTGTTTGCACGCAAACCGGCCGTTACTCCGCTCGACCGCTGCATTCGGATTTCGTGCGGTTGCGAAGAGGATATGACCGTCCTCGCGGACGTGCTGCCGCGCGTCGTTCAAGATGTCCGGGCGCGTGGATTGCAAAAAAATATTTGAACCAAATCACGTCGAACCGACTCATTTCCGGGGTATTATCGAGAAAATGGCCGGCGCGAGGCGACCACTCGAATTCCGGTAGCAACCGAAAGGGGAGATTGATGCAGAAAGCCGCATGGTGCACTTGCCTCGCTCTGGGACTGGCCGTCGCGACGACGTCCGTGCCTGCTGCTAGCGCCGATCTCGCGGGATCGTGGAAGGGCGGCGGCACGGTGAAGTTCAGCTCCGGCGCGACCGAGCAGGCCCATTGCCGGGCCACGTTCAGCCCGAGCGGAAAGACGGCCTATGACGTGAGCGCAACGTGCGCGACGTCGTCGGGCACCGTATCGCAGACCGCGCATGTGCGCGGATCCGGCAGCAGCTATCGCGGCACGTTCTACAATCCCGAGTTCGACGCAACCGGGAAGATCACGATCGCCGTCAGCGGGCGCAGCCAGGTCGTGCGCTTGAACAGCACCAAGGGTTCGGCTGTCATTCGTCTGTCGCGCTGATCGGGCCAGCGCTCACGGCCAGCGGCGGAGCTGCGTGCTCTTGAACACCCATTCCGGTGTTACGAATTGCTCGCCAGTCGGCACCGCGTACCAGGGCGAGCCATCGTTTGAATTCGGATTCTTGAGAACGTGCATGTCCTGCGCGGGCATGTAGCTCTGCAGCAGCAGGAAGCGCTTTTCACCGGTCGTCTTGTTTTCCGCCATGTCGGCTACGAGCACCGCGTGGCCGGGGAAGCCGCCCTTGATGAACACGTCGCCGATGGCGACGTCTTTCGGGGCGACCGGCTTCAGCTCGCGTTCGAGCGAGTACGTGCCGGCATACGCGAACACGAGATCCATGTATTTGCGGAAGCTGGCGTGGTCGCGGCCTTTGGTGGCGGAGAAGCGGCGGCGTTTGCCGTCCGTGTCGTTGAAGGCGATCTCCTTGTCGCGGCTCTGGCTGTAGAGCCATTCGGCGCGCAGCCGCATGACGGCGTCGGCGCATTGCTGCAGGTCGCGTTTGCCCACGTCGATGTCGACGACCGCCACGTGCACGTCCTGGCGCCATTTGGGCTTGCCCGTGAAGGTCAGGACGGGAGCGTTTTCGGCCCGCATCGGAAGGCCGCGCAGCCAGGCGGCAAAGCTTTCCTCAGGCGCATCGACGCGTTCGAAGCCTGCCGGCGGGGCGATGCGCGAGGACAGCGTGGCCGCGGTTTGCGGGGCGTCTGGCAGCCAGCCGTAGGGCACGCGCGCGTGCGCCGTGTCGGCGAGGAGCAGAGTTGCAATCATAAGGGGGAGAGCGAGGCGCATGACGCCTCGGTCGCATGGAATCGTGGCGGAGCGAGGACGAGGCACCGCCTTTGCGGCGCCTCGCCGTTTCACTGCAACGCGAGTTCACCGCGATACGAGTTCACCGGTCACTTCGCGCACTGAGATTTGACGTAGGCGAGCAGGTTGGCGCGGTCGGTCTCGTCCTTGACGCCGGCGGGGAAGATCATCTTCGTGCCGGGCACCAATTTCTTGTTGTTCTCGACCCAGCTCAGAAAGTGTTCGTCGTCCCAGGTATCGAAGCCGGCGTGCTTAAGCCCTTCCGAGTAGTTGAACCCATCGACGGAGGCGACCTTGCGGCCGATCACGCAGGTCAGCTCGGGGCCGAGCGCGTTCTTGGCTGTAGGGCCAACCTGATGACAGGCCGCGCATTTCTTGAAAACCGAGGCGCCCGCTTCGACGTCCTGGGCCGCCGCCGCATAGGGCAGCGCGACCGTGAGTGCCGCCGCCATCGTCCATTTCCACATTTCGAGAGCTCCGCTGTTCGTTGTTTCGCCGACCAAGTCACTACCTAGGTATAATCCGGTCAGTATTCTGAATCCAGGAAACAGCAGGTATCGCGGGGCTTGCTCACAGCCCGCGAGGGATTTGTCATAGTTAACCGCACGCTAACGGAGCATCTGTAGCATCGGGAGATTCCGTCGGCCCGGTCGCTCGGTCCGGCGCGGTTCAGCGGGCGCCCAGACGCGCCCAAGCGCAGCCAGGCGTTGCGAGGCGCACATGCGGTCGGCGATCGGATTTCTGTCTTTTCTGGCGTTCGGGTTTCTGGCTGCCGGTGTGCTGACCGTGATTGGATCCGGGCAGGGGCCGGACCTCTCGCTCGACGCCGTGCTCAGCCGCGAAATGATCGGCGAAAGCTCGGGCATTCACCTCGGCTCGCTGATGATCGGCCTCGTGCTCGGGCTCGTGCTCTCCGCGCTCGCACGCGTGTCGTGGTCGGAGCTGCCGCGCCGCTTCGTCGACTGGCTGTTTCGCTACGAGCGCAGTTTCTACCGGGTGGCGCTGGCGGGCATCCTGGTCGGCATTCTGGTCTTCTACTAGAGCGCGTTTTTCGGCGCGGCCCGAGGCACAAAGAAAGAAGGCCCGGCATTGCTGCCGGGCCTCTTTGTTTGGACCGTTGATCCGGGATCAGGGTCCGGTAGTCCCCCAGGCGAATTCCGACGCTCGGGACCCTGAGGCCCCGAGCATTTGAGGTCTTAGACCGAGTAGTACATGTCGTACTCGACCGGATGCGGGGTCATCTCGTAGCGCATGTTTTCGCCCATGCGCAGCTCGATGTAGGCATCGATCATGTCGTCGTTCATCACGCCGCCTGCCTTGAGGAAGGCGCGATCCTTGTCGAGAGCGGCCAGCGCTTCGCGCAGGCTGCCGGCGACGGTCGGGATCTTCGACAGCTCTGCCGGCGGCAGGTCGTAGAGGTTCTTGTCCATCGGGTCGCCCGGATGGATCTTGTTCTGGATGCCGTCGAGGCCGGCCATGAGCATGGCAGCGAAGGCGAGGTAGGGGTTCGCGCCGGGATCCGGGAAGCGGATCTCGATGCGCTTGGCCTTCGGGCTGGTGACGACGGGGATGCGGCACGACGCCGAGCGGTTGCGCGCCGAGTAGGCGAGCAGCACAGGGGCTTCGTAGCCGGGCACCAGGCGCTTGTAGGAGTTCGTCAGCGGGTTCGTGAAGGCGTTGATGGCCTTCGCGTGCTTCAGGATGCCGCCGATGTAGAACAGGCACATATCCGACAGGTCGGCGTACTTGTTGCCCGCGAACATAGGCTCGCTGCCCTTCCAGATCGACTGGTGGACGTGCATGCCCGATCCGTTGTCGCCGAACACCGGCTTCGGCATGAAGGTCGCCGTCTTGCCGTAGGCCTGCGAGACCTGGTGGACCACATACTTATAGATCTGCATGTGGTCGGCCATCGTGATCATGGGGCCGAACTTCACGCCGAGCTCGTGCTGGGCGGAGGCGACCTCGTGATGGTGCTTTTCGACGGAGACGCCCATCTCGGTGAGCACCGACAGCATCTCGGAGCGGATGTCCTGGCAGCTGTCGATCGGGGGAACCGGGAAGTAGCCGCCCTTGGTGCGCGGACGGTGGGCGAGGTTGCCCATCTCGTACTCGGTGGCCGAGTTGGTGGGCAGCTCCGAGCTGTCGACCTTGAAGCCGACGTTGTAGGAATCGGTCGAGAACTTGACGTCGTCGAAGATGAAGAACTCGGCTTCGGGGCCGAAGTAGATTTTGTCGCCGATGCCGAGCGACATCATGTAAGCCTCGGCCTTCTTGGCGATGCTGCGCGGATCGCGCTCGTAGGGCTGGCCGGTCAGCGGCTCGATGACGTCGCAGAAAATCGCGACCGTCGTCTGCGCGAAGAACGGATCGACGTGGGCCGAAGCCGGATCGGGCTTCAGGAACATGTCGGAAGATTCGATGCCCTTCCAGCCGGCGATGGACGAGCCGTCGAAGGCGTAGCCTTCGAACATGGCCTCGTCGACGCAGCTCACGTCTGCGGTGACGTGCTGCATCTTGCCTTTGGTGTCCGTGAAGCGAAGATCGACGAACTTCACGTCCTTGTCCTTGATCAACTTCAGGACGTCACTGACCGTTTTCATAAACACTCCCCATTGATGTTCTGATGCGTGAGACGAGACGCGATCAGATCGCTTCCGCTCCGGTTTCGCCCGTGCGAATGCGGATCGCTTCCTCGATAGTGGAAATAAAAATCTTGCCGTCGCCGATACGACCCGTCTTGGCGGCCTTTTGAATGGCCTCGACGGCTTTTTCAAGCATCTCGTCGCCCAGAACCACCTCGATTTTCACCTTCGGCAGAAAGTCGACGACATACTCGGCGCCGCGATACAGCTCCGTGTGGCCCTTTTGGCGTCCGAAACCCTTCGCCTCGATCACAGTGATGCCCTGGAGCCCGATTTCCTGCAGGGCTTCCTTCACCTCGTCGAGCTTGAAGGGCTTAATAATGGCCTCGATTTTCTTCATGCGCCCTTGTCCTCCGATCGTCCCGCGCAAAACCAGATGCGCCGGACCGGCGATCGGGTAGCACGGGATATGCCAACTCGTGGGCCATTCATTAACACGTTAGGCGTCAGTGCGTTAGGCCGCTCCTGCCTTTCTGATAGGCAGATCCAGTCGCCAATCGAGCCTAATTTGCGAGCAATCTGCTCTAAAAATGAGCAGATTGGGCTTGCGGGCCCGGAGCCTCCGCGAGGCGTGGTCTTCGGGATGCATCGCCTCTACGCTTGCGGCAGAAAAAGACATGGGTTGGAAAGTCGGGAGCGGACACTTGGGGATCGAGACGAACGCATGGCGGGGCGGGCCTGAGCTGCTGACGCCGCGCGAGATGGGGCGGGCCGACCAGCTCGCCGTTGCGGCCGGCATGACGAGCCTCAACCTGATGGAGCAGGCGGGGATTGCGGTCGCGGATGCGGCGCGCCGTCTCGTGCCGCCGGGCGCGCGTGTGGCGGTGCTGTGCGGGCCCGGCAACAACGGCGGCGACGGCTTCGTTGCCGCGCGCCATCTCAAGCGTGCCAGCTACGATGTGCGTCTCTATCTGCTCGGCGACCGGGCGGCGCTGATGGGCGATGCGCGCGAGATGGCGCGGCGCTTCGACGGGCCGGTGCGGTCGCTCGATCCATTCCAGCTCGACAGCCTGCATCTTGTGATCGACGCGCTGTTCGGGGCGGGCCTGTCGCGCCCGCTCGAGGGTGTAGCGGCCGAGGTCATCGCGGCGGTCGCGGACCATGGCACGCCGGTGCTGGCAGTCGATGTGCCGAGCGGTCTCGACGGCGAGACCGGACTTCCCAATGGCCCCGTGCTGCGGGCGACGGAGACCGTGACGTTCTTCCGGCTCAAGCCGGGGCATGTGTTGCTGCCCGGCCGTGAGCTGTGCGGGGCCCTTCGGGTGGCCGATATCGGCATTCCGTCGAGCGTGCTCCGTGAGATCGGCGTCAAGACGTTCTCGAATGGACCGGCGTTCTGGGGCGCTTCGTTTCCGCGGCCCGCGAGCGAGGGGCACAAGTATTCGCGCGGGCATGCTGTGGCCGTCTCGGGGCCGGCGCATGCGACGGGCGCAGCACGGCTGGGCGCACGCGCGGCGCTACGGGCGGGCGCGGGGCTCGTCACCGTCGCCAGTCCGCTCGATGCGGTGGCCGTCAATGCGCATCATCTGACGTGCATCATGCTGCGCCCCTTCGAGGCGCCCGAAGGATTGAGCGAGCTGCTCTCGGACGAGCGCAAGAATGCGGTGCTGCTCGGGCCGGGGCTCGGGGTCGGCGAGGCGACGTGCCGGCTCGTGGAAGCCGCACTGAAATCGCGCGCGGGCGTCGTGCTCGATGCGGATGCGATCACATCGTTCGCGGGCGACCTGCCGCGGCTCAAGGCGGGCATTGCCGCGCGGCATCATCCCGTCGTGCTCACGCCGCACGATGGCGAATATGCGCGCCTGTTTGGCGACGTTACGGGCACGCGCCTGGTGCGGGCGCGGCGCGCTGCTGCCGAAAGCGGGGCCGTGGTCGTGCTCAAGGGCGCGGACACCGTCGTGGCCGAGCCGGGCGGGCGAGCCTCCATCAATGCGAATGCTCCGCCGTGGCTGGCGACGGCCGGATCGGGCGACGTGCTGGCGGGCATCATCGCGGGGTTGATCGCGCAAGGCATGAAGCCGTTCGAAGCGGCTTCGGCGGCGGTGTGGCTGCATGGGGCGGCGGCGGCCGATTTCGGGCCGGGACTGATCGCGGAAGATCTGCCGGAGCGTCTCCCGGCGGTGCTCGCGCATCTGATCGGACAGCTTCCGGGATGAGGCTGCGTTACGTCTCGTCATCCAGACGGAGCGTGCGGCCCGTGTCGCGCATGGCGCGGTCGGCAGCGAGGAAGGCTTCGACCTCCGCCGTCGGAGCCGGACTTGCCTGCGCGACGCCGATGGTGTCCATCAGATCCGCGACCGGGACGTAGCGGCGCGCCGAGCGATCGTAGATCGCGCCCTTGAAGATCGCGCGCGCCGCGATCTGGCCGTCGCGCTCGCCGCCCGCGAACACGAACGTCTGCTCGATGATGACCGCGTTCTCGAACCAGGCCAGCGTGCGCGTTTCCAGCCGGTAGCGCTCGAACACGCGCAGCTCGCGCCGGAAGCGGACGATGGCGGCGTTGGCGACCGGCGTCCACTTGTTGCGCCAGACGGCGCGGCCGATGCCGCTGCGAATCAGAAGGTCGATGCGGCCGAGATCCATGATCGCCAGATAGCGGCCGTTGTTCATGTGCAGGCTGGGATCGAGATCGTTGGGAAGAACGCGAAAGGTGAGGACGGACGTCTGATCGGGGAGGACCAGCGCAGGGCGGAACGGCGCCGTGATCAAGAGCCAGAAAAGACGCAGCCAGAGGTTCATCGGCAGTCTCCGTCGTTCCGGTCCGGGCGGGGCTAAGAGGCATGAGTATCGTGCCCCAGCCACAATCGGCGATTATTGACCGATAAGCCGGATTCGGGACAAGATTCACGCGTGCTGCCAGTCTACCATGGCCCGGATTTCGGGAATCACCCCAGAGGATCGATGATCCGCCCTAAGCCCCTCGTTCGTGCCTTGCTGTCCGTGGCGCTCATTGCCGCGGCGGCGCAGCCGTTGTGCGCGGCGCCTGAAGGGGCCGCGCGCCCGGCCGAGACGGCGGCGAGTGCGCTCGTGCGCGGTGAGGTCGAGCAGGCGGCGCTGAACTATACCGAAGCGCTCAAAGATACGTCGCTGCCCAACGACCGGCGGGCGGCGATCCTCAACGATCGCGGCGTGGCCAACATCAAGCTCGGCCACACGCGCCAGGCATTCGAGGATTTCAATCTTTCGGCGCAGCTCTTTCCCGAATTCGCCGCCGTCTACAACAATCGCGGCAATCTGCTGCTCTCGCTCGGTCTGGCCAAGGAAGCGGTGAAGGATTTCGATCGCTCGATCGTGCTCGCGCCTGGTTATGCGGCGGCCTACAACAACAGGGCTGGGGCCTATGTGCGCCTCGCGCAGATCGACGACGCTATTGCCGACTACACGAAGGCCATCCAGCTCATGCCGTCGAGCCCGGCGCCGCTGAGCGGTCGCGGTCTTGCGCACCTCACTCTGCATCGCCCGCACGCTGCGATCCGCGACTTCACGCGGGCGGTGAAAGCGGACGCGCGGTTTGCGGCCGGATATCGCAACCGGGCCGAAGCGAAACTCGACGTCGAGCATTATGACGAGGCCATCGAGGACCTCTCGCGCGCCATCGCGTTCGACGTCAATCAGGCGGACAGCTACGTTCTGCGCGGCAAGGCTTACCTAGCGACGCGCAAGACCGAGTCCGCCATCAAGGACTTCACCAAGGCGACCGAGGTCGATCCGAAGAGCGCGCTGGCGTTCGCGGAGCGCGGGTTCGCATACGCCGTAGTGGCTGCCTATGATCAGGCGTTCGGCGATCTCAACAAGGCCATCGATCTCGAGCCGCGCTCCGGGCTTGCGTTCGCCTATCGCGCCTATGCCTACAAGCAGAGCGACCAGATCGATGTGGCGTTGCGCGACATCGAGGTGGCGCAGAAACTCAATCCCACCTCGGCCGAAGTGTATTGGGTCAAGGCCGAAATCGAGGAAGCGCAAGGGCAGCGCGAGCCCGCTCTCGCCGATCTCAGGAAGGCGCTCGAACTCAGGCCGGGCTATCGCGATGCTGCGGATTCGCTGCAGCGCCTCGGCGGCGTCGCCGCGCACGCACAGGACGTGGTGCTGGCGGGCGCGGGTGTCGATGCCTGGCAAGTGGTCGAAAAGGGCGATCGTTACGTTGCGCTCAACGACCAGTATCCACGCGTGACCATTCCGCTCGAAATGCTCGGCAAGGGCCAGCCCAAGCTGCTCGCGTGGGAGCTCAAGGAGATGCCGTATCGCGGCATCGGGCTGTTGCGGTTCCAAGCCGGCACGCTCACGACGAAGCGCGGAGACGAAGACCTCGAGCTGGTCGCCGTCGTTGATGTGGATATGGGAGTCGTGATTGCCATCGAGCCGCATCGGCAGGGCGAGAAGGTCGCGACGTGGACGTGGGACGCCAACAAGGTGACGGTCGCCACCGCCGACGGCGTGACGGACGAGTTCGAGCTTCGCGTCGGGCGGCCGGATGTCGCCGGAACCGGCATGGGCGAGCGGCGCTACACCAGCACGTCGCAGGCGGGCGAGGCATGGGCGCCATGGGATTCGCCGTTCGGCGGATCCTTCGAGCAGGGACCGAAGCAGAAGGTCCAGGTCAAGAAGAAGAAGTCGAAGACGATCTTCGACCTGCTGTTCAACTAGCGGCTTTCCTCGCTCGACGGGATTCCATGGTGATGCCCCGGGCCGCGGTGATCCGGACGCCGTCGCGCAGCGTTTCTGTTCGGTAAGCCCCAAGATTGCCGCGAGCCAAGACGTGTCCGACACTGCCATTTCCGACGCTCCCATCATCGTCTGGTTCCGCCGCGATCTCAGACTTTCCGATCATCCGGCGCTGAGCGCGGCTGTCGCGAACGGGTCGGCGGTCGTGCCGTGCTTCATTTTTGATGAAGCAGCGGCCGGGGCGTGGCGCGCGGGCGGGGCGTCGCGGTGGTGGCTGCACGGAAGCCTCGATGCGCTGGGCCGCGCCATCGCGGAGAAGGGCGGACATCTGATCCTGCGTCGCGGCGACACGGCCAAGGAGCTGATTGCGTTGGCCGCCAAGACAGGCGCGAAGGCCGTGTATGCATCGCGCGCGTTCGAGCCGTGGGCGTCGCGGCAGGAACACGACGTGCGCAACGCGCTCTCCGAGGAAGGGATCGAATTCAAGCGCTTCGGCGGCACGCTGCTGCATGATCCCGATCAGCTCAAAACGCAGGCGGACACTCCCTTCAAAGTCTACACGCCGTTCTGGCGCGCGCTGTCGCAGCGGGTGACGGTCGGCCGTGTGCGGGCTGCGCCTGCGAAGCTCGTGATGCCCGCCAAAGCGCCGAAGTCGGTGCCGCTCGCGTCGTGGGGGCTGCTGCCGGCGAAGCCCGATTGGGCGGCGGGGTTTCGCGACGCGTGGGTGCCGGGCGAAGAGGGCGCGCAGGATCGCCTGACGGAGTTTCTCGACGAGGCGCTTGCCGGCTATAAAGACATGCGCAACCGCCCTGACCGGATCGGCACGTCGCGGCTTTCTCCGCATCTCGCGTTCGGCGAAATCAGCCCGCGGCAATGCTGGAGCGCGGCGGAGGCCGCAAGCGCGCATCAGGGACGGTCCTCCGATGAGGGGCGCGAGACCTTTCTCAAGGAGCTCGCCTGGCGGGAGTTCTCAGCGCACCTGCTGCATCATTTTCCGACGCTGCCCGACGAGCCGTTTCGCGAGGAGTTCGCGGCGTTCCCCTGGAAGCGCGATGCGGCGGGCCTCAAGGCCTGGCAGAAGGGGCTGACGGGCTATCCGATCGTGGACGCGGGCATGCGGGAGCTTTGGGCGACCGGGTGGATGCACAATCGCGTGCGTATGATCGTGGCGTCGTTCCTGATCAAGGATCTGCTGGTGCCGTGGGCCGAGGGCGAGGCGTGGTTCTGGGACACGCTGGTCGATGCGGATCTCGCGAACAATTCGGCGAGCTGGCAATGGGTCGCCGGATCGGGTGCGGACGCGGCACCCTATTTTCGCATCTTCAATCCCGTGACGCAGGGCAAGACGTTCGATCCCGAAGGCGTGTATGTGCGGCGCTGGGTGCCGGAGATCGCCGCGCTCGGAGACGACGCGATCCATGCGCCGTGGGAGGCCCCGGCCGGCATTCTGAAAGCCGCCGGCGTGCAGCTCGGCACGACGTATCCCTTGCCGATCGTCGACCACGGCGAGGCGCGCCGGGCGGCGCTTGCGGCGCTGGAGCGCGTGAAGGCGTGCCGGTAAGGCGGCCGTCTGAGTGTCCCCCGGGCGTTCACCATATCCGCAGCATTTGGGCCCCTAAGGAGTCTTAACGCTCGTTAGGGCAACGATATTCTAACAGAATTGCGCTTAGCTGGCGGTCGGCGCCGCCTGCGGCCCCTCTTTGTTTGTTCGGAGTAAGAAGAGACATGCGCCCCCTATGGCTCGCGATTGCGCTCGCAATCGCGTCGATGCTCGCGCCCGCCGCCGCCTCGGCCAACGTTCAAGCCCGCATCAGCAAAAGCACGCAGACGATGGATGTGTATGTCCACGGCGCGCACTATGCGAGCTGGCCCGTTTCGACGGGCCGTGGAAAGTACGCCACGCCGTCCGGCACGTTCCGTCCGCGCCGCCTCGAGCGCCGCTGGTACTCGACGAAGTACAGCGGTGCGCCGATGCACTACGCCGTGTTCTACAGCGGCGGCTACGCCATCCATTCCACCGCCGAGGTGAGCCGGCTCGGCCGTCCCGCCTCCCACGGCTGCGTGCGCCTCGCGCCGAGCCATGCGGCACAGTTCTTCTCGCTCGTGAAATCGCATGGCGCGGGCCGCACGGTGATTTCGATCGGCCGTTGAGGCCCATTCGCGGGCTGGCTCGCGAATGCGCACGATCTGTTTTGCACTAGGGGCCCAGAGCATTTCGAGAGCGTTCTGAGAGCGTTCGGAAAGCGCTCGTACTGGGCTCGCGTCGTTGAGTTGCGTTGGAGAGTTGTGATGAGGATTTTCGGGGTCGTGGGCGCTCTCGTGCTGGCGGGCGTTCCGTTGGTGCCGTCGCTGGCGCAGACAGCGGGCGATGCCGCGCCGCCGACCGTGACGATCATCAACAAGGCCGCGCAGGCCGCGCCCGAAAGCGCGCTGCCGGAGCTCAAGATTTCGCCGGTGGCTGAACCGGCACCCAGTGCGCCGCCCTTCGCTGCCGACAACACAAAGGCTGCGACGCCCGCAAGCAACGCCGCTCCTGCGGCACCCGTTGCTGCGAACGCAGCAGACGGCGCGATGCCGCCATCCGCCCAGCCCGCGGCTGAGCCTTCCGCCGCGGCGGCCGAGCCTCCGCCCGAGCCGACGCTCACGATCAACATTGATCTCGCAAGCCAGTCGATGACCGTGTCCGAGTACGGCGAGCAGCTTTATTCGTGGGTCGTTTCGACGGCCGCCTACGGCTATCGGACGCCGACCGGAACGTTCAAGCCGACCTGGATGTCCAAGATGTGGTACTCGCGCCAGTACGACAACGCGCCCATGCCGCATGCGGTCTTCTTCCATCAGGGCGTGGCGATCCACGCGACGTATGCCACGCGCTCGCTCGGCCGGCCGGCGTCGCACGGTTGCGTGCGGCTCGCGCCCAAGAACGCGGCCACGCTCTACAAGCTCGTCAGCAGCCACGGCAAGGAGCGGACGCAGATCGTCGTGCACGGGCGGCCCGATCATTCATCCGAGAGGATTGCGTCGAACGATCGCTACGGGCGGATCCGGCGCGGGACCGTACAGCGCTACCTGCCGCCGAGCGCCTACGTGCAGCGCGGCTACAACGCCTACCCGGTCTATGCGAATGGCGGACGCCAGCGGGGCTACTATCAGCAGCAGCCGCGCCGCTATCCGCCGCGCGGCTTGTACAACAGCTATTCCTACGGATACGGGTTCTAGGCGTCGCTTCGCCTAGAACGGGTTCCACGTCGGCTTGGGCGAAAAGCGCACGTAGCCGATGCTGGCTCCGAGACGCAGGCCGATGCCGGAGCGGATGGGCGCCATCGTCACGGGTCCGCCCTTGAGCAGCGTCATGCCGACGCCGCCGACGAGATACGCCGAGCCGTCGACGCCCGTGTAGCGGCGGAACAGGTTGGCCGGATCGTCGAGGCCGTAGATCAGGAACAGCGTGCGCGAGCCTTCGGCGCCCAAGTCGTAGCCGATCGAAGGGCCGTGCCAGTAGACCTTCTGGCTGCCGCCCGAGCGCACGTAGAGTGTGCCTTCGCCGTAGCGCAAGCCGGCCAGGAAGGCGCCGCCGCCCTCATTACCGAGCACATACGCCGTCGGGCGTCCGCCCTTCTGGAACGCGTGCTCGATGACGCTCGCGAGCGAGGTCGAAACGGTGCCGAAGAAGCCACGCGTGGCTTCGCGAATTTCGTCGATGGTGTAGCCGCCGCCTTCGGCGTCGAAGGTCGGGCCGTCCGGCGGGAGCGCGCCTTCTTCGCCGGCGGGAGGGGGCAGCGAATAGGGGGCGCCCGGCGGCGGCACGTCGTAGTTCGGCGGGGCGCTCGGAGGCGCATGATGCGGCATCGGCGGAGGCGGGATGACGGCCTGGGCGGTGGTGGTGCTCCAGCTCGACGTATCCTCGCGCGCGTCGTCTTTTGTTTTAGGCGCGGGGGCCGTGTGCTCGTGCGGCGGCGGGGTCTCGGCTGCGCGGGCAGGCGGGGTCGGGGTCGCGTCAGGTTTTGATGCCGGAGGCGCTTCTGATTTCGGCGCCGGAGCGGCGTCTGTCTTTTGCGCTGGAGGCGCGTCGGCCTTCGGTGCCGGAGCGGCAGGCGCAGATGCGTTAGGTGCGGGCGTCTCAGCCTTCTTCGGCGGATCCGTTTTCTTCTGCGGATCGGCCCGGCGCAGGGGCGACAGCGCGTCCTCGTTGGGTGGCACCATCGTCTCGCCAGGAGGCGACGTGTACGAGCGCGGCAGGGGCGGTTCGGCAGGCGTCGTCGTTTCGACCTTCGCGACGTCGGTCCGTTTCAGGGTCGGCGTCGAGGCGATCTCGCTGTCGATCCTGGAAATGAGATAGGCCGACTTCGCCCGCATCACTGACATCAGCTCGCTCGAGGCGGCTTTCAGCTCCGAAAGATTGGCGCAGCTCAGGTTGGCGCTGGGATCGGCCGGCTCAGGGCTGCCGAGGGTGTCGATCTTGCTCAGGAGCTCGCCCGCCTGAGCATCGAAGGCATCGAGCTTCTTGTCGTGCACGAGGGCGAGGCCCTGGGCTTCGAAATCGGGGTCCTGCCACTGCTTGTGGTCGCGCAGGGCCTGCAGCTTCTGCTTGAGCAGGGGCTGGGTGTCGGCGCTGAACTTGCGCAGCTCCGCGGCCGAAACGTCGACAGCGTCTCCGAAGCTTTCCGCGGTGCAGGTTTCGGCAATGGCGGCCGCCGGCGCCAGGGCAAGGGCCAGCGCGAGGCCCACGCCGATGCGGCCTAGTGTTTTTCTCATGCTCATCAAAACTCTCTCGCGCCAAGATTAGGCGTTTTTAGGGAGCTTACCGACGAAGCCGAGCAGGCGGGACCCCTTTTTTCGGGGGCACCCGCCCAAAGGCGCAAAACCGGAAGAATCAGGCTCTGCGAGCCGCTACGGCGACGGTACTGTCCGTACAACGCTCGAAAGCGGGCGTTCGCTCCCTGCGCTCGGCAGGCCCTTCACGTCCTTTTCGATCATGGCGTCATACTCGGCCAGGGTCTTGAGCTCGTCCTTGGCCTTCATGTGGACGACCTTGTAGCCGCCGGTTTTGAGGGCCGCCAGGAGCGCGGGCATGGCGGCTGCCGTGTGGGGCTGGATGTCGTGCATCAGGAGCACGCCCTTGCCCTTCTTGTCGAGCCGCGCCATCGTCGATTTCACGAGCTGATCGGCGGTCTGGCGCTTGAAGTCGAAGCTGTCGACGTCGGTCGAGAACATGGCGATGTTGCGGCTCTGCAGATAGGCGAGCGTGGTCGCGGAATCCCGCAGGTAGGGATAGCGGAAGAACGGCGAGATCGGCCCGCCGACAGCGCGGCGAACGCCGCTGACGCCCTTCTCGATCTCGTCCTTGGCTTCCTGATCGGACTTCTTGCGCATGTCCTGATGCGACCAGGTGTGGGTGCCGACGGTGTGGCCGCGGTGGGCGACGTCGCGGATGATCTCGGGCAGGCCGAGCGCCATCTTGCCGAGGCTGAAGAAAATTGCCTTCGTGCACTGCGCGTCGAGCGCGTCGAGGATGGCCTTGGTGGTTCTCACCTGCGGGCCGTCGTCGAACGTCAGGACGACTTCCTTCTCCTGCAGAAAATCATAGGCCTTGTAGTGCTCGAAGCCGAAGCCCGGGCCGCCCTTGGTGTCGATCTCGACCGTGCGCGCGACGCCGAGGGCATCGGGATTGGAGCAGGTCGACTTGGGCGGCGTGGGAAGAGCCGAGGTCTCGGTGGCGGCAGCGGCTGCGGCCGGTTTTGCGGGCGGCGGGGCAGCCTTCGGTGTGTCGGCCGCGTGAGCGGTGGCGCTGGCAAACATCACGAGCAGGGCAGACAGCGTTTGACGCATTCGTTTTCCTCCCGATTCCTCGCACGCTTTTAGCAATTAAATCCGGCGCGGGGGAGGCCCCGAGCCTTTATCAGGGGATATTCCACATGGGGCGGCCGGCTGTGTTCAGCCGGGGCGCCTGCTCGCGAGCCTCGCTTCGAAGCGGGCCACGTCGACGATGAGCCGTGTGTGGAGCGCTTCGCCGATTGGACCAGCCGTATCGCGCGCCGCAATCGAGAAGGTCAGCTTGCGCCCGTCGACGGCCGTCAGGGTCGCTTCGGCGGTGACGTCGAGACCGGGCGGGGTTGCGGCCGTGTGCTTGACGTCGAGGTGGACGCCGACGGTTGCTTCTCCGGGCTTCAGATGGCGTTCGGCGCAATCGACGGCCGCCTGCTCCATCAGCGCGACCATGGCGGGCGTCGCGTAGACGGCAATGGATCCGCTGCCGAGCACGGGCGCCGTCAGCGCCTCGCTCACGTTTGTCGCGGCGCGGCCCACGAGACCAGGACGGAGCGTCCCCTCGGTAGAGTTGTCGGGCGGGGTCATCGTCTCTCCTGTCGGTGCGTGATGTCTTTTTTCGTGAGTTGCCGCCGCGTGTCACCCCCGGAACAGCGAGGCATCGCGCGGCCGCTTAAGTTTGGCGCATCAGATCACATGAAGGCCCATTCGAGGGCCATTCCAATGGAGGCACTCATGACCCGCTCGATCCTGCGCACGACTGCCTACGCTGCTCTCGTGGCCTCGGCTGCTCTCGCGACCGCTTCCGGCGCGTTCGCTGGCGGCGGCGGCAAGGAATACTTCCAGGAAACCTATCGCTTCGACAAGCCGATGAACGGCTACCAGGGATTTTCCGGCGCCTATCACTGCTCCTACGTGAAGACGCCGAAGAACGTCTGCGATGCCGCTGGCCGCTGCAAGCGCGTCTGGGAGCTGCTCCAGACCTGCCAGTAAGCCGCTTCTAACGTCCCCGTTCCTCCTCCCCCCAACTAAAGACTTCGGCCCCGGCGCGCTTACGCCCCGGGGCCGTTTTTTGTGTTCGAGCTTCGGAGTGCCGCGACTGCTGCGTCAGCGCGCGACGCGCAGTTCCACCCGGCGATCGAGCTGGTAGAGCGCTTCACCCGAAAAGCGCTCGCGGTCCACGCCCGTGAAGGGCTCGGACTTGCCTTTCGGCGTCAGTTTCAGCTCGCCCGAGTAGCCGCCGTTCTTCAACAGGTCGGAGACGGCCGCAAGGCGATCGCGCGAGAGATCCATGTTGTATTCCGTCGTGCCGCGCTCGTCGGCGTGGCCGGTGAGCTCGACAGCCGAAAGACGCTTCAGCGTCAGATACTCGAGCAGCAGGTTGGCGGCGTGCTTGCCGTCCGGCGTCAACGTCGCCTCGTTGTAGACGAACATGATCGGCACCGGGATTGCTTCCGTCTTGCCGGGTTCTGAGCCAGGTGCGGGGGAGGCCTGCGCCGTGGTGTTTGCCGCCGTGTCGCTCTCGCGGGTGTTCGAGGTTGCGGACGCGGATGACCCCGCTGAGGTTCCGGCGTTGGCGGTTGCGCGCTCGGTCGAGCTGCTCGAGCTTTCAGCGCCTTGGGCCGGCGCGGCCGCCTGCTGCTGCGGGTTCGTTTGCGTTGCGGCGTCGGGCGTGGTCGCGCTCTCGGCCTTCGCGGTTTCTTCCGGCTTTGCCTGTTGGTCGTGCTCGGGTTTGGCCTGTTGCTCGCTCTTGGCCTCTTCGCGGGCCTTGGCGACGAGGTCTTCGAACTTCTTCATGACGTCGTTGGCGACGACGGCGGCGGAGCGCTGGGCAGGCTCGGCGGCTTTTTCCGCAACCTTCGGTGCTTCGGCTGCAGGCGGCGGGGCGGGTGGCGTGGCGGATGCTTCGAAGGTGAGCTTTGGATCGGCGCTTGCAAAACGATGCTCGGTCGACAGGCTCCACTCGCCGTTTTCGTCCGCTTTGACGGTGCCGGCAGGTTTGCCGTCTTCGAGAACGGTCACGTAGGCGTCAGGCTCGGTGCGTCCCGCGAACACGGACGGGCCGTCCGGGGAAATGCGGGAAATGTCGAGGGCGACGCTGCCTTGCTTCGGGGCGTCGGCTTCCTGGGCGGGGCTCAGCGCGGCCGTCGTTTCCTCGATGGCGCTCGCGGCCTTCTTCGTGTCCGCCGATTTGCCGGTCTCAGTTGTGGATTGCGATGTAGAGGTGCCGGCCGCGGGCGTCTCTTGCTTGCCCGGCTGAGCGCCCGGCGCAGGCGGCGCTTCTGCCGTCTGCTGCTGCCAAGGCCACGTAATGCCGAGGGTGTCGGCCGCCAAAATGGCCGCGATCCCAAGCCATGCGATCAGAAACAGGATCAACCCGCCGCGCCGGAGCATGTCTACCTCGAATGTGTCCGGAAACCTGAGCCATTACGATGGTCCAAGACGGGCGACATATCAAGGCAGGTCACGGCCGGGAATTTGATGCAGCGCGGCGAAAGAAGGCGCAGAGCGAGGCTCGCTCTGCGCCTTTGCACCGAACTTCGGGGGGCAAAATCCGGTGACGTCTCCGGCCGTGGCCCCGGGGGGAGGGGGAGCCAGGCCGGAGGAGGTGTGAGAGACGGGGGCGGGTGAACCAGCCACTCCCGGCTCAGGCTCAGCCCTTGTCCGAGGGGGCGGGGCTCGCCTCGCCGGGCTGGTTGTCGCCACGGTCAGGGCCGCCGCGATCGTCGCCGTCATGCGGGCCGCGGTCGCGCTTCCAGTGCCGCTTACCGCCGCCGCGACGCTCGGTGAGCTTGGCCTTCTGCTCGTCCGAAAGGGACGCGTAGAACTTCTCGGCGGCGGGGCGATAGGTTTTCAGAGCTTCGAGAGACGCTTCGAGGCCGACCTGGGTTTGTGCGAGGCGGTCGAGCGGCGACACCTTGGGAGCTGCGGCCTTGTCGCCATCGGTCGCGGCCGCCGTGTCCGGCTTTTTGGGGCAGCCTTCGCGCAGCTTTTCGGCAGCGGCGCGGGTTGCGGTCTTGAATTCCTCGAAGCCCGCCTTCTGCGCGTCGGTGATGTCGACGCGGTGCTCGAGGCGAACGAGCATGATGTCGGTCACTTCCGCCGACTTGCCGCGGCAGATCTTGCCCGACGGTCCGCCGAAGCCGAGACCGAGGATGCCGGCGCCGTATCCGCCGCCATGGTGGCGACCCTTGTATCCATCCCAATGGCCGCGCTGGGCCATCGCGCCAGCGGCGACGAGGCCGACGCAGGCTGCCGCGACGCCACCGAAAATGTACTTACCTTTACGTGTCATCTGTCAGTCTCCCTTGCTCGATCAGCGCGGGCCCGAAGGCCGTTCCGTGGGGGGTGCGGTGCGCTATCGTGATGGGAGAAACGGCAGGCGACGGGATTTCCGTCGCAACGTTTTGTTTGCTGGCGGCGCGACGTTCAAAGAGGCGCCGCGCCGGTGAGGCGCCCCGCTACTTGCAGCGGAGCAGATCGTTCGAGCCGGTCTCGTCGCCCAACGTCAGCGTGTCGCCGGACACCGTGAGGGTGAAATCATACGGCGCATCGCTGCCATCGACGGTGCAATCGGCCTTGACCTTCCATTGGTTGTCGGCGCCGTCGGCGGATTTGAACCGGCAATGGGTCTCGTGCTGGTCGTAGCCCTTTTCGGTCATGACGAGTGGGGCTTCCTGGCGGTCCTGCTCGACCTTGCATTGGGCGAGGTCAGAGGCCCAGGTTCCGACATAGGCGGGCTCTGCGGCATGCGCGGGCGAAGCCAGGGCAAGGGCGATCAACGCAGCGGGGACGAGCGACGGGGACATGCGCATGAGCAGTTCTTTCCAATTTTTCGGGCCAATCTTTCGAGTTTAGCTCGGGCAGGCCATTTTTCTGAGCGAGAGGCAGTCTAGATGCGTTCGGTGAAGGCAAGCGTTGCCGCGCTCTCCTGTCAAGGCTTTGACGCGTGTCAAAGCGTTGATGTGGGGAGAGGCGGTGGCGCGTTCCAGCCGTGAGTGATATGCCGTCGGCCGCGCACGATCGTGTTGCGGGGCGCCAGTACGCAACTGTGCAAAGCGCGTGTGAGCAAACGCGGGCGCAATCAAGGAGCTTCGAAAATGCTGAAACGTATCCTGCTTGCCCTCGTGGCCATCGTGGCCGTGTTCTGCGCCTACGTGGCGATGCAGCCGTCCACCACGCGCATTGAGCGCAGCGCGATTTTCGTGGCGCCGCCGTCCGCCGCGTTTGCGGAGGTTTCCGATTTCCGCAACTGGCAGGCGTGGTCGCCCTGGGCCAAGCTCGATCCCAACGCGAAGGCCACCTTCGAAGGGCCGGCGTCGGGCCAAGGCGCCGTGTTCCGGTGGGACGGCAACGACGAGGTCGGCAAAGGCAGCATGACGATTACGGAGAGCCGGCCGGACGAGCACATCGGCATGCGCGTCGATTTCGAAAAGCCGTGGGCGGCCACCAGCAAAACCGAGTTTACGTTCAAGCCGGACGGCCCGCGTACGATCGTGACCTGGGCGATGACCGGCGAGGCGCCGAGCTTTTTCGCCAAGGCGATCTGCCTGCTCATGAACTCCGACAGGATGGTCGGCGAGCAGTTCGAAAAGGGCCTGGCTGCGATGAAGACGATCGTCGAAGGCAAGTCGGCGAGCTAGGTCTTCGGGCGAGCTCGCGACGCTCCCCTCTCGTCGCGGCTCTGCGATTACGTCTTCCGTTTGGCCGTCTTCACGGCAGCCTTGGCCGGTTTCGCGACGCCGGTTGCGGCTGTCGGTGTGGGTGTTCCGAGCGCCTCAGCGAGGGCCTGTGCGGCGGCGGGCGCGCGGATTTTTCCGCCGCTGATGAAATAGACGAAAACGTCGCGCGGCTTGGCTTTGACCGCCTTGGAAGGCGGAGCCACGACGTCGGCGGCGGTCTTTTCCGGCGCGCCGCCCTCAGCCCACGTCGCCGCGGCCTTGGCCCAGGCTGCGATGTCCTTCGGCGCGTAGCCGGTCGGAATGTCGTCCTCGCCTTTCTGGAGACGCGCGTAGACGAAATCGCCGGTGACGTCGGCGATGGCCGGATACTCGGGGTGGTCGGCATAGACGACCGGGATCTCGAACTCGCGGAGCAGGGCAACAAACTCTGGGCATTGGAAGGTCGGGTGGCGCACCTCGACAACGTGGCGCAGCTTTCGGCCGTCGAAGGTTTTCGGCAGCAGCGCGAGGAAGGCGCCGAAATCCGCGGCGTCGAACTTTTTCGTCGGCGCGAACTGCCAGAGCATGGGGCCGAGGTGGTCGCCCAGCATCGTGGGGCCTGAATCGAGGAAGCGCGAAATGGACTCGCCAGCTTCCGCCAGGATCCGCCGGTTGGTGGCAAAGCGCGGGCCCTTCAGTGAAAAAACAAAACCGTCCGGCACGGCCTCGGCCCACTTGGCGTAGGTCGCAGGGGTTTGTGAGCGGTAGTACGTGCCGTTGATCTCGATCGTGCGAAGGGCGCGGCTTGCGAACTCGAGCTCTTTCGCCTGGGGGAGCTTGTCCGGATAGAACGTTCCGCGCCACGGCTCGAAGGTCCAGCCGCCGATGCCGGTTCGAACATTTGCCGCTGACATGACTGGTCCTTTGTGCGTAATGTTGATCTGTGGTCTGTGCGTATTTGACGTTCAATTCATCGGGCGGGTCGAGCAAGTTGTCATCTGTCCTGGCGGCATACCACCTTGAACTGATTGTTTCTGCAACCCTTTCGCTTTTGGCGGTGGTGGCCGTCCGGTTCAGGGAAGCGACCCCCGAGAGTATCGCGCACGCCCCGCCGATGCTTCGTACCGCGATCGTGTCGTTCTTCGCCGTGCTCGGCAGCATCCTGGCGCTGCGGGATCTCGATGAGGTCGCGGGCGGGCTGGCGGTGACTGTGCTTGCGGCGCTCGCGCTCGCCAACTTTGTCGTCGCGCGCCGGCCGTTAATCTCGGCGGCCTTTGTTTCGGCCTTCTTGAAGGCGTTTCTAGGGTGTCTGCTGATCTGGTGGGTGGTGGCCGTCGCGATCTATTTTTGCGGGGATACGCACCTCCAGGTGCACGGCTCTGCTCTCTGTTTGGATGAAGTTTGTGATGCGATGCGGTATGTGCCGTAGAGTGGCTCAGCCGTATTGTCCGGGCGCATTCACGATCCCATGGCAGGATGGACGCAACCGACGACACCGTAGGGCTCACGGAGCGCCTCGTTCCGCCGCTCGATACCGGGCAGCGGGCTTTCAGGTCTGCGCTCATCGTGGCCATCCTTCTTCACGCTGCCTTTCTGATCCAGATCGGCCGCGCGGTTCCGCGCGCCGTCGGCAATCCCGCCGGACAGCCCGATGCGATCGCGGTCGATCTCGTCAGTGCGGCCGATCTCAAGAGCCGCGAAGCTTTTGCGCTGCCGCCACCGGGCGCCTCGCCCGTCGCGCCATCGCCGCCGCCGCAACCCCAAACGCCGCCGCCTGAGCCGGTCGCAGAACCTGCGCCGCCGGAGCCTACGCCGCCCGTAGCGGAGCCGAAGCCGGTTCCGCCCGAACCTGCGCCGCCGCCTGAAACGCCGAAGCCGCCGGAGCCGAAACCTCCCGAGCCCAAACCTCCGGAGCCCAAGGCCGAGGTGCCGAAGCCCGAGACGCCACCGCCTGAGGTCGCCAAACCGGAGTCGAAATCGACCGAGGCGGCAAAGCCCACGCTCCAGGATTTCGAGTCCGAGCTGCCGGACCTCGCGACGGTGCCGATGCCGAGCGACAAGGCGGAAGAAGCACCGCCTCCGAAACCTGCGCCGGACGCCACGCAGGAGGCCAAGCCTAAACAGGAGCCTAAGCCCAAGGAGGAGGCCAAGCCCAAGGACGAGAAGCGACCAGAGCCTGCCAAGAAAAAGACGGCGGCGCTCGATGTGCGGCCTCCGTCGGAGAAGGAACTCGCGAACGCCCCGCCCGGGCGCTCTGCCGCGGCGACGCGCCCGCCCGGCATTACGCGGTCAGGTGAAAACGATGAATTCGGCCGCGCGGTGGTTCTCGCGCTGCGCGGAACCATGCCGCCTCCGCGCGGCGTGTTCGGCAGCGTCGTGGTGCGCCTCATCCTGAACGAGAATGGCGACCTTCAGAACGTGACCGTGTTGCAGCCGTCCGGGCGCGGGACGCTCGACGAGAGCGTCGTGTTCGCAACGAAGCAGACGTACTTTCCGTTGCCGCCCTACAAGTCGACACTCGCCGACCGCACGTTCACGATCCGCTACGTCTATCGCTGAGGCGCGCGGGTCAAAGAAGCGCAGGCGACTGATCTCAGGCGCTTCCCCAGTGGGCGCGATGCCGCTCCTTTCCTTAATGGACCGGATGTGCCATTCCGGCGTCGCGCGACGATGCGCGGCCGGAGACCTCGATGCACGGAAGTGAAAACGCCGGCCAAAACGGCCTCCCAGGTTCGACAGATGCGAAGGCGACGCGGCGGGACTGGATCGGTCTCGCGGTGCTGGCGCTGCCGTGCATTCTCTATTCGATGGATCTCACGGTGCTGCACCTCGCGGTGCCGCAGATTGCCTCGGCGCTGAAGCCGAGCTCGTCGGCGCTGCTGTGGATCGTCGACATCTACGGGTTCATGGTGGCCGGCACGCTCATCACGATGGGCACGCTCGGAGACCGTATCGGACGGCGCCGGCTGCTTCTGATCGGCGCGGCTGCGTTCGGGCTGACGTCGCTCTTGGCGGCGTTCTCGACGAGTTCGGAAATGCTGATCGTGGCGCGCGCGCTGCAGGGTCTGGCAGCCGCGACGCTGGCGCCTTCGACGCTGTCGCTGATCCGGAACATGTTTCACGATCCCGGGGAGCGCGCCTTTGCAATCGGTGTGTGGGTGGCGTGCTTTTCGGCAGGTGCTGCGGTTGGTCCGCTGGTCGGCGGCGCGATCCTGGCCCACTACTGGTGGGGCGCCGTGTTCATCATCAACGTGCCGATCATGCTGCTGCTGCTTGCAGTCGGTCCGCTGTTGCTGCCCGAGTTTCGCGATCCGAACGCCGCGCCGATGGATTTGCTGAGCGCGGCTCAATCGCTCGTGGCCGTGCTCGCCATCATCTTCGGCATGAAATGGACGGCGGAGGCGGGCTGGGGCGTCGTTCCGGCCAGCGCGATCGGCATTGGCCTCGTCGTCGGCGTGCTGTTTTTCCGGCGGCAGGTCAAGCTGGTTCATCCGCTTATCGACGTGGGCCTCTTCAAGGTGCGCGGTTTCAATGCGGCGCTGCTCACCAACATCCTTTCGCTGTTCGTGATCTTCGGCACGTTTCTCTTCATCGCCCAGTATCTCCAGCTCGTGCTCGGCATGGGACCGCTGGAGGCGGGCATCTGGACCGCGCCGTCCGGCGTGGTGTTCGCGGTAGGCTCGATGGCTGCGCCCTGGCTCGCGCAGCGGTTTCCGCCGCATCGCGTGATCGCATCAGGCTTCCTGATCTCGGCGGTGGGTTTTCTGCTCATCACGCAGCTTCACGGCGTGACCGGCGCGTGGCCGATGTTTGCCGGCATGATCATTTTCTGCCTCGGACTCTCTCCGATCGGCGCCATCACGACCGATATGGTCATGGCGGAAGCGCCGCCCGAGCGGGCGGGCGAGGCGTCGTCGATTTCGGAGACGAGTTTCGAGTTCGGCGGCGCGCTCGGCATCGCGGTGCTCGGCAGCGTCGTGACCGCCGTCTATCGGAGCGTCATGGCAGAGGGGATGCCGTCGGGATTGGCGCCGGAGCATATGGACGCTGCGCAGGATACGCTGGGCGGGGCCATCGAGGTTGCGGGCCAGATCGGCGGCGAGGCGGGTGCGCGCCTGATGGAAACGTCGCGCGAGGCGTTCGTGAAGGCGTTCGAAATCGCGGCGGGTGTTTCGGCGGTTACGGCATTGTTTGCGGCGATCGTCGCGGCGACCATTCTCAAAAGCGTGAAGAGGTGACGGTGGGGTAAGCAGCCCACCGTCACCTGCCGTTCGTCAGTCGCGGCAAGGGACCGAAATGACACGACCGACGTAAGGGATCTTGTACTTGCACTTGCGCTCAGGCTCGAAGCTCTCCTCGGTGCGTTCGACAGCGGCTTCTTCCTTCGCCGGGGCTGCGGTCTTTTCCGCCTTCGGGGCAGGCGCGGTTTCTTCGACGACGGCGGGCTTTGCGGGCTCGACGGCTTCCGGGGCGGCTGCGACTTCGACTTCTTGCTGACGGCGCTTGGGAGCAGCCATCAGCGCCATCGATGCGCTCGTTGCGTTACCTTGGCCGAGGGCGCGCGTCTTGGAGGGCTTCTCCGCGGCGACCTTCTCGCGCTGTTCTACGGCGGCGGGTTCTGGGGCGACTTCAGCCTTCTTGACTTCGGCCGGCTTTGACGGTGCCGCGGCCGAGGTTTCGCCGCAGCGCGCGACATCATCGGGCGCTCGCTTCCAGGTGTAGGTTTTGCTGAAGAATGATCCGGCGTTGCCGATGACCTGCAACTTATCGTCAGACAGGCGGGTCAGCTCGACGCTGTATTTCTTGCCGCGATCGGGGCTGTAAATCCAACCACCGCCGCTCTCCGTGACGTTGCCAAGGATCTGCATGCCGCAGCGCTTGGTGTTCTTTGCGTCGGTGACGTGAACGACATAGCCGCAGAGGCCATTGCCGCTGCCGCAGGGGGCGATTTCGACGGCGCCGCGGCCGTTGTGGTCGAACCAGAGGCCGGTGGCGTCGGAGGCGGCGTTCGCGGATGCGGACCAGAGCGATGCTCCGGCGACGACGGCGAGCGACAGTGCGCGGGTGTTCAGCATGGCGGTGGATCCCTTTTAAAAAAACAGATGCAGGCTTCCTTGAGGGGGACTTTGCCGTCCGCCGGCTGAGCCAGCTATTCCGCACGGAACACCCCTCTGTCCTCGTTTCCGGAGGGGGTGGGCGGGCGGCGCGCACGGCGGCCTTGATGCCGGGGCGCAAATGCGTACATGCTCGCGTGAGGATGGAGACCTGACGATGAAACGGACCGGATTACTGGCGTTTGGCCTGGCCGCATGGGGCTCGTTCGGGGCGGCTCTCGCCTTGTTTGGGGCGGCGCCCGCCTTAGCGGATTCCTATTGGGAGCTCGAGGCGGCGCGGGCGAATGCGCGCGCGGGCGGGCCGGTCAGCGAGCGTGACGCCGAATTGCTCGAGCGCTACGGCTGCCTCAGCGGCACGAATAGCGACTTCTGCCGTAAGCTCAGCGCGCGGGACAATCGTGCTTATCGCTACAAGAAAAAGCGCCCGTCGAAAGATTGACCGGCGCGCTGCCTAGAACGTGTTGCCATCGTTCGGGATGTCGAGCGCGTGGCCGCAGGCCTTGCAGTGCACGGCGTCCAGATCGTGTTTCAGAAGCGCGCATTGAGGGCAGCGAAATCGAACCTTCGACGGCTGCAGCAGCGTGCGGACAAGGTTCAAGAACAGCGTCACGCCGAGGATCATGATCACGACCGAGATCAGGCGGCCGGTGGTGCCCGGCAGCGTGATGTCGCCGAAGCCGGTGGTCGTCAGCGCCGTCACGGTGAAGTACAGCGCGTCGGCATAGTTGGCGATCTGCGGGTTCGTGAGGCGCTGGGTCTCGTAGACGATCGCGGACATGCAGAACAGGAACACGCCGAGATGGACGGTGGCGAGGATCACCTCCTCGTGCCGGCGGAACCATGGGCTGTCGGCGCGCAGGCGCGCGAGAAGCTGATAGGTGTGCAGCAGGCGCACCGTGCGGAGGATGCGGAGAAATCCACCGGCGCCGCCGAGCAGCGGGGCCAGAAACGAAATGATGGCGGCTGTATCGGCCCAGGTGGCGGGATGGGCGAGCTCGCGCCAGCGATTGCGCGCAATCGACAGGCGGGCGGTGAGATCGGCCAGCAGCAGCAGGCCGAGAACGTAATCGATTGCCACGATTGTCGATGTGCGCGGCAGAAACGACGTCGCGACGATGAACGCCACCGTCAAGAGATCGAATGCGAGCAAGGCGTAGCGGAAGCGGTGGCCTTCAGGCGTGCCGGATTCATAGTAGTGGCGCAGCGTGGCGAGTAACCCTGTTTCGCGTGACGCCGCTGTTGCCATGTTCCTTGAAACCCGATTCTGCATCTCGTTGCAATTCGGCCCGGCCCCGTGAAGGGCCGGGCCGCGTGGGCGACATCACCATGGTGCGTCGTCGCTTTGCCGGGTCGCGTTGCTTCGGGCGTTACTTTACGCCCAACAGCTCCACGTCGAAAATCAGCGTTGCGTTCGGCGGAATGACGCCGCCGGCGCCGCGCGCGCCGTAGCCGAGGGAAGCCGGGATGACGAGCGTGCGCTTGCCGCCGACCTTCATCGTGGCGACGCCTTCATCCCATCCCTTGATGACCTGGCCGGTGCCGATGCTGAATTCGAATGGCTGGCCGCGATCGACGGAGCTGTCGAACTTCTGGCCCTTGGCGCCGTCTTCGTACAGCCAGCCGGTGTAGTGCATGACACACGTCTGGCCGGTCTTCGGCGTTGCGCCGGTGCCGACGACGGTATCGGTGATTTTTAGTCCTGAGTCTGCCACGGGGGCTCCTTGATCCTGTGCGGCCGCCGGCGTGGTCGGGGTCACTGCTACTGACACAACGAGAGAGAGCGCCGCAACGGCTGCAGCGCGGGAGATGTTTGCGAGTGAGATCATGCTTATCCTTGGGATGTCGCTTTACTGGGCGGCTTTACGTTTTGCGTCCATTTCCTTGATGTAGGCGTCGACGTCGGCTTCCGTCACCTCTTTATTGTCGACGAGGGCCTGCAGGCATCCCTGCGACAGCTCAGTCGCCTTCGATTTCATGCAGGCGCGCAGCTCTGGGCTGCCGACCTCGAGATTTTCGCAGTGCTTGTGATAGTCCGCGCGGCATGCGTTGCGGACCGCGTCGTTGACTTCTGCATGCGCACTGGTGGCAACGAGGCCGACTGCAAGCGGCGCAATCATGAGCAAGCGGTTCATGGCAATTCCCTCTCGAAGATGACGCGGATGGCGTGTGCGAGTGGATAGCACATCTCCGCTGGCGGGTGGAGATCTGAGACAGGAGCGGGGAGATAATGATGCGTGCGGGTGACAGCCGCAAACAGGCGCGTTGCTGGCATCGCTGCCCATGCATTTGGATCTTGACGGGTGCGCTGACAGGCTCGGACCGCTTCAAATCAAAGCGAATGGGCGCGTAGCGTCGCCGCGTGATTCGCGCTGATCAGACCACGATTTGGCCTTGGTCCGCACCTGCCCAATATCTGATCTTCTCGGCATGGACTTTCAGCATGACAACGCCGGGCGTGTCGATGCCCTGATCAAACCAGATGTCGAGGTCGGGCGACCAATGCGCTTCAAATCGGGCCTTGTCGCGGATCACCTCCGCCTCGCCTTCTACGCAGATATAGAGTCCTGCTCCGGTCAAAAGTCCCGGGGCGGTCGAAAAGGCGAGGGAGACTTTCGGGTCGCTCTGAATTTCATGCACGACGCGCGAGGTGGCGCGTGTGAAATAGAACGAGTCGCCGTCGTATTCGGCGTCGCCGTTGTTGCTCATCGGCCGGCTGGTAATCTGGCCGTCATCGGTCCGCGTAGCGAGCATGCAAATGTCGATGCCGCGCAGGTCGTCGGCCAGATCCTTGAGGGTTTTCGTCATAGCGGCACTCCGATTGCGATCACTCGTGACACAACGGAATGCAGGCGCGCGCGGTTCCCGCGGCGACCACCACTGTGCCCGCCACCGGTCCCCGCACTGCCGCTTGCGCCTAGAAGTTGATGTTCTGGATCACCCAGCTGCCGGCGGCCGCGATCAGGCCCGCTATCAGGATGAACGGCAAAATCGTCACCAGTACGCTGAGAAGGCCGATGAATGCCTTGAGGATCTGCTCAGCCGCCTTCCAGAGCTGGATGATGGCCTTGTAGAGCACGTACACGATGGCGATGACGACGACCGCAAGGACGGCGATTTTCCAAATCGGGAGCGACTGCCAATCCGATTGAAAAATCGCAAACATCTGGCCGAACGACCAATTCCAGATCAGCTCGAAGAAGCTGAAAATGGCCGTGATGCCCTGCTTCAGAAAGCTCACGATCTGATCGATAATTGCATTCATTGGTATCGACTCCCCTGTCCCTGGGCGAATGCTAGCACCGCTCCACGACAATTCGAATGATTTGTGCGGATGGCGCGGCCCTGGCGGCGCCCGGAGAGGCCGCCCAGCGGCCTGCTTGTCACTGTTCCGGCCCAATGTGCTGGTACTCGACGTTCAGCATACCGAGCTGATGCAGGCCGCACCCCCCAAGGCCGGGCCCGGATGCCGCCGGGAAATTCCAGGAGCACGACATGCCAAGTAAATTCGTCTTCGCCCTCGCAGCAGCGCTCGCCTGTCTCGTTCCGCTTGCTTCGGCCGAGGCGCAACGCGGCCGCGACGATTGGCGGCCCGACAATCGCAACGAGTGGGAGCTGCTCGGATCGGCTCAGATCGGAACGCGCCTCGAGCGCGACATCATCGAAGTCGGACGGCGCGAAGGCCGCTTTCAGACCATCGCCTTCACCGTGGCCGGCGGCGATGTGCAGATCGAAGAGCTGAAGGTGATCTATTCCAACGGCGAGGCCGATCAGATCCGTGTGCGCGATGTGCTGAAGGCCGGGATGCGGTCGCGTCCGATCGATCTGCCCGGCCGCGGACAATTCATTCAGCGCATCGAGGTCGCCTACCGGGCGGCTGGTCCGGTGAAAATCGATTTCTTTGGAGAGCGGGGCCGTCGCGGACCGCCTGAGCCTGCCGCCTGGGCCGAGCTCGGCTGCCAGCGCGTCGGCTTCCTCGATTCGAAGGACACGATCAGGGTCGGGCGGCGCGAAGGCGCGTTCCGGGCCGTGAAGCTGCAGGTTTCCGAATCGAAGCTGCGGCTGCAGAAAATGCGCGTGGTCTTCGGTGATGGCTCGACGCAGGTGCTCGATGTGCGCTCCGTCATTCCGGCAGGTGCCGAAACCCGTCCCATCGATCTCGACGGCCGGCGCCGTGTCATCGAGCGCATCGATCTTGAATATCTGCCCTCCATCAGCCTGAAGCGCGGCTCGCGCGTGTGCGTGCTGGCGCTGGAAAGCGGTGGTCCCGGTGGTCCTGGTGGCCCCGGTCCTGGCGGCGGCCGTCCGCGGTGGTAAGCGCGGAGCTGTCCCGAACCTGTTGATGGGCCCTATGGCCTCACTCGAAAGCTAATTCAGAAGGACATTCGTTCATGACGACCCCAACGAAAACAGCGTTCGCCGTCGCGGCGGTTCTCGCCGTATCGTTCTTGCCCGCAGCGGCCGCGCCGCCCGCCGATCAGGATGCGTGCAACAAGACGGCCTTTGAACTCGCCGAGCTGGCTGCGAGCAAGAAGCTGGCCGAGGCCGACGCAGTGAAGGTCGACGAGCTGGTCAGCAAGCTCGAAGGCCAGTGCGCCGACGGCAAGCTTACGGACGCGGATGCGACCGCGAAGGAAATCGAGGCGGCGCTCGGCAAGTAGCCGGGTGAGGCCTACGCCCGTGTCTCTGATCCGGCGGGAACAGACTTCTCATTGCCGGCATTGCATCGTCGCTTCCTTGCGCCGGTGCGATGCCGGCATTTTTGCAGGAGGAGACCGTGAGCAACATTTTCGATGGGCTTTACGTCGATCAACTCTTTCACAAAGGCGAGCGCGGCGAGACGATTTTCTACCCGTTCGGTCTGATGGGGCGCGGCTATCTGTTGCCTGCTGAGCGAGAGGCCAGCATGCGCCGGTCGATGCGCTGGCTCATGATCGGCTCGCTCGTGTTCGGCGGCTCGTTCGGTGCCGTTGCGTTGCGCTTGCTGACGCCGTTGCAGGGCACCCCACTGCTGGCATGGCTGATTGCCGGTAGCGCATTCGCGGCGGGGCTCGGCGTGATCGTCACACTCCAATCGCGCATGTCGCGCGGTCTGGAGCCGATGCCGGGACCTGGGCCGAGTGTCGGAGACTGGTTCCGCGGCGGGCGTGCTGTGCGGGCCCCTTGGACGCATCGCGTTTGTCTCGGGCTCGGCCTCTTCTCGCTGCTTCTGGCGGCGGGTGGCTTTGCATTCGGCATCGCAGAAGGTGACTGGTCCGGCTTTGCGTCGGGCTTTTTCATGCTGTTCGTCGGGGCTGTTCTCACGTGGGACGGCGCTCTCGGCCTGAAGGCGCGGGGCGCCCAGGCGCAGTAGCCGACAGGCTTCATGGGGGCGGGCCCTATACATGGGCCTCCTCCCCGTGAACGCTGTTGGCGTCATCGAGCCGGAAATGCCGGTTTTATTGATCCAAAGGGCCCTTGATCTTCATTGCGCGGAGGGCGCGCAAATGAGACAATCGCTTCGTCGGGAGAACGATGTTCGACACCACGAGCAGACCCACGTTTCATCGTCGGAGGCCCGCGTGACCCGATCCGCCCTTGCCATCGCCATCGCTGTGATTTCCGGCGCGACATTGCTCGCGTCGGCGGCTGAAGCCTGCATTTCCTGCAACTACGTGCCCGAGGTGGTCAACACACCGGTTCCGGGGGCGCAGAAGGCGAAGCCGAACCGGGTGGCCAAGCCGAAGCGGGTGCCCTCCCAGGAGTACGGGGCGCGGCCGTCGCAGAAGCGAGTCGCCAAGCGGCCGCCAGCGGCCAAAGACGCGCCAGAGGCCAAGGCGCCCGACGCAGGCAACGAGACGGCCACCGCGACCCAGCCGGAAACGGATACGGGCAAGACAACGCCGGTTGAGCGGCAGACGGACACCGAGTCCGCGACCGATACCTCGACGGCCGCGTTGGCCGATCAGGATCCGCCGGCCCGTGCGCCGAAGGCCGGGGAGCCGGGCGGCTGCAAGAAGTTCTCCGCCACGGCCGGGGCCACGGTGACGGTGCCCTGCGATTAGGCACGAGGCCTAGCGCTCCTGTCCAATCTGCGTGTTTCGAGTGGATCCGGGCTCGGGTGCCGGGATGCGCCCTCGTTCGGGCTGTGAGCCCTGCGGGTGCCCCCGCCACGGGGTATGGCGCTACCGGGGACTGGGCCTGCCGCGAATTCGCGGCCCCATCCGCTTGCGTTTGGATCTGTACGGTTCGTCGTGATCGTGGTCTACGATGCGCATAAGAAACCACACGAAACGGAGTTCCACGGCATGACGGACAAGACCGACGAGATCAGCCAGCTCAAGCGTGAGGTGGCCGAGCTTTCCGGGCTGGCGCTGGCGACCGGGGTCATTCTCACCCAGCTCCTGCAGGCCAACCTGAAGCGCGAGCTCAACCCCTGGAATTCCGCGACCAAGCTGCTGGCCGAAGCCCGGACCGCGATCGAGAACTTTCCGGCCGAGACGGACGGCGAGCGCGACCCGGCCATGAAGCAGCGCGCGCTCGAAGCGCTGAAGCAGTACGAGACGCAGATCCGCTCGGTGCTGCCGGCATAATCGCGCGGGGTGCTACGGCGGGTGCCGTTCGCATTCCGCGCCCCGAGGCTTTTCGGGAAGCGCTTAGTTCTTTCGGGAAGAGCTCACTTCTTCTCGAGAAGGATTTGGCTTTTCGATTTGATGCCGTCCTGGATCATCTCGCCAAAACGCTGCAGCAGCCAGGGCAGCGTGACCTCAATGCGCACGTCGTTCTCGGCGACGGCTACGTTGCCGAACGCCTCTTGTCCCATCGCCTTCAGCCGGAAGCTCATCGTGTCGCCGGTCCAGACTTCCTCGTCGAGCGAGAACATCGGCAGCGAGGCCGTGGCCTTCGCGAGGCCGGATTTGAGACGGCGCGTTGCCTCTTCCTTGCCGAGGGTGTGGGAGACGGAGACGACGAGTGGTTTCGACATTCTGGCCTCGAAGCGGCAGTGATAGCCCATAGATAAGCATCGGCGCCTCGCGCCGCCAGCCGCGTTTTACGCGCAGGCTGGATTTCGCGGTGTGCCCGCGCCGAATTCTGACATCAGCTAGAAGGTGGATTCGGGGGCTGAGCGTGGGCCGCGCATCGCGAGCGGCCGGCAGGGAGCCGCAACGCGTCGCCCCCCGCGCGGGTAAAAGGCGAAGCCTCTCCCGGTGAAGCGTGCAATTGCAGCCTCCAAATCTTAGGCGCGCGCGAAATCGCTAGACGAGAAAATACGCCATCAGAATGAGGAGCAGCGCGAGGGCGCCGACCGCCGCGCGCACACCGCGCAGGAACGCGTGGTAGGTTGCGACGTGAGCCTGGTAATCCGTGTCTTGATCGCTGTAGCCAACGGGAACGGTCGCCATGGGATATCTCCACCGGCATGAACCCTCAGTATTTGCCCCGTGGGCTAGACGTGGCGCGGCCCGGCGGTTTTGCAAGGGCATCGGGGCAAATGTGATGCGCTAGCGCCTCGTCCGGCTGCCGGGGCCAGGCTCTGGCCCGGATCGTGGCCGCGCATTTTTGAGGGGTCGGATCGCGGCGGATCGCAGGTCTATGGCATCGGTCCGAGGCGCGGCGTGCTATATGAGTCGCGCGCGTGCTCGTCGTCGCGACGCTGGCCAACGGCCGTCGTGCGGATGTGAAGCCGCGATGCCTGTTTCAACCGAGAAGGATTGGCGCGATGGCCAGGGGCGTTCAGAAGAGCAACAAGGAAAAGCGCAAGCCGAAGCAGGACAAGAACAAGCCCGGCGCGAAGAAGTAAGCGCGACGGCGCCGTCTTTTTTGCCTGCGGTGGGGCAGACGTTTTTCGCCGCCCCCTTCGCCGGTCTCGGCGGCCTTGTGGCCCTCTGCTGGCCTGCGTCACCAGAGCGGTTTTGCTGCATCGGAAATCTCGGGCGGCTGTCTCCATTCGGCCGTATGCCGGGGTGAGCTTGTTTCGTTCGCCTCGGAAGGAAACGCCATGATCCACTGGAAGCCTGTCGACGAGTATATCGAGCCGAACTGGCTGAAGGAGGGCACGGAGCTGCCACCCCAGCTGTTCTGGCGCACCAAGAAGGGTGCGGTGCTCGGCTATCTCCGCGATGACGAGCTGTTCGACTGGAAGTGGGTGTACGTGTGCGACGCCAACAAGGTGACGCATTTTTCCGAAGTGAACGGGCCCGGCAGCAACGTCGTGGATCTCGAAACGTACCGGGCTGGGCACGACGCGGAGCCCGACGCCTGAGGGCGCTTTCCGCTGTGCCGGTTTCGACGGTGTGCGTCCCTGGCGGGGTGAGCCGCCGCCCGGCTATTCGGCCGCGCCGCGCTTGATGGCCGCGAACCGCGCGCGTGCCTTCTCAAATTTTGAATTGAACAGCCACATCGCGTCGAGAATTTCCCGATAGGTCGCGGACGTGCGGGCCCGGTCCGCCTTGCCGAACGTGAAGATGCTGTTGTTGCGCAGGAAGCCCATCACACGCCGATCGGAAATCTCGTAGGTGGCGACATTGCCCGATTTAAGAGCCGCCCGTGTCGGCGTCGGGATGATCTGGATGAGCTGGAACAGTTTCATCTGATCGATTTCGTCGGGCATCATGGCTGCTATCGCCGGAATGTCGCCGAGCAGGTCCGCGTGTGCGTTCATAAGGCCGTTGCGCACGGCGGTCCAATGGTTGAAGCGCTGGTCGATGCCGGCGGCGCGTGCTTCTTCTGCGTCATCGCGCGCGGCAAGGGCGGGATCAAGCTTTGCGATTTTCTTTTTGATCGCGGCCCATTTTCTGCGCCCGTTGTGGTCTTCGCTCGGGCCGGTCTGCAGGCTTCCTTTGTAGGTGTTCGAGCGCGCGTTGCCGATGTTCTGGCGCGCATTCGTCTCGGCGAAGAAAATGCCAAGCGCGATGAGGCCCGCACGTTCCGCGGCCGCATCGTCGGCGCCCTTGGCCCGCGCAATCGCCATGCCGAGCTGGACCACATCGCGCAGCGGCGCGTCCGAGCTTTGCGCGAACGCGGGCGGGGCCTGCATGATGCGAAACAGCTCCGCATACTCCTCGATCAGTGGCTCGATGCCGGCCTCGAAGAAGGCGGGCGGGACGCCGTAGGCATTCGGCCGGCCGATGCGAGAGGGGAGAGCGTCCGTGAGGTCAGCGTAGGTGCTCATAACCTTGAGGCGGGCGAGGTAGATCGCCTGTCCCGGCAGGTTCGGAAGTGCCTTCGGCTTTTTCGCGCGCTTTTGCGCGGGAGCTTTCACGGGCGATTTCAGGGCCTCGATCTGCGCGCGCCGTTCAGCCAGGATTTTTTTGAATGCGATGAGGGCTTTGTCGTAGGCCGCAACGGCCGCCGCCTGGCTTTTGGTGAGCTTGGGCTGCGCGGGCCTGCGCTGCGCGGGCTTGGGCTGCGGCGGCGTGAGTGGCGTGGTCGCGGGCTGTCCGGCTCGTGCGGACGGGATATCGATTGCGCCGAGGCCGATCAGCCACGGAGCAATGACTGCGAGGGCGATCGCGAAGGGATGCGCGCGCGCCGGACTGCTTCGTTTCAGTCGGGGATTTCGAACCATGGCGCGACGATAGCGGCAACCGTCAAGGCCGTCAGCCCTGCGGTTGCCGCACGCGAGTTTTCGCGGGTGAGCTGTTAGTGGGGCTGAGCTGTTAGTGGGGCGCCGCGGGTGCAGGGGGCGCTGCGGGGCCTGCGCCTTCCGTGCCCGCGCCGGCGCCCGTGCTGGCGCCGCCGGTGCTGGCTGCGTTGGCGTCCTTCATCAAACCCTTGTCGCAAGCGGCGAGAAATTCTATCTGGTCGATGCCCGCGTCGCCGTTGCTGTTGGCCGCTTTCACGTCAACCACGAACGGGATCGCCTGACCCGCACCGATGGTCGGCTTGTTGGAAGGATTGGCTTTCTTCCAGGCGGCTTCGCATTCGGCCTTGGCGAGTTTCACGCCCGCGGGCTTGCCGATTTTCACGCTGCCCTCGGCAGCTTTGTCTGCCTCGGCTAACGCCACGGCCGGGGTGAGGGCTATGACCATTACAGACGCAAGGACGCGCATGGTGTGAAGGCGCATGGGGTGTGTCTCCTCTCGCTGGTTTCTTTTTGCAATGCGAGAGGCGGAGATTGGTTCCGTGCGGCGCGCTTCGGACGGTTCAGCCGCCGTCAGGCACGGTGTTGGCGCCGGGCTGGATCCAATAGGTATCCGGCCGCAGGATGCGGATGGATTTTTTGCCCGCGTGATAAAGCTCGCGGGCGGCGAGCTCGATCGAGCGGCGGCTGGGGCGAAGCTGTTCTGCGACGTTCTCGGCGCTGATGTGCGTGACCTCGACCTCCACCTGAATCACGTCGTTGGTTTTCCGGTCGCGCGCGGGCCAAAGGAAGTACGTGCGCCCGTCATGATGGAGCCAGTGTTGGCTCTCTTGTGGGCCGGCCGGGAAATCCTCGAGGTCGAGCGTCGGCTGGTTGGGCATTGCGGTCACCTCTTGGGTTGAGCCTTGTGCGCACCACGTCCAGCCGATGTTAGAAAATCGGCGCGATTGCGCAACGGAAAAGCGTCGCCGCGCAGAAACGCCTACTCGTTAGGTTCCCTGTCATAGTAGTCGAAGATGTTTTCGGCGCGGAAGATCTTGCGGAAGCCGCGCTCGCCTGGGCGGCCGGCAACGGCCCCGACCTTGCCCGAGTCCGGGTATTCACAGATCTCCACGTCGACGAGGTTCGAGAGCGCGAGGTAGCGCATCGTCGTCGTTCCTGTGTTGATGATCTGGTGGGCGACCTCCGGCCCGCCCGTGGGGCAGGCGATGACGTCGTGCGTGCGGATGGGATAGCGCTTGTCGCCGAAGCGCAGCTCGCCTTCTCCTTCGAGGATCAGGAACATCTCCTCCTCGCCGCGGTGCGAGTGGAACGGGCATTGCACCTTGCCGGGCGGCAGGACGGTGAGATTGTAGCCAAGTTTCTTGGCGCCTATGGATGCGCTGAACAGAGCGCGGCTTGACGTATAGATTCCGTTTTCCTCCACGTCGTCGAAGTCGGTGATCTCATCGAGGTTGATGATGGGCTTCGTCATCGGGGGCGGGTTCTCCAAGGTGATTACCAGGCGCAATTGTACTTCTGGATGTCCGGCTCCTTCTTCATCTCCTTGATCGTGAGCGAGCACATCATGCCGGTGAGCATCGGGTCGCCCTGGTTGAGCGCGTCGTTCATTCCGAGCGTGCTGCGCAAGGTTTTGATGTAAACGCGCGCCTCTTCCTGTTGTTCGCCCGCGAGGCCGTCGGCGCACTTTTCGAATTTGGCGAAGAAGTCCTTGCACTCGGCGAGCGCGTCGGCGGAGGCTGGGCTTGCGAGGTGGCTTGCGAACAATACGGCTACGGCGGTGATCGCGGCGGCGAACGAGATGCGCACGGGCAGCTCTCCTGACTCGTTGTGCTGGACTGCGGACGGCGAGGCGTTGTTTGTCGGGCTTCTTGTGGTGCTTCTGATCGAAAAATCGGGGTCCGCTTTTCGAGGCGCACTTTAGCGCACGCGAGCGCGGCCGTCGAAGGCTCGCTGGCGTTGACGGCGAAGACGGCGATGCAAGTCGCGTGTGTGGCCGCTAGAGCTCGGCGCGCGATCAGGGCTTGGCGGGGGGCGTGTCGACCTTCTCGGGGTAGTACTTCAGCGTGCGCTTGCAGGCCGCTTCGTATTCCGCCTGGCTCATCCCCGTGTCCTTGTCCCAGGTCTTCACGCATTCGGCCACTTCGGCCGGAGTCTCAGGGTAGCGCTGGGGCTGTTGGGCTGCGGGATCATCCTTGGGAGAGGCGGGGGCTGCTGTTTCGCCCGCTGCCGCGATCTGGGCGGTGGCGATCTGGATGGTCAGGCCGGCGACACAAACCACCGCGGCGAGGGCCGTCAGCTTCGAAATCAGGCGCTTGGCCATGCGGGCGCTCCTTGGGCGCTCTTGGAGGCTGGATGCGCGGGCGCGCGCGGGAACCCCGAGCGCAAGGGTTCCTGGCCACTCCACCCCACTCAACGCCGTGTGCCTGCGTATTTCAAGCGTGCGGGTGGAAATTGGTAAGCGAGTGGAGAAGATGGGGCGTGAGGAAGTGGGCAGTGGGCAGTCGGCAGTCGGCAGTAGTAGGCAGTCGAGTTCGGGCGTGGCGCATTGGCGAGGTGCTGTGGCGACGGCGAGTTGAACCTGTTAGATGCAAGCCGACTTTTAGGCCCAATTCAGAGGACTGCTCATGATCCAGCCCACCGCGTCGTTCAAGGACAACCTGAAACTGCTGCCGTCGATCGAGGGGCTGGCCGGGATCAACCTGATCGACGCAAGCGGCGCCGTTGTTGCGACCATTGAGAACCAGCCGGGCAAGCAGGGATCACTCGCCGTTTATCAATACCTTCAGCGCGTCTTTGGGACGCTCAATGCTGAAGCTGCAACGCATGGTCTCGACGTGTTCGCAGAGCACACGGCAGATGCGAAGAACCGCCCAGGCGCGCATCCGAATATCGACCGCCTGCTGGACATCGTTGGCGGTGCTGCTCCGCTGAGCGTTCAGATCGTCGCGGCGGCGTAAACAGCAGGTAGTCGGGGTGGCCGTCGCGCGAGCTTCGAAGTGCGGCGGTTGGTGTGTGCGAGAAGTCTGAAACCGGCAGTCTCCAGTCCTCTTGATCGGCATTTAGCAAACGCCGATGCTGGGTTGGACAGGGAATCGAGGCTTAGCGAGGCGCAGGATGGACGATCCTAAGATCGTGGATTTATCTCAGAGGCGCGCCGACGACCAAAGGCAGCGCCGCAAAGCTACGCTCTCCAGGTTTAAACCCTCGCACACGCTGATCGCCTGGGCGGTTTTTCTGACCGTCGCCGTGATTGGATTTGTCTGGAGCGGCGAAGCGACCCGGTTCGAAAAGTCTGCTCCGGTGGGTGTTGTTGACTGACGACGATATCTCCACTCAGGACATATCGGCCCTTCGTGAGGTCGGGAAAATCGAGGCTGGTGGTCGGCGCGTCGAGGATGTAGAGCGTGCATCCCGTCGCGCGGCGTGTGGGCTCCGTCGTGAGCCCAAAAATGCTTCGTGAGCTGCGCATCAAGGGGTTGAAGAGCTGAGAGAGACCAGCGGGGCTGGGTGCTCGCTGGTGCCGTGTTCGGATCTTGCCTTCTTGCAGCATTGACGCTGCCGGCATCGTTCGCGGCGCGTTAAATTAGAAGGACCGACGCATGCGCAAGGCGACACTCAGGCGATATACGAACCTTGCCGCCACGCTGCACATTCTCCGCAACCGATGCCTGACGCTGCTGAACCCGGCCTCCTGGGACGATCGCAACGACGCGTTTTACATGGCGCGCTACAAGGAACGGACCGGTGCCAGCTCCGTGCTCGCCTTGTGCTTTGCCGAGGCCTCGGAGACCTACCATCATTGGCGCGTGTTCTCCTCGGGCAGCGACGGCGTGTGCATCGAGTTCGACAAGGCCAAGCTGCGCAGCGTGATCAGGCACGAGCCTTCCGTCAGGGCGCGCGAGGTGGACTACAGGGAAATCAACGACGTCCGCGCGGCGCCCATCGAAGACGACGATTTGCCGTTCCTGAAGCGGTCTCCCTATCAGGATGAGCAGGAGTACCGGCTTCTCTACGTCAGCCACGAGACGACGGCTGAATTCCATCATCTGCGGCTGCCGTCGCTCTCGTCAATCTCTCGCATCACCTTGAGCCCCTGGATGCCGGCGGCGCTCGTCACATCCGTGAAGGAAACGCTTAAAGAGATCGAGGGATGCAAGACGCTCAAGATCTACCGATCGACCCTCGTGGACAACGAGCGCTGGAAGAAGGCGGCAAAGCCCGATCTGGATTTCAGCGGAGACCGGTGACCAGAGGCTGCGCGCGGCGTTCGCGCAAGCAACGGCGATCGGGGATGGCCGCGAGAGGATAACCGCTGGGCGCTATGCAGCGGTGTTTTGTGTTCGGGTGGGATCAAAGAGCGGTCGAGACTTGGAAACTCCGGGGAGCGGAGCGGTAGGCCGTAATCTGGGAGGGATGCGGCCATGCCGCCCCGCCGCCGCTCACGCCACCGCGAACCGATGCCCAAGTGACGGGCCCCGCAATGACGCAACCTCCTCCGATACGAAGCCGAATGCCCGAACATCCACCGTGCATCCGTTGGTGCTCCGGCCATCAAACCGGGACAACCACTCCGCACCTTCTCCGGCCTAGCTGATGGTACCAGTCTTGAGGGAGGCGCAGCTCCCGCTCACCAAACGCCCAGCTCGCGCCGGCCCCCGGATGAGCGGGATGGGGCGAGCGTATGCGGAGGAATGTGGGGCGGGGATAAGATTTTGTAGGGAGTGAGGCAGTCGGGAGTGGGCAGTCGGCAGTCGGGGCGGTTATTCGCTACACTGCGATGGCACACTTCAGCCCGCACGCCACGAAGAGGAAGCGAATGGCCCTTACACTCATTGCCATCCAGCCCGACGGGACGATCGACAGCGCGGTTGGTCTGAGCGAACACGCCGCGCCCGTCATCACGGGCACGCTCGACAACTACAAGGCGCGGGGCAGCTTCGCGCCTTGGCTTTGCTACCTGACGTTCGACGACGGAACCAACGTTGGCACTTGTGGTTTCGTCGCGCCGCCGGATGGCGATGTGGTGGAGATCGCTTACTACACGTTTCCGGAGCACGAGGGACACGGCTATGCGCGGCAGGCGGCGAAGGCGCTCGTCGGCATCGCGCAGGGTGCGAAGCCGGATGTGGTCATCACCGCCCATACGCTGCCGCAAGACGGGCCGTCGTGTCAGGTGCTGCGCAATTGCGGTTTCACGCACACGGGTTCGGTCGAACATCCCCAGGATGGGCCGATCTGGGTCTGGACGTTGAACGGATCGTAGCGGCGGAGAGGGGTGGGCAGCAGGCATCGGGCAGCCGGCAGGGGAAGTGGCTTACTTGGGTTTCGTTACGCGCCGCACTTCGAAGCGGGTGCTCGCGCGCGCTTCGAAGTGCCCTGCTCTAATGATCCGTAGTGTTCAGAAATGCATTTAAAGCCTTGAACAGAGCTTCGGTCCTATCGAGGGTCTCTGGCACGCCTGCACGAGAAGCACTCAAAAAGGAAGGATTGAGCATCAGCCACTCTGCCGGTGCATAGTGGTCAAACTCCGCCGCCGACACGGGCACCTCCGTGCGGAAGTAAGCTTCCGCCTTCTTGACCAGCCTTACGGTTGACGTATCGGCCGTATCCAGCTTCTGCGCCGTGGCTTGTGTCTTGCCCTTCAAATCGTATGTGCTGTTCAAAAGGTCAGCATAGAGCGCGGGCTCGAACAGGTCCTCGATGTCGGACTCTGCCTTCCCAGTGAACGTCTCGATGGTGAGGACACGGCCAGCCTTGAGAATGTCGGAGGAACGAAGTTTCTCAATCTGGCCCTTTTGGCCCTGGGCATAATCGGTCAGGACCGCCACATCGAGCTTGTTGCCGCAGAACAGGGCCATGAATGATCGCACGTTCCCGATGCCACCCGCGGGGCATAGAGTCCAGCGAGGATCAAGCTGGCTCCTTTTCGCTTTGCCGAGCGCAGATGACAGCGCCTTCAGGTAGATAATGTCACCGGGGCCCTCCACCAGCAGCGTGTGCTTCCCGATGAAAAGTGTCTGCGTAATCTCGTAACCGAGAGCGCCTTGTAGTGGGAAAAGTGTGTCGGGGTCGCGCGTGAGGACATCCTCGCGCACCTTGGTGCCAAGAGGCACCCGGCGTTGTCCTTTCTGCTCCACCTGATCTTCAACGACTCGTGCGGCAAGGAGCTTGTCGGGGGCCACCATGAACGGTGAATGGGTGGAATAGATAATTTGGTGGTGGGGTGCCAACTTCTCATCGAAAAATCGGAGGAGGTCAGCTTGGGCCTTGCCGTGAAGGCTCAGGCCAGGCTCATCCAAGAGGAGGACGACGGGTACATTCTCATCTTTCACCTGCGCGAATTTGACGAGGAACGAAAAGAACCACACAAAGCCGGCACTGCGCTCCGAGAAGGGTGTGTCCACGCGGTGCAGATGATTGTAGATGCGTGCCCTCGCCACCATGCCTTGGTTTAAGGGTGCAGGATCGCCCGGTTTAGCGGGCTCAATCTTCACTTGAACGTTAAGGTCCGGGTTCTGGGTCCAGTATTCCAGGATTTGGTCGGTGATGTTGTTCGAGGCGGCCTGTAGCTTTGCATTGAAAGTCTCGTAGGTGTTGACCTTCAAAATTTCGCTCAGCGGCACACCGGCATAATCGAGGAATTCCTCGAACAGCCGGAGGCCGCGGTAGCGGTCCTCGTTCAGCTGGTTGTTTGCGCGCAGTTGTTGGAGGTTATCGATCGAGACAGCGCCCTCCATGCGGTCATAGTTTGAGAAATACATGAACCGTGGCAGGTACGGTTGGAGAAGGGCAATAGCCTTCCCCGTAATGGAGCCAAACGACTTGAGCTTTTCCAGAAGTGCTTTCTGCTTGTCGGTTGGGCTTTCAAGCTTGCTGAGAATTTCAACCAGTTCGTTTGAAGTCCCGGCAGCCTTGATCTGCGCCCGCTCTGGAGCTCCCAACTTGAACTGCTCAAACAGGTTCTCAAACGCCTTGTGGAGATTCAGGGGAACCTCCCACGAGGGAGCCTTTGCTCCATAGGTTCGGCTTATCTGGACCTCGCGAGACTTGAGGACGCCTTTGCCAAGTTCATCCTCAACTTCTGCAACCTCGTCATCCGTCAGTTCCCACGTGGTCTTGATGGTCACTGCTTCGCCCTTGGGATGCCGGCTGGCGTACTCCGTCAGAAAACGCCGCGGATAATCCCTCTCCTTGTCGAACACCATAGGTGTCGCGGGGTGGGGGTTCAGCGCCGCCAGAGCTGCTAAGATCGTGCTTTTGCCCGCCTCGTTTTTGCCGACTAGGCAGGTGACGTAGTCAACGCGGAACTCGTCGGAGTTTTCGGCCGAGCGGAAGTTGGTGATGTGTGCTCGAATCAATTCCATTGAGTAGAAAGGTCTCCGTTGGTTGGATACCTAATCGCGGCGTATCTCTGTGATCCAGGGCGTATCAGCATCCGGGGTTTTGTCGCCGCCGTGGTCATCAGAGTTCGAACGGCCAGCGTTTTCCAGCAGGTTCTCTGCGCTTTCCTGAAGAGCGTCCTCCGCGACTTTCTTGGCGGCTTTTGTCGCAAATGAATCCCTACTAGCCTCTTCCGTCTTGGTGGCCGTTGCGGTGTCATCAATTGGGTTCAGTGGGGCACCACTGTCTAGGCGTGATGCTCCCTTTAAGGCGTCATCGATAGTGGCTTCGCCGGCTACAATAGCTGTTCCGGCTTTCGGTATGGAGGGCGCAGCTTTAGGAGCCGATTTGGTAGCGGTGGTGAACAATTTTGTAAAAAAGCTAACTGGATTTGCTTCTGTCGGTGTGATGCCACTTGCCGCGAAGATAAAAACGACCAGCGTCCTTATAGGAACACGCATTCGGTGCCTCCTTCGCAAAGTGGCTCCGCGCACAAGTTGCCGTGCGTGGCGCCGGCTGGCAATCTGTTATCTGAATGTTCAAGTTTTTAGCTGGGGAAACCGCGGGACGACCGAGTTCTTCGAGCAGGATCTTCTGGCCTTCCCCTATGGAAAAGCTGCTGCTTACTCCGCCGCCGCTTTCTTTCCGGTCCCGCTCCCTTTGTTTCGACGCACCAGCAAATCCTTCAGGTAGCGCCCGGTGTAGCTTTCCTTGACGCTCGCGATGTGTTCGGGCGTGCCGGCTGCCACGATATGCCCGCCGCCGTCGCCACCCTCGGGGCCTAGGTCGATGACCCAGTCGGCCGTCTTGATGACCTCGAGGTTGTGCTCGATGACGACAACGGTGTTGCCGGCGTCGGCCAGTTCGTGCAGCACCTCCAAGAGTTTCGCGACGTCGTGGAAATGCAGGCCTGTCGTCGGCTCGTCAAGGATGTAGAGGGTTCGTCCTGTTGCGCGGCGGCTCAGTTCCTTTGACAGCTTGATGCGCTGCGCCTCGCCGCCCGAGAGGGTGGTCGCCTGCTGGCCGATGTGGATGTAGCCGAGGCCGACGCGGGCCAGCGTTTCGAGCTTGTCGCGTATGGGCGGGACGGCGCGGAAGAACTCCGCGCCTTCCTCGACCGTCATGTCGAGCACGTCGGCGATGGATTTGTCGCGGAAGGTGACTTCGAGCGTTTCGCGGTTGTAGCGCTTGCCCTTGCATTGGTCGCAGGTGACGTAGACGTCGGGCAGGAAGTGCATCTCGATCTTGAGCACGCCGTCGCCCTGGCAGGCCTCGCAGCGGCCGCCCTTGACGTTGAACGAGAAACGCCCTGGTCCGTAGCCGCGCGCCTTGCTTTCCGGCAGGCCTGAGAACCAGTCGCGGATGGGCGTGAAGGCGCCGGTGTAGGTGGCCGGGTTCGAGCGCGGTGTGCGGCCGATGGGCGACTGGTCGATGTCGATCACCTTGTCGAGGTGTTCGAGGCCTTCGAGCTTGTCGAACGGGGCGGGGTGCTCGCGCGCGTTGTTGAGCTTGCGGGCGACGGCCTTGAAGACGGTGTCGATCAGCAGCGTGGACTTGCCGCCGCCGGAGACGCCGGTGACGCATGTGAGGAGGCCGAGCGGGATCTCGGCCGTGAGGTTGTGCAGGTTGTTGCCGCGTGCGCCCGTGACCTTGAGCGTGCGCGACTTGTCGTAGGGGCGGCGCTGTTTCGGCAGCGGGATCTGGCGCGCGCCCGAGAGATACTGGCCGGTGATGCTCTCCGGGTCGGCCATGATGTCGTCGGGCGAGCCTTGCGCGATCACCTTGCCGCCGTGGATGCCGGCGCCGGGGCCGATGTCGACCACGTAGTCGGCGGTCAGGATGGCGTCCTCGTCGTGCTCGACGACGATGACGGTGTTGCCGAGGTCGCGCAGGTGGCGGAGCGTGGCGAGCAGGCGGTCGTTGTCGCGCTGGTGGAGGCCGATGGAGGGCTCGTCCAGCACGTAGAGCACACCGGTCAGGCCGGAGCCGATTTGCGACGCCAGCCGGATGCGCTGCGATTCACCGCCGGAGAGCGTGCCGGCGGCGCGGGAGAGCGTCAGGTATTCGAGGCCGACGTCGTTCAGGAAGGCGAGGCGTTCGCGGATTTCCTTGAGGATGCGGGTCGCGATCTCGGTCTGCTGCTTGGTGAAGGTTTTCGGGACCTCGGCGAACCACTGGTTGGCGGACTTGATCGAGAGGTCGCCGACCTCGCCGATGTGGCGGCCGCCGACCTTGACGGCGAGCGCCTGCGGTTTCAGGCGATAGCCGTTGCAGGCTTCGCATTTGTGCGCGCCCTGGTAGCGCGACAGCTCCTCGCGCACCCACTCGGAGTCCGTTTCGCGCCAGCGGCGCTCGATGTTTCCGATGACGCCTTCGAAGGTCTTGGCCGTTTTGTATTTGCGGTGGCCGTCCTCGTAGGTGAACTCCACCTCTTCCTCGCCGGTGCCGTAGAGGATGGCGAGCTGTACGTGCTTGGGCAGGCGCTCCCACGGCATCGTCATCGACACCTTGTAGTGCTTGGCGAGGGCTTCGAGCGTCTGCTCGTAGTAGGGCGAGGTGTTGCCGGTGCGCGACCACGGATAGATGGCGCCGTCCTTCAGGGAGAGCTCCACGTCGGGCACGACGAGGTCGGGCTCGAACTGAAGCTCGGTGCCGAGGCCGTCGCACTCGGGGCAGGCGCCGGCCGGGGCGTTGAACGAGAACAGGCGCGGCTCGATTTCCTCGATGGTGAAGCCGGACACGGGGCAGGCGAAGCGGGCCGAGAACGTGACGCGCTCGTGCGTTTCGTTCTTGCTCTTGTTGGCGCCTTCGGTGTCGGCCTTCGGGAGCGGCTTGTCGGCGAATTCGGCGATGGCGATGCCGTCACCCAGGCCAAGCGCGGTTTCGAAGCTGTCGGCGAGGCGCTTCTTGATGTCGGCGCGGGCTTTGTCCTCACCTGCTTTCGGCAGGACGATGCGGTCCACCACGACGTCGATGTCGTGCTTGAACTTCTTGTCGAGCTTGGGGGCGTCGGGGATTTCGTAGACCGTGCCGTCGATCTTGGCGCGCTGGAAGCCCTTCTTCATCAGCTCGGCGAGCTCCTTCTTGAACTCGCCCTTGCGGCCGCGCGCGATGGGAGCCAGCAGGAACAGGCGGGTGCCGCCCGGGATGTCCATCACGCGGTCAACCATCTGCGAGACGGTCTGGCTTTCGATGGGGAGGCCGGTGGCGGGCGAGTAGGGCACGCCGACGCGCGCGAACAGGAGGCGCAGGTAGTCGTAGATCTCGGTGACGGTGCCGACGGTCGAGCGCGGGTTCTTGCTCGTTGTCTTCTGCTCGATCGAGATCGCGGGCGACAGGCCGTCGATGTGATCGACGTCCGGCTTCTGCATCATCTCGAGGAACTGGCGCGCATAGGCCGACAGGCTCTCGACGTAGCGGCGCTGGCCCTCGGCGTAGATGGTGTCGAACGCGAGCGACGATTTGCCGGAGCCCGACAGGCCCGTGAACACGACAAGCGCGTCGCGCGGGATTTCGAGATCGACGTTCTTGAGATTGTGCTCGCGGGCGCCCCGGACGTGGATGGTCTTCATCAGCTCGGAAGCCGGGCGGGCGGTGGCGGATTTCTTCGGAGATTTGCTCATGAGCCCTTACCTAGCGTGCGGCCCGAGGGACGGCAATGCAACCCGGTGGCGCGGCCGAAATATCGGGTGGATGCCCCGGAAAATAAAGGGATGTGTCGGCCGATCCGCGGGTCGATACACGGCTCGATGCGCCGGTCGATCCACTTCTCAATCTTTGGGCTGACGATGCGCGGGGTGGCGGGCTAATCCGGGACGGGCTGGCCGAGGGTGGCGCTGCTGGCGGCCAGCACCTTCGACGGCCCCGCGACGGCCTCATCGCCCGTAATGATCGCGGCAACGTCGTCGGCCAGCGATGCCAGGATTTCCAGCTCGCGGTCATCGAGCGTGCGGGGCTCGGTGCCGAGGATGCACATCGCGCCCAGCACCATCCCTTCGGCCGAGCGGAGGGGCGCCCCGGCATAGAAGCGCGCGTTCCACAACTTGATGGTCGGATTTTCGGCGAAGCGGGGATCGCGCTCCGTGTCCTCGACGACGAGAGGTTCGCCGGTCGCGACGACGTGGTCGCAGACAGCGTCCGCGCGCGGGATCACGATCATGTCGGTGCCGTCCTTGGTGAGGGCGCCGGCCAGGTGCTTGCTTTGCCCGACGATGAATTCCTGATCCTTGTCGATTGCCGTGATGACGGCAAAGCCCGCGTGGAACACGTCGGCCGCTCGCATGGCTGCCGCGTCGAGGTCCTCGCGGGAGCCGCCGGTCAGAACGCCTGTTGCGCGCAGGGCCGTGACGCGCTCGTCGTCGTTGTCGGGCACGATTGCTTTCTGCGCCTCTTCGGCCTCGTGGGGATCGACGAGACGGTGAATCCGGCGGGTCGCCTCCTCGATGGAGGTGACGACGACATCGGCGCCGAGGGTCTCGTGCGCGCCGCTGACGAGAAGTTCAGGCGACGCGTTCCAGAGGGCGAGGACGATGCGCAACTTGGGCCAGCGGCGGCGCAGGCGGCGGCAGAAGTGGCGCGCTGAGAGCGCCGGGGTGGACGTGAAGTAGCTGACGCAGACGATGTCGGCGCCTTCGAGATCGAGCTTGGCGATGTGGGCAGCGCTGATCGTTGTGGCCGGGCGGTAGACGGCGGCGATACCGTCGAGCGCGAGAGCGTGGCACAGCATCTCCGACGCGATCGTATCGACCTCCCACTTGCCGCCGATACACACGACGGACGGCTTTGCGCCTTCCGGAATTTCGGACGGATACTGCTCCCGCAAATCATCGAGCAGCGCGTCCATTCCGTTGGCGACGCGCAGGCGATGCTCAGCGGTGGCGTGGCGCAGATGGTCGTCGCTGGCGAGACGCAGCGTCGCGACGGCGACGTCGTTGTAGAATTCGCGCGGCGACGTCGCGTCGATCTCGGTCGTTGCGATGTCGATGGCTTCCTCGGCGTCGTCGGCGAGCAGGCGCTGGTAGATCCGGGTTGGCAGGTCGAGGGCCGGAACGGAGCCCAGCATCGTATCGAGAAACTGGAGCTGGGGAATGTTCCGGCCGATGACGAGCAGGCAGACGGTCAGCGGGGTTGCGAGAATGAGACCGATGGGTCCCCACAGCGCGGTCCAGAATGTGGCTGATGCGATCAGCGACATGGCCGAGAGGCCCGTGCTCGTGCCGTAGAGCATCGGCTCGACGATGTTGTTGCTGATGACCTCCAGCGTGACGATCAGCGCAATCGTCCAGAGCACCATGTTCCAGCCGGGATCGACGGCGAAGGCGAGGCTGATCGGGAAGATCGCCGCGAGCATTGGGCCGACGTAGGGCACGAACCGCATGACGGCAGCGACGGTGCCCCACAGCAGCGCGCCGGGCACGCCGATCAGGTACAACCCGAGCGCCATGGGCACGCCGTACGTGACGTTCACGACGAGCTGCATCAGGAGGTACTTGCTGATGCGTTTGCCGGCTTCCTCGATGGCGTCGGTCGATCGATGCAGGTTTCCGCCCAGCATGCGCAGCAAGCGGTCGCGCAGGTCGCTCCGGTCGAGCAGCGCGAGAAAGACGAAAACGAAGACGATGCCCAGTTTCGCCAGCGGCTCCACGGATCGTTCGAGCCAGGCCATCGCCGTTTCGAACGGGTCTCTTGGGCTCGGTACGATTTCAACGCGCTGGGGGGGCGGCGGCTGAGCGTCTTCCCCAGCCTTCGAGGGTCGCTCTTCCGCTTTGACTTCCTTTTGCACCGTCTCGACCGTTTCGAGAGCGCCTTCAAAAATGCCGGGCGCCTTTAACTGCGCGCGTAGCTCGGAGAGCTTGGAGCGGATCGTCCACTGATACGTCGGTAGCTCTTGGCTCAAGGAGCGGAGCTGGGAGCCGAGCACGCCGACGAGGCTGGCGAGGAGGGCGACGATCATGGCCATGACGACAATGACGGATGCGATGCGCGGCACGCCACGGCGGCTGAGCCAAGAGACCGGTCGATTGAGTGCGAAGCTGATCAGAAATGCGCATGCCAGCGGGATCAGAACGTCCTGGCCATAGTATAGCGCGGCGATGACGACGGCGGCTGACACCAGCGTCGCGGCCATGCGCACGGCGTCGACGGGCTGTGCGTCGAGCTTTTGGAAATTCGCAGGCGGGTCGGGGATCTGCGAGGAGATTGGAGACATGGACTTAGTCCGGCTGTTGGCCGGTAGAACGCTCGACGAGCGGTTTGCGTTCCTATGCCGCCGGGACCGCTGATTGTCCTGGCGAAATATCTGCGCTGCCACTCAGGCCAGATCAGGCCCAGAGGCGATTGGCGATGAGAGCTGCGAAATAGGCGATGACGGCGCAGGACGGAAAGGTCAGCACCCAGGCGATGACGATCTTGCGCAGTACACCCCACCGGATGTCGGACACCCGCTTGCCGGCCCCGACGCCGATGATGGCGCTCGTGATGGTGTGGGTCGTGGAGAGCGGGACGCCGTAGAGGGAGGCCCCGAAAATCGTGCTGGAGGCTGCGGCCGTCGCCGCAAAGCCCTGCCACGACGTCAGGCGTGTCATTTTCGAGCCGACCGTTTCGATGATCCGCCAGCCGCCGGCGCTGGTGCCGAGACCCATGGTGAGGGCGCAGACGAGGATCACCCACCACGGAATCGTGAATTCCGTCGTGACGCCGCCCGCAAGCAACGTGAGGGCGAAAACGCCCATGAATTTCTGGCCGTCGTTTAGGCCGTGATTGAACGCCATGAAGGCCGCCGAGGCCATCTGCAAGTGATCGAACCTGCGTTTGGCCCGGCCGGGAGAGGCGGCGGCAGCGACGCGGATGACGAGCCGCGCCAGCAGGAATGCGCCAGCAAAGCCGATGCCGAGAGACAGCACCATGCCGATGCCGACCTTCTGCCACCCGTGCCACTGGAGCGCGTCCAGGCCGCCGCCGGCGAAACCGGCGCCCGCGAGCCCGGCCAGGAGGGCATGCGACTTGCTGACCGGGATGCCGAGCTTGGCGGCCATCGTGCCCCAGCAAATGATGGCAATCATCGTTGCGGTAATGGCTGGGATCGTGAGGGCGGACGACGCAACAATGCCCTGGCCGACGGTCGTCGCGACTGCGGTGCCCGACATGGCGCCCAGCGTGTTCAGCACAACGGCCATGAGGATCGCCGCGCGCGGTGTCATCACGCCGGTCGAAACGACCGTTGCAATGGCGTTTGGCGCGTCGGTCCAGCCATTCACGAACTCGGCCACGAGCACGGCAAGGAGAGCGATGACGACGCCCGCCGACAAGCTGTCCACTTACGCCTCCTTGCGGGCGAGCGACAGGATATGCCGGGCAACATGATTGGCGTCGTCGGTCATCTCTTCGAGCAGATGAAACAGCTGATGCCATGCGATGAAGCCGATCGCGTTGGCGCCGGGCCGGCTGTATTCCTCCACGAGGCTGCGCTCGACATTGGAGACGATCCGGTCGGCCTCCGCTTCGGCGTCGTCAACGGACGTTGCAAGCTCGCGGACCTTGGCGAGCTTGAGCTTCGGCTCCCCCAGCATGCGGATGAGAGCGTGCAGCATGGACGCCATGCCATCGCCGATGCGCATCAATTCCAGCGCTTCGGGCCGGAGCTCGCCGAGATGCAAGCGGTAGACATCGAGGTGGATGGCGACCTTGCGCATTCCATCGATGACGTTGTCGAGTTCGTCGGTGAGTGTCATCGAGTCCGGAATATCGAAGCGCATGATGAAGGAGTTATCGAGCAATTCGTGGATCGCATCGACGAGGGCGTCGGCCTTGTGTTCGAAATCGACGATGCCCTGGAGGTCGCGACCCTGCGTCTCGACGAAATGGCTCGAGCATTGAACGACCGTTTCGGAGAGCTGCCGGAGAAGACCGGCAAACTGGTCGTTGTTGGACGGCCCGAACAGGTTTGCCAACGCGCCTAGTTTGGTTTTCACGGGAGATCCTATGGGAAGTCGTCGGCAAGTCAGATGCGCTGGGGGATACGGCCAGCGTCCGCGCTTTGCAAGAGGCGTGGTTGCGCGCTGTGAGGCCAGTGTCTGGTGCTGTTTGGAGTTATTCGCTGCGTTCGACCTTGACAGAGACACCTGGAAGGCAGACTCTCTTAAGTGACGGTCGTCGCTGGCGTCGTTGGCTCAAGCATCCGCTTCCGCCCGGCCCACAGCACCCCCCGGTTGTGAGGACGGTTGTCATCGATTAGATCGCGCGCCTGGCGGTCGGGATCCGAGAGATCCGCCGCTGACCGTGGTCTCGGATCAACAGCGAATGGAGGGAGAATGACTCCACCGGGTAGTCTTGCTGGACCCCGCGCTGACGCGAGGTCCACGCTTGAATAGCGGGAGCTGCTGCAGCTCAGGCTTCTCAAATTCGAGCGCTTTCAAACGCACAATTGAAAATCTTCATGCGAGGGCGGATGGCCGGTCAAGATCTGGGCCGGTGTGCCAGAGCCTTGCCTTATGAGCCCGGTTTAGCTGGGTAGGTTATCGAAGACAAAGAGAGCCCCGCTCGGCGAAATGCGCGACGGGGCTCAACTTTTTTGGCCTGCTGTTCTGCTGGCTGCGCGGCTGTTGCAACGGCCTCATGCGATCGCCGCCATGTCGTGCGGGACCCGCAAGGGTCGCATTCCTCATCTCTCGATTGACGCGAAATGCCCGGACGCCTTGGGGGGAAGACGCCCGGGCGTGCCCGGTGAAGCGGGCGATGAGCGCGATTACTGCGTGATGGAGCCTTCCGTCACGGTTGCGCCGTTCAGTTTCGCGTCCTTGAACACGAGCTTTTCTCCTGGTGCCGCCATCCACGAGAAGCCCCACGGACCGGTGAGGCCGCAGCCGTCCTTGCACTTGGCGGACAAGTCTCCGGTTTTTCCGGCGGCGATGGTTTCGACGTGTTCCTTGTCGCCTTCGTCGATGCCCACCTTGAGCTCGGCCTTGTCCTGATTTTCGACCGTGAGGGCGAGTGCGGGGGCTGCAAACAGCGTGGCTGCAAGCGCGAACATCGAGGCTTTGATGATGGTCATGGGATCCTCTCCTGAGCTGCGTTGTGTCTCGCATGACGTTGGTGTCTGCGATTGATGCAAATCTAGGAGACGGCTCCCGGCTGGCTATTTCGGTTGGTCCCGGAGGGGGCAGTGATTACGCGACATGCGCGGGTTGCAATCGACGATCGAGGCCCGATATGAGCAGGTTTATTGCCATCGGGCGCCTTAGGGGATTGATACGACGTATGCGGCGTTCGCGGGTGCTCGACGTGCGATTTTACGGCCCCATGCAGTCGTTTTCGTTCGCAATGGCGGTTTTGGGCTTGGCCTCGTTGGAGGCCGGACGGCCTCCGCCGAGCGCGCCGTCCGCACGCGCGCGGAGGTAGACGTAGATGTCGTCGAGGTAGCACATCACGTTTTTATTATCGCCGAAGGACGGCATGACGAGGCTCTCCGCCGTGTTCACGGATTGCTTGCCGTTGATGACGATTTTCTGGAATTCGTCGTAGCCGATGGTCTTGAGCGACTGGGTGAGATCGGGCGCGAAGCTCGATCCGGATCCGTCGAAGCCGTGGCATGTTTCGCACGTGCCGTTGAAGCGGCGGTAGCCGGAGAAGGTGTACCAGTCGACCTTGCCGCTGGGCGAGATGTTGTAGGTTGGGTTGCCGGCGGCATCGAAGTATTTCCCGTCCTGGCTCGAGGCGACTTTCGGGCTGCCGACAGGGTTGGGATCGGTCGCGGCGTGGGAGGAGGCGGCTGCAGTCACGGCTGCGGCGCACGCGGCAAACGCGAAAAGCATGGCACGGTGCGGCTTCGACATTTTCGGTCTCCATCCTGCTTGGCTCGGTGCGGGTCTCGTTGCAAGGAGACATATGCCGGGCCCCAGGGGAGGGAAGGGCCTTTACCTATAAGTAAAGTCGGTGGCCATTGGGCCGTCCCGGCGCTAACGTCACGCGCACGTCCGTATGCTTCTGAACGGCTCATGAACTCTCCGCTCAAGCGCCATTCAGACGTGGTGCGCCATAACGCGGCCCAAGCTCTCGCTTAATGGGACGGGACCGGCGCGCCAATGGCCGAGACAACGATGTTCGAGACAGCGATATTCGAGGGAACGACACCCATGACCGATCGTGGCATTTCAGACGAACCGCATTTGGGGCCGGTGCAGCGCTTCGTCCCGATCCTCAAGACCATGGCCCTGGTGGTGACGATCGTGGGTGCGGTGCCGACCGCGATCACGGCCTACCATGCCTGGCAGTACAAGGTGCCGTTCACGCAGGTGTCGCATCGGCTGGCCCAGTATGAGATCTGGGAGCGCAACATCGATTGCAAGATCGATTACAAGGCGCTTTCGACATCGCAGGGCACAAAGCTCGATGCGGGGGCGTGCCCGTCGACGCGCGATATCTCGCTCAAGATTTCGACCGACGACGGCAAGGCGACCTACGAGTGGATCGCCTACAATCAACTGCAGAAGCCCGGTGAGGCGCCGCCCTCGGGTATTCTCGATCTGATCATCGGCGGCGCGCGCGCCGAAACGTCCGGTCCGCGCAGCGTGCAACTCGCGCAGGGCATGGAGGTCGTCTGCCAGTCGCTCATCAGCAAGTCGCAGCTGGTGCGCGTCGTGAAGGAAGGCAGCCAGTGCTACCGCGAGGTGGTGTCGCCGGTGCGCGGTTCCGTCGACAAGCGCGAGCAGGTGCCCTGCGAAACGAAGTGCAACGCGGCCGGCTGATCGGCAGTGCTGCGCGCAAAATGAAAGCCGCGGATCGGGGCCCGATCCGCGGCTTTTTTTGTTTGGTGCTAAGCCGCGCTACTTTTTGCCGGGGCCTTGGAACAGCATTTCAAAGCTGCCGGAGCCGGGGCCCTTGGGGGCGGCTTTGGCCTGCTTGCGGGGCTTGGCGGCGCGGCGCGGTTTCTGGGGCGCTGCGGCCGGGGCTGCTTCAGCCGGTGCGGCTGCGGTTGCTGCAGGTGCAGTTGCCGCGGGTGCGGTCGATGCGGGAGCCTTGTCAGCGGGTGCGGTTGCGACGGGCGCGGGCGCCTCTTCGACCGGGTTCTGGGGAACGAGGCTTTGCGATGCTGCGGCAGGTGCGGCCGCAGACGGCGCGGCGCCGGCCGTCACGAGGGACGTGCCGTCCGTTTCGATGGTGGCGTTCTGCGCCACGAGGCGCGAAAAGCCCCACGGGCCGGTGACGGCGCAATCGGAGGCGCAATCTTCCTTGGCGTCGACCGAGCCGCCGGCCGGGATCTGATAGACGCCTTCGCTGGCGCCGTTGTCGACGGCGATGCTGACCGCGTTCGAGGACGTGTTCTTGACGGTGAGGGCGCCGACAGGGATCGCCGCAGTCGTGAGAACGGCGAAAGCAGTCACGGCGCGTGTCATGAAGGTCATGGTGATCTCCTGTCCATTCGATCGCGTTCGAGTCGGCGCTCGCGTGGGTGCCGCATAACATGACGCAGCTCATGCGACATCTTAAATGCCGCATGATTAATAAATTACTTAAATTAGCTATTAACAGTAGTTCGCTGTTTTGCGCAACTTACTGAATCTGCTTATTTTTGTTCGATCACCTATTGGTGGTGACTGCAACCCATGTGGGGTCTTCCTGTGAGCGGCGCTCGAAGCTCAGGAAGTCGTAGTAGCCGCACCGGCCCTTGCCCGGGAACGACCGGCACACGGAGGGGCGGGCGGTGTAGATGGTGCAGCAGCGCTTCTGGGTGTCGAAGAAGCGGCAGATGGCGCCGAAATGGCGGTCCTTCTTGCGCTTCATCGCGTACTTGCGGCCATGCGCTTCGCGCGTGAAGGCGCGCCGGGCTTCCTCGAATTTCATGTTGTGGTGCTTGGCGAGGCGCTCGACGTCGCGCTTGTCGAGCGCGATGAGGGGGTAGGAGCAGCAGTAACCGGGGCACTTACGGCAATCGTACACGAGCGTTCTATCCGTGTTGAAGTGACCGATCCCAATCCGAGGCTGGCGCCGTCGGGCACGCCTGCGCCGCATCTTCGCGGGCCTTTTTGACTGCGGCGGCCGCCGTCGTCACAAGGCACTCGCGCATTCAGTTAACTTCCCTTCGCGCGGTCGGCAATGTTAAAGCTCTCGCCGATCCCGCGCGCGACGTTACAGGACGGTGTTTGCGGCCATAGGGCCACTGTGCCGCCCAAAAGTGGCGCACGCCTTCCAGGCACGGCTTGGCCTCGGGACACACTTTCTCCTTTAATGCCCGCCATGTCAGTACCCGTACAGTATCGAGGGCTCCCGGAATGACGGATTTGGCTCGCGGCGCGCCCGATGGGGAAACGCCCGTCAACCCGTACAGCCTGCTCGAGGCCGTGAACCACTCGAGCGATACGGCGCATACGGGCTGGCTGATCTTCCTCGCCATCCTCGCCTATCTCGTGATCGCCGTCGCGGGCGTGACGCACAAGGATCTGCTGCTCGAGACGCCGGTCTCGCTGCCGATCCTGCAGGTCAACATCCAGCTCGCCCAGTTTTTCCAGTTCGCGCCGATCGTGCTCGTGCTGATGCACCTGGGGCTCGTGTCGCAGCTCGCGCTCTTGGCGCGCGAGACGCTTGAGTTCGACTACGCGATCCGGATGCTCGAGGCGACGGACAAGCGCACGCATCCGCTGCGGCTCGAACTCAACAACTTCTTCTTCGTGCAAGCGATCGCGGGCCCCCATCGCAGCCGCGTGATGGGCGCGTTCCTGCACGGCATGACGTGGCTGACGCTGGCCGTGCTGCCGGTGCTTCTGCTGCTCTACATCCAGGTCGTGTTCCTGCCGTATCACGACGCGGCCATCACGTGGACGCACCGCATCGCGTTGTTGGTCGATATCGCGATGCTGATCTCGATCGGCGTGTTCATGATGCGGGCGGAGACCTCGTTCTCGCAGGCCTTCATGCGCACGACGTCCTCGCATCCGCTGAGTTTCGTCGCCACGGTTGTTTTGCTGCTGTTCACGTGGGTGGTGTCGTTCTTCGTCGCTACCGTTCCCGGTGAGCGGCTGGACCGTTTCACGCAGCAGGTGCTCGGCTTCAACAACGAAGACGAGGCCGGGCAGGCGCCGCGCTACGTTGCGGGCTACACCATTCCCTTTCTGACGTTCGGTTCCGAGGGCTCGCTGTTCGGGATGTTCAAGCGCAACCTCGTGGTGGTCGATACGGATCTCGTCGTCGACCGGGATCAGGCGCCGGGAGAGCCCAGCCTGTCGCTGCGGGATCGCGATCTCCGCTTCGCCAAGCTCGACCGATCCGACCTGCATCAGGTGGATCTGACCGGAAGCGACCTGCGCGGGGCCTCGCTGGTGGGAGCCGACCTGCGCGGCAGCTGGCTGCAATGCGCGGATCCGACGGCGCTCGTGGTGACGGATGACCGGACGGCTGCCAAGTGCACGACCGCGCGGCGGGCCGATTTCACGCGTGCGCGCCTTGATGGCGCGACCATGACGGGCGCGGATCTGCGCGGGGCCAGGTTCATCGACGCCAAGCTCGACAATGTGTCGTTGCCCTATGCCGTGCTGCAGGGGGCCAATTTCTCGTCGGCCCGGCTCGACAAGGCCGATATGACGGGCGGCGTGCAGGCGCAGGGCGCGAACTTCCTGATCGCCAACCTGCAGGGCGCCGACCTAACGGGCGCGGACTTGACGGGGGCGGTGTTCTCCAGCGCCGATCTCACGGGGGCCGTGCTCGCCTATGCGCACCTCAACGCGGCCAATCTCAGGGACGCCAAGCTCGACGGCGCGGTGCTGTTTCGTGCGTCGCTGCGCGGGGCGGATCTCGTCGGGGCCAGCATCGCAGGATCGGATCTCCGGGAAGCGAACGTCTGGATGACGGTGCCGCCGCGGGCCGATCCCGAGGGCGTGGCCGACCTGACCGGCCTCAAGGTGGAGGCAATCACCGACGCAGCCGCGGCCGACCTCAAGACAGGCCTCGACCGCATCCAGAGCCGGCGCGTGAAGGCGCGCGTGAGCGAGCTCATGCAGCCGCTGATGGCGGTGAGCGAGGCGGCGTCGTGGGCCTCGTCGCCGGATGCCGTCGTGTGGCAGGGGCTGGCGAGCGCTGGGACGTTCACGGCACCCGAGCAGTACGGGCCGCGCGTCACCGAGTTTCTGGTGCGCCTTCAGTGCCGGCCGCGCTGGAGCAATGGGGCGGTCGCGACTGGCGTGGCGCGGCGCGCGCAGCGGCAGGAGTTCCGCGGCGACCTCGTGACGGTCTTCGACCGGCTCAAGGAGGATGCGTGCCCGGCGTCGAAGACCGTGCTGCCGAAGGTGATGAAGGATCTCTCTGCCTCGGCCGACGCGGTGCGGGGCGGGTAGGCGGGGTGTCCCGGTGCTGAGCTGGCCGGTTGCGGCTGGCGTTCAAATAAGCTAGAACGTAACAGGAACTTTGCCGCCGCTTCGCCGTTTTGGCTTGCGAAAGATAGCGCATAGAACATGCGAACTTCGGCGGCTTAAACCACGCGCCCGCGCGCGGGAAATTGAAAAAGGCTTGGATAAGCGCGGCACCGGCTGCCCGGCCTGCCAACGATGCGGGTAGGGTGCTGCAACTTGAGTCGCTGGTCGTTGAGTCACACGTCTTGAGTCCCCGTCTCGGGTCGCACGTCCGTTTTGCTGCGTGACGCGATCCGTTGATGCCTCAAGTCGATCCGTCAGGTCGATCTCAGGGCGCGCCTGCGACTGCCACGTTAGCCACTACCCCACGCGCTAAGAGTGCCCCACGGCCCTTGGCAACGCACAACAAGGAGACGCGACATGGCCGGTTCGGTCAACAAGGTGATCCTGGTCGGAAATCTGGGCAAGGATCCCGAGATCCGCCGCACGCAGGACGGGCGTCCGATCGCCAACCTGCGCATCGCGACCAGCGAGACCTGGAAAGACCGCAACAGCGGCGAGCGCAAGGAAAAGACCGAGTGGCACTCGGTCGTGATCTTCAACGAGAACCTCTGCAAGGTGGTCGAGCAGTACGTGAAGAAGGGCGCGAAGCTCTACATCGAAGGACAGCTTCAGACCCGCAAGTGGCAGGACCAGCAGGGCAACGACCGGTACTCAACCGAAGTCGTGCTGCAGGGCTTCAACGGAACGCTGACGATGCTCGATGGGCGCCAGGGTTCGGGCGGCGGCATGCAGGAAGGCCAGTCCGACTACGGCGGGGGCGACTTCGGCGGTGGTGGCGGCGGCGGTTTCGGCGGCGGCGAGACGAAGCGTGCGCCGCGCAGCGGTGGCGGCGGCTCGAAGGGCGGCGGCGGCATGGACAAGCCGTTCGACGACGAGATTCCGTTCTAGGTAGGCAGCCGGCAACGGGCAGCCGCAGGTGAGGATCAGCCGTTGCGCTGGCCCTTACGCATTTGGGTTGTTGCGCAGGCAGCCCTCTGCTTTCCCAAGCGTCGGAATGGATCCTAGGCACACGGCCTAGGATGACAGTCGTGTCTGGATCCCGGCCTCCGCCGGGATGACGGCCGTTGATGGGTGCCCGCACGCCCAACCTCGGGCCTAGGATGACAGCTCATCCAACCTTTCGTCACCACCTCCACTACATGACGTTGCCCGACTACATGACGTTGCCCGACGGACGTCGGGGTCCAGACACGTATGCGCTTGGCCTCTAGCGCCAAGCGGTGTGCCGCACACGAGATGATCGCTTCTCTTGTCATCCTAGGCCTTGTGCCTAGGATCCAGGCTTCAGGAGTGAAGCGATGCGGGTCGGTGATGGCGTCGCTTCACGTCGCTAACGCTTTCCTGCGCGGACCGATGGGTCCTAGGCACAAGGCCTAGGATGAGAGATGGGGAGTGTGTGCGGCGTTGCGTGGGTGAGTGCGTCGCGCGGGTGAAGGGTCACGTCGGCGGGTGTAAGCCTCAGTGCTTGCCCTTGTGGCGCTTGCGCTCTTTGCGGCTCATGGGGCGGCTCATCGCGCTGGCGGGCTCAGGCGGCGCGGCGCTGGGCGCGGGAGGCGCGGGGCGAGCGGCGGTTGCGTTTCGTGCGGCTGCAGCCGCGATGCGTGACGGGTCACCCGTCGTTTCTTCCTCGATGAAAAATGTCGTTGCACCATCGGAGACCGTTCCGGTGGGGTCGCTTGCGTGCGCGGCGGCGATCAGCAGGTTGCGGATCTCAAGCGACATGAACGCCGCGACGACACCCAGCAGCAGGCCGATCGCAATCGCCGCGTAGCCGTCGGCGACCGGCACCGAAAGCCAATCCGCAATGGCGATGCCGGCGCCTGCGATCACGACGCCGAGCAGGCCGGCGAGGCTCTCGATGGCGACCGTGCTCGCCGCCGGCTCCTGCGCCGCACGCGTCGCTGGTTCTTGCGCGCCGGCTGGCACGACGCGTGGTTCTGCCGGCGTGAGCTGCTTCAGCGCCATCCGGGCGGCGAGCGCAAGGGCGACGAACGCAGTTGCGAGCACCGCATAAGCGATGTGGAGGTACTTGTTCGGCAGAGGATCGGCGAGCTTGGCCACGCCGTCGTAGATGGCGATGCCGGCGCCGAGGGAGAACAGCAGCACCGCGACGCCGTAGCTCCAGAAGGCGACTTCGCTGGACGGCGCAGTGATGGATTGCGACGGGGCGGTGTGGTCCACTCCGTGTGCGGATTTAGCCGCGTGAGGCGCGGGGCGCGTCACGCCGTAAAGCACCATCGCCTGGCTGGACGCGCCGATCAGCGATTGGATCGCGGTGGCGAGCAGGGCCGAGGAGCCCGACCACGCGGAGGCTGCAAACAAGGCGAATGTCAGCGCGACGTTGAGTGTCATCGCCATCATCACGACGTTCGCCGTGCTAGCTCCAGCCAATGCGGTGCGCTCCTGCCGGTTATTGAATCGCGTCCTTCGTGTTTAAGGGAGATTCACCGGCGCCGAAAGGATGGATGATAAAAAAGCCCCGCCTCTCGCGGAGAGAGACGGGGCTTTCGTCGCAAAGGATGCGCGTAAAATTACGGCGCGGGTGCCGCGGGCGGTGCCGGCTCTGCGGGCGGCGTCGCGTTTGCAGGAGGCGCATCAGCAGGCGGCGTTGCGCCGACGGCTTCCTTGGCCGAGTCGATGGCGCCGGAGACGGCTTCCTTTGCCTTCTCGAGTGCGGGCGCCGCGGCGCGCTTGGCGGCATCGAGGGCTTCCTCGGCCTTCTTCTTGGCGTCGTCGATCTGCGGCTTGGACTTGTCGGAGAACTCGTTGACCTTCTCCTTGGCGCGGTCGAACAGCGACTTGGCCGGCTTCTTGCGCTTGAACTCAGGCGCGGACTCGATGGTGGCCTTGGTCAGGTCGGGCAGCGACACGAACAGCGTCCCGTCCTTTTCTTCGAACTTGAGCGAGTCGAGGCTGACGCCGACCTTCTTCTCGGCCCAGCCGAAATAGCCGCCCGTGCCCATCACGACGCCGACGACCTGGTTCTGGTCATTGACGATGAGGTCCTCGACGTCGGCGACGATGGTGCCTTCCGCGCCGTGCACTTTCGCGCCGATCAGATGGTCCTTGGCGAGGTACTCGCTGTCGGTCTGCGCCGGGACGAACGTAGTGTCTGCCCGCACGGGCACGGCCGCGAGAGGGGCCGCCGCAAGCAGGCCGGCGGCGAGAAGCGAGAAATGTTTCATGGGGTCCCTATCCCTGGTGGTGAAGAAAACGCGTTGACGCGGAGGAGATACCGCGAATCCCTCACGCGCGTTCCAGCACCGAAGCGCGACTTTTTGGCCGGTTCGCGGCAGACGATACGCCGTGCACAGGCATATTCCCGGTGAAAGGTGCCGAAAACACAGGCACGTAGGCCGTGAGCGGGTTGCGGCGCATTGCGGTTGGGGGGCGGGTCCGGCTAAACTGGGGTCGACCACTAAGCGCGCCTCGCAGATTGGACGCCGTCGCGCCGTCGCAGGCTTTTCAGGACATCCGCCTTGAACGCACCCACTGACCGGCCCGGCGCCTCGGGGCCGAGCGACATCCGCCCGATTCTCATCCAAGACGAGATGAAGCGCTCGTACCTCGAGTACGCGATGAGCGTGATCATCTCGCGCGCGCTGCCCGACGTGCGCGACGGCTTGAAGCCCGTGCACCGCCGCATCCTCTATGCGATGCAGCGCCTCGGCCTCGACTGGAACAAGAAGCACATGAAGTCGTCCAAGGTGGTGGGCGACACGATGGGCGATTTCCATCCGCACGGAAACCTTGCGATCTACGACGCGCTCGTGCGCCTGGCGCAGGATTTCTCCATGCGCGTGCCGCTGATCGACGGGCAGGGCAACTTCGGCTCGGTGGACGGCGATCCGCCCGCGGCCGAGCGCTACACGGAAGCGCGCCTCGCCAAGGTCGCGCAGTATCTGCTCGACGATCTCGACAAGGACACGGTCGACTTCAAGCCGAACTACGACGACCGACTGGAAGAGCCGAGCGTGCTGCCGGCGAAGTTTCCGAACCTGCTCGTGAACGGAGCCGGCGGCATCGCCGTCGGCATGGCGACGAACATCCCGCCGCACAATCTCGGCGAAGTCATCGACGCCTGCATGCTGATGCTCGAGAAGCCGGACGCGACGGTCGAGGATCTGACCCAGATCATCCAGGGACCCGACTTCCCAACCGGCGGGCTCATTCTCGGCCGGCAGGGGGCGCTGGCGGCCTACCACAAGGGCCGCGGCTCGATCATCATGCGCGCCAAGGTCGAGGTGGAGGAGATCCGCAAGGACCGCGAAGCGCTCGTCGTGACGGCCATTCCCTATCAGGTGAACAAGAAGACGCTGATCGAGAAGATCGCCGATCTCGTGCGTGAAAAGCGCGTCGAGGGCATCTCCGACATCTGGGACGAGACGAACCGCGAAGGCATGCGGATCGTCATCGAGCTCAAGCGTGACGCCATCGCGGACGTGGTGCTCAACCAGCTCTGGCGCTATTCGGACCTGCAGACGACGTTCGGCGCCAACATGCTGGCCATCAACGGCGGCAAGCCCGAGCAGCTCAACCTGCGCGATTTCATCGAGGCGTTCACGACGTTCCGCCAGGTGGTGGTGACGCGGCGCACGCGCCATCTGCTCACGAAGGCGCGCGACCGGGCGCACGTGTTGGTCGGTCTCGCGATCGCGGTCGCCAACATCGATGAAGTCATTCGCCTGATCCGTACCTCGCCGTCGCCGGCCGAGGCCAAGGCGCAGTTGATGGATCGCGACTGGCCCGCCAAGGACATGGCGCCGCTGATCGAGCTGATTGCCGACCCGCGCCACAAGCTGGCGTCCGACGGCACTTACAGGCTCTCCGAGGAACAGGCCAAGGCCATTCTCGAGCTTCGGCTCGCACGGCTCACTGCGCTGGGCCGCGACGAAATCGGCGATGAACTCAAAAAGATCGCCGAAGAGATCAAAGACTATCTGGCCATCCTGTCGTCGCGCCTGCGCATCGTTGACATCGTCAAGGGCGAGCTGTCGGCGATCCGGGACGAGTTCGCGACGCCGCGCAAAACCGAGATCGTCGATCTCGAAGGCGAGCTCGAAGACGAGGACTTGATCCAGCGCGAGGACGTGGTCGTCACGGTTTCGCACAAGGGCTACATCAAGCGCGTGCCGCTCTCGACTTATCGCGCCCAGCGGCGCGGCGGCAAAGGGCGCTCCGGCATGTCGACGCGCGACGAGGATTTCGTCACGCAGATCTTCATCACGTCCACGCACACGCCGGTGCTGTTCTTCTCGTCGCGCGGCATGTGCTACCGCATGAAGGTGTGGCGCCTGCCGGCGTCAACACCCCAGGCATCGGGCAAGGCGCTGATCAACCTGCTGCCGCTGGCGCAGGGCGAGGTCATCACGTCGATCCTGCCGCTGCCGGAGGACACGTCGACCTGGGCCAATCTGGAGCTGATTTTCGCCACCAAAAGCGGCGGCGTGCGCCGCAACGCGCTGACCGATTTCGAGAGCATCAATCGCAACGGCAAGATTGCGATGAAGTTCGACGCGTCGGAGGAGGGCGGCGAGAGCGACCGCATCGTCTCGGTGGCGATTGCCTCGCCCGAGGACGACATTCTGCTGACGACGGCGCAGGGGCGCTGCATCCGCTTCCTCATCAAGGATGAAGTGCGGCTCTTCAAGGGGCGCGATTCATCCGGCGTGCGCGGCATCCGGCTGGATGCGGGCGACGAGGTGATCTCGATGGCCATTCTCGCGCATGCGGAGGCTTCGCCTGCGGAACGCACGGCCTACATGAAGCAGGCAGCGCAGATCCGCCGCAGCGAAACCGGCGAGGACGCGGATGCCGTTGCCGAGATCGAGGTGGAAGCGGACGAGACCGGCGAAGAGGGTGGCGCGGCCGAGCTGACGCCCGAGCGTTACGCCGAGCTTTCGGCGCGCGAGCAGTTCGTGCTCACGGTTTCCGAAAAGGGCTTCGGCAAGCGCAGTTCGTCGTACGAGTACCGGACGAGCGGGCGCGGCGGCAAAGGCATCGTCGCGATGGTCGTGAACGAGCGCAACGGCAGCCTCGTGGCGTCGTTTGCGATCGACGACTCGGATCAGATCATGCTCGTCACCGACGGCGGCCAGCTCATTCGCTGCCCGGTTAACGATGTGCGCATTGCGGGTCGCAACACGCAGGGCGTGCGGATCTTCAAGACCGAGGCCGAGGAGCGGGTCGTGTCCGTGGAGCGCATTCCGGACGACGGCTCCGAGCCGGAAGAGGGTGAGGGCGAGGCCGACAACGGCGGCTGAGGCCGCCGTCCGCGGGGGCTCGATCCGGCTATCCAACGTGTGCGCCCTTTCTGGCCCCGCCGCGCGGGGCCGTGGACCCTTGCGCGCCTTGGGCGGGCGGGTGTAGCTCTGTGGCCCATGACGCTCACGGGACATTCCTCGCGACGCAGCGCCTTGCGCTCGACCACCGCGACGCGGCACGCCGAGCTCGAGGCCGTGGTCGGAGCTTTGCGTTCGCGTGCGTCCTACGTCCGCTACCTGCGCGGCATGCACGCTTTCCGGGCTCCGTACGAAGCGGCACTTTCCGGCCTCGACTGGCCGGCACTGTCGGGAGACTGGCGGCCGACGTTCATCGCGCAAAGCCTCAACGACGACCTGGACGACATGGGTGCTGCTCCGCTCGCTGCGGCGCGGCCATCTGAGCCCGTGCGAGCTGCGGTTTCGGACCTGAGCGGGGCGTTCGGCGTGCTTTACGTGCTCGAAGGTTCGTCCCTCGGCGCCCGACTCCTCTACAGCGAAGCCAAGAAACTCGGGCTGACGGCGACGTTCGGCGCGCGTCATCTCGCCCGGCAGTCGGCCGGGTTGGAAACCTGGCGCGGGTTTCAAGCGTTACTGGAAGCGGCCGACGGGATCGAAATGCCAGCCGCCGTGTCGGCGGCCAACGCGGCGTTCGAAGCAGCAAAGCTCTCCTTTCTCAAAGCGAATGATGATGCGGTCTGATGCGGTAAATTTGACGAACTGCGATCGGGAGCCGATCCATATTCCCGGCAGCATCCAGCCGCATGGCTGCCTGTTGGCGCTCGATGCCGAGTTCCGGAGCATCCGCCGCCATTCCGCGAACGCCTCGGACATGCTCGGGTGCGGCGAACTGGTCGACCACAAGTTTGAAGAGGTGTTCGGCAATCGCGGGGCGCACGATCTCAGAAACGCGCTAGCCGCCACGCCCGAAGGCGCGCGCCCGGCCTTGATCATGGGGCTGGCGAACGACGCAGGACGCGCGTTCGACGTGGCCGTGCACCGGTGGAAGGGTCACTCGATCGTCGAACTCGAACCGGTGCCCGCGGGGCGGCCGGGCAAGCCGCTCGAACTCGTGCGGACGCTCATCAACCGCCTCAGGCCGTTGCAGACGGTCGACGATGTCGTCAAGCAGACATCGAGGCTGATCCGCGCGCTGCTCTCTTACGACCGGGTCATGGTCTATCAGTTCGCGGCAGACGGCTCCGGGCAGGTCATTGCCGAAAGCAAGCGCACGGATCTCGAGAGCTTTCTCGGGCAGCACTTTCCCGCAAGTGACATCCCTCAGCAGGCGCGCGAGCTTTACATCAGAAACACCATTCGCGTGATCGGGGACGCGAGCGGGGCGCGGGTGTTGATCCAGCCGGAAGACGACGAAGCGGGCGCGCCGCTCGATCTGAGCTTCGCGCACCTGCGGAGCGTTTCTCCGATTCATTGCGAATACCTCCGCAACATGGGGGTCGCGGCATCGATGTCGATTTCGATCGTCGTCGGCGGCGAGCTGTGGGGGCTGATCGCGTGCCATCATTATACGCCACGGGCGCTGGCGATGGCGGATCGGATCGCGGCGGAAATGTTCGGCGATTTTTTCTCGCTCCATCTCGAGGCTCTGATCCAGAAGTCGAAGCTCGAGGTGGCGATCGAGACCCGCCGTGCGCTCGACGATCTGCTGCGCGAGGTCATCCACCACGAGGACATCACCCAGTTTCTCAGGAGCCGCGTCGCCCTCTGTTCGAGCCTCATCGCCTCAGACGGGGCCGGCTTGTGGATCGACGAAACGTGGACGCCGTTTGGGTCCACCCCGCCCGCAAGCGAGATTGAAAAGCTCACGGCCTACATCGGCACCGTCAGCGAGGGAAAAGTCTGGTCGACGTCTGAGCTGTCCGCGCATGTGCCGGGCGCGGCCGCCTACAAGGCGGATGTGTCGGGCGTGCTGGCCGTACCAATTTCGCACGCGCCGCGCGACTACCTCATGTTCTTCCGCAAGGAGCTGGTGGAGACTGTCGCCTGGGCGGGAAATCCCGAGAAAGTCTACCAAACCGGCCCGCACGGCGATCGCCTCACGCCGCGCCAGAGCTTCGCCATCTGGAAGGAGACGGTGGAGCGCAAATCGCGCCCGTGGTCGACGCCGGATAACGAAAGCGCGGAGGCCGTGCGCACGGCTCTGTTCGAGGTCGTGATGCGCCGGACGGAGCTTCTGGCGGAGGAGCGGCGCAAGGCGGACCTGCGCCACAAGATGCTCAACGAGGAATTGAACCATCGCGTCAAAAACATCCTGGCGCTTATCAAGTCGCTCGTCTCGCAGCCGGTGGAGGAAGGGCGGGATATCGAAGCGTACGTCAGCTCGCTCAAGGGCCGCATTGCGGCGCTGGCCTTTGCGCACGATCAGGTCATCCGCAGCGACTGCGGCGGGCAGTTGAAGGATCTGCTCAGAGCGGAGCTTGGACCTTATTCGGGGCGTTCGGCTGCGGTGGAGCTCGATGGGCCGGATGTCGCGCTCGAGTCGCGTGCGTACTCCGTCATGGCGCTGGTGTTTCATGAGCTGGCGACCAATGCGGCGAAGTACGGTGCGCTGTCGACGCAGAACGGGCGTCTCACGGTGCGCTGGTCGATCCGGCCCGACAGGGGGTGCGAGGTCTTCTGGACTGAGGAGGGCGGGCCGCGGGTCGAAAAGCCGAAACGCAGCGGCTTCGGCATGGTGCTGGTGGACCGCAGCGTGCCGTTCGACCTCGGGGGCGAAAGCGAGCTCACGTTTCACACGGCCGGTGTTTCCGCGCGGTTCGTCATTCCGGGCAGGTTCGTCACGCGGGTTACGCCGCAGCGCCGCGTGGTTGCGGCGCCCGCGCGCGCTGAGCCGGCAGCGAGTGGCGGCATCGCAGGATTGAACGTGCTGGTGCTCGAGGACCAGCTCGTCATCGCCATCGACGTCGAGTCCATGCTTGCCGAGTATGGAGCGGTGGCGAAAACGGTTGCGACCACGGCGGAGGCGATGGCGGTTCTGGCGCGTGGGGCATTGCCCGACGCGGCGGTGCTCGACGTGCATATCGGAATGGACAACTCGTTCGCCGTTGCCGACGAGCTATTGCGGCGCAAGATCCCCTTCGTGTTTGCGACGGGCTACGGCGACAGTTTTCTAATTCCCGATCGCCTGCGGATCGTGCCCGTGGCGCACAAGCCCTACATGGCAAATGTGCTTGCCGAGAAGCTGGGGCTGGCTGTCTCTGCCTCCGCCAACATGGCCGCCGCCGAGGCCGACGCGCCTGCCGGTCAGGCGAACACGACGAGCGGCTCCCAAACAGTTTGACGGCGCTCGCGCCGAGTTAGTCGCCGCAGGCTCCGACCGCGTCGCCGTCCTGGCAGAGGCATCCTGTGGGATCGACCTCTTCTCCGGCGGGCGCGTTGGCGCTGCAGATTTTCTTGGCTTTTTCCCATTCGGCTTTTGAGATGCACAGGTTGCCGCCCTCGGCGCGGTCGTCGGGGACCGAGACCTCGTCCGGGCCGCACGCGATATCTTTCGCGTCGACCTGAGACAGCCCGGCGCTCAGCGCGAAAGCAGCAACAGCCAAGAGCGCGGACGGGGCAGTCAGGCGTGGCGACAAGGGCGTTCTCCGTTTGGGTGTTCGTTTCGTTTGGTCAGCCCAGGTCAGCTTTTGCAGACCTTGGCAGAGGCGCGGCAGGTCCATAGCGCGCCGTCGCTCGCGCACTTGTAGACCGGCTTCGAAATGGCGTCCGTTTGGAACGGCCAGTTTCCCGTGACCTGACGGATGATGAGGAACGCCTCGTACTCGGCGAAATCGCGGGTGATGCCGGTCGCCGAGCCGTGCTTGGTGACGCAGGCGCCTGGCGCGGCAGCGGCGGGGGCGGTCATGGCCGCGGCGAGCAGCGCGGCGCTTGCGAGCGCGGGAACTGCAAATGTCATCAAAGTGTTACGCGCAACCATCTCGTTCTCCCCAATCGACCGTTGCATGAGCCACTATGGCGCGAGACGCGCTCTTCGCCAATCAAGTTGGGGATGGCGGATTGTTGAATTTGCCGGGTGCGCCCGGCTAGAGTGGGGCATGACCAGAACCGGATTCTACTCAGGCTCGTTCGATCCCGTCACGCACGGGCACACCGACATCATCGAGCGGGCGAGCCGTCTCGTCGACCGGCTCGTGATCGGCATCGGCATTCACCCGTCCAAGGCACCGCTGTTCGACAACGACGAACGCGTCGAGATGCTCGAGGGCGAGACGCGCGCGATTGCGACGTCGTCCGGCATTCCAATCGAGATCGTCACGTTCGCCGACCTTGCTGTGTCGGCCGCGCAAAGGGCTGGTGCGAGCGTGATCTTCCGCGGCCTGCGCGATGGCACCGATTTCGACTACGAAATGCAGATGGCGAACATGAACGGGCAGATGATCCCGTCTGTGCAGACCGTGTTTGTGGCGGCGTCGCCTGAAGTCCGGCATATCGCCGCCAATCTCGTGCGGCAGATCGCTGTGATGGGCGGAGATGTGACGCCGTTCGTCTCGAAGGGCGTTGCGTTGCGGCTCGCGAACAAGGCCAAGCGGGCCAGTCCGGTTTAGAGGCCGGTCTAGCGTCCGGTCTTGGGTGACTGTTGCGGCCGGGTCTGGTTGCCCGTTTCGGGCAACACGGGTCTGGTTGCCCGTCTCGGGCAACGGGGCCATAAGAGAAAAAACGATGGCTCGCGCAGCGCGCGAAGCCGTCATGACACAGGGACGGGAGCGCTCATGCGATCGATCGGGTTACTGGCCTCGTTGATGATGGCCTTCTGCCTCGCGGGCTGCGGCGGCAACAGCGCTCCCCAGATCGGCCAGGTCCCCGCCGCCAACGCCGCGGGCGCCGGCAGCATGGTGACGACCGGTGCGACCGCCAATGACCCGTCGAATACGGTGATCATGGAGCTCAAGACCGGCAAGGTCACGATCCGGCTCCGGCCGGATCTCGCGCCGAAGCACGTCGAGCGCATCAAGATGCTGGTCAACGAAGGGTTCTATAACGGCCTCAAATTCCATCGTGTGATCCCGGGCTTCATGGCGCAGACGGGCGACCCGCAAGGCACCGGCGGGGGCGGATCGAAGTATCCGAGCCTCAAGGCCGAATTCTCCGGCCAGGCCTTCGAGCGCGGCACGCTGGGTGCGGCCCGCACGGGCGACCCGAACAGCGCCAACAGCCAGTTCTTCATCACGTTCGCCCACGCGCCCCATCTCAATGGGCAGTACACCGTGTTCGGGCAGGTGGTTGACGGAATGCAATTCGTCGACCAGATCGCAAAGGGTGAACCGCCGCCGAAGCCGGATATCATCGTGAAGATGTACATGGCGAACGGAACGCCCTAAGCGGACGTTCAAGCTTCGACGTTGGCGGCCGGATGCCACGGGCACCCGGCCGCTGCGTCATTCCATTCAACATCCACTGGAGTTCTTTAGATGGCCGATATTGCAGATGCCGAAAACACGCTGATCATCGAGACGACCAAGGGCCGTGTCGTGATCCAGTTGCGCCCGGACCTGGCGCCCAACCACGTTGCGCGCATCAAGCAGCTCGCGCGTGAAGGCTTCTACGACGGCATCGTGTTCCATCGCGTGATCGACGGCTTCATGGCGCAGACGGGTTGCCCGCACGGCACCGGCACGGGCGGCTCCAAGCTCCCCAACCTCAAGGCCGAATTCAACGCCGAGCCGCACGTGCGCGGCGTGTGCTCGATGGCGCGCTCCTCGTCGCCCGACAGCGCCAACAGCCAGTTCTTCATCGTGTTCGACGATGCCACCTTCCTCGACAAGAAGTACACGGTGTGGGGCCAGGTGATCGAGGGCATGGAGAACGTCGACAAGATCAAGCGCGGCGAGCCGGTGCAGAACCCGGACAAGATGGTGTCGGTGAAGGTCGCCGCCGACGCGGCCTGATCCTCAGAGCCGAGATCGGAGATGGGAAAGCTCATGTCACTGCATGCCCTCGGGCTCGCCACGCTGGCCTTGCTGGCGGGCGCCATGATCTCCGTGCAAGCGCCGGTCAACGCCTTGGCCGCGGCCAAGCTCGGCCATCCCTTGGGTGCGGCGACTCTGTCCTTCGTGGTCGGCACGCTGTGCCTGCTTGTGGTGACGCTTGTCGTCGCGCGCGAACAAGTGGCGTGGAGCGGTGTCGCATCGCTTCCGCCGCTGCTTTATCTCGGCGGCGTGCTGGGCGCGATTTTCGTCACGATCAGCCTGGTGCTGACGCCGGTTCTCGGCATCGGTGCCGTGATTGCTCTGGCGATTGCGGGACAAGTGATCGCCAGTCTGGCCCTCGACCACTATGGTCTGCTCGGCTTGGCGGTGCGGGAGCTCACGCTTGGCCGCGCGACCGGGGCGGTGCTGGCGGTCTTGGGCGCGCTGATGGTGCGTTTTCTCTAATGTCCGTCCGCAAGCGGCGGTGAAATGGCGAGGCGACGATGACGTTTGGTTCGTGGGCGCTCTGGAATATCGGGATCGGCGCTCTGATGGGGGCAGCCGGTGTGGTGCTGGCGGCTGTAGCCGCCCACCGAACGGCCGATCCGTCGCTGGCGACGGCCGCGCTGTTTCTCATCCTGCATGGGGTCGGCGCGATTGCGCTGACAGCGATTGCGGGCGGGACGCCCTGGCCCACCGTGCTGCTCGGAGCCGTCTCGCTGATGCTCGTCGCGGTCGCGCTTTTTTCAGGCGACGTCAGCTCGCGTGTGCTGCTCGGAGACAAGCTGTTTCCGATGGCGGCGCCGTTGGGCGGAAGCCTGCTGATCGGTTCATGGCTGATTGCGGCCGTGACCGCTCTTTTCGCTGCGATCAGGGGCTGAGCGTCCAGTCTCCGATCGGTGCGTCACGCCCACTTCGGCGGCTGCTCGGAGCCGGGGGGCGGCTCGATTTTGGGGTCCGGCGGCTGGTCATCCGGTGGGGGCACCGGGGCTTGCGTCGGATCGGGGCTCACCGGCTCGGGCGGCGTGTGCGGGTCGGGGTCGGTAGGCGACCGTTTCGGTTTGTTCGGATCGGGCACTGCGGCGCTCCAGCTCGGCAATGGGTGCGCTGAATAAACGCTGCCTTGCCTCCGGGGTTCCTGAGACCCACGGAATGGCGCTATGAGAGGCGCCATGCGTACCGATCTTTTCGAATTCGATCTTCCCGAGGACCGTATCGCGCTTCATCCGGCGGAGCCGCGTGACAGCGCGCGGCTGCTCGTGGTCGATCCGGCGCGCGGGGCCGCAGGAGATGGTCCGGGCGTCCTTCAAGACAGGTCCGTCCGCGATCTCGCGGACCTGTTGCGGCCGGGCGATGCCATTGTGTTCAACGATACGCGTGTGATCCCGGCGGCGCTCGACGGTGTGCGCGTGCGCAACGAGGTCGCGTCGCGCGTTTCGTTCAACCTGCTGCGGCGTGTGGACGATTGCCGCTGGCGTGCGCTGGCGCGCCCCGCCAAGCGGCTGGTCGTTGGAGACCGGCTGCGGTTCGGCGCGGAGACGGACGGCGCGTGCCTCATGTCGGCGCTCGGCGCGACTGTTTCGGATAAGCTCGACGCGGGCGAAGTCGAGCTGATGTTCGACCTCTCGGGGCCCGATCTCGATTTCGCGATCCAGGGCGTCGGATCGATGCCGCTGCCGCCGTACATCGCTGGGCGGCGTGCGCCGGACGCGCGCGACCGCGACACCTATCAGACGATCTATGCGGCGCGCGACGGCGCGGTGGCAGCGCCCACGGCGGGACTTCATTTTACGCCGGGTGTGTTTGCGGCGCTCGATGCGCGCGGGATCTCGCGGCACTTCGTGACGCTGCACGTGGGTGCCGGGACGTTTCTTCCGGTCAAGGTGGACGACACCGCCGATCACAAGATGCACTCGGAGTGGGGTGAGGTCTCGGCGGCAACGGCGGATGCGCTCAACGCCGTGCGGGCAAGGGGCGGGCGGATCGTTGCGGCGGGGACGACGTCGCTGCGCATTCTCGAAAGCGCGGCGTCGGCAGACGGAAAAATCCAGCCGTTCTCGGGCGACACCGCGATCTTCATCACTCCGGGCTATCGTTTCCGTGCCGTCGACGTGCTGATGACCAACTTCCATCTTCCGCGCTCGACGCTGTTCATGCTGGTGTCGGCCTTTGCGGGGCTTCAGACGATGAAGGCAGCGTATGCGCACGCGGTCGCGTCGGACTACCGGTTCTACTCGTATGGCGATGCGTCGCTTCTGTTCAGAGCCGAGGAGGCCGATCATGGATGACGACCTGGAGACGATGGAGCGGGCCGTATTGGTGGCGGAGGTGCGCAAGCTGCGTGCTGCCATTCGCACCCATCGTGACAGCACGGGGCACGACCTCTGCTGGCATCACCCGGCGCTCTGGGATCTGTTGCCGGAGAAAACCGATCCCGCGATCGCCGTTCCGCCGTGGGAGAAATTCATGCGCGGGTGCATTCGCTATCGCGCCTCACTCGACGCCCAAGCGCCTCATGCGCCCGTTCTCGACAAGGACTACAATGACTGACACGTCGACGACCGACACGGCCGCCACCAAGAACGGCGCGTTTCACTACCGTCCGCTCGGCCGCGATGGCCTGGCACGGCGCGGCGAGATCGTGACGCCGCGCGGCGTCATCCGCACGCCCGCGTTCATGCCGGTGGGCACGGTTGCGACGGTGAAGGCGCTTTATCCGGAGCAGGTGCGGGATGCGGGCGCGGACATCCTGCTCGGCAACACCTATCACCTCATGCTGCGCCCCGGCGCCGAGCGCGTGGCGAAGCTCGGCGGGCTGCACACGTTCATGCGCTGGGAGAAGCCGATCCTGACGGACTCGGGCGGGTTCCAGGTCATGAGCCTGTCGAAGATCCGCAAGATCACCGAGGAAGGCGCTCTGTTCCAGTCGCATCTCGACGGATCGCGCCACATGCTGACGCCGGAGCGCTCGATCGAAATCCAGTGCCTGCTCGGCTCCGACATCCAGATGCAGTTCGACGAGTGCATCGAGCTGCCGGCCGAGCGCAAGGAGGTCGAGCGCGCGATGGAGCTGTCGCTGCGCTGGGCCGAGCGGTCGCGCAATGCGTTCCTCGCGCAACGGGCAAGCGGTGGCGCGGGGCCGGGGCAAGCGCTGTTCGGCATCGTGCAGGGCGGCATCGACGCAGAACTGCGGCGGCGGTCGGCTGAGGCGCTGGTCGGTATGGATCTCGAGGGCTATGCGGTCGGCGGGCTTGCGGTCGGCGAGGGCCATGAGCTGATGCTCGCGACGCTCGATGCCACGCTGCCGTTCCTGCCGCAGGAGAAGCCGCGTTACCTCATGGGCGTCGGCACGCCGCTCGATCTGATCGAAGCGGTGCGTCGCGGCATCGACATGTTCGATTGCGTGCTGCCGACGCGTAACGGGCGCCATGGGCTCGCATACACGTGGGAGGGGCCGGTCAACCTGCGCAACGCCGTGCACGCCGACGATTCCCGGCCGCTCGACCTGCAAAGCACGTGTCCGGCGGCGCGCGAGTATTCGCGCGCGTATCTGCACCACCTGATGCGGTCCGGGGAGTATCTCGGCGCGATGATCCTCTCGTGGATCAATACGGTGTTCTATCAGGAACTCATGGCGGGCATGCGTGCGGCGATCGAGGACGGCCGTTTCGAGGCCTGGGCGGACGAGACGAAAGCGCGCGTCGTGGCTCCAAAGACGACGACTTGATAATCGCGTGTTTCGCAGAGAACTGCGGGACAGGATTGCAAATGTCATACGCCTCCCAGCGAGGCGCCAATCCGGCGCGCTCGGGAAAACTGGGAGACGCCCTTATGCGCCGTACTCGCCTTGCCGTACTGGTTCTTGCCGCTGCCGCCTTGTCCCTTCCCGTGGGCGCCCAGGCCGGCTTCCTCACCGATGTCGTCAAGGGCACCGTCAAGAATGGCGCGCGCCACGCCAAGCAGACCGCGAAGGATGCCGCTCAGCTCGGCGGGCTGGTCGCAGGTTGCGTGGCGCGCCGCGCCGTCGGACGCCAGTGCTGACGCAGTCGACCGCCGTCTACGCCAGCGGGGCGGCGTCAGCCATCTCGCGGGCGAGGCGGCGCTCACGCTGCACGAGGTAGACGCCGGACGCGACGATGAGCGATGCGCCGGCGAGCGTCCAGGCGTCGGGAAGGTCGCCGAACACGGCAAATCCGAACGCGACCATGCTCAAGATCTGCATGTACAGAAACGGCGCGATGGCGGAGGCGGGCGCCAGGCGATAGGCGTGCAGAAACAACCAGTGCCCCGTTCCGCCGAGGACGCCGAGCGAAGCCAGCAGCACACACGAAAGGGTGTCAGGCGGCGTGCTCCACGACGCGAAGGCGAACGGCGCGCCCGCAAAGGTGCCGACGAACATCGAATAGAAGAGCGTGACCAGCGGCGGGTCGAGGTGGGCCATGTAGCGCGTGAGCAGCATGAACAGGGCATAGACCGCCATCGCCGCGAAGGCATAGAGCACGGCGGGCGGTACGGCGCCGAGGCCCGGGCGCACGGCAATGACGACGCCGATGAAGCCGACGAGGATCGCGATCAGTCTGCGTTTTCCCACCCACTCGCCGAGCAGCGGGCCGGCGAGCAGGGCGACGACGAGCGGAGCGAGAAAGACAATCGTGATCGTCTGGTCGAGACGAAGATGCTCGAGGGCCAGGAAGTTGAAAGCCGTGGTGCCGACCATCAGCACCGAGCGGGCCATCTGCAGGCCTAAGCGGTTGGTCGTGAACAGAGCCTTGGCGCTCATGATGCCGAAGGCCGGCAACAACACCAGCAAAAGCACGAACTGCACAATGAAGCGCGACCACACGACCTGCGCCACTGACAAGCCTTCGCGCGTGACGAGGTACTTGGCGGCGGTGTCGAGGCCGGAGAACAGCACGACCGCGGCCACCATCAGGCCGATGGCTTTTAGGCGGTCGCGCGCGGTCTCGGGGGGGTGGGTCGGCGTGGTGGTTGTCATGGCACCGGAAATCGCACCAGGTGAGCGAGGTGCCCTCTCTTAGACCAAGGACGCCGGTTTGAGACGCGGCATTTTTCCGGGAGCGCGATTGGGGTGTGTGCAGGGCGCCTTCGGGGGCGGATCCGGGCGGAGGAAAGTGCTTTCCCGTGACATCTCGGCTTCCGCTTGCGCCTCGCCTTGACCCGCCGCGGGACCGCCCTTAGAAAGCGCACTCCATGATTGGCGTCCGCGGGGGGCACTCCGCGCTGCGCGGCTGTGGGCCGGTAGCTCAGCGGTAGAGCACGTGACTTTTAATCATGAGCCAATTGGCATAATATATAACACTTTCAACGCGAATTAAACACTGTCGGTGACGATTGTCGGGGATCGCTGCATCGGAGCGCGTGATTCCCTAGCTTTTTTTCCCCTTCATCGGCACCACGTTCCCGCTCGCCTCCGACAGGCTCGGCAGTGCCCGGAGAGCATCCTTCACTTCCCGGTCGTCCACATGCGCGTACCGCTGCGTGACGGCGATCGTTGAGTGTCCCAGCGACCGCGCCACGATCTCGAGCGGAGCGCCGCCCTGGCGCAGCCACGTGGCGTGCGTGTGCCTGAGATCGTGCCAGCGGAAATTGGTGATGCCCGCCGCCTTTCGCGCCGCCTCCCAGTGCTTCCGCCAGTTGGTCCGGTCGAACACGTAGACCTGGCTCCGGTCGCACTGCTCGATGATGGCCCGCGTCTCCGCGGAGAGCCAGACGGTGCGCTTGCCGGTCTTCCCCTCGACTTCCACAGCCCCGCGCTCCAAGCCCACGGCGGTCCATTTCAGGCCGAAGGTTTCTTCGCGCCGGCAGCCCGTGTAGACCGACCACTCGACCGCGAGGCGGATGTGGTGCGGGAGGAACGAGCAGAGCCGGACGACTTCCGCGAGCGTGAGCCAGCGGACGCGCCCTTTGGGCTCTTTCTGCCAGTGGGCTTTCCAGTCGATGTGCTGGATTTCAATGCCCCACGCCTTTTGCGCGCGACCCAGGACTTGGCGGCAGACCGCAAGTGTTCGATTAATGCCGCTCGCTCCCGCGCCTTGAGCGGCGCGGTAAGCAACAAGCTGCCCGACGTCGCTGGTCCCGTAGGCGGCCAGAATGAGATCCGGACCGCCGCTGGCAACAATCCACTTGAGGTGTCTTTTGACGTGTTCGGCCCAGCCAAGATTTTTCCCCTTTTCGATCCAGTAGCGTCCGCATCCTTCGTCCAGCGTCAGGCTCGCCCGTTTTGGTTTTCCGGCGCGAGCTGTGATTTCTTTCCGGTGCTCTCTGTCGAACGCCTCTGCGTCGCGGCGGGATGTTGTGCGAGTGCTTCGGATAGACCGATGCCCCCTGACAATGATCTCCGAGTACCAGTACGGCGATCCTGGGCGTTTGTAGATGGACATGGCTCGATCGCGTCCTTCCGATAAGCTTCGATGTCCCTGAGATCGTACCGCCGGAACCGCCCGACCCGCGAGAACTGAATCGGCAGCCGCTTTACGGTCTTGATGCTGACCCGCAAAATGCTGGCGACTTCCTCAATGTCGAGGAGCTTGTTCATTCCACGTTCTCCAGATCCGGGAGGGTCGCCAAGCCGATTGCAGCGATGTGGGTGGCGAGTGGATAGATGTCCTGCGCTTCGGGTGGCGCGTCTGACCAGTCCAGCACGCGAAACGATGAAATGACCCGCTCCATGCGAGGACCGCTGTAGCCAAGCGAGAGCGTCGCGCGCCTGCCAACACGACAGGTTCGCTCATTCCACCGCGGACCATAGGCGCGGTATTCCGTGTCCTTCGAATGGGTATCAAAGGCCCAGAACCAATAGTGGCGGAGCGGGATGAATAGGTTTTTCTCCGGGGCGGTGCTCATTTCAGGTCGTCTCCAGATCCGGGAGGGTCACTTCGGATTTCTGCGCTGAGCGGGCTATCGCCAGAAGCACGTCCCGAAACTCAATCGGTGTGGCGTTGCGGATTTTGGTTTTGTCCTTGCCGCCAACCATGGCGGTCATGCCGATGCGACGCGCCTTCGCGTACCCGTAGCGCGCCAGGGCAGTTGGGTGCAGGCGCTGTTCACCCTTCGACCAGTTCAATGCCGGCAAATCGACGTGCGCGGCGTAGAGCCAAGTGGGCTTGCGGCTCATGTGCCCATAGTGACCCTGCTCCACGCAGCAGGTCCATCCGCCCTGAAAGTCCGCAGCAACCCATCCCGAGCCGCGGTCGGGGCGGTTGAGGCCGAATGCCCGCCAGGCATGACTGTCCGCTGGGTGCTCAAGAACGCCACCCCAGCGGCGCACCGCAGCGAGCGCTGCCGCAAAGCAACCGTCATCATCTCCGAGTTTGAACTGGTGCGGCTTGCGTGTGCTGCCGTGCCAAAATCGGCCCCACCGCTGGCATGGAGGGTGCGCCACAACCGGATACGGCCCCCGATATCTGCGTGCATCGCGACCGATGTCCCACGGCGCCACGTCTTCAATTTCGAAATAGCAGCCATCCGTTTCAACGAAAAGCGCGGCGACGGTGCTCATGGTGTCTCCCGCCCCCCTGCGCTGGTAGGGCGATACCCCGCATCGTGAATGCGACGGGCTGCTTTGATGACCTCTCGCGACGCTTCGTCGTCAAGCTCCGCCCAGCCCGGCCAAATCAAGTCTGCGAGATCAGCGATTTCCGGCGGTATCATTTCTCTGCTCCCTCAGTTGAGGCGTCTGCGCCGAGAGCGCCACATGGTTCGGAAGGTTCGCCGTCGGTCATCACTTCAAGGCCACACGAAAACCGCCAGAACCCCCAGCCCGTATTGAACCCGGAAGCACCGCAGTCGGCGCACTTCACCTCTCGCACGTCGAGGTAGGCACCGAATCCGGCTCGTTGTTGGTTGGCAATGCAGACGGCGAGCACGTCGAGGCGTTGCTGGTCGCCTGCGGGCGGCAACTCGTCGACGCTGTGTGCGGCGAATTGAAACTCGGCACCGCGCTCAGCCATTTCCCACCTCGTCAGTTCCGCGAGCGCGGACCTTTTCGTTGTGAAATTTGATCGCGAACCGGGCCGAAGTCGCGGCCGGGTGGCTCCGGTACATGCATGCCGTCTTGGCTGGCGGTGTCGGCGTGCTGTTGAACCCGTTGTTGCACTCAACGTACCGCGCGCCGTCGTAGTCGTAGACCTCAAGGAAATCGGTCAGCCCGCACTTTGGGCAGGGCAGCATCTTGGGGTTAGTTGCCATTTCCCACCTCGTCAGTTCCGCGAGCCGTCTTGGCGAGAAATCGTCTGCGGTTGAATTCGCAGAGCCCGGCGTATGCGTGGGCGCGGCCCTCTGTGTCGGTGCCGTCCATGAGGCTCACGCGCATGTAGCCTTGAAGCTCGTGATGGAGCCGGTCTACTTCGGCGGGGTCGTCCAGATTGTATGGGCGCGGTTCTGACATGCGAGGATCGTCCTGCCTGGGTCGGTATTTGCTGCGGCGGCGGTTGCTCATTGGGGTTCCGCCACCTCGTCAGCGGCAGTAGTCAAGGAATCCTTGACTACTGCTCCCTCAGTTCCGCGAGCCGGAAAGCTAGGTAGCTTGATCGGTAGCCAGTGCGTGACGCGGCCGGTTCCACTGTCCATGTGGTCGCGCGCCTCAATCGCCCGAATGTCCTCATCCTCAAAGCCTTCGTTGTGCGTGCGCGCGAGCCCGGGATGGCGCCGATACCATCTCATTCCACTGTGGAGCTGCGAACCTTCAACGAGCACCCACACGGTTCCGGGCCGCTCGCCTGGCGGCGGCAGCGTGTCGATGTGGTTCCACGCCTCCCGCTCTGCTTCCACTGCATCTGCTGCGGCCAGGGGTGGAGAGGATGCGAGGGCGTCGAGAACGATGTCCCGCTCGCCGTTGAACCGTGGGTCGTCAGAAGCGTGCACTAGCCCGAGCGCGTCTGCTGCGGCCCGAGCTTGACCAAGCGTCAAGCTGAGGTGCGGCACGGTCGCGGGTAGGTGCGCATCGTCGGGCGCGTCCTTGTCCATGAGCGTCGCCCACAGCGCGAACGGTTCCAGCGCTTCCCTCAGTGCGTCCCCGTCTGTTGCGGGTGCACTCATTACGACCTCGACGAGATGCTGGGCCACTTCAATTTCTTGGAGTTGCCCGCGAATATAATTCCGGTCGAGCGGCTCGTTTTCCTGGCAACGAGCCAACGCGGCCTGCGCCCGTTCGAGTCGAAGCTCCAGCGCTCGCTTCAGATCATGCAGGTCGCGCACTTGCCCAGGCTGCCATTTCCATTCCCCGTCTGTTGCGGGCGGTGGGGGAGAGGCGGAGAGCATCGCGACGTAGCATGCGTCCGACCCACGGGAGAAGAGGTGAGCCCACGCGGACAGCATTGCCTTGGTAGGCTCCACCGGCACGAGAGCCCACCCCGCAGGCGCTCCCCCGGCTTGTGAGGCGCGGAGACGGGTGATCTGGTCTTCCATCCACACGGTCTCGTTCCCAATGCGGCACAGGTCGAGATACAGTTGCTTGCGTGCCCCGGCATCGTCTCCGATGTCCTCGCCTGCGACAAATGCGGAACCGCTCCACATGCGAATGGTGGAGTGCCATTCAGCGAGCGTGCTGAGAAGATCGCGCGCCACGTCTCTCTGTTCTTCTCGTGTGGTCATGGGGTGTCCTACTTCGTTTGCCGCTTGGCGATTTCCACCGCGCAGTCTTCTTCGTTGGCGCGAGCGAGCGCCTCCAAAGGACTCTCCATCCCGCGTCGCTTGATCCCGGCCATGTCAATCAACTCATCCAGCAGGCTGTCCCGAATGCGGATGTCGTGATTGACGATGGTGAATGAGCGCCCTTCGTCGTCGGCGTCGCCATCAACATCCTCGTCCCATTTGCTCTCGGCGTAGAGGTAGGTGAGGATGTCGCGGGCGGTGAATTTGCTTTCATCCTGCGCGCCTAAAAGGAAATCGTTGTTATCGCCATGGGTAGGTTCAGACATGGGGGACCTCACTCGGGCTTAGATCGGTAAAAGCGCCATGCAGCACCCGGCAAATCGACTGCAAATTTTGCGTGGGCTCTAAGGCCGCGCGGCGCAACGTATCGGTAGGACTCCCGCAAAAACCACCACATCTCTTTCATCGCGGTGCCCTCCCCATGTGGCTCTGCACGATCTTCGTCATACGTTTCACATCGCCCGTTGAGTTCCAGAGCGCGGCGGCAAGCTCAACCACGTCCGGGATGCCGTTTTCCCGGAACCACTTTTCTTCGTGACGTGAGCCGATGCGTTCGACTTCGTCGTGAGCCACACGGCACAGTGGCACCGCCCATCGATCGGTAGCCCGCATGCCCACGCCGCGTTCCTTTGCGGCAGGCCCGGACTTCAGATGATGGGGATCATTCGGCCCCGCGCGTCCCGTGACGCAGCACGGCAACTCTCTGATGAGAGCGAGGTGCTTTTCGCAGTTCCCCTCACGTCTCTGCTGTGCCGACGGTTTCACCTTCGTCCTCTCCCGTACTGGTGGGCGGAAATTTGCGAGACCTGCCTTGGGGTGCTTGATCTGGGAGGCCATCACAGTCCCACGAGTTTCCGAGCGTCGCGCTCAACCAGTTTGAACGTGACCTGAAGATCCTCGAAACCGAGGCCATGTTTCGCTGCGGTCTGTGCCATCTCCAACCGCTGCCGGTAGCAGATGAACGGCTTTTTCGGGGGAGCGCTTACGAACATGCGCTGGCTCGATGCCGTAGCGCTCGACATCGGAGGCGCATTCGCAGATTGGACAGTCTGTGGTTCTGTCGAGATCGAAGGTAATTCCATGGACGTCACACCTCGTTATCGCCATCGGACGGGTCCTTCATGTCGTTGATCGTGAAACCGCGGTGCTCCATCACGTACCGGACGGCACGAACCACGGCGGCGTCGTTGGGCAGCTTGTCCAACTGCCAGTTCATCTCGCGGATGACCGCAAGCTCGGCGTCCAGCGGCTCCAGCTTTTCGCTCATCTCCCGGATCATCCGGGGGAACTGCAGGACGTTGCGGATCGTCGTCATGCTGCAGCCCTCGTCGTTTGGAATTTGGCTTGCAGCTTCGAAAGTGTGCTCGCTATCTCGGCCAGGAAGTCTTTGACGGCCGCTTCCATTTCGGTGATCCGGTGGGAGTCGCGCTCAACGCGTCGGATGAAAAACTGCATCTCAGCGGGCACGCGAGGATCGAACGAAACGAAGTCGCACCACTGCCGGCCGGTGCACGCCATCTGCCACTGCATCTGCTTGGCGTACTTGTCCGGAATAGTCTCCGAGAGCAGCGTTTCGATATGTGTTGCAGTAAGCGGGCACTTCACCTCGATCAGACCGTGGTCGCCCACAAGTCCGTCCGGGGACGCACACGCCATCTCGATAGTGGGATGCAGCACCAGCCCCACGGACGTGATCTCTGCATCACGCAGGAACGCATAGCCATTGCGGGCGTCTTCCTCGTTCTCGGTGCCCCACGCCATGGCGGCGTTCGTGTACTTCTCGGTCGGCGTCCCGGTCAGGCGCTCTACGATAAGCTCGGCGGCATAGTTCGCGCGAGATGCGCCCCAGCCGGTTTTCGTGGTCGCCAGCATGTCGGCCATGCGCGAGGCGCTGACCATGCCGAGGCGTGCGGATCGCCACTCGGCGCTGCCCTGTTCGAGGTCAAGCACCTTCATGACGCCCGCGCCCGACTGCGGAGCGCAGCCTTGGCGTCCTCGAACTTGGAGGCCCGAATGTCGGCGAAGCTTTCGATCTTGGCGAACTTGCAGAACTTCGCCTTGTCGGCGCCGAGATCGTCGGCGAGCGCTATCAACTCGGCAAGCTGGTCCTCGGTGATGAGCGAGCCATCGTCTGGCGCGCCGGCGGCCTTGCCGTCGTCGTCGCTTGATGCAGCGAGCCCGAGCATTTGCACCAGCGTGTAGCGCTGGAGATAGGTGAGGGTGGAGCCGATGGCCTGGATGGCGTTCTTGCTGCCGGACGCGTCAGCAGGACCGGAGAGCGTTGTTTCCTCGTAATGGCCGGCCTTGTGCGCGAGCACGCAGGTCACGCTTATTTTCTCGCCCTGCTGCGTCCGGAAGCGATACGACAGTCCGTGCCTACCGAGGATCGGGTCCACCTCTTTTGCGATGGCGCCGAAGTCCGCGTATTTTTTGCTGTTGTGGCCGGTTGCGTTGCGAGCGATGGGCTTGATGTCCGCCTTGGCGTCGGCAACGGCTTCATCGAACGCCTTGCGGGCTTCGTTCGCCTCCCAACGCTCCTGCAGCGTCATGAGCTTTTCGAGTAGGTCCATGCTTGCGCCGCGCTCGATGGCCTGCGACAGCATCTCCATCGGGGTCATGGCAGCAGCCGGCGGCGATGCTTCGCGCCTAGCGACGGCCTTGGCTTCGGTTTTCTTGACCGGCTTCAAAGCCTCGACGTTGGTCTGCTCGGTGTGCATCACTTCCACTCCTGCTGTGCGAGCCAAGTGTTGAACTCGGCTTTAAAATCACTCGGACCCGATAGAAGCGTGAACAGCCACGCCGTTCCGATGATCACGCCCACGATCACGAAGGTTGAAAACGCGTCGTCCGTGAAGGTCGGGTTGTGCTTGCGTTCGAGTGCGCGCCGTTCGCGATCAGCCCGCCGTGCCCGTGCTGCGTTGAGGTCGATGACCATGTGCGTGCTCCTAGAGCTTGTCTCTGCGCCCGCAGACGCCGAGTGCGAGAAGAACGATTCCGAGGGCGACGCCCCAATCGAGTGCGATCATCTGTGTCTCCATCTGAGATCCCGCGCGGCGTGCTGGCTGTTGCTCCAGCGTCGGGTAGGGGCCGACTTGCCGCGCGGGAATGACTCAACCTGCCATCGCCATCACGAGCATGGCCAAAGCGACGCCGACAAACACAGCGCTTCCGGTGCTCACCGCCGCAATGGATGCGGCCTGCTTGAGAGCTTCCATTTCCATGTCCCCCCGGACACATGAGTTCTACGCTGACGCCACTTGGACGCTACTGATCTCGATCGCGGCGCTTCTCACTCACCATCTTGCCGATCGCGAGAAGTCCAACGAAAATTCCAATCATGATCCCGCAGAGGAAAAACAGGGCTTCGGTCATTGCGGGTCTCCGATCTCGATCTTGTCGCCCGGGCCGATCATCGGCAGCAGGAACAGTTCGATGTGAAAGCGGAGAAGGTCGAGGTTCTGGGACTGGACCACGGGAGCGATGCGCTCGCCTGCGGAGTCGGTGAGGGTTGCCGTGATCACAGCACGCCTCCGTGTGTGGCGTGCTCGTCGCGATCGGTGCGCGGGCGCTGGCGAGGCTTGTCGAGCAGGTAGTCGTCCCAAAGCTCAGAGAGCTTGTGCCGGTAGGTGTCCATCGCCCAGTCGCGAATCTCTGCGAACAGCGGGTGGGATTGGGAGAGCTTCTGCCAGGCCAAGCCATGGCGCGCTTTGTGTTCGATGAAGCAGCGGGCGATGTACCAGTCCGCGTCGCGCTTCGTTTCGTCGGGCTCGATCTCCACGGCGCATTCGAGGTCGTGGGTGTAAAGGCTATCGCCTTCGATCTTGGTGTAGCCCGGCATTGTGAATTCGTGGCGCATGGCGTCCTCGTTCTTGCTCTCGGTGCTCGGGAGACAGAGCGGCTGACCCTTTGCCGCTCTGCCTCCCTCCCCACGCCGGGTTGCCCCGGAACGAAAATTTTTAAGAAAGCTGCGGCGCGGGCACTCGGCCCAGACACTCGACCATGCCGTCCGCGAGCCGTTTGAAGACGCGACGCCGGGCGTAGGCGTCGGCGTCGGCGTAGGCGTAGGCGTCGGCGTCGGCGTCGGCGTAGGCGTCGGCGTAGGCGTCGGCGTAGGCGTAGGCGTCGGCGTCGGCGTAGGCGTCGGCGTCGGCGTAGACGTAGGCGTTGGCGTCGGCGTAGGCGTCGGCGTCGGCGTAGGCGTAGGCGTAGGCGTAGGCGTCGGCGTCGGCGTAGGCGTAGGCGTCGGCGTCGGCGTCGGCGTAGGCGTAGGCGTAGGCGTAGCGAAGTTTTGCGCGCCACTCGTCGCGACTTGCGCGGTCTCCCGCCAGCGCGCGCGCATGCAGGTCACGCAGAGCTTCGTGGGGGGCCGCATCGCGCTTGCGCAGCGCGGCAACTTCAATCGCGAGCGGTGCGACGATGTTCGCGTGCCAGTCGTAGACGACCGTGAACGGCACCTTGCCGTCGATGCGCTTCAACTCGGCGTAGAAGCGCGTGCCCCAGTCCTTTGCGTCTTCTTCGGATTGATTGTCGAAGAACCGCGGGACCATCTGGGCGAGCCAGCGCGGCATGATCTCGGCCGGGCATTTGGCCGGATCGTCGACGTCGCTCCCGAGCACGCCCAGTGCACATGCGAGCTGACGTCCATCCTTCTCGGTGTGCCAGGCGGACTGGACGATCCGGTCTTCGCCAAGGAACGCCATGTAGCGGTCGTAGGCTTCGGCTGCGGTGTGGGCGGCGTCGTTCATATTGAGCCCTCTGTCCTCTCGAATTGCGTGCCCCGGCGGGCCTTTGGGAAAGCGCTAAAGGAGGAAGCGCGCCCGCCGGGGATCACCTGCGCTATCGGGGAGAAGGAGTGCGATGCGCCCCCGGTGATGTCCAAATCTGTAATTGGAAGCTTCCAAGTCGTCAAGAACAAACTTGGAAGTTTCCAATTTTGTGTGCGTAACTCTCTCGCACACGCGAGCGAAGGCGGTCGACACGCTCGGGAAAGGGGCCTACTTTTCCGTAGTCAGAAAATCTGTCGGGGGTCCAGATGCGACGAGCGGCGTTGACGGTATTGCTCCTGTGTCAGCCGGCGCTGGCGCAGCAGGCGGCCTTTGGCACTGGAGAAATACGCGCGCTCAACAACCTGCAGAACGAACTGCTGACGTGCGCGAACTACTTTTTGCTGGTTCAGCGCTGCGTGATGAACACGCCGACTACGCCGCCAGAAACGGTTGTCGGCTACAGCCGTGCCGCAGACGCGCTAATCCAGCGCGGCTGGATGGTGGGCAAAATGATCGAAATGACAGAAGACGCTATGCAGTCGCGGATGAAAGCTGAGGGCGCGGCGATGATGACCCTCGTCAACGGCAACTGCGTCAACATCGCTTCTGCGATGACCAGGTACTCTGAGCGCTGCCTCACAGTATCCAACGAAGGTGATAAAGTCTTGGCCGACTACCTCTCAAAGGAGCAGCCGGATTAGCCAGTTCCGCGCAGTATTATCTGCACCGGCGCAACCCACTTAATCTTGATATCCTGTATGTCGTCTTGCGACGGATCAAACGACTTCAGCGTGTATCGGCCACGCATTGAACCTTTTGCTAAAACCTTAAACAGTTTTTCACCTGCGTCGGTCTCGACGATGCAATCGGATCCAATGTGGTTGTCAAAGTGCCGATACGACGGCGCTCCCGAAACCACGTCCCCCCTGCGATACCCAGAACTGCGATAATCGTTGGTCTCAACTTCCAGCGTGACTAACGTCTGAGACAAAAACGATAAAGGCAGCTCCCGGGGTCTCCCGTCGGCCTTCTCCGCCCACATTTCGTTTGCCTTGATGCGGTGTTGAACAGTCAACCTTAACCCGTCAGGCGCGCCTTCGCCAAGCAATTCAGACACCGGCCAATGCACGGCTGCCGCCAGCTTCATGATCGTGTCGATCTTAGGTTGCTGCGCTTTGCCCCTGTTCCGGTCCGTAAACCACGATCCACTTAGCTGCGCACGCCGGATCACCTCCGCCTCGTTGAGGCCGAGGCTTTCCATTCGTTCTATGAGGCGGTCGTACCAGTTGTCAGGCATGACCGCTTTTTAGTCCTCCACAGCGGTGCCCGTCCCCGTGGAAGCATCCCACTTGCAGACTTGGACGCTTCCAATTATAGTGCCCGACATGAGCGATCCTACCCAACTTCTCGCAGAGATCGAAGCGTTCATCATCCAGCACGAGATGAATGCAACCCAGTTCGGCGTTCTCGCCAAGAACGATAGCGCGCTCGTGTTCCGTCTGCGTGAGGGCGGCGATGTCTACACCAAAACGGCAACCGAGCTTCGCCGGTTCATGGAGAACTACCGGCGCCCTTTGGAACGGGCGCGTCCTGAGCGACGCGCAGCACACGCTTAGGGGGGGGG
>NZ_JAIETU010000006.1 GCF_019744875.1 Hyphomicrobium sp. | reverse complement strand
ATTCCCTTGGTGAACAGGAGCGAAGCGACGAGAAAGTCATCGCACGTCCCCGTTGACAGGCTCAATTAGAGAAGCCGCCGTCGCGGGACTGTTAGAGACGCTCCGTCTAAGCGGTCAAGGCCGGCCCGTCAGGGCCGCTCGTCTTGGCCTTGACCGCGAAGTCTTAGGGGCGGCTAGGGCCCGCATGCGACGGCTGCGACCAACCGGGCGAGGGGCCATGGTGTTTGGTGAGCCAGAGCATTCCACAAGCAGATGAGGGCACTTAACCCGAGCTTGACATCCCATGCACAAAAGAACAAACAAGGAACGAACAGCGGGGATGTCATGTCAGCAATGGGTGAGGTAGTCGCGTGCATTGCACGCCTTTCTGCTGCGATTCCGAATTTCATGTGGCGTGTGCAGGCGGGTTTCCCATCGCCAGCCGAGGACTATCTAGAGAACCCGCTCGATTTTAATGAACTGCTGATCGCGCATCCCGCCGCCACCTTCGCCGTTCGGGTAACTGGGGACAGCATGCAAGACGTCGGGATCTTTCCAGGCGACATCGCCGTAGTCGACCGCGCAATCACCGCGCTCGATGGCTCCATCGTTCTGGGCGTCCTCAACGGCGAGTTCACGCTAAAGCGATACCGCCAGAAGGGCAGGGCGGTCTGGCTAGAGGCGGCCAATCCCGCTTATGCGCCGATCGTCATCAACGAAGATCATGAGTTTGAAGTGTGGGGTGTCGTGCGTCACGCCATACGCCGCTTGTGATTGCATGACTGTTCTGGCTCTTGTCGACTGCAACAATTTTTACGCGTCGTGCGAACGGTTGTTTCAGCCGCGGCTGAGAGGGCGGCCCGTTGTGGTGCTCTCGAACAATGATGGTTGCGTCATCGCCCGCTCAAACGAGGCTAAGGCGCTAGGCATCGTGATGGGCGATCCGTGGCATCTCAACAAACAGAAATTCGAAAAACACGGCGTGATCGTGCGGTCGTCGAACTACACGCTTTACGGCGATCTCAGTGGCCGCGTGGTCAACGTCCTTCGTGACTTCACGCCCCATCTCGAAGTGTATTCGATCGATGAAGCTTTCCTGTCATTCGATGGCTTTGCCGACTTTGGCGCGCACGCGCACACCTTGCGCGCACGCGTTCTGCAATGGACCGGTATACCTGTGTCGGTCGGCATCGCGCCGACTAAGACGCTTGCCAAGGCGGCGAACCGCGTCGCGAAGAAAACCGCAAACTGCCATGGCGTACACGCGCTCCTGACAGAATCAGAACAGACGAGGGCCCTTGAGGGATTTGCGCTCACAGATTTGTGGGGAGTAGCCGACCGGCTGGCGACGCGGCTGGGAGAAATTGGCATCACCACGCCGCTGCAATTGCGAGACGCCGATACCTCGCTCCTGCGAGAGAGACTGGGCGTTTTGGTCGAGCGCATGGCTTTGGAATTACGCGGCGTGCCGACGCAATCGCTGACCATGACCAACCCCGCCAACAAAACGATCCTCGCATCACGATCCTTCGGCCGGGCCGTGACCGAGCGGCGCGAGCTTGAGGAATCGATTTGCACTCACATCGCCCGCGCTGCCGAGAAAATGCGCCGCCAGAATCTGGTAGCAGGGGCGGTGATGGTATTTGTAACGACCAACAAGTATAAGACCGAGGATCGCCAATACGCGGCGTCGCGAACCGTTGAGCTGCCCGTCGCATCTGCTGACACCATGACACTGAGCAATGCGGCCCTGGCGGCGGCCGGCCGTCTCTGGCGGCCAGGCTACCGCTATAAGAAGGCGGGCATCACGCTGCTCGCCCTTGGCCCATCGCACAATGTGCAGAGCGACCTCTGGTGTCGTCCCGACACGCCCCGAAGCAAAGCCCTGATGCAGGCGATGGACACGATCAACGCCGCGTACGGTCGCGATAAGCTCAAACTTGCTGTCTCTGGCATCGAGCGCGGCTGGAGCCTGCGATCCGAGAAGCGGTCGCCGCACTACACGACGGATTGGGACGAATTACTGGACGTAAAATAATTCACTCGGCTTCGGCGTCGCCGATCTCGACGAACCAGTCGGCATAGGGTGTATTCTTCGCCAGATGTCGGTTGTAGTCCGGCGTTCCGTCGGTCCACCAGACCGGGCCTCGCTCGCCAAGAGCAATTTTCGCCTGGTTCACATCGGCTCGCGCATTCTTGCGCTGATCATCACTTGTCGCGTCCCGTACCCCGCGACGCGCAGTCATGAGGTCGTGGACGAGTTGTTCTTTCCGCTCCGGTGGCAAGGCAGGGTTGGATGTCCGCCACAGCCGGCCGCGGACAACGATGTAGCGGCCGTCAGGCGTCACCGGGTACTTTGCCTTTTGGCTCATTTGAGTTTGATCCAGACTGGCGTGTGGTCGCTTGCCTCGGGAAGTGCGCGAACCCAGCGATCGACGTCACCTGTCACAAGACGTTTCTTGCAAACGGAGCTTAGGAGAAGAAAATCGAGTCGCAGGCCCGCATCGCGGGGCCAACGATTGCGCATGTAGCTCCAGTAGGAAAACTTGGGGTCATGTGGGTGCAGCGACCTGATGGCATCGGTCCAACCCTGCTTCATCAATTGAGCAAAGGCTTTGCGAGGTTCGGGCCGGAGCAGGGCGTTATCAGCAAAAGAGTGGCGTTCGTAGATATCGAATTCAGTCGGCACGACATTCAAGTCACCGGCGAGCACGACCGGGATGTTCGCTTTTTGCAGACGCCGGGCGTGCGCAATGAGTCGTTTGAACCAGGCGTTCTTGTAGTCGAATTTTGGACCAGGCTGAGGATTGCCGTTAGGCAAATAGATGCAGCCGATTAACACGCCGCCGACTGCTGCTTCGATGTACCTGCTTTGGAGATCGCTCTCGTCGCCGGGCAGGTTGGAGTGGGTCAGGACAGGCGGTTTGCCACGCGCGAGGATAGCCACGCCGTTCCAGCTGCGTTGACCGCGCCACACGGCTTCGTATCCGAGGGCCTTCAGACGGTCGGCGGGAAAGGTCTCCTGCGTCGTCTTCAGCTCCTGAAGGCAGACCACATCCGGTCGGGCCTTCTTCAGCCATGCGGCTAGAGGATCAAAACGTTTATTGATGTTGTTGATGTTGTAGGTGGCTATTTTCATCGAGATCCAGATCCAGTGGCGCTACAGCTCCTGTCTTCAACGTTGCAGACGGGCAAAGGTGAGGGAATGGGCGTCTTCTCACTTTTCGCGCGGATTTGCGCGGGTCGCGAAGACTCCTACCTGAGCGCCAAGTGAGAAAATGGGCGACATTAAAACATCGGCCTCGATAACTGCTCCCACATCAAGCGAAGGTTGAAGGCGGGGCACCCCGCCGACCATCCGGTCCACGCGCAGGATCGTGCATCCATGAGGCAAACAAAGCCTATCCACGAAGAAGGCGCCGCCCGCCTCGCTGGCTGGTTCACACGCGCTCCCACCCGCCAAGCCCCTACACCGGTCAATCCACGAGTCCTGTCGTTTGGGATTTGTGTGATCCACTCCCCCAACTCCATCCTTACGTGGGTCATCCGCGTCAGCGGATTCCATAGGCCTACAGGCGCGGCGAAGTGAGCGCTTGAGCGCGAACGCAGGGTGAGGGGATCTTCGCTAGTGGCCGCTATGCGGCCACACCATTCACGGTGATCGCATGCGAACCGCACCTTGTCGGTCGTTGCGCCGGAGTCGCAGCGCTTCTCTTTATTCAAGGATTCTAATTCAGATTCAGGGAGCGAATTGCGCCATCGGATCAGCAGCTTGGTAACCCGCAAGTGAGGTAATGGGCGGGATGGGTGAGAAAAGGGGCGGAGTCGCGGGAGGAAACGGGCGGCATAGGTGAAACCGTGGGCGTTTTGCGGTGAGACAAGGGGCGGCGGATGAATGCAATCGAGATCGACTGAGTCCACAGGTGAGATATTGGGCGCAAGCTTATGGAATCTCATGCTTCCGCATCGAAGGTAATTACTTCGACGGAGCCATGCCAACGTGCCTGTCGGCCGATGCGGCTCTTTTCGCGCTCATCGTGTGCGGCGCGCAATTGGGCTGGCGATTTCTTGAACCAGGCGAGGCGCAGCTTTTCGACAGTACGGCCTTTCTTGACGGCCATGACCTCGACGGTGAAATCGGTCAGCTGATTGACCTCGGCGAGGGCGGGCTTGAGGCAGTGTTTGTTGAAGTCGGCGAAGCGATCAAGCTTGCCTTCCGGCACGCCGAGCAAGGCGCGGAATTCGTCGACACTAAAATCCTCGTACTGCTTCATGAGGCCGATACGCCGCTCGACCATCTCGTAGAGACGGATCGAGTACTTCGAGCGTAGCGCATACATGATGTGAGACTTGATCGTGGCCCAGGCCTTGCTCTGCTGGATGACGGCAAGCAGGTCAGGCGGGAATGTGTAATAGAAGTAACCGTCGTCGCGATCCTCTTCCTTGTTCGTGCCAAGCAGGTGGACGCGGAAGGTTGCCATTTCATTTGATTGCGGGTCCCGTGCGCGGATCTTGGCCCATGCGCCCATCAACTTATCGAAGGCCAACTCAAGCCGGTCGTTGCTTTCGTGGGTGCCGCGCAAGGATGCTTTCAGTACCTTATGGATCGGCTGCGTGCGGATGTTATTCCACGCGTTGGCCAGCAGCTGATTGTAGAGGATGGTTTCGGAGCGGTTGAGCGGCGTGAGCTCGATGATGTCGACCAGCTCGCGCGGTTTGATGATACGGCCGATGTTGGTGGGATCGAGCGGCTCACCCGTAACCTTCATGTCCGTCGCGCGCAGACGGCTCGGCAACTTGGCCTTTTCGATCTCTTCGAAGCCGTCAGGGGAGGTTGTGGTGTCGATCGTCCGTGAGTTCACAAGTGCGAGCGTGCCCGTTCACAAGTGAGGCCGTCAACAAGTGAATTCACATTTCCGGAATCTCACTCCCATCTCGCCCAATCTCTCACTTTAGGCATCTGCGAACCTGAGGGATTCCGGGGGGCGACTCCGCGCCCGCCCTGTTTCTCACCTATGAGCATCTGCCGGCCTTCTGCAGGAGAGCAAGAAGTTGCCAATAAGCGTTCCGGCGATGGCGTTGAGCTTTCGCCGTCGCGCAGCGTCGATTTCTTCCGGGGCCAGCCCGTGCACGAGGCAAGCACCCGCCGCAGCATGAGAAGGGTTAGTCCCGACAAGCATCTCGAGCTCGTCAGCGACCACAAGCAGAATCGTGTGTGGGGGCACCACCGGGTTCAGGCGAATGCCGCAGTCGGTGAGAACACGCACAATATGCGCGGCCTCCTCATAGTAGAGGGGATACTTTGTCATGATCCAATCCCAGCATGATGAGCGGTCATCGCGGACGCATGGCATCCGCGGCGATCAACAATTTCAGGCGTGGGGCAGATGTGGCGACGAGGGTGACGTCGAGGCAGCACGCCGTGATGCGACCCACGCTTCGATCTCGATCAGGAGCCAACCAACTCGGTTTTGACCGAGACGAATGCGTGGCGGGAACTTCCCGGCCTTTTCGAGCCGCAAGATGTGATGCGGCGTGTAGGGCACCAAAAGCTTCAGTTCTTTTTGAGTGACGATACGGAGGTGATGGAGCGAGGACATGTGCGGTCTCCTTGCGCTTGTAGCGCAATCTGAGTTGTCGGGATTTTGGAGGAACCGGATTGTCCCTGCCGAACGCACACCCCCGCACAAACCCCAGAGACCAAATTGTCCCGGAGAAAACATCGCATCGTTACTTACTAGCTTCAAATTACGGTAAATAAATGGCATATCATGCTGATAATGCGCGTTATTTTGGTAGCCCATGCAACGACTGGTTACGGGCGGCGTGATCGCCTGCTTTCACCTCCAGCATGAGATGTTCACCCAGGTTCCGTCCTGTCACTCCAGGTTGATCGTTTCCTGAAACGCATAACCACAGGAGAAATTATGGGACAAGAATTACAGGCCGCCTGGCAGCCAGTCGCATAGTCTCGAAACCCTCAAAGTCTCGACAATGCCCTGTTCCACGGCAGCTTAATTGACCAGTACACCGGTCACGAAGGTATTTAGCGACCGCCGTAACAGTCATATTCGCTAAGCGGCGCGGGAGATCGTCCGAACCGGCTCGCCCGTCAGCATATGTGTCAACAACCCCTCCCAGGCTTCAAGCGCCTCGCGCTTTTCGCGGTCGTAGGCATAGCGGTTATAGACGGCGTCAGTGATGCCACGGCTCATCGGAGCGTGGTTGAGAACGAGGGAGCGGACATGGACAGGCAATCCCAGCCGCGCCAGTTCCGTGCCGACGGTTCGCCGAAGGTCATGCGGAGATACGGTTGGCATCTGAAGCTGAACAATGAGCCGCGCCATGGCGCGTGTTATCCCAGCCGCAGAGATTGGTCGCTTTGGGTCTTCGCTTGAAGGAAAAACGTACAAGCTGTCCGCGCTGCTAACGGCGATGGCTTTGCGAAATTCTGCCGCTGCCATCGGACATAGCGGTAGGCGGTGCAACAGGCCATTCTTAGTCCGCTCGCCCGGAATGGTCCAAACCGGCTCTTCGCCGGCTAGCTCGAATTCGCTCTTCTTCGCCTCGACTACCTCGGTACGCCGTTGGCCGGTTAACAACAGCACCCGCAACACAATGCGCGTCGCGGGCGAGAGCGTCCGGCCCTTCGGGGCGCGCGGATCTCCTGACAATGTATCCATTGCGTCGAGCGACTGCCAGAATTTCAGGATGTTGTCGTGCGCAAGCACACGCTCTCGCGGCCTGCGTTCTCCGACTTTGCGCAAACGAGCCGCCGGATTGTACTCGATCAGACCTTCATCAAGTCCCCAGTTGAGTATGCGGTTCAAAAGAACCATCACGCGGTTTGATGTCAGAGGTGTTGTCTTCTTGGCCACCGCGTCGCGAAACTGGCCAATCTCGACACGCGTGAGTTGCTTAAGTCTTTTGCGCCCGAACTCTTTGTCGATGTGACAGCGAAACGTCGTCTCGTCTGTCTCCGCCCGCGCGAGTGTCGGCAACGCATGTCGCGCGTACCAGCTTGCGTAAAGATCGCCCACCGTCATGCTCTCTGCGCTGCGAAGGACGCGTTCTGCGTGCGGGTCTTTCTCGGCCACCGCGACTTCGGCGACCACGCCCTTGGATTTCTTAATTGCGGTCGCGAGGCCAACCGCACCGGCATCGCCTATCCGATACCATCGCTCCTGACGCGCTTTTCCTACCCCAATCTGGTAGCGCGCGTACCAGGTCCGCACGCCGGTCGGACTGACATAAAGCCAGAGGCCTGGCACGCCCTCAACGCGGTACCGCGTCTTCTTCCCGCCTATCGGTTTGGCGGCCAAGATTTGTCTATGATTGGCTTTCAGTGTCGGCATCGCGCAGAGATCCTGTTCACGCAGGTGACCTCTTTCGCGACCTGCTGTTCACGCCGGGTTCACGCAGGAATGCAAGCCTTGAGGTTCACCGATGCGTTCAGAGGATCACATGATAGCGGCATAATCTTGTTATTAGACAATACGTTAGAACTGAACCTGGGCGAGCATCCATGGACGCCGGAAAACCCGTCCGGCAAAAATCCTGCTGCAGCGGACACATGAGGCACGAGGGCCGCTTCGGCGTGCAGACCGTCGCGCCAAGGTCCATCATCGCCTGCGCGAAATCTCCCGCCCGCCGCTGCGGCGTGAGCGAAGCGGCCAGCCGCTTGAGTTCGCGCTTGGCGCCGGGCAACGGCTGCTTGAATGCAAACAGGCGTGACACGACCCGCTCGATGTTGCCGTCCACCGGCGTCGCCGGAATGCCGAACGCAATCGCCGCCACAGCCGCCGCCGTGTAAGGGCCGATGCCGGGCAGCGCGCCGAGACCTTCCTCTGTGCGCGGGAACTGCCCGCCATGCTCCGAGACGACCGCCTTCGCGCACTTGTGCAGGTTGCGCGCCCGCGAGTAGTAGCCAAGGCCCGCCCAGGCCGAGAGAACGTCTTCGGTATCGGCCGCCGCGAGCGCATCCACCGTCGGCCAGCGCTGAAGAAATCGCTCGTAGAAAGGGATGACGGCCTTGACGGTCGTCTGCTGCAGCATGATCTCGCTGAGCCAGACGCGATAGGGATCGACCCGCTTGCCGCGTTTGCCGCGCCACGGCAAATCACGCCGCTCGCGATCGTACCAGTCGAGCAACGCAGCCGCCGTGTCCGGACCAGCCGGACGGAGCGGGAGTTGCCTGCGGGCAACAGCTTTCACGTTGTCCCCCTATCGGAAACCGCGGCCCCTGTCGGAAGCGGCGCGAATCACTCCCATGATGCTAGGGACCTGCAACAGTCCTGCCTATGACAGCAAAGCCGCGTGACCGCAAAGCTCACAGAAAAACCTAGGAGAAAGCCGCTGCCCCATCCGGCGCGGCGGTATCTCGCGGTTCCGCGCGCTGAGGCGCGTTTTGCGCTGCCGCCCACGGCGCGTCACGTCGCGGCCAAGGCGGTCGGCAGCTTCGTCCCGTCGCTGACGCGCAAAGCCTTTGAAAAATTTGGCTTCTCGACTGCAACGCTGATTACCGACTGGCCGCGCATCGCAGGCGCGGAGCTTGCGTCGTACACGCTTCCCGACCGTCTCAAATGGCCCCGCGGCGCAGGCAGCGCCGACCTTGGCGGCGAGGACGACGAGGGTGGGCGCCCCGGAGCAACCCTGATCCTGCGGGTCGATCCTGCCCGTGCCCTCGATGTCGAATACCGCGCGCGCCAGATCATGGACCGCATCAACGCCTATTTCGGCTATCGCGCTGTCGAAACCCTGCGTCTGGTCCAGGTGCCCGTTTCCGCTCCCGCGCCGGAGCGCCGCGCGCCGCCCCAGTCCCAGCGTGCAGGCGAATTGCCCGTCAAGGCCGCCTCCGGCCAAGCGAACGGCCCCCCCGCATCGGAAGCCGATGACGCCCTCGCCGCCGCCCTCGCGCGCATGGAACGGGGTGTTCTGGCCGGCCGCCCCGCTCGCACGCGCTGAGCGCCCTGGCCCCGCACTGAGGCGGCGCCGGCCGGAAAGTCTGCGCGCCCCCCGCTCTCCCCTGCATGTCCGCCATTCAAATGGCATTCACACGTAATTTGCCTTAATCGCTCGCCATGCCCATGTTATCAGCCAGACCCGAATTTGGGTGCCGGCCCGATGGCCGGGCTGAGACGCGGACCCGCAGTGAAGACAACGAGGAGTTGGACGATGGACGTGACGAACCGGTTTGATCGCCGCCAGGCCTTGAAGACGGGAGCCTCCGTCGCTGGCTTCGCCCTCCTGGCATCATCGGTTCCCGCCCTCGCCCAGCGCGCAAAGGGCCCGGCTGAAGTCCCCGTCGACGAGCTGATGAAGGTCGGCGACCTGCCGGACCTCTCCATCGGGTCCGACACGGCCAAGGTCACGGTCGTCGAATACGCCTCCATGACCTGCGGCCACTGCATGGCCTTCCACACCAAGGTCTTCCCCGAGCTCAAGAAAAAGTACGTCGACACGGGCAAGGTACGCTTCGTGTTCCGCGAGTTCCCGCTCGACCCGCGCGCCTTCGCGGCGTCCATGCTGGCCCGCTGCGCCGGCCCCGACAAGTCGCTGAACATGATCGACGCGCTGTTCGATACGCAGGAGCAGTGGGCATTCGTGCGCGAGAACCCGACGCCCAAGCTGTTCGAAATCGCCAAGCAGGCGGGCTTCACGCAGGAAAGCTTCGACAAGTGCCTGACGGACCAGAAGCTGCTCGACCAGCTCACCGCCGTGCACACGCGCGCCGCCGAAGTGTTTGGCGTCAACGCCACGCCGAGCTTCTTCATCAACGGCAAGCGGCTGCAGGCGGCCCCGAACGTCGAGGAATTCGACAAGGTGATCGAGCCCCTTCTCGCGCAGGGCTAAGTTCAGACCGGACGACGGGCGGCCGGCACCGGTGAGGGCCGGCGCCGCGATGGGGAGACGCCGGACATGAGAGCGCGCGCGCAGGCGACATTGGCCGTTCTCGGCGCGCTGTTCCTCGCCGCATGCTCCGGCAATACATCCGTGCCGAATCTCTCGCCGGGAGCAGCCGCGCCCTCGGGCGAGGCGTCGGCGTTCAACGGCTCACCCGTCGAGGCCGCATCCGACTCGCCGATGGGCGCCTTCGGATCGATCCCCGATCCGACCCAAGGCGCGCGCCAGATCATCCAGAACCCAAGCGTCGCCGAAATCATGGCGCCGGGAACGCTGCCGGAAATGACGCTGGGGCGCGCCGATGCCCCGGTGACGATCATCCAGTATCAGTCGCTCACCTGCCCGCACTGCCGCGCCTTCCACCGCGACACCTTCCCGGAGTTCGAGCGCACGTACATCAAGACCGGCAAAGTCCGCTTCATCATGCGCGAGTTCCCGATCGGTAAGCAGTCCGGTCAGGCCACGATCGCGCTGCGCTGCGCGCCACCCGATAAGTACTTCGCACTCTACGGGAAATTCATGGAGCAACAGGCGTCCTGGGTGTCTCAGGAAGTCCGCCTGGATCCTATTTTCGCCGTCGCCAAGCAAGTGGGGATGACGCGCGCCCAATTCGATGCCTGTTACCAGAATCAGGCCATGATCGAAGGCTTGAAATGGGTCAAGGATCGCGGGCGGACGCTCGGCATCATCGGCACACCGAATTTCTTCGTCGCGGGCAAGCTCGTGAAGAAGACGCTGACGATGGCCGACATCCGCGAGCTGGTCGATCCGCTGCTTACGGGGCAGGCCGCTGCCTCCGCGAGCGTGGCCCGCTGACCGGGACTCTCACTGCGGGATAGACGCACGCAATGAAGATCAGCCGTCTCAGGCTTCTGGGATTCAAATCCTTCGTCGAGCCGACCGATCTCGTGATCGAGCCGGGGCTTACCGGCGTCGTCGGACCGAACGGCTGCGGCAAGTCCAACCTGCTCGAAGCTCTTCGCTGGGTCATGGGCGAGACCTCGCACAAGTCCATGCGCGCCGCCGCCATGGACGACGTGATCTTTTCCGGCACCACCGTACGCCCGGCGCGCAACGTCGCCGAAGTGACGCTGTTTCTCGACAACAGCCAGCGTCAGGCTCCCGCCGAATTCAACGACAGCGATCAGATCGAGATCACCCGGCGCATCGAGCGCGAAGCGGGCTCCGCCTATCGCATCAACGGCCGCGATGCGCGTGCACGCGACGTCAAAATCCTGTTCGAGGACGCCGCCACCGGCGCGCGCTCGCCCGCCCTCGTGCGCCAGGGGCAGATTTCCGAGATCGTCAACGCCAAGCCCGAGCAGCGCCGCCGCGTGCTGGAAGACGCCGCCGGCATTGCCGGCCTGCACAGCCGCCGCCACGAGGCGGAGCTGCGCTTGAAGGGCGCCGAAAGCAACCTCGCCCGCCTCTCCGACATCATGGGCCAGCTCGGTTCGCAGATCGAAAGCCTGAAGCGCCAGGCCCGCCAGGCGCGCCGCTACAAGGACCTCTCCGAAGAGATCCGCCGCGGCGAAGCCCTTCTCGCTCATCTGTCGTGGATCGAAGCCCAGACGCTCGTCGACACCGAGGAGCGCAACTTCGCGGAGGGTCTCGCGCTGCTGGCGCAGGCGACCGAGGCCGAGGCCATCGCCATCCGCGATGAAGCCGATCTTTCCGAAACGATCCAGCCGCTGCGCGAAAAGGAAGCCGAGCGCGGCGCGGCGCTGAGCCGGATCCGCATCGAAACCGACGGCCTCGCCAAGGAAGCCACCCGCTGCACCGAGCGCCGCCAGGAGCTGGCCAAGCTCGCAACCGAGCTTGAAAAGGATCTCGCGCGCGAGGCGGTGCTGATTTCCGAAGCCAAGGATATCCTGGCCGAGTTCGATGTCGAAGCCGCCGGCCTCGACACGGCCGACACGGAAGCCGACGCCGCCGAGGATCACATCCACGCGGCCGAGGAAGAAGCCCAATCCGCGGTCGACGTGGCCGAGAAAGATCTCGCCGTCGTCACGGAAAAGGCCGCTGAATCGCGCGCCAAACGCAAGTCGCTGGAAACGGCAGAGGAGGAACGCCGCAGGACGATCGCGAAGTTCGCCGCCGAACTCGCCTCTCTCCAGCGCGATACGGAAGCAGCGGCCGCAGCCGCCCCGGATTCGCTCAAGCTCGCGTCCATCACCGAGCAGGGCCAGCGCCTCGCGCGCGAAATCGCAACCATCGAGGCCGCGACCCTCGACGCCGAGGACAAGCTCGGCGATCTCGTCGAGCTGGCACGTACCAAGAGCGAAACCGCCCAGCGCGCGCGCATGGCGCTGTCCGCGCTGATCACCGAGCGCGAAACGCTCTCGAAGCTCGTCATGCCGACCTACGAAGACGGCATGCCGCCCGTGGTCGAGCAGTTGCGCGTTGCGCCCGGCTACGAGGCCGCGCTCGTCGCATCCCTCGGCGACGACCTCGACGCCCCAATCCACGAAGCCGCCGACGTCCGCTGGCGCCGCATCGAGGTCGGACAGGACGACGAAGCCCTCCCCGCCGACGCGGAGCCCTTGAGCCTTCACGTCGGCGCGCCGCCAGAACTGACCCGCCGCCTGCGCCAGATCGGCGTCGTCTCGCGCGAGCTCGGCGCGCGCCTGCAGCCGCATCTGAAGCAGGGCCAGCGCCTCGTCAGTCGCGAAGGTGATCTCTGGAGGTGGGACGGCTTCATCGCCGTAGCGGGCGGCATGACGCCGGCCGCCCAGCGCCTCGCCGAGCGCAATCGGCTCTCGGACATGTTCGAGCGCGAAAAGCTCGCCAAGGCCGAAACGCAGCGCCTGACCGTCGAGGAGCAGGAAGCCGCCGCCGCTCACGCCGCAGCAGCGGCGGAAGAAAAGCGCCTGCGCGCCCTCTGGCGCGACACGCAGGCCAATCACGTCGCCACCCGCGACGCCCTCGAGGCCATCCAGCGGCAGGCCCGCGCCACCGAAGCGAAGATGGCCGCGATCGGCGAAGCGCGCACGCGCGCCGAAACCGCGCAGGCCGATGCCCAGGCCGCGCTCGACCACATCGAGGACGAGCTGGCCAAGCTCGACTCGGAAGCAGATCCGGCCGCCCGCTTGCAGGAGGTCCAGCGCGCCGCGCAGGAAAAGCGCACCGCGCTTACCGTCGCTCAGGCCCGCGTCGCCAGCCACGTCCGCGAACGCGAAGCGCGCAAGCGCCGCCGCGACGCCATCGCCTCCGAGCGCGCCCGCTGGGCGACGCGCAGCCAAAGTGCCGCCGACCACATCGCCGCCCTCGAAGAACGCCTCGGCAAGACCAAGGCCGACGTCATTTCCCTCGATGAGGTGATTCCCGCCCTGGACGAGCGCCGCCAGAGCCTGCTCGGCGCCCTGTCGGATGCCGAAGCGGCACGCAATACGGCAGCCGACGACCTGGCGCGGGCGGAAACCGCGCTGCGGACGGCCGCTCAAGCGCTTCGCGCGGCCCAGACCGCCCTCGCGGGCGCCCGCGAATCCAAAGTCCGCGTCGAGACGAAGCTCGAAGGCGCCCGCACCCGCCGCCAGGATGAGGCACGCCGCATTCGCGAGAACATGAACGTCAACCCAGAGGACTGCCTCGCCATCGCCGGCTTGGCCGCGGGCGACAGCCTGCCTGCCCTCGCCGACGCCGACCGCAGCCTTCAACGCTTAAAGAGCGACCGCGAACGCTTGGGTGGCGTCAACCTGCAGGCCGACGAGGAACTGAACGCGTTTCTCGAACAGCTCGGCACCATGGAGACCGAGAAGGCCGACGTCGAAGAGGCGATCGCAAAGCTGCGCGGCGCTATCAACCAGCTGAACCGCGAGGGCAAGAAGCGCCTCGACGAGGCCTTCGAGACCGTCAACGGCCACTTCCAGCGGCTGTTCACGACCCTGTTCGGCGGCGGCGAAGCGCGCCTGGAAATGATCGCCGGGGAAGACCCGCTCGACAGCGGCCTCGAAATCCTGGCCAAGCCACCGGGCAAGAAGCCCGCCACCCTGTCGCTGCTCTCGGGCGGCGAGCAGACGCTGACCGCCCTCTCGCTTATCTTCGCGATCTTCCTCACGAATCCGTCGCCGATCTGCGTGCTCGACGAAGTCGACGCCCCGCTCGACGATGCCAACGTCGACCGCTTCTGCCTGCTGATGGAAAAGATGTCCGAGGAGACCGCCACGCGCTTCCTCGTCATCACGCATCACCCGATGACGATGATGCGGATGAACAGACTGTTCGGCGTGACGATGGCCGAAAAGGGCGTCTCCCAGCTTGTGTCGGTCGACCTCGAAACCGCCCGCTCCTTCCGCGAAGCAGGCTGACCTCAGCAGCCGGATCGCCATCCGGCCTAAGGCCACTCTACTTAAGGATATGCCGGTCTTTTTCCGGGCGTTTCAGGCCATTGCCCGCGGCTTGCTGCCTTGCCCGATCCCTGCGCGGTTTCGCCGTACCCTTTCGCAGGCCCGACAATGTGGCCATTGCTTGACACGGCGGGGGCTCCGGGTATGGTGCGCGCCGTTGGTATTCCGGCCGTTTTCAGCCCTGAGTCTGGCACGGTAAGGGGACGCGATGTCGACGCCGAGCGATGACGAAAATCCTGCTCGCGGCGAGATTTCCCCCGAGGAACGGGACGCGTTTAAAAAGCGCGCTTCGGATCTGGGTGCTCGGCTCGAAAAGGTCAAGGCAGAGGCTCGCGCCAAGCGCGGTCCCGAGCCCGGTGATCGGGCGCGCGGCGCGGCGATGGGTCAGGCGATGAAAATCGCCATTGAACTGGTCGTCGGCATCGCCGTCGGCGGGTTCATCGGCAAAATTCTGGACGACCAGTTCGGAACGGCGCCTTGGCTACTGATCGTGTTTCTGATGCTCGGCTTTGCAGCCGGTCTCATGAACATCATAAGGACGGCGCGACGCCTTCAGGCGGAAGCCGAACCGATGCAGCGAAGCGCCAAGGCGGTTCCTGACGACGACGAAGAAGAAGACCGGAAGTAGGGGACGGACATTGGCTCAGGCGGCAGAAGTGGCGGGACACGCGGCGGAAAACCACGGCCCGATGGCCCAGTTCGAGATCAAGCGTCTCGTTCCGATGGAGCTGTTCGGCTACGACATCTCCTTCACGAACTCGGCGCTCTTCATGGTTCTGGCGCTCGTGCTCGCATCGGGCTTCCTGATTTTCGCGATGAACGGCCGCTCGCTCGTGCCGAGCCGCATGCAGTCGATCGCCGAAAGCCTTTATGAGTTCGTCGCCGGCATCGTCCGCGAGAACCTGGGCGAAGAAGGCATGCGCTACTTCCCCTGGGTCTTCTCGATCTTCATCTTCATTCTCGCCGTCAACATGCTGGGCATGATCCCGGGCTCGTTCACGGTCACCAGCCACATCATCGTCACCTTCGCGCTCGCGCTCATGGTCTGGGTCACGGTCACGCTGATCGGCTTTGCGCGCCACGGCGTGGGTTACCTGAAGCTCTTCGTGCCGGACGGCGTGCCGATCTGGCTGATGCCGCTGATCGTGCCGATCGAGATCGTGTCCTACCTCATCCGTCCCATCAGCCTTGCCGTGCGTCTGTTCGCCAACATGATGGCCGGCCACACGATGCTGAAGGTTTTCGCAAGCTTCGCGGTCAGCCTGCCGGTGGTTGCCAAGGCCTTCCCGGTTCTCTTCACCGCCGCGTTCACCGGCCTCGAATTTCTCGTGTCGTTCCTGCAGGCGTTCATTTTCACCGTGTTGACCTGCATCTACCTGAACGACGCGGTCAACATGCACCACTAATCGCTGCGCCGAAGCCGGAGCGGCAGCGATGCCGTTCCGGACGAAAGCGTGCCGTTCCCAATCAACCACTTAAAACTCTAAAATGGAGACGACCATGGATCCCCAGGCAGCAAAGTTCATCGGCGCCGGCCTCGCCTGCTTCGCGCTCATCGGCGCCGGCATCGGCATCGGCAACATCTTCGGCAACTACCTCTCGGGCGCGCTGCGCAACCCGTCGGCTGCTCCTGGCCAGTTCACGAACCTGCTGATCGGCTTCGCTCTCGCTGAAGCAACCGGCCTGTTCGGCCTCCTCATCGCTCTGATCATCCTCTTCGGTTGATCCGTCACAGGCGGCAGGCCCTCGACGCGGATAAACCCGCGATCGTGGGCCCGCGGCCGGCTCCTTTGAGGAGACTTCAATGATTACAGCGATGACAGTGCTCGTCGCGGAAGCTCTCGACGTCGGAAGAGACGTGGCCGAAGCGCTCGACGAGCACAAGTCGGGCGGGCTTCCGCAACTCCACGCCCCCGACTTCGCTCCGCAGCTTTTCTGGCTCGCGGTGACGTTCGTGCTGCTCTACTGGATCATGTCGAAGGTTGCGCTTCCGCGCATCGGCGAGGTGATCGAAGAGCGTCGCGACCGCATTCAGCGCGATCTGGCTGCGGCCGAGCGGCTCAAGGGCGAGACCGACAAGGCGCTCCAGACCTACGAGAAGGCGCTTTCGGACGCACGCGGTAGCGCATCTGCCATCGCTCGCAAGACGCGCGATGAGCTGGGCGCCGAGGTCGACAAGGAACGCAAGGCTGTCGAGGACCAGTTGGCGAAGAAGCTCGCTGACGCCGAGGCCAGCATTGCCGCCACCAAGACCAAGGCTCTCGCCAGCGTCAAGGACATCGCCGGCGACACGGTCGTCGAGATCGTCAACGCGTTGACGAACATCAACGTCACGAAGGACGAGGCGGTTCGCGCCATCCCGTCCGGTTCGGACAAGTGAGGCGAGTATGCTGAACCCCGGCTATCCTGAATTCTGGGTGATGATCTCGTTCCTGCTGTTTATGGGACTGCTCATCTGGAAAGGCGTTCCCGGCATCATCGGCCGCGCACTCGATGCGCGCGCCAATGCCATCCGCACCGAGCTCGACGAAGCCCGCCGCCTGCGCGACGAGGCCCAGCAGCTCCTCGCTGACTACCAGCGCAAGGCGCGTGAGGCCGAGGACGAAGCAAAGTCGATCATCGACGCCGCCAAGCGCGAGGCCGAAAGCCTTGCCGCCGAAACGCGCCGTTCGCTGGCAGAGCAGGTCGAGCGCCGCACCAAGTCGGCCGAGGAAAAGATCGCCCGCGCGGAAGCCCAGGCCATCAGCGACGTCCGCGCTGCGGCAGTCGATCTGGCCGTCAAAGCCTCCGAGGGCATTCTCAAGGCCAAGATGGCCGGCGAAGCGGGCGTTTCGCTCGCCGAGACCGCCATTCGCGACCTCAAGGGCAAGCTCAACTGAGCTGCCCGCTGCCTTGATCAACGACCTTTCGAAAAACCGGGCCACGTGCCCGGTTTTTTTTGTGCCCTGAGACACAACGCGGTGGCCGGAAAAGCGATCGCCGGAAAAATGTGCTACGCCCGCTGAGCAATCGCCAGCGCGGATACGAGATCGACATGAACAGCGAGATGAAGCTCATCGCACGACGACGCATGACGGCCTTGGCGTCCCTGCTGATCCTGGCGCTCGCCGCACCAACGCTCGCGCGCGCCCAGGACGGGGCCGCCGCCAGCGTGCGCCTCTTCGATCGCCTCTGCTACGGCACCATGCCCGAGATCGCACGCGTCGAGGCACAGGCCGACAGCACGTGGCAGCCGATCACCGGCAAGGACCTCGACGCATTCCGCCCCGCGGTCGCACCGGAAATCCTCAAGGCCTGGACGCTGACGTCCGGCGCCGGCACCTACTCGCTCGCCATCACCAAGAGCCCGATGGACGACCAGTCGAAGGCCGATTTTCCGAAATACGAGGACGCGACGAACTTCGCGTGCAGCCTCGTGCTGCCCAACGACAAGACGCCGCCCGCGTCCGTCTCGGCTGAAATGCAGAAGCTCATCGAGCGCAAGCCGGACGCCGCCTACGTGGAAGGCCCGTGGGCGATCACCTCCTGGAGCGGCGGCAATGATCGCCTGCTCGTTCTGGTCTACCACTACGCGCCGAAATCAGGCTCCCCCGGCGGCCTGATCTCGATGACCGTCTTCCAGAAGCCCTGAGCGCGGCCAAGCCCGCCCGGCAGCGGAGGTCACCGCGCATGACTGCCTTCGAATGGCTGGAGCCCTGGTACGCCGTGGACGACGAGACGGTTGCCGCCGGTCTTGTGCGTCAGCTTGCGATCGAGGTTTCGCCGCGCCACGTTCTGTTTGGAAAGTCCGCGCGCCTGATCGCACGCCGCGCCGACACCGACGACGCGCTCTTCGCGCTCGCCGACGGCCGCGTCGCGGAAGTGCATCTCACCTGGAGCCGCTACGCCGAGCCCGACCCGCGCTGGCCCGCAACGGCCATCTTTGACTCGCAGGACATCTGGGCCAGAGACAGCATGCGCCCCCTGCACGCCGAGCTTTCCGGCGAATGCGACGAGCAAACGGAAGAACGCGACTAGCAGACGGAAATGGCTGGGAGGCGAAACCGGCTAGCCCGCTTTCGGGGGCGGCCTGTCGAAGCCGACGTAAACCTCGAACTCGCCGGGACGTGAACCCTCGGGCACGTTGAACGTCACCGTGCGAACGGCCGAGAAATATCCGATCGGATTTTCCACCGCGACCGTCGCGTCGACGCGCAGCTTGTCGGTCGTGATCCGCTCGCGCTTGGCGTCCGTCACGAACACATTGATCGGCAGCGAGATCGGCCCGGACTTGCCGCGCGGCCCGAGCAGGATGCGGCCGGAGAAGCCGTACTTCACCGTGACCTGCGAACCGTTCATCTGGCACTCGCGCGCCGTCTGTGTGATTTCACCGCGATGCATGATCGCCAGCCCGTCGCCGTCGCGGCCGGGCTCGTAGATCGTGACGTAGCTGTCTCGCGGCCAGGTGACGAAGCGCGGGCAGCCCGGCTGGGCTTCTCCCCCGCCGAGTGACGAGGGATCGCCGCCGCCCTGCTTGGCGGCCGCCATCAGCTCGGCCTCGCTGACCGTCGGCTCAGCGGTGCTCGAACCGCTGCCGAAGATGCTCGACCCGAGACCGGACGTGACGGACGACATGCCGCACCCGCCGAGCGCAGCCGCCATGCCGAGGGCAATGACGGTTCCACATAGGCCAATGGCTCGCGCCGTGAATGCCTTCGTCATGACGGATTGCGCCATGCCACTCCGATCCGCATAATCACTGAAACTTGCTTGCGCCGAGCGAGATCCCCCGATCCCGTCGCGCCCGCCCCCGCCTTGGCAGTGTCCGTTTTGAAGGTCAGACTCAAGCTGTATCACCCCTGCCAGGAACCACAAAGCGGCCCCTCGATTTGACCCACACTCTCAATGCCGCAAGTGCCGAAGGATCTAACCTCTTGTCTTCGCCCGAACCCGAACTCGATCACCTGCAGCGCCGCGCCCTCAAGGTCCTGCTGGCCGCCCCGCGCGGCTTCTGCGCCGGCGTCGACCGCGCCATCCAGATCGTCGAGCTGGCTCTGGCCAAGTTCGGGGCCCCCGTCTATGTGCGCCACGAGATCGTCCACAACCGGTATGTGGTTGAGTCCCTGAAGGCTAAAGGTGCCGTTTTTGTGGAAGAGCTCGACGAGATTCCGGACACCACCCAGCCTGTGATATTTTCAGCACATGGTGTTCCCAAGTCCGTGCCGCGCGCTGCGAAATCTCGCAACATGTTCGCCATCGACGCCACCTGCCCGCTCGTCTTCAAGGTGCACACGGAAGCGACGCGCCACTTCGCCGAAGGCCGCAAGATCCTGCTGATCGGGCACGCGGGCCATCCGGAAGTGGAAGGCACGACGGGCCAGCTCCCGCCCGGCGCCGTCACGCTGATTGAATCGGCCGCCCACGCCGAGACGATCGCGCCCGAAGACGTCTCGCGCCTCGCCTACGTCACCCAGACCACGCTTTCGGTCGACGACACGGCCGAGATCGTGGCCATCCTGAAGCGGCGCTTCCCCGAAATCGTCGGCCCCCACAAGGAAGACATCTGCTACGCCACGACCAACCGGCAGGCGGCCGTCAAGGCGATCGCCGGCAAGGTCGATCTGACGATCGTCGTCGGCGCGCCGAACTCGTCCAACTCCCTGCGCCTGGTCGAGGTGGCCGAGCGTTCGGGATGCCCCAAGGCGATCCTCATCCAGCGCGCGGCCGAAATTCCCTGGAATTTGCTCGACAGCGCATCCGCCGTGGGCGTGACGGCCGGCGCATCTGCGCCCGAAACGCTCGTGGATGAGGTCCTCGACGCCCTCGCCCAGCGCTTCGACATCGCGGTAGAGCAGGTCACGACCGCCAACGAGCGCATCGCTTTCAACGTACCGCGCGAGTTGCGCGAGCCCGCCGAAGCCTGATAGCTCACACACCCCGTCCGGCGCCACGCGCTCAGAGCCAGAGAAGACCGCAAAGCCATGGCCGTTTATACGGAAGTGACGGACGACGACCTATCGCGCCTCATCGAGAGCTACGGCCTCGGGGCGCTGCTCTCCTACAAGGGCATCGCCGAAGGGGTGGAGAACACCAACTACGTCGTCCACACGACCACCGGAACGTACATCCTGACGCTCTACGAGCGGCGCGTCGACACGGCGGACCTGCCGTTCTTTCTCGGCCTGCTCGAGCATTTGAACCGGCGCGAGATCTCCTGCCCACTCCCCGTCCGTAATCGCCAGGGCGAAGTCCTGACCCACATCTCCGGGCGCACAGCAGCCCTCGTCACGTTCCTTGAAGGCGTCTGGCCACGTCGCCCGCAACCGGCCCACTGCGCAGCCGTGGGCCGCGCCTTGGCCGAGCTGCATCTGGCCGGCCAGAGCTACGAAGCCAAGCGGTCCAACGCGCTCGGCCTCACAGGCTGGCACGACCTCTACGACCGCCTGGGCGACCGCAGCGACGAAGTCTCCCGCGGGCTCGGCACCCTCATTGCGTATGAGCTGGCCTATCTCGACCGTGCCTGGCCACGCAATCTGCCGGAGGGTGTCATTCACGCCGACCTCTTCCCCGACAACGTCTTCTTCATCGGCGAGAAGCTGTCGGGCCTGATCGACTTCTACTTCGCCTGTAACGACTTCTTGGCCTACGACCTGGCCATCTGCCTCAACGCCTGGTGCTTCGAGGCGGACTACGCCTTCAACGCCACCAAGGCACGGGCGCTTCTCGCGGGCTATCAGAGCCTGCGGCCCCTGACGCCGGGCGAATACGAGACGTTCCCCACGCTGGCCCGGGGCGCGGCGCTGCGCTTCCTGCTGACGCGCGCCCACGACTGGCTGCATCGGGACCCGAACGCCCTCGTCAAGCCGCACGACCCTTATGCCTATCTGAGACGGCTACGCTTCCATCAGGAAGTGACCTCCCCGGCCGAATACGGGCTGGAGCGCGCCTGACATGAGCGACGAGCGTAAATCGGTCACGATCTACACGGACGGCGCGTGCTCCGGAAACCCGGGGCCGGGCGGCTGGGGCGCCATCCTCATGTGGGGCGACCACCGCAAGGAGCTGAAGGGCGGCGAAGCCCAGACCACCAACAACCGCATGGAGCTGATGGCGGCCATATCCGCCCTCGAAGCCCTGAAGGCGAGCGTGACGGCGGACCTCTACACGGACAGCTCCTACGTCCGGAACGGCATCATGAGCTGGATCCATGGCTGGAAGCGCAACGGCTGGCGCACGGCGGACAAGAAGCCCGTCAAGAACGTCGAATTGTGGCAGCGCCTCGAGCAGGCCCTGGCCCGCCACAAGGTGACCTGGCATTGGGTCAAGGGCCACGCCGGGAACCCTGAAAACGAGCGCGCCGACGAGCTCGCCCGGGAAGGCATGGCGGAATTCAAGGTCCGCTGACGGCCACTCACGGGCCCGCAAGCTCAGGCACACCCCAAACTCAGACGCGAACCGAGACGCAAAAAGGCCGTCCAGCCACTTGGCGGGACGGCCCTTTGTAACGAGCGTCGATCCGCCGGGCTTAGCCCATGCGGAAGACAGCGCCAGCAACCGAGCGGGCGCGCGTGCGAACTGCGCCGCCGTCGTTGCCGGAGCGGACGAGCCACTGACCGTTGGCCGCGCGGCCGACGATCTCGCCGACGTGGTGACGCCAGACGACAACGGCGCCGACCTGCGGACCGCTCGGGCTGCCCCACTTGCTCCAGTTCCAGGCGACGTTCAGGTGAGCGCCACCGCCGCGTTGCGTGCGCATCCACCAGCCGCACCAGGCGCGCGGACGGCCACCTGCCGCATGGCGGCCGGCGCTGGACGAATAGGACGGCGCGGAATCGTAATTCGCGCGGGCATGACGCACGCGCTGGCTGCGCCCGCGGTTCGCGGTGCGCTCGCGGTTGGCCCTCGGCGCCGTTGCGCGGCTCGAGGCGGCGCTGGCGACGGAAGAAGAATGCTGGACGAATGGATTCCAGCGGTCGTGGGCCGAGTCGTGAGACGGACGCGCGTCAGCAGACGTCGCGCCGGCGAACACAAACAGACTCGCCGCGACGGCGTAGACGTTCTTTCTCATCTCTGAGGTCCCCATGCTAAATGGCTTACTAAATGCTTACTCAACGAAGCGCCAGTCGCACGGGTACCAGGCAGAAACAAGGAAACGGCCCGCAAGCGCGTCAATATGTCCAACCGCACTGCAGCAAGACTGACCCGAACCGAGACCAAGTATTCAGAAGTATAGATTTTCGATTTTTACTTACAGGGATGCGAGAACCTTGTCAGCAGTCGCCTTGATATGCTCGGGAGGACTGTCTTCGATCGCGAGGTAATCGACCACGCCGTCCGTCACAATCATCGCGTAGCGCTTGGAGCGCGTGCCCAATCCGAACGCGCTGAGGTCAAGATCCAGGCCCAGAGCCCTGGCAAAATCCGCGTTTCCGTCCGCCAGCATGGTGATATCGCCGGCGTCCCGCGCCTTGGACCAGGCGGCCAGAACGAACACGTCGTTGACCGCCGTGCACGCCACCGTGTCGACGCCCTTCGCCTTGAGATCATCGGCGAGACCGACGAAGCCCGGCAGGTGCGCCTCGCTGCAGGTCGGCGTGAAGGCGCCCGGAACGGCGAACAGCACCACCTTCTTCCCCGCGAACACCTCGCTGGATGGCGCAGGGCGTGGCCCGCTCTCACCCATGACGGTGAACTTGGCCTCCGGCAGCTTGTCGCCCACTTTAATGCTCATCGCGCACTCCTCTGGTGTTGGTCGGCTTGAATGTCAGATGTATAGGCATGCTGCAACGGATCGGTGTCGGGCCTCGCGGATCGGCACTGGCGCTTAAGGCACCACAAACGTTGCATAGGACGCGCCCGTTTCGCCGACGAGCGTGGCGGTCACGGTCGCACCTTTGAGAGCCTTGAGGTCGATGTCCGCACCGAGCGGCAGTTCGAAAACCGCCGCCCCGTCCGCGCCGCCGGAAACTTTGTCCGGGATCGGCAGAAACTGCCCATTCGACGCCTCGAGATAGACGGCGCCGGCCTCTCCCGCCGGAAAGCGGGTCTCGACAATCATTTTCGGCTGCTCTCCATCGAGCCGCGCCTCGCCGCGCACCAGCACCGGATCGCCGTCAATCACACCCGCCTGGGGCCGGGGCACGCGGTCCAGGGCAACGAGGGCCGCCGCCGGGGCAAGCGCCGTCTCGCCCGCGGGAATGTCGAGCTTCAGCTCCGCATCGACCGGCACGCAGATGTCCTTGCAGATCCCGTAATGCGCATCGACCGCCAGCGTCACCAGCTCGCCGGGCGATTTCGGCGTGAACGCGATCGGCAGGAACACCGTCCCCTCGTAGCCGACCGTGTGACCGGATTTGTCGGTGAAGGTCCGCGGCGCGGGGTACTGCACCTCGGCCGACGCGACGTTGCCGGACTTCGACCAGTCGAGCGACGGCGGTAGCCCGGCGTCACCCGGCGAACGCCAATAGGTTTTCCAGCCTGGCTCGAGCACGATCTCGACGAACGCCATCAGCTTGCTTCCGTCCGACGGCGTCGTCCGGCCCGCAACGAGCCGCGCCTTGACCTTGTGGCCGGGCACCCAGGACGAAGAAAGCGCAGATGCCGGCGGCGCGGCGCTTGAAGCCGCCAGCCCGAAAACAAATATCGCCAGCATCGCGACATGGACCCGCGAGAACGTGCAACGCATCATGGCGCATCGGCCTTCTTCAGTTGGGAGGTTCGTTCAGCCTGCGAATTTTTCAGCCGCAATCGCGCCTTAGCATTCGCAGATTGTCGCATCAGGACGTCGCGCACGTACGGAAGTTCCCTCAACATCGGAAGAAATCGCGGCTTCACAGGCAGCGGTCCGCGGAGATAATCTCTCTCGATGACGACATCGAAATCAAAACGAAAAAAACGCGGCGACAGCTTTCTCAAGGGGCAGCTTCTCGTTGCCATGCCTCTGATGACGGATCGGCGGTTTTCCCGTTCGGTCATCTACATGTGTGCCCATTCCGACGACGGCGCAATGGGCCTGATCATCAATCATCGCGCCGACCACATCAACTTCCCGGACCTGCTGGAGCGCCTGGGCATCGCGACGGGCTCTCCCGAGGACGGCATCTCCGCCGACATCCTGGAACGGCAGGTGCACGTCGGCGGCCCCGTCGAGACCGGGCGCGGCTTCGTGCTGCATTCGTCGGACTATCATTCGAGCGAGTCGACGCTGCCGATCGACCACGAGGTAAGCCTGACCGCCTCGATCGAGATCCTGAAGGCGATCGCCACCGGTGAAGGTCCCGCGCACGCGCTTCTCGCGCTCGGCTATGCGGGCTGGTCTGCCGGTCAGCTCGAAAGCGAGATCCAGGCCAATGGCTGGCTGCACTGCCCGGCCGACGTCAACCTGCTGTTCGATTCCGACATCGACGGAAAGTACACCCGCGCCCTCGCCAAGATCGGCGTCGACCCATCGCATCTCGTGAGCGACACAGGCCACGCCTAGAGTGGCCACGCCTGATCAAGAGTGGCTCCGCCTAACCGCGCCTGATGATGTCACGCGCACGTCCGGCCCAAAATGACGGAGCACCCGCCCTCGCAAGTAGTCACGCCAATCCGAGGCGAGGCTCGCGCTTCGCAAGTGGCTTGATCGAAATGACGAGCATCGCTGCGACGAGGCACATCGCGCCCGCCACATAAATTGCCGGAAGATAGGTGCCGAGGATGGTGCGCGTTGCCCCCGCGCCAAATGCGGCCGTCGCCGCTCCAAGCTGATGTCCGGCGAAAATCCAACCGAACGTGAGGGTCGCCCGCTCCGGGCCGAAACGTTCCACCGTGAGCTTGACGGTCGGAGGAACGGTCGCCACCCAGTCGAGACCGTAGAAGATGCCGAAGATCGACAGGCCGATGATCGTGAAATCGCTGAAGGGCAAATACAGGAGCGACAAACCGCGCAAGCCATAAAACCAGAATAGAAGCCAACGGTTGTCATAGCGGTCCGAGAGCCATCCCGCAAAAATCGTCCCAATCAAATCCAGGATCCCGATCATGGCGAGCATGCCGGCGGCTCCGACCGGCGCGATCCCAAAGTCACCGCACAGCGATATCCAGTGCGTTTGGATCAGGCCGTTCGTGCTCAGACCGCAAACGTAGAAGGTCAGGAACAGAACCCAAAACGTCGAGGAGCGCGACGCTTCGCGAAGCGCCACCAGCGGAGAGGAGAGGAGGGACAAAAGCCTTTGATCCTGCTTCGGCGGCTCGACGATTTCTTGATCCCCAAACGGCGGGAGACCGACGTCGGCGGGATAGTCACGCATGAGAAGCACGACCGCTAAGAGCGCGAGAAGCACGATCGCCACCACGAGAAGAAGCGCCACGCGCCACCCGATGCGCTCGGTCAACTCAGCAAGCAGCGGCAGGAAGACGAGCTGACCCGTGGCGGTGCTCGCGGTCATCATACCCACGACGAGACCGCGCCGTCGCGAAAACCACCGTGTGGCAACCGTTGCGCCGAGCACGAGCGCCGTCATGCCGGTCCCGATGCCGACGATGACGCCCCACAAGAGAACGAGCTGCCACACCGAGATCATGGCCAATGAGCCGACCAGCCCCACCGAAATCAACAGTAGAGCGCCGATCGCAACTGTGCGGACGCCGAAGCGGTTCATCAACGCGGCGGCAAACGGCCCCATCAATCCGAACAGCACCAGCCGAACCGCCAGCGCGAAAGAGATATCGGCGTTCTGCCAGCCAAAATCACGCTGGAGAGGCTCGAGCAACACGCCGGGAGACCCCATGGCTCCAGCCGTCGCGAGCATTGTGAGGAACGTGGTTCCCGCAACAACCCAACCATAATGGATGTTCCTGGCTTCGAGCCAGGACGCAACGCGGCCGGAGATCATGCAAGCACCTCGCTCTCTACCCGGGTATATGCCCGCATAAACTCAAATATCAAAGCCTTTGCGAAAGGCCTCTCAAACGCTTCGCGATCGTCACGCCCAACGTGTTTTCTATCTTCTGTTGCGCCTCAAGCCATAGCGGCGCGCCAACGACCAGCGCTTCCCGCGCTTTTTCCGTAAGCACCACCACCGCCTCACGTTGATCTTCGCCGTGAAGCATCTTGACGAGAGCCATCCGAGATAGAACCCGCACATTTCGCCCAACGGTCGAGCGGTCGAGCTCTGTCAGCTTGCCAAGCTTGCTCAGCGAAACCGGCATCGATCTGTCGATGGCCCGCAGCAGGCTGAACTGCGCGATATTCACACCGGCCGGCTTCAAGGCTTCGTCGTAAATCGACGTCACCTTTCGCTCGGCTCTTCGAAGAGCAATGCAATAGCAATTGATCGCCATGACGCGGGTATATACCCCTAGTCACTCCGTTTGGCAATGCGCTTCGAGCGTTTGCGGCTGCGAAAAATAGGCTACGCGGAAAGCCGCGCAGACTGGCTCCAACGCCAGTTTGGCGCCGCCCACGTGCTCGCGCGCAAGGCGCTTTCCAAACAGGAGATCTTCCGCCAACTCCCGCAGCGGAACGACGCGCCGGTCACGCCTCGCTGAACGCGGCGGCGCTCAACCGGGCTTGCGCGCTACGCCGGCCAGTCGCGCCAGGCTCTCGGCGATGGCGGGCGGCAGGTTCGAGAAATCCGGCGGGATCGGCTGAGGCGCCAAGCCCGTGTTGATCTGCGGCGGCGCGGCCGGCCGGACACCGGCAGGCTGCGGTGGAGGCGCGACAGGAGCTGACGGCGGCGCTCCCTGCGGCATCGGCTGAACCAGCACTGGACGGGCCACGACATCGCCTGCGGGCGGCGGAGGCGGAGCGGCGCGCGGCGGCCCGCCCGGAAGAGGCGGCGGCGCACCCTGATGCGGAGCGGGCCAGGCCGGTGAAGGTGGCGGGCCGGGCATCGAGGGCGGCGCATCGACGGGGCGAAGCTGAGGCGGCTGAACCGGCGGCGGCGCGGGCGCACGCGCAAACGGCGGCGGCGCCTCGACTGGCGGCATGCCGGCCGGAGCATCTGGGAACCCTGCTCCGCGGGCAGGCGGGCGCTGAGTGGCGTCGAGCGCAGCGACATTCGGAAGAACGTCCGACAGGCGCGTGGTGGGACTTGCCACCGGAGGCTGCGGAACAGGCGGCGGAGCGACAGCCGGCGCTCCCGCAAATTGCGGCGGCATCGCGCCGTTGGACGGCGGCGGAGGCGGAGACCCCACGTGCATCGGCTGGCCCGGACCAACCTGAGGAGCAGCCTGCATCGGCGCTCCGCCCGGCTGAGGCGCGGCAGGCGGTGCGCCGTTCGGCGCGCGCCCGAAGGCGGGCTGTTCAGCGCGCAGGCGCGCCTGCGCACGGGCCAGCGCGCCGGTCGCGGGATCGCGCGGAGCCGCGACTGCGGGCTTCATCGGTGCGCCCTTGCCGTTGCCGCCCTGCTGGATCTCCGGTGGCACGCCCTGCCCATTTTGAACATGCCCATTTGGAGCATGTCCGTTCTGAGCATGCCCGTTTGAAGCGTGGCCATTCGCGGCATGTCCGTTCGGCGCGCCTTTGGCGGCGTGTCCGTTGGCGGCATGCTCTGCCTTCCCGTTCGCGCGCGGTGGAGCGGCCTGACCATTCGCCGCCGCCATCCCGGGCTGGGCGTCGGGCCGCTGCTGCGGAGCCTGCGGCTTGCCGGCCTTCTTGCGCGCCTTGGGCCGGAACACGCCGACCGGCTTGACCTTGTTTTCCGACGTCTTCACCGTTGCGAGCACCTGCACCACATCGGTGTCCGCGATCGCATCGCCGCAATAGGGCCCCTGCGCGTATTCGCATTCGATGGAGCGCAGGAAGCTGACTTCGCCCGCGGCCTCGACGCCCTTGGCGACGATTTTCTTTCCAAGCTCGTGACCGAGCGCCACCATGGAGCGCAACAGCACGCTGTCGTTGCCGCCCTTGACGTCGCCCGCCTGCATGATCGCTTGATCGATCTTGACGCTGTCGAACGGCAGCCGGTCGAGATAGGACAGCGACGAATACCCCGTGCCGAATTCGTCGAGCACGATCTCAGCGCCGGACGAGCGCAGCCATTCGAGCACTTCCGTCGACTGCTCGGGATTTTCGAGCGTCACCTGCTCCGTCACTTCAATGCGCAGCGATCCCTTCGGCACCACCGTGCGGCCGAGGATATGGCGCACTTCCTGGATGACGTCGGGGCGGAACAGATGGCGGCACGAGATGTTGACGCTGGCAAACAGCGGTGAATCCCCGCGCGGGAATTCCTTCTGCCAGACCACCACGTCGCGCGAAGCCTTCTGCAGCAAATAGATGCCGAGCCGCGCGATCAGGTCGTTGTCTTCGGACAGCGGCGAGAACTGCGACGGATCGATGGTGCCGAGCTGCGGATGATCCCAGCGCGCCACCGCTTCGAAGCCCGCCAGCTCCTCGGTCGGCAGGTAGACGACCGGATAGTACGCAACGCGCACGGCGTTTTTCTCGAGCGCGCGCCGAAGCTCGGCTTCGAGCGCGTGGCGGTCGTCCTGGTCGCCCTTCATCTCCGGCGTGAACACTTCGATCCGGTCGGCGCCCGCGCGCTTGGCGCGGAACATGGCGATCTCGGCCTTCTTCAGCAGGTCTGCGTGGTTCGATTCCTCGCCGTCGAAGATGGCAATGCCGATCGAGCCCGTCAGCACGATCTCCTCGCCCGAAATCTTGATCGGCGAGCGCAGCGAACGGCGGATGCGTTCGGCATGCTGGGCCAGCTCCGCCACCGGCTGGTCGGCGAGCAACAGCAGGCAGAAGCGATCGCCGGAAATGCGCCCCAGCGTGTCATTGGGTCCGAGGTGGCGCTGCAGGCGCCGCGCAATGGTGAGCAGCAGGCTGTCGCCGAGCACGAGACCGAGCGACGAGCTGAGGCTCGTGAACTTGTCGATGTCGATGATCAGCGCGGTCGGCCGGATTTGCGGCTCCGACTTGGCGCGCACCATCGCCACTTCGAGACGGTCGAGCAGCAGCTCGCGGTTCGGAAGCCCCGTCAGGCTGTCGTGCACGGCGTCGTGCAGGAGGCGTTCGTGCGCCCGCTTGGCGTCGGTCACGTCGCGCACGAGGCCGACGCATTTGAACGAGCGCGGATCAGAGCCCGGCACACCGGCCGCTTCGAGCTCGAACCAGCGATAGTTGTTGTCGGCCTGCCGCAGACGGAACTCGCAGCACACCTTGCCGTCGCGCCGCTCCTGCACCGTGAACAGCGCCAGCCGGAACCGCTCGCGGTCGGCCGGATGAAGATGGCGCATGAAATCATCGGTCCGCGTCGAGAGATCCCCCGGCGACAGCCCGAGCAGCGCCTCGACCGACTGGCTGACCTTGACCTCGTCGCGGCGCGCGTTCCATTCCCAGACCGCCGCGCCCGAAGCATCGACCGCAATCGAGCGCGCCTGCAGCTCCGTCGGCGCCGCGCCATGCAGCGGCTCCACCGAGCGGAACGCATACTGCGTCACCGTAAAGCCGATCGAGAGCACGATCAGAACCATGCCGGACACGAGGCCGAACACGGCGGCTTCGCCTGTCAGCTTGCCGGTCAGCGCAACGCCCGCCCCGAAGATCCAGACGAGGAACAGGATCCATGTCGGGATGAGCGAGAGCGCGCGGTCCTGGCCGCGCAAGGCGAGGAACAGGATGAGGCCCGTGCCCGTCAACCCGATGAACAGGAACGAGAGACGCGCGAACGTGGCCGCCAGCCGCGGGTCGATGATCGCGACGGCGATCAGCGAGAACTGCGCCAGCAGCCACACCGTGATCAACATGCGGATCAGCCCGTGCCACAGCGCGAGCCTGAGGAACACATGCAGGAACACCACAAGGCTGGCCGCGAGCGCGGCCTCCGACGCCGCGCGATAGACAGCATTCGCCTCGGGCTTGAGCTGGAACAGCTTATGGAAGAAGCCGAAGTCGACACAGAGATGGGCAAGTACGCACCACGCCACCAGCGCAGATGCCGGAAACACGAGTTTGTGGTTGGCCGCGAAGATGGCCGTCAGGAAGATCGCCATCAGGCCCGTCAGCCCGAGCAGCACGCCGTTGAAAAGCTGGCGGTCGGAAATGCGGATTTCGTAGTCGAGCGGCTTCCACAGATGCAGGCGCGCAAAACGCTCCGATGAAAGCTCCGCGACGTAAGTGATGGTCTGCCCCGGCTCGAGCGTGATGCGGAACAGGTCCGCCCGGTCGCTCTTGATGCGCTCCGGCACGAAGCCCACCGACGGCGTGATCGCCTCGATGCGTTGAGCATCGAGATCCGGCCACACGACGCCCGATCCGATCACGCTGTAGCGCGCCGCCGAAAGCCAGCGCTCCACCGGCTTGTCCGTCGAGTTGGTGAGCGCGAACACGATCCAGTTGGGATTGTCGCCCGGCGTTGCGGCCGACACCGACATGCGGCTTGCGAGACCATCCGCGCCGGCCGCCGTTTCGACCTGCAGGCTGTCGCCACGGCCTTCGTAGAGATCCGCCAGCGGCGTCACGTCGAGACGCCCCTGGTCCTGGCCGATCTCGATCGGCTTGAGCGCAAGCGCAGGCGCGGACACCGCAACCAGCGACGCCAGCAGCATCACCGCAAACGCAGCGATCCGCCCCGCGATTGAAGCGCGGAAGACCGCTCTGAGGTTGGGAGCCATGCGGCGCGTCACGATTGGACCTCTCGCGCCATCCAATCCTCGGCGAGGATCGCGAACACGAGGTGATCCTGCCACACGCCATTGATCTTGAGATAGCGCCTTGCGAGGCCTTCCTCGACGAAGCCCGCCCGCTTGAGAACGCCCACGGAGCGCTGGTTGGTCGGCTGCGCAGCCGCCTCGACGCGATGCAGACGAAGCTGCTCGAACGCATGCGGCAGCACGGCGGTGACGGCGCGCGTCATGAAGCCCTTGCCCACGTGAGGCAACCCGAGCCAATAGCCGAGCATGGCAGACTGCGTGACGCCGCGACGCACGTTGGAGAGCGTGAGCCCGCCGATGAGCCGCTCGCTGTCACTGTCGAAAATCAGGAACGCATAGCCGAGATCATCGCGAGCCTCGCGCTGGTAGTGGCGGATGCGGCGACGATAGGCGCTTCTCGTCAGGTCATCGCGCGGCCAGGCCGGCTCCCACGGCACGAGATGCGCGCGGCCCTGCGCGCGCAGTTCCGCCCAAGGACCGTAATCGCTCATGAGCGGCGGGCGCAGCCAGACGCCGCGGCCCTGAATGACCGCCCACTCCGACGAGTTTCCGGCCCTCAGGAACGCCATCAGGCTATCTTCGCCTCCGCGCTTGCCGAACCGCGCGCGACGCGGTCGGCGGCTTGCACTGCGAGCCGTTGCGACGCCTTGCCGGCGCCAACGACGGCCACGGACGGAGGCCGCGCGAGCACGAGTTGCGCAAATCGGCCGACGTCCTCGACGCTCACGGCGTCGACATTCTGGATCAACTCGTCACGGTCGATGATACGTCCGTGCGCCAACAGATGCCGGGCCATCTGCTCGGCGCGAGCCGATGACGATTCGAGACTCATTAGCAGCCCTGCCTTGAGCTGGGCTTTCGCCCGGTTGAGTTCTGCTGTCGACGGACCGCGCCGCGCCACATCCTCGAACTCGCCGCACGTAATGTCGATGAGGCTGGCCATCATTTCGGGTCCCGTCGCCGCATGCACCGCCAGAACCCCGGTATCGTTAAGGCTCCACGCGGACGAATAGATCGAATAGCACAGCCCCCGCTTCTCGCGGGCTTCCTGGAACAACCGGGACGACATGCCCCCACCCAAGAGCCCCGAGAACACCTGCGCCGTAAAGTACGCTTGATCACGATAGGACGGCGCCTCGAACCCGAGCACCAGATGGCTCTGTTCGAAGCGCTTGGGATGCCACCGGACTCCGCCCTGGTAGTGCGCTGCTTCCTGGGCTTTCACGAGCTTCGAAGTGAGCCCGCCGAATAGGGCCTCAGCGTGGCGAACGAGCGTCTCGTGCTGCACGTCCCCAACGATCGACAGTACCATCGAGCCGGGCAGATAGTGGGTGGCGAGAAAGGCCGAAAGGTCGCCCGGCGAGAACCGTTTGACGTTCGCCGCGGGCCCGAGGATCGGGCGGCCGACCGCCTGGCCCGGATAGGCCGCCTCGTTGACGAGCTCGAACGCGATGTCGTCGGGCATGTCGCGGGTCGAGGCGATCTCCTGCAGGATGACCTCGCGCTCACGCTCGAGTTCGTCCGACGAAAAACTCGAATTGAGCAGAATGTCGGCGATCAGCTCCATCGAGACGCCCTCGTCGCCCTTGAGGACGCGAGCAAAGTAGGCCGTCGTTTCGAGCCCCGTCGCCGCGTTCAATTCGCCGCCGACCGCCTCGATCTCTTCGGCAATCGCCTGCGCGGAGCGCGTCGCCGTTCCCTTGAACGACATGTGCTCGAGAAAATGCGAGATGCCGTTTTCCGCCGGCTGCTCGTGGCGCGCGCCGACACCGACCCAGATGCCGAGCGATGTCGTCTCGACATGCGTCATGGTGTCGGTGACGATGGTCAGTCCGTTGCCGAGACGCGTGATCTGCGTCGTCATTGCGCACCAGCCGTAGCCGGACGCGCGGCCCGTTCGACGAACGCCTTGACCGCCGCGGCATCGTTGTCGAGCACCTCGAACCGCTCGGGCGCATCGAGCAGCGTCGAGAGCCGGGGCGGCAACGCGGGACGCACGCCGGTGATCTTCTCCATCGCGTCGGGGAACTTGGCCGGATGCGCCGTCGAAAGCACGATGCCGGGGCTCGCCGATTGCGGCGACGCCGCTTCGAGCGCCGCCACGCCGCAGGCGGTATGCGGATCGAGCAGGTAGCCCGTTGCCGCCCTGGTCCGTCGGATCGTCTCCGCCACGAGCGCCTCGTCGGCCGCCACCGCACCGAACTCCGTCGCGAACGGCTTTGCGGCCGCGCCGAGCTCGAACCGGCCGCCCTGCGAGAGCGCACCCATCGCCCCGCGAATGAACCCCGCGTCCCGGCCCGACGCCTCGAACAGAAAGCGCTCGAAGTTCGATGAGATCTGAATGTCCATCGACGGCGACGAGGTTTCCACGACCGAGCGCATCTCGTACACGCCGGTCGCATGCGCGCGCGGCAGGATGTCGTTGGCGTTCGACGCAATCACGAGCTGGTCGATCGGCAGCCCCATGCGCTTCGCCACCCAGCCGGCCAGGATGTCGCCGAAATTTCCGGTCGGCACGGCGAACCGCATCGGCCGGTGCGGCGCGCCGAGCGCAGCCGCGGCGACGAAATAGTACGTCACCTGCGCCACGATGCGCGCCCAGTTGATCGAGTTGACGCCCGACAGGCTCATCCGATCGCGGAAGGCGTGATCGTTGAACATCGCCTTCACGAGCGCCTGGCAATCGTCGAACGTGCCCTTGATGGCGACCGCGTGCACGTTGGCGTCCGTCGGCGTCGTCATCATGCGGCGCTGAACATCCGAGACGCGCCCATCTGGAAACAGCACAATCACGTCCACACGCTTCGAGCCGCGGAAAGCTTCGACCGCCGCCCCGCCCGTATCGCCGGACGTCGCGCCGACGATGGTCGCGCGCTGTCCCCGCTTTGACAGCGCATGATCCATGAGCCGCGCCAGGAGCTGCATCGCGACGTCCTTGAACGCCAGCGTCGGGCCGTGAAACAGTTCGAGCACCCACCGGTTGCGATCGATCTGCACCAGCGGCGTCACGGCAGGATGATCGAACCGGCTGTAGGCATCGGCCGCCATCTCATGCAGCGTGGCGCGATCGATGGAGCCCTGCGTGAACGGCAGGATCACCTCGGTCGCGACGTCCGCGAACGGCTTTCCGGCGAAGCCCGCGATGGTCTCGGCCGAAAGCGTCGGCCAGACGTCCGGCAGATAGAGGCCGCCGTCACGCGCGAGACCGTTGAGCAGCACGTCTTCGAACGTCAGCGAAAGCGCTTCGCCCCGGGTGGAGATGTAGGTCACGTCTTCGAAATCCTGGGTTGTAGGGCCGCCATGGCGCGCGGCCATTCTAACGCTGTAACGGTCGCCCCGCCCGGGATCAAGGCGCGCTCCGGCGCCCCAGCCGCGGCCAGGCAAAAACCGCGAAAATCACCACCAGCGTAGCCGCTAGACCAAACCACGTCAGCGCGTATTCCATGTGGCGATTGGGGATTTCGAGCCGCGTCACGCCGCCCTTCGGCCAGCCGCCGGGATTGGCCGGCTCGGCCAGCGCATCGACGAAGAACGGCAGCACCTTGGCCGGATCGACATCGCTGCCGAGCGACGCCGTCAACCCCGGGAGATCGCGCCAATACCAGACGTTGCGGGCGAGGTCCGCGTCCGGCTCGAACCAGCCGTGGACGCCGGGCTTGCGCAAAAGCCCACGTACCTCCACCACGCCGTCCACCTGCCCCGATGCGCGCGTTGCCGCGTCCTTCATCGTGTCGGGCACGAAGCCGCGATTGACGAACAGCACATGGCCGCCCTCGGTCTCGAGCGGCGTGTAGACGTGCCAGCCTGTTGCCCCGTCGGCCGACGCGAAGAGGTGGCGCTCATCCGCATGCCGGAAACGCCCCCTGACCGACACCGGGCGATATTCTTCTGTTTCGAGCGTCTTCCACGCATCTGCCGGCTGTTCCAAGGGCAGCGGCGCCTTGCCGACCTCTGCCGCGATCGAGGCGATCAGCCCTTCCTTCCACGCCAGCCGCTCGAGCTGCCAGACGCCGAGCCCGATCAGGATCGGCAGCGACACGAGCGTCATCAGTCCCGGCCACAACAGGCTGCGCCACCCGGCGAGCGCGCCCGCGCTGTTCTCCGTCGTCATGCTTCAGTCCTTCGCCAGCCGGCCCTCTTCCGCCTTGTGCAGCCATTGCAGTCCGATCAGCGTCGCCTTGAGAAATCTCAGCAGCGCGAACGCGAACAACGGCGTGAGAATGCCCCACAACAGCGCATGGACCCAGACCGGAGGCCCGAACCTGAACTCCACGAACAGCGCCGCCCCGAGCACCACGAACCCGAGGATGAGGATTGCAAACACCGCCGGGCCGTCTCCGGTGTCGATGAACGCATAGTCGAGGTCGCATCTCTCGCACTTCGGCCGCAGCATCAGCCCGTTCCGGAACAACGCGCCGCCCCCGCAGCGCGGGCACCGCGCCAGCAGCCCCGACAGAAGCACGCCCGGCAACCCACGTCCGCCCGACGTCCCGGCATGTCGCTCGTCTTGCCCGGTCATGACCCCTCCCGGATGCTCGCCGCGTCTGCGAGGCGATGCCTGAAATGCAAAGGGGCCGGACGCAAGTCCAGCCCCTCGCTCGTTCCTAGATCCACCGGCAAAGCCTTAGTGGCCAACGCCCGGGTTAGCGCCTGCGCCCCAGATGTAGATGGAGGCGAACAGGAACAGCCAGACGACGTCGACGAAGTGCCAGTACCAGGCAGCGGCTTCGAAACCGAAATGCTGCTGCGGCGTGAAGGCGCCACGAATTGCACGCACCAGGCACACGAGCAGGAAGATCGTGCCGATGATGACGTGCGCGCCGTGGAAGCCGGTCGCCATGAAGAACGCCGAGCCGTAGGCGTGACCGCCGAAGGTGAAGGCGGCGTGCATGTACTCGTAAGCCTGCAGCGCGGTGAAGATGGCGCCGAGGATGACGGTGGCGAGAAGGCCGAGCACGAGACCGCGGCGATCGTTCTTGAGCAGCGCGTGGTGCGCCCACGTCACGGTGACGCCCGACAGGAGCAGGATCAGCGTGTTGACGAACGGAATGCCCCAAGGGTCGAACGTGCCCTTGAAGTAGCCGTTGACGGGCGCGCCCGTGGCGGGAATGACGGCATCGGTCGACTCGACCGGCACCGGCGGCCACTGTCCGCCGAACAGCGTGTTGCGCTGAACCATGCCGAGCGCTTCCTTGACGTTGTCGGGCGTATAGATGTCAGCCGGGAACAACGCGAAGTCGAAGTAGGCCCAGAACCAGGCCACGAAGAACATCACTTCCGACGCGATGAACAGCAGAACGCCGTAACGGAGGTGCAGCTGCACGACCGGCGTATGGTCGCCGCGGTTCGCTTCGATGATGACGTCGCGCCACCACAGGGTGGCCGTGCCGACGAGACCCAGGAAGCCGAGGGCGAAAACCCAAGGTCCGTGCACGCCGAACAGGCCGGTTGCGCCTTCGCCCAGAGAGCGCATCCAGATGACCGCTCCGATGGCCGTCACGAACGCCGAGAGCGAAGCCGTAATCGGCCACGGGCTCGGGTCGAGCAGGTGATAGTCGTGTTGCTTGCCGTGCGCTTGGGCCATTTTCGTCTCCGTAAATCCCCGTTCGCTTTATTTTCCCCCGGCCTCCTCACGCCCCGCGCCCATGATCCCAGAAGATCAGTTCGGCGGCGCGTGTCTCGGCCCGTCCTTTAACCCGAGGCTTGCGGCCCCGGGGTTCCGTCAGATCGAAGGTCCAGCGCCAATCGGCGGAACGCTTCGATCCGTTCGTCTCGTACCGGCGACGAGTGCCCGTCACCGGAAAAACTCATCCGCCCTTTCCCGCCTCGCCCGTCTTGACCTCGGCTTTCGCCCCGGTCCCGTCGATCGGATAGAAGGTGTAGGACAGCGTGATCTCTTTCACGAGCGACGCATCGCGGTCGTTCTCGATCGAAGGATCGACGAAGAACGACAACGGCATCTCGACGCTCTCGCCGGCTGCAAGCGTTTGCTCCGTAAAGCAGAAGCACTCGATCTTGCTGAAATACGCCCCCGCGATATCCGGCGATACGTTGTAGGTCGCCGACCCCGTGATGGCATGCGCCGACGTATTGTGCGCCTTGTAGAAGGCCAGCGCGTTCTCGCCAACCTTGACCTCCATCGTCCGCTGCACGGGCTGGAACTCCCAGGCCATGCCGGGCGACACGTTGGCGTCGAAACGGATGATGATCTTGCGCTGGCCGACAGCGTCCGGCGCCTTGTCGGCGCGCATGGTCGTGCCGCCGTAGCCCGTCACCTGGCAGAACAGCCGATAGAGCGGCACGGCCGCCCACGTCATTCCGCCCATGGCCAGCAGCGCCACGACGCACGTCAGCACGACGCCGCGGTTGGTGCCGCGCCGTACGGGATCGGGCTTTACGCCTTTGGCCGCCGGAGCGGGCCTTGTGCTGTCGTCGTCTGCCGTCACGTCAACTCCTGGCCGGTTGAAGCGCTTCTGATCCGGTAGAACCCGTCTCGATCGAAGCGCGACCGAACAAAACTAGTTTCCCATCCGCACGATCGTCGCCGCGTAGAACAGCAGCACGAGAAAGCCGAGACCGAGCGCAATCGCCACGGAACGGAGACGCTGGCGCTGAAGGCGCTTCGTGTTTTCGTCCTGGTCTTGCGTCACTGCCACCGAGTCTCCTTGCGCTTCGATTGTCTACGTCAGCCAGACTATTGGAACTTGAGCGCGATGTGCTCGCCGAGCAGCACCGCGAACAAGAGGAACAGATAGAAGATCGAGAACACGAAGAGCTGCTTGGCCGCGTGATCGCCTTCGCGTCCTTCGCGCACGCGCCAGACCTTGAAAGCCAGATAGAGGAAGATCAGCCCGAGAACCGTGGAGACGGCCGCATACGCGATGCCGCCGAGCCCGATGAAGTAAGGGCTGATGGCAAGCGGCACGAGCGCGAGCGAATAGAGCAGGATCTGCCGGCGCGTCTCGTCGGGTCCAGCGACCACTGGCAGCATCGGCACGCCGACGCGCTCGTAGTCACGGCAGCGATAAAGCGCGAGCGCCCAGAAATGCGGCGGCGTCCACATGAAGATGATGAGGAACATGAGCACGCTCTCAATCGACACGCCACCGGTCACGGCAGCCCAGCCGATCATCGGAGGAAACGAACCCGCGGCCCCGCCGATCACGATGTTCTGCGGCGTCCGCCGCTTCAGCCACATCGTATAGAAGAACACGTAGTAGGCGATGGTGAGCGCGAGCAGCCCGCCCGCAACCCAGTTGACCAGAACGCCGAGCGTCAGCACCGACACGACCGACAGCACCGAGCCGAAGGCCAGCGCTTCGTCGGCGGTCACGCGACCGCGCGGAATGGGCCGCGCCGCCGTGCGCGCCATGCGCGCATCGATGTCGGCGTCGTACCACATGTTGAGAGCGCCCGACGCGCCAGCGCCGACGGCGATGCAGATGACCGCGATCACGGCCAGCACCGGATGCAATTGGCCGGGCGCTGCAAAAAGTCCGGCTAGCGACGTAAAGACCACGAGCGACATCACGCGCGGCTTCATCAGCTCGAGAAAATCACTGACCGAAGGCTCCGCCGTGGTGATCCGGCTGTCGAGAGTTCCTTCGGCGATAGACGTCGTCATTGGCTTCAGTCCTCCCGGGCGCGGGTTGCCCCCGCAGGTGTCGCTCGCAATTCTGTGTTGCGGCCTTCGAGGTGGCGGCGGACGCGTGAGCGTCCGCCGCCGAGTGTCGTGAAATGTAGCCGGCGAGGCTTCCGTCCCCGCCGATCACACTAGTGGTGCGAGCTGCCCGTGATGCGCGGCAGCGTCTCGAACGAGTGATAGGCAGGCGGCGAAGGCAGCGTCCACTCGAGCGTCGTGGCGCCCACGCCCCACGGGTTGTTTCCGGCCGGCACCTTGCGGGCGAGCGCGACGAACACACCGATGAAGAAGCAGAGCGTACCGACAGCCGTCATGTACGAGCCGATCGACGAGACGTGGTTCCAGAATGCGTAGGCATCCGGGTAGTCCACATAGCGGCGCGGCATGCCGGCGAGGCCGAGGAAGTGCTGCGGGAAGAACAGCACGTTCGCACCGATGAACGTGATGAAGAAGTGCAGCTTGCCCCAGAAGTCCGAGTACATGTAGCCGGTCATCTTCGGGAACCAGTAGTAGTAGCCCGCGAAGATCGAGAACACGGCGCCAAGCGACAGCACGTAGTGGAAGTGCGCGACGACGTAGTAGGTGTCGTGCAGCGCGCGGTCGACGCCGGCGTTGGCCAGCATGACGCCCGTGACGCCACCCACCGTGAACAGGAAGATGAAGCCAAGCGCCCAGATCATCGGCAGCTTGAACTGCAGCGAGCCGCCCCACATCGTTGCGATCCACGAGAAGATCTTAACGCCCGTGGGAACCGCGATCACCATCGTGGCGAACACGAAGTAGGCCTGCGTGTTCACGTTGATGCCGGCTGCGTACATGTGGTGCGCCCACACGATGAAGCCGACGAGGCCGATGGCAACCATGGCGTAGGCCATGCCGAGATAACCGAACACCGGCTTGCGCGAGAACGTAGCGATGATGTGGCTGACCATGCCGAAGCCGGGCAGGATCAGAATGTAAACTTCGGGATGGCCGAAGAACCAGAACAGATGCTGGTACAGGATCGGGTCGCCACCGCCGGCCGGCGAGAAGAACGTCGTGCCGAAGTTACGGTCCGTGAGCAGCATCGTGATCGCGCCGGCGAGAACCGGGAGCGAGAGAAGCAGCAGGAACGCGGTGATCAGCACCGACCACACGAACAGCGGCATCTTGTGGAGCGTCATGCCCGGAGCGCGCATGTTGAAGATGGTGGTGATGAAGTTGATCGCACCGAGGATCGACGAAGCGCCTGCGATGTGAAGCGCAAGGATCGCGAGATCGACGGCCGGCCCAGGATGACCTGCGGTCGACAGCGGAGCGTACATCGTCCAGCCCGCGCCGACGCCGTGCATGCCCGACGGACCCTCGACGAACATCGAGATCACGAGCAGCGACAGAGCGACCGGCAGCAGCCAGAACGAGATGTTGTTCATGCGCGGGAACGCCATGTCCGGCGCGCCGATCTGCAGCGGCACGAACCAGTTGCCGAAGCCGCCCATCGTCGACGGCATCACCATGAAGAACACCATGATGAGACCGTGGCCGGTCACGAACACGTTGAAGGTATGCGGGTTGGCAAAATACTGCATGCCCGGCTCAGCGAGCTCGAGACGCATGGCAATCGACAGGCCGCCGCCGATCAGGCCGGCGATCATGCCGAAGATCAGGTACATCGTGCCGATGTCTTTGTGGTTGGTCGAGAAAAGCCAACGACGAAGCCCGGTTGGGGCGTGATCGTGGTCGTCGGCGTGTGCAGCGGTGCTACCCATTTGTAAAACCTTTGTTGACCTGGGTGTTTCCGTTCCTGGGTTCAGGTCGGCGGCCGTAGCGACGGCCGCCGATTGTGCGCTCCAGCGCGTTATTCAGCAGCAGCGGCGGTCTTCATGCTCGCCTGCTCGAGAGCCACCTTGTCGAGGATCTCTTTTGCCTTCTTGCGATCCTTGGCCTGCATCGCACCGGCCCACTCGCTGAACACGGAATCCGAAACCACGCGAACCGCGATCGGCATGAAGGCGTGGTTGAGACCGCAGAGTTCGGAGCACTGGCCGTAGTAGACGCCTTCCTTCTCGGCCTGGAACCAGGTCGAGGTCAGGCGGCCGGGAACTGCGTCCACCTTCGAGGCGAAGGACTGGATGGTCCAGTTGTGGATGACGTCGTTCGAGGTCACCAGCACGTGCACGACCTTGTTGACCGGCACGACGATCTCGTTGTCGACGCCGAGCAGGCGGGGCGTCGGAATGCCCTTCTGGTTGCGCTCAGCGACTTCCTCGTCCGTCAGCATGTTGGACGTAACCGAGAAGTTGCCGAAGTCCGGGTACTCGTGCTCCCAGAACCAGGCGTTGCCGATCGCCTTGATGGTCACGTCCGGCTTCGGGTACGTGTACTGGTTCATCAGAAGCTTGAACGACGGGATCGCGATCACGACGAGGATCAGGATCGGGATGACCGTCCAGGCCACTTCCAGCAACGTGTGATGGGTCGTGGTGCTGGGGGTCTTGTTGCGCTTCTCGCTGAAGCGGAACATCACGTAGAGCATCAGGATCAGCACGAAGATGGCGATCGCGATGATGATCGTGTTCGTCAGGTGGTAGAAGTCGTGCAGCTCGCGCGCGATCGGGGTCGCGGCAGCCTGCAGGGTCATCTGCCCGGGAAGGGACTGGCCCATGCCCTCAGCCGACGCGGCCGCAGGCAGCAGCAGCGTTGCAAGCCCTGCAAGCGCCGCCTTCGGCCCACACTTGAAAATCCAATTCAGCATTCTCCGCTCCCCGGTTCGTGTCCCAGCTGGTGTGCTGGGAATCTCCCTTGTTTCGGTTCGTTCGATCTTGCCGATCGTCTTGCCCGGCCAGCGCGCCGGCCCGAACGGGACCCCCAAAAAGGCCCCATGTCGCCACATTCAACTGCTCGAATGTGCGCCTATGGCAGAAATCCCCCAAAACCAGAGAGCACAATCGTCAAACACGTCTCAAGTCAAGTTTTCTGCGCTCTAACCCCGCTTAATGCCGCAGCATCGCCCGACAATATCTATTGCGCCGCAACATCGACGCGACGCTCCACGCGCTGATCCGAAGCGTCATCACAACCACAGGCCGTCGCCGACCTGCACGAGTTGCACCACCGAGTCCCACTTTGGCCTTTTTCCTCGCCGAGACGATGACGGTGCGCTAGAGCCGCGGATGCGCTGTTTGCAGGCAGTCGAAGGACAGCATCGGCGCGCATTTCGGGGACCTTTGAAAAACACATGCCCAACACCAACGCCGTGACGCATGGGCGCCATCGCCTGTCCGCTCTCCGCTCCTTACGTATTTTGTGCGCCGCGTTATACGCGCCGATAATGGGACTGCTCAGCACGGGATTACTGCTGCCGGACGCTGCGCTCGCCGGAGCAGCGGAGACCGGTGAGTCGGCGAAGGCCGCAGCCCTCCCGCCTCAGTTCGCCGACGGCACGGTGAAGGGTCAGTACGGCGACTGGCAGTACGTCTGCAAACCGCCGCCGCCGGGCGCTAAGCACGAAGCCTGCGCGCTCGTGCAAAGCGTCACCGCCGAAGACCGCCAGAACGTCGGCCTGACGATCTACTTCCAGCAGTTCTCGAACGGCGTCAGGGTGCTGCGCGTGTTCGCCCCCGTGGGCATCCTGCTGCCGCCGGGCGTCGGCCTCAAGATTGACGGCGCCGACATCGGCCATGCGCCGTTCCTGCGCTGCCATACCTTTGCGTGCTATGCTCAGGTCACTGTCGAAGATAAGCTGATCGAGCAGCTCAAAACCGGCAAAACAGCCATCTTCATTATTTTCCAAACCGAGGAAGCCGGTATCGGCATTCCCATATCTCTTGCCGGTTTCGGAGAGGGTCTCGCCGCCCTGAAATAGGCACGCCAAAGCCGCCGCGGGTCATTCGCGACGGCGAATTCCGACTGCAAGCCTTAAGTCATTGCAACGCGCGTCGAATTCAAGACTGCGAAGCCTCAGGCGACGCGTCGCTGCTTGGTCGCGGCGTCCTGCTTCACGGGCGCGCCGTGTTCCTTGCCGCTGCCGTTGTTGAAGCTGATGTAATCGCGCTCGATGCGTGCTCCGGCCGACGACGGCATCAGATGCGCCCAGGCGTCCGTAATCTTCTGCGAGCTCTCGCCGTACTGCTCCATCGCCGTGTGGAAGAACGCCATCTGTTCATTGAGGAAATCGTGCGGCGTCCGGCAGAGCGCGAGACGCGACGGCGTTTGCAGATAGGCTTGCAGGCGGCGATTGGCGAGCCCCATCACTTCGAGCTGGCAGCGCGCCGCTACCTTCAGCGGTGCAGTAACCTGGGAGGCCATCGCCTGAGGGTCGAACCCCGGCAGGTCTCCGAATGGCGACCGCCCCTGGCTGAACGTCTCGAGGGCTGAAACGTAGTTTTGAAACAACGCGCCGAACGGACCAAAAGCGTTCGGATCGAACCCCGCTTGTGTTGCCATGCCTTGAACTCCCTACATCGGGCCCCGGCTACGTGGCAGAGACCTCGCATACGCGCCTCTGAGATACGACGAGGCTGCTCGGTATTTGATCAGAAAGAAACCGATCAAAGGAAGGCAATAACGAAACTTTGATGAGTTTCGCACTGTTTTTAATTCGACAAAAAACGCCGTATAGGGAGAAGCGCGCCCGCTTAATGCCCAGCGCAGTCTTTGCGAAACCGCCTGCGGCAACGTGGAGAAAGGCCCGGCGTTCCTTACGCAATTACCGTCATCAACCGGTGAAACGGACGCGCTAAGGCGGATCTCGCGCGCAGGAGTTCGCGCTCGATCCCTTCCTGCATGATCCCTCCGTGCATGGCCCCAAGGAGCACCCCGACATGTCCAGCAATCGGCTGCCGCCCGCCGTCGCCTTCGAAGCGGCCGAGAACAAGGGCTCCAACACCACCTCGGGTCCCACCATGGGCGACCTCGTGGCCGAGCGGCTGTCCCGGCGCGACCTGGTGAAGGGGCTGGCCGCCGTCGCGGTCGCCGCCGAGCTGATCTGGCCCGACGCGCTGTCCGCCGCCCCGGCTTCGGGCGAGACGCAGCCGGACGCGAGCCAGTTCTCGTTCGCCGAACTCACCGTCACGCCGGACTCGCCGACCCACCACGTCGCTGAAGGCTACGACGCCGACGTCCTGATCCGCTGGGGCGATGCGGTGCTCGCGGATGCCCCCGCGTTCGAGCCCGGCAAGCCGAACGCCGCCGCCCAGCGCCTCCAATACGGCTACAACAACGATTTCCTTGGCTACCTCCCCATCGACGGCCGCTCGGATCATGGCCTCCTCGTGGTCAATCACGAGTACACCAACGGCGAGCTGATGTTCCCGGGCCTCAGCCCGCGCAGCGACAAGAACGCCGATTTCCACGCCGTGACGCGCGAGATCGTCGACGCAGAGATGACGGCCCACGGCGGCTCCGTGCTCGAAATCCGCCGGGTCGACGGCAAATGGAGCGTCGTGCCGGGCTCGAAGTTTGCGCGCCGCATCACGGCCGAAACGCCGATGGACGTGTCCGGCCCCGCCGCCGGTCACGCCCGCATGAAAACGTCGGCCGATCCAGCCGGCACGCGCGTCCTCGGCATGCTCAACAACTGCGCCGGCGGCGTCACGCCGTGGGGCACGTGGCTCACCTGTGAAGAGAACTTCAACGGCTACTTCTGGGGCAAGGCGGCGGCCGAGCCGATCACGCCCGAAGCCCGCGCGCTACGCCGCTATGGCGCGCCCGCCGAATGGTACGCGTGGGGCCGCTTCCACGACCGCTTCGACGCACTGAAGGAGCCGAATGAACCGAACCGGTTCGGCTGGGTCGTGGAAATCGATCCGTTCGATCCCACCTCTACGCCGGTCAAGCGCACTGCCATGGGCCGCTTCAAGCACGAGGGCGCGGGCAACATCGTCAACTCCGACGGCCGGTTCGTCGTCTACCAGGGCGACGACGAGCGCTTCGACTACGTCTATCGCTTTGTCACCGACGGCAAGGTCGACGCTGAAAATCGCGCCGCCAACAAGCACCTGCTCGATCATGGCGAGCTGTCCGTCGCCCGCTTCCACGCCGACGGCACCGGCGAGTGGCTGCCGCTCGTCCACGGCCGCGCCAACAAGGACGGCCAGGTTTGGCTCTCGCAGCAGAACGGCTTCCAGGACCAGGGCGATGTCGTCATTCACGCGCGCCTCGCCGCCGACCTTCTGGGCGCAACGCGCATGGACCGGCCTGAGGACATCGAAGTCAATCCGCGCAACGGAAAGGTCTATCTGGCGCTCACCAACAACAGCAAACGCAAGGCTGACGGCACGGATGCCGCCAACCCGCGCGGGCCCAACACTTTCGGCCACATCATTGAACTGACACCCACCGGCGGCGACCACGCGGCCCCCACCTTCACGTGGGACATTCTCTTGAAGTGCGGCTCGCCCGAGGTCGCCGAGGTCGGCGCGAGCTTCAACCCGGCCACCTCTGCGAACGGGTGGTTCGCCATGCCGGACAACTTCGCGGTCGACGCCGAAGGCCGGCTCTGGGTTGCGACGGACGGCAATGCAGGCCGCCGCACGGGGCGCAACGACGGCATCTGGGCGATCGACACGGAGGGCACGCAGCGTGGCCTTGCGCGCTGCTTCTTCCAGGTGCCGGTCGGCGCGGAAATGTGCGGGCCGTGTTTCACGCCCGACCTGGAGACGTTCTTCGTCTCCGTCCAGCACCCCGGCGAAACACCGGACGAGGCCGGCGGCACGCCGTCGACGTTCGAAGCGCCGCTGACGCGGTGGCCGGACTTCAAGGACGGTGTCCCGCCGCGTCCGGCAATCGTCGCCATCACGCGCCAGGGCGGCGGCAGGATCGCGAAGTAAGCTGTCTCAGGTCCGACGGCCGGTCCTTATGAACCGGCCGTCGCCAACCTGATGATTGAGCTTAGCCGGCGAGCTTGGCCTTGATGATTCCGAGCACGAGCGCCGTAACAGCGCCGCTCACACCACCGGTCGCGAAACCGGAGATGATGGCGTTGATGTCGAGGCCGGACGTCGCGGCAGCGCCTCCGAGCCCGAGCAGCGGGCCGAGGATCTGGCCACCAAGTCCGCCGCCGAGAGCACCTGCAATGGTGTTGCCGAGCGTTCCCAGAGCATCGTTCTTTGCAACTGCGTTGGCCGCATTGCCGCCGATGGCGCCGCTGACAGCCTGAATAAGCAATGACGTAAGATCCATACTTTCGTCTCCCCAATTTCGATCGGGCGCACGTTTGCGAACGCCCAAATCGACCCAACATGGCCAGCCTTTCGCATGTGCCCGCTCAAAGCAAGCGACCATTCGCGCTAACCACTTTCAGTTTCTGTACGTTCTGCCGGGTGCTGGTAAGCGCTGGAGGGCCTGTTTTTGGTAAATTGTGCCTTGCGGTCCCGGGCCAGGGCGGTGCAAACATCCCCACCCGGCCAGGCCTGCCGGGGGCGCGCGCCCGAGGGCTTCCCAAGGCTGCAAGTTGACGAATACGATACAGAATACAATACAAGAGTATGCAGGCTGATGCGCCGGGAGGCGGTTCCCAATCGAACCGCCGTACCCTACGATGCGCCGGCCGCAAAGTTGGAGAAGACCCTCGATGAACGTGCATGTCGTCCCGATGCCCGCCAACGCCGCCGACGGGCTCCGCGACGTAGTCCGCCATGACTGGACCCGGGCCGAGGCGCAGGCGATCCACGACCTGCCGTTCAACGATCTCCTGTTCCGCGCCGCAACCGTGCAGCGCCGCCATTTCGACCCCAACAAGGTCCAGCTCGCCCGCCTGCTGTCGATCAAGACCGGCGGCTGCGCCGAGGATTGCGGCTACTGCAGCCAGTCCGCCCATCACGAATCCGGCCTCAAGGCCTCGAAGCTGATGGAAGTCCAGCGCGTCATCGCAGAGGCGAAAAAGGCCAAGGAGCAGGGCGCCACGCGCTATTGCATGGGCGCCGCCTGGCGCTCGCCGAAGTCGCGCGACATGGACTCCGTCGTCGCCATGGTCGAAGGCGTCAAGGCGCTCGGCATGGAAACCTGCATGACGCTCGGCATGCTGTCCGACACGGACGTCGCCCAGCTCCAGCACGCCGGCCTCGACTACTACAATCATAACATCGACACCTCCGAGCGCTACTACTCCGAGATCATCAAGACGCGCTCGTTCTCGGACCGCCTGGACACACTCGCGCGCGTGCGTGAAGCGGGCATCAAGGTCTGCTCGGGCGGCATCGTCGGCCTCGGCGAAACCATCGAAGACCGCATCGACATGCTGATCACGCTCGCCAACCTCGACGAGCACCCCGAAAGCGTGCCGATCAACATGCTGATCCCCATTCCGGGCACGCCGCTCGAGAACCGCAAGAAGGTCGATCCGATCGCCTTCATCCGTGTCATCGCGCTCGCCCGCATCATGATGCCGACCTCGTTCGTGCGCCTGTCCGCCGGCCGCACCGAAATGAGCGAGGAAACACAGGCGCTGTGCTTCTTCGCGGGTGCAAATTCGATCTTCTGCGGCGACACCTTGCTCACGGCCGACAATCCCGGCGAGGACAAGGACCAGGCGCTCTTCAACAAGCTCGGCATCGAGCCGATGGTGCTCGAAGGCCAGCCGGCCGCATCGACGGCAGACACCACCGACACGGAGCACGCGGGATGCGGCTGCTCCGGGACCACGACATGTCAGACAGCCACGAGCGGGCTCTAAGGGCGCTGGAGCGTCGCGGACGCCTGCGTGGTCTCGCCGCCCGCAGCGGCATCGACTTCTCCTCCAACGACTACCTGGGTCTCGCCAATGCACCCGAGCTCGTTGAGGCGGTCGCCGCCGCGCTCGACCGGGGCGTCGCGATCGGCGCGGGCGGATCGCGCCTGCTGCGCGGCAACGATCCCGAGCATGAGGCGCTGGAAGAGGAAGCCGCAAGCTTCTTCGGCGCCGAGAGCTGCCTCTATTTCGGCGGCGGCTTCGTTGCGAACTACGCCCTCTTCTCGACGCTCCCCGCGCGCGGCGACCTCGTGGTGCACGATGCGCTGATCCACGCGAGCGTCATCGACGGCATGCGCGCAGGCAAGGCCGCAACTGCTCCCGCCGCCCACAACGACGCCCAAAGCTTCGACGACGCCATCCGCCGCTGGCGCGAAGGCGGCGGCATGGGACGGCCGTGGATCGCCGTCGAAAGCCTCTATTCGATGGACGGCGACTGCGCGCCGCTGGCGGAACTGATCCAGGTGGCCCGGCGCCATGACGCCATGCTCGTGATCGACGAAGCCCACGCCACCGGTGTCCTCGGCCCGGACGGGCGCGGCCTCGGCCACGCGCTCGAAGGCGCCCCGGACGTGATCTCACTGCATACCTGCGGCAAGGCGCTCGGCGCCACCGGCGCCCTCGTGCTCGCCCCGAGCGTCATCCGCGAATTCCTGATCAATCGCGCGCGCCCTTTCATCTACGCCACCGCGCCCTCGCCCCTGATGGCCGCCGCCGTGCGCGCAGCCCTCGGTCTCGTGCGCCGCGAGCCGGCACGCCGCGAACGCCTCGCCAGCCTCGTCGCCTTCGCCGGACGCAGCCTTGCGGATCGATGTGCCATCGCGCCCTCGGGCTCACACATCCAGCCGGTCGTACTCGGTGCCGACGAGAGGGCGATGGACGTGGCGCGAACCCTCGTCGCGCAGGGCTTCGATGTCCGCGCCGTGCGCCCGCCGACTGTCCCGGAAGGCACCGCGCGCCTACGCATTTCCCTCACCCTCAACGCCGGCGAGGAGGCAACCGCCCGCCTCGTCGACGCCCTCGCCGTCATCCTGCAGCGGGTGCCCGCATGACCCAGGGCATCATCGTGACGGGCACCGATACCGGCATCGGCAAGACGGTGTTTGCCGCCGCCCTCGCCGGAGCGCTCGGCGCGACCTACTGGAAACCGATCCAATGCGGCCTCGACGACGACGGCGGAGACGGCGCGGGCGATAGAGAGCGCGTGCAGGCCCTGTCCGGCCTCGCGCCTGCCCGCCTGCTCCCCGAACGCTACCGTCTGGCGATGCCCGCCTCCCCCCACCGCGCCGCCGAAGCCGAAGGCATCGAGATCAGCCTCGCCGATCTTGCCGCGCCGGATGTGCAAGGCCCGTTTGTCGTCGAAGGCGCAGGCGGCCTGATGGTGCCGGTCAACCGCCAGGCCCTGATGATCGACGTCTTCGCGGCCTGGCGCTGGCCGGTCGTGCTCGTCGCGCGCACCGCGCTCGGCACCATCAACCACAGCCTGCTTTCGATCGAAGCGCTCAACGGCCGCAACATCCCGATCCTCGGCATTGCCTTCGTTGGCGACGAGATGCCCGACACCCAGCGCACGATTGCAGAGATGGGCAATGTGCGGGCGCTCGGGCGCCTGCCACACATCGCGCCGCTCGACCGTGACAGCCTTGCGCACGCCTTCGCCGCGCACTTCGACGTTGAGGATTTCCGCTGATGAGACGCTCGGCGGTCTGGCACCCCTTCACGCAGCACGGCCTCGACGCGCCCGCGACCGCCATCTCCGGCGGCGACGGCGCATGGCTCGAAACGGCCAACGGCACGCGCATCCTGGATGCCATCTCGTCGTGGTGGGTCATCACGCACGGCCACCGCCATCCGGCCATCGTCGCGGCCGTCCGCGATCAGCTCGACAAGCTCGATCAGGTGATCTTTGCAGGCTTCACGCACGAGCCCGCCGAGCGGCTGGCCGAAAAACTGATCGAACGCGCCCCCGCCGGTCTCACGCACGTGTTCTATTCGGACAGCGGCTCGACGTCGGTCGAGGTCGCGCTCAAGATGGCGCTCGGTTACTGGCGCAACATCGGCGCGGCGCGCACCCGCATTGCCGCCCTCGAGCACGGTTATCACGGTGACACCATCGGCACCATGTCGGCCGGCAGCCGCGGCGTATTCAACGCCGCCTATGCGCCGCTCCTGTTCGATGTCGTCCGCATTCCGTTTCCTTTCGCGGGACAAGAACAGGCCACCTTCGACGCGCTGGACGCGGCCGGCCGCAACGGCGATCTCGCCGCTTTCATCGCCGAGCCGTTGATTGCCGGCGCCGGCGGCATGCTGATGTACAGCCCCGCCGCACTCGCCGAAATGAAGCGCATCTGCGACCGCCACGGCGCGCTGTTCATCGCGGATGAAGTCATGACCGGCTGGGGCCGCACCGGCACGCTCTTCGCGTGCGAACAGGCCGCCGTCGCACCCGATATCCTCTGCACCGCTAAGGGCCTCACGGGCGGATCGCTGCCCCTCGCCGCGACGCTCGCCAGCGAACGCATCTTCGACGCCCACGTCTCGACCGACCGCGCCCGCACGCTGTTCCACTCGTCGAGCTTTACCGCCAATCCCGTCTGCTGCGCCGCGGCTCTCGCAAACCTCGGCATCTGGGACACCGAGCCGGTGGCCGACCGCGTCCGCAAACTCGGCGAGATGCAGGAAGCGGCCCTGCGCGCGCTCACCGATCCGCGCTTCGAGAACCCGCGCCGCCTTGGCACCATCACCGCCGTCGACCTCAAGGTCGCGGACGAAGGCTACCTCGCGGCGGTGGGACTGAAGCTCAGGGCGCACAGCCTCTCGCACGGCGTCCTGCTGCGCCCGCTTGGCAACACGATCTACGTGATGCCGCCCTATGGCATCACGGAAGCCGAGCTCGCCCTCATCTACGACGCCATCCGCTCCGCGCCCGACGCCGTGGCGTAGCGCCTAGACCTTCCTGCGCGTGAGAATGTAGGCCGACTCGTCGAGCGTCGTGACGCCACGCGATTTGAGGTTCTGGCTCTGCTCGAGCCCGTCGCGCGTTTCCGCGAGCCGGATCGCATGCGTTTCGCCGAACAGCGCCGCGATCTGGGCCAACGGCGTCGAGAACGGCGGCCCCCGAGATCTCGCCTTGCGGATAATAGAGACTGGCAAGCAGGATCGGCGCGGCAGCCGGAAGGATGCTGCTCAGCGTTTCCGCATAGCGCGTCTGCAGGCTCGGCGGCAGCGCCACGAGCGCGGCCCTGTCGTAGGCAGCCTTGACGTCAACCAGCGCCTCCGCCGGCAGCTCGAACAGATCCCCGCACCAGATCGTGAAGGGACCGGACGAGCGCACCACGAACGGCCCTGCAGAGCGCGTCTCGGCTTCGAGATCGTGCTCGCGAAAGAAGTCGTCGACCGCCAACGGCGAAAGCTCGACGCCGATGACCTTGTAGCCGTTTCCGGCCAGCCACATCATGTCGAGGCTCTTGCCGCAGAGCGGCACGAACACGGCAGCGCCGCGCTCGACCTTCAACTGCGGCCAGTACTTCGGCAGGAAGTCGTGCACGCGCGACTGGTGAAAACCGATGTCGCCCTTCTGCCATCTCTCAAGCCAAAAGTCGGGTGTCAAAGGCCACCTCCCTGATGCTGCAGCATTGAATGTCCTGTCCGGGGACAGAACCTTGCGAACCGGTCGATACACGCGTGACGACGATCCTCGCGGCAATTGACCGCCGAGGCCAGTCCGGAACACTCCTAGGTGATCAGCTGCGATAGTCCGCGTTGATGGACACATAGTCGTGCGTGAGATCGCAGGTCCACACGTGCGCGGCCGCCTTGCCTACCCCGACGTCGATGCGGATGACGATTTCGCGGCCCTTCATGTAGTAGGCGACCGTCGCTTCGTCATACTCGTGCGCCCGCTCGCCGTCGCGGGCCACGCAATGCTCGCCGAACCAGATCGACAGCTTGTCGCGATCGGCCGCCTCGCCGGACTTGCCGACCGCCATCACCACGCGCCCCCAGTTCGGATCCTCGCCCGCAATCGCGGTCTTGAGAATAGGAGAGTTGGCGCAGGAGAGCGCGATCTTCCGCGCGGCTTTCTCGCTTTCGGCGCCTTCGACGATGAACGTCACGAACTTCGACAGCCCCTCGCCGTCCTTGGCGACCTGAATGGCGAGATCGCGCATCAGATCGTGCAGTGCCTCGGAAAAAGCTTCGAGCTTCTTCGAGCCGACCTTGGTCACGGGCTCCTGGCCGCGCGCGCTGGCATCGCCGGTCGCAAACAGGAGGCACGTATCGCTCGTGGACGTATCGCCATCCACCGTCATGGCGTTGAAGGTTGTCTCGACATGCTTCGAGAGCAGCGCCTGCAGCGGCTTGGCGGCGATGTGGGCGTCCGTGAAGATGAAGCAGAGCATCGTCGCCATGTCGGGGGCGATCATGCCAGCCCCCTTGCAGAAGCCGTTGATCGTGACCTCGACGTCGCCGATCAGCGCCGTCCGCGTCGCCATCTTCGGATAGGTGTCGGTGGTCATGATGGCGCGCGCCGCGGCCTCGAAGCCGTCAGCGACGGCCGACTGCGAAAGCCCGGCCACAAGGTGAGCAAACCGCGAGGCATCGAGCGGCTCGCCGATCACGCCCGTCGACGCGACGAACACCTCGTGGCGCTTGCACTCGGCAGCCTTCGTTCCCGCCTCAACCGTAATGTCGACAGCCTCGGCGCCCTTCTTGCCGGTGAACGCGTTCGCGTTGCCGGAATTGACCACCAGCAGCCTGGCTTCGCCCTTCTTCAGGTGCTTGCGGCAGGCCAGCACCGGCGCCGACGCGGTCTTGGATTGCGTGAACACGCCGGCCACCTGCGTGCCTTCGTCGAGCACGGCGACCATCAGGTCCGTGCGGCCCTGGTAGCGGATGCCCGCCTCGGCGGTCGCAAAGCGCACACCTTCCAGAGGAGCGAGGACGGTCAAGGTTTCGGGTGCAAACGGAGAGCGAGTGGTAGTCTTGCCCATCGGCGGAACTCCGGGTAGCCGGGCGGACTGCGCGCCCGGCGCGAAAGAATCCGAGACTAGTATCAGTGCCCAGCCGTGCCGGAAAAGACATTCAAGACGAGCACGCCCGCGATGATCAGTCCCATACCGGCCATCGCCGCAAAATCCAGCTTCTGCGCGTACACGAGCCAACCGACAAGCGAGATCAGGACGATTCCGACTGCGGACCAGATGGCATAGGCCACCCCCATCGGAATCGTCTTGAGCGCCAGCGAAAGAAAATAGAAGGCGGCCCCATAACCGGCCACCACGACAATCGAAGGGCCCAGATTGCTGAACCCTTCGGATGCCTTGAGCGCGGAGGTTGCCGCAACCTCCGCCAGGATTGCGATGAGAAGAGCCAGATGGCCCGGCACGCCGGTATCCCCCAAAATTCACTCAGTTCGCGGAATTAGCTCCGAAGCCGGAGCGCCCGCTCACTAGTCCTTCTTTTCGGGCGCGCTGTCTTTGTTTTCAGGCGCGGCGTTTTCAGGCGCGGCGTCCTTGGCCTGCCCTTCGGCACCCATCTTCTTCACCTGGTCTTCCATCTGCTGCTCGAACATCTTCTTCTTGGCAGCGTTGATGGCCGTCTCCTGCTTCACCTGCTCGGCGATCGCGGCATCGACGTATTCCAGGTTGGCCTTGGCGCGCAGATCGGTAGCCGCCTGCTGGCCCTTCTGCTGCACCATGCTGTCGACGATGTGCACCTTGACCTCTTCGAACGTCGGCAGCGGTTTCGTGCGGCGATCGTCGACCTTGATCACATGCCAGCCGAACTGGCTCTTCACGGGCTTCGAGACTTCACCCTTCTTGAGAGCGAACGCCGCAACCTCGAATTCCTTCACCATCTGGCCCTTGGAGAAGTAGCCGAGCTTGCCGCCCTGCGCCTTGGAGCCCGGATCGCTGGAATAGGCCTCGGCGAGCTTGGTGAAGTCTTCGCCCTTGGCGACCTTGTCGAGCACTTCCTTGGCCTTCTCCTCGCTGTCGACCAGGATATGGCGCGCTTCGACCTCTTCCTCGGCCGGGATCATCTTGACCTTGTCGTCGTAGATGCTCTTGGCGAGCGCATCGCTGATCGAACCCTTGATCGAGCCGTCGTAGTAGGCGTCGCGCTTGGCGCGCGTTTCCCAGTACGCGAGGCGCTTTTCGTAGTCGGGGCCGCTGGTCAGCTTTTCCTTGTCGGCAGCGTCCGCGAACAGGCGCATCTCGATGATGAATTCCAGAAGCAGGCGCTTGCGCTTGTCGGCCGGCATCTCAGCCAGCTGAGGACCGACCTCGGCCTCGGCGAACTTGAGATCCGATTCCTTGATTTCATGGCCGTTGACCTTGGCCAGCACCGCATCCGCAGACGCCGCGTTGGGGCCGAGAACGAGCGCGCCGCCGATCACGAGGGCGGCGAGGCGGAGGGCTTGGGATTGAATCACGGGAGACGGCTCCTGCCGGTTGTAGCCTCGATGTGCGCCGGCCGCCTGTTGCATGGGTCCGGTCGAGGCAGGGGATGCGGGATCGCAAATTCCGGGCTTCCTTTAGACCACCCCCCGACGGGCTGCCAAGTTAACAATTGCAGAACTTTGCCCTCTACCGCCTCAGGATGCATCGGAACGCCGGCCGGGGGCAGGCACAAAAGGAAAACCCGCCACGCGTTGACATTTCCGGGTTGCAATCCTTATGTCTGCCCCGGAATGGCCAACGGCCGGATGGGCGCGCACCGCGCTTCTCCAGTTCATGGTGACGACCGCTCCAAGAACGGGATGGCAGCTGGCGCAGGGGGAGACGGATCTCTCCTGCTCTGCTCCGCCAAACCCATGATTTTGAGGATTTTTCTTGATGCTTTCCTTCGGCACCATTGCCTCGAAGATCTTCGGTTCATCCAACGAACGGAGGATCAAGAGCTTTCGCGCCCGCGTTGCGGCGATCAACGCCCTGGAAAGCGAGGTCGAAGTCCTTTCTGACGCCGATTTGCGCGCCCGGACCGAAATGTTCCGCGAGCAGTACCGCAACGGCACCTCGCTGGACGATCTCCTGGTACCGGCTTTCGCTACCGTTCGCGAAGCGGCCAAACGCACCCTCGGCCAACGTCATTTCGACGTTCAGCTCATCGGCGGCATGGTGCTCCATGAAGGCAACATCGCCGAAATGAAGACCGGCGAAGGTAAGACCCTCGTCGCGACTCTCGCCGTGTATCTGAACGCCATTGCAGGCGAGGGCGTCCACGTCGTCACCGTCAACGACTACCTCGCCAAGCGCGACGCCGAATGGATGGGTCAGGTCTACCGCTTCCTCGGCCTCTCGGTCGACACCATCGTCCATGGCCTGGACGACGAGCAGCGCAAGGCCGCCTACGCCGCCGACGTCACCTACGCCACCAACAACGAGCTCGGCTTCGACTACCTGCGCGACAACATGAAACTGCGCAAGGATGACATGTCCCAGCGCGGCCACGCCTTCGCGATCGTGGACGAAGTCGACAGCATTCTCATCGACGAAGCGCGCACGCCGCTGATCATTTCCGGCCCCCTCGAGGATCGCGCCGACCTCTATGTCGCCGTCGACGGCCTCGTCAAAGCTCTGATGGCCGAGCACGCCAAGATCGAGGCGGAGCTGTCCAAGGCACTGTCCAAGGACGAGCTGAAAGAGCAGCTCAAGCTCGAAGGCTACATCGACCTCGATGAAAAGCAACGCCAGGTCGCACTGAACGAGGTCGGCAACGAGCGCATGGAGGCCATGCTGGTCGAAGCGGGCCTCCTCAAGGGCTCGCTCTACGACATCGAGAACGTGTCCCTCGTCCATCACGTCAATCAGGCGCTCAAGGCGCACTCGCTGTTCCAGCGCGACAAGGATTACATCGTCAAGGCTGGCGAGGTGATCATCATCGACGAGTTCACGGGCCGCATGATGCCGGGCCGTCGCTACTCCGAAGGCTTGCACCAGGCGCTCGAAGCCAAGGAGCACGTCGAGATCCAGCCCGAGAACCAGACGCTAGCCTCGATCACCTTCCAGAACTACTTCCGCCTCTACAAGAAGCTCGCCGGCATGACCGGTACGGCACTGACGGAAGCCTCTGAATTCTTGGACATTTACGGCCTCGAGGTGGTTGAGATCCCGACCAACCTGAAGGTGTCGCGCATCGACGACGACGACGAGATCTACCGCACCCAGAAGGAAAAGCTTGCCGCCATCGTGACCACGATTGCGGACTGCGCCCGGCGCGGCCAGCCGATCCTCGTCGGCACGACCTCGATCGAAAAGTCCGAGCAGTTGTCCGAGCTTCTGAAGGACAAGAGCTACGTCGCAAACCTGGGCCGTACGCTCATTGCTCAGGCCGAGACCCTCAAGGACGCCAAGGAAGGCAAGTCGAGCCCCGAAGCCGAGCTCAAGGCTTACTTCAAGGACATCGGCGCCTATCTGGTCGAGATCGCCGACGTCAAGGGTGACGCAGCACCCATCGCCCATCAGGTGCTGAATGCCCGCTACCACGAGCAGGAAGCCAGCATCATCGCCCAGGCAGGCAAACCGGCGGCCGTCACCATCGCCACCAACATGGCCGGCCGCGGCACCGACATTCAGCTCGGCGGCAACGTCGAGTACCAGCTTCGCGACTGGCTCTCCGAAGAGCGCGCCGCCGGCCGCGAGCCGGACGAAGCCGCCACCGCCAAGCGGCGCGCCGAGATCCAGGCCACCATCAACGAGAAGAAGACTGTCGCGCTCGAATCCGGCGGCCTCTACGTGATCGGCACCGAGCGCCATGAAAGCCGGCGCATCGACAATCAGCTCCGCGGCCGTTCGGGCCGTCAGGGCGACCCCGGCCGCTCCAAGTTTTATCTCGCCCTCGATGACGATCTGATGCGCATCTTCGGCTCGGACCGCATGGACAGCGTCCTCAAGACCCTCGGTCTGCAGGAAGGCGAAGCGATCACCCATCCGTGGATGAACAAGAGCCTCGAGATGGCTCAGAAGAAGGTCGAAGCGCGCAACTTCGACATCCGCAAACAGATCCTGAAGTACGACGACGTCATGAACGACCAGCGCAAGGTCATCTTCGACCAGCGCAAGGACATCATGGCCGAGGACGACGTCTCCGAGACCGTCCGGGAGCTCCGCCACCAGGTCGTGAACGACCTCGTCAGCCGCTACATTCCGGAGCGCGCCTACGCCGAGCAGTGGAACATGGTGGAGCTGCGCGCCGCCATCCAGGCGATCTTCGACATCGACCTGCCACTTGAGCAGTGGGCCGCCGAGGAGGGCATCGCCGAGGAGGAGATCTCCGAGCGCCTGCTGACCGCCGTCGATGAGAAGGCCGCCGCCAAGGCAGCCAGCATCGGTCCCGACACGTACCGGCAGATCGAAAAGATGGTGCTTCTGCAGACGCTCGACCACCTGTGGCGCGAGCATCTCGTCACGCTGGAGCACCTGCGTCAGGTCATCGGCTTCCGCGCCTACGGCCAGCGCGACCCGCTCAACGAGTACAAGAGCGAAGCCTTCGTGCTGTTCGAGAGCCTGCTGTCGCGCTTGCGCGAGGCGACTACCGGCCAGCTCATGCACGTCGAGCTTACGCCGCCTGGCGAGGGGGACAGCCCGCTCGATGAGCCCGAACTGCCGGAAATGCGCGCCCACCACATCGACCCGGCCACCGGCATGGACGAGTTGTCGGACGAACTGGCCATGGTCGACGCGGCCATCGCCGCGCGCGGACGCGGCGCAGCCCGTCCGCCGGAAAAGCGCGCGCCGCTCCAAACCCGCCGCGCGGCCGATGCCGTCGATCCCGACCAGCCTGCAACGTGGGGCAAGATCTCCCGCAATGCGCTCTGCCCTTGCGGTTCGGGCAAGAAGTACAAGCACTGCCACGGCAAGCACGACTAGCGTGCTTCACCCGCGCCAGATCCCTCTGCGGGACGGCGCTGACGGCTGAGCAGGCTTAAACAAGTGTAAACGGGCGGCGCGAGCTGCCCGTTTTTCGTTAGAAGCGGCGCGTCGGCAGAGCCAAAGCGTGCCTATCCGGGTTTTCGAGCGCTCGAAAAGTGCAGGACGGAACCCGCATCCCGCACCGCGATAAAAGGCTTCGCGAGTGTCCGCAGGCCTGCCGCCTCGCCGATTTTTGACAGCCCCAGCATTCTCCACGCAATCACGCGCGTGAGAATAAAATGAAAATCAGCGCCAGACGCGAATAATAGAATATTAATTACGATGCACGCATGTGTTTCGAACAAACACTCGAAGAGTCTCCGAAAAACTACATAGACTTCACATAGAAATACATTGCGTTGCTTTGGTTGGATACACTTTTATCAGTTTTCTTCACGTCCATTCAAGACTTGTTCATATCTTTACCTCTGGGTTTTACATCACTTTAACGGATGGGGCGTAGGGTCATTTCCAGTTCAAGGGCGACGGCCAACGCCACGCACCGAACTGAAAAAGAATTCGAAGTCGACATTGGGAGTTAAAATCATGACCACGATCTTCTCGCGTTTCCTCAAGGACGAGTCTGGCGCCACGGCAATCGAATACGGCCTGATCGCCGCCATCATCAGCGTCGGCATTATCTCGGTGCTCGGCGAAGTTCGCACCAGCCTCACGGACACGTTCGGCGAAGTTAAGGACGGCCTCGCCGGCAACTAATCCGAGCGAGCCTCGGATCGCCATGCGATCCTGCACGGAACACGGGCCGCTCAAGCACACGCTGGGCGGCCCGTTTTCATTTCGGAGCCCCGATTTCTTTTCGCGCCGGGGATACCCGCTTCCACGCAGCGTTAATCTCTCTGAGATAGGCTCCCGCGAGATCCAGCAACTGGTGCGTGTCGACTAGTCTCCCGCGCTCACCATCCGAAGAGGATTCCGATGACCACACTGCTCACGAAATTCTGGACGGACGAGAACGGCGCCACATCGATCGAATACGCACTGATCGCAAGCATCGTTTCGATCGCCATTCTGGCAACCCTGCAGCAGATGGCCCCCATGCTGGTCGCGAAGTACGAGGCAATAAACGACGGCTTCAATAATAACTAAGGAAGCCCGGTGCAGCAGCCGCCATGGCGGCGCTCCATGAGGTAGTAATCGTGTTAGAGTATCCATTGCTGATGGCTTTCCCCGCGCTGCTCGCGTTTGGCGGCGCCTATGATCTTCTGACCATGACGATCCCCAACCGGGTCTCGATCGCGCTGGTCGTCTTCTTCATTGCAGCCGCCATCGCGGCCGGGTTGCCTGCACAAACTGTCATGCTCCATTTCGCCGCCGGCCTGGCGGTGCTCACAGCTGGCATCGCGCTCTTTGCCGCAGGCGGCTTCGGCGGCGGCGACGCCAAGTTGCTGGCCGGCGCCGGCCTCTGGATCGGCTTCGACCATCTGCTCCCGTTTCTCATCTACGTGACACTGTTCGGTGGCCTCCTCGCCATCGCCATCGCCTATTTCCGCAAGTTTCCCCTGATCGGCACGATGGCTCCCGACTGGGCCATGCGCCTGCACGGCCGCGAAACCGGCATCCCGTACGGCATCGCCATTGCGAGCGCCGCCCTGACCGTGTTCCCCAAGACACCGCTGTTTCTCGCCGCGCTCAGCTAAAGGTCTAAACCGGCACAGCCATTAACGGCGCGTTGACGATTGTCCTTCAATCTTCCGCACTACGCGAAAGGTTACGGCAAGTTTGCCGGCATGGGACGACGCCCGCTATGAAACGACCGCAGCTCATCGGCCTTGCCATCGCCGCCACCGCCGGCTTGCTCGCGTTCGTCATGGTACGCGGCATGGTCAACAAGCCGCCCGTCGAAAAAACCGTAGAGATCAAGGTCAAGTCGAGCGACGTGCTGGTCGCCCGCACCGACATCGGCCTCGGCCAGATCACCAACGACAGCCAGTTCCGCTGGCAGTCGTGGCCCGAGGAAACCGTCACCCCCGGCTTCATCACGCGCACCGCGCAGCCCGATGCCATGACCCAGCTCTCGGGTTCGATCGCGCGCGCCCCCATCATGGCCGGCGAGCCGATCACGCCCACCAAGCTCGTCAAGGCCGGCCAGGGCGGCGTACTCGCCGCCATCCTGCCCGCCGGCATGCGCGCCATCTCGACCCGGATCAAAGAGGAAACCGCCGTCGGCAACCTCATCCTGCCGAACGACCGCGTCGACGTCATCCTCATTCGCCGCATGCGCGGACGCTCCGGCAACGAAGATTTCGTCAGCGACCTTCTGTTCGGCAACGTACGCGTCCTCGCCATGGGCCAGCAGATCGAGAGCCAGGAAGGCAAGAAGACGGCCGATGGCGTTGCCAACACGGCCACGCTGGAGCTGACGGCGCGTCAAGCCGAGCTTCTGGCCCTCGCGAATTCCATGGGTGACATCAGTCTCTCCCTGCGTTCGATCGCCGACCTCGATGTCGATGCCGGTCCGACCGCAGGCGTGGATCCGTCCTCGGCCAGGGAAAGCACTGCCATTCGAGTGATGCGTTACGGAACTGCTTCGCGTGCATACGGCGTAAACTGAGTAAGCCTCGAGTTTTAGTCCGTCAAAAGGCGATAACATGCGCATCAATGTCGAACCGTTTGCCCGTCGAACAATCGTTCGGGCAGCGGCCCTTGTCCTTGCATCGGCTCTGGCCTTCTTTCCCCACCATGCCGTGGCCGGCGGAGACGTGAACCCTGTCGCGATCGACGGAAGCGCGCACAGCTCGGTGCTTCGCATCAGCTCGGCCGACGTGCTCCCGCAGACACGCGCCGTCCGCATCGGCCGCAACAAATCGCTCCTGGTGGAGCTTCCTGTCGACCTGCGCGACGTCATGGTCTCCGCGCCCGAGATCGTCGACGCCGTCGTCCAGTCGTCCAACCGCGTGCACCTCATCGCCAAGAAGATCGGCCAATCGAACGCCTTCTTCTTCGACGCGAGCGGCGAGCAGGTGCTGACGCTTGAGATCAGCGTCGAGCAGGACACCGCCGTGCTCGACGCGCTGCTGACGCGCCTGCTGCCGGGCTCGAACGTCAAAACCGAGATTTTGAACGACACGATCATTCTGACGGGCACCGTCCGCACGCCGGTCGACTCGAATCGCGCCAACGACATCGCCTCCCGCTTCATCGTCGCCGCCCCTGAATCCGACACGCGCGACAAGAACAAGGTCGTCAACCTGCTCGGCGTCGAAGGCGAGGAGCAGGTGATGCTGCGCGTCGTCGTGGCCGAAGTTCAGCGCGAGCTTCTGAAACAGTTCGGTATCAACCTCGCAGCCGACATCAACGCAGGTAATTTTAGCCTCGGCCTGCTGACGGCCAACGCGCTGCCCTTGACGACCGCGGCCGGCCTCGGCGGCCTGCCTGTCCCGGGTATCAGCTCTGTCGTGGACCCGGACAATGCCTGCGCGGGCACAACCTGCTTTTACAACGACGGGCCGAACGACACCTTCGGCAACTCCGGTACAACGTCGGGCTGGTCCGGCGGCGACGCCCGCGTGCGTAAGGCCATGCGAGCTCTCGAGCGCGACGGCCTGGTCCGCACGCTCGCCGAGCCCAATCTGACCGCTATTTCCGGCGAGCCCGCGAAGTTCCTGGCCGGCGGCGAATACCCGATCCCGGTCAAGGACAGCACCGGCCAGACCTCGATCACCTACAAGGAGTTCGGCGTCGGCGTGGCGTTCACACCGACCGTGCTCTCCGAGGGCCGCATCAGCCTCAAGATCGAAAGCGAAGTGAGCGAGCTTTCAAACGCGGGCGCCATCGTGCTCGACTCGACCTCGATTCCCGCCCTCAAGAAACGCCAGGCGAATTCGACGGTCGAGTTGCCGTCTGGTGGCTCGATCGCCCTTGCGGGCCTGATCTCCGACGACGTGCGCCAGAACATCGACGGCTTCCCCGGCCTCAAGGATCTGCCGATGCTCGGTACGCTCTTCCGCAGCCGCGACTTCATCAAGCGCGAAACGGAGCTCGTGGTCATCGTCACACCGTACCTCGTCAAGCCGGTCGCCCAGAAGGATCTTGCCAAGCCCCTGGACGGCCTCGCCGAAGCGACGGACCGCAAGGCCAACTTCATGGGTCACCTCAACCAGATCTACGGCACCGAGAGCGCTGCGCCTGTGGGCGATCTCAAGGGCGACTACGGCTTTATTGTTGAATAGCGGCTGACGCTGGAGACGCGATTATGACGTATCGATTTGCATCGCTGCCAGAGCAACGCGCACGCATGCGCCTGCGGCCTGCCACCTGCGCGATCCTGGTGCTTGCCGCCACGGCCGTCGCCGGCTGCGAGCACGACGTCGCCCAGCCCCAGGTTGCGGGCTGGTCGATGGTCGACCCCTCGCAGCGCCATCCGATTTCTGTCTCGCAAGAGCCGCAGACCATGGAGATCCACGTCGGCGCCGGAGCGCGCGGCCTGGGTCCGCGCCAGCGCGCTGAAGTGCTCGGCTTCGCCGATCGCGCGCGCGTCAGCGATGCCGGCAACAGCCGCCTCGTCATTCAGGCGCCGGGCGGGGGCAACAACGAGATCGCCGCCATGAACGCGGTTGGCGAAATCCGCCAGATCCTGAGTGACATGGGCTTCTCCGAAAGCTCGATCGCGGTCGAGGCCTACCACGCCAGCAACAACCACAACGCGCCCGTGCGCCTCTCCTATCTGCGGTACGTCGCTGAAGCGCCGACGTGCGGCTACTGGCCGACCAACCTCGCCAACCAGCGTGACAACGGCAACTACCCCAACTTCGGCTGCGCCAACCAGCGCAACCTCGCGGTGATGGTCGCCAACCCGGCCGACCTGCTCGGACCGCGCACCGAAAGCGGCCGCCCTGGCGAACGCCGCGACGCTGCGTGGGACAAGTACGTGAAGGGTGAGTCCACCGGCGCCAAGAAGTCCGACGACGAAAAGGTCAAGATCGCAAAGTGACGATAGGCACACCCATGTCCAAGCAGATGAGGGGGTCCGCGCCTGAGGCGTTCGATCCGCAGGGCCCGCACGATGGTCCAGACGCGATTTCTCCGAGCGATCGCGCACGCCCCTTGCCACGCATCTCGATCCAGGCGTTCTGCGAGTCGCCGGGCGTGGCTGAGGCCGTGCAGATGGCGTCGGAAGACCGCCGCCTGAGCAAGACGCACGTCACGATCCAGATGGGCGGCGCGGCGGCCGCCGTCGCGCACTATCAGGAAAGCCCGACGCCCAACCTGATCATCCTCGAATCGCAGCTATCGCGCGGCGAGCTGGTCGCCGAGCTCGACGAGCTGGCGCAGAGCTGCGACCCCGGCACGAAAGTCGTCATCGTCGGCAAGACGAATGACGTCGTGCTCTATCGCGATCTCATGAAGCGCGGCATTTCGGAATACCTCGTCGCGCCGATCTCGGCGTTCGACCTGATGGAATGCCTGTCGGGGCTCTATAACAATCCGGAGACGGACCCGGTCGGCCAGGTGTTCGCATTCGTCGGCGCCAAGGGCGGCGTCGGATCGTCGACCATCTGCCACAACGTCGCCTGGACACTGTCGGAGGCGCTCGCGACCGACATCGTCATCGCCGACATGGATCTCGCGTTCGGCACCACCGGCCTCGATTTCAACCAGGACCCCGTGCAGGGCATCGCCGATGCCTTGCAGAACCCCGACCGCCTCGACGAGGTCCTGCTCGACCGCTTGCTGACCACGTGTTCGAAGCATCTCTCGATCTTCGCCGCGCCCGTCGTGCTCGATCGCGACTACGACATGTCGCCTGAAGGGTGCGAGACGGTGATCGACGTCGTGCGCCAGAACGTGCCGTTCGTGGCCGTCGACCTGCCGCACACCTGGGCGCCGTGGACCAAGCGCCTTCTGACGCAGGCCGACGAGATCGTCATCACGGCGATCCCCGATCTCGCCAACCTGCGCAACGCCAAGAACATCATCGATCTCGTGCGCACCACGCGCAAGAACGACAGCCCTCCGCACCTCGTGCTCAACATGGCGAACATGCAGAAGCGCCCCGAGATCACGGCCAAGGAGTTCGAAGCGGCCCTGGACGTCAAGACGCTCGCCGTGATCGATTTCGATTGCGAGAACTTCGGCCAGGCCGCCAACAACGGCCAGATGATCGAAGAGTACAACGCGAAGTCGAAGGCTCCACAGGCGTTCCGCGACATCGCCCTCACCCTCGCTCATCGCCGCGAAACCAAAGTCGAGAAGAAGTCGTCGCCCCTCGCGCCCTTCCTCGAAAAGCTCAAACTGATGCGTTGAGGTCACCATGTTCGGCAGGCGTACGAATGATCCTGGAGCGCAACGCAGGTTGCCGGCGAGCCCGTCGGCGACGCCGCCGCCTGCCGCTGCCCTCGCGCCTCAAAGCGCCCCGCAGCCGGTCTCGGCTCCCGCACGCCATGAGCCCGTCGAACAGCAGCGCCACCACTCCGAAGAATACTATGACGTCAAGACGACCGTCTTCAACGCGCTGATCGACACGATCGACCTCACGCAGCTCGCCAAGCTCGACTCCGCCGCCGCGCGCGAAGAGATCCGCGACATCGTGAGCGAGATCATCCAGGTCAAGAACGTCGTCATGTCCATCGCCGAGCAGGAAGAGCTGCTCGAGGACATCTGCAACGACGTGCTCGGCTATGGCCCGCTCGAACCGCTGCTCGCCCGCGACGACATCGCCGACATCATGGTCAACGGCGCCGCGACCACGTTCATCGAAGTCAACGGCAAGACTCAGAAAACCGGCGTCCGCTTTGCCGACAACCAGCAGCTGATGAACATCTGCCAGCGCATCGTCAGCCAGGTTGGTCGCCGCGTCGATGAATCGAGCCCGATCTGCGACGCCCGCCTCCCGGACGGCTCGCGCGTCAACGTCATCGCCCCGCCGCTCTCCATCGACGGGCCGTGCCTCACGATTCGTAAGTTCAAGAAAGACCGCCTCACGCTTGAACAGCTGATGCGGTTCGGCGCCATCACGCCTCAGGCCAAGACCATCCTCGAGATCATCGGCCGCGTACGCTGCAACGTGCTGATTTCAGGCGGCACGGGCTCCGGCAAGACGACGCTGCTCAACTGCCTCACGGGCACGATCGACCACGATGAGCGCATCATCACATGCGAGGACTCGGCCGAACTTCAGCTCCAGCAGCCCCACGTCGTCCGCCTCGAAACGCGCCCCCCGAACCTCGAAGGCGAGGGCGAAATCACGATGCGCGACCTCGTCAAGAACTGCCTGCGTATGCGTCCCGAACGCATCATCGTCGGCGAAGTCCGCGGCCCCGAAGCCTTCGACCTTCTGCAGGCGATGAACACGGGCCACGACGGCTCGATGGGAACGCTCCACTCCAACAGCCCGCGCGAAGCCCTGAGCCGTCTCGAATCCATGATCATGATGGGCGGCTTTACGCTCCCCATCAAAACCATCCGCGAGATGATCGTCGGCTCAATCGACGTCGTCATTCAGGCCGCGCGCCTGCGCGACGGCTCGCGCAAGGTTACGCACATCACTGAAATCACGGGCATGGAGGGCGACATCATCACGCTCCAGAACCTGCTCGTCTACGAAATCACCGGCGAAGACGCGAACGGCAAGCTGATCGGGCACCATCGCTCGACGGGCATTGCGCGCCCGGCCTTCTGGGAGCGCGCCCAGTATTACAAGGAAGATTCCCGCCTCGCCGCAGCCCTCGCGGCCGCCGAACTGCTCGACGGCAACGGCAACCCGATCGGTGAAAAACATGGCTGACGCAGGCATGATGCCCCTGCTGACGGCAATGGTTGCCGCGATCGCGATCGCCGCGACCGCGTATGCCCTCATGTACCCCTACATTTCGAGCGACCGCATCAAGGACAAGCGCGTCGCGAGCGTCACCGAGAGCCGCGTCAAGAAGCTGAACGTCCGTAGCCAGGCCGAAATCGCCGCCAGCCGAAAAAAGCAGGTGAGCGACAGCGTCAAGGATATGGAGACCCGGCAGAAGGCGAAGGAGAAGGTGACGCTGCGCCTGCTCATCGAGCGCGCCGGCCTCGAAATCGAACCCAAGATCTTCTGGATGGCGAGCGCGGTCTCAGCCATCGTTGTGGCCCTCGCCTCGCGCTACGCCGTCCCCGCGTCCAGCGCGGCCATCACGCCGATGGTCATGCTTGCGGGACTTTTCGTCGGTGGCTTCGGCCTGCCCCGCTTCGTCCTGTCCAAGATGATCCAGCGCCGCCAGAAGGCATTCCTGGCGGAACTCGCAAATTCCATCGACATCATCGTGCGCGGCATCAAATCCGGACTCCCGCTCAACGAGTGCCTGGCCGTCATCGCCAAAGAAAGCCCCCAGCCCGTGGCTGGCGAATTCAACGAGGTGATCGAGCAGCAGCGCGTCGGCGTGACCCTCGGCGATGCGCTCGAGCGCATGACGCACCGCATGCCGCTGGATGAAGTCAAGTTCTTCGCCATCGTCGTCGCCATTCAGCAGCAGTCCGGCGGCAACCTCGCCGAGGCGCTTGCCAACCTGTCGGGCGTCCTGCGCGACCGCTACAAGATGCAGATGAAGGTGAAGGCCCTTTCTGCCGAAGCCAAGGCGTCCGCCGGCATCCTCGGCTGCCTACCGCCCGGCGTGATGTTCATGGTCGCCAGCTCCTCGCCGGACTACATCGCGCCTCTGTTCGACACACGTGCGGGCAACCTGTTCATTCTCGTCGGCCTGTCTTGGATGATCATCGGCATCTTGCTCATGCGCAAGATGATCAACTTCAAATTCTAGTACCCTAAGAGAGCTCGCATGCAAGATCTGGTCAACACGATCATGTCACCGCAGTTCCTGGCGACCCTCCTGGCCGCTGTGGCTGCGTTTGCGACGATTCTGACCCTTGTCATGCCGATGCTCGCGCGCGATCAGATGAACCAGCGCATGCGCATCATGGCGACCGAGCGCGACAAGCTGAGATCTCAGCGCCTGACCGATCTGTCAAAGGACCGCAGCGGTCAGGCCAAGCTTCGGCAAACCCCGAAAGGGTTCATGCAGAACATTGTCGACAAGCTCAACCTGCGCAAGCAGTTCGACAACGAGGAGCTGCGCAACAAGCTGAAGATGGCGGGCCTGCGGGGCCAGGGCCCTCTTGTGGCGTTCATGTTCTTCCGCGTTGCGGCTCCGCCGCTGTCATTCGTCGTCGCACTCGTCTACTTCTTCCTGATCGCCCACATCGACCAATCGAACTCGATGAAGCTGCTGTATGCAACGGCGGCGGGTGGCGCGGGCTACTACTTCCCGAACGTCTTCATCGAGAACCTCGCTCAGAAGCGCCAGCAGGCCATCAAGGTCGCGTTCCCGGAAGCGCTCGACATGCTGCTCATCTGTGTCCAGTCCGGCATGTCGGTCGAATCCGCTTTCGGCAAGGTCGCCAAGGAAGTCGCCAACCAGAGCATCGAGCTCAGCGAGGAACTGGCCCTGACGACAGCCGAGCTTTCCTACCTGCCCGAGCGCCGACAGGCATTCGAGAACCTGGCCAAGCGCACCGCTCTGCCGACCGTCAAGGCCGTCACCACCGCGCTGATCCAGGCCGATCGCTACGGCACGCCCGTCGGCCAAGCCCTGCGCGTGATGGCGAAGGAAAACCGCGACATGCGCATGGCGGACGCAGAGAAGAAGGCGGCGGCCCTCCCGCCGAAACTCACGGTTCCCATGATCGTGTTCTTCCTGCCGGTGCTGTTCCTCGTCATTCTGGGCCCGGCCGCAATCAACTACTTCAAGATGCAGTGACGAACGACGCGCTGCGCCGACCCGAGGCCCGCGCGCGTATGCGTGAGACCGTGCGGCACCCACCCGCGTAATCTCAGCGGCGATTGGGGACCTATCTCGTGCGTGCCGGCGGAGTTCAGCATACCTAGCCAATGCCCCATTGAAGCGGCGACGAGCACCCGGTGCGCGTGTTCGCATCAACGCGCAAGCACGTCACACATCCTCCTTTCGCATCATGTCACGCCGCGTCTCAGTCGATCCAGTCGCGCGGCAGAGGACGCCTGGCCGCAGGAGATCTGCAGAGCCGCATCGTCTCCCGGACGCGCGAAAGCGCGCCCGACGAGGAATCTCTCCGGACGCGACGTGATGGGCATAACAAACTTTGAAAGCAGGCCGGCGGGATCGCGGCCGGCGCGTAGGCCTAGTCGGCCTCGAACAGCGATGCGGCCTTGCCGCTTCCCGTCGCGTCGCCGAATCCGGTTTCGACCTTGCTCGCACGCAGCATGGGCGCAGCCGAGGGCGCCGCGGCCTTGGCGACGGCCACAGGTGCCGCCTTGGTCACGGCGACAGGCACCGGAGCCTTGGTTGCGACAACAGCCGGCGCCCACGTGTCGGCGTCGGGCGCGGACGGCGTCATCGGCTTGCCGTCGAGCTTGACCATCTTCTTCAGCAACGCCGTGTTGGCCTTGGCTTGTGCGGCATCGAGATCGACGGACGCGACCTTCGTGGCCTCGTCGTACTTGCCTTGCAGGCCGAGGACGAGAGCCAGGTTCTGGCGAACCTTGGCGTTCTCTGTGCCGCTGGCCGAAGCCTGCCGCAGAAGCTGTTCGCCGCGCTCCGGTTCCCCGCTCATCGTATAAGCGAGCGCGAGGTTGTTGAGCACCGAGGGGTGCCCGGGGTTCAGAGCCTGCGCGCGCTCGTAGAACGTGATCGCTTCGCGGTAGCTGCCTTCCTTGGCGAGCGCCGTGCCGCGCGCAAGAACGATGCGCCAGTCGGGATTCGTCGGGTCGTCGGCAACGGCGAGCACCTTTTTGGCGACACCGATCTGATCGAGCTCCAGCGCCAGCCGGCCATAGTCCGCCGCGAGCTTCTTGTCCGATCCGTGCACGATGGAGGCCTGCTGCAGAACGGCCATTGCCTCGCGCTTCTGTCCCGTCACGCGGAGGTTCTGGGCATAGGCCAGCGCCGCGTCGAGGTCGCGCGGGTTCTTGCCGTACTCTTTGCCCCAGTATTCGGTTGCGAGCCGCGGATCGGAAGGCGCCTGCGCCGCTGCGGGCTCTGCGGCACCGGGCGTAAGAGCCGAGAACAGACCCCCGCTCTCGTCGCCGCCGCCGACCTGCGCGCATGCGCCAAGCATCAGGCACGCCGACAGGGCCGCAATGACGCCAATGGAGCGAACCGGCTTCGGCACCGCGTTGCGCGCGTCGAGGACGGCCATAGACTTCTCCCGCTGATCGCATGACATGAGGGTGCCCGGCACCCTCTCCCGTCACTTTCCGATACAGCGGTCAATAAAGGCTTAACCGATGGGGCTAGGCCCCCGTCTCCTGGCGCGCGCCTTCCGACCATTCGGCCATGCCCGGAAGGGCGAAGATGGCATCGATGTAGGCCGCGGCCGTGCCGTCGTCACCGAACGGCGCGAGGTCTGGAACGTACGTCCGGAACCGCGAGGCGACCGGCGCGTACATCGCATCCGCAATCGTGAAGTGCGAAAACAGGAAGGGGCCGCTGCCGCCGAAGCGCTTCCGGCACTCCGACCAGATTTCGACGATGCGGCGGATGTTCACCTGCACCGGGTCGATCAGCTCGTCTTTGGGCTCCCGCGCCAGAAGCTTCATCGGGCAATGCTCGCGCAGCGCCTGAAACCCCGAATGCATCTCCGCACTGACGGACCGCGCCAAGGCCCGCGCCTCGGTCTGGGACGGCCACAAAGCTTTATCGGGGTACTGCTCGGCCAGAAATTCGAGGATGGCGAGGCTGTCCCAGATCGCGATATCGCCCGTCTCCAGAACCGGCACCTTGCCGGCCTTCGAATGGGCCAGAATCTGATCCTTCATGTCAGGAGCGCGAAGATTGATCCGGACCTCCTCGAAGGGAATCGCGGCCTCTTTCATCGCAAGCCACGGCCTTAGGCTCCAGCTGGACGTATTCTTGTTTCCGATGACCAGTCGGTACCCATTCGCCGCCATGAACGAAGCCCCCTTGCGATTATCCTTCCGTGCGTGTGTAAGGATATTGCCCCATTCCGCAAGACGACGCCAAGCGGCCAAACTTCGCCCTGATGTCGTCGTCGTGACGCAGTTCCAGAGACCAGCCCTCCATGACCGAATCGACCGCTGCCGCGCCCACGCTCTCCCCCTCGGACGTGTTCGCCCCGCACGATGAAAAAGACCCCAGCACACCAATCTGGCTGGTGTCGGATGCCGCCTCGCTATCCACCGTTGGAGAGATCGACGCCACGGCGCAGCACTGGCTCGCGGGCGCGCGGTTCACGAGCGCGCCCCGCAAGCAGGCCGTATTCCCGGGCCCTGGAGGCGCGCTTGGAGGCGTCGTGCTCGGCCAGGGCAATGGGCAGGCCGCCGATCCCTGCGGCCCCTCGGAGCTGCTGGTGGGCCAGCTTCCCCAGACGCTGCCGGCCGGCCTCTATCACCTGGCCCGCGAGACCCCGCACGCCGAGCTGGCGGCAATCGCCTGGGGCCTCGGGGCTTATCGCTTCCGCCGCTACAAGACCCAGGGCGGCGCCGAACCGCCTGCGCGCCTCAAGATCCCGGCCGGGCTGGACCACCAGGCTATCGTCAACCAGGTCGGCGCCGTCTGGAAAGGCCGCGACCTGATCAACACGCCCGCCTCCGACCTTGGACCCGAGGAGCTCGAGGCCGCAGCCGCCACGCTGGCCCGCGCGCACGGAGCCAGCATCCACACCATCGTCGGCGACGACCTGCTCGCGGGCGGCTTCCGCTTGATCCACGCCGTCGGCCGCGCCCATCCGCGCAGTCCCCGCCTGATCGACGTGCGCTGGCAGCGCCCGGGCGGCCGCGCCGACGCACCGGCCATCACGCTGGTCGGCAAGGGCATCACGTTCGACACGGGCGGCCTCGACATCAAGCCGGCCTCCGCCATGCTGCTCATGAAAAAGGACATGGGTGGCGCGGCCGCCGCCCTGACGCTCGCCGAGCTGATCATGAGCCGCGGCCTCGACGTGCGCTTGAGGCTGCTCATCGCCACCGCCGAGAACAGCATCGCGGGCGACGCCTTCCGCCCGGGCGACGTGCTGACGAGCCGCTCCGGCCGGACGGTCGAAATCGGCAACACGGACGCCGAAGGGCGTCTCGTGCTGGCCGACGCGCTCTCCCTGGCCGACGAGGAAAGCCCCGACACGCTGATCACGTTCGCAACGCTCACGGGCGCGGCGCGCGTGGCGCTCGGCCCCGACCTTCCCGCTCTCTTCACCGACGACGACGCCTTTGCCGCCTCCGTCGCGAGCCACGGCATGGCCACCGGCGATCCGGTCTGGCGGCTGCCGCTCTGGCCCGGTTACGAACGCCACCTCGACAGCGACGTGGCCGACATGAATAACGTCTACGAGTCGCCCTTCGCCGGCGCCATCACGGCCGCGCTCTTCCTCAAGCGGTTCGTCAAGAACGCGCGCCGCTTCGCCCACTTCGACCTCTATGGCTGGCGCCCGGCTCCGCGCCCCCTCGGTCCCAAGGGCGGCGAGCCGCACACGGCCCGCGCCCTGTTTTCGATGCTCGCCAAAGAAGCACAGGCATGACGAACGACGCACCCGACAAGGACGCACCGAAGCAACCGCCCGCCGAGACGGCGGCAGGCGACGCCCCGGCGCAAAAGCTCGATCCCCGCCGCCACGTTTTCCGCGACGACCTTGCGGCCCTGTCGCTGCGTGGCGCCGTCACCGCACCACGTTACTCTGCAGGCTCCGTTCGCCAGGTCGCGCGCCCCGCCGTGCCCTTGCGCCGCGCCCCCAATCCGACGCTCGGCCTGGACACGGAAGCCCTCTTCGGAGAGCTGGTGAAGGTCTACGACGAGGCCGAAGGCTGGGCATGGATCCAGCTTCAGCGCGACCGCTACGTCGGCTACCTGCCCGCCGCCGCCCTCACGACCGAAATTCTCTCGACCACGCATCGCGTCAAATCGCTCGGCACGTTCGTCTACCCGGTGGCCGACATCAAGACGCCGCCGCTCATGCATCTGCCCCTCAACGCCGAGGTCCGCGTCGTCGACTGGAGCGAAAAATTCTGCCGCCTCGAACGCGGCGGCTTCGTCGTCACGCGCCATCTCACGGAGCGCGATCGTTTCGAGCGCGACTTCGTCGACATCGCCGAACGCCACATCGGCTCGCCCTATCTCTGGGGCGGGCGAACGCGCATCGGCATCGATTGCTCGGGCCTCGTCCAGGTCTCGCTCGAGGCGGCCGGGCGGAGCTGCCCGCGCGATTCCGACATGCAGGCCGCCGAGCTGGGTGAAGCCGTGCCGATCCAGCCGCAGCTCGAAAACCTCGTGCGCGGCGACCTCGTGTTCTGGAAGGGCCACGTCGGCATCATGTCGGACGGCCTGATGCTCGTGCACGCCAATGCCCACCACATGGCCGTCACGGCGGAAACGCTGCCTGAAGCCGCCGAACGCATCGCGCGTGCCAAGGACGGCTCGCCGATCATCGCCATCCGCCGATTGAAAGCAGCCGAAGGCGAAGCCAAGCCGAGCGCGCCGGAAGCCTGATCGTGCGGGGTTGCGTAGCGCGTCACTCAGATGCGCCGGTAAGGCAGGAAGTGGCGGTCGCGCCGCTCGGAAGCCCCATCCGGCTCGGGGCCATTGCGCCAGACCAATCCGTCTCCCAAGGGCACCATCGTCTCGACGCCCGTCGCAGCGCCCGTCGCCCGGCTAACCCAGCGGCGCTGCACGACGCGGCCGTCGGCGATGCGCTCCAAGAGCGCCACGATCTGATCGAGCGAACCGAACCCGCGATCCGCGTAGCCCTCCCCCGCGATCACGATATCGAAGCGTCCGCTCTCCCGCAGCGTGATCGCCACCGGACAGGCTGATGCGACTTTGGGAACGATGTTGAGCGTCCACCCGTTGCCCGTATCGTCGCTTTCGATCACGCGCGCCACGTCCTTGATCGTCGGCACCCAATAGCGCAGTTGCTCGATCGTGGCGGAAACCGGCGTCGATGCGAAATCGTTCGGCATAGTCATACACGGAACCAAAGAGGGTGGGGGCGGCTCAACATGTCCCAAATGCCGGTGTCTCTCAAGCAGAGAACCGCGATCCGAGACCGGAAAGGAAAACTAAAAAAGCGCACAGCGTTCAGCCTGCGACCGCCGCGCGGTTCAGCCTGAGACCGCCGCGCGATGCGCCACCTTGAGATCGAACGCAGCAGCCAAAAGCGCCTTCGTGTATTCGGCCTTCGGCGCGGTGAAGATCTCGTCAGCCGGCCCTTCCTCGACGGCGCGGCCGTTGCGCATCACGATCACGTAGTTGCACAGCGCCCGCACGACCCTGAGGTCGTGACTGATGAAGACATAGGCCAGGTTACGCTTGGCCTGCAGCTCCCGCAGCAGATCGACGATCTGCGCCTGCACGCTCATGTCGAGCGCGCTGGTCGGCTCGTCGAGCACGATGAACTTCGGCTCGAGCGCCATGGCGCGCGCGATGGCAATGCGCTGGCGCTGCCCACCCGAGAACTCGTGCGGGTAGCGATCGAGAGCCTTGGGATCGAGACCGACGTCCTGGAGCGCTCGCGCGGCCTGCTCGCGCCGCTGCTCGCTCGTCCATTCCGGCTTCTGGATCAGAAGCCCTTCCTCGATGATCTCGAAAATCGAAAGCCTGGGCGACAGCGATCCGTAGGGATCCTGGAACACGACCTGCATATCGCGCCGGAACGGCCGCATCTCGCGCGACGACAGCCCGTCGATCCGTTTGCCCATGTAGACGATCGGGCCGCTCGACGAGATCAACCGCAGCATCGCCAGGCCGAGCGTGGTCTTGCCGGACCCGGACTCACCCACCACACCGACCGTCTGCCCCGCGTAAATCTTGACCGACAGCCCGTCCACCGCCTTGACGTGATCGACGGTGCGCTGGAGCAATCCGCGCTTGATCGGAAACCACACCTTGAGATCCTGCGTCTCTGCCACGACGGGCGCCGAGGCGTCGAAACGCGGCGGCTCTCCCCTCGGCTCGGCGGCAATGAGATGGCGCGTGTAGGGATGCTTCGGCGCGGCGAACAGCGCCTCCGTCGGCTGCTCCTCCACGATCTCGCCGTTCTGCATCACGTAGACGCGCTCGGCCATCCGCCGCACTATGCCGAGATCGTGCGTGATCAGCAGCATCGCCATGCCCATTTCGCGCTGCAGGTTGCGCAAGAGCTCGAGGATCTGGGCCTGGATGGTCACGTCGAGCGCCGTCGTCGGCTCGTCCGCGATCAGGAGATCCGGCTCGTTCGCAAGCGCCATCGCGATCATCACGCGCTGACGCTGTCCGCCCGAGAGCTGATGCGGAAACGCATCGAGACGCTTCTCCGGCTCCGGAATACCGACCTTGGTCAACAGCTCCAGCACGCGCTTGCGTGCCGCCGGCCCCTTCAATCCGCGATGAAGCATCAGCGTCTCACCTACCTGCCGCTCGATCGTGTGCAGCGGATTGAGCGACGTCATCGGCTCCTGAAAGATGATCGAGACCCGCCCGCCGCGAATGCGCTTGAGCGCGGATTCCGGCGCGCTGAGGATATCCTTGCCATCGAGAAAGATCTGCCCCGTGGGGTGCGAGGCGGCCGGATAGGGCAACAGGCGCAGGATCGAGAGCGCGGACACGGACTTGCCGCTGCCGGACTCGCCCACCAGCGCGACGGTCTCGCCCTTGTTGATCGTGAACGACACGCCCTTGACCGCCGTCGTCGTCACGCCGCCGGAGCGAAACGCCACCGACAGGTTCTTGACGTTGATGAGCACCTCTTTGGCCATCTGTGCTGCGCTCCTCAGGCGAACGTCTTGCGCGGGTCGAGCGCGTCGCGCACCGCTTCGAAGATGAAGATCAACAGCGACAGCATGATCGCAATCGAGAAGAACGCGGACATGCCGAGCCACCACGCGCCGAGGTCACCCTTGCCTTGCAGCAGCAGCTCACCCAGCGACGGCGAGCCAGGCGGCAGGCCGAGACCGAGGAAGTCGAGCGAGGTCAGCGTCGTGATCGAGCTCGAAAGCTGGAACGGCATGAACGTCAACGCGGCCACCATGGCGTTCGGCAGCACGTGCTTTCGCATGATCGTCCGGTCCGGAAGACCGAGCGCACGCGCCGCGCGCACGTACTCGAAATTGCGCGCCCGCAGGAATTCGGCCCGCACGACGCCAACGAGTGACGTCCATTGGAAAGCGAGCAGCACGAGCAGCAGCGTCCAGAACCCCGGCACGAGCACGGCCGCGATGATGATCAGCACGTAGAGCGTCGGAATGTTGCCCCAGATCTCTAGGAAGCGCTGCATGACGAGGTCGATCCAGCCGCCGTAATAGCCCTGAACCGCACCCGCGGCGACGCCAACAATGCTCGAAAGGATCGTCAGGATGAGCCCGAACAGCACCGAGATCCTGAACCCGTAGATCACGCGGGCGAGCACGTCGCGGCCCTGGTTGTCGAGGCCCAGCCAGTTCCAATTCCCAATCGCGTTGTAGCGCGCAAGCTGATCTGGCGGCGCGTCGCAGAGCTTGGCCCGTCCCGCCCATTGCGGTGGCGCCGGGTACCCGAGCCCACCCTGGCGCTGTGCGCCGTCGCGCTCGATCGTACACTTGCCTTCCGCGTCAGCCCGGTTGGGATAGTCCTTGTTGATCGTGTCGTAGGAATAGCGGATCGGCGGCCAGAGCATCCAGCCGTTCGCCTCGATCTCGTCGATGATGGTCGGGTCGCGATAGTCCGTGACAGCCAGGAACCCGCCAAACTTCGATTCCGGATAGTCGACCAGCACCGGAAAAAGCGTCTCGCCCTTGTAGCGCGCGATCAGCGGCCGGTCGTTGGCGAGCAGCTCCGCGAACATCATCACGAAGCAGAGCCCCAGGAAAATGAGGAAGCTCCAGTAGCCGCGGCGGTTGGCTTTGAAGTTGGCCCAGCGCCGCGCGTTGATCGGGGTCAGCGTAAAGTCGGGCCATAGTCGCGCAAACAGCGGCGGGCGCACCGTGTCCGTCACGGGAACCTCCACCGCGTCGCCCGCTTGGGGGGCGCCGCCATCGTTCGGAACGTCGTCGCGTCGCGCGTCCACGGCTCAGACCTCCCGGCTTTCGAAATCGATGCGAGGATCGACGAGCGTGTAGATGAAATCGGTGATCACGTTCACGACCAGGCCCATCAGCGCGAAGATGTAGAGCGTCGCGAAAACCACCGCGTAGTCGCGCTTGATCGCGGACTCGAAGCCCAGCAGCCCCAGCCCATCGAGCGAGAAGATCGTCTCGATCAGCAGCGACCCCGAGAAGAACGCGCCGATGAAGGTTGCTGGGAAGCCAGCGATAATGATCAGCATCGCGTTGCGGAACACGTGCCCGTACAGCACGTCTCGCTCGCCGAGCCCCTTCGACCGGGCGGTCGTGACGTACTGCTTGCGGATCTCATCGAGGAAGCTGTTCTTGGTCAGGAACGCCATCGTCGTGAACGACCCGATCGCCATGGCGATGATCGGCAGCGTCAGATGCCAGAAATAGTCGACCACCTTGCCGAACAGCGACAGGCTCTCCCAGTTGTCCGATGTCAGCCCGCGCGACGGGAACCACTGGAAGAACGACGAGCCCGCGAACACGATCAGCAGCAACACGGCGATGAGGAACCCGGGCACCGCATAGCCGATCACCAGCACCGTACTGGTCCAGGTGTCGAACGGCTCGCCGTCTCGCACGGCCTTGCGGATGCCGAGCGGGATCGAAATGAAGTAGGTGATCAGCGTCATCCAGAGGCCGAGGGAAATCGAGACCGGCATCTTTTCCTTGATCAGCTCGATCACCGACACGTCGCGGAAGTAGCTCTTGCCGAAATCGAACGTCAGGTAGTTCTTCATCATCAAGAGAAAGCGCTCGTGCGCCGGCTTATCGAAGCCGAACTGCTTCTCGAGGCTCTTGATGAACTCCGGGTCCAATCCCTGCGCGCCGCGATACTTCGAGGTGACGCTGTCGCCTGCCCCCTGCCCGAGCTGGCTCTGGTTGCCGCCGCCCAGCGTATCGCGGCCGCCGCCGCCCAGCCGCTCCGAAGTCGACACATCGCTGCCCGTGAGCTTGGCGATCATCTGCTCGACGGGGCCACCCGGCGCGAACTGGATGATGACAAAGCTGATCAGCATGATCCCGAGCATGGTCGGGATAATGAGCAGCATGCGTTTCAGGAGGTAGGCAGCCATTGTCCGTTCTCGTCCCGTTGCGCCGTCAGCGCCTCAATCGCCCGTCGCGAGGTCGCTTTACCGCTGCGACAGCGCTTTGGCCTTCGCCTCGTCATACCACCACGTTTCGGCCGCCCCCCGCGCATACTTCGGTTTGACGTCCGGCCAGCCGAACTTGTTCCAGAACACCAGGTTGTGGGCACCCTTGTACCACTGCGGCACCCAATAGTGCCCGGCCCGCAGCACGCGATCCGCAGCCCGCGTTGCCGTCACGAGCTCGCTCCGCGACTGGGCGCTCACGATCTTGTCGATCAGCGCATCGACAACCGGATCGGCGATGCCGGCGAGGTTGAAGCTGCCGTTGGTGGCCGCCGCCTGCGATCCCCAGAACGTCTTGAGCTCGACGCCGGGCGTCAGCCGGAGCGCATAGCGCTGCGTCGTGAGGTCGAAATCGAAATCCTTCATGCGCCGTTCGTACTGCGCGGCATCCACGCGCCGCATGGAGGCATCGATGCCGATCGCCTTCAGGTTCTTGAGGTACGGCCCCACGATCCTCTCGAAGCTCGGGCTGTCGATCAGGATCTCGACCGTCAACGGCTCGCCCTTGGCGTTCTTCCAGCCTTCCGGCGTCTGCGTCCAGCCTGCGTCCGTCAGCAGCTTGACCGCCTGGCGCAGCTCCTTGCGATTGTTGCCGCTGCCATCGGTTACGGGCGGCGAGACCGGTGCTCCGAACACGGCCGGCGGAAGCTTGTCGCGAAACGGCTCCAGCAGCGCCAGCTCCTCCGGCGAAGGCGGCCCTTCCGCCTTCATGTCGGAATTCTCGAAGTAGCTCGCCGTGCGCGTATAGAGGCCGAAGAAGAGGTTCTTGTTACTCCACTCGAAATCGAACGCGAGGCCGAGCGCTTCACGCACCCTCACGTCCTTGAACTTGTCGCGCCGCGTGTTGATGAAGAAACCCTGCGCGCCCGAAGGCCGCTCGTCCGGAAGCGTCTGCAGCAGCACGCGGCCGTCCTTCACGGGCTGTTTGTCGTAACCGGTCGCCCAATCCTTGGAGGTGAACTCCTCGCGCAGGTCGAAATTGCCCGCCAGCAGGTTTTCAAGCTCCAGCGTCCGGTCGCGATAGTACTCGTAACGCACCTCGTCGAAGTTGTTCTGGCCGCGATTGACCGGCAGGTCGCGGCCCCAATAGTCGGCGCGGCGCAGATAGCTGACGTAGGTGCCAGCCTTGAAAGGGCCGACCTTGTACGGCCCCGAGCCGAGCGGCGCCTCGAGCGACGTCTTCTCGAAATCGTGCGTTGTATAGTACGCCTTGGAGAGGATCGGCAGCGTTGCGACCGTGATCGGCAGATCACGCACCAGCGAGCCCGTGAAGGTGTAGCGCACCGTGTGCGGGTCGATCGCCTGCGCCGCGCTCACGTCGCGCAGCGGAAACGCGAACGCCGGATGCCCCTTGGCCTTCAGCGTCTCGAACGAGAAGACCACGTCATCGGCGGTCAGCGGGCTTCCATCCGCGAATTTCGCCTCGGGCCTCAACTTAAATGTGACCGACATCTTGTCGTCGGCGACGTCCGCCGTCTCGGCCACCAGCGAATAGACCGCATCCGGCTCGTCCTCCGCCCGCACCATCAGGCTGTCGAACACCAAGTTCATGCCCTGGGCTGCGTCGCCCTTGAGGATGTAGGCGTTGAAGCTATCGAACGTGGTAAGGCCCGCCGTGCCGATCTGCGAGACGCGCCCGCCTTTCGGCGCGTCTGGATTGACGTAGTCGAAGTGCTTGAAGTCAGCGGGATACTTGAGTTCGCCGAAAATCGAGAGGCCATGACGCGGCTCGGCCGCCAGTGGCGTTGCAAACGCGCTGGCCAGGAGGGCCGCGGCAGCCGGCAGGAAGCTGAGCGCTCTCATGGCGTCAATTCCCGCGCGCGGCTTGCAGCGACTTCTGCTTCATCGGATCGACCCACCACACCTGGGTAAACGCCGCTGTCTGCGACGGCAGCTTCTCCGGACGCCCGAAGATATCCCAGGACGCGAGCCACTCATTCGGATTGTACCACTGCGGCACGACATAGTGGTTCCACAGCAGCACGCGGTCCAACGCGCGCGTGTACGCCACGAGCTCAGCGCGATCCTTAGCCACCACGAGCTGCTCGATCAGCTTGTCGACGACCGGATTCTTGATGCCGATGGTGTTGCGGCTTCCGTCCTGCCCTGCCGCGGCAGAGCCCCAGAAATCGCGCTGCTCGTTGCCGGGCGACATCGACTGCGGGAAGCTGTCGATGATGATGTCGTAGTCGAAGCTCATTTCGCGCCGCTCGTACTGCGCCGGGTCGACCACACGCGTCGAAGCCTTGATGCCGATCAGCGCGAGGCTTGCGGTGTACTGCGCAATGTGGCGCTGGAACGCCTCCGAGCCGATCAGGAATTCGGCCGTGAACGGCTCGCCCTTGGCGTTGCGCAGCACGGTTTCCGTTTTCGCCGATCCGATCCCGATGGCGCGCCCGGCCTTGCACAGCATGCCGCACGACGGATCGTCCACCTCTTCCTGGCGCACTTCCCAGCCCGCTTCCTTCATCAGGCGCATGGCTTCGGCGAGGTTGGCGCGCACGTCGTCGCGCGAGGCGTTGACCGGGTTCTTCCACTCCTTCGTGAACACGTCCGGCGGCAGCTCCTTCTCGAACTGCTTCAGGATCTCAAGCTCGCGCCCTTCGGGCAGTCCCTTGGCGGCAAGCTCCGAATTGTCGAAGTAGCTCGCCACGCGCGTGTACTGGCCGAACAGAACGCTCTTGTTCAGCTCCTCGAAGTTGAACGCATAGTTGAACGCTTGCCGGACGCGCGGATCCTCGAACTTGGCGCGGCGCGTGTTGAAGATGAAGCCCTGCATCTGCGCGACGCCCTTGGTCGGCAGCGACTCCTTCTTCACCCAGCCCTTTTTGATCGCATCGAACCCGAACTGCGTCGCCCAGGCGCTCGCCGTGTTCTCGCGCCAGAAGTCGGCGCGACCGGCCTTGAAGTCCTCGAACGCGGCAACCCGGTCGCGGAAATACTGGAAGCGCAACTCGTCGAAGTTCCACTTGCCGATCGAAACCGGCAGATCCTTCGCCCAATAGTCCGCCACGCGCTCGATGGTGATGCGGCTGCCCGGATCGAAGCTCTTGATCTTGTAGGGGCCGGACCCGAGCGGAATTTCGAGCGTGCTCTTGGAAAGGTCCCGCGGCTCGCCGTTTGCGCCCGTGCCTTCCCAGTAGTGCTTCGGCAGCACCGGAAGCTGGCCCAGGATCTGCGGCAGCTCGCGATTGCCCTTGATGTCGAACGTGAAGGTGACCTCGTTCTCGCCGGTCTTCTCGGCCTTGACGACGTTCTTGTAGTAACGCGCATACATCGGATGCGCCTTCTTGAGCGCATCGAGGCTGAAGATCACGTCGTCGGCCGTGATGGGCTTGCCGTCGTGAAAGCGCGCCTGCGGGCGAAGCCCGAACGTCGCCGACGAGAAATCATCCGGGAACGACACCCACTCTGCGACGAGACCGTACTCGGTCGACTCCTCGTCCGGGCTGCCGGCCATGAGCGAGTCGTAGATCATGCCCGCACCCGATGCGGTCACGCCCTTGATCGAATACGGGTTGAGCGAGTCGAACGTACCCTCGACTGCGAACCGCACGACGCCGCCCTTCGGCGCGTCCGGATTGACCCAGTCGAAATGTTTGAAGTCCGGGCCGAAGCGCGGCTCGCCGATGAGCGACAGCGCGTGATGGCGGACGGGCGTGCTGCCGGCAGAAGCCGCGGGAGCGGGCGCGGCCGGCGCGCCGGCGTCCTGGGCGAGGCCCGCCGTGGAGAAAACCGCGCCGGAGACCAGAGTGGCTGCGGCCACCGCCGTCAGGACGTTTACGAAGCGCGCCGAACGAAGGTGGAATGCGAAGTCCGCTGCCATCATCAAGTGTGTCCCGTGCGATTTGAGTTGATCGCGAGCCGAGCAGGTAAGACATGGCCCGCCCACGGCCACCGCAGGAAAAGCGGCGGCAGGGAAAGTCGAAGTCCTAGCATGCCTTGCGCGGCGTTCGGATTAAAGATCGGCAAGATGCCCCCGGCCAGGGATCATGCCCGGGCACAAACGACTTGCCGCCGGATGCGGGCGGCACCGGCGGCAAAAAGCGCTTGAACGTCAATGGGGCCGAAAACCCTAGGGAAGCGCCTTCGGCGCATCGGACAGGGTACGGAGATAAGCGATCAGATTGGCCAGCTCGTCCGGATCGGCAACGCCCGCAAACAGCATCTTGGTGCCTGGGATGGCAACCTTGGGCGAGTGCAGGAAGGCTGCGAGTTCTGCGTAGCCCCAGGCGGTGCCCTTCTTGGCCTTCATGGCCTCCGAGTAGCCGGGGAAATCGGCTTTGCCGGCGTGGTCGCGGCCGACGATGTTCCAGAGGTTCGGACCAGCCTTGTTGCCGGACGTTGCGTCGGCCGTATGGCAGCCGAGGCACTTCTTGAACGTGCCCTGGGCTTCGTCGGGCTTTGCGGCCGCGAGCTTGGCGACGATGGCGGCCGGATCGAAAGCGGCAGCGGCAGGCGCAGCCCCACCAGCCGGATTGGCCGTCTCGGTCGCAACCGGCAGCGTAAACCCGGTCTTCGATTCTTCTGCGGCGTGGTGATGACCCTGCCGCGCCATGTCGATCGCGGTCTTGGGTGCGAAGATCAGGAGGAGAGCCGCAAGCACGCCGCCGGCGACCTTGGTCAGTTCGAACGAATCCATCATCTCTTCACCCTCGATGCGCGGAATGTCTGTTCCCCGCGCGAATCCAAGACACGACTTACCTACCAGCAGTCCCCGCACTCGGCCAGCATGCGCCGCCGATTGCCCACTCTCCCGGCGATTACGGGCGCCTGGATGGAAATACGGAAAGTAGACCCAACGAGGCATCTACAAGGGCCCGCTCAGCCTTGCAATGAGCCGCCCCGCCAGTCTACAGCTTTCACAGGCAAAAAATGACGCAGAGGACCCGCCCATGTGGGTTCCGCAGAATAGTGAATCCGGCCCGCCGTTCCATGGGGCCAAGTGTCCCGCTCTGTGTGTTCCGCGTGCGTCCCGATCCATGACCGGTTTACGACATTGCGGCTCCCCAAATCGACGGGCCTGCCGAGCCGGGGCGCCGCAGCGCTCCATTTTCTTGTCCCGTGGCCCGGCCGGCGAGCCCCACGCCCGGGCCGTCCTGACCACGACAGAAAAGAAGTCACATGACGAAAACCCTGATCATCATTCCCGCCCGCATGTCGTCGACCCGCCTGCCCGACAAGCCCATGGCCGATATCGAAGGCGAGCCGATGATCGTCCACGTCTGGCGCCGCGCCCATGACGCGGGAATGGGACGGGTCGTCGTGGCGGCCGACGCCGAGGAGATCTGCCAGGCCGTCCGCGCGGCAGGCGGCGAGGCCCTCATGACACGTCCGGACCACGTGTCGGGCTCAGACCGCATTTTCGAAGCCCTGAACAGGATCGATCCCGACGCCGAAGCCGACGTCGTCGTCAACCTTCAGGGCGACCTGCCCACCATCGAGCCCGACCTGATCCGCGAGTGCGCAGCCGTGCTGTCCGCCAAGGGCCCTGACATCGCCACCCTCGCCGCCGAGATCCGCGATCCGGAAGAGCGCACCAACCCCAACGTGGTCAAGGTTGTCGGCACGCCGCTGCAGCAATCGAACCGCCTGCGCGCGCTCTACTTCACGCGCGCCACGGCCCCCCACGGCGATGGACCGCTCTTTCACCATATCGGCCTCTATGCCTACCGCCGCACCGCCCTGGAGCGGTTCGTCTCCCTCAAGGCCTCCTACCTCGAAACGCGCGAGCGCCTGGAGCAACTCCGCGCCCTGGAGGACGGCATGCGCATCGACGTGGTCGTCGTTGACACTGTTCCCCTCGGTGTCGATACTCCCGCCGATCTCGAACGGGCCCGCCAAATGGTCAGAAAGGCGCGCCGGACGGGCTCAATCTGACCGTCATCCGTCGCGCAAGTTCCCCTGTGAGCCCGGTCGCGGCCGGCAGGCGTCGCGCACGCGTTTTTTCTTCTCGCCCCCTTCAATCTTCGAACCCCGGCACCCTCATGTCCACCACGCCCACGGCCACGCGCATCGCATACCAGGGAGAGCCGGGCGCAAACTCGCACCTCGCCTGCGCGGAAGCATTCCCGGATGCCGAAGCCGTGGCATATCCGACCTTCGAGGACGCCCTCGCAGCGGTGAAGACCGGCGACACGCACTACGCGATGATCCCGATCGAGAACTCAGTGGCCGGCCGCGTCGCCGACATCCACCACCTGCTTCCGGCCGCCAACCTCTACATCGTGGGCGAGCACTTCCTGCGCGTGCGCCATCAGCTCATGGCCATCAAGGGCGCGGACATCAAATCGATCAAGAAAGCGCTGAGCCACACGCAGGCCCTCGGCCAGTGCCGCAGAACGCTGCGCGACCTCGGCATCACGCCGGTGCCCGAAGCCGATACGGCAGGCTCAGCCCGCCTCGTCAGCGAACAGCGCGACCCGACGCTCGCCGCCATCGCCTCCAAGCTTGCGGCCGAAATCTACGGGCTCGAAATCCTGCGCTCCGACATTGAGGACGAGGCCCACAACACCACGCGCTTCATCGTGCTCGCCAAAGACCCCGACGACGCCGAGCCCGAGGACGGCCCCGTCATCACCACGTTCCTCTTCCGCGTGCGCAACGTGCCGGCCGCGCTCTACAAGGCGCTCGGCGGGTTCGCCACCAACGGCGTCAACATGATGAAGCTCGAGAGCTACCAGCTCGAAGGCACGTTCAACGCCACCATGTTCCACGCCGACATCCAAGGTCACCCGGCCGATCGGTCGGTGCAATTGGCTCTGGAGGAACTGTCGTTCTTCTCCACCGAGCTGCGCATTCTCGGCACCTACCTGGCAAGCCCCTACCGCGAGGAGGCGGCCCGCGCCGCCGCGCCCCCGGCCGGCCCCAACGGCAATCACGCTTGAGGATCGCCCATGCGGCTCGCCGGTAAAGTTGCAATCGTGACAGGCGCCGGCTCGGGCTTCGGCCGCGGCATCGCGGAACTGTTCGCCGAAGAGGGCGCCAAGGTGATCGTGGCCGACATCCACGCCACGCGCGCTTCCGACGTCGCAGCGGGCATCGGCTCGCGCGCCGTGCCCGTCACCGTCGACGTGACAGTCAAATCGCACGTCGAGCAGATGATGCGCGCAACCATGAGCGCGTTCGGCGGCATCGACATCCTCGTCAACAACGCCGGCATCACGCACAAGAACCAGTCGCTGATGACTGTGACGGAAGACGAGTTCGACCGCATCTACGCCGTCAACGTGAAGTCGATCTACCTCACCACGCTGGCTGTCGTGCCGGAAATGGAGAAGCGCGGCGGCGGCTCGATCATCAACACGGCCTCCACCGCGGGCCTGCGGCCCCGCCCGGGCCTCACCTGGTACAACGGCAGCAAAGGCGCGGTCATCACGCTGACGAAGTCGATGGCGGCCGAGCTCGCCCCGCGCAACATCCGCGTCAACGCCATCAATCCGGTGATCGGCGAAACGGGCATGCTGGAAGATTTCATGGGCGCCCCGGACACGGCCGAAAACCGCGCACGCTTCCTGGCCGGCATTCCCCTGGGCCGGATGTCGAAACCGTCCGACATCGCCAACGCGGCGCTGTTCCTGGCCGATCCCGCGTCGAACTTCGTGACCGGCGTCGCCATCGAAGTCGACGGCGGAAGGTGCATCTAGAGTGCATCCGGAAAAGTGGGGACCAGGTCACGGCGGAGCCGTGCACGCTACCATGCCCGATAAGAAGCACGACAAGACAAAGAGCTAGAGCCTTTCCGCGATTCAATTAAAAACCGGAAGGCTCTAGTCGTCACATCTTCAGAGCGCCGCCGCGGATCTGATACAGCGTCAGCGCCGTGGCCACCGCCAGGTTGAGACTGTCGAGCTTTCCCGCCATGGGGATCTTCACGAGCCGCGAGCATGACCGCGTCAGGCTCTCCGAGAGGCCCGGCCCTTCACTGCCCATCACCAGCAGCACCGGCCCCTGATAGGCCGCACGGCGGAAATCCTCGCGCCCGTCGAGATGCGTGCCCACCACGTCGCCGCGCCAGCTAGCGCGCCACGCCAGGAATTCCTCGCGCGTTGTCCGAACAAGAGGCACCGCGAACACCGAGCCCATCGTCGCCCGCACAGCTTCACGCGAGTAGGGATCGCACGAATTGCCGATCAGGATGATGCCCTTCGCGCCGACCGCGTCCACGGTGCGGATGATCGTGCCGAGGTTGCCCGGATCGCGCACCTCTTCGAGCGCCAGCCAGCAGTCGTCCTTGCCGGCATCTTTCGGCAGGCTGCCCCAGCGCTGCTTGAACACGCCCAGCATCGTCTGCGGATTGTCTTTCGCGGAGAGCTTGGAGAGCACGCCCTCTGACACTTCGAGCACATCCGCGCCCGCTTCCAGCGCCCAGCCCACGAGAGATCGCGGCGTCGGACTGTTGATCCCGTCCGCCTGATAAACAAGGCTTGTCGGCGCAAAGCCGGCTTCGCGCGCCGTGACGAGGATCGACGCGCCTTCCGCCACGAAAAGCCCCGTCTCCTTCCGCTCCTTGCGCATTTCCAGCGCCCGGATGGCCTTGACCCTGTCGTTCGTCAGGCTCGTGATGACGCGCGGTGACGGGCTGCTCATGACGTCCACCGCACGAACAGGGAGGTCGGCACCGAGACTCCGCCGGCGCGCGCTTCGAGCGCCAGCTCGCCCGCCGAAAGCGTGCCCCCGCGGGCAGCGAACACATCCGCCATGAGTTGCTCGAACGCCAGCGCCGATGCGCGGATCGCGTAGACTGTCAGCACCATCGCCGCCCTGTCGGGGGCCAGCAGTTGCGCCGCGTTGCGCAGTAGCGATGGCAGTCCCTCGAACAGATCCCACACCTCGCCGTCGGGCCCGCGCCCGAACTTCGGCGGATCGATCAGGATCGCATGATAGGTTTTTCCGCGCCTCACCTCGCGCGCCACGAACTTCGCTGCATCGTCCACGATCCAGCGAATGGGCGCCGCTCCGAGCCCGGAGGCCGCCTGATTGTCCTTCGCCCACTGCACGGCCTTCTTGGAGGCATCCACGTGCGTGACCTCGGCTCCGGCCTGCGCCGCCAGCAGCGACGCCGCCCCCGTGTAGGCAAACAGATTGAGCACGCGGGGTTTCTCGCCCGTGATGGCGCGAATCTCCTCGAGCGCCCACGTCCAATGCGGAAGCTGCTCGGGAAAGAGGCCCAGATGCCAAAGGCCCTGCAGCCGGCAACTCACCGTCACGTCTCCCACGCGCACGGGCCAGCTTTCCGGCACGCGTTTGTCCTGCCGCCACTTGCCCTTTTCGTCGTCTTCGCCGGAGGCGGAGAAAACGGCATGCGCCGCCCCCCAGTCAGCCGAGCCGAGACGGCGCGCCCACAGCGCCTGTGGCTCCGGTCGATCCACGACCACGGGGCCGAAGCGTTCGAGCTTGCGCCCCTCGCCGCTGTCGAGCAGCTCATAGTCCGTTGGACCCGGCGTGCGGATCAGCTCAAGGCCCCTCGCACGCGCCAAGGAGCGCGCCCCTGTCGCGGCCTTTGTCCCGGCCGTCTTTTCCGCATTTGAACTCATGCGCGTGTCCCGCGATTGGTAGAAGAACGCGCCCCGGCGCGCCTGAGTGGGTTGGAAAGCAGAAACCGGCCCGCCCTGCCATTCGGCGCCAGCCTGTCCGGCCAGAAGGCACGGCGAAAGAAAGGGCTAGAATCCGTCCCCGATTCAACAAAAATCGGAAGAGCTTTAGCCGCTGGCCCTCTCGACGATGTCGAGAACGGCCGCCCCAGGCATCTCGCGGGGCAGCGCCAGGAAGTCGGCCGTATGCTTAAGGGCCACGTCGAGCTGGCGGTGGAACTCGTCGCGATCGACCTCGATCGTGCCGAACTGGCGCAGATGATCGGTGACAAACTGCGTATCGAGCAGCGTGAACCCACCGGCCATCAACCGCCCGACCAAGTGCACCAGCGCCACCTTGGAGGCGTCGCGCGCATACGAGAACATGCTCTCGCCGAAGAAGGCGCCGCCCAGAGCCACGCCATAAAGCCCGCCGACCAGCCGCTCCCCGTCCCACACCTCGACGGTGTGGCAATGGCCGAGCCGGAACAGCTCCTGATACAGCAGCCGGATGCGCGAATTGATCCACGTCGAGCGCCGCCCGGCCCGCTCCGCCGCGCATCCCTCGATCACGCCGTCGTAGTCGGTATCGATGGAGACGCGATAGGTGTCGTTGCGCACCGTCCGCGCCAGGCGGCGGGGGACATGCACGGTTTTCAGCGGCAGAATTCCGCGATGCTGCGGCTCGATCCAGTAGAGCGCCGGATCATCTGCGCTTTCCGCCATGGGAAAGATGCCGCAACTGTAGGCCTTGAGAAGGACCTGCGGCGTTATTTCGATCATGATGTCGTCGCGCGACGCCATCACCGGAAGCTCCCACCCTGCCTGCAAGGCGCATAACGGCTTTCAGCCAGTCGCACGCCCCGCAACCCTCGCGACATGCGAGAGCATCGACCATCTCCACACGAGAGGCGGAGAATAGGTTGGCACAGCTCCCGCCGAATTCAATCCCAAGCAGCGGACAGACCTGCGCCCGCCGGCTTAGACGTTGGTCTTGCCGAGGTACTTTTCCAGCCAGTGGATGTCGTACAGGCCGTTTGCGATGTCGGGTTGCCGAACCAGCTCGTTGAAGAGCGGGATCGTCGTCTCGATGCCGTCGATCACGAACTCGGACAGAGCCCGCCGCAGGCGCATCAGGCACTCGTTGCGGTTCTTGCCGTGAACGATCAGCTTACCGATCAAGCTGTCGTAGAACGGCGGGATGCGGTAGCCCTGGTACACGCCGCTGTCGACGCGCACGCCGAGACCACCCGGCGGATGCCAGTAGGTGATCTGCCCGGGCGACGGCCGGAAGGTCCGCGGATTTTCCGCGTTGATGCGGCATTCGATGGCGTGGCCGGAGAACGTGACGTCCTCCTGCTTGAAGCTCAGGTTCGCGCCCGACGCGATGCGGATCTGCTCCAGCACGAGGTCGATGCCCGTCACCGCTTCCGTCACCGGATGCTCGACCTGCAGGCGCGTGTTCATTTCGATGAAGTAGAATTCGCCGTCCTCGAACAGGAACTCGACCGTTCCCGCGCCGCGGTACTTGATCTTCTTCATCGCGTTCGCGACGACCTCGCCGATCTTCTTGCGCGAGGCCGCGTTGAGCGCGGGCGAGGGGCTTTCTTCGAGGATCTTCTGGTGGCGGCGCTGCAGCGAGCAGTCGCGCTCACCGAGATGCACCGCGTTGCCGCGGCCGTCGCCGAACACCTGGATCTCGATATGGCGGGGCTTGGTGAGATACTTCTCGATATAGACGGAATCGTTGCCGAAGGCGGCCTTGGCTTCTGCACGCGCCGTCGAGAAAGCGAGCCCGAGATCGGCCGCCGAGTGCGCAACCTTCATGCCGCGCCCGCCGCCGCCGGCGGTCGCCTTGATGAGAACCGGAAAACCCATCTCCTTGGCGATTTTCATCGCCTCGGCTTCCGTCGCCACCTCGCCGTCGGATCCCGGAACGCAGGGAATGCCGAGGCTGCGCGCCGTTTCCTTGGCCGTGATCTTGTCGCCCATGATCCGGATATGCTCGGAGGTCGGGCCGATGAAGGTGATCGAATGCTCTTCGAGGATTTCCGCGAAGCGCGCGTTTTCGGAGAGGAACCCGTAGCCGGGGTGCACGGCGTCCGCGCCCGTGATCTCGCACGCCGCCAGCAGCCTCGGAATGTTGAGATAGCTGTCGCTCGCGGGCGGAGAGCCGATGCAGACGCTCTCGTCTGCGAGCCTTACGTGCATCGCGTCGGCGTCGGCGGTGGAATGAACCGCAACGGTGGCGATGCCGAGTTCCTTGCACGCCCGCTGGATGCGAAGCGCAATCTCGCCTCGGTTAGCGATCAGAACCTTGTCGAACATTCTTTTTCCCGGGCAACCGGCAACGCGCAAGAGGCAGCGATATTGGGATCAACTCTGCTGCCTGCTGCCGGTTGCCTGCCGCCTCTTCTCCCTTATTCGATGATCACGAGCGGCTCGCCGAATTCCACCGGCTGTCCGTTTTCAACCATGACGGCCGTCACCGTGCCGGAACGCGGCGCCGGGATCTGGTTCATGGTCTTCATGGCTTCGATGATCAGCAGCGTATCACCCTGCTGCACGCGCGTGCCAACTTCAACGAAGGGCGGTGCCTTGGGATCCGGCGACCGGTAGGCCGTTCCGACCATCGGCGACTTGACGGCGCCCGGATGCTTGCCGGGATCGGCAGACGCGGCCGGGCTGCTCGGCACTGGCGCCGGGCTGCTGGACGGCGCGAACGGGGTCGGAGCCGGCGGCACGGCGGCCGCGATGGTGACCGTGCGGGCCACCCGGACCTTGAGTCCGCTCTTTTCGATTTCGATCTCGGACAGCCCGGTGTCATTCAGAAGCTGCGCCAGCTCGCGAATGAGCTGCTGCTCGCCACTCGGTTTGTCGGCTTCGTGCTTGGCCGTCATGCGCTCGAGCCCTTTCCCTTTCGGTTTCTTGTCGTTGTCTTGCGATTTCTGTTTCACGATACTGGCGCCAGCTTGGCCATTGCATCCAGGGCAAGTTCATAACCCTGAACGCCGAAACCGCAAATGACACCTTTGGCGGCTGCGGAAACGTAGGAATGATGGCGGAAGCTCTCGCGGCGGAAAATATTCGAAAGATGAACCTCGATCACGGGCAGCTCGGCCGCGGAGAGCGCGTCGAGCACGCCGATGGAGGTGTGCGTGAGGGACCCGGCGTTCAGGATGATCCCCGAGGCCGCGCCGCGCGCCTCCTGGATCCACCCGATCAGCTCGCCCTCGTGGTTCGTCTGCCGGAAATCGATTGAAAGCCCGAGCTGGCTTGCGCGCCCCTGCGCACGGGCGCGAACGTCATCCAGCGTGTCGCGGCCATAGATCTCAGGCTCGCGCGTGCCGAGCATGTTGAGGTTCGGACCGTTGAGAATGAATACCGGTTTGGCCATGGACACGAGTAAGGCTGACGATGTTGGGAGCGACCTCGTCTTGCGAATGACGGATCTGGCGAATGACAGATCCGCCAGCGCCAGCTCTCCCGGCGCCGGGGTAGCCTAACGAGGTCCCTGGCAGCTTTACCGCACCCGCGAAGGGACGCCAAGCCAAACGTTTCCCGGAGGCCCGCCAGCCACGGCGGGCCGCCTCCTCAGGCCACGGAGCCAGCCCAGGCCATTCCGGCCCGGGCCAGAGCGCCTTATGTGCGCCTTAGCAGTACTTGCAGCCCGCCTTGCGCATCTCGGCGACGTGGCCTTCCAGCACGTTGAACAGGTCTTCCGGCGCGCCCTGGACGGCCCGGTCGCCGACCAGGAAGTGCGGGGTGCCGTTGATCGAGAGCTTCTGAGCCAGATCCTTGACGCGGTCGAGCTCGGCCTGGATGTCGGGCGAGGCCATGTCGGCCTTGAGCTTGGCCATGTCGAGGCCGGCCTTTTCCGCGACCTTGAGCGCGGTCGCCTCGTTCACCTTGCCGCCGCTCGAGAGAATGCCGCTGTGGACTTCCCAGTACTTGCCCTGCTTGCGGGCGGCCAGGGCGACGCGCGAGGCGTGCACCGAGTCGTCGCCCAGGATCGGGAACTCGGCAAACACGACGCGAACGGTCTTGTCGGATTCAACGAGCTTCTGGATTTCGCTGAACCCACGGCGGCAATAGCCGCAGTTGTAGTCGAAGAACTCGACGATGGTGATATCGCCGTCAGGGTTGCCGGCCACCGGCGAGTTGGGCGCGCGATAGATGTCCTTGGCGTGCTCGGCTACGAGCGCTTTCGTCTTGGCCGCGTCCTGCTCGGCCACCTTGGTCTCGAGCGCGGACTGCACCTCGAGCAGGATTTCCGGGTTCTTGAGCAGGTACTCCTTCACGATGCTCTCGATGGCGATGCGCTGATCGTTCGAGAACGTCTTGTCGGACGTGACGGCTTGCGCGGAAGGCCCGGGCTCGGCGTGGCCGCCGTCGCCGGTCAGCACGAACCAGAGCCCGGCGAGAATGAGCAGGGGTGCCGCGACCACCGCGGCAATGCTGATGGCGGGGGGGCGGGGATTTTTGTCGTCGTCGAGCTGTGTCAATTGAAACTCCATGAGCGCGAACGAAGCCGGCGCATCGCCGGACCTCGAAGATGTCGATCAAGACCCCGTCAGGTCTGGGGCTTGTAGTTGATGATGTCGTCCGCCTTGACCCAGTCCGGTGATCCGGCCTTCAGGCCCGCCTGAGCGCGCTTCGCAAATTCCTGCGCCATTTTCAAGGATCCGGCATAGAAGAGACCCTGCGCGCGTGACAGCTCGGCTTGCGGCATGAGCCCCTTGTCGTAATAGGCCTGCCCCAGCGTGTTGTAGGCGGTGGCGTTGTCCGGTTCCTTCTGCACGGCCTTGCGCAACAGCCCGATGGCCTCGTCCGCCACCTTCGGATCCTTGGTTTGCAGCAGCGACTGCGCAAGCTGCACCCCCACGAGCGGCGCATCGCCGTTGTGAAGCTGCAAAGCCTTGCGCAGCGGACCGACGGCCTCCCGGGCGCGGCCCGCTTTCTGCAGGAAGTCGCCCTTCACTTCCCAGAAATAGGGATTGTTCGGACGATCGCGGATCAGCGAGTCGATGCCCGCCAGCGCCGTCTCGAGTCCTCCCCCGCCCTGCCGGAACGACGCGATCGCCCGCGCATAGCGCGCCGGGATGCTCGTGTCCGAGGCTTGATACCGGTTGAACACGACCGACGGCGGCTCGATGTAGCCGGACAGCTTCGCCCGGATCATGTCGTGGCGGAACTGCAGCTCGGGCGGGTCGGTGTTTTTGTAGTAGGGGCTCGTTTCGACGATCTGGCGCAGCCGCGCCAGGCGGTCCGTCGCCACGGGATGGGTGCGGGCGAAGGCGTCCTTGTGCGCATCCGAAAACAGTTCCTGCCCCGCGAACCGCTCGAACGTGGCGAGCATCCCCCGGCCCGACTGATGCGTGGCGCTGAGATACTGCAAGCCGGCCTGGTCGGCGGCCGATTCCTGGGACCGCCTTTCAGCGGTGAGGCCACGCAGGATGAGTTCGTTGCCGCCCATCATGACGCCCTGGCCGGCGCTGCCGATTTCACGCCCGCTGTCGCCGCCGGAAACCGCACCGCCGATCATGGCGCCGATACCGAGCAGCTGCACGAGCAGCGCGCGCGTCTGATCCTTGGCGATGCGCGACCGGAGCGCCGCCATGTGGCCGCCCGCGATATGGCCCGCCTCGTGCGCCAGCACGCCGATCACCTCGTTCGGCGTATTGGCCTGCATCAGCGTGCCGGTGTGCATGAACACGTTGCGCCCGTCGATGACGAATGCGTTGAAGGCCTCGTTGTTGACGATGCGGACCGTCACGCGCCCCGTGCCAAGCCCGGCCGCGCGGAAAATGCTCTGCGAGTAATCGTTCAGCAGAAGCTCGATTTCGGTGTCGCGGATCAGCGGCAAGCCCTGCGCCCGCGCGGGCGTGACAGGCAGCAATCCCGCAAGAAGCACCGCCACGAGCACTGTGCCGAGGATCGCGCGCAAACCGTTTCTCATGTCCGAACTGCTCACGATTGTTGGATCGCTTGGGCGGCCTGCGCCGCGTCGAGCGCCGGGCACCGTTCCACGCCGGGTAAATGGGCATAGGGCGTGGATCAAGGCAAGACCGCGAAGACACTGAGCGAGGCTGGCCAAACGCGCATCCCGACCCCCAGCGCCACGCGCGACGCACACCGACGCATTCGCCTTTTAATGGGTGATTTCAATGCGGCTAAAGGAAGGCGCCGCGGCACCGCACGGGGGCGGCCTGGGTCAAAAAAAAGGGAGCGACCCGCGCTCCCTTTTTCTCGGCTCTTGTACCGATCAGCCCCTGCGCCGGCCGCCCGCACCGAGCGACACGAAGTGCGGCCCGATGTCGATATGGATGTGGCTCATGCCGGCGTACGTCATGGTGCCACCGGCGTGATGGTTGGCGCGCAGCCAGTTGACGATCGCGCCCTTGCGCGACCCGGCCTCGAAATCGACAGCAAGACCGAAGCCATGCTTGGACGGCTTGCCGCTGCCGGCGATGCGCGCGCCAGGGCGGCACGTGGAGATCACATTCACCGGACCGAACTGCGCCTCGACGCGGGCGAGCAGTGCCGCGGCCGAAGCCTGCAGGCAGCTACGCGAAGCGCTTGCTCCGCCACCGCCGCCGCGATGGGTCACGGCGCGCGCAGCCAGCCGGCCGGCGCGACCACGTCCTGCGGACGAGCCGCGGTTGGCAACCTTCTTGCTCCGGTAAGTCTTGTTCTGGGCCGCGCGGCGCGCAACCGGCCGCTTGCTGGCCGTGGCCTTGTGAGCGGACTTCCGCCCATCCCGTTCGTAAAGCGAGCTGATCGGCCCGTTGTCGACGGCCGCCTGAGCTGGCGAAGTGATGGCGGCTCCGAGCCCCAGGCACACCAACGCAGCACAAATCCCCTTGCTCATGGAGAACTCCTTTAAATCCTACTTGATCGTTGCTAAATTCCGGGATCCAAACCAAGAAGATCGGGAAAAATTAGAAGTATTCCCCCCGGAACACCAAAGATCATGCCGATGACGTCTCGCCGTTAGGCTGCAGACATGGTGATCGCAACGGGATGAACTGAGGGATGATCGGCCCGATTGGCCACCTGTCCTCGACTGTTCCCATTGGTTTACTCGACATGACATCCCCGCACTGACCAGTCGGTCGTGGTCAAAATGTGGCTGCAGCGCGCCCTGCGACGGAATGCGCAGGCGCACGGAAAATCCGCTGTCACAGTGGATTTCGAGACCTCGACCAAGGGCATGAAATTACTAAATAAAAACGGGCCAGACTTTCGTCCGGCCCGTTGCGATGATTATGTCATCAAACCGCGCAGTCAGCCGCCGAGGCGACGCTGCCACCATCCGCGACGAACGGGTTCGGTCCCCGCGTCTTCAGATGCACCGGCCGCCTGCTCCGGGGAGACGACGACGCGTTCGAGTTTGGGCTCGGCTGTCGCCGTCGTGGCTCCGTTGCGGGCACGCACGCGCGCGATCAGCGGATCTTCGCCAGCAGCGGCAGCCGGAGCCGCCTGAACGGCAGGTTCGACTTCGGCGGGCGCGACGGCCGCGGGTGCCTCGCTCCGGCGCGAACGTCCACCGGACGCCTGAGGCGCGGCTTCTGCCTTAGAGCGGCGGCCCTCGGCAGGCGCGCGATCGGCGGCCGGAGGTGCGGCTTCCTCTGCTGCGACCGGCGCATCGTCGTTCGCCCGTGCCCCGGCATCGACCGGCACATGATCGACGGCGTCGTCATGATCGGAATCATCGGCACCATCGGATGCTTCGGCGTCGGCTCCGTTCAGGGTCGCATTGCCGTTCTCGCCTTCACCCGGACGACGGTTGCGGTCACGGCCGCGACGGCCACCGCGACGTCCACGACGGCGACGGCGTCCACCACCCTCTTCAGAGCGTTCTCCACCCTCGCGGGTGCGGTTGCCCTCGCGCGCACCCTGCGCCGGACCATCGCCGTCTTCGAAACCTTCTCCATCGCCGCCTGCTGCGCCGCCTGCTTCTTCGAGCGCGGGGGCATCGTCGTCATCATAGGGCTGCTCGCCGTCACCCCGGCTTGCTTCGTGACGCGGCTCGCCGCGGCCCCCATCGGCACCGTTACGGCGTCCACGGCGACGACGGCGGCGACGGCCACCCTCTTCGCCGCGACCCCGGCTTTCGCCCGACGACGAAACGGTGGTTTCGTCATCCGCCTCGGCATCGGCTTCCACGTCGGCTTCCGCGGCAGCATCGCTCTGCGCCTCTTCGCCTTCGAAGCCCCAATCCATGTTGACGGCGGCCCGGTCGGGACGACGCACTGCGACCGGCGCAGCCTGGCCCTTCTCGATCAGGAAGTTCGCGCCCTGCAGCTTATCGCTGGCCTGCACCGTGACGAACACCCCGTTCCGGGTCTCCATCTCGTTGATGAAGTGGCGCTTGTTGTTGAGAATGTAGAGCGCGACCGCCGACGTCGTGGTGGCGATAAGCGAGGTGCGCGCACCCGCCATGAGCGCGTCTTCGATGGCGCGCAGCACGGCCAGCGCCACGCTCTCCGTGGAGCGGATGATGCCGGTGCCCTGGCAATGCGGGCACTGCGAGGTCGACCCTTCGAGCACGCCCGACCGCAGACGCTGGCGGCTCATTTCCATGAGACCGAAGTGGCTGATCCGCCCGAGCTGGATGCGGGCGCGGTCGAAGCGAAGCGCATCCTTCAGGCGCCGTTCGACGGCCCTGTTGTTGCGCTTCTCCTCCATGTCGATGAAGTCGATCACGATGAGGCCCGCGAGGTCGCGCAGCTTGAGCTGGCGCGCGATTTCGTCGGACGCTTCAAGGTTGGTATTGAGCGCCGTTTCCTCGATCGAAAACTCGCGAGTCGACTTGCCGGAGTTGACGTCGATCGCGACGAGGGCCTCGGTCTGGTTGATGACCAGATAGCCGCCCGACTTCAGCGTCACGTACGGATTGAACATCGCGTTGAGCTGGCGCTCGATGCCGTACTTCGTGAACAGCGGCTCGGCATCGGCATGCGCGATGACGTTCTTCGCATGGCTCGGCATGAGCATGCGCATGAAGTCCTTGGCGTCCTTGTGCGCGTGGTCGCCGGCGACGACCACCTCGTCCACGTCCTTGTTGTAAAGGTCGCGGATCGAACGCTTGATCAGGTTGCCTTCTTCGTAGACGAGGCTCGGCGCGGTGGATTCGAGCGTCAGGTCACGCACGCTCTCCCACAGCCGCAGCAGGTATTCAAAGTCGCGCTTGATCTCCTGCTTGGTGCGCGATGCGCCCGCCGTGCGGATGATCAGCCCCATGCCTTCCGGCACTTCGAGCTCCTGGGCGATGGCCTTGAGGCGCTTGCGATCCTGCGGGTTGGTGATCTTGCGCGAAATGCCGCCGCCGCGCGCGGTGTTGGGCATCAGCACGGTATAGCGGCCGGCCAGCGACAGATACGTCGTGAGAGCCGCGCCCTTGTTGCCGCGCTCTTCCTTGACGACCTGAACCAGGATGACCTGGCGGCGCTTGATGACTTCCTGGATCTTGTAGCTGCGCGGCCTGCGGCGCGGACGCGACGGCAGTTCCTCGAGCGCGTCTTCCGAACCGGCGCTTTCGAGGGCTTCCGGCTCAGCGGCAGCGCTCGCAACAACTTGCACGCCGCCTGCGTCGCCGCCGGCATCGGCCGGTACGTCGCCCGCTCCAGCGGAGATGGGCGCATCCGCCTCGTCGTCGCTCTCGCCCTCGTCGTCCTGCTCGGCTGAACCTGCGTCCGCCTCGTCGTCGTTGGCGCCGGCGTCGTGATCGCCCTCGTAGTTGCCGGCCGTTTCCGGCTCCGGCGCATCTTCGACGATGATCTCGTCGCGCGCCGACGCTTCCGCAATCACCTGCGGACGCTCGTCGCCCTCGTCGTGGTGGGCATCGTCGGCGTGATCGTGGTCATGATCGTGCGCGTGGTCGTCGTGGCCGTGGTCGTCGTGCTCGTCTGCCTCGTGGGCATGATCGTGCGAGCGGCCCTCGTCACGCGGAGCGCGGTCCTCGGAGCCCCCGCGGCCACCGCGCTGCTCGTTGTTCGGTCGGCGCCGTGCGAGGCGCTCGGCGCGCGCGTCTGCCGCGGCCTCTTCTTCGGCCTCGGCTGCTGCCTCTTCCTCGAGCAGCGCCCGGCGATCCGCCATCGGGATCTGATAGTAATCGGGATGGATTTCGTTGAAGGCGAGGAAGCCGTGGCGGTTTCCACCGTAGTCGACGAAGGCCGCCTGCAACGACGGCTCAACGCGCGTGACCTTGGCGAGGTAGATATTCCCGCGGAGAAGTTTGCGGGCCGCGCTTTCGAAATCGAATTCCTCTACACGTCCATTGCGCAGCACCACGACCCGAGTCTCCTCGGGATGGGTGGCGTCGATAAGCATCTTGTTCGGTGCCATGTTTTTTTATCCTTTGCGCGCCGGTGGGCCGAACCACCGGAACCGGCCAAGCGGCCGGAGGCGTCATGCGGCCAGGTCGAGGCGCGCGCCTTTGTTGTTATGTGGGGGTTGATGAAGATTGTGGCGAAGGGTGGGGCGCCCATCCCGATTGCGCCCGGAAGGTCCGGGCACAATCTGCCGTGAGCCGTCATGGGCTCGAAGGCTTGTTCAGGAGATGTGCGTTCGATCTGCATAGGGTTGAGAAAAAGAGATCCTTGGATTGACGCCGCATCCCATGCGCTGCCCGATTAGGCCGCGCGGATGCGTGAACGTGGTCGTGAGGCTCAGACACATGGGCGACAGGGTGCTGCGCGAGCGCCTGAGCAGAGCCGGATTTCCACTGATGACAGCCTCAGCCAAATCGGACAAAAAGCCCGCGCTGATGCTTGCCTTGCCAGCCCGCGACACCCCTTTCACTGGTGCCGGCGGACAAGCTGCATCGTGTCAGCGATCGCGCGTGGCTCGCGACATCGCAGGCGGCGCTTCCGGCAACTATGGATCAATAGACCCCGCGCCCGTAGAGAGGCGCAATTTGCCGTTCGCGAAGCACGCACCAAGCTGCCTTCGAGCCATGCGCATCGTTTGCTTCCGGAGTGGTGAACCCTGCCGGAGGAAACCGATCTAAACCTGACCGAGCATCCGGCATACGACTAAACTTCCGCGCGAAGCAGACGAACACGACACGATACGGGTTAATTTTGTACGGGTTCACCGCCTGCGTGGCAAGCCCGTTTACAGGGCAATTGGCCCACCTGGACCCGGAATCGGTGCGGCCCTTGCGCAAATCCGTCGAATATGAGCTAACTTGTAGCGCCTACGTCATATTTTGCGAACAATCGCGATAGGGTACGCGTGCGACCGCGCAGGGGAATTATGACCGGAGCTGGGGGGCTGCGAGCGGCGTTGGCCCTCACGGCAGGGTTGCTGTTGCCCCTTTTGACGCCACGGGATGCAGCTGCACAACCGGCCGCCACCGCCACCCAGGCAGCCCTGTCCGGCGACAAGACCCGCACCACCTTCCGGATAGAAATGACGGCGGGCGTCACCGCCGAGATCTACACGCTGGCCAATCCGTACCGGGTCATTGTCGACCTGCCGGACGTCTCGTTCCGCCTGCCCGACGGCACCGGACAGGCAGGCGCCGGCCTCGTCCAGACCTTCCGCTACGGCCTGTTCGCCGAGAAGAAGGCGCGCATCGTCCTTGATACGACGGGCCCGGTCCGCATCGAAAAAGCAGCCATGACTGCGGCCTCCGCCGACAAGGGCATCATTTTCACGTTCGACATGGTGACGACTGCGCCGGAGAGCTTCGGCCTCGGCACCGGAGCCGATCGGGCCTCGGAAGCGCCACCCCCCGCGCCCGAAGGTGGCCCGGACAAGATCAAACCCAAACATGCGGGCAAACCGATCATCATGATCGACCCCGGCCACGGCGGCATCGACGGCGGCGCAGTCAGCGCCTCCAACATCCTCGAGAAGAACGTCGTCCTCGCCGTCGGCACGGAGCTCGCGAAACAGCTCACCGCGACCGGCCGCTACGACGTCCGCCTGACCCGCTCGTCGGATGTTTTTATTTCTCTAGATCAGCGCCTTAACTTGTCCACCCAGAACGACGTCGATCTCTTCATCTCGCTCCACGCGGACTCGCTGGCGGATACGAATGGCGCCTCCGGCATCCGCGGCGCGACCGTCTACACCCTGTCCGAGCGCGCCTCCGACGAGCACGCCCGCCGCATGGCTGAAAAGGAGAACGCCTCAGACGCCGTGGCCGGCCTCAGCGTCGCCAATTCCCAGGCCGACGATGCGGTCAAGAACATCCTGTTCGACCTCATGAAGCGCGAGACCGCGAACTTCTCGACCGACTTTTCGAACGTTTTGATCCGCCAACTGAAGCGCACGACGCTTCTCTCCCGCGTGCCCCAGCGCGCCGCGGCCTTCAAGGTGTTGAAGCAGACCCATTCGCCGTCCGTGCTCGTGGAGCTCGGCTACCTGAGCCATCCCGAAGACGAAAAACTGCTCAACGCGCCCGCCTGGCACAAGCAGACGGCAAACGCGATCGCGACCGCCATCGAGACGTACTTCTCGAAGCGCACCGCCGGCCCGTCTGCCCCATAGCCATCCCATAGCCGGCAGAAACGCTATGGCCGCCGCGCAGGCCCAGCCCGCGCGGGCGCAATGCCGCAGTCAAAACCGCCGTCGGAATATCGTTGCGAGGCATATGTTTAGGATGACAGGAATCCGGACGACGTGATGCCACATTTCATGTTAATGTCCGTTAGGCTTGCTGCACCGCAATAGCATGGTGGCGGCGCGCCTCGTGTCGCGCCGCTTCGATGCTGTTTCCGGTGATCCTGTGTTCGGTGAACCTGCGTTTGGCGCCCATTGTGCGATTGTGTGCGATTGCCGAACCAAATGATTTTCGTTCGTTGCCCAAATTCGGTTGCTGGATCAATTCCAGACACAAAGCGAAGATAAGCCAATCCTTCGCACAACACCCGGTATGACGACCACGACGCCCCTGAGACGTCTCGAGCGGATCCTATCCTGAATGAGAGTGCCGACCCTTCCACCCCAGCCCGAGCCAACCCGCCGCAGATCCGGCAGGCGCAAGAAGAGCTTGCTGCTCAGCTTCCTCGGCTGGAGCTTTGCCGCGTTCGTCGTGCTGTTCCTCGTCGGCTCCGCCGGCGCCGGTTTCGTCCTCTGGAAGGCCTCGAACGATCTGCCCGACTACGAAAGCCTCGCCCGCTACGAACCGCCCGTCATGACGCGCATCCACGCCCACGACGGCTCGCTGATCGCCGAGTACGCGCGCGAGCGGCGCATCTTCGTGCCCATCAACACCATCCCGAAGCGCGTCGTCGCCGCGTTCCTGTCGGCTGAGGACAAGCGCTTCTACGAGCACGGCGGCCTCGACATGCAGGGCATCGCCCGCGCCGTCTTCAAGGCGATCGAAACGAAGGCCCGGGGCGGCGACCGGCGCACGGAAGGCGCCTCGACCATTACCCAGCAGGTCGCGAAGAACTTCCTGCTCACCAGCGACCGCACCATGGAGCGCAAGATCAAGGAGGCGATCCTCGCCATCCGCATCGAGCGCGCCTACTCCAAGGATAAGATCCTCGAGCTCTACCTGAACGAGATCTATCTCGGCATCGGCGCTTACGGCGTCGCGGCGGCGAGCCTCGCCTACTTCAACAAGGAGCTGAAGGATCTGACGGTCGAAGAGGTCGCCTACCTCGCCGCCCTGCCGAAGGCGCCGAACAACTATCACCCGTTCCGCCAGGCCAAGCGCGCCACCGAGCGCCGCGACTGGATCATCGGCCAGATGGCCGAAAACGGCTACATCACCGAAGAGGAAGAGGCCGCCGCGAAGGCCGTGCCCCTCAAGGTCAACATCCGCCCCGGCGGCGCGCACATCTTCGCCGCCGAATATTTCGCCGAGGAAGTCCGCCGTTCGCTGATGTCGGCCTACGGCGAAGCCAAGCTCTATGCCGGCGGCTTGTCGGTGCGCACGACACTCGATCCCAACCTCCAGCGCATCGGCCGCAAGGCGTTGACCGACGGCCTCGTCGGCTACGACCGCAAGCAGGGCTGGCGCGGCCCCGTCAGCAAGATCGACGTCACCGGCGACTGGGGCGTCCCGCTCGGCGCGGCCGAAAGCCCGACCGACATCGCACCCTGGCGGCTCGGCGTCGTGCTCTCGATGGAAAAGACCAAGGCGGTCGTCGGCCTGCGCCCCGCGCGCAAGCAGGACGGCTCACTTACGGCTGAGCGCCACGCGGTCGAGATCACCCTCGATGAAATCAAGTGGGCCAAGGTTCCCGGCAAACGCACGGAGCCCAAGCAGATCGCGGATATTCTGGCCCCGGGCGACGTGATCTACGTCACGCCGAAAGACGAAAAGAACCTCGCCGGCGTCTGGTCGCTCGTGCAGATCCCCGAAGTCTCGGGCGGTCTGATCGCCATGGACCCGCACACGGGCCGCGTGCTGGCTGTCGTCGGCGGCTTCTCGTTCTCCATGAGCCAGTTCGACCGCGCGCTCCAGGCCAAGCGCCAGCCCGGCTCGTCCTTCAAGCCGTTCGTGTTCGCGGCTGCCCTGGACAACGGCTACAAGCCGACCTCCATCGTGCTCGACGCACCGATCGAAATCGAGCAAGGCCCCGGCCAGGATATCTGGAAGCCTTCGAACTACGAGAAGGATCAATCCGGCGGACCGACCACGCTGCGCGTCGGCGTCGAGAAATCGCGCAACCAGATGACCGTGCGCCTGGCCCAGGACATGGGTATGCCGATCATCACCGAGTACGCCAAGCGCTTCGGCATCTACGACGATCTTCTGCCCGTCCTGTCCATGTCGCTCGGCGCGGGCGAAACCACGTTGCTGCGCATGGCAACCGCCTACAGCATGATCGCGAACGGCGGCAAAACGGTCCGCCCGACGCTGATCGACCGCATCCAGGATCGCTGGGGCAAGTCCGTCTGGCGCCACGACGCGCGCGAATGCACGGGATGCGCCGCCGACCAGTGGGCCAACCAGGAAGAGCCGGAGATTGCGGACGACCGCAAGGAAATCATCGACCCCCACACCGCCTATCAGATGACCTCCATCATGGAAGGCGTCGTCCAGCGCGGCACGGCCACGACGCTCAAATCCCTCAACCGTCCGCTCGCGGGCAAAACCGGCACCACCAACGAGGAAAAGGACGCCTGGTTCGTGGGCTATTCGCCCGACCTCGTCGTCGGCGTGTTCGTCGGCTATGACAATCCGCGCCCGATGGGCAAGGGCAACACCGGCGGCCAGGTCGCCGCGCCGATCTTCGGTGCGTTCATGAAGGAAGCACTGGCCGACCAGCCGGCGATGCCGTTCCGCGTTCCGCCCGGCATCAAGCTCGTGCGCGTCAACGCCCGCACCGGCCTGCGCGCCTCCCCCGACGATCCGTCCGCGATTGTCGAAGCTTTCAAACCGAACGAGGAACCGGACGACGCATACTCCGTCATCGGCTTCTCAGATCCCTACGCGCAGCAAAGCTCGGCAAGCGGCGCGCCTCCGCCTGGAAACTGGCAGTCCACGCCCCAGGCCGCCCCGCAAAATGGTGCAGGCGGCCTCTGGTAGAACGGTGCGCCGATCGGGATGACAAGCCCGGTCTCGCTCCCGCCCGTCCAGGTCGAAAGTCCCGCTATCGCGCCGCGTTTACATTGAACGCGGCGGTTACTATATCTCTCGCCGAGCACAAATTTCATTCCCCCAGGAGGCAACTCATGCGCGCTGAAGCGCAAAAAGTCGTGGCTTCGATTGAAGAGGCCCTTGCCCTCTTGAGGAGGTATCTTTGACCCGGAGCAAGCCGAAGCTCGGCTAGACGATCTCAACCGCCGCGCGGAAGACCCCGCGCTGTGGAACGACCCCGCGCAAGCGCAGAAGATCATGCGCCAGCGCCAATCTCTCGAGCAGTCGCTCGCTGATTTCCGCCGCGTCGTCCGCGAATTCGAGGACAACCTCACGCTCATCGAGCTCGGCGAGGCCGAGGACGACGACGCAACCGTGTCCGAAGGCGAAGCGGCGCTGAAGCGGCTGGACGAAGAGGTCCAGCGCAAGAGCGTCGAAGTCATGCTCTCCGGCGAAGCCGACGGCATGGACACCTACGTCGAAGTGCACGCCGGCGCAGGCGGCACCGAGAGCCAGGACTGGGCCTCTATGCTCGCGCGCATGTATCAGCGGTGGGGCGAGCGGCGCGGCTTCAAGGTGAAGCTGATCGACGAAAGCCCCGGCGAAGAAGCCGGCATCAAATCGGCGACGCTCGAAATTACCGGCGAGAACGCATTCGGCTGGCTGAAGACGGAAGCGGGCGTGCACCGGCTTGTGCGCATTTCGCCGTTCGACTCGAACGCGCGCCGCCACACGAGCTTTGCCTCCGTCACGGTCTACCCCGTCATCGACGACACCATCGACGTCGAGATCAATCCGGCCGACGTCGAGATGAGCTTCGCGCGGTCGAGCGGCGCGGGCGGCCAGCACGTCAACCGAACGGAATCGGCCGTGCGCCTCGTGCACAAGCCGACGGGCATAGTGATCTTTGCCCAGGAGCAGCGCTCGCAGCACCAGAACAAGGACATCGCCTATAAGCGCCTCAAGGCTCGCATTTACGAAATGGAGTTGAAGAAGCGCGAGCAGAAGGCGTCGGCCGATCAGGCGGCGAAGACGGATATCGGCTGGGGACACCAGATCCGGTCCTACGTGCTTCAGCCCTATCAGCTCGTCAAAGACCTGCGGACTGGCGCGCAAAGCTCGAGCCCCGATACCGTGCTCGACGGCGACATCGATCCCTTCATCGAAGCGACTCTGGCGCAGCGCATGAAGGGCGGTACGTCGGCCGAGATCGCGGATCTCGACTAAACGGCGCTAGTCGTCCTTCTTTTGCTTGCGCAGTTCAGCCTGCACCTTGGGCGGGATCGGGGGCCCGGGCAGGATGGACTGCGAGCCTTTCACATTCATGCGGTCGGTGACGGCGCGGGCCACGGCCTCGTCGTCCTCGCGGACGGATTCGCGCGCGGTCACCGACAGGGGATCGGGCGCCTGGGTTTTCTTGGATTTCATGGCACATCCTCCGCCATCGCCTGCTTCGGCACCGCCATGGGATGGCGTCGCCTTCTGGTTACGCAATCGGGGGAAACGCAAACGGTCGCGTGCGGTTCCAGCCATCGGCCCGGTTTCGTCTGCCGGCGTTGGCGCACATCGGTGAGTGCGTCACAGATCTCGCGCAGGAACCGCGCTCCGAGCGCGCCATCGACGGCCCTATCGGGCGCACTGGCCCGCGCAGGATCCGGCTGTTAAGCCATCGGCACGCGGCGTTGGGAAGCGGTGTGCCCTAGTTGGGCAGCGCCCGCGAAGCCCGCCACTCCGAAAGCTGGATCACCTCCGCGCTGTGCCCCGTTGGGAGCGACAGCGAAAGCACCCGCCGCGCCATGCGGTAGCGGAAGCATTCGACGAGAAAACTGATGGGGGCACCGTACACGTAGAAGCTTGCCTTGGTCTTGGACATAGGAAGGCTCCGTGCTGTTGAGCACGATCCATCTCAATGTGCGTCGCGATATTTCGCTAGTGCCGCATGGCCACTATAGGAACTGCAACCTGTCAAAAATTAGCGGATCATCCCGAGCGTGAAACAGAAGGACGCGTAAAACATGAGCGTCGGCCCGCACGTTGTAGAGGGCCGGCAGCGGATTGAGATTGAAGTCGGTCGTCGCGCACCCAACGCCTCAGGGCTATCCGGACCGTCGACCCTGCATCTTGTCCGGGTTGGTCCGCACATCCGTCCCGCCCTCGCACGCACCGAGATCGCGCGACACCTCGTCTGCGAGATGCGCGAGAGCAGGATCCGCGAGGATCGAATAATGATCGCCTGGGATCTCGCACACCGAAAAGCCACCTCGCACGAGCGCACCCCACCCGCGCGACCGGTTCGGATGACCGCTCGTTGCCAGATAGAGCCGCGCCGAAACCGCGCACGGCTCCGGCCGATAGGCGCGCGCCATGAGCAGGTTCGCGCGGAAAGCTTCGAACCGCGAACGCAGGCGCGCTTCGTCGATGCCCTCGAGCAGGCTGGCGAGCTCCGGCGCCCGATAGAGCTCATCGATCGTTGCAAACCGGCCTTTGCCGGATAGCGTGGCGATGTCCGTCGCGCCCGCCAGATCGCGCGCGAACAGGTCCAGAATGTCGGCCGCGCTGTCGCCGGTGCCGCCGTCGATCGCGGCCAGAAGCGCTGGCGCATAGCTGTCGATCAGGCCCAGATATGCAACCTCCTCGCCCGCCGCCTTGAGCCTGCGCGCCATGTCGAACGCCATGATGCCCCCGAACGACCAGCCGCCCAGCCGATACGGTCCATGCGGCTGGACGGCACGCACGGCGGCGAGATAGCGCGCCGTGCGCTCTGAAACGCGCGGCAATGGCGCATCCGACATCTGTTCCGGCGCCTCGATGCCATAGACCGGCCCCGGCGTCGCAAGCCGCCGCGCGAGCCCGACATAGCGCGACACGCCACCTCCCACGGGATGCACGAGAAACAGCGGCGTTCCCGTCCCCGACCGCAGAACGACGACGGCCGGCTCACCGGGCGCGAGCGTCTCGGCAGCTCGCGCCGCGATCCGCCGCGCCTGCGCGGCAAGCGTCGGCGCAGCGAGCAAGTCCGCCATGTTGAGCCGCCGGCCGAAGGTGCTCTCGATGGCCGACAACAGCCGGACCGCGAGCAGCGAGTGCCCGCCGCACGCGAAGAAATCGCTCTCGCGTCCGATCGGCATTCGCTCCGCAGAGACTCCGAGCACCTCACGCCAGAGACCGGCGAGGCGATCTTCCGTGGCACCCGTCGGAAAAGTGAACGATTCCGGAGCCGCAACGGCGGCTCCCGACGAGCGAGCCACGGTCTCCAACGCGCGCCTGTCGACCTTGCCCGCGGGCGTGAGCGGCAACGCATCGATGCGAAACACGACGTGCGGGCACATCGCGCTTGGCAGGCGCGCGGCCAGGCCAGCCGCGAGATTTTGCGCATCGAAGTGCGCCTCATCCTGCACCACGAAGCCCACCAGACTGCCGTCGCAGAGGACCGCCGCCGCTTGTGCCTTGCTGCACGCCGCGAGCGCCGCATCGACCTCGCCAAGCTCGATCCTGAAACCGCGGATTTTCACCTGACTGTCGAAACGCCCGAGAAAAGCGAGACAGCCGTCGCGTCCGGGCAGAAACGCCACGCGATCGCCAGTGCGGAAAAGGCGGCCAGCGCCGAATGGATTGTCGATAAAGCGCCCACGCGTTGCTTCGTCGTCCGGGATGTAGCCCTGCGCGACGCGCGGCCCCCCGACGTAAAGCTCGCCCGGCACCCCTTCGGGCACGAGTTGGCCGTAGGCATCAAGAATGTAGACATCCGTGCCCGGCAGCGGACGCCCGATCGGGATGGCGCCAGTATCACCCGGACAGACCTCGTGCGCCGTTGCCGTGATCGTCGTCTCGGTCGGACCATAGGCGTTGATCAGGCGCGTGGCTGATAGAGCGCTGTCGCGCCAAAGACGAACGGTTTCGGGAGCGAGAACGTCTCCGCCACAGATGAGCAGGCGCGGGGCGTGCTTGGGCGCGTCGCCCGATTTGCCCCACGCCGCAAGCACCTCAGCCAGATAGGCGGGCGGCAGATCGGCCACCGTAACGCGCTGCCGGTCCATGACGTGGCGCAGTTGACGTGGCGTCCACAGCGTGGCGTCGCGCATCACGACGGTGGCGCCGCAGATGAGCGCGGGCAGAATCTGTTCAAGCGCCGGATCGACACTGAGCGCGGAGAACTGCAGCACGCGATCGTCTTCAGTCAACGCGAAGCGTTCGATCACGGCACGGCAATGATGCGCCAGAGCGCCGTGCGACACGGAAACGCCCTTCGGCCGCCCGGTCGAGCCCGACGTGAAAATAATGTAGGCCGCGCGGTTCAGGTCAAGCTCCGGCCGGTCGGCTCGCAGCGGTTTGCGTGCGGTCGCCTGCTGGCGATCCGCGTCGAGGATCACGGGAACGGCAATCTTCGCATGCGCAAGACGATCCGCGTTCCTGGCATCGACGACGATTGCATTGGCGCGCGCGCCAGAAAGCATCGCTGCGAGGCGTGCGTCCGGCTGCGCGCCATCGAGCGGAACATAGACCGCCCCGATTCTGACCACACCGAGCAGCGCGATGATTGCATCCGCGCCGCGCTCCATCAGCACCGCCACCGGATCGCCCGCCGTGACGCCGCGCTCGGACAGGTGACCGGCCACGCATTCGGCACGCTCCAGCAATTCGCGGTACGACAACGAGCGCGCCCCGACCACGAGCGCCACGGCATCAGGACGCCGCGCAGCCGTCGCGGCGATCCAACCGGGCACATCGCCGTCCGGATGCGCAAGCACTCCACCCGTCGCGAGCGACCCGAGAAGGCGATCTCTTTCGGTATCCGAAAGCATATCCAGCGCAGCGAGACACGTTCCGGGCGCGCGCACCATGGCGTCCACGATGGCCAGATAGTGCTCCAGCATACGCACAATGCGCGGCGCATCGAAGCGCGCGACATCAAAGTTCGCCACGAGCCTCAGGCCATCGCCGTCCTCGTAGATCTCAAACCCGAGGGCGTCGCCACCCTCCTGGCGAAGAGACGTGATCGGCTCCGCCACGCCGTCAGCAGAATGAAGTGCGATAAAGTTCTGGTAGGCAAAGCTCACCTGATAGAGCGGCCCATCCTGTGGCGTGCGCCCCAGCGCGCGGGCAATCGCGGCGAACGGAACATCGGCATGATCGAGGCCGTCCGTCAGCCGCGCCTGCACGTCGGCCACGACATCGCCCGCCGCCATCGCGCACGACATTTCAGCGCGCAGCACGATCATGTTCGCGAAGCAGCCCACGCTCTCCTCGAACCGCCGCGCCGGCCGCCCCATCACGGGCATGCCCACGCAGATGTCCTGCTGGCCGGTGTAACGATGGAGCAGCGCAAAAAGCGCGCCGAGGAAGAATGCCGGGCGATCCGCGCCAAGACCGCGTGCCGCAGCCGTCGCCGCCGACGCCAGCTCTGCCCCTATGACGCGTTCCACGCACGCGCTTCGCATCACGGGCCGCGTGGGATCAACCGCCCGGTCGGACGGCAGGTCCAGTACCGGAGGCGCATCCGAGAGCCGCTCCGTCCAGTAGCCGAGCTGCGCGTTGCCTTGCGCCGACGCCATGTGCGCGCGTTCAAAGGCAACGAATTCGCTGAAATCAGCAGCTCTCGAACGCGCGGACAGCTCTCTCCCGTCAACGGCACACGCGTAAGCTTGCCAGAACGTGCGCGCGAGGAGTGCCGCCGAGACACCGTCTATTGCAATGTGGTGGACGACAAACAGAACGACGGCCTGCTCGGGATGCGCCGCGCTCCGGATCAACTCGAACCGAATGGGCGCTGCGGCGAAAAGATCGAACGGGCGCGCAACGCGCGCACGCAGGAACTCCATCTCGTCCGCATCGTGGGGCATCACGACGGGCTGCATCGAGGGAGCTTCGGGCGCGACCGCAACACGCGGCGCTCCGTCGACGACTTCGATACGGCGGCTCAGAATTGGATAGCGGCCCAGCACGTCCACGAAGGCCCGCTGGAGCGCGCCTGGGTCGGCGCGCGTGACGCGGAACGCGAGCGGCACATTGTAGGCGCTCATCTCTGGGTGCAGCGTCTGCAGCGCCCAAAGGCCATGCTGCCCTTCGGAGAGACCGGCCTCCAGAGGATCACCCGCCACGCCCACCACGGCGGAAAGATCGCGACCCTCCAGAGCGCGCGCAGCGATCAGGTCTGCCAGCGCGTCCACGCTGTCGTGCGCCGCAAGCTCGCGGTGGGTCACGGCAACGCCGAGCTCGTCGGCGCATCTCCGGATCAACCGCAGCGCAAACATCGACGACGCACCGAGATCACGGAAGGACGCGCGCGCTGGAATGGCCTCGATACTGAGCCCTGTCTGCTCCGCCAGCGTCTCGAGAATGAGCTGTCGCGGAGAGAGCGGAGCACGCTGCGCGTCGTCGCGCGAAGCCGCGGCAACCGGCGGCGCCGACACGGGAGATCCCGTAATCCAATGGCGCACCCGCTTGAAGGGATAGTCCGGCAGCCGGAGCGGCGGTCCAGCTCCTTGATCAGAACGAGACGCGCCGCCGTTGGCAGAGGTGGCAACATCACGCGGGCCATCCAGCCAGGCGGCAAGAGCGTCACAAAGCTCGCGCTGGCTGCCGGCCTCGATCTCGATCGCGCAAGCCAGCCGCTCCCGGCACACGTCAAGCGTCCACGCCAATCGCCCAAGGGGCACATCAACATTTGCGGCCAGATAGGCAGCCATGTCCGAGACAACGGCCGCAACGCTGTCCTCGTCGGCCGCCGACAACACGAAGCGCCACGGGCCCGCCTCGCCGATATCGTCCGGCAACGCATCCGGCGCTTCTTCGAGAATGAGATGCACGTTGGTGCCGCCCGCGCCGAACGAGCTGATCGCCGCGCGCAACGGCTGATCCGGCGCCATTCGTGTCCAGGGCATGGACGCACGCGGCACGAAGAACGGCGACCCGTCGATGGGCAAATCCGGATCGATATCCGCGACCGGGAACGGCGCCAACGTGCGGCTCCGAAGCTGGAACAGGGCTTTCGTGATTTGTGCGAGGCCGGACGCGGCCTCCGCGTGGCCCATGTTCGCCTTGACCGAGCCCAGCGCGCAGAACCCGGTATCCGAAGTGAAGGCACCGAACGCGCGCGCCAGAGCCCGCATCTCGATCGCGTCGCCGAGCGCCGATCCGCTCGCCGCCACCTCGACGCAGCCGACCGTGCGTGGGTCGATACCCGTGGCGCGGAAATTGTCCTCGATGAGTTGACGCTGCGCCTCCGCACTCGGCACGCCGTAGCCCGCAGACCGGCCGGAGTGGTTGACGGCCGATCCCTTGATCACGCCGATCACGATGTCGCGGCTTGCGCGCGCCGCCGCGAGCGGCTTCAACAGCACCGCGCCGACGCCTTCAGCCGGAATGTAGCCGTCACCCCCCGCAAACGCGCGGCTTCCACGATGACTTCCGACAAGCCCTGCCTCGCTGAGGGCCACGTACTTGTCGGGATGCAGCGTGAGATTCACGGCACTGGCAATCGCCATCTGGCATTCGCCGCGCAGCAACGCCTGACAGGCAAGATGGATGGCCTCGATACCCGACGAGCACATGGAATCGACGGCCACGCTCGGCCCGCTGAAATCGAAGGCGTGCGAAATGCGATTGGCGAGCGAGGCCTGCGAAGCCAGCATCAGCGCCGCGCGATCTTCGGAGTGAAGCTCCAGCGCGCGATACTGCTGCGACATCGAACCGGCGAACACCCCGACGCGCCCACCGAGCACGTCCCGGATGCGGCGCGGCGGATACCCGCCGCGTTCAAGAACGTGCCACGCCGTCTCAAGCAGCAGCCGCTCCTGCGGATCCATCCGGCGCGCATCACGCGGCGAAATGCCGAAGAAGCCCGCATCGAACCGGGCGACATCATCCAGGAACCCGCCCCAGCGGCAGCAGCTTTTGCCGGGCTCGCCCGCGCCCTCGGCGTAAATCTCGTCGATATCCCAGCGGTCCGGCGGAACCTCGGTGACGAGATCGCGGCCAGCGCTCAGCGCCTCCCAGAGCGCTTCCGGCGTTTCGGCTCCCGGATAGCGCCCGGCGACTGCAAGGATGGCAATGTCGGCGTCGGACGCGATCGCGGCAGGCACTACGGCGGGGCTGACCGAAGCCAAGCGGGGCGGCGAGATTTCCGCCGGCGACGGCACGCTGAGGAGCGCGCGCAATGCCGCCCCATGCATCTCCATGAGCGCAGCAGCGAGCTTCGCAATCGTCGGATATTCGAACAGCAGCGTTTTCGGCAGCGCGCCGAACGAGGCCTCCAGCGCATCGACGATCTTGAGCCCCGAAATGGAATCGAGGCCGTAGCGGTCGAGCCCTTCATGGACATCGAGCCTGTGCGCCGCAACGCCCAGCACGGTTGCGATCCGCTCCGCCAGATAGGCCCGCACTGCGCCAGCCTCTGGGCCTTCACCTGTCAGCGGCTCGACAGCACCAACCTCCGATGCCATAGGCGCTTCGAGCAACATGGCCCGCAGGCGCGCGCGATCGCCGTCCAGCACAAGGATCTGCGAGAGGCCATCCGCGCGCGCAGCAGCCAGCGCCGCGTCGAGCGCGGCAAAGGCAACGTCTGTCGCGAGCGGCCGAACGCCGGACGCGCGCTCAGCCGCATCGATGGCCGCTTGCGGCATAGTCATGCCGCCATCGCGCCAGAAGGGCCAATCAATTGCGAGCGTGTGCCCGTGTCTGCGGCCCTGCGCCACGAGAGCATTCCGCTCCTCCGCGAACGCATCCATGAACGCGTTTGCGGCAGCATAATCCGCCTGCCCCATGTTACCGAGCGCCCCCGAGGCGGACGCGAACAGCAGCATCACATCCAGATCGCAGTCCGAGCTTGCGGCGTCGAGCGCGGCAAGCCCGGCGACCTTCGGCGCCAGCACCTCGCGCAGCTCCCCCGCGTTTTTATGCACGAGCCGCTTGTCACGCGTGATGCCGGCCGCATGCACGATGCCGTCGAGACGGCCGGACGTCCGGCGAATGTCGGCGATCAATGCGGCCACGGCGGCACTGTCCGCGACGTCCGCACAGCGATGCATGACGATCGCATCGAGCCGGTCGAGGCGTGCTTGCGTTTCGCGCGAAGGCGCTGTGCGGCTCGTGAGCCACAAGACGGGTCGGCGAACGCAGCTCGCAATGCGTTCCGCCAGCAGCAGTCCGAGCCCGCCTGTCCCACCGGTGATGAGATAGACACCGCCGTCTTTCCACGGCGATGAGGGCGACCGCGAAGCAGAGCCAGCGACCTCGCGCCACTGGCGCACACGCCGCACCCCGTTTTCGTAGCGGATATCGCTATCGCTCCCGCGCGCATCCTCCGCGAGGCGCGCCGCGAGCGAGCCATGCGAGGCCGCATCCGCCGCGATCATCTGGCACCGCAGCTCGGGCACCTCATGCATGGCCGTGCGCAGCAGGCCGCCGAGCCCTTCGAGCCCATCGCCCGAGCCGTCTCGCGCAACGACGACTTGCAGCAACACGGGGCCCGAACGCGACGTCACAAGCGACTGGATCAGTTGCAGCACATAGTCCGCCGCGCAGCCGAACCGGTCGCCAGCGGGCACAACCAACGCATGAACTTCAGCCGATGCGATGGGACACGGCGCAAGACCGCAGAACACCACGACCCTCCGCACCGTAGAATCCAAGTCCGAGGACGGCGCCGCCGCACGGGGCTGCCAATCCGGCGTCAACAGCAGCGGAAGCGCCGCAGCTCCAGCGGACTTGAAAGGCGTTGGTGCGTCGGACGCGGGCCCAACCGGCGGCACGAGTCCCGGAACCCAGTAGATCTCTCGCAGAAACGGATACGTCGGAAGGCTGATCTTGCGCGGCCGCAATCCGCGCCAGAACCGCGCCCATTCAATCGTTGCACCGTCCGCCCATGCGCGCGCGATCTCGTCCGGAGACCTCGGATTGAGTTCCGCCGCAGGGCTCATGCCCGGGCGACAAGTCCCCTTGTAGACATGACGCAGGTCGCCCGAGAGGGCATCACGCAGACGGCTCCGTAACTCAGCACAGTCCGCCGCCACGATGGCCACGCGCTGTTCGAACGCCTCGCGCCCCTGCTGCAGCACGAAAGCCGCCGATGCGAGATCGGCGTCGCCCAGCCCGTCCAGCGCCGCGAGGAAACGGCGCAGAATGTTTTCAAGCACACCCTCGTCGCGGGCCGAGAATGGGAACACGAACGGGCCCGCATGCACAGCCGTGTCGGGCGATGCTTCGTGATCCTCAAGTATGAGATGCGCATTCGAGCCGCCAGCTCCGAACGAGGACAGCCCCGCCAGTCGCCCCCGCGCTCCCGCCGGACGCTCCCACGTCTCGACGCGCCGTTGAACGGAGAACGGCGTCGCGTCAAAATCGATGCCCGGGTTAAGAGTCTCGGAATGCAGCGACGGCACGAGCTGGCGATTGCGCATCTGCAGCAGCACCTTCGCCAACCCGGCAATCCCGGCCGCGCTCTCGCCATGACCGATGTTGGATTTGACCGACCCGATACGGCAGAACCCGGTGTCGGAAGTGTCAGCGCGGTAGGCGGCCGAGAGCGCCGCAATCTCGATCGGATCGCCGAGCTTCGTGCCCGTGCCGTGCGCTTCCAAATAGCTGATGTCGCGCGCGGCCACGCAGGCCTTTGCGAGCGCGCGGCGGATCACCGCCGTCTGCGCCTGCGGATTCGGCACTGTGTATCCGTTGGTCTTGCCACCGTGGTTCAGCGCCGAGCCGCGGATTACGCCATAGATCTGGTCGCCATCGGCAATGGCTCGGTCGAGACGCTTCAACACCGCCGCGCCGACACCCTCACTCGGCACGTAGCCGTCCCCGCCCGCACCGAAACTCTCGCAACGCCCCGAGCCCGAAAGGAAGCGCCCCTGCGAAAGCGCGCGATACTTGTTGGGGTGCAGCGAAAGATTGACGCCACCCGCGATGGCCGCCGCACAGGATCCGCTCCGCAGGCTCTCGCACGCCAGGTGGATCGCCGAGAGCGACGACGAGCACATGCTGTCCACGGCCAGGCTCGGACCATGGAAATCGCACACCGACGAAACGCGATTGGCGATCGAGGCGGGGCTGCTCGAGAGCGCAAGCGGACCGCCGGCCGACGTGCGCTCGACGCCGTAGAGCTGATACTCCTCCCACATGACGCCCACGAACACGCCGACATCGCCGCCGCGTGCGAGGCCGGACCGCGTGTTGCCGGAATCCTCGATGGCCTCGTGCGCGCATTGCAGGAACAGGCGCTCCTGCGGATCCATGAACGGGGCTTCCCGCGGCGAGATGTTGAAGAACAGCGGATCGAACTCCGCAATCCCGTCGATGAACCCGCCCCAAGCCGCGCCGCTGCTCAAAGCGCCGGAGACGCGCCCGCGATCCCACCTTTCGAGCGGCACTTCCGTGATGCAGTCGCGACCCGCAACGAGATTGCCCCAGAACCCGTCGAGATCGCGCGCACCGGGATAGCGCCCGGCAAGACCGACCACCGCAATCGGCGCGTCCAGATCGACAGTGGCTGTGGACGCGGGTTCCTCGCTGAGACCCCGATCCCGCACTCGGGCGGCCCCCAAGGCGGCCGTCGTGCGCGTCACCTCCGCGAGGCGCTCCCCGTGATTGTCGACGAAGTAGTCGACCACGGCCTGCAACGTCCGATGCTCGAAGAAGAGCGTCTTGGGAAGCGCGCCGAAGGTCTTTTCCAGCTCGTCCGTCAGCCGGACGATCATGAAGGAATCGATGCCATAAGCATCGAGCGGAGCGCTCAAGGCGATCTGGCTCGCTGGAACGGCCGTCTCGGCCGCGATGGCCTGCACAAAAAAGCGCGCACCAGCTTCGCGAAGCACATCCGTCGATCTGGCCGGGCGATCGCGCGCCGGCAGGAGCCGCACGGAAAAGCCCACCAGCCGGACGCAGATCGTGCCGCTGTCGTCGGCGAGATCGATGTCGATCTTCCTGATCGCCCCCGACGAAGGACGCTGCCGGATGTGCGCCCACATCTCTCGCGCCGTCGGCCTGAGAACATCCACGCGGTCGAGCGCGAACGGAATGGCGGTGCCACCGTCTATCTGTTCACCGTAGAGCGCCAGCGACGCCTGCAGCGCGCCGTCCATCACACTCGGATGGAGCATAAAGTCGCCGCCGGCCCGCGCCGCCGCATGAGGCAGCGCCAGGCGCGCCAGCACCTCATCGACCCCGCACGCAAGTTCGGTCACGGAGCGGAAGGCGGGGCCATAGTGCATGCCGAGCTGCTCGAACGCCCCGTAGAGCCACTCCGGCGTGCGCGAACGCGAGCAGCGTGCGCGCACCGCCGAGACATCGAGAATTCCCGCCGCCTCAGCAGACGCGCGTAGCTTGCCCTGCGCGTGCACGGCTTCAGTCTCGCCGTCGCCCGAAAGCAAGCGGAACGCGTGCCCGCCAGCGTCGAACGCGATCCGCGACGATGCCCCCGCCGAAGCGCTCACCGGCTTCAGCCAGACGATATCTCCAAGAGACAACGGCAGAGCTTGGCCGGATGCGGCGCGCGCCAGCTCCAGCGTCATCACGCCCGGAAGCATCGGAGCGCCCGCGATACGATGATCGCTGAAGTAGAAGGCATCCGGATCGCGCAAGAGCGTTTGCCCCGGTGCTTGCGGAGCGAGCGCTTGCGATCTCACAACGGCAGCAGCATTGGCTGCAGCGCCGCGTTCGATCGCGCGTCCGCCCTTGTAGATCTCGCGCGCAAACGGATACGTCGGCAGATGCAGACGTCGCCGCGCCGGATTTGCCCGGTCCCAATCGACCTCACCGCCGGAAACCCAGTGCGCCGCGATTTCCTGAAGCGTTGCACCGGCCGCGGGTGCAATGCCAGCGGCCTCGCTGACGGCTACGCCATCCGCCACCGGAACCCCCGCGGCGAGAAAACGGTCGAGTTCCATCTTGAGTGCTTCGACCGACCTGACCACGAACGCCGCGCGGCACGCCAGATGCGTCCGCCCCGACTGCAGCGTGAACGCCAGATCCGCGAGCGAGATTTCACCTGCGCGATCCTTGGTGAGATGCTCGCGGAGAAGGCGTACCTGATCGGCAAGGCGTAGCGCATCGCGCCCCGACAGCGGCACGATGACGGGCTCTTCGCGACGTGGCTGCGAACTCCGGCGATCGACGAACTCTTCGAGCACCACATGCGCATTCACGCCGCCGAACCCGAAGCTGCTGACACCGGCCCGTCGCGGCAGCTCGCGGCCATCGCGATCGCGCATAGCACGCCAGGGCTGGCGCTCCCGCACGACGAAGAACGGGCTTCCCGTCAAATCGATGTACGGGTTGGCGGGCTCGCTCTTGAGGCTCGGCGCCAAGGCGCGATGACGAAGCTGCAACAAAACCTTTATGACGCCCGCAATTCCCGCCGCAAGTTCGAGGTGGCCGATGTTGGTCTTGACCGAACCGAGACCGCACGGCTCAGCACCCGCCTCGCGCGCTGCAAAAACGTGCTTCAGCGCATTGATTTCAACCGGGTCACCGAGCGGCGTCCCCGTCCCGTGCGCTTCGATGTAGCCGACCGTGGACGGGTCGATGCCAGCGACCGCATAGGCACGCGAAATCACGTCCGCCTGCGCGGCCGTGTTGGGCGCCGTCAGCGAATTGGCGCGCCCGCCGTGATTGACCGCGGTGCCGCGCACGACGGCATAAATGGCGTCCCCATCGCGCAGCGCGTCAGACTGGTGCTTGAGAACCACCACACCGGCGCCTTCGCCGCGCACATAGCCGTTCGCGTTGCGCGAGAACGTGTGGCACGCCCCATCGCGCGACAGCATGCCGGCCCTGGCGAACGTGATGTGCGCCTCGGGCGTGACGATGGTGTTGACGCCGCCGGCGAGCGCCAAGTCGCACTCGCCGGACTTGAGGCTTTGAACCGCGCGATGAAGCGCGACGAGCGAGCTGGAACAGGCGGTTTCGACAGGCTCGCTGGGCCCGTGCCAGTCGAAGAAGTAGCTGATGCGATTGGGCCCGATCGAGGACGCCGAGCCAGTCGCTGCGTACCCCTGGCCAGAGGTGTCGTCGTCGCTGAGCAAATCGGAATAGCCGCTCGCCGCAGTTCCGACGAAGACGCCAACGGCGCGCCCGGCGAGGCTACGCGGATCGTGCCCCGCGTCCTCCAGCGCCTTCCACGCATGCATCATCATGAGGCGCTGCTGCGGATCCATGAGCAGCGCTTCGCGCGGCGAAATGCCGAAGAACAGCGGATCGAACGCGAACACCCCGTCGATGAAGCCGCCGAACTTGATGTCGGTTTTTCCAGTTTCGGTTTTTGGATCGCCGTGGATCGCTCGCCAGTCCCAGCGGTCGGAGGGGATTTCGCGGATCGAATCCACGCCGGTGGCGAGATTCTCCCAGAATGCGGCAGCGTCCGCCGCTCCGGGGAAGCAGCAGCTCACCCCGACGATCACAACTGGATCGTCATCGGGCGGCGAAATAGGAGACGGCACGGAAGCGCGCTCTTCGACCGCGACGCGCCCACGCGCCATCGGCGCCCGCCCCAGGCTCTCGATATGCGCGGCAAGGCGCGCGAGCGTTGCAAATTCGAAGAAGTCGGCAGGTGAAAGCGACAATCCGAGCGCGTCGTTCACTTTCCCCGCGAAGGCTGTCATGGAGATCGAGTCGAGACCGAACTCGCCAAGTTCGGTATCAGGATCCAGCACATCGACATCGGTTTCGAGCAGGCGGGCGGCGATCTCCGTCAGCCGTTCGAGCATCGCGGGCGCGGGCCCGCCTTCGGAGTGTTCCGCCACAGCCACTTCGGACGGACCTGCGAATGCCCGCGCATGAACCGTCGACGAGCCAGCCGACTCGGAGTGAACCCCACGAACCCAATGCACGGTCCGCGCAAAGGGATACCCCGGCAGCACCACACGGCTCGGCCGCTCTGCCCCATAGAGTGCCGACCAGTCGAACGAGAATCCGTGCACCCAGAGATCGAGCAGCAAATCCTGGCGTCCGCGCTCCGGCAGGCCCAGCAAGGCACGGCGCACCTCGGCGTCGCTGTCGAGTAGCCCAAGCATGCCCCGGCCCGCCTTGACACGGCCGGTCCGAACGTCGCCATCCAAAACGCCGGAAAGAAACGCCGACAGGTGCCGGCGCACATCGGAAATATGCGACGCGGCGAACGCAAGCCGATGCTCCATCGCATCCCGGCCCTTCTGCAGCGTGAATGCGATGCTGGCGAGATCCGCGTCGGAAAACGCATCCAGCGCGGCAAGTAGCTCCTGCGCGCTCTCGCCGAGTTGCTGCTCAGAGCGGGCGGAAAGCACGATGGCAAACGGCCCCGCTACCCCGGTTAGAGACTGCATCACATCGGCGGGCGCATACTCTTCCAGCACGAGATGCGCATTGCTGCCGCCGAACCCGAAACTGCTGACGCCCGCGCGGCGCGGCACCTCACGCCCCTCCGCATCGCGCGCGCGCACCCATGCTTCCGTCTCGCGCACGACCCGGAAAACGCCGTCGTCGAGTTTCAGGTACGGATTGAGCGTTTCGCAGTTGATCGAACGCGCAAGCGTTCCGGCCCGCATCATCAGCAGAACTTTGATGAGACCGGCCGCCCCCGCCGCTAGCTCCAGATGCCCGATATTCGACTTGACCGAGCCGATCCCGCAGGGCATGCGCGGCGCGGGCCCGAACCGCGTCTCCGCCTCATCAGACAACACAGCGAAAGCGGCGTTCAGCGCTTCCACCTCGATCGGGTCGCCCAACGGCGTCCCCGTTCCGTGCGCCTCGATATAGGTCACGGTGCGCGGATCGAACCCTGCGCGCGCGTAAGCCTGTTTGAGAAGTGCGGCCTGCGCCTTGGGGTTCGGCGCCGTCAGCGTGCTGGCGCGCCCACCGTGATTTTCAGCGCTTCCGCGCAGCACCGCGAGAACACGATCGCCATCCCGCTCTGCATCGGCAAGCCGCTTCAGGAAAACGAGACCTAGTCCCTCTCCGCGACCGTAGCCGTCTGCGTCCGCCGAGAACGTCTTGCACCGCCCGTCGGCTGCGAGCATGCCCGCGCGCGCGAACCCTTCGAACGTCTCGGGCGACAGCAGCGCATTGACGCCGCCCGCGATGGCGGCCTCGCAGTCACCCGAATGAATAGCCTCGGCAGCCCGATGGATGGCGACAAGCGCGCTGGAGCACGCCGTCTCTATGGCGACGCTCGGCCCTGTAAAATTGAAATGGAAGCTGACGCGGTTCGGACCGACCGACGGCGCAAGCCCGGTCATCGCGTAGCCCTCGGTCGGGCCGCCCGCCTCGGCGACCAGCCGGCCGTATCCCGTATCCGCAACGCCGACGAAAACGCCGATGCTTGTGCCCGACAATGCCCGCGGCGCGTAGCCCGCGTTTTCGAGCAAGCGCCATGTCTGCGTCAAGAGCAGCCGCTGCTGCGGATCGATGAGGCGCGCTTCCGGCGCCGAAAGTCCGAAAAACGCGGCGTCGAACTCACCGATCCCATCGATGAAGCCGCCGCGTTGAGGCGTATCGACCGGCTGTCGCGACCAGCGATCCTCCGGCAACGCGCGCGTGGAGTCGCGCCCTGCGAGAAGGTTCTGCCACAACGCATCCGGGTCAGCCGCACCGGGGAACACGCCGCTCATGCCGACGATGGCAATCGGCGCGCGCCCGGCCGCATCGCGCGTGTCAGGCCGCGGCTGCTCGCGAGGCTGTGCCGGCGTCGATCGCTCAGCCGGTCGCGGAGCTGACGCGACGGCGGCCGGTATGGTCGGCGCCGCAACCCCGAGCACCGATGAAAACTCCGGCGCATGGTCACGCGCAAAATAGGCCGCGAGTTCGCCCAGCGTTGCATGCTCGAAAAACACAGTCGGCGTGAGCGCCAGGCCGAAGCGGTCGTTCAACAGGTTCGCGAGCTGCGTGAAGGAAATCGAATCGTAGCCGTACTCGGTGAGTTCGAGATCCGGCGCGAGATCGTCCAGCGCCACCTTGAGCTGCGCCGACACGATCTGCAACAAAGCGGGAAGAATGGCACGTTCGAGATCGGAGGCATCGGCAGTCGCGTTCCGCACGTGAGACTTCGCCTCCGTTGGCGTTTCATGGTCCAGCCCTGACGCAGGCTGCTGCTCGCTCGCAGCCATCCCGAACCGCGCCTCGATCCGTGCGCGGTCTCCCGCCGCCACCACCACCTGCGGCTCGCCGCTCGCCAGCGCATCGTAAAGCGCGGAGAACGCATCCTCCGTCTCGAGCAACGTGAACCCCGTCGTCCGCGTCATCAGCTTCTCGGCCTGAGGCGCGAGACGCATGCCGCCCTCGCGCCAGACCGGCCAATCCACAGCCAGTGTGCGGCCATGGCACAGCCCGGCCTTCCGGCGCGCTTCGCGATCGATCGCGAACGCGTCCAGGAATGCATTGGCGGCGGCGTAGTCCGTCTGTCCCGGATTTCCGAGAGCCCCCGAGAGGGACGCAAACAGCAGCAACAGATCGAGCGGCTCCGCGCCGAGTGCGCGATCGAGATGACACGTCCCGGCGACCTTGGGAGCGAGCACGGCGCGCAAGCTCTGCGCCGTCTTTGCCGCGAGCGCGCAGTCGTCGAGCAATCCGGCCGCGTGCAGCACACCATCCAGGCGGCCGTGGCGGGACCGAATGCCGGCAATCGCCGCGGCGACCGACTCTGCATCGGAAACATCGAGCGCTATGATCTCCACCCGCGCGCTGCTCAATTCAGATGACCACTCCGGCGGCAGCGCCGGTTCAGTTGCGCTTCGGCTCGCCAGCACGAGCGTCGCATCTGCGACGCACCTCGAAATTTCACGCGTGAACAACCTGCCCAAACCGCCTGTTCCGCCCGTGATGAGATACACACCGCCATCACGCCACGGATGCGGAGACGCCGCTGCGGGCCGCGCCAATGCACGCCAACGCAACACTTGGAACGCGCTGCCCTGCGCGCGCACGTGCGACGCCTGAGGACAACGCGACGCGGCAGCAATCTGCCGGGCAAGATCCTCCGGAGACGCTCCGGCATCTGTCATGAGCAGCCGGCACGTGACGCTCGGCACTTCCAAGTCCACGCTTTTGAGCAGGCCTTGCAAGCTCGCAAGCCACGGCGCATCGCTGGGCACGACCACCTGCAATTCCGTAGAGCGACCAGCGCGCGCCAGCGCTTGAACGTGCGCGAGCAGTGCTTCGGCACACGCCGCGAAGCCGCCATCGAGCACCGTGCCGTCGATTTCGAAACCACAGCACGACCAGCCGGGCAACGCCGTAGCCAGTGCCTCAGCGTACGAAGCCCCCCAACCGCAGAGAAACGCATCGCGGCGGACAACCCGTCCCGGCGCCTCAGCCTCGCCCGGCGACAAGCCATGCCAATCGGGCGCGAACAGCAACGTCGCGTGCTCGTCCTTCTCCGGCACAGCCCGCGCCAATTGGCGCGTCGCAAACCCGCTCATGCGGATGCACACCATGCCATCGGCGTCCATGAGATCGATGTCCAGCTTCTGGATGCGGCGCACACGCGCGCCGCTGGACCGGACCGAAACCGTCATCTCCCGAGCGCATGGCGCAAACACATCGATGCGATCCAGCGCGAACGGCAGAGCCGCGCCGCCAGATCCCGCGCCGTCTTCATCCAGCGCCGTCCCGAGTGCGCACTGAAAAGCGCCATCCAGCAGGCTCGGATGCAGCGCGAAATCCGTAAGCGGTCCAGCCGCAGGCGGGAGATGAAGGTGGCCGCTGACGCGCGGATACCCCGGCTCGTCGGAACCACAATCGAGCGACACAATTGCGCGATGGGACGGTCCGTAGGAAAGCCCCATGCCATCGAAAACCGCGTACACATGTTCAGCACCGTACAGGCGCGACTGCGACGCGTCGCGGTCCGAGCTGGCCGGTGAAGGAGCCGGGCGTTCGGCAAGCGGCAGAAGCCGCGCTTCGGCATGCACCTGCCGCGTCCCATCGCCTCCGACCCGCGTCACCTCGATACGTGGCCGCCCCGGCGACCCGAGATCGATGGCAACTTCGATCTCGACCGGGTGCGTCACGGCAAGCGGTTTCAGCCACACGATCTGCCCAAGCGCGCCGTCCAGCCCCGCGGCCTTCACAGCTCGGCGCATCAGCTCGAGGTATGCAACGCCGGGCAGCGTCGGCGTGCCGCCGACCACGTGATCGCGCAGGAAAAACGCGTCGGGCGAAAGCTGCAGCGTAAACCGCCCCGGCGCGGACTCCGTGAGGTCCATCGGCCCACGTCCGGGGCCGGGACGGGCGCCCGCCGCACCGTCAACCGGCAGCCAGTAGCGCTTGCCTTGAAACGGATAGGTCGGCAACCGCACGCGCCTGCGCGCTTGTCCCGCATGCAGCGCGGCCCAATCGACTGTGCCACCGGCCACCCAATGGCCCGCAATACGCGCGAGATCGTCGTCGACGTCGTCGGTGCCAATCGAAGGCAACGCAAGGCCCGGCGCACCTTTACGCGCCACGGTACCGGTAACGACGCCAACCGCCGCTCCATGCGCGAGAAAAGCCTCAAGCTGGGCCCGCAATTCGAGCTTGTCGTGCGCAACGCACGCCAGCCGCGCGCGCATCGCGTCGCGGCCCGTCTGCAGGGTGAAAGCAATGTCGGCGAGATCCTGTTCGGCAGCATCGTCGCTCGCGAGATGCGCGGCCAGGTTCCGCGCAGCGTCGCGCAGCGCGCTCTCGGTGCGGGCCGAGAGCACAATGACGTGTGGGCCGCCAGCGGCCTCTTCGCGCGGCGCGGACACATACTCTTCGATCACGACATGCGCGTTGGCGCCGCCCGCTCCGAACGAGCTGACGGCGGACCGGCGCGGCAGCTCACGCCCATCGATCACCGGGCGCGGCCAGTCCCGCGCGCTGTCCATCAGATAGAACGGCGTGCCGCGCAGATCGATGAGCGGATTGGGATCCTCGCAATGCAGTGTCTTCCAGAGGCGCCCGGCGCGCAATCCGAGCAGCACCTTGATGACACCCGCGATACCCGCCGCGGTCTCCGCATGCCCGATGTTCGACTTCACGGACCCGAGGCCGCACGACGCCTCCCGCATTGAATGCCCGTGCTCCGCATAAAGCTCAGCGAACGCCGCCTTCAAGCCCTCGATTTCGACCGGATCTCCGAGCACCGTTCCGGTTCCGTGGCATTCGATCATGCCGAGCGAGCGCGGATCGATCCCCGCCTGCCGGTGCGCCTCGACGATCAGCCTCGCTTGCGCGCGCGGATTGGGCGCCGTCAGCGACGACGCAGCCCCGCCATGATTTTCCGCCGATCCTCGCACGACACCGAGAATGCAATCGCCGTCCCGCTCTGCCAGATCGAGGCGCTTCAGCAGCACGGCGCCCACGCCTTCCGCCCGCGCATAGCCATTCGCCGCCCGCGAGAACGTCTTGCATCGACCATCCGGCGCCAGCATGCCGACGCGCGAGAACAGGATGTGCTGCGTCGGCGTCAGCATGAGGTTGGCGCCGCCCGCGATGGCCAGTTCGCAGCCCTCGTGGCGGATGCACTGGACAGCACGATGCAGCGCCACGAGCGAACTCGAGCACGCCGTGTCGATCACCTGGCTGGGGCCGTGGATATCGAGCAGATAGGACAACCGGTTGGCGCAGAAGGCGTGCCCGAGGCCCGTGAGCTGCGCCGGATCGACCGCGCCCGCGCGGTTGGCGAGATCGGCGTAGTCCTGCAAGTTGATGCCCAGAAACAACCCGACCTTGCGGCCCGCCAGAGAGCCCGGCGCATGGCCAGCCCCCTCGATCAGCTTCCACACGCACGTGAGAAACAGCCGATGCTGCGGGTCCATCATCTCGGCTCCGTTGGGCGGGATCTTGAAGAAACCCGCGTCGAACAGATCGTGCCCCGGCACGAAGCCGCCATGCCGGACATTGGAATACGGCCCGCGCTTCGGATCGCCGTCAACGGCGCGCCAGTCCCAGCGCGCGCGTGGAATTTCTTCGATGCAATCGTCGCCTGCCGCGAGATGCGCCGCGAACGCCGCGAGATCGGCGCTCTTCGGGAACATCCCCTCCATGCCGATGATCGCCACCGGCTCGGCGGTGCCGGCTTGCGTGCGCTGGACGGCTGGAGCCGGATGCGGCGCTTCGAGCAGTTCCGCGCGCGGCGCGACCGGGATCTGCTTCGGCACAATCCCTTTCGCTGCATGTGGCTTCGCGTAGTGCGCCTCGATAGCGGCGCCGTAGCGCCTGCGCAGGATCTGCGAGAGATCCTTGAGATGGCGCGTTTCGAAAAACGTCGTCGGCGCGATGGACACCGAGAAAAAGCGCGAGATGGACGCCATCACTTCGGTTATTGCGATGGAATCGATGCCGTAGTTGGCGAGGTTTTCTTCCGGATCGATCTGCTCGGGCCGCATGCGCAGCGCGTCCGCGGCGAGACGCAGAACATCCTGCTCGAGACCGTCGCCCCCAGCAGGAGCAATCGGCATAGACGCGCCCGCGTGAGGCGCGACCACCGTATCATCACCGCCCCGCACCTTCGCGCGCGCCATCACCTCTCGCTCGATCAGCTCGCGCATGTCGCCCCTGAGGTCGCGGGTCATTGCGCGGCATCCATGTCGGCTGCACGGGCGTCTGTCAGCATGTCGCGATATTTCCGCATTTCAGCGAGCAGCTTCCAGAGATCCGCCTCCCAAAGATGACGATACGACTGCACGAAGTGGTCTTGCCCGAGGTCCGGCGCATCTACGCGCTTGGCGCTAAGAAACGCGCTGAGCCCGCGCGTGCGGCCGAAATAGGCACGCGCGTAATCGCGCACGAACAGCCCCTGCGTCTTGAGGCCGTCGCCGAGCCCGCCTGCCGCGTTGATGAAGCCCATGAACAGGAGGTTGTCGTGATTGCGCGGCACGGAATGCAAGAAGAGATCGGGAATCCCCGCCTTCCAGTCGAGCAGTGACGCGTCGAGGAACGGGAAGTCGCGGCGATAGCCGGTGGCGTAGATGATCGTATCCACCTCCTTGGACGATCCGTCCCGGAAGTGAACCGTATGCCCCGCGAAGCGCGCCACGTCGCCCTTCGGCGTCAGGTTGCCGTGGCCGATGTGATGCAGCACCTGCGAGTTCATCACCGGATGCGCGCCATCAAGCGCGTGATCCGGCGCGGGCAGCCCGTAATCGGTGCCGTCATAGCCTGCGAGCCGGAAGACCTCGGCGATGTAGGCCATCGTCTCGGCCTTGGTCGCGAACTTGCCGCCGAGCTCCATCATCCATTGCGGCGTCGGCTTTCCGGCGATGAACTTCGGCTGGTAGTGATAGCCGCGCCGGGTGCTGTGAATCACGGAAGCCGCGTGATGCACCGCCTCGGCCGCCACATCGCACCCCGAGTTGCCGCCGCCGATGACGAGCACGCGGCGACCCCGGATCTGGTCCGGCGACTTGTAGTCCCGCGTATGCAGCGTCTCGCCGTCGAATGAGCCAGGATAGGCAGGGACCGGATAGAGCGGCACGCGCTGCAGCCCGTTCGCCACCACGGCGAGATCGTAGACCCGGCTGAAGCCGTCGCCGCTCGCAAGCCGCCATCCGCGCCCTTCAGGCGACAGCCGCGTAACCGGCGCATTGAAGCGCGTCCGTTCGTAGAGCCCCGATGCCCGCGCATAGGCACGAACGTAGGCGAGCATCTGCGCATGGCTGGGATAGGCCGGATAGTCGTCCGGCATCGGGTAGTCTTGCACCTGCGTGTTGAACTTGGGCGAGATCAGATGGAGCGACGCATAGGTGCGCCCGCACGCGCCGTCGCCGTTCCACACGCCGCCGAAATCGGCCTCCGCCTCGAACAGGTCAAACGCGATGCCCGCATCGTTGAGCTCACGCCCGACACCGATGCCTGTGGGCCCGCCGCCGATGATCGCAACCCTCGCCTCGCCCGCCACGCGCACGTCTCCCCTCGCCGGTCTGTGAAGCTGCACGGGCGCTTTCGGCGCGGCTGGCACCGGCTCCGCCCAGTACCGTTCCGTTGCGAACGGATAGCCGGGGGCCGAGAGACGCCGCGCATCGCTGCCCGGCCAGTCGACATGCTCACCCGCCGTCCAGGCCCTCGCCAACGCATCCAGCGGATCGCCGGTGTGAGGCATCGCGGAATTCGCATCGTGCGCGAGACGGCCAAGAGCATGGAGAAGCGCGGCGCGATCCCGGAACACGATGGCCCGGCGCACCGCCAAGGCCACCCGCCCGCGCTGGAACGTGGCCGCGAGCGCGCCGAGATCGAGATCAGGTTTGCGCGCTACGAAATCCGCAAGCGCCTGCGCATAGGCCGAGAGCCGATCCGCCGAGCGCGCCGAAATCGGCAGCACCCACGGCCCTGCATTCGCGGCCGGACGAGAGGCAACGCCAGGCGCCGCCTCGAAAACCACATGCGCATTCGTGCCACTGAAGCCGAACGCACTCACCCCGGCGCGGCGCACACCGCTTGCCGGAGCCGCCCAGGCGCGCGCCTCCGTGTTGACGACAAACGGCGTGCCGCTGAGCGCGAGATGCGGGTTCAGCGTCTCGACGTGAGCCGTCGGCGGCAGCTCGGCGTGCTCCAGCGCCAGCACCGCCTTCATGGCTCCGGCGACACCGGCGGAGGCCAGCAGATGCCCGACGTTGCTCTTGACCGAGCCGATGGCGCACGAAGCTTCCGCAGCGCCCGATCCCGCAAAAGCCCCGGCAAGCCCTTCGATCTCGATCGGATCGCCAAGCGCCGTCCCCGTGCCGTGACATTCGATCAGCCCGACGCTCTCGGGCGCGATGCCATAGCGCTCGTGAACCCCGCGGATGAGGCGGGCCTGCGCCTCCGGATTGGGCGCCGCGATGCCGTTGGTTTTTCCGTCCTGATTGGCGCCCCAGCCACGAATGACAGCCCGGATCGGATCGCCGTCGCGAACCGCATCGTCAAGACGCTTGAGCAGCATCACGCCGACGCCTTCACCCGGAACGAAACCATTGGCGCGCCGATCGAAGGTGAAGCAGCGTCCACCCGGCGACAGCATGCTCACCTTCGACGTGTCGACGAACATCGAAGGCCCGATCAGCACGCACGCTCCGCCCGCGAGCGCCAGATCGCTATCGCCGAGCACGAGGCTGTTGCACGCCTGCGCAATGGCAACCAACGAGCTGGAGCATGCCGTATCGAGCGAAACCGCTGGCCCCGTCAGATCGAGCAGATAGGCAATCCGCGCCGCGAGGATCGATCCCGCCGCGCCGAGCAGGCTGTAGGCGTTGCGATCCGTGATGAGGTCGGCATACCCGCTCGGCCCGGCTCCCACGAACACGCCGCACGCCGCCCCGGCAAGCGTCGTCGGATCGATGGCCGCGTCCTCGATGGCATGCCACGCGTGCTGCAGGAACAGCCGCTGCTGCGGATCCATCAGCTCCGCTTCGCGCGGCGTAATGTTGAAGAAGCCGGGATCGAAGCGGTCCACCCCGGAAATCGCGCCCATCCACTTGCAATAGGATTTGCCCGGCGCCTGCGGATCCGGATCGTAATGGGTCGCGATATCCCAGCGGTCGCGCGGCACCTCGGTGATGCAGTCGCGCTTCGTACGGATGTTGGTCCAGAACGTGTCGAGATCTGGGGCCTGCGGGAAACGTCCGGACATGCCGATCACGGCGATGGCCGGCCGATCATTCTGAGAAAGCTGACTCGCGCGCTTCGACGCGGGAGACGCGTTGGGCGGCAACGCGGCAGCCACGACCGGCGAAGCCACTGCAACGGCGCTACTCGTCGGCGCCTCCCTCGTCTCCGGTACGCGTGCCACCTCGGCCAGCGGCGCCTCGCGCGCCAACCGGTCCACCAGCGCGCCCACGCTTGGGTTGGCATAGACGGCCGTAGCGGGAAGCTCCGTCGCGAACATCGAATTGAGACGCCGGATCCAGGTCACGGCAAGGATGGAATCGAGGCCGAGATCGAGGAATCCCGATCCGTCGCGAATTTCGGCCGCATCGATCATCAGCTCTTCAGCGAGGCTCGCGACCACGGCCGCGCGAACCTCGTCGCGGCGGCGGTGCGGCAGGGCGGCGGGCTCATCCACGGCCACGCGCTCAGCCGACGGCAGAGACGAAAACGCAGTGCGGATTCGCGCCAGAACGTCGTCGTTCCCGACAAAAGTCCGCCGATGCATATCGAGCTCGCGCGCGAGAAAGCGCGGCAGCGCGTCGATGAGCGGAGCCGATGCTTCGGCCTTTGCCGCGATCAGCTCCTCACGCGAACGCTGCGCCAGACCGTGCGCGAGCCGCAGCGCCGCCGCCAGAACTTCAGAAGCGGGACGCACAGTGAGGCCTGGCGCGCGTGCCTTCAGATCGCGCCCCTTGAACGGCGTAGCAGAGAACAGCACTTCGCGCCCGAGCCGATCACCGAGCCGGTACGGGAACGCAAGCGTCGCGCCCGCTCCCGGCGTGAATCCGAGTTCCAGGTAGTTGCTGTGATAGACGCTGTCCTCCGCGAACAGCGCGATGTCCGAGAACATACCCAACGCCCATCCCGCGCCGATGGCGTGCCCCTGCATGGCCGCGATGACGGGCAGCGGGCATTCGAGCGGCAAGCTGTAGATGCGCCGGTCCGTGAACTGCGTCTCGCCGCGCTGCAGGCTCTCCAATCCCTCCACCGTGCCGCCACGCGCGAAGTAGCCATCGAAGCCCGTCAGCACAACCGCCTTGAACCCGGCCGAACGCCCGATCAGGTCGAACGCCTCGCAGAGCCCGTCCATCAAGTTGGGCGTGAACGTGTTCCGGCCGCTCCGCTCCTCCATGCGCACCAGCACGACGCCGTCGTCGAACGCGTCCAGCGTAACCGCTCTCGATGCGAGCGCGATCCGGCGCAATGCGCCCGCGAAGGCCGCGACCTCGGCTGTGCCGGAAACCTCAAGCACGTCACGGGTCGGCGCAGTCGGTGACTGTTCGGTCCGCAGATGACGCTTCAGCTCCACGAGTGCCAGCCGGGGGGCACGCGCGATGGCCCGAGCAAGCAGGACGGCGTCCTCCCTCGGCGCATCAAAATCGCAACCAAGCAAGGTGGCGTGCTCCGCCCGCACCTCCGGAAGCCCGACAACAACCGGAACGGCGCAGTCCCGTACGGCTTGCAGGAACCCGCGGGCCGCCTCGCGCGTAACCGGCAGCGCCCCATCTTGCACATCCAGCAGCACGCAGCGCACATCCGCCAGCTCCGACACGCGCTGCACCTCATCCGCCAGAGCCATGTCCAATGGCGCGGTCCAGGGCTGGCTGAGCGCGAGCGTGCACACTCCGTCCGCCCCGATCTCGCGTTCGATCTGGACCGAGACATGCGCGGCGGGAGCGTCGTGCGGCATCGCTGCGTCGAGCGGCGCGAGCTTGACCTTCACCCGTTCGCCGGACCGGGCGGACGCGAGACCCGCCCCCGACGCATCCGACGGCGCGCTCACAACGTCCACCGGATCGGCGGCATGCACTGCGGAAGCGGAAAGTTTTGCAAGAGGAACCTCATCGACCCAATAGCGGGTTTCCGCGAAGGGATAGACCGGAAGCGGCACACGCCGCCGTCCCGATCCGGCGAACAGCGCTTCTGCATCCAGCGTCACACCGGCGAGGAACCGATCCGCCATCCCGGACGCGTCGGACGCGCCGCCGGCAAGCACACCGGAAAACGGCGCATCGGCCACGGCGGTCTTCACAGTGCTCACATCGCCCGCCAGCCACGCCGCGAGCGCGGCCACCGCGTCGGCCACATCCTTAGCGACCAGCGCCAGCCGGTGCGGCAGATGACGCCGTCCGCCGAGCAGCGTGAAGGCAACGTCGCGCAGCGCAAGACCGGGCGTGCGTCCGAGATGCGCCGCGAGCCGCTCCGCCTGCTGGCGAAGCTGCGCAGGCGTGCGCGCCGAAAGCACAATGAGATATTCGCGCCCCGCATCCGGCACGCCGTCGAGAGGCGGCGCCTGTTCGATCACCACGTGCGCATTTGTGCCGCTGAACCCGAACGAGCTGACGGCCGCTCGGCACGGCGCGTCTGCATGGGGCCAGCGCTCGGCTTCCGCATTGACCCGGAACGGACCGTCATCGAACCGAATGGCGAGATTGGTGCGCGCAACATGCAGCGCAGGCGGCACGACACCCTCTTTGAGCGCGCAAAGAAGCTTGATCACGCTCGTGATCCCGGCGGCCGTCGTTGCGTGCCCGAGATTGGCTTTCACCGACCCGAGCAGACACGATCCGCGCGGAGCCCCTGCATCCGAATAGACACGCGCCAGCGCGTCATACTCGATGGGATCGCCGAGCCGTGTGCCGGTTCCATGCGCTTCCACGTATCCGATCTGCGCCGCATCGATCCCGAATGACGCATAGACTTCGCGCATCAGGCGCTCTTGCGACACCGCGCTCGGAGCCGTGATGCCATTGGTCGCCCCATCCTGGTTTGTGCCCGAGGCAACGATAAGACCATGTATGGTATCGCCGTCGGCGAGCGCTTGCGACAGCGGGCGCAGCAGCACCGCGGCAGCCGCCTCGCCGGGCACGATGCCGTCCGCATCCGCGCCGAAAGCGGCGCACCGGCCGGACGGCGACAGCATGCCGGCCGCTTCCGCATACCGGAAAAACCGGTCCGTGCATTGCACGAACACGCCGCCCGCGAGCGCCATCTCGCATTCGCCACTCCAAAGACTGCGGCACGCGAGATCGAGCGCGACCAACGAGCTCGAGCACGCCGTATCGACGGCAATCGCCGGCCCCTTGAGATCGAGGCAGTAGGCAATACGCGCAGGGATCAGCGACGCCGTGTTGCCCCAGAAGGCCTGCCCCGGAGGCTGGCTGCGGAACACCTCCTGATAGTCGCCCGCACTGCACCCAACGAACACGCCGCAGCGGCGGCCCTCCATGGCGGCGCCCGCGTGCCCGCCGTGCTCCAGCGCCTTCCACGCCTCTTCCAGGAACACGCGCTGCTGCGGATCCATGTAGGTCGCTTCAAGACCGGAGATGCCGAAGAACACGGAATCGAAACGGTCGAAGCTGTCAATGAAGCTGCCGTGGCGCCCATTTGCAGTGCTGAAGCGCGTCACAGGCTCGACGAGATCACGACCCGCCAACAGATGAGACCAGAGCGCGTCGACATCGGGCGACTGCGCGAAACGCCCGCTGAGGCCCACGACGGCAATCGGCTCGCGGCGGTCGTGCCTCGCAATCGCCGGAGCAAGCTTCGCCTCCTCGACCGGCGAAGGCGGCGTGGCCGCCACCGCAACATCTATCTTCGGCGCAGCGGCGTCCGGGAAGGCGCTCGCGACGTAATCTTCGAGACGAAGCACACTGCCGAAATCGTAGAGGCGCGTTTGCTCGATCCGGATGCCGAGCACACCCCGCAGCCGCTCGACCAGCTCCGCCCCCAGAATGGAATCGAGCCCGTAATCGGCAAACGGCGTCTCAACGGCGATGGCCTCAGCCGGCATGTTCAAGGTCTTGGCAACGGCGCCGCGAATGACATCGCGGAGGCTTCGCGAGTGGTCGCTCGCTCGTTTCTCGGCCACCACAGCGGGACGCTCTGCAACGATGATCTGCTGGCCTAGCGCAAGCTCGCGATCCTGTGAGCCGGCGCGCCACACAAATCCTGCGTCCTCAAGCGCGCGCCGCCAACCGTCTGGCGAAAGCGACGGCGTGCCGGGAATGCGCCGCTCCGCATCCGTGAAGCGCCACCACCCGTCGAGCAGGCCGAACGTCACGTGCGTGAACAGGGACGCACGACTGGTCTCGTTCAAGAGCAGCGCCCCGCCCGGCGCCAGCGTCTCGCGCACATGCCGCAAAGTCCGGCCGATGTCGGAGGTCGCGTGCAGCACGTTGGCGGCGATCACGAGATCGAAGCGACCTGCCGCGAGACCCTGTTCGGCCGGCGGCTTCTCGACATCGAACAGCGCCGTCGACAGAGACGGTGCATCGTTCTTGAAGCGCTGTTCCGCCTTGATGAGAAACGCGCGCGAAACGTCGGTGTAGCAATAGTCGGCGATGGCTGCGCCGAACGGCGCCAGCGCCGCGAACACATGCGCGCTCGTGGCCCCCGTACCCGCGCCGATCTCTAGGACGCGGATCGACGCTCCGGGCGCAACCTTCAGCCGATCCGCAACCCACGCGGCTGCAGCGCGCGCCACACCTGCACTGAAACGGGCCGCGACGGGGTTTGCCGTATAGACGCCCTCGACGAGATCGAGCTTCCCGCCTGGGAACATGACGGCGGGGGCGGCGCGTCGGCCCGACAGGATGTCCGGCAATGCCCGGAGCATGGTTTCAGCGAGCGTAATCTGCGCCGCGAGCGACGGCGACGCCTGCGACTTGAAACGATCCCACGCAGCCCACGCGGCATCACGCGGCTCCACGAGCGTGGCGGGCAGAAGCACATCGAGGGCGTCGCACCAGCGACCGAAGGGATCGGCAAGCGTGCGGCCAGAGAACGCGGCAACACTTGCGCGAACCACCGCCGCAATCGCAGCGTCGAGCGCTTCCATATCCGTCGCCAGACGAGCAATATCCGTCTCTTCGGGCCGCGACGCCGTATCGCTCATCAACTGCCCGGCATTCGGAATCCAATAACGCTCGCGCGCGAACGGGTAGCACGGCAGCGATACGACCCGCCCAGCAGCAGGCCCCGCAAGGCTCTCCCAGTCGAGGTCCAGCCCTTGCACCCAAAGCGTCAGCAGGCGGCCGAGGCTGCCCCGCGCGATCCAGCTCTCCGCGAGCGAGCGGATCTCGTCATCGCCGCTAAGGACGGAAATGGTCGCACGGTGATCGTTCGCATTGCCGATGTGAAGACCCGGGTGTTCGATCTTCCCGTCGAGGAAAGCGCGCAAACCGGCTTGAAACTCATCGAGGTCGGCCGCTTCGATCGCAAGCCGCGCGTCCATCGCTTCGCGCCCGACCTGCAGCGTCCACGCTATATCAGCAATGCTGAGCGAACCCACGTCGTTGCCCGCCTCGAACACCGGCTCTTGCGCAACGAGACCCGCCCCGAGTTGCGCCAGCGTCTCGACGCTATCCACGGCCCGTTGCGCAGATCCAATCTGGAAGTCACTCTCAAGCCAGGACGCGAGCGCAACGCGATGCCCGCGATCAACGCCGAGCGAGTCGAACGACTCGGCGTCATCGATCTCAGCCGGTGAAACATCCAGCAATTCGGCAAGCTTTGCGCGCAGAACCGCGACGGTCGGGCCGCCCAAACCGTCGATTGCACCTCGTGAGTTTTTCGCGGCAAGGTTCTTTTCCACCACCGCGAGCAGCCGCCCGGCCGCCACGCGCAACCTCTCCGGATCCCGCGCCGACAAAAGAATTGGATAGCTTCGCGTGGCGCCACCTGTCCGCAGCCCCTCGTCGTGCCGCCACTCCTCGACCAGCACATGTGCGTTGGCGCCGCCCGCGCCGAACGAGGAAATGCCGGCAATACGCGGCCCATTCCACGGGCCGAGCGACGTCTGCAGCCGGAACGGCGTAGTGTCGAGATCGAGCTTGGGGTTGGCCTCTGCGGCATGCAACGTCGGCGCGATCATCCCGTGCTTCATTTGCAGCACGGCCTTCGTCAGCCCCGCGATGCCCGCCGCGGCTTCGAGATGGCCGATGTTAGATTTCACCGACCCGAGCGCGCAGAACCCGCGCTCCGCGGTATCCATTCCGAACGCCTGCGCGAGCCCTTCCACCTCGATCGGATCGCCGAGGTCCGTCCCCGTGCCGTGCGCTTCAATGCACGTCACGTCGCGCGCATTGAGCCCGGCCGCGTCGAGCGCGGCACGGATCACGTCCCGCTGCGCGGCAAGATTGGGCACCGTGTAGCCGTTCGTTCGCCCTCCGTGATTGACAGCGGTGCCACGGATCACGGCATGAATGCGATCCCCGTCGGCCAGCGCACGTGACAGCGGCTTCAGCAGCAGGCACCCCACGCCCTCGCCCGGCACGAATCCGTTGGCACCCGCGCCGAAGCTCTTGCACGTCCCGTCCGGGCTCAACATGCGCGCAGCAGACAGCTCCGCGAAGTTCGACGGATGCAAATAGAGATTCACGCCGCCCGTAAGCGCCATCTCGCAGGTGCCGGCGCGCAGCGCCTCGCACGCCACGTGAATGGCGGTGAGCGACGACGAGCACATGGTATCGACCGGCACGCTCGGTCCGTTGAGATCGAGCACATGCGAGACGCGGTTGGCGATGCCAGCAAACGAGGTCGTAGGCCGCACCACCGCACCACCGGCCCCCGTGAAAGGCCCGTGCAGCGCAAAGCCGGTTTTGGTGACGCCCACATAGACGCCGACGCGCGATCGGTGCCGGAATGCGAGACGCGCGCGGCTGTAGCCGGCATCCTCGCACGCGGCCCAGGCCGCCATCAGGAACAAGCGCTCCTGCGGATCCATCGACGCGGCCTCGCGCGGCGAGATCTTGAACAGCAGCGCATCGAACTCGGCGAAGCCATCGAGGAAGCCGCCCCACTTGGCATAGCTCTGCCCGCGCGCCACGGCCGTTTCGACGTCCGGCTCGAAAAAGCCCGCGAGCGGCCAGCGATCCTGCGGCACCTCGCCGACGAGATCGCGACCCGCCGCCAAGTTGTCCCAGAAGGCATCGAGATCCTCGGCGCCCGGATATCGCCCGCTCATGCCGATGATGGCGATGGGCTCGCGCTCAGTCGCAGGCGAACGCTCCGGCGACGTACGCAACCGCACGTCCGGCCGCGCGTCACACGCTGCCCCCGGCGCGGCGGGAATTTCCGTTTCCACCGCCTCTTCGCCCGTGAAACGGCGGCATCCGTCCGGATGCTGGTCCGTGAGATGACGCGCGAGCGCCGCGAGCGTGCGATGCTCGAACAGCAACGCGGCCGACAGCGGCCCGAACATGTCGCCAAGCTCGCGATTGAGCCGCGTGATCATGAGCGAGTCGATACCGTAGGCGTCGAGTGGTGTATCCGCCGCAATGGACGCAGCCGCCACGCCGCTGACCCGCGACAGCAGATGGCGCAGCGCCTCCTCCGTGCGCTCGACGAGGCGGCGTGAAACCGGTCGCGCAGGCACAGACGCAGCGGCGACATCGGTTGCGGCGATATCCGTACAAGCGCCCGCCAGCGCCGCAGCCTCGAAATAAGTCCGGATGCGCCGCGCATCACCCGCGACGACCGCCACCTGCGGCTCATCCATGGCGAGCGCTGCACCCAACGCAGCGAGACCATCATCGGAGGAAAGCGGGCGCTGCCCCATCGCCGCGAACAGTGCCGCTTGCCCAGCGGCGTCGATCCGCATCCCGCCGTCGCGCCACAGCGGCCAGTTCACAGAAACAGCGGGAAGCTCGCCGCGCAGCGTGTGAGCCAGCGCGTCGAGGAACGCGTTCGCAGCGGCATAGTCCCCCTGCCCCGCGTTTCCGAAAGCCCCCGCGAGCGAGGAAAACAGCACGAAGCAATCGAGCGAAAGCCCTTTGCACGCCTCAGCGAGCGCCAGCGCGCCGGTCACCTTGGGAGCGAGCACGGCGTAGAGATCGGCGCGCGTCTTGTTCAAAAGCGTGCGATCCCGCAGGACACCCGCGCAGTGGAACACGCCGTTGAGAGCGCCCTCACAGCGCACCGTCTCCGCCACGAGTTCCACGACCGCGTCCGCATCGCAAACGTCGACCTGATGATAGCGGGCTCGCGCGCCGGCCTTCTGCAGCGCATCGAGAAGGGACTGGCGCTCGGGATCGAGCGGCGACGCCCCGGTCAACACGAGAACCGGCGCGTTCGCGCGCGCCGCGATGTCGAACGCAAGGAGACGTCCAAGCCCGCCCAAGCCGCCCGTGATGAGATAGACACCCCCGTCGCGCCAGGCCGGCCGCGCGAGCGGCGCATGCGGGCTTTCCTCCCACGTTAAAACGAGGCGGCGGTCCCTCTCTATTCGAACACACCGATACGCCGACTGGCGTGCCTCGGCATCGAGCAGCGCCGCAACTGCGCCCGGTGCAAGCCCTGCGGAAACGCCAACCACCTGGCCCGTGAGATGCGCGCATTCCGCGCGGGCGGTATCAAGCAACGCACCGAGCCCAGCGAACAGAGGCCCGTCATCCTCCAAGGCATGAACAAGCTGAACGAAGACCGGCGCGGCATCCCTGCGGGCCAGCTCCGATTGCAGCGCCTCGAGCAAGACGCCCGCGGACGCCGCATACCGGGCCGCAACATCCCCCGTCGCGGGCATACAATCGATGACGCGACACCCCGCCGTCTCAGACACGTCGACCCCGCACGAGAGAACGAGGCGCCGTCGCGGCGCGTCGCGCTTCGGCTGCGAAAGCGCCGCCTCAGTCCAACGCGGGACATGAAGCACGACCTCGCCTTTTGGAGTGGCTTCCGGAGACGCAGAGCCAATCTTCTGGCCCGGAATCCAGAAGCGCGTGTCGGCAAACGCGCGCGCAGCCAATGGCGGACGCCGGTTGCGCCCGCCCGCATACGCCTCGACCACGACATGCGCATTGACGCCCCCGAACCCGAAGCTCGAAACGCCCGCGCGCTTCGGAAGCTCGGAGCCCTGCGCATCGACACGGCGCGGCCACGGCGTCGGCTCGCGAACGATTAAGAACGGCGTCCCGCTAAGCTCGACATGCGGATTGAGCGCGCGGCAGTGGAGCGTCGGCGGCATGATCCCGCGCTCCATCGCGCCGAGCACCTTCACAACCCCGGCCAGTCCCGCGGCGGCTTCCAGATGCCCGATGTTCGATTTCACCGCGCCGAGACCGATCGGAGGCAGCACACCCCCGTCGCCCGCAAGCTTCCGGTACGCGGCACCGAGCGCTGCGACCTCGACCGGATCTCCCAACGCCGTCCCGGTGCCGTGGGCCTCGATGAAACCGATGGTGGCCGGATCGATGCCCGCCATCGCCTGTTCGATGAGTTCCGCCTGCGCCTTCGCGTTAGGCGCCGTCAGCGCGCCCGCCCGTCCGCCATGATTGACGGCGCCGCCGACAAGAACGCCGAAAATAGAGTCGCCGTCGGCTTCGGCGTTCGTAAGCGGCTTCAGCAACAGCGCCACCACGCCCTCGCCACGCGCATAGCCATTGGCATCCACCGAGAACGTCTTGCAGCGCCCGTCCGGGCTCAGCATGCCGGCGAGGTGCGGCCCCTCGAAGCCCTCGACCGCCAGCGTAAGATTGACGCCGCCCACCAGCGCCATCGCGCAGCGGCCCGCCGCCAGCGCATCCGCCGCACGCACCAGCGCCACGAGCGAGCTGGAACACGCCGTATCGATCGCCTCGCTCGGACCCCGAACGTCGAGGACATGCGAGATGCGATTGGCGACCATCGCCAGCGAATTGCCCGTGGCTGCGAACCCGTCGTGCGCAATGGCGTGGGCTTCGAGCAGGCTCGCATAGTCACGTCCCGACACACCGACGAACACGCCCGTATCGCGCGGCAGGTCTTCCGGACGATATCCAGCCTGCTCCAGCGCCCGCCACGACGTCTCGAGCATGAGACGCTGCTGGGGATCCAAGCGCTCCGCTTCCACCGGCGAGATACGGAAGAACGCCGCGTCGAAACGGTCCACGTCAGCCAGGAAGCCACCGCGCTTCGCGAAGCTCGCCTGCTTCAGGCGGTCCGCATAGGCGCCCGTGTAGCGATGGTGCGGGAACGGGCTTGTCAGATCCTCACCCGCGAGCAAACGCTCGATGAAGTCATCGACCGACTCCGCCCCCGGCAATCGCGCCGCCATGCCCACGATCGCGATGCTCATGCCGCCGCTCTTACGCCCCGGCGAACGCTCGTCCTGAGAAGCAATCCCTGCCCCCGGGAGCACAGCCACTTCGCTGGCGCCCCCGGCGCCGCGCGACGCGAGATGCTGCGCGAGCGCCTCGATGTGCTCGCAGTCGAAGAAGATCGCGGGCGAGACCGGCACGCCGAAGCGCTCGCCGATCAGCGCTGCGAACCGCGTCAGCGAGATGGAATCGAACCCGAGATCGTAGAACGACGTACGCGCGCTCAGCGTCCCGCGATCGAACTTGAGAAGATCGGCCGCAAGCTCCGTCAACGCGCTCGCGAGCTGCCCTTCACCGGCCGAGCGCGCGGGCTGCCGCGGGTCAGCTTTGAGTTCCGTGTACAGGCCGTCGCTCAACGCGCGCGCGCCGAGCGGCCGAACCACGGACGGCGCATCGGCCCGCGCCGGATACCAGCACCGCACCCGCTCGAAGGGATACGTCGGCAAGGAAACACGGTAGGGGCGCCGCCCCGCGTGATGCGCCTCCCAGTCGATGCCGGTGCCGTCCACCCACGCCGTCGCCACCCGATCCAGCGCGCGGGCGCCCGTATCCGCCGCAACGCGCACCGTATCGAAACGCGGCTCGCGATCAAGCGTACTCGGCGTGTACCAGACGCGGCTTCCGCTCGCGGGCTTCGCCAGGAACGCGGCCAGCTTGACGACAAGATCGTCACAGCCTTCGGCCACGACCGCGAGACGGCACGGCAGCTCCGTTCGGCCCGTTTGCAGTGTAAAGGCGATGTCGGCGAGCGCCGGCTCGGGAGCCGACGCGATGAAGTCGCGCATCCGCGCCACGAGCCGGAGAAGCGCGGCCTCGGTCATCGCCGAAAAGACGCAAACTTCAGCCCCACCCGGATGCGGCATGCGCGAGCCGGGGATGTGCTCCTCGATGATCAGATGCGCGTTCATGCCGCCCGCGCCGATCGAGGTCACGCCGGCCCGGCGCGGCAGCGCGCGACCGTCAGGCCCAGCCACACGCGGCCACGGCGCAAGCGCGCGCTGGACGTAGAACGGCGTCGTCGCGAACGGAATATCGGGATTGAGCGTTTCGGCATGCAGAGACGGCGCAAGCTGGCCGTGCTTCATCTGCATCAGAACCTTCGCCACACCCGCCACGGCCGCCGCCGCCAGCAGATGCGCGACGTTCGATTTCACGGTTCCGATCGGGCAGAACTGCGTGTCGGCTGTGTGCGCGCGATACGCCTGCGTCAGCGCCCGGACTTCGATCGGATCTCCGAGCGCAGTGCCCGACCCATGCCCCTCGACATACCCGATCGTTCGCGGATCGATCCCCGCATCGTCGATCGCACCGCTAACGGCCGCGGCCTGTTGCGCGGGGCTCGGCACCGTAAAGCCGTTCCGCACGCCAGCGTTGGTGACGGCCGTGCCCTTGATCACACCATAGATGTGGTCGCCGTCCCGAATGGCATCGGCGCGTCGCTTCAGGACGACCGCACCCACCCCTTCGCCGAGGATCGTGCCGTCCGCGCCGACGCCATAACCGCGCACGACATCAGCGGTCTTGCTCGTGAAATGTTCCTGCGAAACGGCGATCAGCTTCTGCGGGTGCAGCAGCAGGCTCACGCCACCCGCAAGCGCCATCTTGCAGCGCCCCGCGCGCAGCATGTGCACGGCTTCGTGCATGCAGGTCGCCGCCGCCGAGCACATCGTGTCGAGAAAATATGAGGGCCCCGTCAGGCCGTAGAAATAGGACACCATGTTCGGCAACGTGCCGGTATAGCTGCCGCTCGCCCGCGCTCCGCCCGACAGCATGCTCTCGAAACCGAAATAATCGTACTCGTTGGTCATCGACCCCACGAGAACCGCAACGTCGCCGCCCATCTTCGTTTGCAGCGTCTCGCGCGAATAGCCGGCGTCCTCGAACGCCTCCACGCTCGCCTCCAGGAACAGCCGCACCTCCGGGCTCATCAGCTCGGCTTCGGCCTGCGATATCCGGAAATAACGCGGATCGAACGCGTCGATATCGTCGAGAAACGCGCCGGTTTTGACGACCGTCTTGCCGAGCACGTCGCGGTCCGGATGATAGATCGCCTCGTGATCCCATCGCTCGCGCGGCACCGGCCCGACGCCGTGCAGCCCCTTCGACAGCATCTCCCAGAACGCGTCTTTATCCGCCGCCTTGGCGACGCGAAGGGAGATGCCGATGATCGCGATATCGTGCGTGTCGTCGTGATCGGCGGATGCGAGATTTTCTTGCGGCGCTTCCCGCTTTACGTCGTCTCGCTTTTGCAAAGCCGCAACCTGCATCGGCGCGGCGGCACCCGGTAACGCCCGCGCAAGAGCCGCCCCGTGCTCCTCAACCAAATGAGCGGCAAGGCTCGCGAGCGTGACATACTCGAAGAACAACGTCTTCGACAACGGCCCGAGCACGCTTTCCAGGCGCGCCGTCACATCGACGATGATGATCGAATCGAGACCGTACTCGACGAGCGCGGTTTCGGCGCGAATGCGAGCCGCATCGATCTGCGTCGCGTCCGACAGAAGCTCTTTGAGATGCGCGATGGTGCGCGCAACGAGATCCGCATCGGGAAGGACCGCGCGGTCCGCATCGGCGGGCGGCGTCTCTGGCGCCGCGGCCTCCTCCAAAAGAGGACCGATGCGCGTGGGATCGCCGTGCAGAACAACTGAACGGGTCGCGTCCGGCAACGAGAGCAGCCGCCACAGCGCGTCAAGGCCGACGTCGCTCGGCAGCGGCTCAGTCCCGAAGCGGCGGCGCAGAGCTTCCACGAACGGCGGCGCGACCGACATGCCGCCCTCAGCCCACAACGGCCAGGCGATGGCGCGCGTTACACCACGGCGCTCGCCGCGGAGCATAGCCTCCGCGCGATGCTCGGCGAATGCGTCCATGAACGCATTTGCGCCCGCATACGCGCCTTGCCCAGCGTTGCCGAACACGGATGCGACGGACGAACAGAGCACGAAGAACTGCAAATCGATATGCGCCGTCGCGGCATCGACAATGAGCGTGCCGTCGATTTTCGGCCGGAGCACTTTGTCCGCGCGATCCGCATCGCCACCAAAAATGAACGCGTCGTCCAGCACGCCCGCGCCATGAATGACGCCGCGCAACGGCGCGAATGTTCTCTCGACGTTTGCAACAAGCCCCGCAACGTCTTCACGGCAAGCAACGTCGCACGGAATGACCCGGACGTCGGCGCCGCGCTGTGCCAGCGCTTCGATCCGCTCTGCCTGCGGGCCCGAGACCGACCCGCTGCGCCCACTGAGAACGATGCGACGCGCACCGCGCGCAACCAGTCCCCCCGCAAACAACAGCCCCAGCCCGCCGAGGCCGCCGGTGATCCAGTACGCGCCATCAGGATCGAGTTGCAGCGCCGATCGTTCGGACACCGGATCGTCAACGGGCTCAGGCTGCCAGACGCACCTCTCGCCATCCCGGCTGTAGCGAACCTCGACGAACGTATCCGAACAGGCGGCCTCCGCCGCAACGATGCCAGCGAGCCCGGCAGCATCTTGCGCGCCATCGACGCGAACGACGACACCGCACAGCTTGGGATTTTCAAGCGCGGCAGTTCGCAGAAGCCCAACGAGCGGCGCGGAGAGGTAGGCCGGCAAAGCGTCCGGCACGACAATGACAATTTTCCGCGACTCCTTCAGCCCCGACGCCATCGCCGCCGCCAGATGAGCGTGGATCGCGCGCCACCAGCGCCCGGCCGTGTCCGCATCGTCGGACTCGTCACGCAACGGCAAAACATGAACCTTCAGCCCCATCCGCTGCGCGAGCAGACCTTGAAAACCGGAAAGCTCACCAGACACGAAAAGGTCGACATCAATCTTGCGCGCAGGCCCGCCGACTTTCTGCGCGGGGCGCTCCTGCCAGATCCCGCGCGCGAGCACGAGGCGAGTGCTGCTTCCCTCATCCAAAGCGGGTCTGTCCGCGTCTGTCACGCGATGGGCAGCGTCCCCAACGAGACGCAAGGCCACCTCGCGAAAAGCCACGCACACGTTGCCGTCGCGATCGGTGAGATCGATGTCGAGATGCAGCACGGCACCGGATGCTCCAGCGTCGCGCCGCGAGCGCACGCACGGTCGCACGTACGCCCACATGCGCGCCTCACACGCCCGCGCAACGATCACCTCGCGGCAGGCGAACGGAACGCCCGCACCCTTCGGTGCGTCGGCATCGAGCGCGACCCACGCCTGAATGGCCGCGTCGAGCAAAACAGGATGCAGCGGAAGCTCACCGAGCGACCCCGCGAGGCGGCGCGCAAGCCGAAGCTCCGCCAGCACGAAGCCGTCTCCGCGATGCACCGGCGCCAGCGCTTGGAAGGAGGGCCCGTGCGTAATGCCGCGCGCGGAAAGGCGCTCATAGCACGTCAGCGGGTCGATCATTTCAGAAGCCCGAGCCTTCAAGGCAGCGAGATCGTGCCGCGTGGCCGAAGCCTCAGCAGGTTCGATGCGCCCCTGCACGGACGTCGCGCTCGCCCCCTCGCTGTCCTGCGTCGCTACGGTGAAGTCCGCGCCTTCACCCGATCGGGACAGCCGCATGTCGACATCGACTGGACCTTCCCCGGCGACGATCGCGCGCCTCCAGACCACATCCGTCATCCGCAACGGCCGTACGGCGGATGCCGCGCTGGCAAAAGCCGCCCGCGCCATCTCGAGCGCAACAACGCCGGGAAGGATCGTCCTTCCCTGCACGACATGCTCGGCGAAGAAGAATTCCGATCCCGAAAAGCGCGACCGGTAGGCGATCGCATCGAACGTCGAGACGTTGCGATGCAGGAACGGATGCGCCACAGGCTCGGCGTCCTTGGAGCCGAAAGCCGTATCGAACCAATGGCGCTCGCGCATGAACGGATAGAGCGGCGCATGCAGCCTGCGCGCGCCCTCCGGCACATCGAATATGACCTCTCCGCCCGCCACCCACAGGTCGGCGCCGCGCCACGGATCTTCGCTCGCAATCTCTCCGCCCGGCAACCGCACGCGCTCGTCGCTCGTGCCCGCGATGAAGGTGGACAACGCCGCCGCGAGCCCGGCGCAATCCTCGACAACGAACGCGACGCGGCACGCCATCGGCTCGCGCGCCGTCTGGAACGTCAGCGCGACATCCGCGAAATCCACGTTCGGCCGCTGCAAGATGAAATCACGCAGGTCGGCGGCATAGCGCTTCAGCGCGTCATCGGTCCGTGCCGAAAGCGGAAACACGATACGCCCGTTCGCCGATGACGCGCGCCTTGATGGCCGTTTCGCGTCCTCAATCACCACATGCGCATTGGTGCCGCCAAAACCGAACGAGCTCACGCCAGCGCGCCTCGGATGGCCAGCAACGCGCGGCCACGCCGTCATGTCGCTCTGGATGCGGAACGGCGATCCCGCGAAGTCGATGAGCGGATTGAGCGTCTCGAATCCGACGTTCGGCGGCAACGCCTCGTGACGCAGGGCGGCCAGCACCTTGACGACACCGGCGACACCCGCGGCACCTTCGAGATGTCCGATGTTCGTCTTGACCGATCCGATACCACATGAGCCGGCCTCCAGCTCCACGCCGGTCTCCGCCGCGCGCACCCGGAATGCGGTCTTGAGGCCCGCGATCTCGATCGGATCGCCAAGCGGCGTGCCAGGCCCGTGCGCCTCCACATAGCTCACGCTCTGCGGCGCGACACCAGCCCGGCGATGCACGTCAGCGATCAGATCTGCCTGCGCGTTCGGATTGGTGACTGTAAGCGAGCTGGTGCGCCCACCGTGGTTGGTGCCGATGCCCGCGATGACCGCGTGGATCGGATCGCCGTCCTGCTCGGCGCGCGCCAGCGGCTTCAGCAGCAACACCGCGCCGCCCTCGCCACGCACATAGCCGTCCGCTCGCGCATCGAACGCTTTCGCGAGACCGTCGCGCGAGAGCATGCCGCTCTTTGCAAACGCGATGAAGTGATCCGGCGACCACGCGAGGTTCACCCCGCCCGCAAGCGCCAGGTCGCAAACGCCACGGTCGAGATCACGCACGGCATCGTTGATGGCCACGAGCGACGCCGCGCACGCCGTATCGTTCGTGACACTGGGCCCGCGAAAATCGAAGGCATGCGACACGCGGTTCGCGATCACGGAGAACGCGATACCGGTCGGCGTATGCGCTTCGACGCGCGCGAGGTGCTTCTGGATCAGCTCGGCGTAGTCCCAATGGCAAACGCCCATGTAGACGCCGGTACGGCTGCCGGCCAGCGCGCTCGCGCACAGCCCCGCATCCTCGATCGCGTGCCAGGCCATCTCCAGCGCGAAGCGCTGTTGCGGATCCATCCACGCGGCCTCGCGCGGGGAAATGTTGAAGAAGTCCGCGTCGAACGCGTCCGCGTCGGCAACAAAGCCGCCCCAGATGCTGTTGGTCTTGTGGCCCGTCGCGGGATTGCCGCGGAACTCGCGCGTGCTCCAGCGACGCGCCGGAACCTCGGTGATCAGCGAGCGGCCCGCCGCCAGATGCGCCCAAAACGCATCGAGGTTGTCCGCGCCGGGCAGCCGCATCCCCACGCCGATGATGGCGACCGGCCCTGTCATGGCAGCGCCGATCCCGCCTGCATGGCCGAGAAGCGGCGACCGAGCAGGTTCGCCGTCTCGTCCATCAGACGAAGCCCGATTTCGTCAATGTGCCGGTCGCGCCAATCGGAAAGACCGGCCACCTTGGCCCACTGATTGAACGCGCCCTGCGCCGGGCCGCACTGCACCTGGAAATCCACCTTGTGCGCAAGATCGCCCGCCAGCGCCCATCGCGTCGCATCGCGGAAGTAGGCCTTGAACACCAGCGCCATGCGGTGCTTCGGAGAGCGGCGCGCACGGTCCACCTCGGGGCCCGGATAGCGCGCACTGATCTCCTCGAACACAGCCGCGAGGCTGCGCTTGAAGTAGCGCTCCTCGATCAGCCCGCGCGTCTTCGCGTCGATCTCGTCAAGCGCGTCATGCTGGCGATAGAGCCCCACCAGCTTGGTCGCCCGCGCCGGAAAGAAAATGCCCTTCTTGAGCACCTGCACGCGCGATCCGAGTTCGAACAGCTCGCCGGAGGGCGCGTAATCCGTGTCGTGCACGTTCATGGACTGAAGCAGGTCCTTGACGGCATCGCTGGTCGCGGCTTCGACAGTGCACTGGTTGATCGACCCGGTGAGGATGAAGTCCGCCCCCATCACCCACATCGCCGCCGCGGCTTCCGGCGTGCCGATGCCGCCGGCCGCGCCAACATGCACGCGCCCAAAACGCGGCGTACGCGCCGCGCACGTGTCGCGCAGCATGAGGATGGCGGGCAGCAGCGTCAGCGGCATACGCTGGTCGGTATGGCCGCCACTGTCGGCTTCGACGCAAATGGAGTCCGCAACCGGCGCGTGGCGCGCAAGCTCCGCTTCGTCCGGCGTCAGCGCCCCGCCTGCTAAGAGCTTGACGAGGATCGTCTCCGGCGGCGGCAAGAGGAACTGCTCGGCCACATCGGGACGCGAAACCTTGGCGATGATCCTGTGCCGCCCGCGGATACGGCTACCATCCTTGACCAGCCCCTTCGCGCGATAGCGCACGAGCGCCGGCGTCACCTGCATGAAGGCGGACGCCTCGATGGTCGTCACGCCAAGCGACATGAGGAGATCGGCAAGCTCCTCCTCGCGCTCAGGCGCATGCGTATGGGCGATGAAATTGACGCCGTACGGTGCCCCGGCCGGGATCCGGGCCTGGATTTCTCGGACCGCCGCCTCGATAGCCGGAAGCCGCAGGCCACCAGCTCCAAGGAACCCGAGAAGACCGGCGTTCGCCATGCGAACGACGACATCCGCGGAGGCGATGCCCTGATACATGCCGCCGGACAGATAGGGATAGCGAACGTCGAAGTCCGCGCAGAACGCGCGCGACCCGAGCCGTTCCATGCTGAAGCCTGACGCACCGTTCCGTGTCGCCTCGCGCGGCGCGATCTCGACGGCAGTCGCCGAATTCGTAGCCGCGCTCCCATTGACATGCGCATGGCCGTTGAGCTTGCCGTTCGGCGTGCCCTCCGGCGAATGCTTATCTGGTGCCTTCTGTGGCGCGGGCTCGCGCAGCGCCACGTCGACCGGCCCGCCTTCGCTGAGCGTGCGTGCCACCATCGCCTTGACGACGCTCACGCCCTTCGGCGCGATCTCGTCGAAGTCTCCAACCGTCAGTCCCTGCGCCAGGAGATAGCGGATGCTGTCAGCCCAGCGCACGGGTGCCGTGATCTGCTCCACCATGCGCTCACGAAGCAGCCCCGCCTCGTGCGGCCGCGCGGTGACGTTGGAAATGACGGGAATGCGGGGTGCGGAGAACGTGGCATTGGCCGCAACCTCGCGAAACGCATCGCGCGCGGGCGTCATGAACGGCGTATGAAATGCCCCGCTGACGTCGAGCACTTTGAAGAACGTCGCGCCCGCGTCGTGGAACGCAGCCTCCAGCCGCACGACCGCGTCGCGCTTCCCCGAGATCACGATCTGGCGCGGCGTGTTGACGTTGGCCGCGTAGACGTCGCCCGCGCCATGACGCGCGAGCACATCCGCGACCTGATCGGCGTCGAGGCCGAGCACCGCCGCCATGCCGCCACCGTGCACCGCGCCCATCAGCTCGCCGCGCGCCTTGACGAGGCGAAGCCCGGTTTCGAAGTCCAAAGCCTCGGCCGCAAACAGCGCGACATACTCGGCCACCGAGTGGCCCATCAGATAGTCCGGACGCGGCAAGGCATCACGTCGGCTGAGGTAAGCGAGCGCACCCACCGCAAACAGCGCCGGCTGCGTGAAGCGCGTCTGCATGAGGCGCTCTGCTGGCCCTTCAAGACAAAGCTGCACCAGCGAAACACCGAGAATGTCGTCGGCGCGCGCGACGAGATCCGGAAAGGCGCCGAACAGCTCCGCGCCCATGCCGACGCGCTGCGCACCCTGACCGGGAAAGAGGAAGGCCCTCATGCCTCCCTCCAGGCCGCGCCGGGACGCTCCCAAAGCACCGCGCCGAGATCGAGCCGCACGACCCTGTCGGCCACATGCCAGTAGCGCTCGTCGTGCGTGACGGCGATGATCGTTTTGCCCTTCGCCTTCAGGTCTGCGAGGATCTTCGTGTAGAAGTACTTGCGGAAGAGAACGTCCTGTTCCGCCGACCACTCGTCGAACACATAGATCGGGCGATCCTCGAGCAGCGCCGCGATCAGCGCGAGCCGCTTGCGCTGCCCCGTCGACAGGCTGATCTGGGTGAAGCGGCCGTTCTCGAAGCGGACTTTGTGCGCAAGTCCCATCTCCAGGATCATCCGCTGCACCTCGGCCGGATCGGCATCCTCGATGCCGTAGAGCCGGTCGAACAGATGGAAGTCCGCGAACACGGCGCTGAACTGCTCGCGAAGCCCCGCCACCGCGCGCTCTTCGAGCGGCCGCCCGTCGATTTCGATGACGCCGTCGTCCGCCGGGTAAAGTCCCGTCAGAAGACGCAGCGTCGTGGACTTGCCGCTGCCGTTGCCGCCAACCAGGAACAGCGTCTCGCCAGCGTGAACGACAAGATCCAGCGGACCCACCCGGAATCCCGCGCCGTCGTGGTTGCGCCCGTGCGTGTACGTGAGCCCGCGATAAGCAATCTCACGGAAACCGCGGCAGGCCCCGCCCATGGCACGCGCCTCGGCGGGCGACACCGCCCCACCGGCGTCCAGTTGCCGCTCGATGTCCGCAATCGCCCTCAACCCCACGTCCGCCTGGATGAACAGTGGCGACTGCGCCACGATCTTGGCCAGCGGCCCCATGCAGAACAACAGCGTCGGGATGAGCTGGAAGACCAGAACGCCGTGCGCGGTGAGATATTGAGGCAGGATGAATCCCACGACGCCGAGCATCAGGTAGGTCACGAAGCTGCTCAGGAGAATGAGTGACGCCCAGTGCTCGCCGGCCTCGACGGCGGCCGTTTCGGCTGCGGCCGACGCGGTGCCGTATGCGGCCATGGCCGCGTCGCTCCGGCGCGTATTGAGCCGCAGCTCCTTGAAGCCGTTGATGATGTCACCCGTAGCATCGAGCATCCGGGATTGGTGGCCAAAACCGCGCTCGAGCGTGTCGCGGAAATCGTCGTTGATCCGCCGATAGCCGAGGATGCCGATCGCAACCGCGGCGATGAAAATGACGAGCGCCATCGGCGACAGGTAGGCGAGATAGAGCAGCGACACGACCAGAAGCACGCTTTGCTGGAAGCTGTCCACGATCAGAGGAAATGTCACCGACAGATGCGTTGTCTCGCGCGAAATCAGGCCGTAGAGCTGGCTGCGGCCGATGCCGTCCACCACCGGCAGCTCCGACATGCGCAACTTGTCCGTGACGCGCACGCGCAAGTCCCGCAACAGCCGCTCGATCACGATGTTGGCGCGCAGAAGCGCAATTCGGTTGCATTGGTAGTAGATCCCGAACGACGCGACGAAGAGCAGCCACAGCCAGAGCGCCGGGCTCGCGCCGACCGCCACTTTGTTCGCCACCTCATTGACGACAACAACCAGCAGCGCATTGGCGACGCCCGCCACGAGCGTCAGCAGCAGCATCCTCCTGAGGTCGTTGGCGCTGGCGCCCCTTATGAAGTTTAGGATGACCACGTCAGCCCGCCCCCGCCGCAATGAGCTGCTGCTCGGGAACGATCTCTCCGACATCGAGCGCGATGCACCGGTCCGCGCAGCTCCAGTAGCGGTCGTCGTGCGTGACCGCGATCACGGTCTTGCCGGTGCGCTTCAACGCCGGCAGCAGGCCCTTGTAGAAAACATCGCGGAACCACGCGTCTTGATCCGCCGCCCACTCGTCGAACAGGTAGACCTCGCGCTGCTCCAGAAGCGCCACGACCATCGCCAGCCGCTTGCGCTGCCCCGTCGAAAGATCCTGCGTCGAGAACCGCCCGTCCGAAAACGTGACCTTGTCCTCTAGCCCCATGTACTGCAGCAGCATGTCGACCTGCTCCCGATCGACGGCGTCCAGACCGTAGAGCCGATCGAAGAGATGGAAGTCGGTGAAGATGGCCGAGAACATTTCGCGGTAGCTTTGCAGCGTCGCATCCGTCACGGGCACGCCGTCGACTCGGATCGCGCCGCTATCGGGCTGATAGAGCCCGGAGATCAGCTTGAGCGCCGTCGATTTGCCGCTGCCGTTGCCGCCGACGAGGAAGATGATCTCCCCTCGGGCAATCCTAAAATCCCATGGGCCCGCCTTGAACAGGCTCGCCCCGCTTTCGCTCCGGTAGTTGAACAGCAGGCGATCGACCGCGATTTCGCGAAAAGCGCGGAAGTCAGGCGCGAGCGCGTCGCGAGCCGACTCGGGCTGCTTGACCGCTCCCGCATCGAGGCGCTGTTCGAGCGCGAATACGTGCGCGAGACCGACGTTCGCCTTGTCGTACAGCGGCGCCGTCGACGTCACGGCCATCACCGGCCCGACGCAGAAGATCGCAACCGCCACGATTTTATAGATCACGTCGGTATAGCCGCTGAAGAACATCGGCAGCACGAAGATCACCACGCCGACGAGGAAGTAGAGAAACGCATTCGAGAACAGCAGGAGGCCGACCCACGTCCCACCGATGCCCACGAGCTTCGCTTCGAGGCCTTCCACGATGGACGCGAAGCTGCGCTGCAGCGCGTCGCTCTTGTCGGCGTTGAGGCGGATCTCCTGGAAGCCTTCGGTGAAATGGCCGAGCGCGTTCAACATCTCGGCTTCCTGCGCGTGCACGCTGGCCATGGCGCGCGAGAGCCGCCGCCGCCGCAGCCAGAACTGCAGCAACCCCACGACAGTCACCCCGAGAACGACGGCGAACGAAGCAACGGAGAGATAGGCGATGTAGAGCAGGCAAAATGCCAGCAGGCAGACGCTCTGTGCCGCGCTGACCAGCAGCGGAAAGCTCTGCGAGAGATGATTGGTCTCTTGCACGACCGTCGCGTAAATCTCGCCACGACTGATGTGCTCCAGTGGCCTGAGCTCCGCCGAGCGGATCTTCTCCACCACACGCGTACGCAGGTCCGCGAGCCGCCGCTGCAGCAGCCGGTTCGCCTCCCGCAAGGAAATCCGGTCGGCCACGTAGAAGATCGCAAACGCGATGACGTACATCACCAGAAGCTGGATGCCGACGGGCTCACCCACCACCGCCGTCTCCGCTGCGGAATTGATGAGGCCGATCAGCAGAACATTGCCGAGCCCGGCGATGCAGGTGACCAGCAGTCCGCTGCGGAACGTATCGAACGACCCGATGGAGAGTAAGCGCAGCACATGCATTTTACGCTCCACGCCCCCCGACGGTGGTCAGCGTCATTCGGCGCCAGTGACGCTCAGACGGTCATTTCGTTGCAGATAGCAGCTAAGTGAAAGGGCGACGGGACCGCAAGGCGACCACCCGGGATGTGCACGCTTATCCCCATGAGATGCGTAAACGCAGAAATGGCGTGACATTTCCGTTGCTACGCACGTCGGCCGTCCCCTAGATTCCGGAAGGGGATTCGCGAACTTTGGCTCCTGCCACGGAGCATCTCCGTTCAGTCGGTTGGGGGGCTGCCTGATGCAAGTGGAAGACAGAATTCGCGCGTTTATCGAACAGCAGTTTCTTGTCGAATTCGACGCAACCTTTCCCGAAGACACGGATCTCTTTCGCGAAGGCGTGATGGATTCCTTCGGCTACGTTCAGCTTCACCGCTTTCTGGAGCGGGAATTCGACATCAAGTTCACTGAATCCGAACTGACGGACGCGTTGCTCGTGAGTTGCACTCAGATCTGCGTCCACGTTCTGCGCAAGATCGCCCAACGCGGCGCGGCGACCAGCGGTGCGGCAATGGACGACGTTCAGCCGCTGCCGATCACAGCCTGACAATCTGCCTACGTCGCAATACGGCCGGCCACGAAGGACCTCTCCTCCATGTGCGGTATCGTCGGCTTCCTGGCACGCGACGCGGACAGCACGAAGTTCGACGGTATTCTGGCATCCATGCTCGGCCGCATCGGCCACCGCGGTCCGGACGCCGCAGGAGGATTTGCCGACGACATCTGCGCGCTCGGCACTGCGCGGCTTGCCATCATCGATCCGGCGGCCGGCGCCCAGCCGATGTCGGACGCGAGCGGCCGCTACTGGCTCACCTACAATGGCGAAATCTATAACTATCGCGAGCTCCGCGACGAACTCGAAGCGCACGGCCGCGTCTTCCGCACACGCTCCGACACCGAGGTGCTGCTCGAAGCCTGGATCGCCTGGGGCCCCGAATGCCTGCCCAAGCTGAACGGCGGCTTCGCATTCGCGATCTATGACAGGGACTTGCAATCGCTCGTGCTGGCTCGGGACCGCTTCGGCAAACGCCCTCTCTATTTTACGCGGCATAAAGACGATGTTCTGTTCGCCTCGGAGATGAAGGCCTTCGTGGCTTATCCGGGATTTCATTTCGAGCAGAACGCCGGACAGATCGCGTCGATCCTGGGTCAATGGACGCCGCTTCCCCACCAAACCGGCTTCACCGGCATCGAAAGCCTCGGCCTCGCGGAATGGCTCGAAATCCGCGACGGAACGCTGACGCGCCGCTGCTATGAGCACCTGACCTTCGATCGCGGCCCGGCCATTGCCACCGAAGCCGACGCCATCGCCCGGATCCGCGCCACGCTGATCGACAGCGTACGCCTGAGGTTGCGCAGCGACGTCGAAGTTGGCGTCTACCTGAGCGGCGGCCTCGACTCGTCCGTCATCGCGCTCCTGACGAGCAGCGAGACCGAGCGCCCCGTCCGGACGTTCTCACTCGCGTTCGAAAGTGCCGACCTCGATGAATCGGACGCCCAGCGCGAGATCTCGGGGTTCCTCAAGACCGATCACACGACGCTCACCATCGGCCATTCCGACATCGTGGCGAACTTCGAGGCCGCGCTCTATCACGCTGAAGTGCCGACATTCCGCAGCGCCTTCGTGCCAATGTATCTGCTCTCGAAGCGCACGCGCGAAGCCGGCATCAAGGTCGTGCTTTCCGGCGAAGGCGCGGACGAAGCTTTCCTCGGCTACGACCTCTTCAAGGAAACGCAGCTTCGCGCGGCCTGGGACGGCATGGACGGCGCCACGCGCCTCCAACGCATCGCCTCGCTCTATCCGCACCTCGATCACTACGGCCCGCAGGATCTCGCCGCCGTGACGAGCCTCTATCACCAGTTCTCGCGCGAGCGCATGCCGGGGCTGTTCTCGCACGAGCTGCGCTTCCAGAACGGCCGTTTCTCGACGCGCCTACTGCGCGAGCCGGGGGACGCTTTCGCCGCCATCACCGGACACGCCGCTCACGATCCGGGTTTCGGCGCGATGACCGCGGTGCAAAAGGCGCAATGGCTGGAGTTCCAGACGCTGCTTCCGGGCTACTTGCTCTCGACGCAGGGGGACCGCATGGCCCTTGCCCACGGCGTGGAAAATCGCTGCCCGTTTCTCGACAAGGCGGTCGTCGATCTCGCCGGATCGGTCAACCTCCGCTTCGATGACGGCTTCGAGGAAAAGCGGCTTCTTCGCAAGGCCTTTGCAGACAGCCTTCCGCCCGCGATCAGCGCCAAGCGAAAGTTCCCCTATCGCGCGCCCGACAGCGCCGCGTTCGCGGCCATCCGCCCCGACATGCTCGATGCGGTGTGCTCGGACCAGGAGCTGGCCAAGCTGCCGTACCTCGACGTGCGGTTTGCGCGCGCGCTGGTGGCCAAGATCCTGTCACGCCCGGCCGCCGAGATCAGCACCAAGGAAAATCAGACGTTCATGTTCCTGATGTCTCTGGCGCTGCTGCATCGCCAGTTCGTCTCGGGTGAACGGCTGACACCTGCTGCCCCCGCGCGCATGACCTTTGCCGACTACCGGGCCGGCGCACGAGCCGGTCACGCCTCCCAGGGCAGCTTCATCTCTGTCACATAGCGGCTGATGTTGCGCCTCACGGCCGGATCTTCGAACATCTCACGATTGGCCGCCAACGCCATCGGCCTGGCGCGTTCGACGATCTCCGCCAGATCGCCCATGAACGACTTGTAGCGCGCAATCGCCGGCCGGGTGAGACGGCCGAGGCGCGGAAGGTGGCTCGCGAGAAGCGCCTCCGCGTCGTCGCCCACCGCATCGGCAAGCCCGCACGCCAACGCATCTGCGGCCCCGAGCGGGCGCGTCATCAGCGCCAGATAGTGCGCTTTCTGCAAGCCGATGCGCCGGACGAGGAACGGCATGACGCACGCCGGAAACAGCTCAAACAGCAACTCCGAGAGCGCAAACGTCGCCGACCGATCGCACAGCACGAGATCGCAGGAGCACGCGAGGCCCACGCCTCCCGCATTGGCGCGCCCTCGCACCAGAGCGATGGAAATAAACGGCCCCGCGGCCAGCCGCGTCCAGAGATCGTAGAGCTGTGCGGGATCGAGCCCCGCACCCGCCGCCGTCGCCTCGAAGTCGCCACCGGTGCAGAAAACATCCGCTGCCCCTTCCAGCACCACCATCGTGACGGGCCGATCGTCAGGCTCACTCTGGCAGCGCGCGAGCACCTCCGTAAGCTCGTCCACCATGCGCGCGTTGAGCGCATTGCCTGCAGAGGCGCGATCCAGCCGCACGCGGCAGAGGCCATCCTTGAAGCGCACATCGAGTGTTTCGTAGCCCATGACCGATCCTATGCCGTCTCCGGGGCGGACAACACGATGGCCGTATTCACGCCGCCGAACCCGAACGACAGACTGAGAGCATTGCGTACGGTTGCGTCCAACGGATCACGCTGCACCCAGCGCAGCCCCGCGTCGATTGGATTTTCAAGTCCATGCGTCGGATGAAGACGCCCGACGCGCATCTGAAGCAGCGCCGCCGCCACCTCGACCGCGCCCGCCGACGCAAGACCGTGCCCGATGATCGACTTGGTGGCGTTGACCGGCGCATGCGTCAGCCCCGCCGCGCAACAGGCCGCCGCTTCCGTATCGTCGCCAAGCGGCGTCCCAGTTCCGTGTGCATTGATGTAGTCGATCTCGCCCGGCTGAAGGCCCGCCGCCTGGAGCGCCGACTGGATCGCGCGCAACTCGCCCTCCAACGAGGGCTCGGGCCCGCGCCGCCCGTCCGAAATGTGCGACCATCCCGTGAGGCATCCATAGGCGTCTCCCGGAAGCACCGCATCGCCGCGCCGGATCACGAGTGCCGCCGCGCTCTCTCCGAACATGAACCCGTCGTGTGCGCGATCGAACGGACGGCAGCGATCCCCTGGACTGAGCGCGCCCATCAGCGACAACGCCTCGAACTCGAAGGCGCTGAGATCCTGTAGCGCGCCGACGGCAATGCAGGCATCGACGTGACCGGACGCAACCAGCTCCGCCGCCTGGATGACGGCCGCCGCGCCGCTGGCCGATGCCCCCCCGATGGACAGTGTGCGGCCCCGAATGCCGAACCGCTCCGCGCACAGCCCCGCGATGTCCGTATCGAAAAATGCGTACCCCATATGCGGCGAAACGATCCGTCCCCGCGTCTCTGCGTCCTTCTGCGCCAGCATCAGCTCGCGGCTCTGAAGGTTCGATCCGCCAAGCACGAGCCCGATACGTGTGGGATCGACCTCATCGAGCCCCGCCTCGGCCCAGGCGTCCGCAACCACCGCGACCGACACACGCGCCGAAAGCCCCGCCGTGCGCGCGATCCGGCGCGTCAACACCTCGGGCGGCTCGGGCACCTCGATGCCGATGAAGCGCTTCTCTCCGGGGGCGGGCTGACGACCGGACCGCAAAAGAGGCGCAAACAGATTGCGCCCGCCGAACAGCCCTTCGACGAAGCAGTCCTTGCCGTAGCCGAACCCGGTCGCAATGCCGATGCCGGTGACGGCCGGAGCCGTGCGATCAAGCGGCGAGCTTGGCATGGATCAGATCGGACAATTCACCGATATTTCGCGCGCCATGAAACGCAATCGGCGACACCTTGAGGCCCAGCGCATCGAGCGTCAGCAGCAGCACTTCACTGCGCTCGATGGAGTTCACGCCAAGATCGGCCATCGAATCCGAGCGCGCGAACGCGTGAGCGCCGAGCTCCGGAACCACATCCCGGATCTGGGCCAGCAACGTCGCGAAAACGGTATCCGGCTCCATCGCGCAAGCTCCCAAAGTGGCCATCCCCCTAGATCCAGCGATACTTGCGATGATAGCCCGCGATCGCCTCGAGAACCAACCGCGGCGTTCCGCCTACGCCGTTGCCGATGCCCGGCATCGTTTCCGGCAAGAGCTGTGTATCGCGCGTCCCGAAGCGGACCGTCTCCGTGCTGCCGAGGATCGCGTCGTACTCTCCCATCGAGAGCCGGTAGCGCCGGTCGAGCCCCGCCGCAATCCCGGCATCCTTGAGCCGCCCCGGCGCATCCACTGGCACCACGCCGGAAAAGAACTCCGAGCAGCACCCAGAGCCGTACGAGAAGAGGCCGACGCGCTGCGGCCCGCCGATGTCCGCCGTGTCGATGATGCCTGCGAGCGCAAGAAACACCGACGCGCCGGCCGTGTTTCCAACGCGCTGCCCATAGACGAGGCTTGCCGCCATTCGGCGCGTGAAATCGGCTTCGATGTCGCTTGAGGCGGCCTTGCAGAGACGCCGCATGAGATGACGGTGCGCGCCCTTCACCATGCCACCGAATGGCGTATGAAACGCGAGGTAGTGGAACGTGTCGCGAAAGTCCGCGCCCTCCACGCGGCGCGCATAGTCGCGGAAGGCATGCTCGCAGCATTCGAGATAGGCCATGAGCGAGAGATCGGCATCTCCCGCTTCCGTATCCGGGCCGGGACGGCAGGTGTCCATGACCTCGAACGCATGATTGCCATGCGCGCCCACGTCGATGCGGAACAGATGCGGCGCATCGCTGACCAGCATCGCGACCGCACCCGCGCCCGAGCTCGGCTCCGAATAGGCCCACTCCTCAATGGCGCCTTTGTCGGCAAGCGCAAAGCGCGAAATGTCCGTCGCGATCACCAGCGCCTTCGCACCGGGCGCCGTGCCCGACAGGATGAAATTGACCGCCATCTGCAGCCCCGCCGTACCCGAGTAGCAGGCCTGCTTCACCTCGAACAAGCGGCACGCTTTCTGAAGCCCCAGGTGCGCGTGCACGTAGGTACTGAGCGACTTTCCGAAATCGATGCCCGATTCCGTACACGTCACGATCATCTCGATCCGATCGCGCTCGCTCTCGGAAAGCCGGTCCACCAGCGGGCGCGCAGCATTGACCGCAAAGCTCACCGGATCTTCGCAGGGAAGCGCCACCGACTTTTCGCGCATCATCAGGTTTTCGAAGCGTTGGATATCGAGCCCGCGATGCGCGCACAGCTCCTGCACATCGACGTAAGCCGCCCCGCCGTAGACGCCCAGCGCTTCGATCCCGACGGAAGACATCACGCCGCCCCAACCTGCACCGGCAGGCTCCCGAGGCCGCGCGCGTTGATGCGGTCAAGCCGCCATTCGGCCCGCCCCGCAACAGACATATGCGAAAACCTGTCGAGGAGCGCGTCGAACGCGATCTGCGTCTCGAGCCGCGCCAGCGGTGCGCCGACGCAGAAATGGATGCCGCCGCCGAAGGTCGCATGCGCATTCGCCGTGCGTCCGATGTCGAGCACGTCCGGATTCCTGAAACGCAACGGATCGCGATTGACCGCGCCGATCAGCCCGACCACCGGCGCGCCCGCCGGGATGCGCCAGCCGCCGATCTCCATGTCCTCGCGCGCGATGCGCAGGATCATGTTGCCGCCCGGCTCGACCCGAAGAAACTCCTCGATCGCCGTGCGCATCAGCCCGCGATCGGCACGCAGCCGCGCCATCTCGCGCGGGTTCTGCAGCAGCAGAAGCAGCCCGTTTCCGATCAGCGTCACCGTCGTCTCGTGTCCGGCTACGAGCATGGACACGAGATTGGTCAGCGTCTCCTCTTCGTCGAGAACGCGCGTCTCCTCAGCCACAAGCACGCGGCCAATGAGCCCCGAATGCGGACACCCGCGCCGTTCCGCGAGATGGCGGCGCAGCACCGCCTTGAAGGTATCGAGCGCATCCAGCGCGTCGTGCTTCTGCTCCGGCGTCATCATGATGTCGCCGATCTTGATGAGCGCCGCACTCCACCGCGCGATGTCGTCGTCCATCGCTTCCGGCATGTCGAACAGATTGCGCAGCACCCGAAGCGGAAGAGGCCCGGCGAAGGCGTCGATCATCTCGATGACGCCGCTGTCCGGCATCGCCGCGATCAGCCGGTCCGCCTCGGCCCGGATCATGGGCTCCAGCGCCGCCACGGCCTGCGGATGAAACGCCGGCTCGTAGACGCCGCGCATGCGCCCGTGGTCCGGCGGATCGCTGTTGATCATCTGCGGTTGGAACTGGCTGTAGAGCCGGAAGCCGACCGGGTCTTCCGCCGCATACTCCGGCGACGACCAGCCGCCCGTCCAAAGCCGCGTATCGCGCCCCATCGCGGACGACTTCGAGACGCGCGCAAACTCGCGGTGCCCAAGAATGAAATACACGCCCGAGACGGGATCATGATGAACCGGCGCGAGCGCCCGCAGCCTGGCCAGTTCCGGATAGGGACTTTCGAGAAATACCGGATCGGCCAGCATCGTCCACCAGTCGATGGCGGGCAGGTCACGCACAGCCGGGGATTGGCCGACGTCCGCCGTGCGCTCCGCCTGGCAGACCATCGTCATGCGCTCCGCGCGGCATAAACGTGGAACACCGGTGCACCGCCCTCAGCGAGCGGGTGATTTCCAATCGACGTCTTGTATCCGCGCGCACCGAGATCGGCGGCAATCGCGTCGGTCTCGTCGCGGCCGAGATGAACCTCCACCAGCATTTGCCGGATCCGCGGCCAGAGCCCATCAGAGATGCCGGCCAGCACATCCTTCTCGGCCCCTTCCGTGTCGATCTTCACGAGGTCGATCGGGCCGAGCCCGTGCAGATCGGCCTGGTTCGAGAGCGTGTCCACGGCCGCGCGCACCCGCTCCACGCGGAAAAGCTGGGCGATGAACTCTTCGTCGCCCATCCGTTCGCTCGCCCCGCTACGGTCAAGGATTGCGCGCACGTCCGCGCTCGCGCCATTACTGAACAGCAGGTTCTTGAGGCCGCCGGACAGCACATCGCCTGCCGCGGAATTCGCGGTCGAAAGCGCGCTGATGCCTGGATAATAGTCGAACTCCAGCTCGCCCGCAGCCGCGCCCAAAGCCATCTGGAAAGCATGCGCCCGCCCGCCCATTTTCTCGATGTTGCGTTCGAGGGCGGCAAAGGAGGCCGGCATCGGCTCGTAAGCAACCAGCCGGGCATTCGGACACAGGTCATTGAGATAGAGCGCGAAGAGCCCAATATTGGCTCCGACGTCGACATAGACACCGTCCTGCGGCAGGGAGAGTCCGTGCGCCGTCAGATCATCCGCGAAGATTTCGTGCCACGAAAAGTCGACTTCATAGGCGTTGACGCAATGCACGCTGCGGCCATCCGGCAAGGTCGCTGTCGAGAGGACCATATGGCATCACCATTTCGTTGCAGACGGCCAATCGGAGCGACTTTGCAAGCGCAACCGCATAGCGCTTTGACGCCAAGCGCTTTCTTGGTTACGTCGATTCCATTGCATACGGAAGACAGCGACCCTGTCGTATCCCGGGGCCATCGGGTCTTCCGACGCAAGACGCGCTCAATTCATTGGGGTAGCCCCGCTTGAAACTGCTGGCGATCAGCGACCTGCATCTCAGCAGCTCCCCGAACATGCAGGCGCTCCTGGAAATGCCTGCATTCCCAGACGACTGGCTCATCGTTGCCGGCGACGTGGCCGAAAGCCTCGAACGGTTTTGCGAGGGGCTTGTGCTGCTCAGCGAGCGCTTCGCAAAGGTGATCTGGGCGCCCGGCAATCATGACTTGTGGACAGTCCCCGGCCCTGCCGGCAGGGGACTGCTCAAGTACGAGGCGATGGTCGCGATCGCCCGCGACGTGGGCGTTGTCACACCCGAGGACCCGTACCTGGTCTGGCCGGGCGACGGCGAGCCATTCGTCATCGTGCCGACGCTGCTGCTCTATGACTACAGCTTCCGTCCGCCGGAGATCCCGCTCGCCTCCGTCGTCGCCTGGGCGCGCGAGGAGCGCTCGGTCTGCGGCGACGAGATGCTGCTCGACCCTGCTCCGTTCGCATCCATTTCCGACTGGTGCCACCAGAGGTGCCGGGAAACGGAACGTCGCCTCATCGAGCTTGGCCCCGACGTTCCGAAGATCATCGCCAATCACTATCCGTTACGGCGCGACCTCGTGTACATCCCGCGCGTGCCGCGTTTCTCACCCTGGTGCGGCACGGTGCTGACCGAAGACTGGCACACGCGCTTCAACGTGCGCGTAGCCGTAAGCGGGCATCTTCACGTGCGCCGCACCGACTGGCGCGACGGCACGCGCTTCGAAGAGGTGTCGTTCGGATATCCCCAGCAGTGGGACCCTCAGCGCGGCATGGCCGCTTACCTCCGGCCCATCTGGCCCGCGTCGGACGCCACCTAGATCAGAGGTTCGCACCAGCCTGCGCGGCCAGGGCCAGAATGTCCTGTGGCCTGATGCCGGTCGCATCGAGTGTAACAGCCGCGGGCTCTGGATGACGCAGGGCGAGCGCCAGCGCATGGGCGGGCGTCGGCGTCGCCCGGAAAAGACGCCAGTGCGCGCCATCCTCGCCCAGCGTATCGGAGAACTGAACCGAGAGCGGGTCCCACGACACCGCGAATGCATCGAGCGGCACGGAAAGCCCACCGCCCAGCGCCTTGATACAGGCCTCCTTGAGCGTCCAGATCGCATAGAACGTCTCGGCGAACGCCTCGGGCGGAACCGCGCGCAACGCCGCGATCTCGGCCGGCGCAAACACCCGCTCGGCGAAGTCGAGACCGGCGCGTCCGGCATCGATGGATTCGACGTCGATGCCGAGATCGTGCGCGTGGGTCATCGCCACCGCGACGAGCCCATGGGTGTGGGAGAGGTTGAACCGCAGCGGCGGCATCCCCGGCTCCCGCACGATCTCGGGTTTGCCTTGCACACCCTCGACAAAGCGCCAGTCGCTGGTCGGGCGAGGCGCTTCGACCGAGAGCAACGTGCGCGCCAGAGCATGTGCCGCGACATACGCCTGGCGATCCCGCTCGAAGTGGAAACGCGCGGCCCGCGCGCGCTCCGCGTCGTCGAGAAGGGCCGCGAACGCCGCCCAATGCTCTGCTGCAACGGATTCGAGCACCAGCCACCGCACGCGGACGGCCGTTGTGGAAATGGGCGGGATGGGGTCAAGAAGGTTTGGTACGGTCACGCCCCAAGTCTACTATGCCGAACGGGGACCGCAAACGACGTGAGCGCGTTGCCCCCGCCTCGCTATAAAAAACACGGAAAGCAGATGGCCTCTCCTTGGTTTGTCGTCCAACAGCGGCCATCCGCCCGGCTCACCCTGTATTGCGTGCCGCACGCCGGCCGGGGCGCATCCCTCTATTTCCCATGGCGCGCCGTGATGCCCGATTGGATCGAGCTCCGCGCCATCCAGCTTCCCGGCCGCGAAGGACGCCGGGCCGAGCCACCGATGACGCGCATCGCCGCCATCGCCGACGGTCTCACCCAGGCCATGTTGCCGCTGGCGGACCGTCCGTACGCGTTTTTCGGCCACAGCATGGGCGCTCTCATCGCGTTCGAAACGGCCCGCAACCTCCGTCGTCTCGGCGCCCCTCCGCCGCGGGCGTTGGTGCTGTCCGGCCGGCGCGCGCCCCACATCGTCGACCACGACACGCCGATCCATGTCCTCTCCGACGACGACTTCGTGGCGGCGATTTGCGCGCGCTATAACGGCATTCCGCAGATCATCCTCGAACAGCCCGACATGATGCGCATGCTCCTGCCCGTCATGCGTGCTGACATCGAGGCAATCGAAACCTACGCGTACCGGGATGAACCGCCGCTTGCCGAGCCGTTTTTCATCTATGGCGGCCGGGACGATGCGCAGATGGCGCCTGGTCACATCGCAGGCTGGCAGTCCCTCACGCGCCAGCCCCGAGCCCCGCGGCTGTTCGACGGCGGCCACTTCTATCTGCAGGACGCGCGCGACGCACTGGTTGCAGCGCTCGCCGCCGACCTCTCGGCCATCGTCACGTCGCCTGACGGCGCACTCACAGCAAATTAGCGCGGCTGCTCGCCGGGACCCACGATCTCGGCCGAGGCGGATGCGGGTGGAGCGATCGGCTTCAGGCGATAGCCGAACGCATCAGCGAACGAGCGGAGAATATACGGCGGCGCATCGGCACCGGGCTCCTCGCTCGACGTGGCGCCGGGCGTTGTCGCGCTCGTCTTGACCGCCGCATTCGCTGCGTTTTCAGCAGCCATTGCCTCTGCCTCGATGGCAGCGTCCTCGGCCGTGCCACGCGGGTGCGCCAGGGTTTCGAAGGGCGAATTGGACTGCGGCGGAGACATGTCGATAGAGCCTGCGATCCGCCCCGCGTTCTCCGCGTCGGCCTTCTGCACCTTCGCCGGATGCGACGAGGCTGCGGCCGCAGGCGGAGGGGCCGGTATCTGCGGGGTGTCGCCGGTGTTGAGGATCAACGGCAACCCTTGCGAACCGCCGCCCACGATGACGACCTTGGAATTCGGCGAGGTCGCAAGCTGCAGCGTAGCTTCGATACCGCGCCATTTCAGATAGGCTTCCGAAATTCCGGCCTGAACCGTCTGCTGGAAGGCCTGGATGCCCTGCGCCTCGATCTGCTTGCGTTCGCTTTCGAGCCGCTCCCGCTGGATGCGGAAACCGTACTCCTGCGAAATCTGCGCCTGTTCGAGCTTCCGCTCAATGGCGCTGCGCAGCCGGAACGGCAGCGTCACATCCTTGAGCAGGATGTCAGTCATGAACACGAAGTCTTCGCCGCCGTGATCTTCGCCGTTGATGCCAATTCTGTTGACGGCCTCGCCGGGCATTTCCCGGGCGACGGCCCGCAGAATTTCACCCTGGATCTGCGTCCTGCGCGACGAGAACAGCTCCTCGATTTCATACTGAGAAATCCGCTCTCGCAAAACCGACCCGACTTCCGGCACCAGCAAAACGTCGACGTAGTTCGGTCCGATCAACTTGTGCAGCCGCGGCAGCGTGGCGGGGTTGAGCTGCCAGCGGAACGAGCTGCGCACCGTCACCTGCAGGCCTTCGCGCGCGATCACCTCGTAGGCTTGATCGTGCTCCTGAATGCGCATGTCGTAGATGAAGATGTGATCCCACGGCGGAATGACATGCAGCCCCTCGCCGAGCGCCGAGCTCTGATCCTGCGTGCCGCCGAAGAACCGCAGCCAGAGAATGCCGCCATGCCCCGACGGAATGGTGATGAATATTCTCGGCGCAAGCGCTGTGATGATGAACATCGCCACCAGCAGCGCAAGCATCAGCCCGCGCCGGTTGCGCAGAAACCATTTGCGCCCGGACGACAGCGCCGCTTCGTGAAGCGGTTGGGAAACGAGGACATCAGACATGGGAGAGCGGGCGTTTCCGCCAGGATTTCTTCACCGGCGCGCCGCGCGTATCGACCACGACCGGCGTGGCCATGATCAGGATGATCAGCGCCACGATGGGCGTCAACACGATGGACAGCATGAAATAGAGGAAGAAGCCTCCGCTGCGTCCAATCGCAAACAGGCCCACCAGGATCGCGAACAGGATGTAGAAACCGACGACCATACCACCCCCCGTGGCTGGCGCTTGCTGCGCGCTCCACAGCGCCGAAGGTTTCTGATTCGGCAGCGGGCCACCAGCGCCGCCCGGCACAAAGCCGAGGATAAGCCGCTGGCACAAAGCTGAAATCTACGGAGGGACGCGTGTGCGTGCCAGCATCGACCGTTCGAGGTTGGTCGCGCCGCGCGTGCACATCGGCATGACTACGACGGCTTGGAAACGACGGCTCAGGCAGCCGTCTGCGTCGTCTCACCAGCGGAAGCGTTGGCCGGCGCATCGGCGCTGGTTCCGTCTTTCGCCTTCTGGAACTCGGCTTCGAAGTAAGCCTTCATCTTTGCGGGATCGAAATCCAGTAGCGTCCCGCCAGCCTCGAAGTGGTGCACGAACACGCGGCCGACGGCCACGGTCGCGGCCATGGCGAGCGCCGGCAGCGCGAGCGTACCGGCGATCTGGCCCAGCACGGGAACCGTTTTCAGCGCCGAAACCGTGCTGGCCCCGACTGCGATCGGCACCGCGGCGCCCGCCAGCGCGCCGATGGCGGCGCGGACGCGATCCTCGGAGAATTCGCGGTCATAGAGACCCGAGAGCGCGTGCACCATCTTGATCTGCGTTCCGGTGATGGCGGCGAGATCGACCACCGGCACCGGGATGAGCCCGAACCCGGCGGACCAGTAGGAATAGCGGCGGATCAAGGCGTTCGCCTTTTCGATGCGCTCCGACATGCGGACCTCCAAGTAGCTTTGAGATTGCTCAAGGGAACGCCAGCGGCGACGCCATCGAGAGCCCCGCCTCTCGAATCGCTAGAAAAAACATCTCATACTGAAAATTTCCTGTCTACGCCGGGTGCGCGCGGATCGGAAACGGCCCCCTCACACGAACCGCAGCGGCAACGATTGCAGCCCCCGCTGGTTGGTCCGATCCGACCACCAGACCGGCTCACCAGCCAACTCGATGCGCTCGAACCGTCGCAGAAGAGCCCCGAACGCCGTTTGCGCTTCGAGACGGGCGAGCGCCGCCCCGATGCAGACGTGCGGACCGCCGCCGAAGATGGACTGCGCGTTGGGCTGGCGCGCGATATCGAAGGTGTCGGGGTGCTCGAAGCGCGCCGGATCGCGGTTGATGGCGCCCACCAGCCCGATGGCCAGCGACCCGGCTGGAACAGAAACGCCGCCGCAGGTGTAATCCCTGATCGCCACCCGGAGAATGAAGTTGATGCTGGGCTCGTAGCGCAGCATCTCCTCGATGGCCGGCCGCATCAGCTCCGGGTTCGACCGCAGCTTTTGGAACTCCGCCGGATTGCGCAGCAGCGACAGCATTCCGTTGCCGAGAAGCGTGACCGTCGTCTCGTTGCCGGAGACGAGGCCCAGGAGATTGTTGAGCGTCTCGTCCTCGTTCATGGTGCCGTCCGCGAGCGCGGCGGCCGCCAACCCGATGAAGCTGTCGCCCGATTGCCCCTGGCAGGCCTCGAGATGGCCCTTCAAATAGGCCTTGTAGGCACGCAGGGCCGCCAACGCGTCGCGCTTCTGGTCGGCCGGCATCAGAATGTCGCCGATCTTGATCAGGGCCGCGTTCCAGACCGCGAGTTGCGCGTCCATGTCCGCGGGTATCCCGAACAGGTTCCGCGACACGCGCAGCGGCAGGTGATTGGCGAACGCGGCCATGAAATCGACCGGGGTACCCACCGGCAGCGCGTCCACGAGCTCTTGGCACTCGGCCTCGATCATGGGGACCAGAAGCGCCATTTGTCCGGGGCGAAACGCCTTCTCGTACACGTCCCGCATGCGCCGATGATCCGGCGGATCGGCATTGACCATCTGGTGATGGAATTCGCTGTACAGGCTGTAGCTGACCGGGTCGCTCTCCTGGCTTCCCGGCCGGCTCCAGCCGTTGGTCCAGAGCCGCGTATCGCGCCCCATCTCGGGCGCCATGGCCATCTGGCGGAACTCGCTGTGACCGAGCACGAAGTAAATGCCCGTATAATCGTCGCGATGCACCGCGCCGAGCTCGCGGATGCGCTTCAGCTCAGCATGCGGGTTGGCGAGATAGGCCGGATCGGTGAGCATCCCCCACCAGTCGATCGCAGCAACCTCGGGCATGGCGTCTTGCGCCATCATGCCCGCCCAAATCGCAGCGGCAGCCGCTCGAGACCGCGTTGATCGCTCCGGTCCGTCCACCAGACGGGCTCCCCGGCCAGCTCGATCCGCGCAAACCGGTCCATCAGCGCGTTGAACGCGATCTGCGTGGTCATGCGGGCGAGCGCTTTGCCGATGCAGATGTGCGCACCTCCCCCAAATGCAGAGTGGTGGTTCGGATTGCGCGTGATGTCGAACTCGTCGGGATTGTCGAAGCGTTCGGGGTCGCGGTTGATCGCCCCGACGAGGCCGATCGCCAGCGCGCCGGCGGGAATACGGACTTCGCCGCACTGGAAGTCGTTGATCGCCGCACGCGGAATGATGCTGCTGCCTGGCTCGTAGCGCAGCATCTCCTCGATTGCCGTTCGCATCAGGCCCCGGTCGGCGCGCAGCAACTCGAACTGCGCCGGATTTCGGATCAGCGTCAAGAGCCCGTTGCCGAGCAGCGTCAGCGTCGTCCGACTTCCCGAGATGAGCATCGCCACGTTGTTGAGCGTCTCTTCCTCGCTCATCGTGCCGGTCGCCGCCGCGGCAAGCGAAATGCCGATCAGCCCATTGCCCGGGTCCGCGCTCCGGCTGGCGAGATGGCCGCGCACGTACTCCTTGAATTCGCGCTGAGCCGTCTGCGCCTCCCGCTTCTGCTCCGGCGACATGACGATGTTGCCGAGCCAGCTCAGGGCGGCGATCCACTTGGCGACCGTCTCATCCATTTCGGCCGGGATATCGAAAAGCCTGAGCGAAATGCGATGTGGCAACGGATTGGCGAACGCATCCATGAAGTCGACCGGACCGTCGTCAGGCAGCGCGTCGAGCAGCTTGCGGCATTCTTCTTCCATCATCGGCAGGTAGCGCGTCATGTCGCCGGGACGGAACGCCTTGTCGTAGACCGATCTCGTGCGCCGGTGGTCCGGCGCATTGGCGTTGATCATCTGCGGCTGGAATTCGCGGAACAGCTCGTACGTCTCGGGATCGCGCGCCCGGTTCTCGGGGCTGTTCCAGCCGTTCGCCCAGAAGCGCGTGTCGCGGCCCATGTCCAGCGTCTTGGCCATGGCGCCGAATTCGCGCGACCGCGTGACGAAGTAGAGCCCCGTCACCGGATCGAAATGGACGGCTCCCCGCTCGCGAACGCGCTTGAGGTCCGGATAGGGATTGCTCAGAAACTTGGGGTCGGTGAGCATGCCCCACCAATCGATAGCGTCGCCTTCTGTCGCGACATCGGGCGGCACGGCTGCATCGAGAACATCATCGGATGCATCGATGCGATCGAGTGTTTCGGACATGCCGGCGCTCCTGGATCCTGGGCTCCCGAACCATGGCCGAGCGAGCGCGGGATAGGGGCGTCGCCACGATTCTTGTCCATGCGATACTACCGGGCAGGACGAGGCTGTCCCGCCGCAGAACCGCCGTATCCACAGCCAACCCCCAAAGCGTCAGCCAGGGAAATCCGCGGAAAGAGATGCGCTGGCCAAGACGATTTCGCCGCCAACCTCTTTGCAGGGAATCGGATGCCGGAGGAGCGCCCGAAAAGGGCCGTGCGCGAACCAATCGCCCTTATCCCCAAGTTTCTGTCGGCACGCGCCCCCCTTACGCCTCTCTCGTTTGACACTCCGCGTGATTCCACTTGAGGGTACAATAGATTGGCTGCGCTTGATCGTTCCGCCGACGGCGGCTCCATTGCGGCGAGCGCCATCCCGGGTGCGAGGCGATGACATCTATTTTTTCCGGCCTTTCGGCATCGCTCATCGCGAGACTGTCGCAGTCCGCTTTCCGTGACGCGCAGACCTCCGACATGGAGGCGCTGACGACGTCGCAGGCCGCCGCAATCAGCGCAACGCAGCTTAACGCGCTCAGCACCACCAACATCGAGGCCATGACCGCGACGACGGTGTCCTCGCTGTCGACGGTCAGCCTCAGCAAGCTCAGCCTCGCCCTGTTCGAAGCCCTCGCGGCTGACGACCTCGATGCCTTCACTGCGCGCCAGACGGCGGCCCTGACCCTGACGCAGCTCAACTCCCTGTCCGAAGCCGACATCCAGAAACTGTCGCCGGAACAGCTTCGCGCACTGACCGCAACGCAGATCGCGGGCCTTTCCAGCCAGACGATCGAAAAGTTCACGCCAACCCAGCTTTCGCATCTCACGCCGACCCAGGTGCGGAGCTTCCCCGCCACCCGCCTCAACACAATGTCACCCGAGCGGCTTCAGGCGCTGGATTTTTCCGGGTTGTCTTCGTCTCAGATCAGCCGGTTCAGCGCGACGGCGTTCGACAATTTCTCCGCCTCGCAGATCGCGGCCTTGTCGTCGAGCCAGATTTCCGGCTTGTCCGCGACCGCGCTGAGCGTGCTCTCCGCAGACGAGATCCAGAGCCTTTCGGCGACCCAGATCAGCGGCCTGTCGGCGCGCGCGCTCTCCACGTCCACGTCAGGCCTGCTCAACACGCTGACGGCCACGCAGATCGGCGCGCTCACCGCGACGCAGGTTCGCGGCCTGACTGCCGCACAGATCAATGCGCTCCCGGCAAGCTCGCTCGGCGCACTCCAAGCCGAGAATTTCACGACGGCTCAGCTCGCTAAGCTCACCGCCACCGCCATCGACAATCTTACGGAAACGCAGTTCGCCGCCCTGCGCGGGACGCAGATCGCGTCTCTGTCGACAACCACGATCAACAACCTGCCGCCGTCCGTGCTGCGCGCCTTGACGACGACGCAGATCGCAGGCCTGACCGCGCGCCAGATCGGCGGGGCGACGGCAACGACGCTCGACAATTTCGCAACGACGCAGCTCGCCCAGCTCACAGCGGCGCAGGTCTCCGGAATTTCTGCGTCCCAGCTCGGAGCCTTGTCGGAGACTGCCCTCAACGCAATCCCGCCATCCAGCTTCTCGGCCACGCAATTGTCGGGCCTTTCGACCACCACGTTCGACAGGCTCAGCACGGCGCAGATCTTGGGCCTGAGCGCCACTCAGTTCGGCGCGCTCTCGACGGGCTCAATCAATCGCCTGTCGCCGGCCGAGTTCACGGCGCTGTCCACCGCGCAGCTCCGCGGCCTGAAGCCGTCTCAGATTGCCGCCGCATCGACGAACCTGATCCTCGCGCTCGCGCCCACCCAGCTCGAAAGCCTCACCTCGCAACAGGTGAAGTCGCTCTCGGCGACACAGATCGAAGCCCTCGCCGTGACCGGCAACATCCGCTTCGACGTGCGCGACTTGGCGCCCACACAAATGGGGCGCATGACGGCGACGACCTTCCGCAATCTCACGCCGACCCAGATTGCGGCCCTTTCGCCGAGCCAGATCACCAGCCTGAGCGCCACGCTCATCGCCGATCTCTCGCCCGCTGAAATTGCCGCCTTGAGCCCGGCCCAGATCGGTGGCTTCACCGCCGAGAAGATGGCGCTGCTGTCGACGACCCAGATCGCGGCCCTGACGACCACGCAGATCGGCGCGCTTGGCGCCAAGGCGATTTCAGGTCTGCGCGACACACAGCTCGCGGCACTCTCCGCAAGCCAGCTCAGCGCATTGTCCAACGCTCAGTTGGCCAACCTCACGAGCACGGCCATCGCGGGCCTGGATGCCGACGACATCGCCGCGTTGTCTGTCGACCAGATCAACGGTCTCAAGGCCGCCCAGCTTCGCGGCCTCAACGAAACTCAGATCGCGACGCTGTCTGCAACGCAGGTTGCGGGCCTTTCTACGACCGGGTTGGCGAGCCTCAACTCCACGCAAGTCTCGGGGCTCACGCCGTCGCAGCTCGCCAGTCTGTCGCCGAGCCAGGTCGCAGCGCTCTCTGCCGCAGGTATCGCCGGACTGTCGCCCGACGTCATCGCCTCGCTCTCGACAGACCAGGTCCGCGCCCTCACATCCACACAAATTCGCGCGCTGAACGAGGAGCAGGCGGGAGCGCTGACGGGCACGCAAGTCGGCGTCCTGACGTCGACGCAAATCGGCGCCCTGTCGAAAAACGCCATCGGCGGCCTGACGGCGCAGACCATCTCACAGCTGACCACCGAGCAGATCGCCGGGCTCAACGCCGGCCAGGCATCGGCGCTCAGCGATAACCAGGTCGCGGCGCTATCCGAAACGCAGATCGCTGCCCTGTCGACGCGCGCGATTTCGGGTCTTGGCAACGCGCAGATCTCGGCCTTGACGTCGACCCAGCTCGCCGCCTTGTCGACCACGCAGATCGCCGCCCTCACCGCGGACGGGATCACCGGACTTTCCGTCGAAGAAATGATGCAGCTCTCACAGAGCTTCTTCTCCGGCCTGACCACGACGCAGGTGCGCGCGCTCTCCGAATATCAGGTCGTATCATTGAGCGCCGGACAGCTCGCGTCCCTCTCGGCGACGCAGATTTCCGCGCTCTCGACGGTTGCGATTGCGGGACTGTCCATCACGGCACTCCAGTCGCTCAGCGCCACCCAGCTCGCCGGCCTGACCGCAACGCAGATCGGCGCGCTCGATTCCGCCCAGATCGAAAGTTTCTCGCCAGCGCAGATGTCACGCTGGACCACGTCGCAGATCGCTGGCATCGCACCGGAAGTCATCGGCTCGCTCGGAACCGAGCAGATCGCGTCTCTCAGCCCGACCCAGCTCCTGGCGTTACGCGCCGCGCAGGTGTCCGCGCTCTCGACCGAGCAGATCGGCGCCCTCTCGGCGGCTCAGTTCTCGAGCCTGACCGCCACGCAGATGCGCGGGCTCACCGCCACGCAGATCGAAAGCCTCCCCGCCGGGCATTTCTCCGCGCTGTCGTCGAACCAGATCGGCTCGCTGCTGCCCTCCACCCTGTCCGCCCTGACCGACGACCAGCTCCAGTTGCTTACGACGCTGCAGGCCGATGGACTGAGCGCGGCACAGATCGCCGCCCTCGACGGCACGCGGATCGCCGGCCTGTCGACCACGCTGCTCGCGAGCTTGAGCTCGACCCAGCTCGGCGGCATTGCGCCAGCAGCCCTTGCGGCGTTGGATGCAACGACCCTGTCCGGGCTCGACGACCGGCTGCTGCGCGGCCTCACCGCGACGCAGCTCGGAACACTGACCCCGGCGCAGCTCGGCGCATTCGGGCCGGAGCGGCTCGCAATGTTCCTGTCCGAGCAGATTGCCGGACTGACGGCGTCTCAGATTTCCGGCCTCAGCTCGGAACAGCTCGGAGCATTGACCTCGCGGCAGATCTCGGGGCTCTCGACATCGGCTTTGGCCGGACTTTCGACGACCGCGATTGCCGCGCTCACCACCACCCAGCTGCGCGGCCTCACCGCAACCCAGTTGGGCGCCCTGGGCGAGGTCCAGGTTGCTGCGATCAACATCGGCCAGTTGGAATCGCTCTCTTCAACGCAGCTCGCCGGCCTCTCTACGGCCGCGATTTCGTCGCTCACCACAGATCAGCTTTCGGCGTTGACGACCCAACAACTGCGTGGCCTGACCGGCCAGCAGGTCGCGGCGCTCACCACGGCGCAGCTCCAGAGCCAGTCGCCCGCGCGCCTTGCCGCCCTGTCGACCGCCGCGCTCGGCGGCCTGACCGACGCGCAATCCGCGGCGCTGACCACCTCACAGCTTGCGGCCCTGACACCGACCCAGCTCGCAGCCCTCGCGCCGAGCGCGATCGGCGCGCTTTCGACCGAACAGTTGGCCGGCCTGAGCACCGCTCAGTTCGGCGCCCTCACCATGACGCAAATTCGCGGCCTCACGACCGCGCAGATCGCCAGCCTCACGACAACCCAGATCGCGCGCCTGTCGGCCACGCAGCTCGCTGGGCTCACCTCGGAGCACACCGCGGCGCTGACGACGCAGCAGCTCGCCGGCCTTTCGACGACAAGCCTCAGGGCCCTCTCGGGAACGGCCATCAGCGGCTTCAGCGCCACCCAGATCGGCGCGCTCTCGACGAGCCAGCTCACGAGCCTCACGCCCACGCAGATCGCGGCCCTTTCGCCGACCGCGCTCTCCGGGCTCTCCGAGTCCGAGCTTGCCGCGCTCACCACCACCCAGTTCAGCGCGCTCTCGACGACGGGCATCGCCGCGCTCTCCGTCACCCAGCTCGGCAGCCTGACGCCGGATCAGATCCGCGTGTTGAGCACGACCGCGCTCTACGGCCTGACCTCGTCGCAGGTCGCAAGCTTGACGACCACGCAACTCGGCGCATTGGCCGCAAGCCAGTTCAAGGCGCTCTCGCCCTCGGGGCTCTCGGGCCTGACCGTCACGCAGATCGAGTCTCTCACGCCGTCGAAGTTCGCAGCCCTCGACCCGCAGCAGATCGCCGGCCTCTCTACCACCGCGATCAACAGCCTTTCGAGCACGCGCCTCGCCTCGCTCACGACCACGCAGCTCGCTGGCCTGAGCGCCACCCAGATCGGCGCGCTGAGCACAACCCAGATCGACTCTCTCTCGACGCGGCAACTCCAAGCGCTCGCGCCCGACTCGCTGGCCGGCCTGAAGGCGACCACGCTTGCGTCCCTCAGCACGTCGCAACTGCGCGCGCTGACCGTGACGCAGATCGGCGCGCTCTCGACAAGCGCAATCTCCGGCCTCACGAACACGCAGATCTCGGCGCTCACCAGCGAGCAGATGTCGTCCGTCCGCGCGACCCAGATCGCCGCACTGTCGAGCACCGCCATCGCCGGCCTGACCACCACGCAACTCAAGGCGCTGACGAGCACGCAACTGGCCGGGCTGTCCGCCACGGGCATCGGCGCGTTGACGCCAAGCCAGATCGAAAGCCTGACGACCACGCAGGTTGGATTGCTGTCGCGAACCGGCATCGGCGGCCTGACCTCGACGCAACTGGCAAGCCTCACCGAAACCCAGCTCGGCGCGCTCTCCTCGACGCAGATCGGCGCAATCTCGGCTGGTGCTCTCCCCGGCCTGAGCGAGGCGCAGATCGCCGCCCTGACCGAGACGCAGTTCTCCGGCCTCAGGGCAACGCAGATTGCTGCGATGGACTCGACCCAGATCCGCGCCATGTCAGAAACGGACATCGCGGGCCTCAGCCCCACACAGCTTTCGGGCCTCCTGCGCGTCCAGATCCGCGCCCTGACCACACCGCAGATCGCAGCCCTCACGCAAACGCAGATCGCAGCCTTCGACGCGTCTCAGATCGTCAACATGACCACGTCGATGCTGGCCGCGCTCAGCGCGTCTCAGCTGGGCGCGCTCTCACCCACTCAGATCGGCGCACTTTCGACGCAGCAGCTCAACAGCATGTCGCCCAGCGTCATCGCATCGTTCTCGACCAACCAGGTGGCTGGCCTCACCACCACCCAGATCGGCTCTCTGACTCCCACGGCCATCAGCGGGTTGACCACCACCACGATCGGCGCCCTCAACGGCGTGCAGATTTCCGCCTTCACCGAGACGCAGCTCGCCAGCATGACCAGCGAGCAGATCGCAGCGCTCGAAGCCGCAGTTTCCTGATTGAAGTCGAATTGATCGCGTGAGCTTCAAGGACCGATACGCATGACCATTGTTCCGTCGTTCCCTGCCAATCCGCCCGAAACGCCGCCTATCCGCCTCGACACCCTGAGTGTCGGCGACCTCTTCACGCTCGCCGATGCCCAGGAGCAGCAGGGCGATATCGCGGGCGCGGCAAACAGCTATCGCGATTGGATCGCGCGCAATCCCACGAACCCGCTGCTCCACGCGGTCTACTTCAACTACGGCGTCGCCCTGAACAAAGCGGGCGACCGCTACGGCGCCATGAACGCTTTGCGGGCCAGCCTCAGCATCAAGTCGGATTTTCTGCCCTCCCACATCAATCTCGGGCGGCTGCTGGAAGACGACGGACAGGCCGGCGGCGCCGTCACGCAGTGGCTTCAGCTCGTCGCCCAGACGGCTTCGATCGACGGCAACTCGGTGAAGCACAAGCTCATCGCGTTGCAGCAGCTCGGCCGCGTGCTCGAAGCATTCCAGCAGGACGAGCCCGCCGAAGACGCGCTGAGGCAGTCTCTCGACATCAATGCGCATCAGCCCGAGGTCGTGCAGCACTGGGTCGCCGCGCGCCAGCGCCAATGCAAATGGCCAGTCATGGCCGGCAGCGAGCATGTCGACGTGGCCAAGCTCTATGCAGCGATCTCGCCGCTCTCTCTCGCCGCCCTGAGCCACGATCCGATGTTCGCGCTGGCGCGCGCACACAAATACAGCCGCGAGCTGACCGGCGCGCCGCGCACGCCGCTCTGCCCCGACGGCTCGGCCCGGAAGCGGTCCGGACGTGGCGGCAAGCTGCGCATCGGTTACATTTCATCCGACCTGCGCGAGCACGCGGTGGGCTTCGCGATGGCCGACGTTCTCGAATGCCACGACAAGACCGCGTTCGAGATCACGGCCTACTACTGCGGCATCGATCGCATGGATCCGACGCGCCGCCGCGCCGAGCAGGCCGTCGACCACTGGGTCGACATCACGCGGCTCTCCGATGCCGATGCCGCCCAGCGCATTCACGCCGATGGCATCGACATCCTGATCGACCTCAACGGCTACACCAAGGACGCGCGCTCCCGCATCTTTGCCTATCGCCCTGCTCCCGTTGCCGTGAATTGGTTCGGCTATCCTGGCACGATGGGCAGCACGCATCATCACTACATCATCGCGGACCCCATCGTGCTGCCGGAAGAGGACGAGATCTACGTCTCGGAAAAGGTGCTGCGCCTTCCCTGCTATCAACCCAACGACCGCAAGCGCGTCGTCGCAGAGGCCACGCCGAGCCGGGAAGACGCCGGATTGCCGGCCCATGGATACGTTTACTGCTGCTTCAACGGCTCGCAGAAACTCACGCCGGATGTTCTCGACGCCTGGCTCACCATTCTGCGTGAGGTCCCGGACAGCGTGCTGTGGCTGCTGAGCGGCGGCACCGCAACCGACGAGCGCCTCCGCGCGGCCGCGGCTGAGGCAGGTGTCGCGCCCGAACGTCTGGTGTTTGCCGGCCGCCAGCCCAACCCCGAGCATCTGGCGCGGTACCGCCTCGCGGATCTCTTCTTGGACAACAGCCCCTATGGGGCGCACACCACCGCATCCGATGCCATGTGGATCGGCGTTCCCGTGCTGACCTACACCGGCACGACGTTCCCCGCGCGCGTATGTGCAAGCGTGGTGCAGGCAGCGGGCCTCGGCGATCTCGTCTGCAACGACATCGAGAGCTTCACCCAGCGCGCCATCGCACTGGGCCGCAACCAGGCCGAAACGGATAGCCTCAAGGCGCGTCTCGAAGCCAACCGGCCGTCATCGACCCTGTTCGATACGCCGCGCCTTGTACGCGAGCTGGAAGCCCTGTTCCATCACATGTGGACCGAGGCCGTCGAAGACCGGCTGCCAAAGCCCAACTTCACGAACATGAACGCCTACTTTGAGATCGGCCTCGACTTCGCCGTCTCCGGCACGCACCACGCCACCACGGAGCACCTCCGCGAGGCCTATCGCCAACGGCTCGCGGTGTGGGCTGAATCTGAGCACATCGCGTCCGACAACCGCCTCTGGCAGCCCTAGGCGCGAGAAAACAAGCGTGTTAGCGGGCCAGCGCTTGCGCGGCGCGGCGCTGCCCCGACGCTTTGACCGAAAGCACCTCCGCGAGCCGCGCGATGCCTTTCGAGATCTCGCGTTCCGTCAAGGACGAGAAGCCGAGCACGAGATAGCGGTCGCTGTCAGCCGAGGTTTCGAAGTTGACGGCCGCACCCGTCGCCAGCGTGTAGACGCCGACGCCCGCTTCGATGGCCAGCTTCTCGATCTCGCTTGCCGGCGGCAAGTCGTGGGGAAGCCGCCAGGCGAGATGCATTCCCGCTTCCGCGCCGATGATCTCGCCCCCGCCAAAATGCTTGTCGAGCGCTGCCAGAAGCGCATTGCGGCGCGAGTAATAGAGCTTGCGGATGCGCCGGACGTGCCGTTCGTAGCCGCCGCTCTCCATGAAGTCCGCAAGCGTTGCCTGCTCCAGCCAAGGCTGCCCATTGTTCATGAGCGTCTTCATGTGACGCGCGCGCTCGAGCAGCTCGGTCGGGAAAATGACATAGCCGAGACGCAACCCGGCGCCGAGGCTCTTGGAGAATGTGCCGAGGTAGATGACACGCCCCATCAGGTCTAATCCCTTGAGCGCTGCGAGGGGAGCACCGTGGAATCGGAAGTCGCTGTCGTAGTCATCCTCGAGAATGTAGGAATCGGTTTCCGCCGCCCAGGCCAGCAGCTCCAGGCGGCGCTCGAGAGAAAGCGTCACCCCGAGCGGATACTGGTGAGAGGGCGTGACATAAGCGATCGCGTTCCTCACGTCCGGCAGGCGCCCGCAAATGAGCCCGCGCTCGTCGACGGGAACGGGCACGATCTTGGCCCCGAAGTTTTCGAAGAGAAACGCGGCCCCCTGGTAGCAGGGCGTCTCGACAACCGCCGTCGAGCCGGCTGCGAGCATCATCCGGCTCACAAGGTTGAGGCCGTCCTGGCAGCCGCCGACAATGATGATCTCGTCGGCGCTCGTCACGATATTGCGCGTCGGCCGCACGCGCTCGGCAATCGCCTCGCGAAGCTCAAGCAGACCCGACGGATCGCGGTATTCCGTCAGCGCCGATCCCGAGCCGAGCAGTCGCCGATGGATCAACTGCGCCCAGATCTTGCGCGGAAACGAGTCCGGATCGGGCCGTCCGACCCAGAAATCCGCAACGAGCCGCTTCCGGTTCGGATTGACGAGCGCCTGCGATCGCGCAGGAGGATCAGAGCTTTTGACCGCCGAACGCTTCGTGCTGCGCGCGGGCGAAGCGGGCCGATGCGTGGCGGTATAGAGAACGCCTTCCGGGATCTGCATCGAGATGAACGTGCCCACGGACCGCCGCGTCTCGATGTATCCCTCCGCCGCCAGGCGGTCGTACGCGAGCGCCGTCGTATTGCGCGCAATCCCGAACTGCTCGCTCAGCGTCCGCGTCGACGGCAGAGCCTCGCCCGGCCTCAGCCGCCCTTCGAGGATCATGCTGCGCACCTGTTCGAAGATCTGCGTTTGCAGACTTATCGGGCTGGCCGCATGAAGTTTAAGCGGTAAGGGCACGGCATTTTCTCCAGCGAGCACCACCGGTCAGGCGCGACGTGGCACCATCATATAGCGCTCGCGTGGCCAATCTATAGGGCCACGCCGCCGCCAGATCATGGGACCACGCGTCCCCATTGACTGTGAAACGTGCGTTTCCGCGCCAGATGTCTCGCCCGCATCGGCTCGGTTGCGAAGCCAGGATGGGCCCAAAACAAAGGTCCGACAGCCCACACCGCGGCACCGCCCTGGCACCACGTGATCGTCCAGGAGCGGTCCTAGGGCCGAGCGACGACCGGCCCCTATCTTTGCCGCGCAGAGGTAATCGGCACAGGAACACTTGGCACACACCACGTCGAACCCAGCGCCGCGCACTCCGCCGAAAGCGCAAGCTTTCGAAGCCAAAAAACCATCTCAAGGAGGAACACATATGCGCAGATCAGGATGTGCGGTCGCACTACTGATGACGTCGGCATTGGCGATGCCGGCCTTCGCTAACGACGACGTCATTAAGAACACGAGCGACTCGAAGCAGTGGGCGATCCCCACCGGTGACTACGCAAATCACCGGTACTCGAAGCTCGATCAGATCAACGCATCGAACGTCGGCGATCTCAAGGTCGCATGGACGTTCTCGACCGGTGTTCTCCGCGGCCACGAAGGCTCGCCGCTGGTCATCGGCAACATCATGTATATTCACACGCCGTTCCCGAACAACATCTTCGCGCTCGATCTCGACAACGAGAACCAGATCCTCTGGAAGTACCAGCCCAAGCAGGATCCGTCGGTTATCGGCGTCATGTGCTGCGATACCGTCAACCGCGGCATCGCCTATGCAGACGGCAAGCTGTTCCTGCACCAGGCCGATACGACGGTCGTCGCGATCGACGCCAAGACCGGCAAGGAAGTCTGGAAGGCCGTCAACGGCGATCCCAAGAAGGGCGAGACGGGCACGATGGCGCCCATCGTCGTCAAGGACAAGGTGATCATCGGTATCTCGGGCGCCGAGTTCGGCATCCAGGGCCACGTCACCGCCTACGACATCGCCACCGGCAAGCGCGCATGGCGGGGCTACAACGTAGGAACGGATGACCAGATCCTCTTCGATCCCGAAAAGACGCTGTCGCTCGGCAAGCCCGTCGGCAAGAACTCCTCGATCAAGACCTGGAACGGCGACCAGTGGAAGATCGGCGGCGGCTCGGTCTGGGGTTGGTTCTCCTACGATCCTGAGCTCAACCTCGTCTACTACGGCAGCGCCAACCCTTCGACGTGGAACCCCGCGCAGCGCGCAGGACCCGACGGCAAGCAGATCGACCAGAAGTGGACGATGTCGATCATCGCCCGCAACGTCGACAGCGGCGTAGCCGCGTGGGCCTACCAGATGACCCCGTTCGACGAGTGGGACTACGACGGTGTCAACGAGAACATCCTTGCCGAGCACGAAATCAACGGCAAGACGCACAAGACCCTGGTGCACTTCGATCGCAACGGCTTCGCCTATACGCTCGACCGCACCAACGGCGAACTCCTTGTCGCCAAGCCCTACGATCCCGACCTCAACTGGTCGTCCGGCGTGGAAATGGACAAGTCGAAGCCGAACTACGGCCGCCCCACCGTTGTCGCGTCGAAGTCGACGTTCCTGAACGGACCCGACGTCAACTCGAAGAACATCTGCCCTGCGGCTCTCGGCTTCAAGGATATGCAGCCGGCCGCGTACTCGCCGCAGACGAACCTCTACTACGTGCCGATCAACAACGTCTGCATGGACTATGAGCCCTTCAAGGTTTCATACAGCCCGGGCCAGCCGTACGTCGGCGCGACGCTCTCGATGTTTCCGCCGGAAGGAAAAACCAACACGGGCCACGTCATCGCCTGGGATGCAGCCAAGGGTGAGATCGTCTTCAGCCACGACGAGCGCTTCTCGGTCTGGTCTGGCGTTCTGACGACAGCCGGCGGCATCTTCTGCCATGGCACGCTCGAGGGTTACCTCAAGTGCCGCGATCAGAAGGACGGCAAGGAACTGTTCAAGCACCGCGTTCCCTCCGGCGTCATCGGCAACGTGTTCACCTACGAGCACAAGGACAAGCAGTACATCGGCGTCTACTCGGGCGTCGGCGGCTGGGCCGGTATCGGACTGGCTGCGGGCCTCGACAAGCCAACCGACGGCCTCGGCGCCGTGGGCAACTACGCCGGCCTGAAGAAGTTCACCGACCTCGGTGGATCCCTCTCCATCTACTCGCTGCCGTAGCGCTTCCTCCGAAGAGACACGCTTGCGAGCACCTTGGGCCGGCACTCCGTGTGCCGGTCCTTCTTTCGTTGAGGAGCAGCGTCAAGAACGCGGCTGGCGCGCCTGGCCCGATCGTGGTGCTCTCTCACGCGCAGGAGAGTTGACGCATGCCTACTGCCGTTTCGCCCGTGGTCCTCAGTGGTCGCATTCAGCCGCTCGGCCCCAAAGGCCACGTGAGCGGCATCGCAAAGACGCCGACCGAAGGTCCATGGCAGATCACGCGCGTGGGCCTCGCCGGCGATGCGCAGGGCGATCTCAAACATCATGGCGGCCCGGAGAAGGCCGTGCACCACTATCCCCGAGAGCACTACGGCACGTGGCGCGACGAGATCGGCGCGCACCCGTTACTCGACGCGCCGGGCGCTTTCGGCGAGAACCTGTCCACCACCGGCTGGACGGAACAGTCGGTTCACATTGGCGATGTCGTCCGTTTTGGCACGGCCGTGCTTCAGGTCAGCCAAGGGCGCCAGCCGTGCTGGAAACTGAATGTGCGCTTCGGGCGCGACGACATCGCCTACCGCACGCAGACCAGCGGCAGGACGGGCTGGTACTACCGCGTGCTCGAGGAAGGAACCGCTGCGCGGGGCGACGACCTCGTCCTGATTGCGCGCCCGCAACCCGCCTGGCCGCTAACCCGGCTCATCACGCTTCTCTACCGTGAGAAGGACAATTATAGCGGCCTTCGCGAGATGGCCGCGATTGCGGAGCTGGCGGACGGCTGGCGAACGCTCGCCGCGCGCCGCGTGCAGGCCGCAGCCACCGAAGACTGGAGCTCCCGCCTCAACGAGCCGCAATGACGTCCCGCCATGAATGCGATGTATAGTGCAGGACGGAAGGGGTCATGCGAGACAGCGTGCCTTCCTCGGCGAAGCACTTGTAGAGAGCGGACATGGGCGCGGGACACGATCACGGCGCGGGAAGCGCGAACGCCTCGGCACTGACGAAAGCCCTCGCCCTCACCGGCATCTTTTTGATTGCAGAGGTCGTCGGCGCGCTGCTGACCGGGAGCCTGGCGCTCCTATCGGATGCCGCGCACATGATGACCGATACGGCCGGCCTCGCCATTGCGTTGGCCGCCGTGCGCATCGGCGCACGCCCAGCGGATAGCAAGCGCACGTTCGGCTACAAGCGCTTCGAAATTCTGGCGGCTGCGGTCAACGCCCTGCTGCTCTTCGTCGTCGCCGGATACATTCTCTACGAGGGCATCCAGCGCTTCGTCGAGCCCGCCGAGATCCAATCTCTGCCCATGCTGGCGATCGCGGTGCTGGGCCTTGTCGTCAATCTGATCTCGATGCGCATCCTCGATGCCGGCCGCTCGTCGAGCCTCAACGTCAAAGGCGCCTACCTCGAGGTCTGGAGCGACATGCTGGGGTCGGTCGGCGTGATCATCGCTGCACTGATCATATGGGCCACCGGCTGGACGTGGGTCGACCCGCTCGTCGCCATCGCCATCGGCGTATGGGTGCTACCGCGCACTTGGGTGCTCTTCAAGGAAACCACCAACATCCTTCTCGAGGGCGTGCCCGAGGGGATCGATCTGGACAGCGTCACGGCGCGGATTTCATCGACTCCGGGCGTCGCGTCCATTCACGACCTGCATGTCTGGGCCCTCACCAGCGGCATGCCGTCAATGTCCGCCCACATCGTCCTCGCGGAGGGGGCGGACCAGGACGCAACCCGCGTCGCCGTAACCGACGCCATGCATGATACCTTCGAGATCACCCACGTGACGCTCCAGGTCGAACGTGCCGACTGCCGGTCCGGCCGCGAGCACCACGGCCTGCACTGACGGCCGTTTCATCCGCTTACTGATCGTCAGCCGCGCGGAGTTCCCCCCACCGCGCTGAAACAGCGCGGGCCACGCGACGCCACCAGCCTCTCTCCGCGGATCATTGCGCCACAATTTGTACGCAGAGTACCATTCTTTACCATCGCGCGCAGATCCCCTTCGGAACGCAAGCCTACGCAGCTAAGCATATGGATACGCTTGGCTGTTTGCGGCCGGCCGCAACAGTTAGAGAACGAAACGCAATGACGTCTGCGAGTGCTGATGTGGACGGATGGCGCGTCAATATGGCGAACGAGGACATGTCGATTTCCTCGATCCTCGCCTCCATTGCCCGCGGCGAGGGCAGCACCTTCTTCACCTTGAATCTCGACCACCTGGTCAAGCTGCGCAGCGACAGCAAGTTCCGCGAAGCCTACCGGCAGGCGACCTTCGTGAGCGCGGACGGCGCACCGATCGTCTACATCGGCCGGCGGACCTGGAAAGACCTGCAGCTCACGGCCGGCTCGGATCTCATGCTGCCGTTAACCAAAGCGGCGGCCGATGCCGGCCATTCCATTTTCCTGTTCGGGAGTTCCACCGAAGTCCTGACTGCGACGGAGAAGGTGCTGTCCGACGCAAGCGGCGGACGTCTCGTGATCGCCGGCAGCATCGCCCCCCCGCGCAATTTCGACGTCGAGAGCGCGCTGGCCGACCAGTATATCGAGGACATTCGCAAGTCCGGCGCAAAGATCTGCTTTGTGCTCCTCGGCGCACCAAAACAGGAACTTTTTGCCGCCCGCGCCCAGCGCCAGGGGCTCAAATGCTGCTTCGTCTGCGTCGGAGCCGCCGCCGATTTCCTGTCCGGCCGGGCAACACGCGCCCCTAAGGGGTTTCGGCGCTTTGGCGTGGAATGGCTATGGCGCTTAATGAGCGAACCGCGCCGCCTCGCCCCGCGCTACGCAAAGTGCGCCAAGCTGCTCGCTGAAATCGAATGGGAAAGCTGGCGAAACAGGCGCCGCAGCGCAGCAAATGAAGAGGCGGGAACTTGAATATCGTCAACGTCGAAACCATTAACTTTGAGCATCGGCCTGACAGAAACTGAGATGTTTTTTAGTGATTTAACTGCCGGCCGATCAAGGCGGTCGCTCTTTAACCAAACCCAGAACTATGGCACCTCGGCCAATGAAAAATGGGTACGGTATTTGCAGAGAAATTCGCGGTGCTTGAGTGGTCTTGCTGTGAAAGCAAGGGCGCGCAGTAACCATTTGCCAGCCCGCGTAGAGGTTTACTAGCGACATGACCCGGACAAAATTGTTCATCTTACTTGTCCTCCTGGCCGCTGCTTTCAGCACTACTTCTCGCGTTCAGGCAGAAGAACACGCGCCCTATCACCTTGGCTCGCAAGACCGCGTGCGCGTCTATGTGCACGAATGGCCAATTCTTACGGGCGAATTCACGGTCGGCGCGAACGGATCGCTGAACCTTCCGTTTGTCGGCGCCGTTCCCGCGCAAGGCAAAGACATCACGCAGCTCGCCCTCGACATCGCCCAGCGGTTGTTGGAGAAGGCCCGGCTCGACAATCCGCCCGAGACGACCGTCGACATCGTGACGTTTCGGCCCTTCTACATCCTGGGCAGCGTCGAGCGTCCGGGCGCATATGAATACCGCCCCAACATGCTCGTTCTGAATGCCGTGGCCATCGCCGGCGGGCTCTATCGCTTGGGCTGGAACACCGAGCGCGACGCCATCGCCGCGCGCGGTCAGGTGCGGATCGGCGCCAGCCAGTTGCTCGCGCTTCAGGCCAAGGAAATGCGGCTGAAGGCCGAGCTGGAGGGGGCGGAAACGTTCGATCCCAAACCGCAGGATTCCGCGCTCGCGGCTTCCGGATTTCTCGACCAGGAGCGTACACTCTTCACTGCGCGCTTCGAGCACTTCCGCCACCAGTACAACGCGTACGGCGATACCATGGCGCTGCTGGACGGCGAGATCGCCTCTCTGGAAGACCAGATCACGGCCTCTCGCAAGCAGGAAGTGTCCATCAAGAAGGAGCTCGACGACGTGCGCGGCCTGATCGCGCGCTCACTCGCGCTTCCGCCGCGCCTGCTTCCGATTGAGCGCGCACTCGCGCAGATCGAACGCGAGCAGAAGGAAATCGCGACCGCGATCATGCGCTCTCGCCAGCAGAAGAATAACACCAAGATGCAGCGTGAAGCGCTCAAGGACGAGCGCCGCAGCACGGCCTTGTCGGAGTTGCAGACCACCGAGGGCCAGCGCAAGGAATTGGAGCAACAGATTTCGACCGCAGACGACGTTCTGGGATCGTCGAGCTCCCTGGGTTCGGAAAGCGTCGACGGCGAACCGACGTACGAGATCATTCGCCAGCAGAACGGCCAAGCCCGCGAAGTAAAAGCGGCGGAGACCACACCACTCGAACCCGGCGACATTCTCAAGGTTCTTCGCCCTCAAGAAATTAAAATTATTCAACGAAATCAAGAAAAGAAGCAGACGGACAATTCGCCTGCCGCCACCGTCAAAACCCGTTAATCTGTATGAGTGTGTCACGGAGGCACATGGCGATGCTGCAAAGGGGCAATGAACAAGTTGCCAGCGTCAACGACGACAGCGGAGCGGGAGCCGGCGAGATCGACATTCGCTGGATGATCGACGCTGTGCTTCAGCGCCGCTGGTTCATCATCGCCGTCCCAACAATTCTGATGGCGCTCGCTGCCATTTTCGTCGTCATGCGGCCCGCGACCTATCTCGCGTCGACGCAGTTGCAGCTCACAAACCTGCGCCTGACGTTCAGCCGCGAAGATGCGTTCTTCGTCGAGACGCAGCCTGATCCCGCATTCTTGGAAACACAGCTCCAGGTCATTCGGTCGGACCGGGTCGCGCTCAGCGCGCTGACCACTTTGGGGCTGCTCAACCCGCAGTCGACTGTCCAGAAACGGGTCGAAGCCCTGGAAGCGCTGCGCCGCGTATACGGCGTCGATCGCGCAGGCCAGAGCAACGTCGTCCAGATTTACTATGAGGCGAAAGACCCCGCCTTGGCAGCGCGCGTCGCCAACGGGATCGCGACCGCCTACATGGCCGAACTGCAGGCCTCACGCTCGGACTCCGCTCAATCCGGAAGCAGCTGGCTGCGCGAGAAGCTGCGCGAGGTGGGACCGAAGGCGCGCGTCATCGCGGAAGCCCTGCCGCCTCCGCACAAGAGCAACGTGCGCGGCATCCTGATCATCGCGGCCGCCGGACTGGTGGGCGCGTGTCTCGCCGCGTTCGTAGCGTTGATGTGGCGCCTCCTGGACGGCCGGGTGAGATCGCCCGAGGATGCCGCCGCCATCACCGGCGTGAGATGCCTTGGGCAGTTTCCGCAACTGCCTACCGCACCCGCGCGCCCGAAAAGTGGGCCCATCGGCAACACGTTCCGCGCTGACTGCCCCGTGCAGACGTTCGTCATCGATGCGCCGGGCTCGAACGCGTGGCACACGATCCGCACGGCGATTGGCGCCTGTCAGGCCGGCTTCGGCGGCCAGGGGGTCCGGTTCATCGGCGTCACGTCGACGTTCGCGGGCGAAGGGCGCTCGACGATCGCGACCAATCTGGCCCTCGCCCTCGCTGTCGCCAACCACCGCGTGCTTCTCGTCGATGCCGACGCCTTCGACCCGGCGCTCTCGGCCTTTTACGGCGGCGAGCGCGCCGGCCTCACCAACTACCTGGCCGAGGACAAGTCGCTCGATCGGTTCACGATGGTCGAGCGGCGAACGGGGCTTCATTTCCTCCCCCTCGGCGCAGACCGCGGCGCGCACCCCGCCAACATCTGGACGGACGGCATCCGCCGCTTCCTGGATGAGGCCGCGACGGCCTACGACTACGTCATCTTCGATCTTCCGACCCTGGGCATGAATGCCGATCTCAGGTCTGCGGCACGGTACATCGACGGCTTCTTCCTCGTGGTGGGCTGGGAGCAGGTCTCGTCCCAGGACATCCAGGTGGGCCTGAAGTCGCTTGCGCCCGTCCAGGAGCGCCTCCTCGGCACTGTCCTGAACAAGGTCGATGCGGCCGAGGCGAAGTGGACGCTGTCAGCACAGACGGCGTTCGCCTCGCGCCAGAACGGCACGAAGACGTCGTCGCCGACGCGCACCATCGCCATCGCGCCTGCTGCAAAAGCGACAAAGCAGGGAAAGAAATGGACGAATAAAGTGCTTCAGCTCGCGTTTCCTCGGCCCACGCCCGTGCCTCCGATCAGGGTTCTGCTCGAGGCGCACGGCGGCAAACGCGCCGATGAAACGCCACCACCGAAGACCGCAGAAAAGTCCGGCCGCTAACCAATTGAAGCAGTCGCGTCCATCGTGATCCTGACGCGACCGCCGACACCAACGTAACTGTCAATTTCAACCTGTATTTGTGGGATCGAGCGCGGCGATAGCATTTCAAACTGCTGCAGGCGACGATCGAAGTGGGACAAGTGTCGAACACCAGCGACATCGCGATTATCGGACTGGCACTGCGCGTGCCCGGCGCCAAGAACGCCGAAGAGTTCTGGAACAACTTGCGTGCGGGCAAGGAGTCGATCGAGGATTGCTCGCCCGAGGAGCTCGCGGCTGCCGGCGAATCTCTGGATCGTTCGCGGCGCAAGAACTACGTGCCTCGAACCGCCCGGTTGCCCGGCATGGCGGACTTCGATGCGGAGTTTTTCGGCTTCAGCCCGAAAGACGCCGCCATCATGGACCCGCAGCATCGCCAGTTCCTGGAGTGCGCATGGGAAGCGATGGAGGACGCAACCCGTCCCCCCGAGCGCAACACCGGCCCTGTCGGCGTCTTCGCCGGCTGCGGCATGGGCAGCTACTTCTATTTCAACGTCTGCAGCAACCGGCAGCTTGTCGATCAGGTCGGCATGTTCCTGCTGCGCCACACGGGCAACGACAAGGACTTCCTCGCGACGCGCGCGTCGTACATTTTTGATCTGCATGGGCCCAGCGTCAACGTCCAGACGGCGTGCTCGACGTCGCTCGTCGCGGTCCACTACGCGGCCCAGAGCCTTCTCAACGGCGAGTGCGACATGGCGCTTGCCGGTGGCGTCACGATCGAACTGCCGCATGGCCGTGGTTATCTGTTCCAGGAAGGCGAGATCCTGTCTCCGGACGGGCACTGCCGCGCGTTCGATCATCGCGCAGCCGGCACCGTGTTCGGCAGCGGCGTCGGTGTCGTCGTGCTGCGGCGCCTGGAGGATGCACTCGCCGATGGCGATCCGATCCGCGGCGTGATCAGGGCGACAGCCATAAACAACGACGGCGCCGGCAAGGTCAGCTACCTCGCCCCCAGCGTGACGGGACAGGCCGAAGCGGTCGTCGAGGCGCAGGCGCTCGCGGGCGTGACCGCAGACACGATCCAATACGTCGAATGCCACGGCACCGGCACCAGCATCGGCGATCCGATCGAGGTCGCCGCGCTGACGCAGGCCTTCCAGCTCTCGACCAAAAAGCGTGGCTACTGCCGGATCGGCTCCGTAAAATCCAATATCGGCCATCTCGACACGGCTGCCGGCGTCGTCAGCCTGATCAAAGCGGTGCTGTCGCTCGAGAACGACGAAATCCCCCCGAGCCTCGGTTACGAGGCGCCCAATCCGGCAATCGATTTCGACACAAGCCCGTTCGCCGTCGCCGACAAGCTGCTGCCCTGGCCGCGCACGGCCACGCCGCGGCGCGCCGGCATCAATTCGCTGGGCGTTGGCGGCACGAACGCGCACGCCATCGTAGAAGAGGCGCCCACGCGCGCCGAGACGCGAAAGGCCTCCTCCGGTCCTCAGATTCTCGTCACGAGCGCGCGCTCGCGCAAGGCGCTCGACGAGAGCTGCGAGCGGCTTGCCAAGCATCTCGCAGCAAAGCCGGACCTGCGCATTGAAGACGTCGCGCACACACTCGTAAACGGACGGCGCGTCTTCAAGCATCGCCGCGTCGTGGCCGTCGCCGACCGCGACGACGCCATCGCGGCGTTGGGCCAGCCCGACCTGCGCCGTGGCGCGACTCACACGCCGATCGAAGGCCTGAGCGGCGCCGTGCTGATGTTCCCCGGCGGCGGCGCCCAATACCCCGGCATGGGGCGCAGCCTTTACGCGCACGAGCCCATCTTCGCCAAGACCGTCGACGAGGGACTGTCCTATCTCCCCGAAGCGCTCGGCAAACGCATCCGCGAGCTTTGGCTCGGCTCCTCCGTCCCCAAGGACGAAGCGGCAAAGGAACTCCTCAAGCCATCGCTGCAGTTGCCGGCCATCCTCATCATCGAGGTCGCCCTCGCACGCCTGCTGCAGAGCTGGAACATCAAGCCCGTAGCGCTCATCGGCCACTCGATGGGCGAATACGCCGCCGCCTGCATCGCGCAGGTCATGACGTTCCAATCGGCAGTCCGCCTGGTTCAGCTCCGCGGCGAGCTTTTCGACGAGATCACCGGCGGCGGCATGCTGAGCGTGCAAATCGACGTCGAGAGCTTGCGCGCGCGCCTCCCCGATACCCTCGATCTGGCAGTGATCAACGCGCCCGAGTTGTGTGTCGCCTCAGGCCCGGAAAAAGAGCTCGCGGCATTCCACGAGTCGCTGGCCGCCGACGGCATCGAAGCCACCCGCGTGCCCATCAATATCGCCGCGCACTCGCGCATGCTGGAGCCGATCCTCGGCCGCTTCGAAGCGTTCCTGAGGCAGACCGCGCTCTCAGCCCCGCAGATCCCCATCATCTCCAACTTCACCGGCGACCAGATGACGGCCGCCGAGGCGTGCGACCCGCTGTATTGGGTCCGCCAGTTGCGGTCGACGGTACGCTTCTCCGAGGGCATGAGCAAACTCGCCGCGTCCCAGACGTTGCTCTACATCGAGGCTGGTCCCGGAAAAACGCTCTCCTCGCTCGCAAAGGCGCAGGGCATCGACGCCAACGCGACCCTCAGCACGCTCCCGCATGCCGAGCAGCATGAGGACGACCATCTGTATTTCCTCACCGCACTGGGGCGGGCATGGGCGACGGGGCTGCCGCTGCCGATCGAGCGCCTGTCGCAGGCCGCCGAACCGCGCCGCGTGCGCTTGCCGTCCTATCCCTTCCAGCACCAGCACTACTTTATCGAACGCGTTGCCGACACCGCGCCGGAAGAGGTCACGCCCTCCAAGCTGGAAGACATGGCGAACTGGGGCTGGGCGCCTGTCTGGAAGCCCGCCTATCCGGAAGCGCCTGCAACGGCGGAAGCCGGGCCAATGTCCTATCTCATCTTCCTCGACGACACCGGCTTCGGCGAGCGCATCGTCACCGCCCTGCGTGCGAAGGGTAGTCTCGTCACGACGGTCACGCACGGCGATGCCTACTCCGCACGGACGGACGGCAGTTACACTCTATGTGCCGAGCTCGGCCGCCAAGGATACGATGCGCTGTTCAAGGATCTCGCCGCCACCGGCAGGTTCCCCACCCGCATCATTCACGCCTGGCTGCTGACCGCCGAAGAGAGCTTCCGCCCCGGCTCCAGCTTCTTCCATCGCAATCAGGAGAGAGGCCTCTACAGCCTGGTCTGTCTCGCCCAGGCGCTTGGCGAAGTGGAAGGCAACGTTGCGATCACGGTTCTGACCAACGGCGCCCAGCGCCTCGGCGATGAAGGACTCCCCTATCCCGAGAAGGCGACCGTGCTCGGTCCGGTGCAGGTCCTGCCGCGGGAAATGCCCAACGTAAAGGTCTGCACGATCGACATTCCGTCGGCCGCGCTGCGCCGCACATCCGCGCTCGTTGCGCGCGCGGAGCAGGCGATCAAAGAGATCGCGCACGTGCAATCTCGCGACTGGTCGAAAGACTGGGTCGCGGACCTTCTGCTCGAGGATATCTTCGCCAATCCCTCGAACGACATCATCATCTATCGCAACGGACGCCGTCTGGTTCGCGCTTACCGCGAAGTCCGGCTCGACCCCGCGAGCCCGCGCGACAGCCACTTCCGCGAGCATGGCGTTTATCTCATTACCGGCGGCCTCGGTGATCTGGCTCTCCGCTGCGCTCTCGATCTCGCGCAGAACTTCTCGGCACGCATCGCCCTCATCGGCCGCCTTGAGCTTCCCGATCGGGCGACGTGGAACGACGAGCTCATTGCGCGCGAGAAGAAATCCCCGGTCGGACGCGCGATCTCCGCAATACGCGACATTGAGAACGCCGGCGGCGACGTTCTTTATGTGCGCGCGGACATCACCAATCCTGAAATGATGCGCGAAGCCGTCGCGACGATCAAATCGAAGTTCGGCACGGTGAACGGCGTGCTGCATGCTGCCGGCATCGTCAACGACGACCTCATTCAGCTCAAGACGGCGGCCGGCATTGAAGACGTGCTTGCGCCGAAAGTCCTAGGCACGATCGTACTGGACGAAGCCTTGAAGGACGAAAACCTCGACGTCTTCGTTCTGTTCTCGTCCACGAGCACCGACATCGCGCCGGCCGGCCAGGTCGACTACGTGGCCGCGAACGCCTATCTCAACGCCTTTGCCGAAAGCCGCACGGACAACAAGACGTCGGTGGTGGCCATTCATTGGGGCTTGTGGAGTGACGTCGGCATTGCCGCCCGCGCGGTGCACAGCGCCGAAAGCGGCGCCCCGCAGGCAACCGTTACGGCCGTATCCCAACCCCTCTTCGAAAACCGCACGCGCCAGGGCGCGAGCGACTGGCTGGAGCTGCACGCCGACCCGTCGCGGGACTGGCTGCTGAACGAGCACCGGCTGCGCACGGGCGAGGCCGTCTGGCCCGGCACCGGCTATCTCGAGCTGATCGTCGAAGCCGCACGCGAGTACGGCATCCAGGGCCCCGTGCACGTCAGCGACTTGACGTTCCTGCGGCCGCTGCATGTCCCGGACGGCGACGTGCGCAAAATCCGCGTGCTCGCCAATCCCGACGCCAAGCAAATTCGGTTTGCCGTCGAAAGCCTCGTCAACACGCCGAAGGGTCCCGCCTGGCTCCGTCACGCGGAGGCCAATGCGTCGAGGGAACGCGAACAACGCCCTCGACCGGTCGACATCAAGATGGTTGTCGCGAGCACCAAGAGCGAGATGAAGAGCGACGGCGGACGGGCGATGCCGGCCGCCCAGGATCGCCACCTGCGCTTCGGACCGCGCTGGCAAGTCCTGCGCGAAACGTCCGTCGGACAGGACGTGGCCGTCGCGCGCCTGGCGCTCGATGACGCTTTCCGGCGTGATATCGCGCGCGGCCTGGCCGTCCATCCGGCCCTGCTCGACATCGCGACCGGATATGCAATGGAGCTGATCCCCGGCTACGACCCTGCCGCAGGGCTCTGGGTTCCGGCCCAGTATCGATCCGTCCGCCTCTACGGCGATCTGCCGGCAACGGTCTGGAGCGTGGCGACCCTCGCCAAGGACGCAAATTTCGGCCAGGGCTTTGCGACATTCGATGTCACGCTCACCGACGAGACCGGCCACGTCGTGGCGGTCATCGAAGGCTTCACGATCAAGCACCTCAAGGCCGACGGCGAGAGCGCGATCTCGTTGACCGACACGCACGGCGCAGTCCTCGTCGAAGGCAGCGACCATACCGAGCGCGAGGTTTCGTCTGCAATGGCGCGGCTTGCGACCCTGGTCGAGCAAGGCATCGACCCCGAGAAGGGCGGCGAAGCGCTTCGCCGCGCCGTGGCCACCGGCCTGCCGCAGATCGTCGTGAGCTCCATGGATCTGCACCTTCTGCAGAAGAACGCCGCACAATCGGGCGAGCGCGCCACGAGCAACATGTCCGGGCTCGACCGTCCCAACATCACGGCGGAGTTTATCGCGCCGACGACCGAAATCGAAAAGACGCTTGCCGGCTTCTGGTCGGAGCTGCTCGGCATCGACAAGATCGGCATCAACGACTCGTTCTTCGATCTTGGCGGCCATTCGCTGGTCGCCGTGCGGCTGTTCCGCATGATCAAGAAGACGTACTCCGTCGATTTTCCGATCTCCGTGCTGTTCGACGCGCAGACCATCGCGCAATGCGCCCAGTTGCTCGAACGCAGCGGCGCCCGCCAGGCCGAGCCGGATGCCGCAACCGCATCCGAAGCGCCAAGCGTCGAAACGACGAGCCATCCCACGCACCTCGTCCAAATGCACACGGGGCGTAATCCCCACGCGACGCCGCTGTTCGTCTGCGCGGGCATGTTCGGCAACATCCTCAACTTGCGGCACCTGGCGCTGCAGGTCGGCCGCGAGCGCCCGGTCTACGGGTTGCAGGCTCAGGGCCTCTACGGAGACCAGGAACCGCACGAGACATTCGAGGAGATGGCCGCGAGCTATCTCAAGGACGTGCGCGCCGTCCAACCGCACGGCCCCTACCTCCTCAGCGGCTTTTCGGGCGGCGGATTGGTGGCCTACGAAATGGCGCAGATTCTGAAGAGCATGGGAGAGCGCGTCGACCTGCTCGTCTTGCTCGACACGCCGTATCCGGAAGACACGCCGATCACCTTCGAAGACAAAGTCACGATCAAGCTGCAGGACATGCGCCGCGACAAGGGCGCCTTCGTCGGGCGGTGGGTGCGCAGGCGTATCGAATGGGAACTGGCGAGGTTCAGAAAGTCTCGCACCCAGGCGGAGCACGCGCCGGAAGAATTTCATAACGAGAAGATTGAAGCGGCCTTCCGGCGCGCGCTCGGACGCTACCGTGCGCGCCCCTACGATGGCCCGGTGCTGTTGCTGCGGCCCAAGCTCGAAGTCACCTACAAACTGCGCGACGGCCGCCTGCTGCACGCCACGCGCAACCTTTTGAAAGCCGACAACGGGTGGTCTCCTTACGTCACGTCTCTGACGATCAAGGAGGTCTCCGGCGACCACGACGCCATGGTTCTCGAACCCAACGTCCGCCTGCTCGCGGCCCATCTGAACGAAGCACTGCGCAAGCGCCGCACCGACAAGAGCGTCAAGATTCCCGAGGACATGCTGGTTTGAGTGGACCGCACGCGGAGCCTGCATCCCGCGCAACAACGAATGGATTCGAGACGTGTGTGGCATCGCCGGCCTGATTGGCCGCATAACCGAGGGTAATCGGCAGGCCGTCAGGCTGATGTCGGCAGCGCTCGCCCATCGTGGCCCGAACGGCGAAGGGTTCTTCGAGACGTCACCGGAAGGCGACGGCAACGGAGTGCTTCTCGCGCATCGGCGGTTGTCCGTGCTTGACCTCTCGAACGCGGCAGCACAGCCGATGACCGACGGCGCCCGGCCGGAGCACACTCTCGTTTTCAATGGCGAGATCTACAATTACGTCGACCTCAGAAGCAGGTTGCAGGACCAAGGGCAGACATTCTCCAGCAGCGGCGACACCGAAGTTCTTCTCCGCGCACTGGCCGTCCACGGCACCGATGCACTTAGCTCTCTGAGGGGCATGTTTGCCGTGGCGCACTGGGACGGCTCACGCAAGACGCTGAACCTGTCGCGCGATCCTCTCGGGATCAAGCCGCTCTACATTTGCCGCAACCCGGATCCAAATCCCGACCGCGAATGGTCGATCCTGTTCGCATCCGAAGTGCGGGCCGTTCTCGCCGCGCGCCTGTTGAATGCGCCGCGCCTGAGCCGCACGGCAACCCGCAATTTCATATGGAATGGCTTCGTCCCCGGCCCCGAAACGATCGTCGAAGGCGTAGAGCTGCTGCCAGCTGGCAACCTCATCACGTTCGACCTCAAGGGGAACAGCGGGCCGTTGCACGCCTTCTCGAAGGCGCCCTCCCGCGATGCTCCGAAAACAGCCACCGTCCAGGATGTCCGACGCACTCTCCAAGAGAGCGTCTCCCTGCACCTCGCCAGCGATGTGCCGCTGGGTGTCTTCCTGTCCGGCGGCATCGACAGTTCGTCGGTCGCGAACATGGCCGCGCGCGCATCCACCACCCGGGTGGAAACCTTCACGCTGACCTTTGCCGAACGCGAGTACGACGAGGGGCCGTTCGCAAGGGAAATCGCGCGCGCCATCGGAACGCACCACAGCGAAGTCATGCTCACCGAGCAAAGCTTCATCTCCACGCTCGACGAAGCGATGGAGAGCATGGACCAGCCGACGTTCGACGGCCTGAACTCTTTCTACATTTCCCGCGCCGTGCGCTCGGCCGGCATCACCGTGGCCCTGCTCGGCGCGGGCGGCGACGAGCTGTTCGGCGGCTATACGACCTTTCGGGATCTGCCGCGCCTGCAAGCGATCGCGTCCATGTTGCGCGCCGTGCCCAAGAGCGCGCGCCTCGCCCTTGCCCGCGGAATCGCCCGCGTTGCGCAACGAAAGTCGGACGCCGTAGGCTCGCAGGCACGGTGGGCCAAGCTGCCGTCGATGATGGCCTGCTCCGACGACACGGTGCAGCTCTATCAGCTCGCGTATGCGCTCTTTCTCCCTGAATACCAAAGCGCGCTCCTCGGCGAGAGCGGCGAGCAGCCAAGCGGCGCGATCGGTTTGCCGAATGAGCTGCGCAAAGAGCTGGAAAAGGAGTCTGAAGGCCGGTCGGCGCTTGCCGCCATCGCCAATCTGGAGCAGCGGCTCTTTCTCGGGCAGCGCATCCTGCGTGACACCGATGCGGCCAGCATGGCCGTCTCGCTGGAAACGCGCCTGCCGCTGGTCGACACCGAAGTCGTCGACGTCATATCCCGCCTGCCGGACGACATTCGGTTTTTCCCGCTGCGCCGAAAGCAGGTCCTTCGCGACATCGGACTGGAGGGCCTGGACCCAGCGCTCTTCGAACGGAAGAAAAGCGGCTTCCAGATGCCGTTCGATCGATGGATCCGCAGCAACCTTGGCGCCGAGATGGACGGCACGATGCGCAACCGGCAACTCTGCCGGGACATCGGCCTCGACGGCGAGACCGTCGAGCATCTCTGGCAGTCGTTTCAATCCGGTCGCAGCAAGGTGTTCTGGTCCCGCGTGTGGGCCCTTTACGTTCTTCTGAGATGGTGCGACCGCCACGCCATCAAACTGCACTAGCCGAGAACAGAGCGCACGAGCCCAACATGCAAGCCACCGCGAAAATCAAAGAACCGTCCTCAGGATCTCAGCCAATGCAAACCGAGCATGTCGGCGATAAGGCGCCCGTTGCGATGCGCCCTGGAAGCTATTGCCTCATCACGCCCTGCCGCGACGAAGCCGACTACGCACGCCGCACGCTCGAGTCCATCAAGTCGCAGACAGTAAAGCCCGCGCTTTGGGTGATCGTAGACGACGGCTCGACGGACGCGACGCCGCAAATCCTGCAGGAATACGCCAGCCAGCTCCCATACCTGCGCATCGTCCGGCGGGACGACCGTGGCGTCCGCAGCGTCGGCCCCGGCGTCATGGAAGCGTTCTACGCGGGTGTGGACTCGATCCCGCAGGACGAATGGGAAAGCTTCGAGTTCATCTGCAAACTCGATCTCGATCTCGATATTCCGCCGGGCTACTTCGAGGAAATCATCCGGCGCATGCATGCCGATCCCCGGATCGCAACGTGCAGCGGCTCTCCGTACTTTCTTTCCCCAGGCGGCGCCAAGGTGAGCGAAGCATGCGGCGAAGAAACCTCCGTCGGCATGATCAAGTTCTATCGCCGCTCCGCCTGGGAAGAGACCGGCCGCTTCATCCGCGCACTCACGTGGGACGCAATCGATTGCCACATCTGCCGCTACCACGGATGGATCGCCCGGAGCTGGACCGACGAGGCCATTCAGTTCCATCACCTGCGGCCCATGGGCTCCAGCCACAAGAGCTGGTGGACAGGGCGCGTGCGCCACGGCGCAGGGCAGTGGTTCATGGGCACGACGCCCGTGTACATGGTCGCAAGCAGCCTCTTCCGCATGACCCGTCCGCCCTATGTTGTCGGCGGCGCCGGCATGCTGTGGGGCTACTTCGGCTCCATGTTCAAGGGCAAGCCGCGCTATCCGGATGCCGACCTGCGCCGCTTCCTGAGGCGCTATCAGATTTCGTGTCTCCTGATGGGCAAGAAGCGCGCAACCGAACGGCTGAACAGCGAGCAGCGCGAAGTCTGGCTGCGCCGCGAGCACGCCGAGCCGCAGCAGAACAGCGCGACGCAGGTGTCATGACGCAGCCGGGCCTCGCTTCAACCGCGAGTAAGGTGACATGATCGAAGATCGCCTCCTTCTCGTAACACACGTTCCGATTTTGACGATCGATGGCGAGCCGTGCATCGACGATCAGACCTGCGAAGGCCTGATCCGATGGAGCGAGAATTTCGAGCGAACGGCCTACGCCGGCATTGAGCTCAAGGATGCCAACGAACCGGCCCTGTCGACGGTGCGGTGGCGCCCGATATCCGATCTGCCATGCGCATCCCGCCTGGATCTCATCACCCTGCCCCGCGCCTACGACATTCCGGGCTTCATCTCGGAGTACAAGCGCACGCGCGCGCTTCTCGCAGCCGAAATCGCGCGCAGCCGCTACCTCTGCTTCACGCTCGGATGCCTCGTCGGCGACTGGGCATCGCTGGCAGCGGTCGAGGCCATCAAGCAGCGTCGCGCCTATGGCGTCTGGCTCGACCGCGTCGAGCACGAGGTCATTCGCTCCGAGCTCGACACCATGCCCTTCAAGCGGCGGGCGAAGGAGACGCTGTCGCTGCCGATCATGCAGCGATACCACCAGACCCTGATACGCCGCAGCCGCCTCGGCTTGTTCCAGGGCATGGACTGCTACCAGCACTACAAGCCCTATTCCGACCGCGCGTTCTGCGTTTACGACACGCACACGAGCAAGGCGGATTTCATTGACGCCGACCAACGCGACGCCAAGATCGCGCGCGTTCGTGCCGGCGATCCCTTGCGGATCTCCTACGTCGGCCGCGCGGCCGAGATGAAGGGGCCGTTCGACTGGCTCGGCGTCCTGGCGAAAATCCGCGACGCCGGCGTGAAGTTCACGGCCACCTGGCTCGGCGACGGCCCCCTGCTCGAGGGCATGAAAAAGGCCGCCGCGGACCTGAACCTGACGGACTGCGTACAGATGCCCGGCTTCATGTCGGACCGCACTCAGATCCTCAACCACATGAAGCAGTCCGATGTCTTTCTGTTCTGCCACAAGACACCGGAGTCGCCGCGCTGCCTCATCGAGGCACTGGTGTGCGGCACGCCCATCGTTGGCTATGGAAGCGGCTATCCGCGAGACCTAGTATCCCAGGACGGAGGCGGAGACTTCGTGCCCGTCGGAGAGACGGACGCGCTCGCCGAAAAGCTCATTGCACTCGACCGGGATCGCCCCGCGCTGGCGCGCCTCATCGGCTCCGCCGCGCAATCCGGACTGCGCTTCGATGAGCAAACCGTCTACAGTCACCGCGCCGGCCTGATCCGTCAAAACCTGTGAGCAAGTGAATGCTGAACATCGCGCCCCGCTCGCCTTTCTCCGGCCGGCACGCGCAGCGTAAGCCCGCTGAAGCGAAGTGCGCGCGCCCGAGCATTCGCTTCCTGGCCGCAACATTGCTCTGCGTCGCGTCGGGCGGCTCGCTCGCCGAGGCCAATACTGACGACACCGTTGCGGGAGCTCAGAAGCCGGTGCAAAAGCCCCAATCCATTTTCATTTCCGGACATAGCCTGACCAACGAGCCGCTGCCGAGCGACCTTGCGGCCATCGCCGCAGGCTTCGGGATCCCACTATCCTGGAACCGCCAGTACCTGGAAGGCTCCACGATCCAGGCACGCAGCGGGACCGGCAAGAAGGGCGTCGATCGCACCAACCAGCCCATCGATGCAACGGCCGAAATCGAACGGCCCGCGCAGCATCCCACACAGCCCTACGACGTTCTGCTGATCACCGAGCAGCACAGCATTCTCGGCACCCTCGTATGGAACGACACCGCGCAGAACCTGCGCGATTTCCACGATCGCTTCATCCGTAGCAATCCGAATGGCGTGACGTTCTTCTTCGAGCCGTGGCTGTCGCTGGATGACAAGTCCAATCCGGCGAACTGGATTGCCTATGAGCGGGCGGCCGCGCCCGTCTGGAGTTGCGTGGTCGAAGGGATCAACGAGGCAACCGCCGCGAAAGGCAGACACGACCGCATGCGGTCGCTGCCCGCATCTCTGGCGCTCGCCTACCTCATCGAACGCGCAACGCAAGGAGAAGGCATTCCCGGCATCAGTCAGAGCGACGTGCGCGCAACGCTCGACACCTTGCTTGCCGACGACGTCCATCTCACGCGGCTGGGCAGCTACTACATGGCTCTCGTCGTGTTCGCTTACACCTTCAATCAGTCGCCGCAAGGCGCCTGGCACCCCGCCGACGTCTCGCCCGAGCAGGCCAAAGCTCTGCAGCAGACGGCCGCTGACTTTGCAGCTCAGCCGCCCAGCCCGGTCCTGTCACTTGCCGATTGCCGGGCCTATGTCCGCCGCTCTTTCATGTGGACGTACCTGAACTATGCCGGCGCGGTGCAATGGCGCCCTGAACGCGGCTACTTTGGCGCGCTCTACACGAAGCTGAAAATCGCGCCCCAGTGGATGGCCCTGTTCGCGAGCGACAGCCCCAAAAATCCGTTCTCCGCGTCGGCCTACCGGCGCGAATAGGCCGCCTCCCCTGCCGCGCGAGGCTGTGCGGCGGGCCTGCCTGCCGAAACCATACCGTGCCCGCGCCGCATCACCCTTTGCTTGGCCAAGCCGAACGTCATGCCCACGACGATCGCCATCACGTACTGCACCTCTTTGATGACGACGATGTATTCAAAGAGCGAATGGAAGCACACCGTCGTCATCGCGACGCCCAGGCCAAGCAGCAGATCGCCTGATGGATTTCCACGCACACCCCACGCGTATCTGAAGGCAACCGCGATGGGGAAGATCATGAGCAACGTGAAGGAGAAGCAGCCGAAGTAACCTGTCTCGGCCGCGGCGAGCAGATAGGCGTTATGGACGATGTTGTTGAGGCTGCCTTCGATCGGCGCCACGCCCGAGCGAACCGAATAGCCGTAGTTCTTGCCCACATAGGAATAGTGGTTCGCGCCTATCCCCAAGGGATTGGCCTCGAGAATGGCAATCGCGGTACGGTTGAACGCCGCGCGCTCGTCATACTCCTCATCGAGCAGCGGCACCGCATCGAACCTGGTCGCCAGGGACGACATCGCAATCGGCACGAGCCCCGCAACCGCGAACACGCCGGCCAGCCCGAGAAGCGCTTTGCGCTTAGACCACTTGCGGACGAACGACAGCAGGTAAGTCGCCGAAAACCCAAAGCCCGTGAAGCCGAGCGCACCGCGAGACGCGATCAACGCGGCGATCACAAGACCCATCGCCACGGACGCACCGCTTTGGATCTGACGCTGCCCCGCCAGCAGCAATGCGAAATTCGGAAACACCACGAGATGCGTGATGAGCCCAAGCGTGTTCTGGTGCACGAATGTGCCCGTCGGCTGAACCATGCCCTGGCCGAATTTCTGCCAGATAACGGCAATGAACTGGATCGCCAAGCCCAGCGAAAGCCCCTTGAGCAGCTGGTACGCGACGGCGTCATCCGTACAGGCCTTCGCAACCAACACCGCGAGGAAGTACACGCGCACGAACTGCCAGACCGCAAATCCGGTGGCCAGCGGCTCGTCGGCCTGCAGCATGGACAGCGTCAATGCTGCGAGGTTGAGCCCGAAGAGCACGTGAAGCGACTTGAAGGTGGGGTTCTTCCGAACGGAAAAGAAGAGAAACACCGCGATGATGTCGATCGCGGTGACCTGAAGCCCAGGCACGTAGCCGGTCCAGAAGTCACCCCAGGAAATCAGTGCGACATCGAGAAAGGGCAGCACAATCGAGAGGAACGGCAAAACGCCGAGAGCCACCCAGACATACTTGCGCATGGAAGGGTAGGATCTGAAAACGACGTAGATCGGCCAGAGCGCAAGCACGCCGATACAGAGAGCGAGATACTTCATCGCATCCTACTCACGGGTTCTTTCTGCCGGCGGCCGCATGCAGATAAAGCCACATCGCCGCGGTCGTGCCGATGGATTGTTGTACCGTGTACTCCTGCTGGATAACCAGCAAGGGATGCTCGATCAGATAGTCAAAGAGGGGCATCGCAAACGGATCCGGCGAGACGCGCCGTTGCTCGGCGTGCTCCTTCGTACCCGACAGCGGCAAAGGCGACCAGTAAGGGCCGAAGATCCAGTCGTGCGCCGTTGTGAACTGCGACGCCCATCCGTAGACGGTTATGCCATCAGGGACGGTGACGCCCATTGCGCGGTGATCTTCATGCAACGGGTGCTTGATCGTCCGCAGGCCAAGCCCCGTGGTGAAGCTAAGCCCAACCTGATTGGCGCCCAGGATCTGAGCGGACGCGTTCTGCATCGTCCCCAACAGGTCCTTGTCGCCGGTGATCTGATGGGCGCGAATGAACATCTGCGTCTGGTTATAGTCTGGCGCCAGCCCCTGACCCCACCCAAGCGGCGCAAACGGATGCTTCATGCCCGGATAGGCCATCTCAGCCTGAGCCTGAGCAACGGTCTGCGCGGCGGCCACGATGGCGTCGCCGATGCGCTTTTTCAGCGCGCCGTCCGCGGATGGGAAATCCGCCTTGTAGTACTCCCAGGCGCCGTCCCCATTGTGCTGGTAAAGCTCGACGTCGCCCGCCCACGCCTTTTCGAAGATGATGCGATACTGGTCTTCGCCCGTGAGGCGATAGAGGGCACCCGAAGCTGCAACGCGATGCTCATCGGTCGCTTTCTGGATGCGCTTCTCGAGCTGATCCAAGCCCGCCTTGTCGAGAGCGTTATTGGCGGTGGCAAGCTTCCGCGCCTGCGCTTCGACCACCGGCGTCGTGCGCATGGCCGCGCCCGCGTTCCAGGCACGCAACGCGCTCGCGCGGTAGACATCGGCAAGATGCGTCTTTCCGAGACCTTGCAGCACGTGCGCGAATTTCGCGGCAACCGCCGCGTAGCGATAGGTCGAGATCGGATCGGGTGCGTAGGCATAAACGGTGTAGTGCTCGAGAAAGCTCGGCTCTCCCAGCAGCGGGTGCGATCCGCTTTCGATGCCGCCCCGCACGCTACCGTCGGGCAACTGAAGCCGGCGGAAGAAGTCGATCGACCACACGGCCTCGTGCAGGACATCCGGCAGATCGTCGATCTCGGCATAAAGATTTGGATCGAGCACCTCGCTCGATTTCGGGATCTTGAGCGGCACGGCCATGGCCGCGGGCGCACTTTCATACACGTCCAGCATCAGAGAGCTGACGTCGAGATGATCGATACGGCGATCCCAGTCACCCGCATCCATATAGCCGCCCCAGTAACTATCCGGAGCCGTCTCGTCCGTAATCCAGGGCGCCTGCGCGCCGACATCCGCGGCGAGGCGCCCAAGGCTGGAGTTCGTTGTCCAGGGAAGTGGCAAGGCGGAGATCTTCACGGCAAAGTCCGGCCCGGGCCGAAACCCGGCCGGCCGCGAAAACCCGAAGCGCCCGTCCAGCGCTACGCCACTGCGATGATTGTAGAGCCCGCCGATCGATGTCTGGGCCGCGGCGAGCCAGATATCGTCGCGCACATGAAAGGGGTCCGAAACGCCCAGGCCCGGAACATGCAGGCGGTAGGCGCCACTCGGCGCGTCGACCCAAGCGCTGTAATCGAGCTCAAACACGTAAGTCCCGGCACGGTTTGCGGTATGGGCCGGAAAGGCGGTTGGCCGCGGCGAGTTGCGGCTCGGACCACCACCCGCCAGATCAGTAAGCTCGAACGTATCGGCAGTCGTGGCGCCGACCGTCGCAAAGCCGTTGAATTTCTTGTTCCGCGCGACGAAGCCGTCCAGCCAGATGCGCTGGCCCTTGGAAAACTTGTGCCCAGGCGCGGTCGCCGTGTTCGCGTGTAGCGTATCGAGGCTCGTGATCTCGACGGACGGCCCCGAAGCGCTCAAATAGTCGAGCAGCGGCTTGCCAAGTCCGTTTCCGGGCTCGGGGTCGGTCGGTGCCATGCGAAGCGTGATCTTGGAAGAGAACCGGACTTTGCCCGCGTCATCCAAGACTTCGAACGTGTCGAGCCCGAACTTGCGGAAATCGACGGCGCCCTCGTCTGCCCCTCCCGGAACCCAAAGCGACAAGAACGCAACTTTGCGCGCGTCGGATGCCCTGTGCCCATGCTGGTTGGCGCGAAGGGCAATCGCGCGCGTCGTACGCTGCGAATACTGAAACGCCGTATCCGGAAGCACGCCGCCGGGCCACTTGATCGCATGCGATCCCTCGGAGAGAGGCTGCGACAGCTCGAGGTAGATGTAGTGCTTCAGGCTCGCGCCCGTCATCGTCTCGCCCTGGGCGCCACGATAGATTCCGGAATCGTACGGCGTCGACTTCCGGTAGACCGCTTTCACCGCCGCGCCGTCAATCGGCCCATAGCCGCTCGCGTCATCGACGAGCGCCCGGTCGAGGTACTGCGACGGCGGCGTATCGGAAATGCGCATGTGGTTTTTGCCGGGACCGATGACGCGCCCCCAGCGCCCGCCGACATCGATCCACGTTCCCTGCTCCTGCGAGCTGGCAACCGGCAGCGGCTCAATTCCCCCGGCAACGAACGGCGCGTCACGCACCTCGATCGCAATCATGTTGGGAGTCGCGATCGTGACTTCGTGCACGGTCTGCGCGGTCGCGGCCGAAGCCCAACCGACAGATGCCATTGCACACAGCGCGGAGCAAAGCCCAACAAATCTACCGATGGCGCTCCGCCGCACTGAACCTCTCCAACTGTGCACGCAATCTGTCGATCCTGACGCGCGCGTCCGCAACCCGGTCTAGGACCGATATGAAACGTATGATTTCACGATACCGAAGTGACGCTCGGGCCAGATCACCGCATCAGGGAAAAGGCGCTCGAGTTCATCGCGTTTCACCAGGGTGGTGCCTTCGATCATTTCCGTCCAGGGCGGCAACTGCGTGCGCCAGCTCTTGATGAAGCCCTGCCGCCAGCTCTCCGGATAGTACCACCAGAACGGCATGCCCGTGTGCGCTTCGATCGGGAAGTACTTCGCGGGTGTCTGCACCCAGTGCTTCCTGGCGAGGCGACGCACGTTCGCTGCAAACGCCGCGCGCTTCGTTTCATCTCCAACGTGCTCGATAACGCTGTTGCTGAAGACCACATCGAAGCTATTCGACGGCAAATCGAGGTTGCACGCATCGCCGCTCACGAACGTAAACTTGTGCCGCGGGATGCTATCGGCCTCGGCCTGAGAGGTCGGGGAATGCACGAGGTTTAGAAGCGTAATGTCCAGCGGAATGTCGATGAAACCCCACATCTGGGGAGTTCCGCCTAGGTCCATGATCTTCATGTGCGGCTTGAGACCGATCGCAGTCTTGAACCACTCCGAGCGGAGCTTTCGAGCGCGGACCTGATACGGCCCCAGATAGTGCTGGTAGAGCTTCAGTCGTGCGTGCCGGAACATCCTTAATCCTCGTCGTACATTCTACTGGTGGCAAACGATCGCCCGCGCTTTCGCGCGAGCGCCAACAGAACTCACTTACGTCACGCGTCTGACGGCGCGATCCCACGGCGACCAGCAAGCGCGTTCCGCCGGCTGGATGCGCGGGACGCAATCTTGGCAAGGTGATTGCTCGCGCCATCGGCGTCGCTGAGATGGTTGACCAACCCGGCGACAGTCGGGAAGCGATAGAGATCGACGATCGTCAGCTTGTCCGTGATCTCGGTCTTGATCTCGCGGTGGGCCTGAACTGCGAGCAGAGAATGCCCGCCAAGGCTGAAGAAATTGTCATTGAGGCCAACCCGGGGAACGCCGAGAACGCGCAAGAACACCTCTGCGATGCGCTTCTCGAAATCGCTCGTAGGGGCCTCGTAGACGGCCGCGCTGATCGCCGCCCCGCTCTGCCCGGGTTTGGGCAGGGCCTTGCGATCGATCTTCAGGTTCGGCGTCAACGGGAACGTCTCGACCGCGATGAACTGCGCCGGCATCATGAAGTCCGGCAGAGAGCTGCGAACCCATGCGCGCATATCTTCGTTCGAAACCGGCTCTGCCTTGAAGCGCACGTAGGCGTAGATGCGAACGTCGCCCGCGACATCCTCCCGCACAACGACCACGGCCTGATGGACGCCCGGATGGCTGCCGACGCGATCCTCGATCTCGCCAAGCTCGATGCGGTGGCCGCGAACCTTCACCTGCTCGTCGCCACGGCCGATGAACTGCAAGGCCCCGTCCGCATCGATGCGAACGACGTCGCCCGTGCGATAGAGGCGGCCACCCTCAACGAAGGGATTGCCGATAAAGCGCTCCGCCGTGAGCTCCGGACGATCATGATAGCCGCGCACGACGCCGTCGCCCCCGATGAAGAGTTCCGCCTCGAACCCGGCGGGTACAGGCTGCAAATTCCGGTCGAGAACGTAGAGCTGCGTGTTGGCGATCGCTGTCCCGAGCGGAACTTTCCCGGCCGAAACCGCGGCAGGGCCGGTAGCGGACCAGATCGTCGTTTCCGTCGGCCCGTACATGTTTTCGATACTGGCGCCGGTCGCCGATTGAAGACTTTTGACAAGCGCACCCGGCAAGGCTTCGCCGCCGATATAGAGGTGGGCCAGATTGCGCAGAGCCGCGCGATCGTCGTCGTTCTCGGTCAGCATCAACGCCATCGACGGCGTGCACTGCATGTGGCTGACACCGTGAATGCGGATCAGGTCACCAACGCTGTCGGGCGCTGGAGCCGACGCGGCATCGTTGGCGAGCACTGCGGGGGCGCGCGCCTTGGTGGCCGCGACAACCTCCGACAATGGCAACAAGGCCTCCAGCGCCAGCTCGGCCGGCACGCCGAAATCGATAAGGCATGCAATTTCATCGACACCGATGGCGCTCAACTGCACAACGCGGGCCTGAACATCCTCGACCGTTCCGAAAAGTCCGCTGTCGTCGAAGTAGCGCATGAATGCGAATTCGAGGATCGCATCCATCTCGTCATCCTGCAGGCTGCGCAGGTCGATATCGGCCGCGCGTTCCAGATTGGCCGGACGCTTGAACGCCGGGAAGCTCCACGCATACTGCTTGATCAGCGCAGCTGCGCTCCGCAGGTAGCGGATCATCGGCCCGCGCGCCTGCTCCCGCACCGCCTCGCGGTCGCGGCCGACGAGGCTATGCAGCATCATCGTGACTTTGAAGCGCGAGGGATCGAACCCGTTCACGCGAAGCTCGTCGCGATAAGCGGCGATCTTCTCGGCCACCTCCTCGATCGATTGACCGAGCAGATGCGTGAGGACATTCGCGCCGAGCCGCGCCGCTTCCCGGAACGTTTCCGGGTTTCCGGCCGTCGTAATCCAGACCGGCAGTTCGGATTGGACCGGCCGCGGCAGCGTCGTGACGTTCACGGTCTTGCCGCCCGGCGCATCGAAACCAACCGCTTCGCCCCGCCAGAGCTTGCGCACGACTTCCACATCGCGGAACAGCGCCGCCTTGTTCGCCGGCGGCGCATTCTCCGGCCGCAGGATGAAATCTTCCGGCATCCAGCCCGAGGCAAACGCGAGCGCCACGCGTCCATCGCTGAGGTTGTCGATAATCGACCAGTCTTCCGCAACGCGCGCGGGATGATGGAGCGGCAGCACGCAGCTGCCCGCGCGGATCGAGACGTTCTTCGTGACGGCAGCCACCGCCGCGCCGGTCACCGCCGGGTTCGGATAGGGACCGCCGAAGGCGTGGAAATGCCGCTCCGGCGTCCAGACGGAGGTAAACCCGTGATCGTCGGCGAACCGCGCGCCATCGAGGAGAAGCTGGTACTTCTTCGAACCGGGGCGATCGTCGTCGCCCCAATAGAAGAGCCCGAACTCCATGTTCGTCGCGAGCCCGGAAAGGCCCGCGCCGTTGCCTTGCGTCTGATGCCGGTCCTTCGACTGCACGACGACCTTGAAACCGCGCGCAAGCGTCCAGAACAGCTCAAGAACCGAAATGTCGAAGGACAGGCTGGTGACCGCCAGCCACACGCCCTGCTGGCCCGGCTGGCGCTGGATCCGCTCATCCATGCCCGAGAAGAAGTTCACGACGTTGCGGTGCTCGACCATCACGCCCTTCGGCTTTCCGGTCGAGCCCGAGGTGTAGATGACGTAGGCCAGATTGTGCGGCTCAGCGCGCGGCACCGAAGCACGTGCAGCCGGCGCAGCGGAAAGGGCCTGTTCGATCGTGACCTGACGCACCCCGGGAAGCGCCTCACGAGCCACGGACCCATCAACGATCAGCGTCGCCAGGCGGCTGTCCTGGATCATGTAGGCGATGCGCTCGGCGGGATAGGCGGGATCGAGAGGGACGTAAGCTCCGCCCGCCTTGAGAATGGCGAGAGCGCCCACGACGAGATCGCAAGACCGCTGCAGGTGGAGCCCGACCAGAACGTCCGGTCCGACACCAAGCGTCACGAGATAGTCGGCGACCCGATTGGCCCGGGCGTCGAGCTCCCGATAGGTGAGGCTCTCGGTGCCGCAAACCAGCGCCACGGCATCCGGCGTGGCCGCAGCCTGCGCCTCGATCAAGGTATGGATGAGCGCGATGCGGTCATACTCCCGCGCCGTCGTATTGCGCGCGTGGATCAGCTCGTCGAACTCTTCACGCGTGAGCAATGGAAGCTGCATAACCGGCGTCGCATCGTCGAGGAAACCATGCGCCACGAGAGCAAGCCGCCGGACCATCTCCTGGGCCGCCGCGCCACTCATTCGAGATGCGTCAAAGAACACACGAACGCCAGGGCCAGACGTTGCAACGGCAAACGTCACGCCGGACGATGCAAGCGGCTGGGCCGACGCGAGATCGGACGCCAGCCGGATCGCAACCGAGGACCGGAGAACGCCGAGTCCTGGGGACCGGTTCGCGAGGTCCGCCGCGTATCCCACACGACGCCGCAACGCTTCGATTTCGGTGGCGACCGCAGCAGCACTGTCCGCGACTGTCTCGTCGGACCCAATGGACACACTGAGAGGCGCGCTCTCCGCCACATAGCCCGCCGGAACGCGCCGCTCCGCATCGTTTGCAAAGAAGACATCGACACGGTTGCGCTGGCTGATGCGCGACAGCCCGGCCACGAGCGCCGCCACGGCGCGCGTTCCCGTGACGGAACCAGGCAACGCGAGATCCAGCTCCTGCCAGGCAGGCGCGGAGTTCGGCTCGGCGTCCGCCAGCCCCGGCAAACTGACGTCGGCGAAATTCTGAAGGCTCTTGAGAAAATACGGCTCATGCCCGGCGACATCTCGGAGCACCGCGTTGAGCTGCTCGGCATCGAGGCTCGCCAGCGACGGTAAAACGTCTCCGGAACGCAGCACGTCCCGGATGTCGACCGGCGCTCCCGATGCGCCGCTGAGCGCGCTAATGCGCACGACTCCGTCGGCCGCTGCGATCGACGCAGTGGATCCATCCAGCGAAATCACAGTTCCAGGCGCAACCGAGCTCACGCGCTCCGGCTCGGCCGTGACGTCGAGCGACACGACGTTGAAGGCGCCAGCGGCCGTGAGGAGCTTCGGCAGGCTCAGCGGATTGGCGTAGCCGTCGCCAAAGGTCAGCGCGCGCGCCAGCCGTCCGATCTCCTCAACGGGCGCGGAAAAATCGATCGTGCCTCCGGCGGAAGGGCGGTCGCGCCGGGCGTGATACGTGCGCCCCGTCAAATCCTGCCGCGCGCCGGAAAGCGTTCCGGCCGAGATGCCCGCGATCAGCGTTGCGAAGGACGCAAGCCCCGCTTCAAAGCACTTGAGATTGATCGTGAGCGACGTCTCGTCGGCATCGATCGAGAAGAACTCCTGGGCATAGATGTCGCCCTCGTCGATGCGCTCCGACAGAGCATGCCACGTCACGCCGAAGTCGGTGTCGCCCGCCATGATCGCCCACGCGGGCGCATTGAGACCGGCATGCTTCGGCAGCGGGCCGTCATGAAAGTTGGCAGCCCCAGCCTTCGCCGCCTGCCAAACACGGTTCGGCACGACCTGCAGATTGGCGATGCTGAAAAACCAGTCGAACGAGAGGCCGGCCAGACCGTCGCGGATCGCCACCGCACTCGCGATCACCGGAAGGCCACGCTGCGCGGCCCATTCGGAGACGTCTCTGTTCTCCGTCACGACGGCCCCGATGGCGAAGGAACCGCTGTTGAGCAGCAGGTTGCCACACTGCGTCAGCAGCGAGCCGTCCCCCATCAGCACGCAAGAAATTTGGCCACTCTGCATCTTCAAGCCCCTCGCTTGTGGCTAGACAGCGGGTCTTCCGCCATGTGAAATTACTAAAGCAATATCTGCACCATGGCCGATTTGGTCCAGGCACCCTGGGATCACGCCGTGAATTTTGCCTAGGTATGGCTAAGATGACTGGAAAGGCCTAGTACAGAATTGTCCGAAGAGAGCAGTCGCCGACATTAACGTTATTGCGCGGTGATGCGTCCAGGGGCTTCGCCGCCAGACCCGCCACACAGAAGCATGGCCCGTGACATGCATGGGCGACCTGATCCTAAAGGCGCAAATCGCGCCGAAGGGCGACGCGATCGCCCGATCCAGCACGCCTGATCCAGCACGGATAAAACATGCGACTTGTTCAACTCGGAAACGGCGCCCTCACAACGTCTCGCCTGGGGTTCGGTACCTCTCGCCTGCACTATATTGGGCGCAACGAGCGCCAAGCCCTCCTGGCCACCGCGCGCGACCTTGGCATTGTTCATTTCGATACAGCGCCCTCCTACGGCGACGGCCTGGCCGAGTCCGAGCTTGGCCTGATGCTAAAAGGCCGTCGCGACGGCATCGTGATCGCGACGAAGTACGGGTTGCCGATAGACCCGCTGTTCGCTGCTCTGCCAGCCCTTGCGACGCCACTGCGCGCCGCGCGATCCATCGCCCGCCGGGCCGGAGTTTGGTCGCAGCAGATGCCGCCGCTCACCGCGAACGGACTGCGGTCGTCCGTCGAGGCTTCGTTGCGGCGTCTGGGCACGGACCGGATCGACTTGCTGCTCCTACATGAGCCCTCTGCCCAACGGATGAGCACAGCCGACGCGTTGCTGGCGGAACTGATCGACCTGCGCGCGCGCGGTCTCATCCGAAGCTTCGGCCTCGCCGGCAAATGGGCGGGCGTCCGTTCTGCCCTCGATGCCAGCCCCGGGATCGGCGAGATCGTGCAGGCCGGTGAATCGGAATGGGACGCAACCCGCACACCCGACATCACCTACGGCGCCCTCAGCGGCGGCGACCAGACGTACTGGTCGGCCGGGCAAGCCGGTTCGAATGCAGGCCAGCGCCTGAGCCAGGCGCTAAGCCGGCGGCCGAACGGAACTGTCCTCGTTTCGACAACGAAACCTGACAACCTGCGCGCACTTGTGTCCTCGGAAGGCGTCTAGCAGCAGCAAGCCGGGCCGCCCAGCGCAAGCGACGGCGCAATTAACCGCAAACCCCGAACGCATAGTTACGCAGTCACATCGCTGCGGTAGGTTATAAGCAGTACTGAGCAAATGAGCGCGAGAATGAGCATCGGAATACTCGGGGCTGGCAAGATTGGCCGAGCCTTCGCACATGCTCTCTTCAGCGCCGGCATCAGGGCAAAAATCGCAAACAGCCGCGATCCCCTGTCGCTCACGTCCGCGCTCGGCGAGCTACAGCCGCTCATCACCCCGGTCGACCGCGACGAAGCGGCGTCCGCCGATATCGTGCTGGTGGCCGTGCCCTGGTCAAAGCTGCCCACCGCGTTCGCCGGCCTGCCCGCTTGGAAGAACCGGATTGTCATCGACGCCAACAATCCGGTCGAAACCCCGCTCATCCATTCGGTTCATCCACTGTTCTCGAGTGAGGTCGTCGCCCAGCTCGCGCCGGATGCGCGCATTGTGAAGGCCTTCAACTATCTTCAGCCCCACCAGATGGTGGCCCATACGCAGCTCGACGGACACAAGCGCGTTCAGTTTTATGCGGGCGACGACAAGCACGCAAAAGCAGACGTGGCCGCGCTGATCGACGAACTCGGATTCCTCGGCGTCGATCTCGGATCTCTGCGTGAGGGAAGCCGGCTGATCCAGTATCCGGGCGGCGTCCTCGCGGGGCTGGACCTGATCAAAGCGGATCATATTCGCAGGCCGAAGCTTCATAACGTGCTTCGCTGAAGATCATCGACCGCACGTCTTCGCAATCTCGCATCTCGTGAAGTGTCGCACACGCGTCATACGCGTCTTGAATGCGTCGCGCACTCACCGGCAGGCCCGCGCCGCGACTGACTGCGATCGCATACACCGCTTCCGCTATGACGAATGCATCAGGATCCGCGCGTGTCAGCGTCGCGCGCGACGAGTCGCGAAAGCGGCTTCATGAGTCCGTACACGGCGAAATTGTGACGATCGCCGATTAAGCATCAGGGCACGATGTCTCACTCTTGATCACAATTAACGCTTTCCTAACGCATGGCGTTTGCCGTATAGTAAGCAACTGTTAATTTACTCGTAATTTTGAGTGCACTATGTGGCGAAGTGCGGTTTCCGACTCACCTGAAATTTTTGGGTTAGAAGTCGGCAGGGGGCGTTTGCTCTCTTCAGCTATAGAGCGACGTTGCCTACAGCTCCTCGCGATATCGAACTCGGCGGCAATCATCCTTGCCGCTGGAGCAGCAAAGATTCTGTACATCGATTTCGGCCTGGGCGTATCCCAGGCCCACGTCATGTATTTGGTCCCATCGTGCATTCTCGCACTGATTGTCCATTACGCGTTCAAGCAGTTCGGCCTGCACAGCATCAGCTCGCTCACCGGGCCGACTCTCTCTCTTGACCGCGTTGCGACCGCACTCTCGCTGTCGTTTCTGACCCTCCTCGGTGGCATGTACCTATCGAAGGTCGCGGAAGACTATTCTCGCGGCTGGTTTCTGATCTGGTTCGTGTTCAGCGCCACCGCGCTCGTTCTGATCCGCTGGTGCTGCAAGCGAAGCCTCCGGGCTCTCACGATGGCCGGGCGCCTAAGGCGTAACGTAGCGCTCATCGGCACCGCCGAGTTCACCGATACGATCAAGGCCGAGCTGGAAAAAGAGTCCCCCAGCCTCGCCATTACGGTCGCGTGCCTGCCGACGCGAGAAGCAGGCGACCCCGAAACCGACATGGCCGCCATTCTTGCTCTGAAAAACCAGATGCGGACGCGCGGGATCGAGCAGGTCGTCATCGCGATGCCGGCCACCGATCAATTGCGAATCCGGGCAGCGCTCCGGCAGCTCGCGCCGTATTCGCAGGAAATCCTTCTCTGCACCGAGCCGCGCTCCTATCCCGTGCCCGTGCATGGCTCGAAGGCGATTGGCCGCTTCCGTGCGGAAGTCGCGAGCCCCGTGCCAGCGGCCGAAACGGACCGACTCGAAAAGCGCATTTTCGACGTCGTCCTGGCCACCTTCGGCCTCGTGACGATCCTGCCGCTCATGCTCATTGTCGCGCTTCTGATCAAGCTCGACAGCCCCGGCCCCGTGTTCTTCCTGCAGCGTCGATATGGCCGCAACAATCAGGTGTTCCGGATCTTCAAGTTCCGGACCATGCACGTGGCGGAAGACGGCGACCGTGTCGACCAGGCCGTTCGCCACGACGCCCGCGTCACGCGCGTTGGACGCTTCCTGCGCGCCAGCAGCATCGACGAGTTGCCGCAGCTCATTAACGTGCTGATCGGCGACATGTCGCTGGTCGGCCCGCGGCCGCATGCGCTCGTTCACGAGGAAAGCTTCGAGGCCCGCCTCGACCTCTTCTCTCTGCGCCGCCGCGTGCTTCCGGGCATAACCGGATGGGCACAGGTTAACGGTTGCCGCGGCGAGACGACGACGCTTCAGAGCGTCGAGAAGCGAATGGAGTACGACCTCTACTACATCGACAACTGGTCGATCTGGCTCGACATCGAGATCCTGGCGCGAACCGTCACGACCACTCTGCGCGGCGCGTATTAGCCAACTCCGGCGACGGCGGCACAGACTTGATGTGCTCCGTCGCCAGATCCAGTAGCATGTCCTGGCGGCGATGTGCCGACCCCAGAACAGCGAGTATCGACACGTGCTCCTCGACATGGCCGGACTTGAGGATGGGCAGCGTCTCGAAGCGGACCTGTGCATCATCGGCGCGGGCGCCGCAGGCATTTCGCTCGCGCTTCAGTTCATCGATCAAGGTCTGGACGTTCTGCTCGTCGAGTCCGGCGGCCAGCGCTACGAAGAAGACGTGCAGCGCATGTACGCCGGCAGCGTTGCAAACCCGAAGCTGCATGCTCCCGTCGACCGCTTTCGCCGGCGCCAGTTCGGCGGCAGCACGGTGTTGTGGGGCGGCCGCTGTATGCCCTTCGACCCGATCGATTTCGAGCAGAGAAGCTATGTGCCCCACAGCGGCTGGCCGCTGACCTACGACGATCTTCTCCCGTTCTACCGCGAGGCAAACCGGATCTGCGAAGCGGGCGCCTTCGCCTACACGATCGGCGAAGCGTTCGATCGCCCCATGAAGCCGATGATCGAAGGCTTCGAGAGCACGACGTTCTCGACCGATCATCTCGAACGCTTCAGCAAGCCGACCAACTTTGCCGCGTGCTACGGCGACGCGCTGGCTGCCGCCAACGTGCGCGTGCTGCTGCACGCCACGGCCACCCAGTTTTGCTTTGATGATACGGGCAACACCATCACCGAGGTCCGCCTGCGCAACCTCGAAGGCAAAACCGCAACCGTAAAGGCCCGCGCTTTCGCGCTCTCAACTGGCGGCCTCGAAGTGCCGAGGCTGCTTCTGGCGAACCGCGATGTGCACGCCAACGGAATCGGCAACCAAAACGGCCTCGTTGGAAAATACTACATGTGCCACATCGGAGGCACGCTCGGCCGCATCAAGATCAATCGCAACTCGGCCGTCTGGCACGACTACGATGTCGCCGACGACGCCACCTATTGCCGGCGGCGGTTCGCCCTTGAGCCCAAACCGCAGCGACAGCATGAGATCGGCAACTTCGTCGCGCGCCTGCATCATCCGGACATTGCCGACCCGGAGCATCAGGCGGCCATCCTGTCGCTCGTCTATCTCGGTAGCCTGCTGCTTCCCTGGGAGTACCGCACGCGCGCGGCCGGGTCCGTGACGCTTCGCCAGTACGGACACCACGTCCTAAATGTCGTCTCGGAGCCCATTGCCGCGACGCGATTTGCGTTCAAGATGCTCACTGGCCGCTTCCTTGCCAGCCGCAAGATCCCGTCGCTCGTGGTGCCGTTGAAATCGAACCTGTTCAGCCTCGATTTCCTCGCCGAGCAGATGCCGAATCCGGACAGCCGCATAACGCTCGGCAACGACACTGACGCTCTCGGCCTGCCGCAGATCTCACTCGATTGGCGCTACACGCGCCAAGACGTCGAAACCGTCAAAACCGCCGTCCGCCTTCTTGCCGACGACATCCAGCGTTGCGGGCTCGGCACCTTTGCCTACGATCCTGACGCCGTCGAAGACGACATGACCCGCTACGGCGCATACGGAGGCCACCACATCGGCACCGCGCGCATGGGGCACGACCCGCGAACGAGCGTCGTCGACCCGAACTGCCGCGTTCATGGCCTGAGCAATCTCTACATCGCAGGAGCCGCGGTGTTCCCCACCTCGAGCCAGGCGAACCCGACCCTGACGATCGTCGCCCTGGCGCTGCGACTCGCCGGGCATCTCAAGGAACAGCTCCGCCCGGCGGCAGCCGTCGTCCACGCCTCGCCGTCGGCCGGTTGAGCCAAGGTCAATTGAGTTGATCCGCTGACACGTGCAGCGGGCTTTCTATTGCCCGCCGCACGCCTCCGCGAGCCGTTCGCGAAGAACGCCCGCGTTCTTAAAGGCATCGTAGCTCGCCTCGACCCGGCCGCGTCCCACCTTGCCCATCTCCGTAAGCTGAGACGGCGTGGCATCGAGCGCTGCGGTCATCGCCTGGACGATGTCGGGAACCGATCCGGCCGGAATGATCCAACCGCACTCGCGGTCGACGAGTTCGGGAATCCCCGCGATGTACGTCGTGATGACGGGCCGTCCGAGCGCCAGCGCTTCCATGAGCACGATCGGCAATCCCTCGGCGAAACTCGGCAGCAGAACGGCGCGCGCCTGGCTCATCGCCTCCCGAACCGAAACGTTGTCCTGCCAACCGGCAAGCATGACGTGGTTCTGCATCCCCCGTTTCGCGATTTCCGCTTCGACGTCGCCGCGGCTTTCCCCGTCGCCGATCAAGACGACCTTGACCCGCGGATGCGTGCGCGCAACCTCGCTCACAGCCTCGACGATCAAGGTCTGCGCCTTGTGGAGACAGAGCCGGCCGACGCACACGAACACGTCGTTGCCCTCGAATGGCGCGCTGGCCACGTCGTAGTCTTTCAGACGAACGCCGCAGCGCACCACATGCAGCTTGTTCCAAGCCGACATGCCGGACGCGCGAGCCAGCTGGACGCGGCAGAAATCGGAGATCGCGGCCACAAACCGCGCTCCGCCGATCTTCTCGGCCAAGGACGACGCGCGCCAGTCTTCGAACTCATCGGGCCCATGCGCCGTAAAGCTGTAGGTGGCACCGCCAAGCCGCTTCGCCAGAAGCGCGACGGCTGCCGCATTCGTCGAAAAATGCGTGTGTAGATGCACGATACCGTCGTCCGCGCACCAGCGCTTCAACGATACGGCCTCGAGAAGATAGGCCGAGTGCCGCACGACCTGCCCGCCGGCGTTGCGCATCAGACGCAGCCAGGTTCCGGCCGCCCGCGCCATGCCGAGCGGGTTCGCGACGCACTCTTTGAGAAAGTCACCGATCAAAGCCGACGTCCGCCCCTTGAGAAGGTAGCGCACACGCGCGCGCTCGCTGCGATCGGCCTCGTCGACCAGATCTCCATCCCACGGGCGGATGCCATAGCGCACGACTTCGACATCCTGCGCCTCGAGAGCTTGCATCTCCCGACGGATGAACGTCGTAGTGATCATCGGATAGGTGTTGAGGAGGTAGCCGACTTTCATGATCGAATTCGCTTCATAGCCTTATGGACGGGTGTGCGGCTGGAAGCGGTTTTGCCTCCGCCGGCCGAGGCCCGTGTGCAAGAGTTAAATTACGGATTGATGGCGCGAGCGCGAGCCCGCCTCGATAACCCCTCCGGACATGACCGGCAGCTAACGGCTTGGGGTGCCCGGCGCGACGAAACGAACCCAATTGCGTCCTATGAAGTCGCAGGTTCATTTGCTATCGAGAAGGTCCCAAGACCGGTTGCGGTGCCGGCCAATTGCCCCAGCTTTCATTTCAGACCACGACGCCGGACAAACGCATTTTCCGTCGAAATCTCCACGCCAGTCTCGAACGTTCGCATCATTAGTCATACTTCGGATAATCGCTCGAAGTACGACCCTGATAGCGCCATACCCGAGCCGGCATGGATCAAACATGACTATTGGTAAATAACAGCGAGGGCGTGACGTTGAACTCCACCCGGCAGGCCCTCCACGGTGTCGTGTGGACGACGGGAACATACGCCCTTTCGGTCATCGTACGCTTCGGCTCGAACGTCATTCTCTCGCGACTGCTTAACCCGCAACTGCTTGGAATGCTGCTCATCGTCAATACCATTCGGCAAGGTATTGAGCTCAGCTCCGACGTCGGTTTTGCGCAAAACGTTATCAACAACAAGAAGGGCGGCGAGCCTCTTTTCTACAACACTGTTTGGGTCATGCAGATGTTGCGCGGCGTGGCGCTCGGCGTGATCCTCTTCCTCTGCGCAGCGCCTCTAGGGCGGCTCTATGATCTCCCCGCCTCGGCAATCGAGATCAGCGCCGCCACGCTGCTGGTCACAGGGTTTGCCTCGACATCCATTTTTCTGCTCCACCGCAATCTCGCCCTCGCGCGCCTGAACCTCTTCGATCTTGCCAACGACGTCATCGGCGCCATCATCGTCGTCGCGGCCGCTTTCATCAGCCCCACAATCGAATCCCTGCTGATTTCGCTGCTCATCGCGCAGGTTATTCGCGCAGCCCTGAGCTACATCATCACCGACTACAAGAACCAGTTCATGTTCTCGAAGGCGATCGCCATCGAGGTCGTGACGTTCGGGCGATGGATTTTCCTGTCGTCGATGCTCGCGTTCCTGTGCGCAAGCTTCGACCGTCTCTATCTCGGCAAGGTAGCTCCTTTGGCGATCGTGGGTGTCTATGGCCTCGCGCGCGCCCTCGCGGACCTGCCCACGTTCCTGGCTGCCCGCATCGGCTATTCGGTCATCTTCCCCATCGTCTCGTCGGCGCGACACCGCGAAGGCGAGGAGATCACCGAACGCCTCTCGCCGATGCGCTACAAGCTCCTGATCGCCATTGCCGCAGCCATGGCGTTCGGCATCACGATTTCCGACATCGCTTTCACATTCATCTATGACGCGCGCTACCACGAGGCGTCGTGGATGCTGACGTTGCTGTTGCTCGGCGGCTGGGTCAGCATCCTCTGCTCCACGAACGAGTACACGCTGCTCGGATTTGGCAAGCCGTTCTACAATGTCATCGGCAACGGACTTAAGCTCGCGTTCTACCTCGCAGTGCTTCCGCTTGCGTTCAACACCGCGGGCCTCATCGGCGCGATTCTCGTCATCGCCTTCAGCGACCTCACCCGCTACACTACGCTTGCCGTCGGGCAACGGCGCGAGCACGTGTCGTTCCTGAGGCAGGACGCAGCCGCCACAGTGATCTTCATTGCGTTGATCGTCGTCATGTCTGCAATCCGCTACGAAATGGGCGGCGGCACCGCATTTGATGCCATCCCCATCGAGAAGCTCTGGACGATCCTCGGGAGCGCCGGGTGAGCACGGGTTCGCAAGCAGGCAGCACATCGCAAGCCTTCATTGTCGTCATTGGCCGCAATGAGGGCGCGCGCCTCGTCAGCGCTCTGAACTCGGTGCACCCGGACGCCAATACAGTCGTCTATGTCGACTCGGGCTCGACCGACAACAGCGTGCAGGCTGCCGAACGGGCCGGCGCGATTGTCGCCGCGCTGGATATGGACAAACCGTTCTCGGCCGCCCGCGCACGCAATCTCGGCGTCTCGGTTGCCTTGCAGCGCGGCACGACCGCCGACTTCGTCCAGTTCATGGACGGCGACTGCGATCTCGATGAGCGCTGGCTTGCAACCGCCACCGCGTTTCTCGTTGCCCATCCCGAGGTCGCGATCGTTTGCGGGCGCCGTCGCGAGAAGTTCCCGGAGCGCTCCATCTACAATGCGCTCTGCGACATGGAGTGGGACACGCCCATTGGCGAAGCGCGCGAATGCGGTGGGGACTTTCTGGCCCGCATCTCAGCTTTCCAGCAAGTGGGCGGCTTCGCGGAGCACATGATCGCCGGAGAGGAACCGGAGCTGTGCGCGCGCCTGCGCGGCGCAGGTTGGAAAATCTGGCGGCTCGACGCCCCAATGACGCGCCACGACGCAAACATCCTGCACTGGACGCAATGGTGGCGCCGGTCCAAGCGCTGCGGCTACGCGTATGCCGCCCTCGCTGAGCTGCACGGCAACGGCCCGGACAAACTGAAACGACGCGAGCTGTCGAGCGCGATCCTTTGGGGCGGCATGCTGCCGGCGCTCATCGTCCTCGGCGCTATGATCTATCCGCCGATCGCCGCCGTTGCGCTGGTTTATCCCGCGCAGATCGCCCGAATTGCCTATCGGCGCGCAAAAATGGGCAAAGGCGCTATTCCGTTTGCCGTCTCGGTCGTGGCCGGCAAATTCGCGGAATTTGCGGGCATCACCAAGTTTGCGCTCACTCGGCTCATGGGTCGCAAAGGCCGGCTTATCGAATACAAGTGAGACCGGGTAGCGCCATTGGCATAGAACGACGCTTATTCTCACGACATGAGCGGAGGTTGCATTTACCGCGCGGCGCCGCGAGAAAAACAGCGATTTCACCGCTGCGACAGAAATTCAGACAATGCGAAATGGGCGAGACCGAAGCCCGCCTGCACCGCCCGATTGCTAAACGCGAAACCGCTCGATGTCACCGCCGGCTTCGCTCAGCCAATTCGGCTTCCGTCCACGCCCCGTCCACGTCTGCGTAGGATCTTTCGGATTGCGGAACTTAACCGGCGACGCACCGCGTTTCCCACCGCGAGCGGTGCCAAAAAGCTCTCCCACGCTGAAACCGGCCTTCGAAGCCAGGTCTGCGAGTTTCGCCTTAACTTCGGCCCTGTCCTGCTGCTCACGCGCGGCAATTGCGTCGTCCAGCCTCTCTCTCAGAGAGCGCAAGTCCTTGAGGCTCATTTGGGCTAGTTCGCTGGCTTTCATTTCGCATTCTTTCCTGCAAGGTCCGCTTTGCCGTGCGAGATTTACAGACATTCTTGCGCGTTGAATACCAGTGAATTTCGTTAGCGATAAAAGAAAGTGACCTCCACTAGAAGTAGAATCCGCAAGAGCGCGCTTGCAGCCCGAAATGTTGCTCTAAAAGCCATGGCCAGTCCCCGCCGGGCGTCCGGCGGGGGAGGCGTGGCGCAAGCGCCGAAGGGCAAATCGAGAAACAGAAAGGCGCCGGCATGCCGTTTTTGACAGAGCCGCCGCTGTAGTCTTTCCGTTCAAACCGCGTCCGCCTCGAAGCGCTCCTCCGGCAGCCCCTTGAGACAGGGCGACACGAAGAGCGTCGTTCGCCATGCTCCGAGAAGCGTCCGCGTCACGACAACCATCCAGAAGATGGCCAGACAGACCGTCAGTACCGCCCCCACCACCGCGAAGAGCTCAAGCCGCGTGACACGAGCGAGTGCGAGCGTCGCCAGCGTGTAGACGGCAAGCGGGAACGTAAACCCCCACCAGCCGAGATTGAACGGAAGCCCCTGGCGCATGTACCGGAGCGTCTTCAGAACCGCGAGCGCGAGCCACCAGGCGCCATAACCCCAGAACACGATGCCGCCGATCACGCCGAGGCCGAGAGCCACATCGCCAACGCTCGCAAGATTGTTCGCGGCGAAAATGCCGGGCGCATCGTTCCCGAGCAGAAGCAGCGCGAGCGCACCGGTCCCGATCGGCCCCAACGCGAGCCAGGCGGAAGCGCCCATGTCTCGATCCGGCAGCTTGTGAACCGTGAGGCGGAGAAACAGAAGCACGAGAATGCTCATCGCAAGCGGAACGGAGCACGCCCAAAGCACGTAGCCGAGGACGAGAACCAGAAATCCTTCCGAGGCCGACAGATGCGGCGCCAGCAGACCCGCGCTCGCGGCCGCAACCTCGCAGGCAACGATTGGCAGCAGCCACACTGCCGTGAGCTTGTCGATCGAGTGCTCCTGGCGCGTGAACATGAAGTACGGGATGGCAACCCCGCAGACCACCGCCATCGCAGCGTCCACCCACCAAAGGCCGTGCGCGATCGCAATCGCCGTGTCGCCGATCATGTCCGGACCGAAGACGAGAAAACCATTGACGATCGTGGCGAGGCCCATCGGGATCGCACCGAAGAACATCGACATGACGGGATGCTGAAAAATTCTCTTCGCCTCGTGGAAGAAAAAGATCCAGCGCGCGATGTAGAGCAGGCTGAACAGCGCGAAGAACGCGATATTCAGCAGCCAAAGGCCGGCCGCGACGTCACGAAGATGCGGAACCGAAACCGGGTACTGGTTCAGCACGAGCGCCAGCGCGCCGGTGCCCATGGTCACGGTGAACCAGTTCGGCGTAAAGTTTCGCACGATCCTCCGAAGAACACTGGTCTGAATTTCAAACATCGGCGCCGTCTGCATCGGAACGTCGCTCATTGCACAATCTCCTTCAGGCATCGCATCACGTCGTGACGGCGATGAACGCAATCGCGGTCGCTCCCAGCGCGAGCACAACGGGCATCAATGAAATTTGCAGGAGAGCCTGCTTGCCGCTCAAACACCCCGTCGCGATCTCGGCATCCCTTTCGAGAAAGGCGCGAAAACCTTGGCCTCGAATGCGCGCCCAGGTGATATTGCGCCCGTAGGCAGCGCCTCCGGTCAGAAGCCCGGCAAACACCGTCAGGATCAAGGTGACGACGGCAAGCGCCAGCGACGTTTCTCCGCCGCCGAAGGCCGCCCAGCTCACGACAATAAATCACGCCACGCACCCGAGTGGGACCGCGACGGCAAGAGGATGAATGCTGGTATCGGGCTGCGCAGCCGGAGCAGCGCGGCTCTCGATCAGCTTGAGCGTTGCCCGCCGGGGCACGACTTTATGCGTTTGAATCCGGCGATCGAAACGACGCAAGAGAGCGGTCATGTCTGCCTCCGTTGATGCAAGAAATTGTCTCTGCACAGCTTAGGTAGTTGCCGCCGGTTCATTGTTCCAATAGATTGGATTCATAGATACGATCTAATTTACAGATTTATGGGGCAAACCAGAGAACGGGCCGGACATGACGCTGGAGCAACTCCGGATTTTTGTGGCCGTCGCCGAGCGGCAGCATGTCACGCAGGCGGCCAACGCCCTGAACCTCGCGCAATCGGCGGCCAGCCACGCCATCGCGGCGCTCGAAGCCCGCTACGATACGAAGCTGTTCGACCGCATCGGACGGCGGATCGAGCTGACGGAAGCGGGCAGGACGTTCCTGATCGAAGCGCGAAACATCCTGGCGCAAGTCGAGCACGCCGAGCTGACTTTGAACGAGTTCGGCCAGCTCGAACGCGGAACGCTTGCCGTGCACGCCAGCCAGACCATCGCCGGCTACTGGCTCCCAAGGCATCTGGTCAGCTTCCGGCGCGCCCATCCCCGCATCGAGATACGCCTGACGATCGGCAATACGGCCCAGGTCGCCGAGGCCATGGAAACGGGGCTCGCGGAGCTCGGCTTCGTGGAAGGCAAGGTCGAGAACGAGACGCTCGAAAACATTTTCGTCGCCCGCGATCAGTTGGTCCTGGTCGCCTCGACCAACCACGCTTGGGCGGCGCGCGGAAAGCCCTCCGTTCGCACCCTGACCGATGCAGACTGGGTACTGCGTGAGCGTGGATCGGGCACGCGGTCGGCGTTCGAGGGCGCGATGCGGGAACTCGGAATTGCCGCAAAAGACCTGCGCGTGGTGATGGAGCTGCCTTCCAATGAGGCAGTCCGCGCGGCTGTCGAGGCCGGCCTCGGCGTGACCGCGATTTCAGCATCCGTCGCCGCCGCCGCGATCGAAGCGGGGCTCCTGCATCACGTCCCGTTTAAGTTACCCGAGCGCGAGTTCCATGCCTTGCGCCACAGGAATCGCACCGGCAGTCGCATCGGCAATGCATTCCTGGATCATCTCTCCGCGCGTCAGAGACCATTGGCAACGCGCTCCTCCACTCCCAAGTAAGCTCCGCTCGCGTGGAGGCGTCACCCAAACGCGATGCGCTCCGCCGGCACAATTGAGTGGAGGGAAGGCTGGCAGCGCTGACTCGACTGACCACCCCAAAACTACCCGGCATCCTGCCTTCGACACCGCTAAACCGCGATGCCGAGGACACAGATGCAGGGCATCACGAACAGCCGCCCGCGCGCACCGCCGGAGGCATCGACTGCCCCCGGCGAGACGAGCGAAGCGCGCGCCTCGCCGGAGAGCTTGATCAGAACTTGGACGTTGCCGTCAGCAGGAACGACCGGCCCGGCTCGAACAGCGGCACGGTCGGATCGAGCGGATCGTTGAGCCACTCCTGCCCGTAGCTTGCCCGGTCGGCGTACATCTCGTCGAGAATGTTGCGAACGTCGAGACGCAGCGTCAGATCGAACGGAACCTGAGGCTTGTACTCCACGAACGCGTTGAACACCTCGTAAGCCGGAAGGGGCCCGCTGCCCGCCGCAACGCGATCGTAGGACGGAGCGATGACCGCATCCGCGCCGACGGTGAACCCCGTGCCCACGAACGTATGAACGCCCGTGATCGTGATCCGTTCGCCCACCGGCGTGGTCAGGTAGTAGCCGTTGTAGGCATCGGCCGGCTTGCCGTCGATCGAAGCATCGATGTTCGCGTAGGCAACCCGAAGGAAGCCGGCGCTCCAATCGTAGCGCGCCCCGAGTTCAAAGCCCTCGGTTTCAACGTCGTGCAGAAGCGCCTTGACGCGTGCGTCCGCGATTTCCGTTCGGAAAACCGTGCCGTCGAAGGTCCAGCCGCCGTAACGCGCCACCAGCCCCGCCGTGTAGTTGTCGGCAATCGCGGCTGCAAGGTTGCCGTTATAGGTCATCACGTCGACCGTATAGGCTTCTTCCAGTGCGACGCCCGCCCAGATATGCGAGTAGCCTGCTTTCGCGGTCAGGAAGCGCCCGAACAGATCCTGCTCGGCCGAGACGTTGCCGCTCAGGCCACTGTCGTTCCATTTCGTCTGGTCGATGCCGGTGAACTCCTGGTGGTCGGAGCGCCCGCCGAACGAGACGCGGGTTCCCTTCACAGGCTCCAGCCTGGCCTGCGCATACCCGCCCACCACGGTGCTCTTCTCCCGGTAAGATTCGAGATCGAAGGCGATGGCGGTTTCGCTGTCTACGAAATCGACACCCGCAATGACGTTGCCGTTGGCGAATGAGAACTTGTTCTCGAACTTGCCGTTGAACGATTCAGCATCGCCGTAAATAGGCGTGATGAAGTTCGGGCGGCGCGGATGGACAAATGGCTTGTCGACGCTCGTCTTGCTGTGAGCGAGAACGATCTTCGGATCCCACCACCCCTGCGGAGTTGCATCGCTGTAGTTGAAGACCGTCGTCTGCCGGTTGATGTCGTAGGGCACGACCACCGGCTCGAGCCCGACGTTGTAGACGAAATTGGCGCGGTAGGGCCGCAAGGCGTCGTCGCTGAGGAAATCATGGCTCACCTCAAACCTGTCGCCGCTCGGCGCCTGATAGGCGAGTTTGCCGAGACCGCTCTCGAAGTGCGTTTCCGTTCCCGGAACCATGCTTCCGTCGCCGGCTTCGAACTCGTTGCCGCGACCGATGTTGAAGGAGCCGAGAATCTCGAACCCCTTCGACATGCCGTAGGCCGCAATGTTGTTGGTGAACACATCGCCGTTGGTGTTGAACTGGTTTTTCGAGAAGCCGCCGAAGCCGTCGCGGTCGAGAAGATCGCCGACATCCTTTGTCTCGTAGGCGATGGAGCCCGCGAGAGCGCCGAACCCGGCATCGGCCGGCGCAACGCCTGCATCGACGCGCACCGCCTTCAACAGCGACGGATCCACGAAGTTCGTCGCGCTGTGGTGAAACACTTTGTTGTTCTGGGTCGCCCCGTCCACCGTGACCGCGAGGTTCGTCTCCTCGATGCCGTTGACGTAGACCTTCTGCGACATGGGGATCGAGCTGCCGACGATGATGCCGGGCTGGCCCGAGAACACGTCCTGGACGTCGGTCGCATTGATGCGTGCGAGATCCTGGGACGTGATGTTGGTCGTGTTCGTGCCGATCCGCGGCTCACCCGACACCTTTGTGCCCTCGACAGGCTGCACCGGCGCGGGCGCAGCTTCCGCAGGCGCGCTGACCGCCGCCGGTTTGGCAACGGCGGCCTTCTTCTTTTTGCCTTGCTTTGCCGTCACCTGCAGCGGCGGCAGCTCGGCGGCCGGTTCCGCCGCGCTCTCTTGCGCGAACGCTGCACCACAGCTCAGTCCGCACGAAACCACCGCGCTCGCAACCAACCTTGTCGATCGAGCAGCGGCCTTACTGACGTCACGCATAAAATCATCCCCCAAAGTCGAGCGGGCACCGAAGCGCCCACAGATGCAGCTGCGGGCGCTCCAGCCCAAAAGCCCGGGCTGGCTCGCGCCGACCTGCTGGTCGGTCACTGGCTGGCTAGTGCGGGAGCAGATTTTGATTGCTGACTGTAGTAGTAAATAAATTCGTGAGCGGCTTCGTTGAAAAGTCCCGCCCGATGCAAAATAGACACGTCCGCTACTTGTAGACGGACCGGCGAAGCGCCCCCAGCCGCTCGAGGGTGGACATCGTCTTGGGCTGGCTGTCCGTCACCATGCCGAGAATGATGGCTTCGAGACAGACCAGCGTCGCGCCGTGGATGATGGCGCGGCCCGACAGGCTGCACGTGACCGGCACGACGACCGTCGCGTGGCGCGTCAGGGCCTGCTCCTTGGAGTTGGTGATCAGCACGATCGGCACCCGGAAGCGCCGCGCCTCGGCGATCGTCGACAGCGCTTCTTTATAGGGCCCTCCGAACGCGAGCATGATGACGGCGTCGACATCGCCCATGTCCAGAAGCTGCTCCGGAAGCGGCGCCATGTAGCCGTCGAACACGGCCGTCGGCCGGCCGATCTGGTTGAGGCAAAGCGCAAGATATCGCCCAAGAAACGCCGTTGCGCCGCCGCCGAACACACCCACGCGGTTTGCCGGCGAGAGACACTGGATCGCCTCCAGTATGCGCGCGCGCGCCTCTTCGGTCTGAAGTGCCGCGAACGTTTCGCGATGGTCGTCGAACACCTGGTCGACAGCGCTCGCCGAACGCTCCTTGATGGAGGCGAACGTGCGCGTCAGCGTATCGATCGGCGTCTGGCCGGACCCGAGAGCCGTGGCCAGCGCTTGCCGCAGCTCCCGCAGCCCATGGAAGCCTGCCGCCTGAACCGCCCGCACCACGGTCGCGTCCGACGTCCCGATCGCGGCCGCGAGTTCCATGGCCGACTGCGTCATGACCTCATGGCGGTGCGTATCGATGTACGCGAGCACGCGCGCGAGCGACGGCGACATCTCGCGCCCGCGGACGCGAATGCGGTCGCTCAGCTTATCGTGGGGCTTGCCTACGGCCGACATGTCAGCGCCGCCTTCATCACTGCTACATTGTTGACGATTACAGTACATATTACAACAGAAAGCCACTTGGATCAAACACTTGTGGCGCTCCGGCCCGGCAGCCGGGCGACAGTTTGCCCACGGGCCATCGTACACTCAAGCCGTCACCGGTCCGAAAACTGGCTTCCGTGCAGGCGTGCATAGGCTCCGCGGGCCTCGAGAAGGCTCCGGGGGCTGCCCTGCTCGACAATTCCCGTTTCATCGACGACCACGATCCGGTCCGCATGCTGGATGGTCGCCAGCCGGTGCGCGATGATCAAGGAGGTGCGGCCCGTCGCCAGTTCCGCAAGCGACTGCTGGATCGCGGATTCCGTGACCGTATCGAGCGCCGACGTCGCCTCGTCGAGAATGAGAATGGGCGGATTCTTGAGAAATATGCGGGCGATGGCAACGCGTTGCTTCTGCTCGCCGGACAGCTTGATGCCGCGCTCGCCGACGATGGTATCGAGCCCGAGCGGCAGGTCCGCCACCAGCGCGTCGAGCTTGGCGCGCCGAACCGCTTCGGTCACTTCGGCGTCCGTCGCTTCCAGATTTCCATAGAGGATGTTGTCGCGGATCGACCCGCCGAACAGGAACACATCCTGCTGCACGATGCCGATCTGGGCCCTGAGTGAGGCTTGCGTCACGTCGCGGATATCGACACCGTCGATTGTGATCGCCCCGGCATCGATTTCATAGAACCGCGGCAGCAGAGAGCAGATCGTCGTCTTGCCCGCGCCAGACGGCCCGACGAGCGCCACGGTCGCGCCCGCTTCGATCGTAAGGTTGAGACCCGATATGATCGTGCGATCGCCGGAGTAGCTGAAGCTCACGTCCTTGAAGACGATCTCGCCCTTGAAGCGGCCCGCGATGGCGGCGCCCGGCTTGTCCGCGATGTCCGGCACCGTGTCCAGCAGCCGCGTATAGCGGCGGAACCCCGCAATCCCCTTCGGGTAGCTTTCGAGAACCGAGGTGATCTTGTCGATGGGGCGCACGAACACGTCGATCAGCAGGATGAACCCGATCAGGCCGCCGTAGCTCAATTCACCCGAGAGGACGAACCAGGCGCCCGCCACCATCACGATCAGCTGCACGAGCCGCGTGCCGAGATAGCTCAGCGTCACACTCGCGGCCATGTAGGCATAAGCGTCGAGCTTGGTTTTCTTGTAGCCCTCATTGTCGCGTGCAAACAGCCGGCGCTCGTGATCCTCGTTGCCGAACGCCTTGACGACGCGGATCCCGCCAACGCTCTCGCCGATGCGCGTGTTGAAGTTTCCGACTTGCCGGAACAGCTTCTCCCAATTCTGCGTCATGCGCGAACCGTAGCGCGCCGTCAGCCACGCCATGAACGGCACGATGGCGGCGCTGATCAGCGCCAGTTTCCAATGCACCGTGAACATCATCAGAAAGGCGCCGATAAATGTCATCACGGCGATGAACAGGTCTTCCGGGCCGTGGTGGGCGATCTCGCCGACCTCCTCCAGATCCTTCGTCACGTGTGTGATCAGTTGCCCCGTCTGCGCATTGTCGTAGAAGCGGAACGACAACTTCTGGAGGTGATCGAAAGCCTCGGCGCGCATGTCGGTTTCGATGCCGACACCCAGCGCATGCCCCCAGTACGTCACGATGGCCATCAGCCCGGCATTCGCCACGTAGACGGCGAGAAGAGCCGCCGCGCACGCCAGCAGCAGCCCCCAGTTCTGGCCCGGAAGCAGCTCGTCGACAAAGTATTTGACCGCCAGCGGAAAGCTAAGCTGAAGCAATCCGGCCGCAACCGCGCAGCCAAAATCCAGAATGAACAAGGCCTTGTAGGGCCGGTAATAGGAGAAGAAGCGAGCGAGAAGCGGTCGGGTTTCCGTCATGGCAGAAGGCTTGTCCGAACGCTGCTTGGGCGCGCCGCGGGCGCGATGGGACTGTCAGGATCGTCGCCAGACCTGTAATGCCTCTACACGGTAACGCGCAAGCGCGTCATTCACCTCGCTACTTGGCGCCATCGCTCCAGATCACCGCAAGCTCCTCTTGCGCCGCGAAGCGAACGAGGTGACCGGCCACGATGTCCTTGACCCGGTGAAGATCGAGCTCGCTCGACGCTTCGCAGCGGAGCGTCAACTGGTCGCCTGCGGCGTGCATCACGCACAAGCCTGGCTGGAAATCGACCTGACCGCGCACCTGATCGTAGTCCGCAGGCGTCTTATGCGAGAAATGCTTGCAAAGCTGTACGAGGTAGCGGCTGGCGCGCTCCGACCTAACCTGAGCTTCAGCGACGTGCATCTGGCCTCTCCCGGTGCCACAATTTTCTTGAGCCCTGATAGACAACAACACCGCCGCGCGTCCCCATGAACCGGCGAAACGGGCACTACTACATTCCCGATCGACTATTCCGCCACAACCTTGACTCTCATTGTCCAGTTTATAAGTTGCCACGCACCAGCCGCGCGCCGCCGCCAGCGCAATCAACCGGAGCAAAGGACAACGCGTGCGCCCTCGCAATCCCGCCGCCACACGCACCACGCCCGGCCAAGGGATCGCCGCTTGCCTCGCGCTCGCCGTCTGCCTGATCGTTCAGCCCGCCCTCTCCCGCGCCGAGCCGATCGTCGTCACCCACGCGCAGGGCGAGACTGTCCTGCCTGAGAGGCCCCGGAAGGTTTTCACGCTCGACCTCGCTAGCCTCGAAACCCTCGACGCCATCGGCGTCGAGGTGGCAGGCGTCATCGGCACGCACATTCCAGAGCACCTGTCCAAGTACCGGGACGCGAAGTACCTCAAGATCGGATCGCTCTTCGAACCAGACTACGAGACGATCAATGCCGCGCAACCGGACCTCATCATCGTCGCCGCGCGCTCGTCGCCGAAGTACCGCGAGCTGTCGCGCATCGCGCCGACCATCGACCTGACGACGGACGACGGTGCGTTTCTAGAGAGCTCCTTCCGCAACGCCAGAACGCTCGGCAAGATATTCGGCAAAGAGGCCGAGATCGAAACCGCCATCGGTGGGGTCGAAGCCGCCGCCCAGTCGGCGCGCGACAAGGCGCGCGACGCCGGCCGCGGCCTCATTCTCCTCAGCACCGGCGGCCGCCTGAGTGCCTACGGCCCCCAATCGCGGTTCGGCGCGCTGCACAGCGAATTCGGCGTGATCCCGGCCGTCGCGACGCTGGACACGGCGATCCACGGCCAGGGCGTGTCGTTCGAGCTGATCCTCAAGGCCAATCCGGATTGGCTGTTCGTCGTCGACCGGGACGCGGCCATCGGACAGAGCGGGCAGCACGCCGCACAACTGCTCGACAACGCGCTCGTCGCGCGGACGACCGCGTGGAAGAAAAAGCAGATCGTCTATCTCGATTCAACGCGCTGGTACCTCATCGGCGGCGGCCTCGTCTCTCTCCGGGACAACGCCATGCAGATCGCCGGCGCGCTCGGCGCCAAGCCCTAGATGGCGAAATCCTGCCCCGTGCTGCCCCATTTCGCCCTCGGCGTCCTCGTTGTGGCGGCCCTGGCCATCTGGAGCGTCTTCGTCGGCGTGACCGACATGTCGATCGGTGAGCTGTGGCGATCGGGCTGGAACGACGAGCAGGTCCAGGTCCTCATCGAAAGCCGCCTGCCGCGCACCATCGCGCTCGTCCTGGCTGGCGCCGCCATGGCGACATCCGGATCCATCCTTCAGATGCTCGTCCGCAATCGCTTTGCCGAGCCGTCGACGGTCGGCACGGCCGAAGCCGCCAAACTGGGCTTTCTGATCGTCCTGCTCCTCTTTCCGGAGGCATCCATCCCCGCCCGCCTCGCCGCCGCCGCCGCGTTCGCATTTCTCACCACGGCGTTCTTCATGCGGATGCTGCGCGATGTCCCCCTGCAGTCCACTCTCGTCGTGCCACTGGTCGGCATCCTGCTCGGCGGCGTCATCAATGCGGCCGCAAGCTTCCTGGCCTACCGCTACGACCTCATGCAATCGCTCGCGTCCTGGAGCAACGGCGACTTTTCGATGATCCTGCGGGGTCGCTACGAGTTGCTGTGGCTCTCGCTCGGCATGACGCTGCTGGCATACGTCTACGCGGATCGCTTCACCGTCGCCGGACTGGGCGAGAATATTTCGACCAACCTCGGCCTCAGGTACCGCAGCGTCCTGACACTCGGCCTGATCATCGTCTCCGTCTCGACGGCCGTCGTGATCGTCACCGCCGGCATGATCCCGTTTCTCGGCCTGGTCGTTCCAAACCTCGTCAGTCTCACGATGGGCGACAACGTCCGCCGCACTCTGCCTTGGGTGGCCCTCTTGGGGGCGGGTCTGGTCCTGGCCTGCGACATCGCCGGCCGCATCCTGAACGCGCCCTACGAAATCCCGGTCGGCACGATGCTCGGCGTCATCGCGAGCGGGCTGTTCCTCTATTTGCTGTTGCGCAAACATGACCGCCTCACCTGATCCGACGCGGCGCCGCGCGCCCTTGCTCCTTCTCGCAATGTCCGCGCTGGTGGTGCTCGCGGCTATCGGCTTCATGACGCTCGGCGCCAAGGGATCGTGGAGCTTCGTGCTGCCGTTTCGCGGCACCAAGCTCGCCGCAATGGCGCTCGTCGCCTACGCAGTCTCCGTCTCCACCATCCTGTTTCAGACCATCACGACGAACCGCATTCTCACGCCGTCCATCATGGGGCTGGACGCTCTCTATGTCCTGATCCAGACGACGATCATGTTCGCGCTCGGCAGCAGTGCTACGGCCGCTTTGCCGCACTCCGCGCTGTTCCTGGCGCAGGTGACGGTGATGATCGGGTTTTCCGCCGCCGTCTACGCGTGGCTGTTTTCAGGCCGCTCGCAAAGCCTGCATCTCGTCGCCCTCGTCGGGCTGGTGCTCGGCGTGCTGTTCAACAGCCTGTCGAGCCTTCTGCATCGCGTCATGGCCCCGAACGAGTTCGTCATCCTGCAGGATCGGCTGTTCGCCAACTTCAATACCGTCGACACCAGCGTCCTCGCGATTGCCGCCCTGGCCGTGCTCGCGGTGTCGGCCTACGGTGCATCCAAGCTGCGCACGTTCGACGTGTTGCATCTCGGCCGCGAGAGCGCCATCGCCCTCGGCGTCGACTACAGGAAAACCGTGTTTCAGGTCCTGATCATCGTCGCCACACTCGTGTCGGTGTCCACGGCGCTGGTCGGCCCGACGATGTTCTTCGGATTGCTGGTCGCGAGCATCACGTACCGGATCAGCGCCAGCGAGAAGCACGCGGTCCTGCTGCCCCTGGCGACGCTCACGGGCATGCTGCTGCTTATTGGCGGCCAACTGGTCCTGGAACGCCTGTTCGCCTTCGACACCGCCCTCAGCATCGTCATCGAGTTCGCAGGCGGCATCGCCTTCATTCTCATGGTCCTTCGGAGTGCATCCCGATGATCGCCGCGCGCAATCTCACCAAGGCATACGGAGCCAAGCGCGTCGTGGACGACGTCTCGCTCGACATTCCGCGTGGCGGCATCACGTCCGTGATCGGCCCCAACGGCGCGGGAAAATCGACGTTGCTTGCCCTTCTGAGCCGGCTGCTTCCTCCAACGTCCGGATCCGTGCACGTCGACGAACTCGATGTGGCGACGGCCCCAGGCGACGTTCTCGCCAGACGCCTGTCGATCCTGCGGCAGGACAACCACATGACGGCGCGCCTCACGGTGCGCGAGCTGGTCGAGTTCGGGCGCTTCCCGCATTCCAAAGGCCGCCTCTCGACCGAGGACGCGCAGCGCGTCGACGAGGCGATCCGCTATCTCGGCCTTGAAGATCTGAGCGATCGCTTCATCGACGAAATGTCGGGCGGGCAGCGCCAGCGTGCGTTCGTCGCCATGGTCCTATCTCAGGACACCGACTACTTGCTGATGGACGAACCGCTGAACAGCCTCGACATGCGGCATGCAGCCGAGACGATGAAGCTCATTCGCAAGATCGCGGACGAACTCGACAAGAGCTTCGTCCTCGTCCTCCACGACATCAACTTCGCCTCGCACTACTCCGATCGCATCGTGGCGATGCGAGAGGGCGCGGTGATCACGCACGGCACGCCAGACGAGATCATGCAAACCGGCGTGCTTCGCGAAATCTTCGAAATCGACATTCCGATCCATGAGCTCGACGGGCGCAGGATCGGCCTGTTCTACCGCTAGCGACCGCGCGCGGTTGCGGCCCCCTCGCAAGCCTCGTGCGAGTGCTGCAGCGTCTAGGCGTACACGCCCTGGAACACGGCATTGCGTCCAGCGCGCTTGGCGGAATAGAGCGCCTGGTCTGCGTGGCTGACGAGCAGCTCGGAATTCATGGCCGAACCGACGTGGCACGCAACGCCGCTGCTGATGGTCACCATCTGACGCGTCGGATGCGGGATCTTCTCGTTTAGCAGCTTCTTGCGGATGCCTTCCCCCACGCGATGGGCGCCATCGAGCGTGGTGTCGGGCAACAGGATCGCGAACTCGTCTCCGCCGTAGCGAGCAACCACATCGTCAGGGCGCGAAACGGCACTGGCCAGCAGCGCGCCAAGACGGCGAAGGGCCTCATCTCCGGCCCTGTGGCCCGCGAGATCGTTCAAACCTTTGAAATGATCGAGATCGATCAGCAGCAGAGAGACCGGATGGCCGGTGCGATGCGCGCGCCGCGTCGCCCGCTCGAGCGCATCATCGAAATGGCGGCGATTGGAAACACCCGTCAGCGCATCGATCTCCGACTTCCGCTTGAGTTCCTGAATGGTCTGCCAGAATGACACCTCATCCATGGCGATGGCCGCAAGCTCCTGCAGCGGCTCCAGGTCGAAGCTCGCCGGATCGCGCTCCTCATCGCCAAGGACGCAGAGCGAGCCGATCACAAGATCGGAGCCTGCGATCAGCGGCACACCGGCATAAAAGCGATGCGTGATGAGGTCGAGAATGGGGTTTCCTTCGAGACGCGGATCGGTATGTACGTTGCCGATCACCACGGGTTCACCGCTCGCGACCACATAGTTGCAGATCGCGCACTCGCGCGGCATGACCTTGGGAATGGCGTCGCGGGTCGTGGACTTCAGCCACTGAAAGCCTGCGTCGATGAACGCGATATACGCGAGCTCGGCTCCGTAAATCCGCTTTGCGAGCTTCGCAATCCGATCGAAGCGTTCGTCCTGTTCGGTATCCATGAGCCGGCAGGCAACGAGCGCATCCAAGCGCTCGACTTCATTCTGAGGAAAAAAAGCAGAGTCCAGCAATGTGTATCCAATCGGGAAGATCTGTAAAATTCGCATCGAAAGACGGTCGAACAGTAGCGATCAAGAGTAAAAAATACCCAACCGCGAGGAGCCTTCGCCGGACTTTTTGAGACCTCGCCCCGCCCAAAATAATAGGTCAACGGACATAATCTGCCGTCGCCCTGCCGGAAAGCAGGACGTGGTGCGACATCAGACATTCTCGGTGCTGATTATAAAAAGCTACGGAAGGGCGAACCCTGCGTGACGTTCCGGCGCGATGGGTTCGCTCCTAGCCGCGCGCACTACGAGCCGGCGGCCGCGGCATCAGGTCGGTGATCGTTCCCTCGAACATCTCGGCCGCGAGCCCGATCGTCTCGGAGAGCGTCGGATGAGGATGGATCGTCGCGCCGATGTCGGCAGCGTCGGCTCCCATCTCGATGGCGAGTGCAGCTTCGGCGATGAGATCTCCGGCGTTCGGACCGACGATCCCGCACCCCAGAATGCGCTTCGTCTCCTTGTCGAAGATGATTTTTGTCACGCCTTCGTCGCGCCCGAGCGAGAGCGAGCGGCCCGAGGCCGCCCACGGGAACACGCCCTTGCCGAACGCCACGCCCTTTGCGACGGCTTCGGCCTCCGTCAGGCCGACCCACGCAACTTCCGGATCCGTGTAGGCAACCGAGGGGATGACGTGCGCGTCGAACGCCGAATGAAGTCCCGCGGCCACCTCGGCGGCGACCTTGCCTTCGTGAACGGCCTTGTGCGCCAGCATGGGCTGCCCGACGATGTCGCCGATCGCGAAAATCTGCCGGACGTTCGTGCGCATCTGACGGTCCACCGGCACGAAGCCGCGTTCATCGACGCGCACGCCGGCAGCCTCCAGATTCAACTGTCGCCCATTCGGGGCGCGTCCGACCGCGACGAGAACCTTGTCGAACAGTTGCGTCTCGGCTCCCGCGGCACCCTCCATGCCGACCATGAGACCGTCCGGGCGCTCCTCGATGCTCGTCACCTTTGTCGCGAGCTTGATGGCTTCATAGCGCGCTTTGATGCGCTTGAGCAGCGGCGCCACGATATCGACGTCGGCGCCGGGAATGATCTGGTTCTGGATTTCGACCACAGTCACCTTGCTCCCGAGCGCATGGTAGACGGTCGCCATTTCGAGGCCGATGATGCCGCCGCCAAGAACCAGAAGCCGCTCGGGAACGCTCTCGATCTCGAGTGCACCCGTGGAATCGATCACACGTGCGCTTCCCCGCGGAACGAACGGCAGCGTCGCCGGCTCCGAGCCCGCAGCGATGATGGCCTGCCCGAAGGCCAGCCGCGTCACGCCTCCCCGCTCGTCGGAGACCTCCATCTCGGACGGCGAGACGAAGCGCCCCGTGCCCTGCACGACCGTAACGCCACGCATCTGCGCAAGCTTCGTGAGCCCGCCAGTGAGACGGCCAACGACACCCTCCTTCCACTGGCGCAGCTTGTCGAGATCGATCGGCGGCCGCGAGAAGCCGAGCCCGGCCGGAACCATCTCATGCGCTTCCTCGAGCACCTTCGCGGCGTGCAGCAGCGCTTTCGACGGAATGCACCCGACGTTGAGACACACGCCGCCGAGAACGGGCGCTCGCTCCACGAGAACGACCTTCTTACCGAGGTCAGCCGCCCGGAATGCGGCCGTGTAACCGCCCGGCCCAGCACCAAGAACAACGAGTTCCGCTTCCATTCGGAGGATGGCTCCTGAGCCTTCTAGAGAACGAGCTGGCGGACGTCGCCGAGGATCTCGGCGAGACGGCGCGTGAAACGGGCGGCCAATGCGCCATCTATGACGCGATGGTCATAGGACAGGCACAACGGCAGCATGAGCCTCGGGACGAACGCCTGCCCATCCCACATCGGGCGCATCGCAGCACGCACGACGCCGAGAATGGCCACCTCGGGGCTGTTGACGATCGGAGTGAAGCTTGTGCCACCGATGCCGCCCAGGCTCGAAATCGTGAAGCTTGCGCCCTGGATGTCGGCTGGCGCGATCTTGCCTTCGCGCATCCGTCCCGAAAGCGTGGCGAGTTCCTGGCTGAGTTCGAGAATCCGCTTGCGATCGACATCCTTCACGACCGGAACAACAAGCCCATCGGGCGTGTCCACCGCCACGCCGATCGAGTAGTAGTGCTTCAACACCAGCGCATCGCCCTCTGGCGACAGGGACGCGTTGAATTCCGGATACTGCTTGAGCGCCACCGCGCTCGCCATGAGCAGGAATGACAGCATCGTCACGCGGTATCCCTTTTCGCGCGCGTCGCTGTCGAGCTGCTTGCGATAGGCTTCGAGCTCTGTGATGTCAGCTTCATCCGTATGGGTGACGTGCGGGATGTTGAGCCACGCGCGGTGCAGATGAGGGCCCGAGAGCCGCTTCAGCCGCGAAAGCGGTTTCACGGTCGTGGGGCCGAACTTCGAGAAATCCTGGAGCGGTATCTCCGGGATGGCGCGCGCCGTACTCACGCCTCCCGAAGCCTTGCCCAGGGTAGCCTTCACGTCCTCTTTGGTAATGCGGCCTTTGTGGCCGGTGCCCTTGATCGCGCTGAGATCGATGTCGAGCTCGCGCGCGAGGCGGCGCACCGAGGGACTTGCATAGACGTCCCCGAAATCGGCCGGCACCGGCAGCGTGTTGCCACCAGCGCTCTCCGAGGCTTCCGCAGGCGGAGGAGCAGACGCAGGTGCCACCGGCTCGGTCGCAGACGGCCCAGGTCGCGGCGTCTTGTCCGCGGGCGCCGCACCGGCTCCATCCGCGTGGAGCTTGAGGATGATGCTGCCCTCGCTCACCTTGTCGCCCACGCCGACCACGATTTCCGCGACCGTGCCCGCGACGGGCGCCGGCACTTCCATCGTCGCCTTGTCGGATTCGAGCGTGATGAGCGGATCCTCCGCGCGCACGCTGTCACCGGCTTTCACCAATATTTCGACGATCGGCACATCGGCATAATCGCCGATGGCCGGAACCTTCACTTCGATCAGGGACATGCTTGTCTTCCGTGCCTGTGCTGCTTGCTCACGATTTCACGGGATTGGGTTTCTTAGGATCGATCCGGTACCGCGCGAGCGCCTCGGCAACCGTCGTCGACGGAATCTTGTTTTCGTCCGCCAGAGCCTTCAGCGCCGAAACGGCGATGAAGTGACGATCGACTTCGAAGTGGAAGCGCAGCTTGCGCCGGTAATCGGATCGCCCGAAGCCGTCGGTGCCCAGCACGCGGTAGGAATAGGGAACGGCGGGCCTGATCTGCTCGGCGTAGGCCTTCATGTAGTCGGTCGACGCGATGACGGGCCCGCTTCCCCGCTCCGCAAGAAGACGCGAAACATAGGCAACGCGCGTCTGCTCCAGAGGATTGAGCAGGTTCCAGCGGTCCGTCTCCTGCGCGTCGCGCGCCAGCTCCGTGAAGCTCGGCACGCTCCAGATGTCGGCGGAAACGCCGAAGTCGGTCGCCAGCAGCTCGGCCGCGGCAATCACCTCGCGCAGGATCGCGCCGGACCCGAGGAGATGCACCCGATGACCGCTACGGTTGCCGTTCGTCTCTCCGGCTTCCATGCTCTTGAGCAGGTACATGCCGCGGATGATGCCGTCTTCCGCACCCTCCGGCATGGCGGGATGCTCGTAGTTCTCGTTGAGCGCCGTGATGTAGTAGAAGACGTCCTCCTGCCGCTCCATCATGCGCGCCAATCCCTCGCGGATGATGACCGCCATCTCGAACGCGTACGTTGGATCGTAGGAGATGCAGTTCGGGATCGTCGCCGACATCAGGTGGCTGTGACCATCTTCGTGCTGCAGGCCCTCACCGTTGAGCGTGGTGCGCCCCGAGGTACCGCCGATCAGGAAGCCGCGCGCACGGCTGTCGCCTGCCGCCCACGCGAGATCGCCGACGCGCTGGAACCCGAACATCGAATAGAAAATGTAGAACGGCACCATCGGCACGTTCGACGTCGAATAGCTCGTCGCCGCCGCGATCCATGATGACATGGCACCCGCCTCGTTGATGCCCTCCTGCAGCATCTGCCCCTTGCGGTCTTCCCTGTAGTACATCAGCTCGCCCGCGTCCGACGGGCGGTAAAGCTGTCCGACCTGGCTGAAGATGCCGAACTGCCGGAACATGCCTTCCATGCCGAACGTGCGGCTTTCGTCGGGCACGATCGGCACCACACGCGGACCAATCTTGGGATCCTTGAGCAGGCTTGCGAGAATGCGCACGAAGGCCATCGTGGTCGAGATCTCGCGCTCGCCCGATCCATCCAGTTGCGACTTGAAGAGCGACAGCGGCGGCGCCGTGATGCTCGCACTCTCGCGCCTGCGCGCCGGAAGATGCCCACCCAAAGCCTCGCGCCGCGCTTTGAGATACGTCATCTCCTGCGAGCCGTCCTCGAAGCGGATCAACGGAAGGTCGGCAAGATCCGCGTCGGCCACCGGCACCTGGAAACGATCGCGGAAGTGACGAAGCGATTCCGGCCCCATCTTCTTCTGCTGGTGGGTGATCATCTGCGCTTCGCCGGCCGGACCCATGCCGTAGCCTTTGACGGTCTTGGCCAGGATGACGGTCGGCTGCCCGCGATGCTCGACGGCGGCCTTGTAGGCGGCAAAGACCTTGGACGGGTCGTGCCCGCCGCGCGTCAGCTTCCAGATCTTCTCGTCGGACCAATCGGCCACCATGGCCGCGGTCTCAGGATAGCGGCCGAAGAAGTTGGCGCGGATGTAGGCTCCGTCCTTGGACTTGAAATCCTGGTACTCGCCGTCGACGCATTCTTCCATCAACTGGCGCAGCTTGCCGGTGACGTCGCGTTTCAGAAGCTCGTCCCAGCTCGATCCCCAGATCACCTTGACGACGTTCCAGCCGGCGCCGCGAAACACGCCTTCCAGCTCCTGGATGATCTTGCCGTTGCCGCGCACCGGCCCGTCGAGCCGCTGCAGATTGCAGTTCACGACGAAGATCAGGTTGTCGAGCTTCTCGCGACCCGCGAGCGAAATGGCACCGAGGCTTTCCGGCTCGTCCATTTCACCATCGCCACAGAACACCCAGACGTGGCGGTTGTCGGTGTCGGCGACCTCGCGCCCGTGCAGGTACTTGAGGAAACGCGCCTGATAGATCGCCATGATGGGACCAAGCCCCATGGACACGGTCGGGAACTGCCAAAAGTCCGGCATCAGCCACGGATGCGGATAGGACGACAGCCCGTTGCCGTCGACCTCCTGGCGGAAGTTGATGAGCTGCTCTTCGGTGAGGCGTCCCTCGAGAAAGGCGCGCGCGTAGATTCCGGGCGAGGAGTGCCCCTGAATGAAGACGAGATCGCCGCCGTGCGTCGCCGAAGGCGCCTGCCAGAAGTGCTCAAATCCCGTGTCGTAGAGCGTTGCCGCCGACTGATAGCTGGCGATGTGACCGCCGAGCTCGCTCGACTCCTTGTTGGCCTTGAGCACGATTGCAGCGGCGTTCCAGCGGATGGCCGCATGAATGTGCCGCTCGATCTCGCGGTCGCCGGGGTACGTAGGCTCTTCATCGGCCGCGACCGTATTGACGTAGGCCGTCTTTGCGGCGAACGGAAGCTGCGCACCGGAGCGCCGCGCCGCCTCCACTGCGCCGCTCAAAATCTCGTCGGCATGCCGTGTGCCTTCGAAGGCGATAACGGACGAGATGGCATCCGCCCACTCCCGGCGTTCGCGTGATTTGTCGTCGGCCTGGTCATCCATGATCGCGGATCTCCATTGTTGGCGCCGCCCCCGAGCCGGGCCGCAAAAGTCGCGACGGCCCGTAAAAATGCCGCCCTCCACCACCTAGGCGGAGGGCGGCAAAACAATCACTTTTGGAGGCGTCACTCTCTTTGAGAGCGAGAGAGACGCCTCGTCGTGTTTCAGCAGAGATTAGTCGCCGAGTGCGAAGACCCAGACCGAACCGCCCTCGGGAACAGACTTCTCCCAACCGGCCTGCTCGTGCATCTTGCTCTGGATCCACTGCGCGTCGACGCCGTAACCCGAGACCACGGCGATGTACTGCTTGCCGTCGATCGAGAAGGCGCTCGGCGGCGAGATGATGCCCGACGGCGTCGGGAACTCCCACAGCAGCTTGCCGTTCTCTTCATCGTAAGCGCGGAACATGCGATCGTTGGTGCCGCCGACGAACATCACGCCGCCGCCCGTCGCCAGGATCGAACCGAAGTTCCACGAATGCGCGTAGATCTGGCGCCAGACTTCGTTGCGCTCGTCCACGCTCCAGGCCTGGAGACCGCCGACGTACTTGAAGTTGTCGTCAACCTTGAGGTCGAGACGCTTGATGTCCACGCCAGCGGACCACTGACCCGGAAGGATCGGCTGAACCATGCCGGTCAGCGTCATGCAGTGGTTGTCGTTGAAGGGAACGTACAGCCGTCCCGTCTTCGGGCTGTAAGCCTCATAAGGCCAGTCCTTGCCGCCCCAAAGGCTCGGGCAGTAGGTCGCCGTCTTGCCGGTGCCGGGCTTGTGAGCCTCGTTGTAGGTCGGGCGGCCCGTCTTTTCGTCAATGCTCGTGAAGACGTTGTTCTTGACGTACTTCACGCCCTTGTCGAACTTGATGCCACCCTTCGCATCGCGCTCGAGCCAGTACAGCACACCGTTGCGCTGCGCGCTGATCAGGCCCGGAACCTGCTTGCCGTTCTTGTTGAAGTCGACAAGCGTCGGCGCGTTCATGCCGGCCCAATCCCACGAGTCGTTCCAGTGGTACTGGAAGTGACCGACGAGTTCGCCGTTGTCAGGGTTGAGCGAGACGACGGACGCGAGATAGAGGTTGTCGCCCGGACGCTGATCGCCGAGCCACGGTGCGCCGTTGCCCACGCCCCAGTAGATGACGTCATTCTTGACGTCGTAGTTGCCGGGCATCCACATGGTGCCGCCGCCGTTCTTCCAGGCGTCCTTCCACTGCCCGTCCTGCGGCCAGGTTTCAGAGCCGGCTTCGCCGGGAGCGGGGACGGAATAGCGGGTCCATGCCAGCTTGCCGGTCTCGGCGTCGAACGCCTTGATGAAACCGCGCACGCCGAACTCACCGCCGGACGGACCGATGATGATCTTGCCCTTCACTGCGAGCGGAGCGGACGTGATGTAGGCGCTTTCCTTCTCCCAGTCGCAAACGGTCGCTTCCCAGATCATCTTGCCAGTCTTGGCATCGAGCGCCGTCAGCATGCAGTCGATGCTGCCGACGTAGACCTTGTCGCCCCAAAGAGCCACGCCGCGATTGGTCCGGTGCAATGCACCCAGGCCTTCGGGCGTCTCGCGAACATAGCGCCAGAGGAACCGTCCGGTCTTGGAGTCATAGGCGATCACGTTGTTGTGCGCCGTTGCCACGAACATGTAGTCGCCGTTGACGATCGCCGGAGCCTCATGGCCCGAGGTCACGCCAGTGGCAGCAGACCAGACAGGCTTCAGCTTTGCAGCATTGGCAGGCGTGATCTGATCGAGTGGGCTGTAGCTCCAGCCTGCGTAGTTGCCCTTCGTCAGCAACCAGTTCTCAGGCTCGGGATTTTGAAGGCGCGACTCGGTGACGGGCTTGTAGTCGCCCGCCTGCACCGAAGTCGCGGCGATCAAAGCGAGCGCTGCGACGGATAGTCTGAGTTTCATCGTAGGAATCCTCCCAACCATTTTTGTGAGCTTCTATTGAGCGAGGCGCTGTTGATGCGCTCGCTAGACTGGCGGCCCGATCGGGCCGTTCAGTTTTCCTGACACCACCAGTGAGCCATCGGTGATGGTAACCGGCAGCATGGCAAGCCTGCGCGTCGCGGGCCCCAGCACCACCTTCCCGTTGTTCGAGAGATCGAAGGTCGAGCCGTGGCAGTTGCACGTGGCAAAGCGCGGATTCTCGTGTTCGCCGGAGATGGGGCAGCCCTCGTGCGTGCAAACCGCCGAGTAGGCGACAATTCCGTCGGCCGCATGCGGGGCCGTCGATGGATCGAGATCCTTGACGTCGACCCGCTTCAGCATGAGCAGGTTGGCCCGCGAGGCCAAAACTTTCTCCGAGGCCGGATCTCTCGGATAGACGAGCAGCGGGGCCTCACCGACCTTCACATCCTCAGGACGGACGAGCTGTCCTTCCTTGTCGCCGCTCATGAAGGCGAATGTGTCTCCAGGCTGAAGCTTCGATGTGCGCGCGCCTTCCGCGCTCGCCGCCGACGGGCACAGCAGAGCGGTCGATGCAGCAACGCAGCCGCAGACGGCGAAGCCTTGCATGAACTCGCGCCGGCCGACTTGGCTGGCATCCATGCTCTCTGGGTTGGCCAGCGGGCCAATCTCCGTATTGTTCGACATGTTCCTCCCCAGTTTCATTGTCGTCGCACGCAGCGTGCCGGCTACTCGATGGCAACACCGCAACGACGTTGGGGGGCAAACAGCATGATTCATGCCAGCCTCGCGTACGCGCCCAACGGACGTACGAAACACGCGCGCAAACACGCGATAACACGTGCAAATTCGGGGTGTTTTCGGAGGCAGTGTTTTCGTGACCCAATGCACTGTGGGGGTCTGCGCATCACGATGCGCGTTATGTCGCTGTGCCTGCGTTACATCAGGTGTCGCACGCGGTGTCACAGCCGTTACGGGGCGCGCGTATCGTCAGACGTAGTCCTGCCGCTCGCAACCCGATCGCTTGTTGCGTGATGGCCACGCTTTGCTCGCAAAGACACGCCGGGAGAACTTCCCCGAGCATCGCGAGGGGCTCCGTAAATTCTTCAGCAGCCGTCATTTTTTATTCGCGGTCGCTTTCGAGCGCGCCGCCGACGTTGCGCCGCGCCGCATCGCGCGAAGTAACTGGCACACGCCTTGCTCTCACCCCGATTTCACAAGGTGAGCGTCTTCTAAAAACGAGCGTCGATGGGCGCGCAAGAAGCAAGGAGCACACGAACAATGGTTGGGGGAAACAAGTATAGTCTCGCTCGCGCAGCACTGCTCGGCATGGCCGGTGCAGCACTGGTGAGCGCGGACGCGATGGCGGCAGACCTCGGCGGCGATTGCTGCGCCGATCTCGAGGAGCGCATTGCAGAACTCGAAGCCACGACTGCGCGGAAGGGGAACCGCAAGGTCTCGCTGTCGATGACGGGTTGGGTCAGCCAGCAAATCTTCTCGTGGGATGACGGCCACGAATCCAACACCTACGTGAACGGCCAGGCGCCGGATCTCGCCTCGCGCATCACGTTCGGCGGCCAAGCGCAAATCGTGCCCGGCTGGTCGGCCGGCTACCAGTTGTCGCTCTCGTTCGACCAGTCGGATGCCCTTCTCGTCGACCAGAACAATGCCAACGTCGGCACGGGCGTGACGGTGTTCCATTCGAACTGGTTCTTGAAGAGTGACAAGCTCGGCAAGGTCACCGTCGGCCTGCAGTCGCAAGCCTCCGACAACGCGGCGCTCGATTCCGATCTCTCCGGCACCGTCATCGCCGCCAACACCGTGACCTTCGACGGCGCGTCCTTCCGGCTTCGTCCCAAGGGCGGCAACGCCGGTGCGGCAGGCCTTTCCGGCGCCACGTGGTTCGACATGGCGTTCTTCTGCCAGCAGACGCAGCTTGGCATCGGCGGCGACTGCGCCGGTGATCGCCGCAACTCCATCCGCTACGACGCACCTGCTATCGGCGGTCTCAAGCTGTCGGCGTCGTGGGGTGAGGACGACTTCTGGGATATCGCTGGCCGCTGGACCGGCGAGTTCAGCAACTTCAAGCTGGCTCTGAGCGGCGCCTACACGTCGGCCACCGATGATGCCTTTGGCGACTCCGACTACACTCAGGTCGGCGCCTTCATCAAGCACGTGCCGACGGGCCTGTGGGCCTACGGCGTCTACGGCCAGGAAGGTGCCGGCTTCGTGGGCACGAAGGACGACTCCCACTACTATCTCAAGGCCGGTCTGACCCAGAAATGGATCGCGCTCGGCGAGACGCACGTGTGGGGCGAGTACGGCCAGAACCGCGACATGTTCGGCGGCATCCAGACCGGATCTGGCGAGCTCTGCAGCGACTTCTTCGGCGCAGGCGGCAACATCGGCTCGGCATGCGCGAACGCAGCCGATACCACCGTCAACCTGACCGGAACCGAGGCTACGCGCATCGGCGTCGGCATTCAGCAAGACATCGACGCGGCTGCCATGCAGCTCTGGGCGAAATGGCGTCGCCACGAGCTGGAAGCCGACTTCAGCGATGCCGGCGTCGCCGGAAAGCAGGACTTCGAGGCCTTCGATATGTTCATCGCAGGCGCCGTGGTGTTTTTCTAGACTTCCAAATCTCGCTTTGTCACGGCCCTTCTCCCGGGGGGATAAAACTTGGGGGGCGATGCAAATCGCCCCCCTCTTTTTTTGCCGTGAATGTAGCCGTCGCATCAGAGTTCGGCCTACGCCGAACTGGCGACGGATCGCTTCAATCGTCGACAAGAACGATGTGAACGGCCTTCGGCCCGTGTGCGGGCCTAACGACGATGCCCCCGACGTCGGCGGTTCGCGACGGTCCGGAGATAATGTTGACCGTGCGTGGCCAATCGACATTTTCGCTGCGCAATCGCGCCCACACATCCTCGGCGAAGCCAACGATGTCTGACGCTCTGAGAACGACGACGTGCACGTCGGGCAGGAAATTCAAACTGGTCGGAGAGGCTGAACTGGAAAGCAGGATCACGCTGCCAGTTTCTGCGATTCCAGCAAGTGCGGGCGTGACGCTGATCGGCTCGATCCGGCGCCCCGGCCCGACGTTGATGTCCCAGTCCGTCGGCCAGCCCAAGTGAGACAAGGCAGGCGCGACGCTGATGTCGGGTATGCCATCCACCCCCTCCAGAAGTCGTTTCACGGCCGGCACAAGCAGTTGGAGAGAGACGACGCGCTCGACCGTAAAGAGATTGCCCTTGGCCTTCGCGATAAACTGCTCGATCGCCTCGCCTGAGATCCCGGGACGCGGACCGACGGGCGGCGACTTCATGCGTTTCTCGATGGATGCCGCTTCCGCCTCCGTGAGGAGACGGTTGCCGAGCGCGGCCTTGATGCGCGCCAGAACAGCTTCACGTCCGCTTGCACTCATTTCTGCCGCGCGCGCCTCGCCCATTGGGCATGAAAAGTCTCGCCTTGCGGCGCCGGCATGTCCCGCCCCGCCGTCCATCCACTCGCAAGCGGAAGGGAGCGGAAACGTCCACTCGACCTGCCGAGCCACGCGAGCACCGGGATCGCAAGGCCGGTCGCCGCGCGATAGAGCTTTGGCCGCTGCGCGAGCCAGGCCCACGCACTGATCCCCCAGCGGGTCGTCGCGTCGATGAAGCCCTGTTCCCATTGCTGGTGGCGCAGCCGCCGCAAGAGATCTGGCAGCGGGATCTTGACCGGACACACCTGCTGGCATCGGCCATTCAGAGTGCAGGCGTGCGGAAGCTCCTTGGCCTTCTCGTGGCCCGCGATCATCGGCGTCAGCACGGCGCCCATCGGCCCCGGATAGACCCAGCCGTAGCTGTGCCCGCCCACGGACAGGTAGACCGGGCAATGGTTCATGCAGGCGCCGCAACGAATGCATCTCAGCATCGACTGAAACGCGCCGCCGAGCATCTCGGTGCGGCCATTGTCGATGAGCACGACGTGGTACTCCTCGGGGCCGTCGAGGTCGTCCGCGCGGCGCGGGCCGGTGGAGAGGGTCATGTAGCTCGTGACTTCCATGCCGAGTGCGCTTCTGGCCAGGAGCCTGAGCAGCACCGACGCATCGTTGAGCGTAGGCACCACCTTTTCGATGCCGGCCGTCACGATGTGCACGCGCGCAAGCGTCGAGGTCAGATCGCCGTTCCCCTCGTTGGTCACGATGATGTTGGATCCGGTTTCGGCCACGAGGAAGTTCGCACCCGTGATACCGACATCTGCCGCGAAGTATTTCTCCCGCAGAATGGTGCGCACCTGGCCGATGAGTTCGGCGGCACTCTTCGCGCGGTCCATGAAGCCGTAGGCGCGATGCCGGTCTTCGAAAAGATCGGCGACGTCATCCGTCGTCTTGTGGATGGTCGGCATCACGATGTGGCTCGGCGCTTCCCCGGCGAGCTGCACGATGTATTCGCCGGCATCGCTTTCGACGACCTCGAGCCCGTCAGCCTCGAGCGCCGCATTGAGATCGATCTCCTCCGACACCATCGACTTGCCTTTGACGACGGTCCGGGCTCCCGCCGCAGCGCAGATCTCGCGAATGATGCGCCGCGCCTCTTCGGCGTCGCGAGCCCAATGCACCTTTCCGCCCTGGCGAACGACCTCGCGCTCGTAGCGCTCCAGGTAGACATCGAGATGCGCGAGCGTGTGATCCTTGATCGCGGCGCCCGCGTCCCGCATCGCCTCGAACTCAGGAAGCGCGGCGACTGCCCTGGCGCGAGCGGCGACAAACCCGCTTTTCAAGCCGGCAATCGACGTCTGCAAGCTCGCGTCCGAAAGCGCGCTGGATGCTCGGCTCTTGAAGCTCTCGCCTGCGATGGCCATCAGTCGCGGTCCCCGTCGCCGATCCCCGGCCGGTCTGCCATTCCTGCGAGCACCTCGGCGGTGTGGAGGACACGCACGTCCTTGCCGAGCCGCTTCAGCCGCCCCGCAATGTTGAGCAGGCATCCAAGATCGCCGCCGAGCAGCGTATCGGCCCCACTCGCATCGATGTTGCCGATCTTGTCGGACACCATCTTCACCGAGATCTCGGGATACTTGACGCAGAAGGTACCCCCGAACCCGCAGCAGACCTCGGCGTCCTGCATCTCGGTCAGCGTCAGCCCCTTGACGCCGGACAGCAGCGTCCGTGGTTGCTGTTTGATGCCGAGGCTGCGAAGCCCCGAGCAACTGTCGTGATAGGTCGCCCGGCCCTCGAAGCTGGTCTCCGGAGGAGAAACCTCGAGGACGTCGGTGAGAAACGCCATCAGTTCGTAGCTGCGGCCGGCGAGCGCGCGCGCTCGCTCGCTCCACTCGGAATCGTCCTTCAAGATCTCCGGATAGTCCTTGCTGATCGTTGCCATGCACGATCCCGAGGGCCCGACGACATAGTCATAGCCCGCGAACGCTTCGATCGTCTGGCGCGCGATGCGCCGCGTCGCATCCGTGTCCCCACTGTTGAACGCGGGCTGCCCGCAGCAGACCTGCGCCGCCGGCACCTCGACGGCGCACCCCGCATCCTCGAGCAGCTTCACGCATGCGAACCCGATGCCAGGCCGGAACAGATCGACGAGGCACGTGACGAAAAGACCGACACGCGGTTGCGTGCTGTTGGTCTGCGAAGCGCGGTCGCCCGTCATTTGGGTCTCAACACCTGATGACACGACTAAGGTACGAGAAGAGTGAAGGGCCAATAGTAGGCCTGCGCGAATACGAGGAGCCCGACCAGCACGGCCAACGCGACGCTATGGAAAAACACGAAGCGAAGGATGGCTCCTTCATGTCCATACCATTTGGTTGCCGTGGCGGCGACGACGATGCTCTGGGCATCGATCATTTTCCCCATGACACCGCCGGAACTGTTTGCCGCGGCCATGAGCGTTGAGCTCAGACCGAGCTGCTCGGCGCTGACTTTTTGCAGGCCGCCGAAGAGAACGTTCGACGCCGTGTCGGATCCCGTCAAGGCGACGCCGATCCAACCAATGAGCGGACCGAAGAATGGATAGAGCCATCCGGTGTTTGCGAGAGCCAGGCCAAGCGTGGCGTCCGTTCCCGAATAGCGGGTCACGAACCCCAACGCCAACATGCATGCGATCGTGATCAGCGAATAGCGGATCACATACAGCGTCTCGAAATAGCAGGCGATCAGCCGGCGCGGGCCGTAGCCGAGAGTCACACCGGCGATAACTGCGGAGAACAGAATTCCGGTCCCGGTCGCGGACAGGAGGCTGAGGCTGTAGACCGCCGCTTCCACGTGAGGAGCGGCCACGACAGGCGGCATCTTCTGGACGAGCTGGTCCAGCCCCACGACGGGAATTTTCAGCGACCAGATGCTGTCGAGGTAAGCTCTGACCTGTGGGATTCCCCAAAGAAACACGAACACGCTGAGCAGCAGCCAGGGCGTCCAAGCCCTCAGCATCTCCTGCGAGCTCAAGGGAGGTAACGCATCGCCCCCAGTGCTTGCGGACGACGCGCTGTCGGCGGACATGCTTTCGGTGGACATGCCCTCCGCGGCTGCGTCCACCTCGCCGTTTGTCGTGGCGTGGCGTGGCGACCAGACCCTAAGAAAAAGCGCGAGCGAGGCCATCGACACCACCGACGCAACGATGTCGACCAGCCAAGGTCCGTGAAAGTTCGAGACGAGATATTGCGGCACGGCAAAGGAGAGCCCGGCGACCAAGATCGGCGGCCACACCTCAATCATGCGTCGAAAGCCGACATAGGCCCAAACCAACCAGAACGGAACGATCAATGAAAAGAACGGAAGCTGCCGTCCAATCATTCCGCTGAGTTCATGAATGTCGAGGCCGGTGACCGCCGCAAGCGCGATGACCGGAGACCCGAGCGCGCCGAACGCCACCGGAGCTGTGTTGGCGATGAGCGACAATCCCGATGCCGCAAGCGGAGAAAATCCAAGGCCGATCAGCATTGCAGCGGTGACCGCGACGGGCGTGCCGAACCCCGCGGCGCCTTCGAAAAAGGCTCCGAGCGAAAAGGCGATGAAGAGCAGTTGCAGACGGCGATCCGTGCTGATGCTGCCGATACTGCGCTGCAGAACGGCGAATTCGCCACATTCGGCAGTCAGTCGGTAGAGAAAGATGACATTCAGAACGATCCAGCCGATCGGCAGCAGGCCGAAACCAGCGCCGTAAACGGCCGCCATGCCAGCCATCTGCGCCGGCATGTCGAACACGAAAATCGATACGACCAAGGCGGTGATCAGCCCCAGGGCCGCCGCCACATGCGCCTTGACCTCGAAGATCGCTATGGCGCCTAGAAGGACAACGACCGGCAGGGCCGCCGCCCCTGAAGCAAGTAGAAAATTCCCAAATGGATCATAGCTTTGCGACCACACGTTTCCGCCCCCAAAATGTGACGAGCTGCCCCCTTGGTAAATGCATTTGAGCGCCCGTTCTGTTGGTAAAATAAATAGACCACAGCGCAACGGAGGGCAACAGGATTGATCGATTGCCGCGCTTTTGGTAGAAAATTTACCACCGCTTAGTCTGGCAAGCTTTCCAACAGGGAGATCGAATGCCGATGACCGAACGCATCAAGCCGCAGCGCATTGCGGACGCGATCGCGGATCATTTCGAAAAGCTCATCCTGCAAGGCGTGCTGAGGCCGGGAGAAAAGCTTACGCCTGAGCGCGAGTTGGCCGAAAAGCTGGATGTATCGCGGCCGTCTCTCCGCGAGGCCATCGAGATGCTCGCAGGGCGCGGGCTGCTGACGACGACGCGGGGCGGGACTTATGTGGCGCAGTTTCTCTCGCCGCTGCTGAAACCGCTTGCCTCGCTGCTCGAAGACAACCCTCAAGTCACCGCCGACTACTTTGAGTTTCGAGAGGTCATCGATGCGCAGGCCGCGCGCTATGCAGCAGTGCGGGCATCCGATCTGGACCGGGAAGCGATCCGCGAATGCATCGAGCGCATGAAGAAGGCCCACGAACTCGAGGATCCCACGCAGGAGGCACAGGCAGACGTCGACCTGCACCTTTCGATCTATGAAGCCGCGCACAATGCCGTCCTGCTTCACATCATGATGGGGCTGGTCGAACTGCTGCGCACCAACATCTTCTTCAGCCGCCAGCAGCTCTATCAGCGCTCAGCTGTGCGGGCCAAGCTGCTGTCGCAGCACTTAGCCATCGCGGACGCCATTCTGTCCGGCAACGCCAAAGCCGCCGAGGCTGCCGCGTCCGAGCATGTCCGCAGCACCTGCAAGAGCGTTGAAGAGACCCGCCTCGATGGGCAGCGCCTCAAGGCGTCTTTGCTGCGGGTTGATCGCCAAGACTATGTCGCGAGGTGAGGGACATCACCCGATGGCTAAAAACAAGCCGATGTGGGAGGGATTAGATGAATGTGCATGGGAGCGGAACGCCGCGCGCGTCCCGGTCAACTGACTACGCGCACGAAAATCCGGGTTGCGATGTCGTCGCTCGCGACGACACGGAGCTTGTTGACAGCATCGTGGCTTCGTCCTGGCATCGATGCGTCAACCAGTACAACTTCGACCGGGCGAACCACGGCGGCCCTGAGATCCTGACGACCAACGAGTTCAAGCGAGCCGCCGACCCGCTCGACCTCCTCATGCATGTTGCCAAGCCCGAAATCGAGCGGCTGATGAGCCAGGTTGGCGACATGAGCTATGTGATCATGCTCTCGGATTCGAACGGCGTTGCACTGGATGTGCGCAGCTCGATGCCGCTCGACAAGGGCATGCGCCGCGCCGGCGTGTGCGCGGGAGCCGCCTGGGCGGAGGAGCACGCGGGCACGAACGGCATCGGAACCTCGATCGCTCACGGCACAGCCGTCACGATCCATCGCTCTCAGCACTTTTTTCTCAACTACTCGAACCTGTCGTGCATCGCCACGCCGATCTTCGATTCCGCGGGCAATGTCGTCGCCGCGCTCGACGCTTCGAGCCTCATCGACCTGCCCCGCGAGATGCAGAGGTTCGTGCTCGAGCTCTTGACGACCACCGCGCGCCGCGTCGAGCGGAGGTACTTTCTGGAGCGAAACCGCGACCGCACCATTCTGCGGATCGAGAGCGGTCTCGTGCGCGGTGGTGACGGCGACGGCATTATGCTGGCGCTCGACGACAACGGCTGCATGATCGAGTGCAATGGCGGCAACGGCCGTGACACGCGAATGCTGGACCGCACCCGTCTGCTGGGGCGGCCGCTATCCGCCATCATGGAGATCGATTGGCAGGACGTCGGGATCGACCACAAGGATACGCACGTCGAGCGCATCGGGATCGCCCGACTCAACGATGACGAGCGTCCCTGCTTCGCCAGCCTGACCGCGCCGAAGCGCCTCGCAGGAGCGCGGCCCGCGAAAGCGGCCTCTGCGCCGCGAAGCAAGATCCAATCCTTGCCCAAAAGCAGCGCCCTCGATCTCGAAACGCTGGCGGGACGGGATTTGACGATGCAAGAGCACGCACAGACGATCAGGCGGCTCGTCGATACGCGGCTGCCTGTTCTGCTCCAAGGCGAGACGGGAACAGGCAAGGAAGAATTCGCGCACGCCATTCATAACGTCAGCGCACGGGCCGCAAAGCCGTTCGTCGTCATCGATTGCTCATCGATTCCCGAAAGCCTGATCGAGAGCGAGCTGTTCGGCTACGAGACCGGCACCTTCACCGGCGCACGCCGCGAAGGGAGACGCGGACGCATCGCGGAGGCGAACGGCGGCACACTGTTCCTCGACGAAATCGGCGATATGCCACTGGCGCTGCAGACCCGGCTCCTCCGCGTTCTCGCGCAGGGAGAGATTATGCCGCTCGGCGGAGCAAAGCCGGTCAAAGTCGATTTCAGCCTCATCTGCGCGACTCACCAGGACCTGCACCTCATGGTGTCGGAAGGAAAGTTCCGCCGCGATCTGTATTTCCGCATCGCAGGCATTCGCTTGGAACTCCCTCCGCTGAGGAAGCGCACCGACAAGGCCGACGTCATCGAAGGCGCTCTGGCGATCGAGGCTGCGCTGATGAGCCTCGATGCTCCTCCGCGTCTCTCGCCCTCGACGCTGGCGCTGCTTGCGTCCCAGCCATGGCCCGGAAACATGCGCGAACTGCGCCTCGCCATGCGCTATGCACTCGCGGTCTCGGGCGGTGGCGAGATCACGGAAGAGCGGCTGCCGAATTGGCTCGACTTTGACGCCTCCGATGAAACGGACGAAGCGGCCTGCGAAGAGCCGCCACTCCGACGCTCATCGAGGTTCTCGAGCGCAACCGCTGGGTCATCTCGGATGCGGCAAACGAATTGAGCGTCAGCCGCCAGACGCTCTATCGTTGGATCAAGAAGCAGAACCTCAACCGGCCCAAATGACGGCGTGACGGCAAAATGGTGTGACGGCGCGGTCCCCGCGCCCGGCGACCGCCGGCCCCGCGAACGGGACCGGCACGCGCTGGCGCGTCACGCAATTAGTCGAGTTGGAAGCCGATGAGGTTTCCGGTCTTCAGATTCGGAATCAACACCAGGCGCTGAGCCGGCACAAAGCCGATATCGGCACTTCCCGACGGAAGGGCCGCGATCTTCGTGACCTTGCCATCGACGTCGATCGTCATCAGAGTGCCGGCCATGAAATCCGTGACGACGAACGTCTTGTCGTCGAGAATTTCAAGGCCGTCGAGATTTCCGATCGGCGCATCGGCGCCGAGGCTCTTGATCGACTTGTCAGCAAGCGACACCTCCAGGAGGTGGCCCGGAACGGACGTCGCAAATCCCTCGCCGTCAATCTTGCCCCAAGCGGCGACGATGAGCTTGTCGCCCTTCACGGTGAGACCATTCGGATCGAGCAGCTTCTCGTCCTTGATCCAAAGCTCGAACTTCCCGCCGGAGAGCCGCCAGATCGAGCTTTCAACGGTGTCCGAGACGTACACGCTACCGTCAGCAGCAACCGTGACGTCGTTCAGGAACACGGCGCCTTTGGCCGGATACTTGTTGACGATCTTGGCGTCCTTCACGTCGATCTCGACGAGCTGATCGACGTCGGCTGCGTAAATCTTGCCGCCGTGCAGCGCGAGACCCTTCGGGGCGTCGAGACCTGTGACCCACTCTGCCACGAGGAGCTTGCCATCGAGGCTGACTTTGGAAATCGACCCCTTGCCGTCCTTCGTGTTGACCTCGCCATCGATGTTGGACACGTAGGCCACGCCTGCGGCCACGTCGACCACGACCGATTCAGGGGCCTTGAGCCCTTGGAGTTCCCAAAGCTGCTTGGCTCCGGCCGTCGCCGCTCCAAACGCAAGCAGCGCCACAGCGAGCGCCGCGGTCTTCAATTTTGCCGCCATCGTCGTCCCTTCCCTAGCGTTTCTATGAACCTTGTCCGGCGCCTTTGGTGCGCCGCGTTAGCGTGGAGCAAAGAGCAAAGGCTGTGCCAGGGTCCTGCACGGACGGATGATCCAAGTGTCGGGCAGGAGATGGCAGCAGTTTCATAACGTTAGCGGACGCGATCGCGAGCCGCAGCAGCGGCGTCACGCCCGAGTGTACGATTTGCGTGTAACACGTCGTGTCACATGCCTCTCACGCGCGACACGCTCTGTCACGCGCCTCTCTTCGCCGGCTACAATTCCTAGCTCGTCGAGCGTTGCGTAAGCCCGGCACTCACTGCCTTCCGCAGACATTGAGCGCGACATGACTCCAACGCATGCGGGAAAACTCGGCAAGCGACAGCAGTGCCCCTCCGCCGACCGACGTAGTGGATTCCGCGACAGGTCTCGGGCCGAATTCTTCCTTCGGAAACTTACCAGCCGTCGTTTTTGACCCGGAGCAGACGTTCGCTCCCAGAGCGGCTGCGAACTCGAAGGTCAGTTTCGCCGAGAAAGCGGCCATTCATTGTTTGTAACATCTCAGCACCGCCATGCGTGTCCGCAACAACTCGGTTAGCGGACATCAGCTCATCGACGTTAGAGGCTCTATCCGCCCGAGGCGAACCGGAAGACATCGAAAACTATCTGGCCTCGCGAAGAATGAAAGCGGCAGACCGACCCTGACTATTGTTCGACAGCCGGATCCAAATCGGGAAGTAGGCCCGCTTTGACGAGCTGTCGGGTGTCATAGAAGAAGCGCTCGTGAATGATGCGGTCTCCCTTCCACGTCTGCAGCGCCACCTCTTCGACGCGGATACGCTGACCGCTCTTCATTGACCACTCGGCGTGCCACTCGATCACTGCACGATCTCCGTCGATCAGCACGCTCTTTGCCGTCACCTCGAAAACCTGATCGGTCCGGTCGCGGCCCTGCATCGCGTGCGCGATAGCAGCCTCCATTCCCACACGGGGTGGAAAGTCCGCTTCCTGCATAACGACGTCATCGTGATAGAATCTCTTGAGAGCCTCGACTGACTTGTGTTCGAGAACAAGCTGGATCAGCTCGTCGATCTGGGCGCGTCGCGACATGATAGGGTCTCCCGATTTTCAGTCAGTGAATGAAATTTATTGCTGGCGAGTGCCGAGCGGATATGGACCGCGCCTCGCGAGCAGAACGCTGATGAGCACGAGAGCCAAACAACCAATCCCCGCGGCAACTCCGAAGAACGCGGCGAACCCCATCGATCCCACGAGCTGTCCGGCCAGCACGCCGGCGGCGATCCCGAAGCATGTTTCGGAACATTGCAGGACGGTAAAATCGGTCCCTGCCTGATCGGGCGAGGCCCACTGCATCAGAAGAGTGAAGAACGACGTGTAGGATGCGAAGCCGAAGACACCGACGAATGTCATGATCGCGAACGCCGTCGGAAACTCGATTGTCATGCTCGCGGCGGGCACGAGCCAAAGCGCGAGTGAGACGGCCGCGATACCGCCGGTCGCCAGGGCCGTGCGCGGCGCGCCGAACCGGCCTCCCAGAACGGCTCCGAGCAGCGCACCGATGCCGGCAGACACAGAAAGGAACAGGCCGTTCAAAAGGCCAATATCCGTCAGACTGAGGCCGGCATCCACGAAGAATGGGCCAATCATGGCGCCGACCATCGCGTGCGCGAAGTAAAAGAGCCCGGCGACGGTAATCATTGCCAGCGCTCCCGGACGGTTCAGCGTGTTGCGCAAGCTCGCGCGGAACGGCGAGGCCGTGGCCGCCTGCGCAGGCTCACGCACGATCTTGGCTACCGCCAGACTGACCAGCATCAGAGCGCTGAGAACCGAGAAGGCCGCCGCCCAACCGCCGTGATCGTAGAGAATGACGGTCACGCTGCCGCCAATCATCATGCCGAACGAAAACGCGCCGATCTGAAAGCCATTTGCGTGGGCTATCCCGGCGCCGCGCAATTGATCGACCGCCAAGCCATCGGTCGCGATGTCCTGTGTTGCGCTGATGATGTTGACGGCGAACAGGATGGCGATGACGACGAACACATCGGTGTTCGCGCCTTGCGGCAGCAGAGCCATGCCTCCGTAGAGGAGCGCGCACAGAGCCTGCGCGGGAATGATCCAGCTCAGACGCTTGCCGAGCCGGCCACCTTGCGCCCTGTCGACGATCGGCGCCAAGGCGAACTTCACCACCCAAGGCAGGGCGACCAAGCCAAGCATGCCGATGGCCTCCGTGCTGTATCCCAGCGAGCGCAAGATGGCCGGATAGGCGACCATGGCGAGCCCCATCGGGATGCCTTGCGAGACGTAGAGAAGCCCGATGAGGATCAGCAGCCCGCGAGGCGCGGCGCGTGTCGAGGGAAGCGTCGGCGTGATCTCCTGCATGACGGGCTCAGTACTTCAGCCCGACGGTCACGCCGATGAGGCGCGACTCACCCGCCACGGCAGCATCCGTCTGGAAGGGGCTTCCCGCAAAGTCGTGGTAACCGAACGTGCGGTAGTCTTCGTCGAACAGATTTTTCGCGAACAGCATGGCCGAGAATTTCTCCGTCTCGACGCCAAGACGAGCGTTCACGATGCTGTAGCCAGACTGCTTGAGGAGGTTCTCAGGATCGAAATACTGGTCCCCGGTGTAGAGATAGTCCGCGCGCACAACGCCGAACAGCGACGTTCCGGAGATCGGCCACTTGTACTGAGCTGAGAGGCCAGCCGTCATCTCGGGCGTATTGACGAGTTTGTTGCCCGCGAGGTTCGCCCCCGTGACGAAGTAGGTGAACTCGTCATACTCGCCGTGCGTCACGCCGAGAAAGCCCGACAGATCGAGCCCGGTCACGGGACGCCAACTCGCCTCCAGCTCGAACCCCTTGCTGTGCGATTCACCGGCATTCACGGTCCGTGTGACGCCGGGCAGAAACATCTCCTTGATCTGCTGGTCGGTCCAGTCGATGTAAAATGCCGCGGCATTGAACGTGAGTGTCCGGTTCAGCCACTCGCTCTTGAAGCCGATCTCGTAGTTCCAGAGATACTCGGTGTCGTAGGGGCCGGGAACGGAGGCGATGCGATCGAAGCCGCCCGAGCGCGCGCCCCGCGTCGCCGACGCGTAGACGAGCCGGTCTTGATCGAAGCGATAAGCGGCGGCGAATTTCGGTGTGACGATGGTGAAGCTTTCATCATCCTGGAAGCCGGAGCTCGCGACAAGCTCGTGCCGCTCTTCGGAAACACGCACACCGGCGGTCAGTTCGAGCCCGCGCCAGACCCGCAGCGTTCCTTCGCCGTAACCGGCGATCTCGCGACGGGCGTAGTCCGTTAGCGAGGGATAGAAACCGCCGAACGCCGCGCCGCCGAAGAGATAATCGAACGTGTGGTCTTCGTTCAGGTAGAGCGCGCCCGCAACCCAGCTGAAGAGGTGGCCCGCATTGCCGGTCAGCCGCAATTCCTGGCTCACCTGATCGCCGCTCTCTTCGGTGATCGCTCTGCCGCCCCCGAACATCGCGACGACGGCATTGTAAGCGAGATCCTGGTTGGAGCTCACGTCGTAGTCCCGCCAGGCGGTAATGGACCGCAGCTGCACGCTGCCGAAATCATAGGCCACGTTTGCAGACACAGCCCGGCTGTCGCGGATGTCGCCGTTCGGCGGTGTAAGGTCGGCGACGCGACGCTTGAAATCATCGTAGGGCATGTACGCGTAGCCGCCCTGGTCGACGTGCTCGATGGAGCCGCTGATGGTTGCGGTAAACTGGCGCGTTGGCGCGAAGCGCAGGCTTCCGGAGCCGATCACGCTCTCAAGATCGTCGATCGTGCTGTCGAAACGCGCATAATCGGTGAAGCCGTCGCGCGTCACGTACTCGAAGAAGGCACGTCCCGTTACAGCCTCGCCGATCACCGGCCCGGAAAGGGCCACCGAGCCTGCGCGCTGTCCGTTGTTGCCGACCGTGCCGAATACCTCGGCATGAGGTTCCGACGTGGGAACCCGCGAGGTGATGTTGATGACGCCGCCCAACGAGTTGTGCCCGAAGAGCGTACCCTGTGGCCCGCGCAAAATCTCGACGCTCTGCGCATCCCCCAGGCTGCGATTGAATTCCGCGTTACTGACCTGGACGCCGTCGACATAGACACCGATCGGGCTGTTGAAGTAGTTGTCGGCGATCGTATTGCCGATGCCGCGCACGGTGTTGAAACTGAACCGCGGCGCGCCGATGGTGGAGAACTGCACGTTGGGAGCCTGCCTCGCGGCGTCCATGATCGAGACCATGCCGGCATCCTCGATCCGGGTGCGCGACACGACCGTGGCTGACGCGGCCGTCGCCTGCGCACGCGCGACCGCAGCTTCGCCGGAATTGACGTCGGACGGTGCGGCGGCGGCATCGTCGGGTTGCGGAGGGCCTTCTGCGGCGGCTGCCGGCGCGGATGCAGGCTGTTGCGTCGGTTTCCGTGCCGCCTTCTTCTTGGCCTTCGGTTGCGCCGCGTCGACTGTGATGGCCGGAAGCTCGGAGTCGACGGCCTCCTGACCTTGCGCCGCCGTTATCGTCAGAGCGACCGCGCCCGCTGCCGCGGCGACACCGAGAACGCCGCCGTGCAGTCTGAAACTCGCACCCATAGATTCCCCCAAAAGCCGTTCAGGATTTGGCGAAACCTACGTTTTTTCTTACGCCGCATGCCACGGCCGAGATGTTCCTGATTGGCCAAATGTTGTTCGATATTCGGTGCACGCCTATCGGCGGGTCGCGACGTCGCCAGGTGTCTGGCCGAACCGGCGGCGGAACAGGGTCGAGAAGTAGGCTCGGCTGTAACCGGCGCTGTAAGCGGCCTGCGATACGGTGAGCTGGCCTTCGCGAAGTGCGGTGAAGGCGTGATTGAGACGGCGCTCCTGCACGAACGCGACGACGCTTTGCCCGAACATGCGACGGAATCCGGCCGTCATTCCGCTCGTGCACATTCCGATGCGGACTGCGAGCGCATCCAGCGAAGGCGGGCTCTGAAACTCAGCAACCAAAATCCGTCGCGCCTCCATGAGCCGCTCGACACTGGAGCCGCGCGGACAGATGACAGGCGATGGCACGTCGCTGAAGCCCTGCATCTCCTGCAGCAGCGCAATGAGAAGCTCGATGGATTTGGCTTCGAGATAGAACCCTCGCAGCGGACCCACATGCGTGCAATCCGCGATCTGGCGCGCGACGGCAAGACTGTAAGCGCTCAGCGGCGATTTGTGAAAATTGGCTATGCCGCCTTTGCGCTGCGGCGCGCCCGTGGCGAGACCGCAGGCCGCGTCGAGCAGATCGTAGGCTGCTCGCATCGTCTCCGGCACGGTGAGAAAAATCGTCGTCAGCGCCTGCGCCTCGGGCACCACGTGGCGCATCTCCACAGCCTCTGGCTGAACCCAGATGAAGCTCTCGAGGCTGGAGAGATAGTCGCTCTCACGCGCGCCGACATCCATCGACACGCGTCCACCAAGCACGAGGCCGAGCGAGATTCCTTGGCCTTCCCGATTGGTCCATTCTCCGGGCGACGAGAATTGTGCGGTGCCGCTCATCAGCGTTACTCCGCGTCCGCCTGTCACGACCTCGTAGCTGCAGGTTGAGCCCTCGGGCAGATAGGGAATGTCGGAGCCTTGGATGTGAGCAACTTCGGTCATGGTGGCCACTGTTCAGCATAGAACCACGCAGAGCGTAATAATCCATACTTCTGCAGTCAAGTTTAATGACAGATGGCCACGGCCTGGTCGATGAGCAGGTCGGAGTGTTTGTGTTGGGCTGAGCGCCCTCCCCCTTGCTCTAACGGTGCCGCGAATTGGAGATGTCGTATTGGCCCGCATGTCCAAGGAAAGACGTCTGAGGGCTTCGCTCAGTTTGCCACGCAGTGCGGCGTCCGCTGTATGGCCAAACCAGTTTTTTATGACGCGAGAGCAACAGGGTCGACCTTCAGATCGAAGCAGCCAAGTCGAGGCTGATTGTAGTGATTGCCAGCACGATGCGCTCCTCCGGATCCTGGTCGCCTCATTGGCCGCTGCATGCTAATCGCGGGAGCCAGAGGGAAGCGCCCGCTGCGATACCACCCTCAGGCAGTACCTCGAGCTTCATTTGAAGAGAACGGAGAAACCCGACGGTAAACCGGGTTGAGGCGACGATTGGCTAAGACGCGTTCAATGCCATTCTGCGCAGGGAGTCAGCGAGTTTCATCGCCAAGTCGTTCACGACGGTCGATGGAAGTCAGAAATTCCTTCCGAATTGGCACGTCGATCTGATTGCAGACCACCTCACTCGGGCCTATAGGCGCGAGATCACGCGTCTGATCATCACGAAGTGGCTGGGGGACTAGGATTCGAACCTAGACAGGCAGAGTCAGAGTCTGCAGTCCTACCATTAGACGATCCCCCAATGCCGGGATCCGGCGGGCCGGAGGCGCGCCGAGGTGGGCCGTATAACAGCTCGTCCCTGGCCGCGCAAGGTGAACGCCACATCCCGGCCCGGCCCCGCCACCGAACGCCCGCCGCCGCTCACTTACCCGGCGCGCCGTCTTCCAAGGGCGCCAACTGCGGCAGCAGCTCCGGCCGGTACTCGAAATGCATGGTGTCGTAGTGCGACCAGCGCCCGCCCCAGATGAACCCCTGCCGTTCGAAGATGTGCACGATTTCGAGCGGAATGCGGTTCTTGTAAGCGATGCGGCCGCCCTCACGCCCCGCTCCGCCCCAGCGCCAGTAATCGGTCTGCGCCACCGCGATGTCGATGGCCGTCCCGGATCCATGCGCCGAGACACGATGCGTCCCTGCGATCACGCGGCAATTGTAGGTGCCGGCCGAGGGAATGAGATACTTGTCGAACGAGGCCGGAAGCGCATCGAGCGCCCGCGATACCGCGGCGAGCCGCCCCGCCACGCCGTTGATTCGCGTCACCTGCAGCTTCTGCGGCGCCTTCCTGGGGAGCCAGACGATCGTGTCGAGCGAGCGCGCCACGTCGCCTTTGCGGCAATCGCCGTACATCTTGTCGAAGAACGCCGCATTGCGCGCACGCCCCGGATCGCTTTGAAGCTCCGGTACGAGCGCGCCCGCGCCGGCCGGATAGGCCAAGCGAAACATGTCCTCGATGTCCGGACGCTCAAGCCACTCCGCAAACGGCTTGCGGCCGCCGCCGTCATCGAGCGCCATCCGCGTGCCGTCGCGCCAGATTAGCCAGTTGCCGTCGATTTTCTCGAGGTGATCGGGATAGGCGGCAATCAGGCGGTCCACGCCGGGCGGCGCGCCGGTTGCAGCGCCCTGCGCGGCCGGCTCCGCATAAGCGGGCGAAACCGCGATGGCCACCGCCAGCACCAGCCCCGCCGCCCCGCATGATGCACACATTCTGAGCATGCGACTCCAATTCTCCGTGTGAGTTCAGGCTACAAAGCAGGCAGCCGCAAATGTCGCGCCCGCCCAGGCCGTATACCACGCGAGCGCTTTTCCTTTACGCCCGGCCGTCTCCTGGTACACTGAATCCAGATGCAGCCAGTCAATAGCCTGACGCAGAGGGTGAGCGGCCGAAACAGGCACTCCCCGGAACCAGGCTCTGGGGAAGAAACGTGTCGGATCGACCTGACGATGAGCGGGCATCAGCCCCTCGCGAGATGACAACGCCTCGCGATGCACTGGACACTCGCGATGTAAGAGATACTCGCGATGTAAAAGGCCCTCGCGAGGTGAATGGCTCCCGCGACGCGGCAGCCCATCGCGATCCAACAGTTCAGCGCGACCCAACAGCCCATCGCGAAAAGAAAGCCGCACACCCCTCCCGGCACGCGTCCGCACAGAACGGCCGCTCCGCTCCCCCCGATCGCGGCCCCGTCTACGGCGCGCTCGATCTCGGCACCAACAACTGCCGCCTGCTGCTGGCGCGCCCGTCGCGGCGCGGCTTCCGGGTTGTCGATGCCTTTTCGCGCATCATCCGCCTCGGCGAGGGCGTCTCCCAGTCCGGGCGCCTGTCGGATGCCGCCATGCGGCGCACCATCGACGCCCTGCGCGTCTGCGCCTCGAAAATCCAGCGCAACGAAGTCGCGCGCGCCCGCTGCGTCGCCACCGAGGCATGCCGCATCGCCATCAACGGCCGCGACTTCCTGGCCCGCGTCGAAGACGAGGTGGGCCTCAAGCTCGAAGTGCTCGACCGCGAGACCGAAGCCTCCCTCGCCGTCTCGGGCTGCGCGTCGCTGATCGACTATCGCACCGACTACGTGCTGGTGTTCGACATCGGTGGCGGCTCGTCCGAGCTGATCTGGCTCGATCTCACCAAGCGCACCAGTGCCGAGCGCAACGGCGACCAATCCCGCCGCCCCGCGGCGAAGCCCGAGATCCGCGGATGGACGTCGCTCCCCGTCGGCGTCGTCACGCTGGCCGAACGTTTCGGCGGCCATCACGTCACGCCGGACAGCTTCGAGGAGATGGTGCAGTACGTCATCGGCCTCGTCAGCCCGTTCGAGCAGCTGCACGGGTTTCGCGCCCTTTCGAGCGGCGCCACCGTCCACCTGCTCGGCACGTCCGGCACCGTCACGACGGTCGCCGGCATTCATCTCGGCCTCACGCGCTACGACCGCACGCGCGTCGACGGCTGCTGGCTCACGTTCGACGAGATCCAGGCCGTCACCTACCAGCTTCTCGCCCGGACCTATGAGGAGCGCGTCGCTGAGCCCTGCATCGGTCAGGAGCGCGCCGATCTCGTTCTCGCGGGCTGCGCGATTCTGGAGGCGATCCTCCGCACCTGGCCCGCCGAGCGATTGCGCGTGGCCGATCGCGGCTTGCGCGAAGGCATCCTGGCCACGCTCATGAGCGAGGACGGCGTCTATCGTACCGGGCGGCGGCGCAGACGACAAAGATCGGGACAACTCTGATGCGTATGAAGGGAAAATCGGGCCGCGGGTCCGGCGGCAAGAGCACGACGAGCAAGCTCGGCGTGTCCGGCGGCCAGCGCGACCTCAACGTTCGCCTGAAAACCGCGCGTAGCCGCACGCCGTCGTCGCAACGCTGGCTGGAGCGCCAGCTCAACGATCCGTATGTCGCCGCGGCGAAACGCGAGGGCTACCGGTCGCGCGCCGCCTACAAGCTGATCGAGATCGACGACAAGTACCGCGTCCTCAAGCCCGGCCATCGCGTCGTGGATCTGGGCGCCGCGCCGGGCGGCTGGAGCCAGATCGCCGCCAACCGCACGCAATCGGTCGGCGGGCGCGGCCAGGTGATCGCTATCGACATCCTGGAGATGGAGCCGGTGGCCGGCGTACAGGCCGCGCAGATGGACTTCATGGACGAAAGCGCCGAGCCTTGGCTGAAGGAGCAGCTCAACGGCGAATCCGCCGACATCGTTCTGTCGGACATGGCGGCGCCGACCGTCGGCCACACCAGCACGGATCACTTACGCATCATGATGCTGGCGGAAGCGGCGGCGCACTTTGCTTGCGACGTGCTGGCGCCGGGCGGCGCATTTCTCTGCAAGGTGTTCCAGGGCGGTACGGAACGCGATCTGCTCGATCTGCTCAAGCGGAGCTTTGCGACGGTGCGGCACGTGAAGCCGCCGGCAAGCCGGTCTGACAGCGCGGAACTCTATGTGCTGGCGACGGGGTTCAAGGGCGCGGCAAAGTAAGCCAGCGCAATCGTAAATCGACGTAGCGAACGCAATCGACGTAGACAGCACAAGCGGCGCTTCGCGGGGCGGTGGCGCGCGTCCAAGCTGCAGTTCGCTCAATATGACAATCGCAAGACAAGTTTGGCGCTAAACGTCCGGAACGACATATCCGGCACTCAATGAGCGGCGCTACAAATGGCAACGGCGGCCGCTTGCTCGACCGCCGTGCCGTAAATCGGCTCGCCAGTGCGCGAGCCAATCTTCATCATCAGTTAGATGATGTCGATCTCTGCCGGGAGGTAGCTCGTAACCTCGAGGCCGACTTCCTGCTCGCGCACGGCGGGCTTGGACCAAATCTTCATTTTTGTTTCCTCCTCAAAACGCTCTAGAGCACTTGAACGCGTCTTCCTAACGCGATCAGAGACGAAGGTCTATTTGATTTTTCAATGCCATCCCATCACTGAAACTAATGTGCAGTTGCGAGAAAATTTGACGGCAGACGATGGGGCCGGCGCCCGGACGGCAATCCGGCACGAGGACATGCGCCGGACGGCCTCCAAAACATGCACCCAAGCCGCAGGTCCCCTCTCTTCCCCTCGCGGCCGCCCGGTGCTATAGCGCATTCGACATTCGAGCCCCGCCCCGTTCGCGGCCGCGCGCCCCGTGTCAACCCCACCGAGGAGAGAACCATGGCTAAACGCCCAATCGATAGCGATTTGGGTCTAGCACTGACTTTCGACGACGTGCTTCTGCTGCCGGCCGCTTCCGAGGTTTTACCCAGCCAAGTCAAAGTGACGAGCCGGGTCACCCGCACCATCTCTCTCAACATCCCGATCTTGTCGTCCGCCATGGACACCGTCACCGAGGGCCGGCTTGCGATCGCCATGGCCCAGGAAGGCGGCATCGGCGTGTTGCACCGCAATCTCGTTCCCGAGGAGCAGGCCCGCCATGCCTCGGTGGTCAAGAAGTACGAGTCGGGCATCGTTCTGAACCCGGTCACCATCCAGCCCGACGCCACCCTCGACCAGGCTTTGAAGCTGATGGCCGCCCACGACATTTCGGGCATTCCGGTTGTCGAAGCTCCGAACAAGGGCGAGAGCAAGGGCCGCCTCGTCGGCATCCTGACGAACCGCGACGTGCGTTTCGCGACCAACCTCAACCAGCCCGTCGCCGAGCTGATGACGAAGGATCGCCTCATCACGGTCACCCGCGATGTCAGCCGCGACGAAGCCAAGCGCCTGCTGCATCAAAACCGCATCGAAAAGCTGGTCGTCGTCGACGACGCCTATCACTGCATCGGCCTGATCACCGTCAAGGACATCGAGAAGGCCCAGAAGCATCCGCACGCCTGTAAGGATCCCGAGGGCCGCCTGCGTGTCGCCGCCGCGACCACCGTCGGCAACGACGGCTGGGAACGCACCGAAAGGCTCCTCGCCGCCGGTTGCGACCTGATTGTCGTGGACACGGCCCATGGCCACTCGAAGAGCGTTCTCGATGCCGTGACGCGCATCAAGAAGATCTCGAACTCCGTGCAGGTCGTCGCGGGCAACGTCGCAACCGCCGACGCCACGCGCGCCCTGATCGATGCCGGCGCCGACAGCATCAAGGTCGGCATCGGCCCGGGCTCGATCTGCACGACGCGCATCGTCGCCGGCGTCGGCGTCCCGCAGCTCACCGCCGTCATGAATTGCGCCGAAGAAGCCCACAAGCACGACGTGCCGATCATCGCCGACGGCGGCATCCGCTACTCGGGCGACATCGTGAAGGCCCTCGCGGCCGGCGCTGATTGCGTCATGATCGGCTCGCTGCTGGCCGGCACCGATGAAGCACCCGGTGAGACCTATCTCTATCAGGGCCGCACGTACAAAGCCTACCGCGGCATGGGATCGGTCGGCGCCATGGCGCGCGGCTCTGCAGACCGCTACTTCCAGCAGGAGGTCAAGGACACCCTGAAGCTCGTGCCGGAAGGTATCGAAGGCCAGGTGCCCTACAAGGGACCCGTCGACGCCGTGCTCAACCAACTCGTCGGCGGTCTCCGTGCCGGCATGGGCTACACCGGCGCCAAGACCCTTGAGGATCTCCGCAACAAGGCGCAGTTCATTCGTATCTCGCCGGCCAGCATGCGCGAAAGCCATGCCCACGGCGTTCTGATCACGCGCGAGAGTCCTAACTACCCTGGCGCGGCATAGACACGGATCAAACGGGATCGGGCGCGATGACACAGACAGCGATTCTCTATCCCGTATTCGTCCAAGTCGCCCTGACGTTCTGTTTGCAGGCTTGGATGCGTCGCGAGCGCCTCGGCGCGCTCCGGCGCGGCGAGTTGCAGTACAAGGACATCGCGTTGCGGCAGCAGAACTGGCCGCCGCGCGTCATGCAGATCTCGAACGCGTTCCATCATCAGCTTGAGGTGCCGGTTCTCTTCTACGCGCTCGTCGCGTTTCTGATGATCACCAGCCAGGTCGACGTGCTGTTCGTGGCGCTGGCCTGGCTGTTCGTGGCCGCCCGCCTCTTTCATGCCTACATCCACACGACATCGAACAAGCAGCCCCACCGCTTTCTTGCCTTCGCGGCGGGCTCGATCGTCCTCGCCGTGATGTGGGTCGCCTTCGCGCTCCGCATCCTCTTTTTCTCCACGGGCGCGGCCTGAGCCGCACCCCTCCACACCAGGATTGCCATCGTGAGACCGGGTCCCCGGATTCAAGCCGCGGCCGAAGTGCTCGAGGCCATTTTCTCGCACCATCAGCCGGCGGCAACCGCACTGCAGGACTGGGGCAAGAAACACCGCTTCGCAGGCTCCGGCGACCGCGCGGCCATCGGCACGCTCGTTTTCGACGCGCTGCGGCAGCGCTTGTCGCTTGCGGCCCGCATGGGCTGCGCCGAACCGCGCGCGCTCGCTATCGCCGCCGCCGCGAAGGCGCTTGGCCTCACGCCCGATGAGATCGCGCGTGCGTGCGACGGACCGCATGCGCCGCCCCCCTTGAGCGACGACGAGCGCCGCCGCCTCGATGTCCCCATCGACGCCACCGCCGCGCCTCACGTCGCCGCCGATATTCCCGAGTGGCTGATGCCCTCCTTCACGCGCGCCTTCGGAGATCGCGTCATCGAGGAAGGCCGCGCCATGGCGGAGCGCGCGCCCGTGGATCTGCGCGCCAATACCCTCAAGGCGGGACGCGACAAGGTGCTTGCCGCCCTGGAGAAGATGAACCCCGCGCCGACGCAGTTTGCTCCCAACGGCGTTCGCATCGCAGCTCCCGAAGGCCCGGCGAAGAGCCCGCATGCCGAAGCCGAAGCCTCGCACGGCAAAGGCTGGTTCGAGATCCAGGACGAGGGCAGCCAGATCGCGGCGGCCATGAGCGGCGCGAAACCCCGCCATCAGGTGCTCGACCTCTGCGCCGGTGCCGGCGGCAAGACGCTGGCACTCGCCGCCATCATGGAGGGCAGCGGCCAGATCTATGCCTACGACAGCGACAAATTCCAGCTACGGCCGATTTTCGAGCGGCTGCAAAGGGCCGGCGCGCGCAACGTCCAGGTCATCGACGGCGGCGACACCGCAGCCCTCGACGCCCTGGGCGCGCGCTTCGACATCGTCTTCGCCGACGCGCCCTGCTCCGGCTCCGGCACATGGCGGCGCAAGCCGGATTCGAAGTGGCGCCTTCGCCCCGAGGCCTTCGCCACCCGTCAGAAGGAGCAACGCGAGGTGCTCACGCGCGCGGCCAGCCTGGTCAAACCCGGCGGTCGCCTGACCTACGTCACCTGCTCCGTGCTACCGGAGGAGAATGTCGACCAGGCCGCCTGGTTCGCCGGAGCGCATCCCGAGTTTACGCTCACGCCCTTCCGCGATGTCTGGCAAGAGACGCTCGGCGGCACGCCGCCCGCATCGGCGGACGGATCGTCGGAAACGCTCCAGCTCACGCCCGCGATGCACGGAACGGACGGCTTCTTCATCGCCACGTTTACGAGGAGTGCTTGATCATGACCTTGAAGTCGGCCGGCCGCCTTGTCGTCTTCGCAGCCATCGTCGCGCTCGTGTCGCTCACCGGTTCCAAGTTTCTGCCCGGCCCCTGGTACGAGACGCTCGCCAAGCCGGACTGGACACCACCGAACTGGGTGTTCCCGCCCGCCTGGGCCATCCTCTATGTCATGATCGCGGTTGCGGGATGGCGGGTTTATGAGCGGCAGGGCTTCGGCCGCGCACTCGCCGTATGGGCGATCGGCCTGGTGCTGAACGGAGCGTGGTCGGTGCTGATGTTCGGCCAGCATCAAATCGGACTGGCCGCCATCGATATCGTGCTGCTGTGGACGACGATCCTCGCCTTCGTCGCGCTCAACTGGCGCCCGGACCGCGTGGCGAGCTTGCTGTTCGTGCCCTATCTTGCGTGGATCGCCTACGCGACGGCGTTGAACATCGCCATCTACGTCCTCAACCCGCAAGCCTGACGAGCTACGCCGCTTTCTTCACCTTGGGTGCTTTGGGAGCCTTGGCGGCTTTGACCGGTTGAGCGGGCTTCTCCACGCCGCTCGGCTCCCACTCGGCGATGTCTGCAAGCGTTGCCGTAACGGTCCACGCGCCCGCGTGATCGCCCACGCGGCCATGGTCGCGCAGGATCTGTTCGAAATCGGCGCGCGGGATGAGCCGGAACCCTGCCTCGTCCAGCGTCGGCGTCGAATCCTTGCCGTCGTTGGCCACATAGCCCCACTGCGCCAGATGATACATCAGGCACGCAAAGCCCATCTTCGACGAGTTGGACTCGTGGCTGAACTGGGATTCGGTGAAGAACACCCGGCCGACCGACAAGCCGTAGCCGCCGCCGACGAGCACGCCGTCCGCGCTCCACACCTCGAACGAATGCGCGTGACCCTGCGCATGCAGCGCCGAGTAGAGGCGCATGATCGTCGGCGTGATCCAGGTCAGGCCGTATATGCGATTTTTCCGCCGCCCTGCGCACGAGCGGATGACGTCGTCGAAAGCGGTATCGAACGTCACGCGCAGCTGCGTCTTGCGCATGATGCGGCGCAGGTTCTTCGTCATGTGGAAATCGGCCGTGCGCAGCACCATGCGCTCGCGGCGCGTCCACCAGCGCATGGGGCCGAAGTGGCACCAGGGATAGAAGCCGAGTTGCGCAGCCGCCCGCACCGTCTCCGGGCTGATGTCGCGGCACACGCCGCCGAACGTATCCGGCCGGCTCGCCACGCGAGAGGAATCCGGCACGCGCGTGCCGCCACGCAGAATGTCGCGCGCGGAATGCCAGAGGAGATAGGGAAGGTCGCCGATCCGCACCGGGCGCAGCGCGTAGATCGTGCCGAGCACCCAGCGCTGCACCGTGAACATCGGCGCTTCCGCAAACGCCCCGTCGCGGCGCGCGCGCACGACGAACATCACGCCCAGAGCCCCTGCCAGCGCCAGCGCGCCAGCCGCCAAGAATGCCGCGACAACCACTTGAACCTCGAATTTTTTGCGCGCGTGAGCGCACGATCGCCAACTTCGGAGTCCTAACCGCCGCCGCTTAACGCTCGGTGGAAACGGGCAGCCACGATGCGATTGAGGCTAACGCGGAGTTAACGGGGCGCCGTAAACGTCAGTCGTGACGCGCCCGTCGGCGATCCAGGCGCCGGGCGGCGCAGGCGCCTCACCATGCGCAGCGAGAATGCCCTCGTATTGCGCGCGCGGGATTTCCCGGAACCCCATCTTGTCGAGCACCGGTGTGAAGTCGCGCGCGTCCACCAGCTCGAAGCCCCACTTTTGCAGATGAGCGTACAGCACCGCGCACCCGACCTTGGACGTATCCGGCTCCAGGCTGAACATCGACTCGCCGACGAAGATGCGCCCGATCGCGACGCCGAAGCCGCCGCCCACCAGCTCGCCCTGCCCGTTCCAGACCTCGAACGAGTGCGCGTGCCCCTGCCGGTTGAGCACCGAGAACAGACGCATGTAGCTCGGCGTGAGCCACGTCAACGTATGCCAGTTGTAGGCGCGCGGCGCCCCGCACTGCGCAACCACCCGGTCGAAGGCGGTGTCGAACGTGACCGTGTACTTGCCGGATTTCAAATGCCGCATCAGGCGCCGGCTGATGTGCAGATTGTCGAACTGCAGCACCATGCGCTTGGCGCGCGTCCACCACTTGAGCGGCCCGCAATGCGCCCAGGGAAAGAACCCCCGGCGCAGCCCTTCGAGATAGGTCTCGGGCGTGAGGTCGCGGACCACGCCCCCGAATGTATCAGGACGGTCCCATGTCCGATTTTGGTCCGGAATCTGTGTCCCACCCCGCATCAGATCCCGAGCGGTCAACACCAGCAGGTGCGGCACGCTCGCGACGCGTTGCGGATGCAAAGCATACGCAGTGCCGAGAACCCAGCGGCTCGCCACGCGAAAAGGCGTCTCGCGCAGCGGGAACGCCGCGAAAGAGGCTTTGTCGTCGCTCTCGAGTGCCTGGGGAGTGGCCTGAGGCCATTCACCGGCGGGCGTGCGGGAAAACGTCAGCATGGGCTCTATATGCCTCGCAGAAAACCCTTAACGTCCCATTCACCGCAAAACACGGGCCATTCTGCCGGCCGGCGGCGCGGCCGCCGGAAGGGGCGCGTTTTGCGCGCCCCGCCTGCGGCTTTGCTCCACGCCCCGTGCGCTTGACGCTTGGGCGGCGGGGTGGTCTACCGCAGCAGTGTGGGAGTCCCGGGGAGAGACCAGCAACCGATGTCCGCGCCCGTCCTGATCATCGATTTCGGCAGCCAAGTGACCCAGCTTATCGCCCGGCGCGTGCGCGAGGCGGGGGTCTATTGCGAAATCCATCCCTTTCAGTCCGCAGCCGAGGCCTTTGCCAAGCTCAAGCCCGGCGCGGTCATCTTGTCGGGCGGCCCCTCGTCCGTGCCCGAAGCCGATAGCCCACGCGCGCCCGACGCCGTCTTCCAGGCTGGCATTCCCGTTTTCGGCATCTGCTATGGCCAGCAGACCATGGCCGAGCAGCTCGGCGGCAAGGTCGAAAGCGGCCATCATCGCGAGTTCGGCCGCGCCATGCTCGCGGTTGAAGAACAAAGCCCTCTCTTCGAAGGCGTCTGGACCAAGGGCGACCGCCACCAGGTCTGGATGAGCCACGGCGACCGCGTCACGCGCCTGCCGGAAGGGTTCCGCGTCATCGCCACCAGCGAGAACGCGCCGTACGCCGCCGTCGCCGACGAGGCGCGCCGCTTCTACGCCGTGCAGTTCCATCCGGAAGTCGTGCACACGCCGGACGGCGAGAAGCTGATCTCGAACTTCGTCCATCGCATCGCCGGCCTCAAGTCCGACTGGACGATGGCCGCCTACCGGCGCGAGATGATTTCCAAGATCCAAAAGCAGGTCGGCAAAGGCCGCGTGATCTGCGGCCTGTCCGGCGGCGTCGACAGCGCCGTCGCGGCCGTTCTCATTCATGAGGCGATCGGCGACCAGCTCACCTGCGTGTTCGTCGATCACGGCCTGATGCGGCTCGGCGAGGCGGAGCAGGTCGTCGGCCTCTTCCGCGACCATTACAACATCCCCCTCGTCCACGTTGACGCCTCGAAGCTGTTTCTCGATGCACTCGCGGGCGTCACCGATCCGGAGGCCAAGCGCAAGGCCATCGGCAAGCACTTCATCGACGTGTTCGAGGCCGAAGCCGCAAAGATTGGCGGCGCTGAATTTCTGGCCCAGGGCACGCTCTATCCCGACGTCATCGAAAGCGTCTCCTTCAGCGGCGGCCCGTCCGTCACGATCAAGTCGCACCACAACGTCGGCGGCTTGCCGGAACGCATGAACATGAAGCTCGTCGAGCCCCTGCGCGAGCTCTTCAAGGACGAGGTGCGCGCGCTCGGACGCGAGCTCGGCCTACCGGACGCCTTCGTCGGCCGCCACCCGTTCCCCGGCCCGGGCCTCGCGATCCGCATCCCCGGCGAGACCACACCCGAGAAGCTCGACATCCTGCGCAAGGCGGATGCGATCTACCTCGACGAGATCCGCAAGGCCGGTCTCTATGATGCGATCTGGCAGGCCTTCGCCGTGCTGCTTCCGGTCCGCACCGTCGGCGTCATGGGTGACGGGCGCACCTACGACCACGTCCTCGCATTGCGCGCCGTGACCTCCGTCGACGGCATGACGGCCGACTTCTTCCCCTTCGACATGGGATTCCTCGGCCGCGCCGCGACCCGCATCATCAACGAGGTCCGCGGCATCAATCGCGTCGTCTACGACGTGACCTCCAAGCCGCCCGGCACCATCGAGTGGGAGTAGGGCACTCGAACACCCGCCGGATCCTCTCTCATCGAATTTGTGAGGAACGGCGTAGCTCGTATCTGTGACCTTACCCTTCTCGATGAGCTGCTTCAGCCGATGCAAATTGGCTTCGACTTCGTGGCGCGGAGATTTGCCAATCAATCCCAGCGCATCATGACCGGCCTAGGCTCGCGACCGTCGCCGCAATGCGCTCGAACTGCTCCGGCGATTGAAGTCCGGAAACGAGGTGCCCGTCGATCAACCAGGCGGGCGTGCCGTTGACACCGGCGAGGCGCCCAGATCGCTCAGCTTCAGCAACCTCGTCGAAGATTCCGTCCGTCTCGAGAGCCGCCTTCAACGCCGCATCGATCCCAAAAGGGGCTGCGTGCCGAAGGAGAACTTCGTCGTCGCCCAGGTCTTCATGAGCGGCGAAATGAGCGTGGAACAAGGCCTTCTGGTAGGCGGGAAAGTGCTCGGCTGCGGAACGGCGCACCCATTCTGCCGCCGCGAGTGCGCGTCGAGAATTGGGGAGCCGGTCGGGCCAGCTCAACGGCAACCCCGCGCGTTCAGCTTCTTGCGCAATCATTTCATACCGCGGTCCTGAGCGCGGACCGATGTACATGCCGTCGGGCGGGATTTCCGGATGCTGACCGGCGCGGCCTCCCTCAGCCCGGCGATGTCGCTGTCCGCATCTGCGCGTCGGCGCGTCCCGATTGCCGCGTCCCGCGCGCGCCTGCCTCGCCAACCTTGGGGTCTTGCAGAATTCAGCAATTAGTCATATATGACATGATATGACTTTCTATTCGTCGTATTTGGATCATTGTGATGGGATCGCCCAAATCAAAATCCGCGCTCGAAAGGCTGGGAAGCGACATCCGCGGCGCCCGTTTGCGACGCGGGATCGCCGTTGCCGATCTGGCGGTGCGCGCCGGTACGTCGCCGAGCTCCGTCGTCCGGCTGGAAAAGGGAGATCCCGGCGTCGGGATCGGCACGCTCGCCGATGTCCTGGTCTCGCTCGGTTTGATCGACCGGCTGGCCGACCTCATCGACATCCGCAAGGACGATCTGGGTCTGGCGCTGACCGCCGAACGCCAACCGCGCCGGGGGCGAAACTTTGCCGCCACCGTGCGCAGATGGAAGGCCAAGAGCGGCGAGGCGGCAAAGGCCGATCCGGGTGACGTCGATCCAGACGGCGCGTCGTTCTGATGACCGACTTCAACGCCCAGATCGTTCTCGGCGAGAGCTTGACGCCTGTCGGCCAGTTGCGCTTCACGCGCACCGGCCCGCGCCAATACGCGACCTTCGCTTATGATGCCGCCTGGATCGACAATCCCCGCGCCTTTGCCATTCAGCCGACGTTTGCCCTCGAAGCAGGGCCCTTTCACACGTCCGGACAGCCCGGACACATGCGCGATGCATTGGCGGGCGTGTTCTCCGACGCCGCACCGGACAGTTGGGGCCGTAGGCTCATCGAGCGTGCATACGGCAATGGCCTGTCCGAGTTCGAATACCTGACGCTGTCCGACGACACCTGCCGGCAAGGCGCTCTGCGGTTCCTCGACGATGCCGGACAGGTCATCCGGGGTGGCGCCGCCGATGCCGTGCCGCGCCTCGTCGATCTGCAGGTGATCACCGCCATCGCCCGAGCCTATGAGCAGGGCAACGATGTTTCCGCCGCCGAGATGCGGGCGCTCGCCGGAGCGGGCGGTTCGGGCGGCGCGCGCCCAAAGGCGAACGTCCGCGATGGCGAGACGCTCTGGCTTGCAAAGTTCACATCCGCACACGACCAGCAGCCGGTCGAACGCGTCGAGGTCGCAACGCTCCGCCTGGCCAAGGCGTGCGGCATCCGCACGCCGGACGTCAGGCTGGAACTCGCCGACACGCCGTTCCCGGTGGCGCTGATCCAACGCTTCGATCGGCGCCGAACCGCGCGCATTCCCTACATCTCCGCACGCACCGCTCTGGGGAAAACGGGCGACGAACTCGGCTCCTACACCGAGATCATCGATTTCATGCGGGCCTATGCCGCCGATCCAAGCGCCGATTTCAGAGAACTCTTCCTGCGCCTCGTCTTCACGATCCTCGTGTCGAACAAGGACGACCACCTGAAGAACCACGGCTTCCTCTATGTGGGATCCGGCCGCTGGCGCCTGTCGCCGGTTTTCGACGTGAACCCGGCCCCGGATCGCAATCCACATCTGGAAACAGCGATCCGCGAGGGCGGCACGCACGATCGGTCCATCCGTCTGGCCCTCGAAGCGTGCGAGTTCTTCGAGATCACGCAAGCGGACGCGCGCGGCATGATCCGCGAGACGGCGCGGCGCATTGCCGGCGAATGGCGGGACGCGCTTCGCCACGTGGGCGTTTCAGGTGCCCTGGCGCGCGACTACGAAGCCGCCTTCATCAATGAGCAGACCGAGCTCGCTCAAACGCTATAGTGCTCAGATATGATGCATAAATAGGTTTAAATAGTCATATTTGACATATTAAAAGAAGCTGCAATAGCCAAAGACCGGCTTGGCGCGGGCCTTGTGAACCAGCAGGAGCGACATGACGAAAGCAAAGTCCATCACCCTCTACGGCATTCCGAACTGCGACACGATCAAGAAGGCGCGAACCTGGCTCGCGGACCACGGCGTCGCCTACGCGTTTCACGATTACAAGAAAGACGGCATCGACCGCGCGAAGCTCGCGCAGTGGTGCAAGACGGCAGGCTGGGAAACGCTGCTGAACCGCGCGGGCACGACCTTCCGCAAGCTTCCCGATGCAGACAGGCAAAACGTCGACGAAGCAAAAGCCATCGCGCTGATGCTGGCGCAGCCTTCGATGATCAAGCGGCCGGTGATGGATATCGGGGGAGGAAAGCTCATCGTCGGCTTCAAGCCGGAGATCTACGCTGCCGCATTGAAAGCCTGAGACAGCTCGGCGAAGCATGACCCCAAAACAACAAAGACGGGACAGGTGTGCGGGTCCTGTCCCGTCCGTTGACGTGCCCATCGTGGCGGACGCCGAGATGAGACGTTTATGTGCGGCGCGATTGCCAACGCGGGGACATGAGCATTCGAACCGCACTCATGAGAGAACGAGTTTTCTTCGAAATTATTCGGCAGAAAGTTCCAGCGTCCGAAAAATTTTCTTCAGATCGTGAGGGCGCCAGCTAAAGACGCTGAAAAATCATAGCGCTGCGGAAACTGGCCCGGCCTCTTTTTCCCGCTCCATGCGCCCCAGCCGGGCGCCAACAGCAGCCCAGATGAGCGCGAGAACCGCGCCGATCGCCATCGCGACCGCCGGTACTTCAGCCAGCACATCGAGCGCGCGCTTCACCCAGCCGCCGATCGCATCGCCACCGCGGTACACGACGGTGTCGATGAAGTTCTTGGCCTTATATTGATCTTCCGGCGTTACAACGGTGTAGAGCATTTCTCGCCCCGGCCTCACGAGCGCGTATTCGCCGACGCGCCGGACGACCATGACGACAGCCAGCACGCCGAACACGGGCGCAAGCGCGATCCACAGAAAACCGGCCGCCATTACCAGAGGCACACCGACGAGCAAAACGCCGATGCCGAGGCGGCTCGCAATCCGGCCGGTGAGGAACACCTGGACGCAGAGCGTCAGCGTTTGCACCACGAGGTCGATGAGCCCGAACACCTGCGTCTGGCGCACGCGATCCGGAAATGTCTCGGCCACCAGCTTCGCCTGTTCGAAATAGAGAAACGTGCTCACCACCGCCAGCAGCACCACGAACAACGCGATCCCCGCCAGATACCCCGAACGCAATACAGATGTGGCGCCCGCAAAAGGATGTCCGCCGATCGGCGCGCCGCGCGTTGCACTTTCGGCGTCAGCGTCGGGATGACGATCCCGCCACCGATGCAGCACGATGGCGGCCACGGCGCTGAGCATCAGCAGAAGCGCGGCCAGCAGCAGCAATCCCGCATGTCCGATCGACGGCACGAGCAGCGTGCCCACGATCGGCCCCGTGAGACCGCCGACGCTTGCGCCGCCTGCGATCAACGCGAACAGACGCTTCGCCTGCCCCGTCGATAGAAGGTCGGCAAGCACGCTCCAGGCGAGTGAAATCACGAGCAGATTGAAAACGGAGAGCCAGACGTAGAACCCGCGCGCGGCCCAGATGTTGTCCGGGTCACGCACGAAACCGATCGCGAAAGCGACGAGGTTCAGCGCAAAGAACGCGTAGGTCCACGGCAGGATGTGACGCCGTGTCGTCCGCGACGCGATCCAGCCGAACAGCGGCAGCGCCACCAGCGTGGCAACGAATGTCGCCGTGAAAAGCCACTGCAGGTTTTCGACGCCGCCCGCGATGCCCATCGTCTCGCGCACGGGGCGGAGCATGAAGTAGCCGGTGAACAGCAGGAAGAACATCGACGCGCCGGCCACCACGACAGGCACCTCGCCGCGCTCGACAGAGAACACGTCCTGAAGCTGACGGCCACGGGAGGCGCGAGTGGGATTGGAACGAGCCGGATCTGCCATGCCGCGCTACGCCAGCATCGCGACGAGGGACGCCCGTTGCGGATCCGTGAGATCCGGCCCGAAACCTGCCTTGAGATTATCAGCCTGCCGATGCGGCTTACCGGTGGCGGGGATCACGGCAGTCACAGCCGGATGGCTGAGCGCGTACTTCAGGAACGCCTGCGCCCACGAGCTGATCCCTGCTTCGGCGGCCCAGTCCGGCAGCGGCTTGTCGCCGACGCGTTGAAACAGCCTGCCGTCCTCGAAGGCGCGATTGATCAGCACGGCGATGCCGAGATCTCGCGCCAACGGAAGAACGCGCTTTTCCGCGCCACGGCTCACCACCGAGTAGTTGATCTGCAGGAAATCCGGCTTCTCCGCCTGCACGATGTCCGCCAGCTCGTCTTGTGCACCTTCGACGTAGTGGGTCACGCCCACGTAGCGCGTTTTGCCGTCCGCCTTGAGCTCGCGCGCCAGCGCAAGCTGTGTTTTGAGATCGCCGAGATTGTGCACCTGGAGCAGCTCGACACGGTCCGTCTTGAGCCGGCCGAGCGTATGATTGAACTGCTCAAGCCCCGCCTCGCGCCCGCGCACCCCGGAGAGTTTGGTGGCAAGCCAGACCTTGGGCCGAAGGCTCTGTTCGGCGAGCAGCGCGCCCAGCACATCCTCGGCCACGCTATAGGTCGGCGCGGTATCGATCACCGTGCCGCCGCCGTCGACGAAGACCTTCAGCACCTCTTTGAGTGCGTCGTATTCGGGCGTGCCCGCGCTTACCTCGAAACTGCCGGACGTGCCCATGCCGATCACGGGCAGCATCTCGCCGGTCGAAGGGATTGCGCGGCGGACCAACGGACCGGATGAGCCTCCACCCGCAAAGGCAGAAGCCGCGAGCGACGACGACGTGACAGCCACGGCCGCTGTCGAAGAAACCGCTTCAAGAAACGTCCTGCGTGAAATCATCCCACATCCTCCCCGCTTGACCGATCGGCATATCGTCCGGGATCGGCGTTGCGTCTTAAGTGAAACTTAATTGGCCAAAAGAGAAGGCCCCCCAGGGGGGAACTGGGGGGCCGACCGTATTGCGAACGCCGCCGAGCGTGGGTTGGGGGGAAGCCCGCGGCGGCGTTCTGTCTCGCCGGAAGGTTGGGGGGAAACGTTCCGGCGGATCGTGAAACCAACAGCGGGGAGGCGCTTTGGTTCCAACACCTCCATCAATAAACATCTGGCGCCCGCGCGCTGTTTCCTACGGAACACCCGACTATTGAACGCGCGACCTCTCCGCCGCCGGGCCCAACGCGCGCCGGACTGCGCTCCTAAACATCTGATGTTCCTTCCGGAATGCAACTTCGGGAACATCTGGCAGGAACTCGCCGCCCAACCCGGCGTTGATCACTGACAATCAGCAACAAGAAACGAGGAGGCCCGAGATGTCGCGCACAAGGAGTTGTACCTTCCTCACCGCCTTGGTGATGAGCGCCGCCCTGACGAGCCCTCTTTATGCGGCGGGCGAGACCACGGCCCCACCGGCAAGCACACCGGACGCGGCGGGTGCCGGCGGCGACGAGGACGCCGGACAGGTCGCCTTCAACACGCACTGCCGAACCTGCCATTCCTTGAAGCCGGACGACAATCGCCTGGGCCCAACGCTGCATGGCATCCACGGCGCGAAAGGCGGACAGGTCAAAGGCTTCGGAAACTACTCCGGCCAGTTGACGGAGCAGATCACCTGGGACGACGCCACGCTCGACAAGTTCCTGGCGAACCCCTCGTCGATTGCATCCAACACGACGATGAAGCCGTTCGGCGGCATCGCGGAAGCCGATCAGCGCAAACTGATCATCGACTACCTGAAGGCCCAGAAGTAGGGCCACCGCGCGCGAGTAACGATCGCGCCGAGCGGATCACAACCTCAAACACACTTTCCGGAACAGAATGGCGAAGCTGCGCGTTTTACGTCACGATGCCTAGTCTCTCACGCGTAGCTTTTACATTCCTGGACCGAGGGCTCTCATGTCGACGTGGGCTGCAGCGCTGAAGGGCGTGCTGCCCGGCTTGACGGGCCGGGCAGGCCGACGCAACTCCCAGGCCGGCAACGCTCAAACGAATACCGGCCAGAAAAACGGCGAAGCGCAAGCCGGCTCCGCCGAATGGACGGAAGCCACCGCGCAGACGTACGCGCCGGTCGTGTGGCTGATCGGCAAAGTCCAGAGCGGCAAAACCTCGGTCATCCGCGCCATCACGCAGAGCACCGATGCCGAGATTGGCAACGGCTTCCGCGCCTGCACGCAGACATCCAGCATCTACGCGTTTCCGAGCGAAGCCCCCGTCATCCGCTTCCTCGACACGCGCGGGCTCGGCGAAGCCAACTACGACCCATCGGATGACCTCGCAGTCAGCGAAGGCGCCGCCCATCTCATTCTCGCAACCATGCGAGCCATGGATTCAAACCAGGACGGGCTGTTCGCAGCCCTGTCGAAAGTCCGCGCCCGCCATCCGGACTGGCCGATCGTCATCGCGCAAACAAGCCTCCACGACGGCTATGCCACCGGCGACGGCCACATTGAACCCTACCCGTTCGAGCCGAACGCGCCGCCCGAGGCCATCGCCCGCATTCCCCCCGATCTGATGCGCAGCCTCGCCTACCAGCGCACGATGTTCGACAAGCTTCCCGGACGCGGCGCGCTGCTGTTCGCGCCTGTCGACCTCACGCATCCGGGTGATGGCCTTCCGCCCGCCGACTACGGGCTCGACGCGCTGACCGAGGCCCTGGCGATGGTGGCGCCGTTCGCGTTGCTCACCGCGCTGTCTGCCATGCCGGGCATTCGCACGGACCCACGTGAGCACACCGCGGATCCGATCGTGATGGGCCACGCCATGGCAGCAGCCGGCGGCGATCTTGTCCCGATCCCGGTTGCCGGCGCGATTGCAGCGACGACAATCCAGGCGCGCATGCTGAGCCAGCTCGGCCAGCACTACGGCATCACCTGGGACAAGCGCGCGTACGCGGAGCTGACGGCCGCCATCGGCGCGGGCACGCTGGCGCGCGTTGCAACCGGTTTGGGCGTGCGCCAGCTCGCGAAGTTCCTGCCCGTTTACGGGCAGACGGCAGGCGCCGCCGCCTCGGCCGCCGCAAGTTTCGCGATCACGTACGCGCTCGGAAAAGCCGCTGTTCGTTATCTTCACGGCCGCCGCCTCGGCACGATGGATCGGGGCGGAATCGCGGAAGCCTACCAGCGCGCCTTGCGCGACGCCTTCAGCATGGCCAAGCGGCAGCGGATGAGCGAACGCGAGAGCAAAGTGGGCGAGCGCCAGGACGGGTCGCGGTCATGACGAAAGCCGCCGACGGCCAGCGACGTGGCAAGCGGCCCGCCCAGCGCACCGCATCCTTGATCCTCATCACCATCGGCCTGCTCATCCCCGCGCTGTCGCTCATTCCGCTGGGCAGCCTCTGGCTTTGGCAGCACGGCTATCTCATTCACTGGACCGTCTTTGCGCTATCGGCGGTGGCGATCGTCTACCTCGTCCAGCGCCGCCTACTGCCATCACGGCCCGACATGCAGTCCGCCGCCTCCGAGCGCGACGACCCGGACGCCTCCGCCACGCCGTCGACGGCAGGCTCCCTCGCCCGTGACCTGAGCTGGTCTCCGGCCGAGGAGCTGGCCTGGAGTGATGTCGAGGCGCTCGCCGCCAAAAGCGATCCCGACCGCATCGCGTCTCCGGAAAGTCTCCTGAAGCTTGGCCAGGAAGCCATCGAGACAGTGGCGCACCGGCTCCACCCGGGGCGAACAGACCCGCTCTGGCAGTTCACCACGCCCGAAGCGCTCGCCATCATCGAGCGCGTCAGCCGCCGCCTGAGAACGTTTGTGCTCGATACCGTTCCGTTCGGCGAACGCATGACGGTGGCTCAGGCCCTGGCGCTCTATCGCTGGCGCGGCGCAATCGACACCGCGGAGCGCGCTTATGAAGTCTGGCGCGTCGTGCGCCTCATCAATCCGGCGACCGCCGCGGCCCAGGAAGCGCGCGAGCAGCTTTCGAAAGCGATGGTGCAGTGGGGCCGTGACGCCATCTCGCGCCGCTTGATGGAGGTCTACATTCTCGAGATCGGCCGCGCGGCCATCGACCTCTACGGCCGACGTCTCAGGGTGTCGTCCGGCGCGCTGGCCGGATACGTGTCCGCCGATAGCGCCGCCGACAACGAAGCCATCGGGCAGGTTCAAGCCGAGCCGCTGCGCATCCTTGTGGCGGGCCAGGTGAGCGCCGGCAAATCGAGCCTGATCAACGCGCTCGCCCGCGAGGCACGCGCCGCAACCGACGCCTTGCCCGCGACCGCCAACTTCACGCCCTACGTTTTGCAGGGCGATGGCCTCCCCGCCGCATTCATTATCGACAGCCCGGGCATCGGCTCGGACCCCGGCATGCTGGATCAGCTCGTCGAGAAAGCAGCCGACTGTGACCTCGTGCTGTGGGTGGTTGCGGTCAATCGGGCCGACCGCGAAGCGGACCGCCGCGTGCTGGAAGGCGTGCGGTTGCATTTTGCCTCGCGTCTCAACCGCCGCCGCCCGCCGATCATTCTCGTCGCAACCCACATCGACCGGCTGCGTCCGTTCAACGAATGGCACCCGCCCTATGATCTCGCAACGGGCGAGTCCGAGAAGGTGCGCACCATTCGGTCCGCGGTCGCCGCCGCTGCCGAGGACCTCGGTTTCGATGCCGACGAAGCGGTTGCCCTCAGCCTGAGCGATCCGGCCAAGCCGTACAACGTCGACCAACTCTGGCAAAGGATCGCCGAAGCGCTGCCGGAAGCCACCCGCGCCCAGCTTCTGCGCTGCCTGAATGACCTCAAGGAAAGCTGGAGCTGGAAGCAGCTCTGGACCCAGGCCAGCAATGCCGGGCGCACGATCGCCGGCACGTTCAAGCCGGGCGCCCGCCCCCCGACGCAAGCGGGCCGCAAGAGCTGACAGACTCGAACTGCAACGCAGCAGCGGCACAAAACAGCAGCGTTTCCGACTGACAACGACGCCGTGCAACCAATCCGCATTGTGGACGTTTACTGCCCAGGCCGGTTCGGCCGCCCACCCCTACGCAGGCCGCCCACATACACGCCCATACACAGGAGCTCCCATGGTACAGTCATCTTCGACGTCCACGACCCGCGGTGGCGATTTCGGCCGCGCAGCGGACGAACTGGCCGACAAGGCCACCAATCTTGCCGACAAGGCGAGCGACCAGATCGAGCGCTCGGTCCGCAACGTGGCCGATCAGAGCCGCGTGGCCACCGAGAACATCCAGGTCGTCGCCGAGAATTTCAAAACCGCCGTCGACAAGTCGGTGAAGGACCAGCCGTTGACCACGCTCGCCGTTGCAGCCGTCGTCGGCTTCGTCGTCGGCGCGCTTTGGAAGGCCTGATTGCGAAGCACGACGGCAGGCGCGATCCGATAAATCGCGACGAGACGGCAGATCGCAACGAGACAGAGTTTGAGGAGAGTGGCGCTTGATGTTCCAAGGGCTCCTAAGGCGCGCCGAGCAATCGCTCGATCAGGTCGTCGCCAAGTATGTCGGGCGCGCCATCGTCGCCGTGCCGCTCCTCGTGGCGGCCGGCTTCGCGACGGCCGCCATCACGACCATGCTCGTTGAGATATACGGCACCGTCATTGGCTGCGCGATCATGGCTGCGGGTTTCGCCACGCTCGGCCTGATCCTGATGGCCGTCGTCGGCAGCGGGTCGCACCAGACCGCCGCGGAGGACGCATCGGAGACGGCGCAGATGGCCAGCGGAACGGATGAGGCAGCGACCGATCAGCTCGAAGCCAACTTCGATGCGTCGGCGCTGCTCACGCCGGAAGTCAGATCGTTCCTGGCCTCGTCCGCGCCTATGGCGCTCCCGGCCATCGCGCGCGGCGTCGGGAAAAATTTGCCTCTAATTCTGATCCTCGCGCTGATCGGCTTCGTCATCTCCCGCTTCGCCAACGTGTCCCAGAATTTGGCTCCCCAGAACATGGCAACGGCGGGCGCCGACCCGGACTCCCCGGCCGCCTAGCCGGACCCTCGCTCATCCTTCTCCCGCACTGACACGTCCCCACCCCGCACTGGCAGAGCCCGCCACGTTCGTCGATACTGGCGCCGGAACGCCGGATTGATTCGGCTTCCGCAGCGATCAGCGGCCAGCATCGGGACAGATGACGGACAACGACCCGGCCCGGCTCTTCCAGCTTTTGCAGGCAGGCCACAGCGCAGCAGCCGAAGCGCTCGCGCACGACATGATGCGCGCCGGCAGGCATGCGCATCTCGCCGACTTCGCGCTCGGCATCCTCGCCTATCAGAAGCGCGACTACGACGGCGCCGTCGCGCATTTGAAAAGGTCAATCGCGGTCGAGCCCACGCTTGCCGCCTGGAACAACCTCGGCGCCGCCTACCGCGCCACCGGGCGCTTAGCGGAAGCATCTGCCGCCTACCAGAGCGCACTCGCCATCGACGCCAAGTTTGCCGACGCCGCCGCGAACTACGCCAACGTTCTGATGGACCTCGGCAGCTATGCGGCCGCGGAGAGCATGGCGCTTCGCGCCATTTCGAACGGAGCCAATACCGTCGAGGTGCACGTCACGCTCGGCAACGCCCAGTTCCGCCAGGGCCGCCTCGTCGAGGCCGCGGTCTCCTACCGCACATCGCTCGCCCGCGGCGAGAACCACACCGCCATCCGCAACCTCGGCAGCACGCTCGCCAACCTCGGCCGTTTCGCCGAAGCCAAGCAGGTCTACAGCACGGCCCTCGCAAAGCAGCCGAACGCGGACCTGCATTCGAGCTTTCTGATTTGCCAGACCTACGATCCGCACATGACGGCCGCCGACCTGCGCCAGGCGTCCGCCGCCTATGAGCGCGCCTACGCGCTCCATGTGCCACCCGCCGCCGCTCATGCCAATTCGCCCGATCCCGGACGACAGCTCCGCATCGGCTACGTCTCGCCCGACCTTTGCAATCACGTCGTCGCGGTCTTCATGCTGCCGTTGATGACGCGCCACGACACCAGCGCGTTCGACATCTATTGCTATGCCGATGTCCGCAATGCCGACGACACGAGCCGCAAGTTCCAGGCGATCTCGACATGGCGCCAGACTATCGGCATGACCGACGAACGCCTCGCCGCCCTGATCGCGGACGACGGCATCGACATCCTGATCGACCTCGCCGGTCATTCACCCGGCAACCGGCAGCTCGTGTTCGCGCGCAAGCCGGCGCCCGTCCAGATGTCCTATGTCATCGGCACCGGCACGACGACGGGACTGACCGCCATCGACGGACTGATCGCCGACCGCCATTTGCTTCCCGAAGGTTCGGAACTCGTCATCAGCGAAGCACCGTTCGATCTCGGCCGCCCGTTCGTCGCCTATGAACCGCCGCCCACCATGCCCGCCGTCGGCCCGCTCCCAGCGCTGCGCAACGGATACATGACGTTCGGCTACTTCGGCCGGCCGATCCGGCTCAACGACCGCGTCATCGAGGTCTGGTCGGCGTTGCTGGCCGCCTGTCCGGGAAGCAGGCTACGGCTCGACAACAAACCGTTCGGCGCGGCCGCCACCCAGGATGATGTCCGCAGACGCTTTGCCACCTTCGGCATCTCACCCGACCGGCTGGACCTGGGCGATACGCCGACGCATCCCGCCGTGCTTGCCGCCTACAACGAGATCGACATCGCCCTCGATCCGTTCCCACACAACGCCGGCACGACATCGCTCGAAGCGCTCTGGATGGGCGCTCCGGTTCTGACGCTTGCAGACCGCCCTCCGGTCGGACGGCTCGGCGAAAGCCTTCTCAACGCCGTGGGTCTCGGCGATTGGGTCGCGCGCGACGATGCCGGATACGTGGCCAAAGGCGTCGCGGCGAATGCGAACCTCGCCGCGCTCGCCGAGCTGCGAGCCAGCCTGCGCACGCGCTGCGAACAGTCTCAACTGAGCGACGTCGCGGACCTGACGCGCGCCATGGAACGGCTGTACCGGACAGCGTGGAAGCGCTGGTGCGCCAAGCAGCAGGCGGCCTGATGCGGGACATTGCCCAAGTTCTGAATCTCCTGTCGCAATCCACGTTTCGCCAGCGGTTCAAACTCGGCGCCAAAGATCGAATCTACGTGCGCACCAAAGGCCGCGAGACCGTCCGCGAACACGCCCGCGGCTTCATCGCCAGCCGCCTCGGGCCGGCGCACCCCAGCAACGACGGCAAGCAGACGCCCATGCGCGGCCATCCGGTCTTCATCGCCCAGCACGCCACGGCCACCTGCTGCCGCGGCTGCCTGGAGAAATGGCACGGGATCGGCATGGGCAGGGCGCTCTCGGTGACCGAGCAGGCTCATGTGCTTTCCGTCATCGAAACATGGCTCGACGCCGCGATGCCGGCCGGCGCAGACGCACATCCACCGTCGCCTGATGCAGTTTTGCCACAATCGCCGCTGCAATTGGTCCTGACGGGAGTGCTTGGCGAAGATGAGACCCGGCCATAGCGAAGCCGTGCAGTCCAGGCTAGTCGCCAAGAAGCACGGAAAATCAACGGCTAGAGCCCCTTCGCAGCCGAAGAAAACCGGAAAGACTCTAGGGAATAACACGCGCTTGAAGGTTTAAGGTCTCGACGCCACTCTGAGCGCTACGCGCAGAAAGCGCTTCGCGGCATCCACCTACGGGGGAGAGGACACGATGAAAATCGAGCGTTCGACGGGCGAAATCGCGAAGCGCTGGCTGGGCGCCCTGGCCGCCACGATCGCCATGGCGGCAGCCATGATCCCGACCACCGCGTCCGCGCAGGATCTCTTCTCCTTCCTCTGGGATGGAGGATCGCGCTCCGTCATCGGCTTCAGCCAGAAGTACGAGCCGCGCCAGATCATCGTCTCGTTCGGCGACAAGAAGCTCTATTGGATTCACCGCCGTGGCGAAGCGATCAGCTATCCGATCGCCGTCCCGCGCGAGCAAAGCCGCTGGCAGGGCGTGACCAGCGTCTCGAGCAAGCAGGTCAACCCATCCTGGACGCCGACGCCGACCATGCTGGCGGAAAACCCGCGCCTCCCGCGTTGGGTCCCCGGCGGCCACCCCATGAACCCGATGGGCGTGCGCGCGCTCTATCTCGGATCGTCGGCCTACCGCATCCACGGCACCGATGCCCCCTGGACCATCGGCACGGCCGTCTCTAAGGGTTGCATCCGCATGTACAACGAGGACGTGCTGGACCTTTATCCGCGCGTGCCCGTCGGCACCAAGGTCACCGTTACCTGGCAGCGCTTCAGCTAAAGCCGCCCCGCGCGAAAACCGGCCACAGATAGGAAAAGAAGCGCGCTCGCAAGTTGCAGGAGCCGCCATTCCACAAGCTTCGCTCAAGCCAAATCGCAGAACAATCACGTGGGTTTCCGCCCGTGCGCGTGGCCGCCGATACGACGCCGCGCGAGCAGGACCCGACGATGAAACGTCCGACGCGATTCTGCGCGCTGCGCCTTCAGCAATGGCCCTCTAGCGACCGAGACCCAGGTGCAAGCCGAACGCCGTATAAGTCGAGAAGAGGAGCCGCAGGAGCAGATCCTGACCGGCCCGAAGAAGGTTGCCGCGCTGCTTCTGGCGATGGATAAGAAGGTGGCCTCGCGCCTCCTCAAGCACTTCGACGAAGATGACATCAAGCTGATCGCCCAGACGGCGACAGACCTCGGCGCCGTCTCCAAGTCGGTGCTCGACGCCCTCATCGAAGAATTCGCGATGAGCCTGCGCAACGGCGGCGATCTGATCGCGACCGCCAACGAGGTCGAGCAGCTTCTCAGCGGCGTCGTGCCGGCTGAGCAGATCGCCGAGATCATGTCCCAGGTGCGCTCGAAGTCCCTGCAATCGATCTGGATCAAGCTCGGCGAAGTGCCCGAGCTGTCGACGGCGCAGTACCTCTCCAAGGAGCACCCGCAGGTCTCCGCACTGGTTCTTTCGCGTACGCCGCCGGCCTACGCCGCAGCAGCTCTCAAGATGTTGCCGACACCGCTGCGCAACGAGATCATGCGCCGCATGCTTGCAATCAAGATCGTGCTGGAACGCCCGATCCAGTTGCTCGAAGGCGCCGTCAAGGAAGAGCTGCTCTACAAGAGCGCCAAGAACACCGGGCCGACCATTCACGCTCGCCTTGCCGACATCATCAACAAGATGGACCGCAAGCAGATGGACGAGATCCTGAACGATCTCGACCAGCACCGGCCGAAGGAAGCCGAGGTCGTGCGCGGCCTGCTGTTCACCTTCGACGACCTGGCGCGCCTGTCGCAGCCTGCACTCGTCACGCTCTTCGACGGCATCCCGGCCGACCGCACGATCACCGCACTCTCGGGTGCCGAGCCGCGCATGATCGACCTGATCCTCGAGGCAACCCCCGCCCGTGCGCGCCGCATGATCGAGCAGGAAATGGCCACCGGCAAGAAGGCCACCGCCAAGGAAGTTCAGAAGGCACGCCGCGCCATCGCCGATGCTGCCATGGAGATGCTTGAGAAGGGCATCATCGAAATCGCGTCTACGGAGGAAGAATAATGCGGGAGGAGTACGCGGAAATCCGCCAGTCCGGCGGTCAGCCCGGCACCGACAAGTTGCTGGAGCCTCCCAAGCTGGAAGTGGAGCGGCTGCACGTCCTCAAGGGCGTCCTGGAGCGGCTCGTCACAACGCTGTCCGAGCGCTTCCGCGAGTATTGCAACGTCCCCTCGTCGTTCTTCGTCAACCAGATGGAGAGCGGCAACTCGTGGGACGTGCTCGAATCCTACGAAGATAGCATTGCGGGAATTTACTATTGCCGCCAATGGGATAGCCGCATTGTCATCGGCTTGGACCGGCGCTTCATCTTCTCCCTCATCGACGCGGCGTTCGGCGGCGACGGCTCGATGCCGCCCTTCGAATCCGACCGCCCCTTCACGTCTCTGGAAGCCCGCCTCGCCCGCAGCGTCTTCAGCATCATCGTCCCCGAGCTTGAGCAGCTCCTGACCCCGATCACACCTGTCGATCTGGAAATCGAAAAGCTCGAAACCAAGCTCGACTTCCAGATTCTCGGCCAGACCGACGTCCCCGTCATCGCCGTCCAGATCCTGTTCCAGATCCTGGATAACGGCGGACGCATGTTCATGATCATCCCGCAGTCCGCGCTCTACCCGATCCGCAAGCTCCTGGAGCGCCAGCGCGCCCTCGACGGCACGAGCGTCGATCCCGAGTGGCAGAAGAAGATGCAGGACGGCCTCGCATCCTCCAGCATGCTGCTCAAGGGCGTGCTCGAAGGACCGGAGCTGACCCTGGGCCAGATTTCGGCGCTCGAACCGGGCCAGATCCTGCGCTTGAACGCCGACCCGAAGAGCCTGATTGCGCTCGAATGCCAGGACGAACGCATCTTCTGGTGCCGCCTCGCGCAGTCGAAGAGCAAATTCGCCCTCGTGGTCGAACAGCCCATCGACAAGCAGAAAGAGCTGGTCGCCGACCTGATCTCGAACTCTCCGGCCCGCGGCACCTGACGCGCGGCCGGCTCCGGTAAGGCCCATCCCGCCCTACCTGGCACAGCCCGTCCCGCCCCAACGGTTCCGATAAATTCTTCCGCAGCCGCACTTCTTGCTGCGCTCGTAACCGATTTTTAGGCAACGCCGTGGAAGTATCGTCACACATGCGGACGAAACTTTAACGCGGGCGGCAATCAATGGATATCAACGAAGCAGCAGTGGAAACCGGCGCCGCGAAGGACTTGGAAGAGCGCGCAGCCTGCCTGGTCAACCCTGCGTCCGGCATCGCTAACGACTATCTGAATCATTTCAACGAAGTTCTCCTGCTGATCGAGAACCTGCCCACGCTCCTTCCTGAAATGCTCGACGAGCTTCTGGAGTGGAAGCCAGTGACCTACCGCGAGTACTTCGCGAAGTCGCTCCTGCCTGGCAGCGCCCGTGCACTTGAGATCTATGAAGGCCTCGACGAATCGTTCCGTCGCGACTTCGAAAGCATCATCGACGGCGTCAACGCGATGGCCACCGCCAGCATCGACGTCATCAGCGCCCATCGCAGCCCCGACGGCGAGCTGGATCCTTCGCGCGTCTCGGACTTCTGCGAAAACGCCTCGTGCGCGATCCGCAGCGCCCTCAACCGCGCCTCCGATCTCGTCAACAACGGCAGAGAAAATCCGGCCGAAAGCCCCCAGGGCATGGCCGATCGCTTGATCCCTTGCGTCGCGTAACGACCTGCAAAACCGGACGCTGAGGTACACTTCCTATGGACGAGCTGCTCCGAGACTTTCTCACGGAAACGACCGAGCATATCGAGGGCGCCGAAACGCAACTTGTGCATTTCGAGCGCAACCCTTCGGATGCTTCGCTGATCGCCAGCATTTTCCGTCTCGTACACACGATCAAGGGAACGTCGAGTTTCCTTGGTCTTGAACGCCTTGAGCGCGTCGGCCACGCGGCCGAGTCCGTCATGGGCATGCTGCGCGACGGCGTTCCTCCGACGCAGCACTCCGTCACGCTCATCCTCGCGGCCATCGATCGCATCAAGACGATCATCGAGGACATCGGCAAGCACGGCTCGGAACCCCCGGCCGATGACAGCGAGATCATCAACGCGCTCGAGGCCTACTATGCCGCGGGCTCGGAAGCAGCAGCAGCCGCTGCCGCCGCCGAAGCCAGCGTGAAGGCCGAAGCACCCGCCCCCGTCAGCACCGCACCCGAAGCTCCCGAGCAGGTGATGCCGGAGCCCGTCGCCGCACCGGCCGCTCCCGCAGCCCCAGCACCGGTCGCAAGCGCACAGCCGGAAGCCCCGAAGTCCCAGCCGAAGGCCGAAGCCGCATCCGCTCAGCCGAAAGAGCAGCGCGGCCAGGGTGGCGGCAACGGCGAATCGATCCGCGTTTCCGTCGACACCATCGAGCGCATGATGCAGCTCGTGTCGGAACTCGTGCTGTCCCGCAACCAGCTCCTCGAGCTGGCGCGTCACCGCGAAGACGACTCGATCAAAACGCCCCTTCAGCATCTTTCGACGCTGACCTCCGACCTGCAGGACGCCGTCATGCGCGCCCGCATGCAGCCCGTCGGCCGTCTCTACGCAAACCTGCCGCGCCTCGTTCGCGAACTGTCGACCAGCCTTGGCAAGAGCATCGATCTCATCACCGAAGGCGCCGACACCGAGCTCGATCGCCAGCTTATCGAAGTCATCCGCGATCCGCTGACGCATCTCATCCGCAACTGCGCCGACCATGGCATCGAGCGCCCCGACGAGCGCATCGCCAAGGGCAAGCCCGAGCGCGGCGAGATCCGCGTCTCGGCCGCTCATGAAGCCGGCCAGATCACGATCGACATCGCCGACGACGGCAAGGGCCTCGACACCGAGCGCATCAAGCAGAAGATTCTGGCCCAGGGCCTCGCGACGGAGCAAGAGCTTCGCGCGATGAGCAACGAGGAAATCTACCGCTACATCTTCGAGGCCGGCTTCTCCACGGCCCAGGTCGTGTCCAACGTTTCCGGACGCGGCGTCGGCATGGACGTCGTCCGCTCCAACATCGAAGCCATCGGCGGCTCCGTTTCGCTGTCGTCCGTCGAAGGACGCGGCAGCCGCTTCTCGATGCGCATCCCGCTGACGCTCGCGATCGCGCCCGCGCTGATCATCGAGGTCGCCGGCCAGCGCTTCGCCCTTCCGCAGACGTCCGTCGTGGAAGCCGTCAGCCTTGGCAAGAACTACAAGGATCTCATCCAGAACGTGCAGCACGCACTCGTGCTGAAGCTGCGCGAAGAGGTGATCCCGGCCGTTGAGCTGCGCAACGTCGTCGGCCTCAACTCGGGCGCGGATGACGACACGAACGACAAGCTGGCTGTTGTCATGCGCGTCGGCACGGAATCGTTCTGCATCATCGTCGACGGCGTCGCCGACATTCAGGAAATCGTCGTCAAGCCGTTGAGCGCGTCGCTGTCGCATCTCAAGGTCTTCAGCGGCCACACGATCCTCGGCGACGGCTCCGTCGTCCTGATCCTCGACCCGGCCGGCATCGGCGCCAATCTCGGCATCGAGAAATCGACCGACAAGAAGCGCGAGCAGGCCCGCGACCAGGGCGCGCTCGAACGCCGCCGCCTCGTCATGTTCCGCGCCGGCAGCGGCGCGCCGAAAGTCCTGCCGCTCTCGCTCGTCTCGCGCATCGAAATGGTCGAAACGAGCCGTATCGAAAGTTCCGACGGCCGCATGATGGTCCTGCTGCAGGGCCGCCTGATGCCGATCGTTCCGATCTCCCACGAGATCGACATGTCGCGCTCGGCTTATCCGGTGCTCGTCGTAGCGACGGAAACCCGCTCCATCGGCCTCATGGCCGACGAGATCGTGGACATCCTCGAAGAAAAGCTCGAAATCCAGCTCACCAGCGCCAACTCCGAGCTGATCGGCTCGGCCGAGATCCGCGGCGAAGCTGTCGAGCTGATCGACGTCTCGCACTTCATCCGCATGGCCGACCCGCCGGCACGCGGCAACTCCACGCCCCAGCGCGTGCTGTTCGCTGCCGACGAGCAGGTGCTGCGCGATCTGCTCTGCCCGGCCATCTCGGCGTGCGGCTATAGCCTGGTCGCCTCGTCCATCCCGGCCGATCCGAACGAGTTCCTGCAACAGGTCTCGTCCTTCGATGCCGTGATCGTCGATGCAGACGCCCCGGTCTTCGCCCTTCCGTCGTTCCAGCGCGCCCTCAAGGACCGCGCGAATGCCAGCCTCGTGCCTCTCATCGGCGTCAGCAAGAACCCGACCAATCGCACCACGCGGATCGCGACCGAAGGCGGCTTGGCAGCCCTGTTGAGCCGGCATGATCGTCAGCAACTGATCGAAACGCTGGCCTACACGCTGGACGCGGCCGCCGACGCCAAGACCTCAAACATGGAAATCGCCGCATGAGCAGCGCAGCCCTCGCCATCCCGGCCGCGTCCGACGTCCCGACCGCGGGCGAAGAAAGCTACTTCACGGTCTTCGCCGGTGGAGAAGCCTTCGGTCTCTCGGTCCTGCACACCCAGACCATCTTCCGCATCACCAGCGTGACGCCGATCCCGCTCGGCCCTGCCGATATCGTCGGCCTCGTCAACCTGCGTGGTCGCATCGTGACGGCCGTGAGCCTGCGTCGCCGTCTCGGCATTCCGGTCGACGAGCTGCAGAACTCGCTCGCCATCGGCATCGAGCACAAAGGCGAGAACTTCGCCCTGATCGTGGACGAGGTGGGCGACGTGCTCACCCTCGACGCCTCGATGAAGGTGCAGATCCCCGCCCATTTCGATCCTGCCCGTTCCCGCTTCATGGCGGGTCTCTACAAAGTCGGAAATCTCCTCATCCCCGCTCTCAACATCGGAGCCCTCTTCGACTTTGCCAACTGACGTGTAGCCGTGAGTAAAAAGGGTTAGTACAAATGAAGACCGCGCTCGTGGTGGATGATTCCGCCTTCATTCGCAAAATTGCCAAGCAGATCCTGGACAACATGGGTTTCCAGGTCTCTGAAGCAAAAGACGGTGCACACGCTCTCGAGCAGTGCCAGGTCGCGCTTCCGGAACTCATTCTGCTGGACTGGAACATGCCGGTCATGAGCGGCCTGGAGTTCCTGACCAAGCTCCGCAAGATGCCGCACGGCGACGAGCCCCAGGTGGTCTTCTGCACCACGGAAAACACCCGCGAAAAGATCATGGCTGCACTCGAGGCTGGCGCCACCGAGTACATCATGAAGCCATTTGACCAAGAAATTATCCGCACGAAGCTCGAGCAGATCGGAATGGTCTAGGGTCCTTCGCCCGGCTGTGCGCTGAAATGCGCTCCGCACCGATCTCTCGACGACTGCCCAACTCTTTTTGGTGATGCGTAGCATGTCACAAGCATTTGACGCCCTTTGCGAATACTTGCGCCGTTCCTCCGGCCTCGTGATGGAACAGAGCAAGAAGTACCTGGTGGAAAGCCGCGTCATGCCGATCGTGCGGCGCGAGAAACTATCGGGCCTCGATGAGCTGGTGCTCATCCTCCAGAAGAACCAGTCGCCGAAGTTGGCCAAGGACGTCATCGAAGCGATGACGATCAACGAAACCTACTTCTTCCGCGACAAGTCCCCCTTCGATCAGTTCCGCAACGTCATGTTGCCGGCGATGATCGCCAAGCGGCAGAACGAAAAGCGCCTCCGCATCTGGTCGGCCGCGGCCTCGACCGGACAGGAAGCCTACTCGCTCGCCATGATCCTCGACGAGAACGCCGCGCGCATGCCCGGCTGGAAGATCGAGATTCTTGGCACCGACCTCTCCGAGCAGGTGCTCGACAAGGCGCGCAAGGGCATCTACTCGCAGTTCGAAGTCCAGCGCGGCCTGCCGACCCCGATGCTGCTTCGCAACTTCAACCAGATCGGCGACAGCTGGCAGATCTCGGAAGCGATGCGCTCCAAGGTGCAGTTCCGCCAGATGAACCTGCTGGCCGACTACACGTCGCTCGGCCGCTTCGACATCATCTTTTGCCGCAACGTGCTGATCTACTTCGACGCCGCGCGCAAGATGGACATCCTCGGCCGCATGACGCGCATCCTCGCGCCGGACGGCTTCCTGACGCTCGGCGCATCGGAAAGCTTGATCGGCCTCAAGACGGATCTCGTCGGCCATTCCGAGCATCGCGGAATCTTCATGCGCAACGGCGCTCCGGCACCGGCTGCGGCCTCACCCCGCGCGACCTCGCCCGCTCCCTCGCCGGCTCCGGCAACGCTGCCGACCAGCTTCGCCGCGTCCGCGATGCAGGCCTCACGGATGCGCACCGCGGGCTAGTCGACGTCAGATTGAGAAGACAAATGCAAACGCGGCGGTCAGACCCGCCGCGTTTCGCTGTTTTGGCGGTCCTTGTCGGGCTTCGCCAGTTCGCTGCCCCGCCCGAGTTGTGCCAGGCGCGCAAAATCGGAGATGCCGCCGGGGCCGGCTTGATCCACTCCGATGAGAGCAATAAGAGATTCGTTCGCCACGCTGCCGAGCGTGCCCGACGCCATGATGCGCTCGATCGTTTCGCCGCGCGTTTGCGGTGCCGATGACGATGCCGTCTCGACCGGCGCTTCGGCACGTTGCGCCGCCTGGGCTGCGCGCCGCTGGATGACCTCGGCAAGTTTAAAGGCGCCCTGGTCCCGCTCGACCACGACAGGCGGCAGCGCCGCGCTCGCGGTCTCAGTTACCGCAGCGGCAGGCTCGCCGGTTACAGCGCCCGGATTGCCGATCCAGAGAGCCTCTTGCGATCGCCGCATCTGAAGGCCGGGCAGAACCTCGCCGCCTGCCTTGTTGTACTTCTGAAAGATCTCGCGCGCTGAATCGAGATCGCCACGGCGCACGGCGTCACCCAGACCGCTGTCGATCCAGGATGTGCCCGCGTTGTATGTGAGCGACGTCAGCGCGGCCTTCGTGCCCTCGTCAACGTGAGGTGCGGCCTTGTCGACAATGGAGCGCGCAGACGCGACCTCGGCGTGGAACCGGCGCTCCGCCTCCGCACGATCGATCTTTTCGCCCGCGTAGAGCGCCTTGGTGCCGTATCCGTTCGAGAACTGGGCGTAGTCCCACTGGGCCTGCGGAGTGTAGCCCTCGAAGTTGCGGATCGCATTCAGGTAAAAGCTGTGCATGGCAGGGTTCTTCAGCCTCTGACCAGCCTTGTTAACGCGAGGCCCTTGCGTAAAGCTGACCCGGATTTCGAGGCTCGGCCCCGCCGGTCATGTCCACCGGACCGCCGGTCCTTTTTTTCCAAACAGGGCTCCGTCTGAGCCTTGGCACGGCAGTTGCGTAGAACGGATATGTCTTCGTTTGGTGCAACCATGCAAGTATCAGCTAACCTTCGCGCTCGTATCCAGGCTCTCGGCGAGCTGTCCCGTCCGCTCGGTGAAAACCGCGCCGCAACGCTCGCACGCGCCCTCGCCAACGCCGTCGCAAGCGACGTAGCGGCCGGCCGCAATCCCGATCCCACCATCGACGGCTGGCTTCGCCGCTTGGCGACCGAGATCGTTGAAAAGAGCGCGCCCCCCGCTGCCGCACCCAAGCGGTCCCCCGGCGCACGCCGCCTCAGCGACATCCTGCCGGAAGTCCACTGATCGCCGCTTTGAGCGGGTTTGCCAGGCTTGGGAAGGCTGCACGGCCGCGCGCGCGACACCGCTGATCAAGCCCGCCAGCATGATCCTCTCAGGCTCGGGTGTCATCCACGGCAAGGTCCACGATGACACGCGCGGTTCTTAATGAAACCCGGCTAAGCGTTTCATTCTCGGACAAAAGACCCGCTAAAATTTGAAGCAACTTTTCCGGCCCCGCCTAAGTCGACCTCAACAGCGGCCCTGTACAAAGGTGAGACTCCCGCATGAAAGCGGAGAGCAAAAAGAAATTGCAGGGTCAGGGTCGTCAATATGTTGCAGAAATCGAATGTGAACATGCTCCGTCAGCGCCGCGACAACATCCGCGAGTGGCTGGACGAGGAAGCCCCCTACACGGACGTGGACCAGCGCCATCTCGATGCGCACACGCCGGAGCGCGCCTACTGGCATCACGGCTATCAGGCCGCGCTGAGCGACATGATGGCTATGCTCGCCCTTGAAGCCGGAAAAAACGACACCTCGGACATTCCCAATTAGTCCCTGAAGGGCGGTCGGGATGCATCCGGTTTCCCGGCGGCTGGAAATCATGGAATAGCTCGCATTCAGCATGGAATGCGGCTTCCATGGTGGTCGAGCACCTGTACTTGAACAGGTTGCCCGATCCGATCATCTGCAACAGCTTGTCGCGCACGTCGTGATCGGCGCGCCCGACATAGTCGACGTAGAAGCGCCCGTCCGGACCTTTGTGTCCCAACACGAAGGCACCCGGCGCCACGCGCGGAATGGTGCTGTTGATGTCGTCGTAAGCGAGCCGGTAAGGCCCGAGTAGTCCTGTAGTTGTGGTTGCCATCGCTCTCGCCGCTCTTGGACCAGACGAAAAAAGAACAACGCTCATACTGAACTCTTGCGACAGTCACTCACCTGAAGTGACTAGACGTATAACCCATCCGCCCCGCCGGCGGATACCCGGCTGCGCTCGCTAGCGCGATCCGAATGGCGTTCATCATGATTTTCGCCCATCCGCTGGCCTGACCCACCCTGGCCGAACGAGCTCGCCGACCCATCGCCGGAGCTCTGGGCGAACGATCCTTGAGGATTGCCCTGCGGCGCGGTCGGATTGGCGTCGGCCGCGGCCGCCACGAGGCCGTTGAGGCGTCCGCCATCGGTCTGCACCGATGACGTGATGGAATCGACCGCATAGCCGGCCGACTTCAGCGCGCCGGCCAATGCATCGCGATCGCGCTCGATCGCCGCAAGCGTATCGCTGCGCTGCGCTTCGAGATGCAGCGTCACGACATTGTCCTTGAGCGCAATGCGAACCGTCACGCTGCCGAGGCTCGCAGGCTTGAGCTCGAGGTGAAGAACCTTCTTGGCGCCGTCGGTGGAGGTCTGCATGACCTGCTCGGCATCGAGCTCGGTGCGCAGTTCGGAGAAAATCTGCTCGGCCGGAGTTTCATAAACGATGTCGCCCGACGCATCGCGAACGGCCTGCGTCCGCGTTCCATCGAGCCCGATGGAAACCGGGCTCGTCGTCTGCGAGCTCGGATCCCGCTCACCTCTCGCGCCTCGCCCGTCGCCACTCGCCTGCTGGTCGGCGCTCTGGCGCGAGGCCTCCTCGAACGTGAAGCTGCTCGCAACACCCGTCTGCTCAGACGCGTCGGCAGCCCGCGCATCCGCTTGAGCGGTCGCCGCATCACGCCGCATCTGCGCGGTCTCGCCCGGCGAACGCGCCATCGCGGCGCCGAGCGGAGAGCCTTCCGCAGTGCCCGGCGCCAAGGAAGCATCCCGCTGTCCTGCCGCGGCGGCCGCTTGCAGGGACGCTGCGTCCGAACCAGCAACGGTCGCTTCGCTTAAGCTGCCCAGCGTCTCCGCAACATTGACGGGCGCCCGCACAACGGCCAGATGCGTCTCGCGGCGCAGCACCCTGAGCGTCGTATTCTCCGTAAACTCGGCGCCCGCATTCGCGCCCCGAGCGCCGCGCGTGGCATCCGTGCTCAGCGCATCGAGCAACTGCCCCGCATCGAATTCGCTTTCGCCGTCAGTAACCTGACCCGGCATCGAAAGGCCCGCCTCCTGCGCACCGGCAGTCGCGGCATCCGCGCTGCCCGATGACGATTGAAGCGCCGCCAGCACGACGTTGACCGGGCTCGCGCGATCCGTCGTCAGCCCCGTGTCGCGCAGACTGTCACTGTCCCGCTCGCCGTCTTCGCCGGACCCGCTGCCCAGGAACTTGCCGCCGTTCGCCCCGCCCTTCAACGCGTCGAGCGCGGAAAGAAAAACCTGTTCGAGCGCATGGCCGAACGACGCGTCACCTTCGTCCGCTGCTGTGTCGGAAGGCCCGGACTGGGGCGAGGCAACGGGCATTCCCGATGTCAAAGCTTGCGTCGCCGTCACTGCGAAGCTCCTTCTAGAAGTGAATCGACTTGAGACAGCAGCGTTTCCGCGCGCCCGACAGCTTCCGTCGCCGGCTCGTTGGGCGCCGCGCTGGTTTCAGGCCACCGCCCGACAGCCCTGGCCACGCTGCGAGCGGACTCGAGCACCTGCCGGTCCGACATGCCGAGCTTGGGCACGTCGATGGACGCGAGCAGCGCCTGACCCTTTTCAAAATCTGCCGTCGCCACCATCGCCGCGCCCTCGTAAAGCGTGGCACGCTGCAGCGTGCGGCTGCCCGCGGTGGAAAGCTCCCGCGCCTTGCCCGCCGCGAATTGCGCCATGCCGATGTTGCCGACCTTCAGCGCCTCCTCGGCGATTGCGAGATAAAGCCCCGCGCGCTCCGAAACCGGCACCTTCTTCAGCTCCGTTTCGGTCCGCGAAATCCATTCGGACGCGCGCTTGAAACCTTGCCGCGCCACACCGGCGAAAAACTGCTGCCGGAAATTGCGCGCAAACAGCGAGCGCGGAAACCGCCGCGAATACTGCGAGGCGAGCAGATCGAACTTCTCGACCTCGCCATCCCGCGCCAAAATCATGATCTGCTGGCGCAGCGCCGATTCCTCGACCAGCGTTCCAGGCGCCAGCAGCCGCGCCTCGTTGAAGTACACGAGCGCCTTCTGCGTATCCTTCTTCGCCGTCAGCGTTCCCTGGATCAACGCCACCATGCCGCCGAGCGAGGGATCGAGCTGGCGGCCTTCCATTTTTTGCATCAAAGCCAGCGCATCGACGAGCCGGCCTTCACCGTAAGCAAGTGCACCCTTGACCAGCCGCCGCTCGATATGCGGCGTCTTCTCGCGCCCGATCACGAGCTTCAGCACGGATGGATCGCCACCGCTCAACACGAAGAAGATGGCAGCTCTGACGTTCCGCACGTCGTCCCAGACGACGGTCGGCAGCGCGCGCATCTGCTGGCTCATGTCGCGCATCACGCGGCGTTGGCGCTCATGCGCTTCGAGGCTGCCTCCAGCAATCTCGTCTTGGATCGCGCGCAAAGCACGGACCAGAACGTACGGCTGCTTTTCAAGCTCGACCGCCGGCACCTCGGACCACAGCGGAACCTCCGGCTCGGCCGCGGCTTCCCCTTCGGCCTCTCCGTCCTTCTCAGCTTTCTCGCCGTGACCCTTGTCGGCTTTCTCTCCGTGCGCCTTGTCCGCTTCGGCGTCCTTCGGCGCATCCGCCGCCGGCGCATGGTGATCGCCGGCCGAAAACGCGCCATCGGCCGCGGCGAACATCGCCACGGCCGCAAGCATCAGAGAGAGGAGCGCGCCCCGCGTCACGACTTCGGCACCTTGAGCATGATTTCGATGCGGCGGTTCTCCGCTGCGTTCGGATCGGACGGGATCTTGAGCTTGCGATCGGCGAAGCCCTCGATGCTCTCGAAGCGCTTTTCATCGATGCCGCCGCGCGCGAGCATGTAGTAGGCCATCTGCGCTCGATCCATCGAGAGGCGCCAGTTGTTGTTGCGCTCGGTGCGGAACTTGCGCGCGTCGGTGTGGCCACGCACGACGATCTGGCCGTCACGGGCTGCCAGCACCTTGGCAACCTTCTCCATCACGACGACGAGTTCCGGCCTCGGTTCCGCCGAGGCGCTGGCGAACATACCGAAACGGAAATCGTCGGTGAGACTGATCATGATCCCGCCGTCGACCTTTTCGACGTCGATGGACGGCTTCTTGTCGGCGGCCACACCCTGAAGCTGCTTCATCAGCTCCGCTTCGAGCGCTTCGGCGTCGCGTTTGCCCTTTTCCGCCTCCGGATCCGTCGCGGTGCCGGGCTGTTCAGGCTTGGCGGCGAGATTGGCATCGGCCGGCACGTCCTCGACACCTTCCGGATCGACAACGAGCGGTTTTTCAAGTCCCGGCGCCGTCGGCTGCGAGCCGGAATGCTCGAGCGCAATCGGCGGCTCTTCTTTCGACGGCTGCGGGATCGACCGGTCGGCAAACGGCTCGAACGGATTGGTGTAGGCGTCGCCGCCCGGCAGCACATTGTCGCTTTCGGCGCCCTTGGCGTCATCGTCTTCGGTCGAAGCCTTCAGCGCCAGCCGCGAAAGCACGCCGTAGGGATCGTTGAACAGCTCTTCCTCGGCCTTGTGAGCAACTCCGTCCGGCAGGTCTCCATCACCACCCGGCTTCGAGGCGCCCTGATGTTTGTCCTTGTCGTCGACCGTGCTGACGTCCGCACCTTTGTCGGCCGGCCCGATCGTGGCCGGCGCAGACTTTTCCGTATCCTGCTCGTCTTCCACACCCTTGATCGTCGGGCGCTTGGCGTTGAGCTTCAACGGATTGAAGTAGGTCGCGATCTGCTGAATTTTCTCCTTGTCGGACACATTCAGCAGCCACATCACGAGGAAGAACGCCATCATCGCGGTCATCAGATCCGCGAACGCGATCTTCCACGCGCCGCCGTGATGGCCGTCGTCGCCGTCGCCACCGCGGCGACGGACAATGACGACTTCATGCGGGACTTGCGCGTCGCTCATGCGGCCTCTCCGTGGATCGCCGCAGACCAGGCTGCAATCCGGGTCTCGAGAATGGTTTCATCGGCGCTGACGACGAGATCGGTGCCCTCGGCCGGGATGAAGGTCAGACGCGGATAGTCGCCATCCAGGCGTGCCCGCATGACGTCGAGAAGGTCATCGGGACCGGTGATCGAGATCGCCGTGTACTCGCCCTTGCGCAGCAACTCATCGAGCGTCGCCGAAAGCTGCGCAATGGCCCGCAGGCGAACGCCCTCGTCCATCACCTGCTTGAGGCACCGCGCGACCTGATCCGCGATGCGCCGCTCAAGATCGCCCATGGCGTCCGTCATGAGTGCGGAAAGACGTGCGCCCTCGGTCTCGGACCAGCGCTGGCGCTCTTTCTTGAGGGATTGTGCAGCGTCCGCGATTTGGCGAGAAAGTGCAGCTTCGCTTGCGACCTGCGCGGCCGCCTGGCCTTCGAGAACGCCACGCGCGTGTGCATCCGCGATGCGCGCCTCGATTTCGGACGCACTGCCGAACGGCGACAGTCCATTCGGCCCGCGCCGCGGAGAGTCGCCGTCGACATCGCTGAGATAGTAGGCGACGGGCAGCGTATTCGTCATGCCGCCCGCTCTCTCATCCACTGCTTGAGGATCATGGCGGCCTGCTCTTCATCGAGCGCCACCATCTGCTCAAGCCTGCGCTGCGAGAGGCGCATCACATCGCTTGTGATATCGGCGATGAGGTTCGGCTCGCGCTGTTCCTTGATGCCGAGCAGCTCTGCGGTCGCAGCCGAATCCGCTGCGATCCGCGCGGCTTCGTCGTCGCTGGCCGTCAGCAGCGATCCATCGTCCACGGTCGTGCCGGTCACGCCGCCTTCCGTTGCCAGCGCTCCGCCCGCTACCTGCGCCTCGCGCTGGTCGACCAGCACGCGCGTCAGCGGCCGCAGACCGAAGGTCACGACAATGAACACCAGGCCGAGCACCGTGATGGCCTTGATCAGGCCCGTTGCCAGACCGATGAGCGGAGCCGTGAGATTGGCCGTGTCGAAGCCGTCGCCGGCGCGTGCGCTCTCGACGAACTCCTCGACAGTCACGCTGATCTGGTCGCCTCGCGTGGTATTGATACCGGCCGAAGCAATCACCGTCTTTTCGATCTCTTTGACCTTCGCCTGGATCAGCTCGGGCGTTGCGGAATCTCCGAGCGTCTCCAGGATCCGCTTCCGGTTGAGCACCACGGCGACCGTGATGTTCTCGATCCTGTAGCCTTCGCTCGTCGTCGCGACAGTCTTGGAGTTGAGCTCGTAGTTGGTGAGATCCTCGCGGCGCTCGTTCGACTTCTTCGATAGATCGCCACCTGATCCGCCCGCGGCCTGGTCGGGAACGTTCTGCTCCACACCGACCGGCGACTTGCTCGACGTATCCTGCTGGTTCGCCGACTCCTTGACGACGCGCAGCGACCGCTCGACCTTGGAGTCGGGATCGAAGTTCGTCTCGTTCGTCATGCGCTTGTCGATGTCGACGCGCGCCGCGATGCTGACCTCGAAGTTCTCGACGCCCATCGAAGGAGTAAGCGTCTTTCTGACCTTGTCGGTCAGGTCCTTGCCCACTTCACGCTCGAGATCCAGCTTGCGGCTGGAGGCCATCGAGCTTGCGTCGCCCGCCGCGGCCAGCACCGTACCATCGGTGTTGAGCACGCTGATCTCGTCGATCGTAAGTCCGGGCACGGCGGCTGCCACGAGATGGCGAATGGCGCGTGCCGTCGAGCTGTCCGAGGGCGACTCGGTCTTGATTGTCACGGAGGCCTGCGCCTGCTGGCGGCCGCGACGGAACGAGCCGGTCTCCGGCAGCGTGATCAGTACGCGAGCCGACTTGACGCCCTTCATGGCCAGCACGGTGCGTTCGAGCTCACCCTCGAGGGCGCGCTTGATCGTCACTTCCTGCATGAACGACGTGAGGCCGATCGGGCCGAGCTTGTCGAACAGCTCGTAGCCGCCGTTGGAGGCAGCCGGCAAGCCCTTCTCGGCCAGCAGCGCCCGCGCGTGCGCCGTCTCCTCGCGGCGGACCATGACCTTGGTCCCTTCCGAGTTCACGTCGAAACGAATGCCGGCTTCGTTGAGGGCAGCGCCGATGCGGCTGACATCCTGCGCGGTGAGGCCCGAGTAGAGCGTCTCGAAATCCGTACGGCTGAGGTAATAGCTTCCGAAGCCCACGGCCGCGAAGACAGCCACGCCCACGATGCCGAGTGCGGCCAGACGCCGGCCGCCGAGGGCAAGAAGATTGCCCCAGATTTTCTCCAGTTGTTCGAGTCCGATCATTGCCGGCTCAACCCCTTGCGCGCCTTATTGGAAATACTGCCGAACGGAGTCTGGCGGTGTAAGCTTGCGCGGGAATTGCGAAGAGCCCGTAGGCGGCGCCGGCACGCCCGAAAAAGAAAAGGCCACGCCGGGGCAGGGGGGCGTGGCCTTGATGGGCGCGGGGTGATGGGCTCCGGCCCGAAAGCGGGGGGCGTCTTCTTATTATTAGCTCTGGAACAGTCTGAGGATCTGCTGCGCCGACTGGTTGGCGATGCCGAGCGCCTGCACGCCGAGCTGCTGGCGAACCTGGAGGGCCTGCAACCGCGTCGATTCTTCGTTCATTTCCGCATCGACCAGCTGGCCGATACCGGTATCGATGGACTGGATGAGCTTGCTGACGAAGTCCTTCTGCAAGCTGATGCGCGACTTGGCAGCGCCAAGCACCGTCGCCGCATCGGTCATTTGGCCGAGCGCGTCGTCGACGCCCCGGATCATGTCCTCGAGGTCGAGCAGCTCCGTCGCATCGTCCGTGATGGCCGAGATATCGAGTGTCGCCACGCTGTAGGTGATGGCCGTACCGGTCGTCGTGCGTTCGAGATCGAGCACACCGAGGTTGTTGCCCGATGTGTCGAACAACATCGTGCCCGTCGGACCGACGTCCACCTCGATGGTGCCGATCGTGATGGCGCCCGTGCTGTCGCGCGAGAACGATGCGACAATCGTCTTGCTCAGGGGCCCGTCGGAATCGACGTTCAACCAGTTCTCGCCGGAGAACACCGCTGATTCGGCCGTGCTGCGCAGCTCCGTTTGAAGCGCGGAAATTTCACTCTGGATCTTGGCGCGGTCCAGGCCGGGCGCGCGTGCAGCCACCAGCTTCGCCTTGATCTTGCTGACCGCCTCGATGGCGTTGTTCATGGACGTGACCGCGACGTCGGCCGTTGCAGCACCAAGTCCGAGAGCATCCTGCACCGTCGAAACCGACATGTTGTCGCTTCGCATCGTCGTCGCGATCGACCAGTAGGCTGCGTTGTCGGAGGCGTCCTTAACTCGCAAGCCCGTGGAAATGCGGTTTTGTGTAACCAACATTTCCTTGTTGGTTTGGTTCAGGGTCTGCAGCGCGGTCATGGCCGCGATATTTGTGTTTAAGCTGCTCATGCCGGAGCCCCATTACCGATTCGTGATTCATTCTTAGATCTGAACCTTGTGTGGGGGTTGCGGGACGTAAACGGCGAAAGCCGCGACCCTGGCGAAGGGCGCGGCTGACGCTTCAGAAATTGGAGAGCGAAGTCTGAGGCTTACTGGAAGAGCCTCAGGATCTGCTGGGCAGACTGGTTGGCCATTCCGAGGGCCTGGATGCCGAGCTGCGAACGGACCTGCAGAGCCTGCAAGCGCGTGCTTTCCTCGTTCATGTCGGCGTCGACGAGCTGGCCGACGCCCGTGTCGATGGCGTCCATCAGGCTCTTGGCGAAGTCCTTCTGGAGGTCGACGCGGCTCTTGACGGCGCCGAGGCCGGTCGCAGAGTTCGTCATCGCCGTGATGGCTGCGTCGACACCCGAGATCATGTCCTCGAGGTCTTCGAGATCGGTCGCGTCGTTCGTCAGCGTGCTGATGTCGAGCGTCAGAACCGTGTAGTCCGCGCCGTTCGTGACCGAGCGATCCGAGTCCAGGATGCCCTGGCCGCCGCCGCTGGTATCGACAAGCATCGAGCCGGTAGCGCCGATGTCGACTTCAATGGTGCCGATCGAAATAGCGCCCGTGCCATCACGAGAGAACGAGGACACCAGGGTCCGCTGCAGCGTGGAGGTGCTATCGACTGCCAGCCAGTTCTGTCCCGAGAAGGTCGCGGTTTCCACGACGCTCGAGAGCGATTCCTGAAGCTGGGAAATTTCAGACTGGATCTTTGCGCGGTCGACACCCGGCTGACGGGCGGCGACAAGCTTCGCCTTTACGTCGCTTGCGATCTTGATCGCGCCTTCCATGCCCTGGTTGGCGACGTCCACCGTCGCGGCACCGAGGCCAAGGGCGTCCGTAACCGTCGAGAGTGCCTGGCGGTCAGACCGCATCGTGGTCGCGATCGACCAGTACGCAGCGTTGTCAGAAGCATCAGCAACGCGAAGACCCGTAGCAACACGGTTCTGAACCGTGAGGGTCTCCTTGTTCGTCTGGTTCAACGCCTGCAGCGCGGTCATCGCTGCAATATTCGTAAGAAGGCTCGCCATCGTGTGTTCCTTTTCCGATCCCGCTCCCCAAGTCGGGCTGTCCGGATCGAAAATAGTGAAGCGTGCTTACTGAACCGTTAAACCGTGCTTCAAAACTGTCCGAAGGGCCCGTATTGGCCACTCCGCGCCCCGGACCGGACCGGCAAAACGCCTCAAAGAACACATCAGATTGACGCGACAACACATTGATAAAAATACATTTTAATCGGGAATAATTCGCCACAGGTGGCGAACAGACGGCCAATCAAAAAAATTAAAAGGCCGCACCCGGGGGACGGGCGCGGCCTTTCGATAATGGCGAGAAGGGGCTTGAAGGGGAGGACTATCTGAAGAGCGAGAGGATCTGCTGGGCAGACTGGTTGGCCAGGCCGAGAGCCTGAACGCCGAGCTGCGAGCGAACCTGCAGAGCCTGCAGACGCGTCGATTCTTCGTTCATGTCCGCATCGACCAGGGCGCCAATGCCCGTGTCGATAGCGCTCATCAGCGTCTCTGCGAAATCCTTCTGCAGGTTGACGCGCGTCTTGACGGCGCCGAGGCGCGAGCCTGCATCCGTCATGGCCGAGATCGCAGAGTCGACGCCCGAGATCATGTCCTCGAGGTCTTCGAGGTCGTTGGCGGAGTCGGTCATCGTGCTGATGTCGAGGTTGAGCACCGTGTAGTCGGCGCCGTTGCTGACCGAGCGGTCGGTATCGAGAATGCCGGCGCCGCCGCCCGACGTATCGATGAGCATCGAGCCCGTAGCGCCCGTGTCGACAGTAATCGTGCCGATGTTTACGGCGCCGGTGCTGTCGCGCGAGAACGACGAGACGAGCGTGCGGCTCGTGGTGCCGGTGCTGTCACCCTGCAGCCAGTTCTGGCCGGAGAACGTAGCGCCTGCCACGACGTCCGTGAGGGACGACTGCAGCTCGGAGATTTCTGCCTGGATCTTGGAACGATCAACGCCGGGCTGGCGGGCAGCCACGAGCTTGTCTTTGATCTTGCTTGCGACGGAGATGGCGCTATCGACGCCCTTCGAAGCGATGTCGACGGTCGCCGAGCCGAGGCCGAGCGCGTCGGAAACGGTAGACAGCGCCTGGCGATCCGAGCGCATGGTGGTGGCGATCGACCAATAGGCGGCATTGTCGGAGGCATTGGAAACGCGCAAGCCGGTCGAGATCCGGTTCTGCGTCTGAAGCATGTCGGCGTTCGTAGAACGAAGCGCCTGCAACGCGGTCATGGCCGCGATGTTCGTATTGAGACTACTCATTTTACACCTTTACGCTACGCAACCGGAACCGAGACACGGCCCCTTTTTACACTGCGGCATCGCGCTTAGGGTCCTCCCCCGAACTCTACCTGCCACCTCGCTACGTATAGTCCTGAAGTATTGAGCCTCGGTTAATGCGCGCTTGCTGCAAAAGATCAAATACGCGACGCGTTCAGGGAAACGACCGGACAAGTCCGCCGATCAGCAGATTCCACCCGTCGATCAGAACGAAGAAGAGCACCTTGAACGGCAAGCTCATGACCGTTGGCGGCAGCATCATCATGCCCATCGACATGGTGAGTGTCGCGACGATGAGGTCGATAACGAGGAATGGCAAGACGACGAGGAAGCCCATTTCGAAACCTCGTCGCAGCTCCGAAATCATGAAGGCCGGGATCAGAACGCGCAGCTCCACCTCCTGATCCGCAGGCCGCGGTCCGAAGCGCTCCTGCGCCAGGTCCTCGAACAGCTCCAGATCCTTTGGCCGCACGTTCGCGCGCATGAACTCGCGCAACGGCTGCGTGATCTGGACGTAGGCCTCCTCCTCCGTGATCTTGTTCTCGGCGAAGGGCTTGAGGCCGTTCTGATAGGCGCGGTCAAACGTCGGGGCCATGACGTAGAACGTCATGAACAGCGCCAGGCTGACAAGGATCATGTTGGCGGGCGTGGTCTGAAGTCCCATGCCGGAGCGCAGCAGGCTCAGCACGATCACGAAGCGGGTGAAGCACGTCACCATCATCAATATGCCCGGCGCCACCGACAGCATGGTGACGACCAGGATGATCTGAACCATCCGGCCGCTTACCGTCTGCTCGCCCGCTGGCAGCAACCCCTCCAGGTTCAACCCCTGCGCCAGCGCGGCGGCCGGATGGAGAAGAAGGATCGCCAGCGTCAACAGGGCCAGACGCTTCATTCGATCACCACGCCGTGGATGATCACGTCCTTGATGCGTGCCTTGTCGCGAATTGTAGCGCGGTCCATGAGATCGTCGCGCAGGTTCTGAAAGCCGCTCGGCCCCTCGAACTGCCCGAGGGTCGCCGTGCGCAGATAGGCCACGAAATCCTCGCCGAGCTGCGCCGCCAGCACATCCGCCCCCTCGGCCGCGCCATCGATCAGCATGGAGGCCTCGATACGGATCCAGGCGTCTTTGGGCTCGGCCAGATTGACGACCAGCGGCGCCATCTGGATCAGCTTGGCCGTCGCGGACACGAGCGGTTTCGGCTTCTCCCCCTTGTCCGGCTCGACCGCCTCCTTGACGTCCTTGCCGTGATCGGCACCCCTCAGATGACCGTCGAGAAAGAACCCGAAGCCGCCGCCTACGCACAGCGCCATGACGGTCGCAAGCAGGAAGCCGACGAGGCCGCCGCCCCCTCCCCCTTTGCCGCCTTCGGCTTGAACGGTCTTCTTGGCCACGATGAGCGCTCCTAGAAGGGCGTCAGGAGGTCGAAGAGTTGCTGGCCGATCGCCGGCTGCTGCACTTCCGTGATGCGGCCGCGACCGCCATAGGAAATGCGCGCTTCGGCGATCTTGTCGTAGCCGACCGCATTGTCGGTCGAGATATCACGCGGCCGCACGATGCCGGCGACGCTGAGCTCGCGCACCTCGAAGTTCACCCGAACTTCCTGGCTGCCGCTGATGATCAGGTTGCCGTTGGGCAGCACACCCGTGACGACAGCGGCCACGAGCAGCTCGATCTTCTCCGAGCGATTGATACCGCCCTTGCTGTCGGTCGAGGTTTCCGCCTCCGCCTCGACGTCGACAGACATGTCGCCCGTGTGCGCCAGACCGCCCGATGTCGCCAGATCGTATCCGATCTTCGGCTTGAGCTTGGTCGTTGAATCGCGCGAGCGCTTGGAGTTGTTGTCCAGCGTCGCCTTGTCCTTGATCGAGATCTTGACCGTCACCACGTCGCCGATCTTGCGCGCGCGCGGATCGCGGAAAAGATCCGCGCTGGTGTCTTGCCAGATCGAGTTCCCGGGCCGGTACGTCGGCTGCGTGATCGGCTCGGCCGGCAGCGACACGCGGTCAGCCAACAGGCCCGAGCCGACGGCGCTCAGTGTCGGCGGGCGGCCGATGTCGGCCGGATGCGTCGCGCATCCCCCCGCGGTGGCGGCAAGCAAAAACGCTGCGGCCAGCGCACGACGTGTCGCTGGCGTCGAGGCGGTGTTCGGGATGGCGTTGGCCGGCGTCATGATCGGGGTTGCTCCGGCTGCGCCGGCGCGGGCGAAGCGCCAGGGGGTGACGCCGCCGGCCCGCCGGAATCGGCAGCAGCAGTCGCGGGCGCCGGAGACCTCTTGCCCGCAGTCGGAATTTTAGCCGCGCCAGAAATGATCATCGCGATCTTGGCCGCCCGTTCCGGATCCATCTCACCCATGATCTGGCTTGCCACCTTCGTTTCGAGCTTGGTCACGACGGCCGCAGCGACATTCTCGTCAAGAGTTGCGAGTTGCACAGCCGCCGCGTCGGGACGCATGCGCGCATAGAACCCCACCAGCTTTTCGTGAGCCTTGCGTGAGAACGCATCGCGGCGTTCCAGCCACGATTTATATTCTTCCGTCTTGGCCTGGAGCCTTTGCACGCGCTTCTCGAGCTCGGCTTCCATGTCCTTGATCTTCTGCGCCTGCCAGGCAAACCGGGCATCAGACGCGGAGTCGACGGTGTTGAAACAGTACTGCTGCGCCGCGCTCGCATCCGGCGGGAGCGCATCGAGCGGACCGGGAGCCTTGAAGAACGTGCCGTTCGCGCCCGGAGCGGCAGCCTGAGTTGCAGCCGCAGCCGCGGTGCCCGCCTCCGCTGCCTCAGTCGCAGGAGCAGGTGCGGCGCCCGGAGTAGCAACCGGCGCAGCAGTTGGCGTGCGAGAAGGAGCGGGCGCGGCAGGCTTGGCTTCGCTCGCGGCGACCTTTGGAGTTGGAAGCGGACGGACCGGAGACAGCGGATGCATTTGCACCGGCCCCGGTGGCGGCGCGACGAGCTGCTGGTCGCCACCGAGCGGCGACACCTCCCCCGTGGGAGACGGCGCCCGGTCCTGCGGAATTCCGCCCGTGATAAGCGGAGACCACGCCCCTTGCGGAAGCTGGCCCTGAGGCGGACGCACCGCACCGTTTGCGCCCGGCATTTTGAGTTCCAGCGTCGGGAAGCGCGCGGTTCGCTCGGTGCTTTGCGGATTGAGCGTGCCGCCCGGCGCCGTGACCACCATCGGCGACCAGGCGTCCTGCGCGCGGGCGGAGCTTGCGCCCCACACGAGCATGGCCGCCGTCACGACAGACACGAGCCCGCGTGAAATGCGCCGCTCGTTCGCGCGTCCCAGAACCCAGTCAATGGCATCGATGCGCGCGATCATTGCACGACCAGCTCCGCCTGAAGGGCTCCGGACGTTTTAATCGCCTGCAGGATGGCAATGATCCCCGTCGGCTTGAGGCCCATCATGTTGAGCCCGCGCACCAGCGTTTCGAGATTGGTGCCGCCCATGATGGCGAGGTTGGCGCCTTCCTGGTTGACCGAGATGACGCTCTCGGGAACGACGACCGTTTCCCCATCCGAGAACGGCTCGGGCTGCGAAACCTGCGCGCCTTCCGTAATTCTGACCGTCAAGCTGCCGTGCGACACGGCGACCGTCGCAATCTGCACGTCACGTCCGATGACGACCGTGCCCGTGCGCTCGTCGATGACGACGCGGGCCGGGCCGTCCGGCTCCGTATAGAGTTCGCCGACCTCGGCCAGAAAGCGCGCAGCCGTGACGTTGTGCGGCCGCTCCAGAGAAATAGTGCGCAGATCGTGCTCGCGCGCGGTGCGCCGCCCGTACTTCTCCGACGTGAACGCATTGATGGTGTCGGCGACCCGCACGGCCGTCGAGAAGTCCGGATTGCGGAGCTCCAGCACCAGCACGGCCTCGTCATCCAGCGTTCCGGCGACCTCGCGCTCGACCAGCGCGCCGTTCGGAATGCGCCCCGTCGTGGGCACGTTTTGGCTGACCGATTCCGCGTTGCCCTGAACGCCAAAGCCGCTCACAGCCACCGGCCCTTGCGCGACGGCATAGATTGCAGCGTCAGCGCCCGACAGCGGCGTCATGACGAGCGATCCACCCGCGAGCGACGTCGCATCGCCCAGCGAAGACACCGTCACGTCAATACGCGCGCCGGCGCCAGCATAAGGCGGCAGATCAGCCGTGATCAGCACGGCGGCAATGTTGCGCGTGCGCGAGTTCGCGCTGCGAATGTTGACGCCCATCTGATCGAGCATCGATTGCAGCGACTGTTCGGTAAACGGCGAGTTCCGCAGACTGTCGCCCGTGCCGTTGAGGCCGACGACCAGGCCGTAGCCGATCAACTGGTTGGCGCGCACACCCTGGACGGCTGTGATGTCCTTGATGCGGGTCATGCCGCCCTTGGCATGCGCCAGACCGGAACCCGCAAGCAGCGCCAGAAGAATGGGGGCGGCGTATTTGAGAAAGCGGATCATGGACCACCCACCCGCACGGTGCCGTCGGCGTGCACCACGCCGCGGATCGTCGTCCCGCTCTCGATGTTGCGGAGGCTGATGACTTCTCCAACGGCTCCAGCCTGAAGCGGCATCGCGGTCGCCGAAATAACGAGCCCGCCTGATTGGAAGATCACCACGGCCGGCTGGCCCTGCTTCACCGCATGCGGCTCGCGCACGCCGTTGGCCGAGACGGGCTGGTTCGGGAGCAGAGTCTGGCGCGCAACCTTGCCGACGAGCTGTTCACGCTCGGAGGCGAAACCCGGGCCATCGAAATCCTGATTCCGGAATGGCCGGTCGATCAGCATTCCGTCCGCAATCACGTCGCCCGGATAGATGGTCACGCGCGGCACGGGCAGCACGAATTCGCGCGCCTCACACGGCGCAACGCCAAGCACGGGCATGAACACGGCCACGCCGACAAGCGCGCACACCAGCGGCGCGAGCCAGCCCCGCATTGTGAACCTTGCGGGTCCCTGCTCCATGCCCGTCACCACCCTTCCTCACCGCTAGCGCATGTTATTGGCGACCGTGCCGTACATCGCGTCGACGGTCTGAATCACTTTCGAGTTCATTTCATAGGCGCGCTGCGCAGCAATGAGCTGCGTGATTTCCTTCACGGCATCCACGTTCGAGTTCTCGAGGTAGCCCTGATGGATCTTGCCGAAGCCCGCATCACCCGGCACGCCCGTCACCGGATCGCCGGAAGATTCGGTCTGCTTGTAGAGATTGCCGCCCTGAGGCTCGAGACCGGAATCGTTGACGAATGACGCCATCGAAAGCTGGCCGATCAACTGCGGAGCCACCTGTCCGGCGACCGTCGCGTAGACCTCGCCCGACTCGTTGATCGTAATGTCGGTCGCATCCTGCGGAACGGTCATGGCCGGCTGCACTTCGTAACCGTCGAGAGTGACGATCTGGCCCTGGTCGTTCTTGTTGAAAGCGCCGTCGCGGGTATAGAGCGTCTGCCCGTCGGGTCCCGTGATCTGGAACCAGCCGCGGCCGTTGATGGCGACGTCGAGCTTGTTCGTCGTCTGCGCGAGCGAGCCCTGCTGATGCAGATGGCGCACGGCAGCCGTGCGGACACCGAGGCCCACGTAGGCACCCTCAGGCACGTTATTCTGGCCACCGCGCGCCGGCGCACCCAGAGAGCGCTCGGCCTGATACAAAAGATCGGTGAACTCCGCCCGGGCCCGCTTGTAGCCGGTCGTGTTGATGTTCGCGATGTTGTTCGCGATCACCTCGAGATTGGTCTGCTGCGCGTTCATACCAGTCGCAGCAATCGATAGCGCTCTCATGCACGGGCCCTGACTTGTTCCGCTAGATGGTCATGCGGCTGATTTCGAGATACGAAGCGACCACCTTGTCGCGGATCGCAATACTGGCTTGCAACGTCTGCTCCGAGGCCATCACGGCTTCGACAACCTGCTGCGTCGTGGCTTGCCCGCGCACGCCGGCAATCGCCGTCTGCTCGCCGGCCTTGAGGGTGCTGATCGCTTCGAGCGTCATCTGCCCGAGCACGACGCCGAAGTCAGTCGGCAGCGCTTCCGTCTTGACCGGATTGACGCCACCGGTAACGGGCGTCGGCTGCGCGATTGCACCTGCGCCACCAACGCCACCGAATGGAGATAGCTTGCCGACGCCGTCCAGCATCATGAGCTCCTGAGAAGATCGATCGTCATCGAGATGAGCGACCGGGCCTGTTTGACGACCTGCAAGTTGGCCTCATACGAGCGATTTGTTTCGCGCATGTCCGCGAGCTCGACGAGCATGTCCACGTTGGGCAGCTTGACGTTTCCGTTCGCGTCGGCGGCCGGATGGCCGGGGTCGTATTCGACGCGGAATGGCTTCTTGTCGAGTTCGACACTGCCCGCTTGGACGAGGTTGGCGCCGCTTGCGTCGTCAAGCGCGGATTCGAAACTGACCATCTTCCGCGCATAGGGAGAAGAACCAGGCGTCTGGCCCGTCGACGAAGCGTTGGCGAGGTTTTCCGAAACGATGAGCATGCGCCGTGACTGCGCCTCGAGACCTGAGGCGGCAACCTTGAGCGCGACTTGCATGGGATCGGCCATGGCTTACCCCCGCGACGCTGCAAGCAACATACGATGGAAGGTCTTCATGACGCTGGTGTTGCGCGCGTAGTTTCCGGCCACTTCACCGGCCTTCAGCATCTGCTCTTCGAGGCTGACGCTGTTGCCGGAGTGCACGACCTGCCACTTGGCGGCTTCTTCCGTTTCCGCGTCGCTTCCCGTCCCGCTCGTCGGAGAGAGATGCTGCTCCTGCGTCTTGCGCATCTCGATGCCGGTGGAATTCAGCACCGCCTCGAAAGGCTGCACGTCGAGCGCCTTGAAGCCGGGCGTGTTCACGTTCGCGATGTTCTGGGCAAGCACCGACTGCCGAACAGAAAGCCAGCGGTTCTGTTGCGAGGCGATCGAGAAGAAGTTGATTGCGTCCATGGAAGCGCGCGCCTCACCTGAGCCTGCCTCAGTTGTAGGTCTTCAATCTTGTCCGAAGCTTGTGATTGCGGCCTGCAACACGTCGCGCCAGGCGCGGAAAAATGCCGAAACCTGAAAGTGTTAACGCCGGTGCATATGCGCTACACTGGCGCCCGCAACAGGGCGCTTCCGGCGAGCCCGTTGAACACGGCCTGCACCGCGATCGCGGCCAGCAGAATGCCGAACACACGCATCAGCACGCGCTGCGCTGTGATGCCGAGAAAATGCGCCAATTGATGTGCCACCAGCAGAAGAACGAGAGACAGCGCCATCACGGCCGCCAGCGCCCCCATTGTGATGGCGAGCGACAGCGCATCTCCGTGTGCGCCCGCCGCAAGCAGGATGCCCGCACTCATGGCGCCCGGACCCGCCAGCAGCGGCGTTGCGAGCGGAAAGACCGCGAGGTCTTCCTTGCGCTGCGCCTCCGCCCCTTCCGAGGGCGTGAGCTTGAACGCGCTCGACGGCCGCGCAAACACCATGTCGAGCGAGATCATGAGCAGAATGATTCCCCCCGCCGTCTGCAGCGCCGAGATCGTGACGCCGAGTTGCCGGAGCATCGGCCCACCGGCCAGCGTCGCCGCCGCGAGAATCAACGTCGCAATCGCGACGGCGCGCACGGCGATCTTGCGCCGCTCCGCAACAGGCACGCTCGGCGTCAACGTCGCGAACACCACCGCCGCCTCGATGGGACCGACGGTCGCGAAGAAGGTCGTGAAGCTCGTGAGCGCAGCGGCCAGCATGGCGTCCGTTCCGATCGAGAAAGATGAGATCAACGAAGAGGCAGTCTATCCGCGCCGTGCAAAATCGCGAGGCAACCTGTTAGCACCGCGCAACACCTGCTGCTAACACGCTGAAATGAAACATGAATATTGAATTTCTTACAGAACGGCGTAAATTTGTCGACGCACCTGGTCTTTTTGGGGGGACCGACATGAGCACCGCCGACAACGACTTTGTCCGCATGCTTGCGGGCTACAGCTTGACCACCGCCGAGATCATCTATCGCCTGCCCGATCATCCCGCTCTCATGCAGAGCTACATCTGGCAGGACTACGATCTCCACCCGCGGTTTCCGAAACTCAAGAGCTTCCTCGACTTCTGGACGCACAACCTGGAGGGCAAGCTCCACCAGGTTCTCGTTGCGCATTCCGGGTTGATCAAGCCCTGCGAGCTGAAGCTCGTCGGAGCGGAACTCCGGCTGCACTGAGCCGCGTCGCACGCGGCGGCAGGCAGACTCAGGCGGAAAGCGAAGGCCCGTCTTGCGACGCGTCGCCTTCGTGCCGCTTGCGGCCGCGACTGCGGGGCGCGATCCGCGCGTCTTCGATGGCCTCGATCAGGCGGTTCGTATTCCGGTCGGGATCGTCCGCACCGCCTTCGAACGAGACGTAGCTGATCTCGATTCCCGCCTGCAGCGATTGCAGCACCAGCCGGAAGTACGCCGACACGTTCATGTGGTGGAATTCCATGTCGAGCGAGATGCAAGGCGCGCATCCCCACGGCAGCTCCACCTCTCCCGAAAGGCCGAAGCAGATCGTGCCCGGCTTGAAAAACATTTCCGTCGATGAATTGACGAGGTTTCGGATATTGCCGAACTGTTCGGTGCGGATAAAGGCGATGAAATCGGCCGGATCGACCAGCCGCAGCTCGGAGGCGACATCGCGCAAGCCGTCGGCGAGTGCCTTTTCCCGTTCCCGCGAATAATCTCTGCCTTGCTTCAACATATGTCAGACCCTCACACCGGCCGCCGCGCCTGCTGTCCCTTTTGAGCAAGGAACAGAATGATGCCGGCGACAGCCTTGTAGAACTCCGGCGGAATCATCTTATCCACCTCGACGCTTGCGTAGAGCGAACGTGCCAGAGAACGATCCTCGTAAATTGGTATGCCGTTCTGCTCCGCGATGAAGCGGATCTTGAGCGCAATAAGGTCCTTGCCCTTGGCGACCACGACCGGCGCGCCGCCTTCCTCGCGCACGTAGCGCAATGCCACGGAATAGTGCGTTGGATTTGCGACGATCAGCGTCGCTTTCGGCACTGCCTGCATCATTCTGCGCCGCGAGCGGTCGCGCTGCAGAGACCTCAAGCGCATGCGGACCAGCGGATCGCCTTCGGCCTGCTTGTGCTCGTCCTTGACCTCCTGCTTGGTCATCATGAGCTCTTTGCGCCACGAGAACCGCGACCAGGCGATGTCGGCCGCGACGAGCACCAGCGTCGCCGTCACGATTGCAGAAAGGAAGCGCACGCTGAGATCCAGCATGAGGCTCGGAACCGCCGTCGGCTCCATGAACAGGACATTGAAGAAATCGCGGTAGGACGCGCCGAGCGCGATGTAGCCGCTGAAGGCCACGATGGAGAGCTTGAACAAGCTCTTGAGAAATTCCACCTGGCCCTGCACGCCGAAAATGCGCGTAAAGCCCTTGAAAATCGAGATGCGTTCGAGCTTCGGCTGAATCCGGTCGCCGACGAAACTCGGCTGGTTTTGAAGCAGCGATGCCAGGACGCCCGCAATCGCGAGCACGAGAACGATCGGCAGCACGAACTTCGCCGCTTCGATCGACACCACCATCAGGATGGCGGAAGCATCCGCGCCGTTCGAAATCAGGAAGGAGCCGGGCTGGTCGATGAAGCCTTCGAGCGAGAACCGAAGCTTGACCGCGTTCTCCGAGAGCAGAAAGACGGCCGCGATCAGAATGGCCAGCATCGTCGAGAGAGTGGCCGCTTCTCTCGAATAAGGGATGCGACCCTTCTCGAGCGAATCGCGAACCTTCTTCTCTGTTGCCTCTTCTGTTTTACTCTCTTTATCCGGCGCGTCTGACATCGCGGCGAGACCTGCTCAGAAAAGACCGAAAACAGAATAGCTAAGCGCAAAAAATCGAAGGTGCCGCGTAGATCACGAGGTGCGGGGCCCGGCCGAGCCGATCACCTCGGTCAGCGACACGCCGAAGCGCGAATTGTCCTCGTCGAGCACCACGACCTCGCCGCGCGCGATGATGCGGCCGTTCACGACCACGTCGACCGGCTCGCCGACCTTCCGGTCGAGCGGCACGACAGCGCCCCGGCCGAGCTTCAGAACGTTGGCCACCGGCATGGTGGCCGATCCGAGCACGATTTTCACCGACACGGGGATCTGCAGCACGGTATCGAGATGGCGCGGGCGCGGCTGGCCCGCCGCGTTGGCCGCGGCAGCCGCGATTTCCGCGAATGCTTCGGCCTGCGACGGTTCTCCGATCGACTGGAGCTCGGCGGCGGCAGGGCGGATATCTTCTTGGGCCATCGGATCTACCTGAATTCAACGTGTCTAACTCAGAAGACCTGAGCGGCGCCGTCCGGGCGCCGGCAGCAAGTCTACGCGGCTTTCTTTGATTCGCCGCCACCGCCGCCCACAGTTTCCGCTTCCACCTCGTCGATCGTGGGGCGTTCGTAGGCGGAAATCGTCTTGCGGCCGTACTCCACCGCCACCTGCGGCATGGCGCCGTTCATGAAGGCGAGCAGCGTCTGCTTGGAAACGATGTAGAGGCGCATCTGCTTTTCACGCCCGCCCTTCACCTTCGTCGCCAGCGGCGCAAACACGCCGTAGGAGAAGAAGATGCCCGCAAACGTTCCGACCAGCGCCGCGCCGATCAGGTGGCCCAGCACCTCCGGCGGCTCTGAAATCGCGCCCATGGCTTTGACGACGCCCAGAACGGCCGCGATGATGCCGATGGCCGGCAGGCCGTCCGCCACGTTGCTGATCGCCTGATAGGCCTTGAGCTTGTCGTAGCGCAGCGTCTGGATTTCTTCGTCCATCAGCGCCTCGACCTCGTGGGTGCGGGCGTTGCCGATGATGATGAGACGGCAGTAGTCGCAGATGAACACCGTGAGATCCTTGTTCTTCAGGACCGTGGTGAACTTCTGGAAAAGGGGTGATTCTTCAGGAGCGTCGATGTGCTTTTCGACCTCGTTGCGCGGCTTGCTGCGCAGCTCCCGCATCAGTGAGTAGAGCAGGCCCATCACGTCGAGATAGTGCCGCGAGGTGGGAGCGGCATTGCCGAACGCCTCGCCGATGCCCTTACCCGCGTCCTTGATGACCTTCATGGGGTTGGCGACGATGAAGGTGCCGAGCGACGTGCCGAGGATGATGACGAATTCCCACGGTTGCCACAGCACATCGACATGCCCGCCCATGGCCATGAAGCCGCCGAGCATGCACACGAGCATAATCACAAGGCCGAGGATGATCGTCACGAGCTAACCTCGCATTAAGCGTTGTTAACGCATTACTAGTGTTCCGATTCCGAAGTTCGCCAGTATTCGCGGCGAGGCCCGCAAGTGAGCTTCGGAGCCCTGAGGAACACTAGAAGCATTGACCCGCTAGCGTTATCCAGACCGGGAAAATCGCTCAAAGCCTCCGCTTGTGAGGCGAATTTCCCGATCATCACCCTAGCTGGCACCTCCTTGTGCGAGCCTGATCAGCGGCGCCACGAGCCGCCTTCGTCCACTGCCCACGGCGTATCCGCCACCGCGTTTTCTGCGGATCTGGTTGCATCACGAAGTGACGTCAGCCTGAGACAAGCCGCTTTGACCAAACTGGCAACCCGACACGAGGCCCGAAAACCGTGCTCACAACATCGGATAACTACCGGCTGATCGCGAAAGACCTGACGAGATCGCTCACCACGCTCTCGAAGGATCCACAGGTCGCGCGCGAAACCGAGTTCTACATGGACAACATCGGCAAGATTAAATCTGTCGATGACTTCATGAAGAACGACCGCATCTACCGTTTCGCCATGAAGGCGTTCGGTCTCGACGACATGGCCTACGCCAAGGCGTTCGTCAAAAAGGTGCTGACGGAGGGCCTCTCCGACCCGAAATCCTTCGCCAACTCCCTCACCGACCCGCGCTTCAAGGACCTCGCCGCCACCTTCAATTTCGAAGCAAAGGGCGAAGCGGCGACGGAGAGCACCGATGCCCGCCAGGGCACCGTCGACCGCTACCTCCGCCTCGCGCTCGAGCAGAAGTCCGGCGAGCAGAACGAAGGCGTCCGCCTCGCGCTCTACTTCTCCCGCAAGGCGCCCACGATCTCCTCGACGCTCGGCATCATGGCCGACAAGGCACTGCTGAAGGTTGTCCAGACGGCGTTGAACATGCCCGCCGAGACGGCGCTGATGTCGCTCGACAAGCAGGTCGAGATGTATTCGAAGCGCATCGACGTGGCCGACTTCAAGGACCCGAAGAAACTCGAAAAGTTCGTCACGCGCTTTACGTCGATGTGGGAGCTCTCCAACGGAGGCGCGTCTCAGGCCACGTCCCAGACCGCTCCGCTCATGTCGTCCACGTATCCCGTCGGCATCTCGACCGACGTTCTCGCCAGTCTTCAACTCCTCAAGCTCGGAGGCCGCTGATGCAGCCCAGCCTATATGTCTCGTTGTCCGGTCAGATGGCCACCATGCGCCGTCTCGAGACATTGGCTCACAACGTCGCCAACGTGACGACGGCGGGTTTCCGCGCCGAAGAAATCAAGTTCGACCAGCTTCTGTCGCAGAAAACTGACCAGCCGACGGCATTCGTTTCGGCCGCCAAAACCTACATTTCGCGCGAGCAGGGCGAGCTTGTGCAGACCGACAACAAGCTCGACGTGGCCGTCACCGGCGATGCGTGGCTCGCCATCAGCGCTCCGGGCGGACGAACGGCCTACACCCGCGACGGCCGCATGACCATGACGCCGGAAGGCGAGCTTCGCACCCTCACCGGCTATCAGGTCCTTGATGTGGGCGGCGCGCCGATCCAGCTCAATCCGAACGGCGGCACGCCCAACATCGCGCGCGACGGCACGCTGACCCAGGGCGGCCAGCAGCTCGGTGCATTGGGCCTCTTCACCATTCCGAACGAAGCCCATCTCGCGCGCTTTGAGAACTCCGGCGTGATCCCGGACATGGCCGCCCAGCCCGCGCTTGATTTCTCCGTTGTGGGCGTCCAGCAAGGCTTCATCGAGCAGGCCAACGTCAATCCCGTCTCCGAAATCTCACGCCTGATCCAGATCCAGCGCTCGTTCGACTCGATCAGCAATTCCATCTCCGAAGCCGAAAAGACGCTCAGCTCCGCCATCAAGACCCTCGGCGAAACCGGCTAACGCACTTCCTCCTCAACGCGTTGACGAACGGGCACTCGACACACGATGACTGAAGCCGCCGCACGCCCAGATCGCCGGACGCCAGATCGCCGAACGGGAGAAGCACGCCCGAACGCGCTCGATCTTCTGGAGCAGCGCATCGCCCACGTCGCCGCGGCCGTGCCGCTGATGCGCGTCGGCGGGGTCGTGACGCATGTCACGCCGGCTTACGTCCAGGTCTCCGGCCTTTCGCGGCACCTGAAGCTCGGCGACTGCATCAGCTTCGCCTCGGGAACGACGCCTCAGCTCGGCGAGGTCGTCCGCATCGACAAGGGCGACGCGACCATCAAGCCGTTCGACGCCAATCTCAAGATCGGCCCCGGCGAAATCGGCTGGCTGCACGGCAACCAGAGCCTGCGCCCGCATGCGTCCTGGAAGGGCCGGGTGCTCAACGCGCTCGGCGCGCCCATCGACGGCCTGGGCTTGCTGCAGGAAGGCGAAAAGCCCTACGCGTTCGATGCCGAACCGCCCTCCGCCATGAGCCGGCAGCGCGTGCGCAAGCCGCTCAAGTCCGGCGTTCGCGTCATGGACCTGTTCACGCCGCTTTGCGCCGGACAGCGCATCGGCATTTTTGCAGGCTCCGGCGTCGGCAAATCGACCCTGCTCTCGATGCTCGCCAAATCGCAGGGCTTTGACACCGTCGTGCTCGCGCTCGTCGGCGAACGCGGCCGCGAAGTGCGCGAGTTCCTGGAAGACGCCCTGGCGCAGAACCGCAGCCGCGCCGTCACCGTCGTCTCCACCGGCGACGAAAGCCCGATGATGCGCCGCCTCGCGCCCAAGACGGCTCTCGCCATCGCCGAGTTCTATCGCGATGCCGGCGACAGCGTGCTTCTCATCGTCGATTCGGTGACGCGTTTCGCGCATGCCACGCGCGAAGTCGCGCTTGCCGCCGGCGAGGCGCCCGTCGCCCGCGGCTACACGCCGTCCGTGTTCAGCGAGCTGCCGAAGCTCCTTGAGCGCGCCGGGCCCGGCCAGGAAGGCACAGGTTCCATCACGGGCGTCTTCTCGGTCCTCGTCGACGGTGACGACCACAACGACCCCGTTGCCGACAGCATCCGCGGCACGCTCGATGGCCACATCGTGCTGGAGCGGAAAATCGCCGATCAGGGCCGCTACCCGGCCGTCAACGTGCTGACATCCGTTTCGCGCCTCGCCAATTCCGTGTGGTCCGCCGAGGAACGCAAGCTCGTCATGATGCTGCGCGCCATGATCGCCCACTTCGAAGACACGCGCGATCTCCGCCTCATGGGCGGCTACCAGCGCGGCGCCGACGCCGAGCTCGACAAGGCCATCGATGTCGTGCCGAAGCTCTACGAGGCGCTGAAGCAGTCGCTGATGGATCCGATCAGCACCGAGCCGTTCCAGGAAATCGCCCGCGCACTCGCACCGCCCAAAGAAGACCCCGCCAAGAAATAGCGGGTCGGACCACGCGCTGAATAGGAAAGAAAGAAGACGCGCCCTAGAGCTTCGGCGGGCCGCGAACATCCTTCTTCGGAATGTACGACAGCTGGTCGATCAGCACGTCCTGCACCACCGTCATGCCGAGGCGCTTGTTGACGTTTTCGCCGAGCTTCTTGGCAAGCTCCGGCAGATCCTGCTTCTTCATATTCTGGAAGTTGACCTGCTCGCCCGCGTAGATGGTCTTGAACGCCTCGTCGAGCACGTAGACTTCGGGATTGACCGGGATCTTCTGGAGCGCGATCGCGTCCACAGTGAACACGAACTGGGCCACCATATAGCCCTGGATCGTGCCGCCGCCGATGATGGGCACGTTAATGGCCTTGGTGCGGAACTCCTCGAGCTTCATGCCCGCAGCGGCCGCCGCGCCCGCAGACGATTGTTTCTGCCATTCGAGCACGCCGAACACCGCGCCCACCGCAATGAGCGAAGCCCAGATGCCGGTAAGGACGAGCTTGATCATGCGCGCCTGGCACTGGCGGAAATGGCCGGCGTATAGGTGCCATCCGAATCCGAGTTACGGATCGCATCCGCGAGCGAATTCGAAACCTCGCGCACCGCTTCGAGGTGGAGCTGGAGCACGGCCTGATTGACGGCGAGCTTGGACTTCAACACAGCAACGCGCGCGGCGAGAGACGGGCTGGGCGGGCCGCCCTGCAACGTCCGCATCAGCCGCATCAGCTCCAGCAGCGCCTGGCTCTTGCGATCGTTGAAGTCTTTGAGGTTGACGACCTTGCGCTCGCGAAGCGCGTTCGTCTCCTGCTCGACGATGTCTTCCAGACGCTCGATCGACAGCTCGACGGTGGACGTGATGACCGACGGGATCTGCGACATGCTACACTCCGGTATCCGGCTCGGCGCCCGGCAACGGAGCGCTCATGGTGTTGAGAGTGGAAAGGTGGCTCATGACCCCAAGCGAGAGGCCGCCGTTCGGCCGCACAGGCACCTGATGGCCAGCACGCACCGTATCGGCGATGCCGAGCCCGCCGCGCGCAGCAACCTGCTCGGCGATCTTCTCCGACATCATCGATTTCCAGAAGTCGCCCGAAATGCCGGATCCGAAAACGCCCTCGGCCTGATCGGGCATCATCTCCTGGATGAAGCTCTGCAGCACGAAGGATTCGAATTTCTCAGCAGCGTCCGCCGTCTTGCGCACATGAGGAGCCCGCGCGGCCAGCGGATGCTCGCTCACGGCCTTGACGTCTGAAAGCGGACGGACGGTCATTTCGGCCATAGGCGCGGGGCCCTTTCAGGCAGACGGAACTTCGCCACCATGACTCACTGGTCTTGCTCGGAGCTTGCGAAGTTCTGCGCAAAACGGGCCTCCAGAAGGAGTTCCAGCTCCTCTCGCTCCTCGATGCGTCCGAGCTCGACCGTTAGCTCGTCCTTGAGCCGCTCCGAGTTGCGCAGCCTCCCGCCGTGTTCGAGCACCACCCGCGCCTGCGCTTCGATTTCAGGCGCGAGTTTGGCCTCCTCCTGACGCAAGGACTTCAAGCGCCGCACCGTCACGTCGACGAACAGCCCATGCAGCGCATCGTCGCTCGAAAGCGCCTTGGCGAGCTCGTCCTGCGCGGCCCGGCACTCCGCCATGCGCTGCTGCAGACGGGCGTACTTCACCTCTTCGAGGTTGTGCAATTGCTTCTGCACGTCCGCGATGCGCGTAAGGCTTCGGACCCGGTCACGCATGCCCGATCACCCCTTGCTGAGAAATTGTTGGAAGCCGGCGAAGAACAGGATCAGCGCCTCGCTGAACGTGAAGTACAAAAGCAAAAGGCCACCCGCGAGGACGAACGGTGTCGAAATGAAGTAGACTGGAATGAGCGGCGTCATCTTGTTCATGATGCCGACGAGAAAGTTGAAGATCAGCGCGTAGACGAGAAACGGGCTCGTAAGCTGCGCAATCAGAATGAACGACTGCGACGCCGCGTCCGTGATCTTCGAGAGCGCGAACTGAGGGTTGAACATGTCCGTGACCGTCAGCACGGAATAGGAGGCAACCAGCGCCTTCAACACCTCGAAATGCGTCCCCGTGACGAACAGCATGACGGTCGCGGTGAGCGTGAACAGCGTCGCCATCGCCGGAGCCGGCTCCGACTCCTCGACTGCCGTGTCGGGCGTGCCGCTGAACCCCATCAGCATTGACGCCGCCGTTCCCATGAACTGAAGCGCGAGAAAGAAAATGCGCGCCATCACGCCGATCATGATTCCGATCAGGCTCTCGGACAGAATGAGCTGAACGACGGTCGGCACTGTGGCCTTGGCCAGGTCGCCCTCGACGATGGGAACAACCAGCGGTGCCAGCACGAGCGTGACGGATACGGCGAGAAACACGCGGATCTGCATTGGCACGCGCGAGCTTCCGAACCCCGGCATCATCATGAGACATCCGCCAACCCGGCAAAACACCAGGAATGTCAGCAGCACCATGCCTGCCGTGATTGGGATCACGAGATCGAGCCCAGCGTCTTGACCTGAATACCGCGCGCGATCTCGAGATGCGACAGCACCGGCAAGGTCGGGAACAACCGCTCGGTCACCATGCGCACGTAGGGGCGCGCATCCGGTGCCGAAACGAGAACGAACTGATGGCCCTGGTCCAGAAGCCCACGGATCACCTTCGTGGCCTCCGCCCCGAACTGCTCGATCAAGCGCGGATCGATATCGAATTCGACCACCTCGCCCTTGTTGTCGCGCTTGAGGCTCTGGTGGAAGGCGAGATCCCAGCGATTGCCGAGCCGCAGAACCTTGAGCTGGCCCGCATCCGAGAGGTCGCCGCAGATCTGCTGCGCCATGCGCATGCGAACATGCTCGGCAAGCTGCTCCGCGCGCCGGACGTGCGGCGCAATTTCCGCGATGCTTTCGAGCACGAGATGCAGGTTGCGGATCGAAATGCGCTCGGCAAGCAGCAGCTTGAGCACCGCCTGCAGCCCCGAGTAGGAAAGCTGCGAAGGAATGATCTCGTCGACGAGGCGCTTGTACTCGGGCTCCATGCGGTCGATGAGCGCGCGCATATCCTTGTACGAGAGCAGTTGCGACAGGTTCCCGCGGATCACTTCGCGCAGATGCGTCAGCATCACCGACATCGGATCGACGGGATTGAAGCCCTCCCGCTTGACCGTGCTTGCGAACGTTTCCGAGACCCAGATCGCCTTCATGCCGAACGCCGGTTCCCGCGCCTCGTCGCCCGGCACGTCGGGCATCGGCCCTTCGCCGGTGATCACGAGCAGGTCGCCGATGCGAAGCTCTTCCTGGGCCACCACAGTGCCGTGGATCTTGATCTGATAGCACTTGCTCGGGATCGCGAGATCGTCCGTGATGCGGATGTCCGGCACCACGAAGCCATACTGCTTCGCGAACGCGCGCCGCATGCGGCCGACGCGATGCGCAAGCTCGCCCTGCGAAGCCAGCAGCGAGCTTGAGAGCTGCTTGCCGAGCGCGATTTCGACCTCGGCCGTCTTGAGCTGCTCCTTGACCGACTGGCGCGCTTCTTCCTTGCTGAGCCGGTCGGCTTCCTGCTTGACGGCATCCTCGGCCGCCTTCGCCGCGGCGAGTTTCTTCGGAATGGACGTCGCGATAAACAGAAGCCCGCCCGCGAGGATCGCGAACGGGAAGAACGGCAGGCCAGGAGCCAACGCGAGCGCGAGCAGCACGACGCCCGCAACGGCGAGAGCGCGCGGATAGTTTCCGAGCTGCCCGAACACCGCCATTTCGGCCGAGCCGCGCGTGCCGCCCTTCGAAACGAGCAAGCCCGCCGCGAGCGAGATGATGAGCGCCGGGATCTGCGTGACGAGACCGTCACCGACGGACAGGCGAACGAACACGTCCGCCGCATGCGCGAGATCCATCTCATGGCGGGTCACGCCGATGATGATGCCGCCAAAAATGTTGACGGCGGTAATGATGAGGCCGGCGATCGCGTCGCCGCGCACGAACTTCGACGCACCGTCCATGGAGCCGAAGAAGGCGCTTTCCTCTTCCAGCTCCCGCCGGCGCGTCATCGCCTCGGCTTCGTTGATGTTTCCCGCCGACAGATCGGCGTCGATCGCCATCTGCTTGCCGGGGATGGCATCAAGGGTGAAGCGGGCGCCGACTTCTGCAATTCGCGTCGCGCCCTTCGTGATGACGAGGAAGTTGACGGTGATCAGGATCACGAACACGACGACGCCGATGACGAAGTCGCCGCCCATGACGAAGTTCGCGAAGCCCGCGATCACGTGGCCGGCCGCCGTGTGGCCCTCGTTACCCTCGGAGAGAATGAGACGCGTCGTCGCCACGTTGAGCGACAGGCGCAGCATCGTGGCGATCAGCAGCACGGTCGGGAATGCGGAGAACTCGAGCGGGCGATGGATCCACAGCGAGACCATCAGGATCAGCACCGCGAACGCGATCGAAAACGCCAGACCGACGTCGATCATGATCGCCGGCAGCGGCAGGAACAGCACCGTCAGAATTGTGACGATGCCGACTGCAAATCCGATGTCGCGCGAGTTGCTGATCCGGTTCTGCGTACCGGGAACAGCGACAGTCGTGGCCATGCTACCCTCGAGCCCTGCTACATAAGGCGCGAGTTTCGCTCAGCAAGCTTGTGCGAAGGTCTCCCGGGCGACGCCGCCGTTGCTCCAACCGCTGGCGCCGCCTCGGAAATTCGGGTCAGAAGGCGGAAAAACCTAGAACCCGCTCGGGATGCGCGCGTACGTCTGCTCGGCAAACGAAAAGATCACGGCACCGACGAACGGAGCGGTGAACGAGGTCACGAGCAGGATAGCGATGATCTTCGGCACGAACGTCAGCGTGATCTCCTGCACCTGCGTCAGCGCCTGCAGCAGAGCAATCACGATGCCGACGAACATGGCCGCGACAACAGCCGGCGATGAGGCGATCACAACCGTCCAGATTGCCGCCTGGCCGAGATCGAGTGCGTCAGCGGGATTCATGCGTTGGTCACCTTCACACCCGCTTCCATCAGCATTTTCTTGCCGTCTTCGAGAATGGCCACGGCACCGTCCGAGAAGATCTGGATCGCCGTCACCTTGCCCGACACCTTGCCATCCGGCGAGGTCACGACCTTGCCGATCAGCCCGTCAGCCTGGTTCAGCGCCATCGACGTGATCAGAGCGTCGAGCTTCGAGTTCATCTTGATGCCCTGCTCGACGTTCGAGAACGAGGCGAGCTGGGCCACGAACTGCGTCGAATCCATCGGCTTCGTTGGATCCTGGAATTTCATCTGCGCAGTGAGCAGCTTCAGAAAAGAGTCGTAGTTGAGGTTGCCGGCTGCATTTCCGGTTGAGCTTGCACTCGGCTGCTGTTGCTGCTGCGCCGCGGTGGATGAGCTTGTGGGAGGTACGGCCATGTTCAGCTTGCCTTTACGACGCGAAGTTCAGCCATCCGGTTTCCACCCAGAATGGCATCCTCGATGGGGATCAGCGTCCGCAGCGTCTTGAGCGCCTCGAAAGGTGCGCCTTCTGCCACTTTGCCGGAGATCGTCTCAAGTCCCGCAATGACGATCGGATTGGCGAAGGTTTGCTTCAGCCAGTACATGGTGTCGTCGTAGACGCCGCGCGCGGTTTCGATCCCCGCCGGCTCCATCACCATCGTCTGCAGAATGTAATAGAGCTGCCGCAGCGGCGTGACCGTCTGCTGCGCATGCATGATCTCGCTTTCGGCCAGGAACGGCACGTCGTTGAGGATCTCGAACGTCGCGCGCCCCTCGGAGCGAAGAACCGCGCCGTTGATGAAAATGCGTTCGCCTGCCCGCAGCGTGACACGTGTCGGCGTGGTCATCTCAGTCCCTCCGAAATCGTCCTGGAAACGTCGATCAGCCCAGCAAAATTGGAAGACCGCCCTTGGCGGATTTCCTCTGTCTCACGCATCATCCACAAACCAACCGACACCAGATCCGCGCGCAATTTGTCCGGCAGTCCGTTCTCCGGCTTTGCCAGATCCTCGATGAAAATGCCCCAGAGCCTGCGAACGAAATAGATCGCCTCGACCGCCTCGCGCGATTGCGCGCCGCGCTGCTGGGCCGACTGCAGAAGTTCGATCGACTTTTCGAGCGCGGTCCGTTCGTTCTCCCGAGCCACCTTGGGAGAGTCGTCGAGAACCTCGTCGTAGTAGAACTTATACATTCGAGTATCCAAATCCCGGCGTGAGCGCCTTAGATGAAGTTGACCAGGCTCAGGTTTTGCAGGCGGGCGGTGAGCGCATACGCGGTTTCGATCTGCGTCAGCAGAGCATTGACGTTGGCAGTTGCCTCATAGGGGTCGACGCCTTCCAGCGCCGTAATGTGCTGCGTCATGAGCGTGACCTGAATATCGATCTTGTCGTTCGCCGACTTGATCCGCTCCTCGGACGTGCCGAGACCCGCGCGAAGCTGTGTGAGATCTCCGATCGCCTGCCCGAGCACGCCGATCGCCTTGTCCACGACGGCGTAATAGGCGTCGTCCGAAAGCTCCTCGAGCCCGATATCGCCGATCATCGTGTAGACCGATGCGATCTGCCGGAACGGATCGGCGTTCGCGTTCGTCGAGGTCTCGATGCGTTCGTTGTTCGAGATGCGGCTTGTGATGTTCTGGTCAGAAGCCGACGACCAGGTCGACGTCCAGTTCGCGTCGTTGAAAAGGTCCGAGAACCCATTGTCCAGGAACGTCTGCATATCCGCGCCGGTGATCGTCTCGACACCGGCTTGCGACTGCGCGAGCCCGAACTCGTTGAAGAACGCATCGTTCATCGCGGTGCGCCCGAGCGATGTCGGCTGCTCGAAGTAATCGGTGATCGGCTTGACGTCCGTGTTGACGCCCGAAAAGATGTGCGCGCCGTTGACGGCCGTGTTCATCGCCGCCGTGAACGACGTCAGCTTGGCCTTGGCGTCGGCAACGGCCACGCCGTCGCTCGTACGCGCCGCGCGCGCCGCCACCAGCGTCTGCATGAACCCCTGCGCGGCATCACCCAGGCCTTCGAGCGTGGTCTGCGTCAGCTCGAGGCGCGATGAGGAAACCGTGTTGGTATCCTTGAAGGTGTTCAGCCGGTCCAGATCCTGGCGCAGCGAAACCGTGCGCTGCGTGAGGTAGCCGAGGCTGAGGCCCACGTCCGCGTGCCGGCCGGTCGCCGACTCCTTCTGGGCATCAGCCAGCTTGATCTGCAGATTGACGCGCGTTTCGCGCGTTGCGTTGACGAGAGCCAGCGTGGAGATCGAGGTTGTTTTCATTACCCGACGGCTCCAAGCAAGGCGCTGTACATGCTGTCGATCACGCTGATCAGCTTCGACGATGTCTGGAACGAGCGCTCGATCTCCAGCATGAGAGAGAGCTCCTCGTCGAGATTGACGCCCGTGGTGCGCGTGAAGCTCTCGAACGACCGGTTGTAGAGCGTCGATTGATACTGGTAGCTGTCGTCAGCGACCTTGCGCCCTTCCTGAAGCCAGCCGGCCGACGTCGACGAGAAGTTCGCGAGCTTCCCCGTCGCCGCGAGCTTTGCGGCCGGATCGTAAGTGTAGTCCGCGTTCATCTTGGAAATCAGGTCGTCGATGCGGTCGGTGAAGCTCGCCGCACCCGTCGTGTTGTAGACGTAGTCGGTGTTGAGCGGGTCCGAGATGCCGCCGTCCCTGAGACGCGTCGCAAGACCGCCCGCGTCAGGATCGGCGTTCGCATTGACGCGCAGCCTGCTCGCCAGGCCGCTGACCAGTACGCCGTCGGCCGGAATGGACGTCGCGCCCGAATAGGTGAACAGGCCCGGCACGTCCGGACCGCCGCCCACCTGATCCGACTCCGCGAATGCCGTGACCAGCACGCGCGCCATCTCGTCGAGCTGCGCCTCGTAGGACATCGAGATGTCGTCGCGCGCCTGAACGAGGCCGACGATCCGTCCCGACTGCAACGGCATCGTGGCGTTCGCACCCGTCACCGGAACGCCGTCGATATATACGGCGCTGCCCGGCATGCCGGGTGTCAGGTTCGACGTTCTCTGGAAAGTCACCGCACGCGGCGCGCGATCGAACAGCGTCACACCGCTATCGGTGTAGATCGACATGTCGTTGTCGGCGCGTGACACCGTGCGAATGCCGACCTCGTTCGAGAGGTTGGCGAGAATTTCGTCACGCTGGTCCATGAAATCCGTGACGTCAGCGCCCGTGATCGTCCCCTTGACGATCTGAGCATTGAGGCCCTGGAATTGTTCCAGCAGAGAATTGATCCGGTTGACGGACGACTGGACGCCGAGATCGGCATCGTTGCGGACCTGTTGGACGGTCGCCGCTGCGCTGTTGAGACTGCTCGCGAGATCGCGCGCCGACCGCACGGCGGCTTCGGCGGCAAGCTGGTTGTGCGGCTGCGAGGAGTAGGCTTGCAGCGCGTTGCTCAGCGAGTTGATGAGGGCTGCGGGCGACGAGTCGAGCTCGACGTCGTTGATCGTCGCGTTGAGAAGATCGAGGGAGTCGAGCACAGCCGAATGCATGGCCGACGACGAGCCGGAGGCCAGCACCTTGCGGAAGAGCACGAGATCTTCCGCGCGCGTAACGCCGGACGTCCTGACGCCGGAACCCGGCATCGTGAGCACTTCAACCGACTTGCGCGTATAGAAGGCGCGGTCCGCGTTCGCGATGTTGCGCGAGACCACGGACGTGCGTTCGCCGGCCACGTAGAGGGACGAGTTTGCGGTGGACAAACTTGCGGAAAGGCTCATCGCGCGTCCACTCCCCTACCTCACCTCACGCGGATTACCGCTTGAGGTTGACGAGGACCTCCATCAGCTCACCACCGGTCTGGAAGACCTTGGAGTTGGCCGTGAAGGCAAACTGAGATTCGATCATCGTGGTCAGTTCGCTCGCGGTATCGACCGTCGACTTCTCGAGCGCAGACGACCGCACCGTGCCGAACAGGGAAGAACCCGGGAACCCGAGCTGGAGCTGGCCGGAGGTAGCGCTGACCGAGTAGGCGTTGCCGGCTTCGGGCTTCAGATTGTCGGGGCTTGCAACAGTCGCCAGCGGAATTCGATAGATGCCGACGCGCGCGCCGTTCCCATAAACGGCATAGAGCGTACCGTCGGCCGCAAATTCCACGCTCTCGACCGAGCTCGGCTTGTTGCCGTTGACTTCGGACGCGAGGATCTGGAATTCGTCGGCGAGCTCACTCGACTCGGAAAGGTCGAGAACGAGCGGCGAGGCGCCGTTCGGCACCGTAATTTCAAGCGTCTGCGGGCTCGAAGGATCGAGCTGACCCGTCAGCGGATCGAAGACCAGAACTTCGTTGTTGGCGTTGATGGGGCCGCTTGCGTAAGGGAACGGACCACCCGGGCTCGTCGCCTCCGACGCATCGAACACCGCAACCTCCCACTGGTTGGCGGCGGTCTTGGTGTAGTAGATGTCGAGCGTCTTCTCGCGGCCGACGTTGTCCACGACGGTCATCGAGGTCTTCGACGTGTAGACGGCCGTGGCAGCATTGCCAGCCGGCGTGTCCGTCTGGATGTCCGCGTCTTCCTGAAGGTTCACGAAGAACTTGCCGGTGGTGGACGGCGTCGCTTCAAGAGACATCGCTCCGATGTTCACGTTCTGCAGACCGGTGGTGCCGTTGGCGGAAACCGCCGCGGTGCCGCCGTTGAGCGGATAGCCCTGCAGCGTATAGCCGGCGGCGTTGACCAGATCGCCGTTGGCGATCTTCACGAACGAGCCCGCGCGCGTCAGGAAGGTCGAGCCGCTGGGATCGCCGACGAGGAAAAAGCCATCGCCGTTGACGGCGAGATCCGTTGCAGACGTCGTGTAGTCGAAGCCGCCCTGCTGCGTGATGCCGTAGCGGATCTGCGTATCGACGCTACCCGGCACGTAAGAGCCGGTGCCCGACTCGAGCACGACGGTCGAAAACTCGGTGAACGCGCGCTTGTACCCGTGGGTGCTGGCATTGGCGATGTTGTCGGAAACGGTGCCGAGACGGCTCGACTGAGCCGCCATACCGGACGCACTCGTCCGCATCATGCCGGAAATGCTCATACCACAGAGTCCTTTGCGAATAGCCCCACCTTCTCAAATAGAGCATCCGCATCTTGCGCGAGGCTGGATGAAGCACCAGCTTCCCCACGTCTTTCCCCGCCCGCTTCCGTGACGAGCCGGTATCCGAGATAGCGCTTTGAATCGATTGGATCGTAGCCCAGCCGGTGGCGCAGCCGCTTGCGCAGCTTGCTGATGTGGCTCTCGACGACGTTCTCGTCGATGTCCTCGCTGAAGAGGCCATAGACCGAGTTGAAAATCTGCGTCTTGTTGATCCGGCAACCGCGGTTGGCGACCAGATACTCGAGGATGCGCCGCTCGCGACGCGGAAGTTGCAGCACCTCACCGGCCACTTCGGGATCGCGGCCGTCGAAGAACACGCGCATCTCGCCGACGTCGGTGTAATCCGGCGCTCCCACCGCCCGGCGGCGGATCGCCTTGACGCGCGCAATGATCTCGCGAACGTGGATCGGCTTGCGGACCACGTCGTCGACACCGACCGCGAAGAGATCGAGCGTCTCCTCGAGCGAGCGGCTCTCGTTCATGACAATGACGGCAGTGGTGGGAGACCGGCGCCGGATGGTGCGCGCCAAGGCGCAGCGATTTTCGCAGTCGCCCAGCAGAAAGGCCTCGACGGACTTCATGTCCTGCTCGGAGACGGCGCTCACCCAGCCTTCAAACTCTCCGGGGGCGAGCCCGCACGCGGATATTCCCTCACGCGTGAACCAAGAGGTATACCCCTCGGTCACAGTAGCTCTCTCGTCGACGACCACGATCATGTGGCGTTCCCCCCAGCATCGGCACCCCCGAATCACTCACGCCACCCCACATCTCGGGGATGCAGTGAACCGGCTTTGGGATCAACGATTTGTTGAGGATTTCTCTGATTCGATTCTAAATCAGTCTTGTAGTGTTGCGCAAAAAAATCACCGAGGTGAGTCCCGCGAACATCACAAGATTCGTGCGCGGAGCAAGATTGGGCCGAAACAGCCTCGCGCAAGGGGGTGCGCTTTATATGCTTCGGGCATTCGGACGCCCAGGCGCGAACGATGCGCGTGCTTCTCGAATTCGGACTCGGAAGAGCGATGCAAAAGGCATTCGGAACGACGTTGCCCAAAACCGTTCGCCGGCTCGCCGCCTCGATGACGCTTGCGGGCGCGCTGCTCCTGCCGTCGGGGCAGGCTGGAAGCGCCGAGTTCAACATCGAGCTTGTCACGCCCGGAATGAACCAGACGGAGCTGCAGTCGGTTCTAGGGCCCCCAAACTACATTCAGGTAAAGTACATGCGCACGGCCTGGCAGTATTGCCCGCGCCGCTTCTTCATTCGCTTTCTCGATCCGTACGTCCGCGAGTATGTCCGCGAGGAAGCCCCTCCCCTCTTTGTCACCGTCTGGTTCGAAAACGGCCGAGTCGTGCACATGCGCGCCTACCCCGGCGAGAGAATGGGCGAGTGCGAAGACTTCCTGGCCGCCTTCCGCTGGGAAGACGACATCGGCGGCGGGGTTGTCGAATTCGAAGGCGGCCGCCGCATTAAATAGTGCAAGCGCAGGGTCGCTCGGGTCGCGCACAATCGCACCAGTCCATCCTGGGTGAATGAAGCGGACAGGCTCTAGCGCGACCCGCTGCCGGCCGGCGGACCACCCCGACCCTGCGTATCCGTCTCCTGCCTGACCAACGCCCTGTCGATGGCCGCATTGACATCCGCCATCGCGGCAAGAGCTTCTTCACGCAAGCCTGCCTCCACGCGATCCGGATGATTGGCGGCAGCAAAGCGGCGACGCAGCTTGCGCAGCTCGGCAGGCGTGTGGCGCTTTGCGTCCAACGCCAGCTTCAAGGCCCTCGCCGCTTCGCCCGGAGCTATCGCAGGTTCGACTTCCGTCTCGGCGTCCGCCTCGAGCTGATCTTCGGCTTCGTAGGCCCGCGCGAGCGACGCCTGCGCCACATAGCCGGACGCAACGGAAATATCGCCCAGACTGCCCACCATGGGTCCGGTCAACCGTTCGGCGTCGTCCTCGAACAGGATCGGATTGCCGTCCGCATCAAGAGACGCCTCATCGAGCGCATTCTCGAAGGCGTGCTTGAACGTGCCGCGCCGGACCTTCGACGGCCAAACCAAAGATCTCACTCCTCGCCACGGCGCTGTTGCACCGGAGAAGCGAGAAGTATCGCCGCTACGCCTTGTTCGGGCCTTGCGCCAATGTTGCAGGAGAGACTGAGAGAACAGTCCTCTAGGCCGCGGGCCCCGCGGAGCGCCCGTCGCCTTGCGCGAGCAGCCGCACGGCCACCACGGTCGCGTTGTCCTGATGGGGATCCTTGAGCGCCTCGACGGCCCGGATCAGCGCGTTGGCGACCGCACCCGCCCCGTCGTCCGCATAAGCGGCGATGATACGCTCGATCTCCGCCGGCTCCAGCGTCTGCAAGCCGTCGCTGGCCAGGATGATGTAGTCGCCGAGTTCCACCTTGAGCGGCCGCCGCGACAGATCGATGAGATCGATGTCCTCGCCCGTCACCGCCGAGCGCAGCATGTGCCGCCGCGGATCGCGCCGCGCATCTTCTTCTGTCATGGCGCCGGCGGCCGCCAGCCGGTCGAGCTCAGGCGCCAGCGAATGGTCTTCGTTGAGAAGCGCGATTTCCCCGCGCCGGTAGAGCAGAAGCGGACTGTCGCCGACACTCACCCACTCGATACCCTCGGCACCGAACGTCACGCCGACGAGGGTGGACCCCATGCCCGCAAGCATCGGGTTGGCAACGACAGTCTCCGCAATCGCGTGGTTCGCCGCCGTCAGCGCCTCGAACAGCTTGTCCCGGTTGGGGCCGTCTTTCCCGGCGTAAGCCTTGACGAAACTCTCGCACGCCATTCGGCTCGCGAGCGCTCCGCCCGCATGCCCGCCCATGCCGTCCGCGAGCACCGCCACAGCCGGCGAGCCGTTGACGGACAGCTCCTGCGGACCGGGCGACCCCATCTCCCGCCCCGTCCAGAACAGCGCCGTATCCTCCTGGTAGCTTCGTGCTCCCCTGGTGGCGCGACTCGCGTGCTCAATTGCCAGCATTCGTCCTTGAACCTTGATCGCCCGGCAGACACTGACCCGGGCGTGAGCAGCTCGGCTCGTCGATAACTCTTCCTGGCTTGCGCCATATGACTTCGAACGTGCGACTATGAACGCCCGATCGGAAAACCGCGACCGGACAACGTCCGCGCCTCAGGTCTGTTCCTGCAACGCCGACCAATCGAATTCCGGGCCGCAGAACGGCACGAACACGAGTTGCGTGCGCCCCATCGTGATGACATCCATCTGCGACAGCTCGACGGCGCCCGTCGGCCGCTTGTCGTTGACGGAAACCACATTCGTCTTAGCAAGGTTCGGCACGAACAGGAACGATCGATCGGCTGAATCGTAGCGGATATACGCCTGCTCATCCGAAGAGATGGCGTCGTCGCCGAAATCGATGGCAATGCGATTGTTGGCCGAGCGGCCCATCGAGTTGTTGCCCTCGAAGATCGGCCGGAACTGCCCGATGCCCGCCCCACCGACGACCACCAGCCAGCCGACGACCGGATCCTGGTCGAACGTCCCGCGCGTCACCTGCATCTTGCCACGCACCAGCGTCGTCCGCGATGCGGGCTCAGGCTGCTTCGCGGCCCGCACCACACGCGTTGTCGGCGGCGCATCGGTTTCCACATGCCGGCTTTCGACAGGCACGCGCGCCGCGCGGGCCTCTCGTGCGGCCTCGGCCGCGCTGAGTGAAGCACTGCTTTCGCTGGAGGGCGGGGGAAGCTGCGCCGCAGCCTCCGGGCCCGCCACTGCGATCACTTCGCTAGGCGCGGCGGCAGCAGGAGCGCGCTGCGCCTCCTGCCGGCCGGTATCCTCGCGGCTGGCCGCAACCAGCGCGTCCTTGAGCGATCCAAGAAACCGTCCCGATCGTTGGCCCTGAGGCCCAGCGCTGCCTGACATCGACCTGCTCTCCTTACCTGACTGTTGTCATCGGCCCGCTGGTGGCGCAAGCGCCGCGCAGCGGCCGATGTCGTACTGCCGGATCCACTCCGGCGTTTTGGACTGCTCAGCCCTTGGCGGGGCCGGTATTGAATTTGAGCCGCGCATTGCCGAGCTGGATCGTATCGCCGCTCGAAAGCCGCGCCTCCGAAACGGATCGCCCGTTGACGACGACACCGTTGCCGCCCGCGCTCGAGAGATCGGTGATGACGAATTCCGCGTCCTCGGTCCGGTGAACGGCCGCGTGGTAGCGGTGCACCGTCACGTCCTCGAGGCAGATGTCGTTGTCGGTTTCGCGCCCTATGCGCAGCAGCGTACGCCCGAGACTGTAGCGGCTCGTGCTTGCAGAAGGCGCCACCTCGTCCGCGTTCTCGAGCTGGATCCAGCCTTCCTGCGGCCGCAGCGGAATATGCCCTGTCCGCACGCCGTCGCGGGGCAACACATCGGCGTCACGCGAAACGCGGCGCACTTCCGTTCGCGCTTCGGCGATGTTGACGGACTTCTCCTCGCGCCTCAGCGCAATCAGTCCCGCGAACGCAAGCGGCGGTATGGCCACCAGCGCGGCGACCAGCCCCAACACCAGCGCGGGGGCGCCATTGTAGCTCGATGCGATCCAGTCCGTGAAAGCCGTCCACGACATCCCGAGCGGTTCGGCCGACGCAGCGCCGTCACCCGCGCCGCCGTCGGGACTTGCGCCGGCCGCTGCCGCAAGCCCACACGCAATGAGGCCGCCCACGGCCGTCAGCGCGATGCGTTTCCAGACCGGAAGAGGGAGGGCAGACGAAATAGCAGCGCGTTGCATGGGGATATGCTCAGGCCCGAATCGGCCATAGTTTTCGTTGCGCTCTGCGGCAGCAACATGGCCGCCCGCACCGCGTCTCCAGCTTTTTGAGCCATCTTTGATCTGAAAGCGCACGCCTCCGCCACATTCCTGCTTCACAAGAGGCGCCGGAGGTGATTTGCACCCTGAAAACGATGGCACGTGATGGTCCGAGTCGATGCGAGCCAACCCTGAGCCCGAGAGCTGATGACGAACTTGATCGCGCTAAAGAACGGCACGGAACTCGTCGGTGATTACCGCATCGAGCGCGTGCTTGGCGCGGGCGGATTCGGCATCACGTACCTGGCCGAGGAACTGGCCCTCGATCGCCACGTCACGATCAAGGAATACTTTCCGTCGGACTTCGCAGCCCGCACCTCGACCTCCGACGCCGCGCCGCGCTCGCAGGACTGCGACGGCGACTATCGCTGGGGCCTCGACCGCTTCATCGAGGAAGCCCAGACCCTCGCCAAGTTTTCACACCCCAACATCGTGCGCGTCTATCGCTACTTCCGCGCCAACAACACGGCCTACATGGTGCTCCACTTCGAGGAGGGCCAAAGCCTCAAGTCGTGGCTGAAGGGCCTCGGCCGCGCGCCGCGCCAGAAAGAGCTCGACGCCATCGTCGCGCCGCTCCTCGACGCGCTCGAGCTGATCCACAAGCAGGATTTCCTGCATCGCGACATCGCCCCGGACAACATCATCATCCGCAAGGACGGCACGCCCGTCCTGATCGACTTCGGTTCTGCGCGCGGCGAGATCGCGGCGCATTCGAAAACCGTCTCCGCGCTCGTCAAGCCCGGCTACTCACCCTATGAGCAGTACGCCGAGACAAGCCGCCAGCAGGGCCCCTGGACCGACATCTACGCCCTCGGCGCCACGCTCTATCACGCCATCACCGGCAAGCGCCCGTCGGACAGTCCCTCACGCATGGTGAAGGACGAGCTGGTCGCGGCCCGCGAGACGGCGCTGTCCGCGTATCGCCAGGGTTTCCTCAAGGCCATCGACCACGCGCTCTCGCTCAAGGTGGAGCAGCGTCCGCAATCCATCGCCCAGTGGCGCGGCGAGCTGTTGGCGCCGGACCCGGCCAAGCCGAGCTGGTTTTCCAACAAGGCTCCCGCAAACGAGCCCGCGAAGGCTGCCGATGCAAAACCGGCCAAGAAGGCCCCCGCAAAAGCGGCCACCACCACACCGCCCCCGCCCGATGCTCCGGGCCCCAAAGGCGGCATGCTCGATTTCCTGGACGGCCTGAAAAAGAAGCCGTCCGCGGCCGACGCTGGTGCAGCGGCAGCACCTGCGGCTGCGGCCGCCAAAGCGCCAGCCGCCGCACCCGCGTCCGCCCCCGAAACCAAAAAGCTCACCAAAGCGCCCGACCCGATCAAGCTGCCGCGCATCCTGCGGAAATCGGCAGCCCCCGCGCCGGCGTCCCCCACGCCGGGCACGGATCTAATTGTCGTCAAGGAGCCGAAGAAGGCCGAGAGCAAGGACAAGCGCAAGGCCGCGAGCAAACCGCGCCCGATGCCGCGCCGCGCTATTGGCTGGCGCCCAATCCTCTTCAAGCTGCTCGTCGGCGTCGGCGTCGCCAGCGGCGCCGTGGCGATGCAGGAGCGCTTCCCGCAATTCGAAAGCCGCGGCAGCGGCGAAACATCGGCCGGCATTCGCACCGCGTCCTTGCAGGAAGCCCCGGTCATCCGCCCCGTCGCGGAGCTGACGGGACACGTCGGCCCGGTCAAAGCGCTCGGCTATTCGAGCGACGGCGCTTCCATCGCGACCGCGGGCGCGGACGCGCGCCTCAAGATCTGGAACGCCGCCACCGGCACGCTGACGCGCACCATCGAGCTCGACAACGGCGCCGCGACCGCCCTCGCCCTATTCGGCTCGCACGCGCTGACCGGCCATGCCGGCGGCGACATCGTGCTGTGGGATTGGCAGCGCGCCGAGAAGATCGCCACCTTCAAGCGCAACGAAGCGGAAATCTGGTCGCTCACATTCACTGGCCGCGCCGACCGCTTCGCAGCGTCCAGCCACGACTGGAAAGTGACGCTTTGGGATACCGCGACCCCATCCGGTCCGGTCCAGGTTCTCGATGCCCACACGAATGCCGCGCAGGCCGTCGCCTACGGCACGTCGGAGGATGGCCCGCGCCTGGCTTCGGGCGGCGCCGACAAAACGATCAAGCTCTGGAACCTCGACACGCTGGATCGCATTCGCACCTACACCGGCCACAAGGATTTCGTGACCGCGCTCACGTTCGCGCCCGATGGAAAGACGCTGGCCTCCGCAAGCCTCGACGGCTCGATCCGCTTGTGGTCGACGCGCTCGAACCGCTCCCAGCGCCGCCTCTACGGGCATCGTGGCCGCGTCGGCGGATTGTCGTTCTCGCCCGACGGCAAGAACCTCGCTTCGATCGCCGCCGACGGGCAGTTGCGCATCTGGGATGTCGCCCGCGGTCGCACGCTGCGCACGATCGCAGGCCATGCCGGTGCCTTGAATGCGGTGAGCTACTCGCCGGACGGCACGCGCATTGCCTCCGCCGGAGACGACGGCGTGGTGCGCGTCTGGGCGAATCCCGTCCTTCCGCCTGCCATCAACTGACCTGTCATCAACTGAAAACGGCCACGATCGCAAGGACCGTGGCCGTAAAACGCCCGTGGTTTGGCGCCGTAATCGTCAGCCCTTCTTGGAGGCTGCCTCGAAGTCCTGGATATGGCCCTTGAGGTCGGCATATGCCGCGCAGGTCGCGCCGCACCGGCGCTCGATCTCGGCCAGCTCGTCGCGGGCCTTGGTGGGCTCGCCAAGGCTCAGGAACGCTTCGCCGAGATAAGCGCGCGCCACCACGTAGTTCGGATTAAGGTCGAGCGCCTGCCGGTAGATCGGCAGTGCGTGCTCGACGTCGCCCATCTTGCGCGTCGCATAGCCGATGTAGGTCAGGACCCGCTCGTCCTTCTTGTGCGCCAGCTTCAGGTAGCTGATGGCCTGCTCGTACTGACCGCTCTTGGCGAGCCAGTAGCCGGCATAGAACAGCTCATCGTCGCTCATGGCGGTGTTGGCCCGCCCAACGCACGAGGTCCACGCCGCCGTGCCCTTCGCGAGGCTGTCGCAAGCCGCGCTGTTCGGCCCGACGTCCTTGGAGAAGGTCACGCCGTCCGCATGCAGCGGCGCCGACGCCATGGCGGTGCCAATGAGAACCGCCAGCAACGGTGCGATCCTACGCGCAAGTGTCGTCATCAATAGTCCCCCTTTGGAAACGCCGGTTCGACGTTCCCGTCGATCGTTCATGGTTCGGATTGCTACTGGCTCAGCCGTTCGCCGGGTGAGCTGCCTCAAAGGCGGATACTTCCTTTTTGAGATTGTAGAACGACACGCAGCTCGTGCCGCAGCGCCGTGCGATCTCACTCAGTTGCTCGTTGGCATGGGCCAGGTCACCCTTGGCCAAAAACGCCTCGCCCAGGTACTCGCGGACCTGAACATAATCAGGTTCGATCTCGAGTGCACGCGCGTAGTAGGGCAGCGCCCCATCGACGTTGCCGAGCTTGCGCGTCGTATAACCCATAGCATTGAGGAAACGGGGATTTTCCTGATCCACGACCGTCGCCAGCAAGGCCCGAGCCTCGGCATGCTTGCCAGTGTGCGACAGCCAGTAGGCGCCATTGATCACGGCGTCGTCCGACGACCTGTGCGGCTTGCAGGCGGCCTTCTTCTTGTTGCCGGGCTTGGTGCAGTCGATCTTGGGAGCCGGAAGATCATCGGCAAGCGCAGGGGCCGCGCCGAACAGAAATGCAGCCGCGAATATTGCCGTGAAAGGACGAGCGAAAACTGAACCGATGCATGCCATGTCAGAACTCCCTGGGGGTAGCGCGCAACGCCTGTGGACAAATCTAGTCCTGGGGGCGGTCCAAGTCCACGGGCGCCGCGCAGATGCGCATTTTGTCCCAACCGCCAAAGCACCGCCATCATTGCGGACAACGGTCGCGAGCGAGTATCCGGTTCATATGGGCGCCTCCGCCCGCCCTCGAACACGATCAGCAGATACGCGAAGGAGTTTTCTTGTTCTGGTGGAAAAAACGGAACGAAGGCTTCGAGTGGCGCGACTACGTGCGCACGACGATCCTTGTGCGCCGCGAGCATCGCCGCCAGCGCCTGAAGGACGTCCAGGGCGCCGCCGCGGCAAACGTCAAGAAGGCCGGCAAGCGCAGCGTCGAGGCCAGTGTCTCGGGAAGCCGTAAGGCGGCAAGCGCCGTCTGGCAGCATGGCCGTTCGGCAGCCGGAACGCTGGCGGCCTGGGGCGGCCGTGCCGGCCACGGCGCAGCCTCCGGCGCGGCCAGCGCCGCACGCTGGACGGCGGCCGCGACAGGCGCACTCGCCGAGCGCGCGGGAAGCCTGGGCCAGCGCGCCGGCCAACCGCTCGCACCCCTACTCGACCCACTCTTTTCGTTCCTTGGCCAGCCCCGAGCCAGGATGGCGCTCGCCGCCGTCGCTCTTCTCACCGGCCTCGGCGCGGCCTATCGCACGTGGAGCTTCGGCTTCGACGCGGACGCAACCCTTGCGGCCGTCGTTTCGGCCGTAACCGCCACGCTTCTCCTGATTGCCGTGCTCCGCGATCCCCGCCGCGCGCCGACGTTGCGCGACCGCGACAGCCTGCTGACCCGTCTCGGCGCAAAAAGCCGCGACGCGCTCGCGAGCCGGCCGGAGATTCTGAGACCGAATGCGCGCGTCGTTGTGGCTTCTGTCGCCGCTCTCTGCGCCGCAGCCGGCATTTGGTACGTCCTGCCCCTGTCGTCGGCCCGTTGGTCGCCGTCGGCAACCACCAGCGCGCTTCCCGACGTCGATCCCTCAAAACTGGAAGGCCGGGCCGTTGCCGTCACCGGCGACAGGTTGCGCATTGCCGGCAGCCTCCTCACCCTCGACGGCATCGAAGCACCCGAGCCCGCCCAGCAATGCACGCGCAAGAGCGGATCATGGCGTTGCGGCGCCGCCTCGAAGGACACGCTCGCGGCCCTGGTCCGCAACCGCCGCGTCTCGTGCGATGTGCTCGATGACTCCGCCACGGGTAAACGCGCGCGCTGCTACGTCGAAGGCAACGACGTAGCCGAAGAGCTGGTCAGGAAGGGCAGCGTTTTTTCGAGCGGGGGATTTCTGAGCCGCTATTCGGGCATCGAGAGCGAGGCCCAGGACCAGAAGATCGGCCTCTGGTCCGGCGACGCAGACCGGCCCCAGGACTATCGCGACAAGCGATGGGAGGCGGCCAAGAAATCCGCGCCCGACGGCTGCCCCATCAAGGGCCGCATTCGCTCTGGCGCACGCACGTACGTTCTGCCGTGGGCGTCGGGCTACGATGGCATCAAGCTCAAGGCCTCACGCGGCGAGCGCTGGTTCTGCAGCGAGCAGGAAGCCGAGGAAGCCGGCTGGAGCCGCGATTCAACGTCATGACGTCGTGCCGTTGAAGCCGTGTCATTGACGAGGCAGCGCGCCCATCCCGAGGCTCAGGACAGGGATTTAATCAGCATGCGCATTATGAAGTTTCGCGCCCTGAAAATGGGAAGCCCGCGACCGGGGGGAGGTCGCGGGCTGAAGAACTGTGACGCCCCTAGGGGGGATAGGTGGGACGGCGTCACGTTCGCAGGTTTGATTTCACTCCAACGCACGGCAATTTGCAAGCGAAGCCTTGGCGGCTTACGAGATGTGCTTAAGATTTAGACTAACAAATATGAAGAACTATAAGTTGGCAGCGTAAGAAGTCGTTCAGTACTTGCAGCCGCCCAGCGGCGCTCCGCAACTTCAGGGTGCTTTGATCATCTTTGCAGGGTTCAAAATACCCAGCGGATCCAAGGCCTTCTTGATGGCGGCCATCGCCGCGACGGCGCCCGGGCCGAACTCCCGCTCCAGGTAGGCCATCTTTCCCTGCCCCACGCCGTGCTCCCCGGTCGAGGTGCCGCCCATCGCCAGCGCGCGGTCGACAAGGCGGTCGAACGCCCCCCTCACCCGGCCCAGCGCCTCGGGATCTGTCGCATCCACGACGGGGATGACGTGGAAATTCCCGTCCCCCACGTGGCCCACGACCGGCGCGATCAGGCCCGCGGCCTCGAAATCTGCCACCGTTTCCGTCACGCATTCGGCCAGCCGCGAGATCGGCACGCAGACATCGCTCGCGCTCAGCGTCTTTCCCGGCCACATCGCCTGCACGGCCCAATAGGCATCGTGGCGCGCCCGCCAGAGCCTCGCGCGATCCGCCTCGTCCTTGGCCCAGTCGAACCGCAGCGCGCCATGCCGAAGCGCGATCTCGCGGAAGGCCTCGAGCTGCTCGTCGGCCGCCGCGTCGCCACCCGAGATTTCGACGAACAGATGCGGCGCTTCATCCATCGCGAGCTTCGAATAGGCGTTGATGGCGCGCATCTGCAGCGCATCGAGCAGTTCCACACGCGCCAGCATCAGGCCGGTTTCGTTGGCCTCTATGACGGCTTCGCACGCCCCGGCCAGCGAAGAGAACGGACACGCCGCCGCGATGATGCGCGCCGGGATCGGATGCAGCTTGAGCGTGAGCTCCGTGATCAGCCCGAGCGTCCCCTCCGACCCGACGATGAGGCGCGTCAGGTCGAGCCCCGCCGCAGACTTCCGCGCCCGGCCGCCCGTCGAGATGACGTCGCCGTTGGCCATGACGGCCTTCAGCGAAACAACGGTCTCGCGCATGGTGCCGTAGCGCATGGCGTTGGTGCCCGACGCGCGCGTCGCGGCCATTCCGCCGAGCGTCGCGCCGGCCGCACCGGGATCGACGGAAAAGAACAGGCCGAGATCGCGGATGTACGCGTTCAGCATCGGCCGCGTCACGCCGGGTTCGACCGTGCAATCGAGATCGCGTGGCTCGACGGCCAGGATGCGGGTCATGCGCGAAAAATCGACGGAGATGCCGCCGAGCGGAGCATTCACCTGTCCCTCGAGCGACGTGCCCGCCCCGAACGGCACGAGTGGCACGCCATGGCGCCGCGCCACGGCAACGATCCCAACGACGTCCTCGGTCGAGAGCGGCCACACCACCGCGTCCGGCAACTCCGCTGCGTGCCAGCTCACCGTATTGGCATGCTGTGCGCGGATGGCCTCCCCGGTAGCGACGCGGTCGCCCAGGAGAGCCCTCAAATCGCTGAGGGCGGACGTTAGGTCTCGGGATTGGGACATGGGCGCTCGCGGCAAACGTCTCGCGTAAAACTGGTCCGCCGACAATGTGGCGGCCAGCGCACCCCGCGCAAGATGTATCGCGCGCCGCGCAAGCCGTTTCAGTCGTCATTCACCTGGGATATGACTTCAATCCGGAATTGGGTCTCATAAGCGAGATTGGTCTCACAGGCGGGAGCGTCGAATGTCGCGCAAGTTGGGTCTGGCGGTGGCGATCCTCGGGATCGCTGGCCTTCTCGGGATGGCCGGCGCGCTATCGGCAGCACGCGCCGAAGGCGTGCTGGTTGTCATCGGCAAGGGCGAGATCGACCTCGCAGGCAGCGGCCACTCCATCGATGTCAGCCAGGCGAAGGGTGCGTTTCGCGGCATCCGCGTCCGCGCCAGGTCCGGGCCAGTCGCCATCGAGCGCATGCAGATCGTGTATGCCGGTGGCGCAATCTTCAAAGAGCGCAATCCGGTCTCGCTTAAGAAGGGCGAGCAGAGCGCGCCCATTAACGAGACGCCCGCCGACAGCTTCATCGACAGCATCGACATCGTCGCCGGCAAGGGACAGGGCCGCGTGGCCGTCGACATCCTCGGCATCCAGACGGAGGACGGCGCCCAGCGCAAACGCGGCACGCCCGTAGCGAACGCGACACCGCCGCCGCGCCCAGAGGCACCTGTCCCAGCACCAGCGCCATCACCTGCTCCTGCGCCCGCAACGGCCCCCGCACCGGAAGCCCCGCGCGAAACGAGCACGCAGGCCACCGCGCCCGATCCCAACGACGTCATGTTCGGCTATCAGAGCGTCGGCTTCGGCATCGACCGCGACGTCATCAAGATCGGCCGCGACATCGGCAAGTTCAATCGCATCCGCCTCAGGGTGCTGGGCAGCGACGTGCACGTCAACGCGCTGAAGGTGTCGTTCGAGGACGGCAGCTCGCAACAGTTCGACATCGACGCCGACATCAAGGAAAACACGCATTCCAACTGGCTGCCCATCGACGGCAACCGCTTCATCCGCGACATCGAGCTGACGTATCGCGCCCATCCCGGCAATCACACCAAGGCGCGCGTCGAAGTGACGGGCGAGTACGCGAGAGACTGGCTCGGCCTACATGGCGAAGGCCGCTCGTTCCATCAGGGCTGGGTGCTGCTCGGCGCGCAAACGGCAGGCTTCACCGGGTTCGATCGCGACATCATTTCCGTGGGCGAAAACGAAGGCGGCTTCTCGCGCCTGCGCATCGAAGCCCTCGACCGCGCCATCACGCTCAAGGAAATCCGCGTCAGGTTCGCGGGCGGCCCCGACGAGGTGTTCGAAATTTCCGAGCGCGTCGATCCCGGCAAAGCCTATGGTCCCATTGAGCTCAAAGCCGGAAACCTGTCGATCAAATCCATCGAAGCGCACTACCGCTCGCGGTTCGATCTCGGCAAGGGATTGAAAAGCGCGCTCGACGGTCGACCCGCCGTGGTCCAGATCTGGGGACAGCACTGACGTGGGCGCAGGCGGCGCGCTTCGGAGTGCCCTCTCCGCAATCGGCATCCTGCTGTGTGCCGCGGGCTCCGGCTTCGCGGCGTCAGCCGCGCTCGAAATCCTGGGCCAGGTCCGCACCAACAACCGCACCGACCTCGTGGTCTTCACGATCGCGCCAACGCAGGCCCATGCGTCCGCCCTTCGCATCCGTTCCGGAAGCCTCGCCATCACCCTCGCCGCGGTCGAGATCGAGTTCACGGACGGCACGCATCACCGGGTTATGACGCAGGAAAGCCTCGCCCCAGGCCACCAGAGTGCCGCCATTGCGATCGACCCGGGCCGGGCCATCGCGCGCGTGCTCGTGAGTAAGAAGCCCGGCCTGCGCGACGGCGAAACGATGCTCCAGCTTCAGGGCGCGGTGGAACAGCGCAATCCGCGATAAAGCGCAGCAGAATTGGGCCGTTGCGCCCCCGGGGCTCCTCTTCCGATGGCGGCGCGGGGCGGCTACTCTAGGGCCTGCAAGCGAGTCGCGGATTGCGACCGCTCCCTCACCCAAACCCAGGTTCACCTCCGCGATGGCCATTCGCCAGCTCAGCGCCGAAACCATCAACCGCATCGCCGCCGGCGAGGTGGTGGAGCGGCCGGCCAGCGTCGTCAAGGAGCTGGTCGAGAACGCGCTCGATGCCGGCGCACGCGAAATCGAGATCGTAACGGCGGCGGGCGGCCTCTCCCTCATCCGCGTCACCGACGACGGCATCGGCATGCACGCCGACGACCTTTCGCTGTGCGTCGAGCGCCACGCCACCTCGAAGCTCGACAGCGACGACCTGTTGGCAATCCGCACGCTGGGCTTTCGCGGCGAGGCGTTGCCGTCGATCGGCGCCATCGCCCACCTCTCGATTGCGTCCCGCCCACGCGGCGCGCGCGACGCCCTGGAAATCATCGTCGACCGCGGCGCTAAGCAGCCCATCAAGCCCGCGGCCCTCAATCCCGGCACCCGCATCGAGGTGCGCGAGCTGTTCTCAGCCACCCCCGCCCGCCTCAAGTTCCTGAAGTCCGAGCGCTCGGAAAACCTCGCCGTTTCCGAAACCGTCAAGCGGCTCGCCATGGCGCACCCCGCCGTCGGCTTTTCGCTCACCATGGGGGAGCGTGTCGGCCTGCGCCTGCCTCAGACTTCGGACACGGCCGACGGCATGCTGCAGCGGCTCGGGCGCATCATGGGCGCAGAGTTCCTGCGCGACGCCGTACCTGTATCCGGAGAGCGCGACGGCATTTCCGTGCGCGGTTTCGCGGGCCTCCCCACGCTGCACCGCCCGGACGCCGCCCTGCAGTTCCTGTTCGTCAACGGCCGCCCCGTCCGTGACAAGCTCGTGCTTGGCGCAGTCCGCGCCGCCTACGGTGACCTAGTGCCGCGCGGACGGCATCCCCTTCTGGCGCTGTTCGTCGAGGTCGACCCGTCCGAGGTCGACGTCAACGTCCATCCCGCCAAGGTCGAAGTCCGCTTCCAGAACAGCGCCACCGTGCGCAGCCTGCTCATCGGCGCGCTGCGGCATGCCATCGAAGCGGCAGGCTTCCGCGCCAGTGCGCAGGGCGGCGCCCGCACCCTCGAAACACTGGCCAGCAGCGCAAGCGCGCGCCAGCCCGCTCCGTATCCGACGCCCCGCCCATGGTCTCCAGCGCCGGCCGGCCTGGCCGAACCGCATCAGGCCCCGCTCGACGGCCTGGACACGCCAACGGCCAACTCCGGCGCCCACGATGACGACGAGCCGGCCTCGCCGAGCCCGACACACTTCCCGCTCGGCGCGGCCCGCGCCCAACTGCACGAAACCTACATCGTCGCCCAGACGGAAACGTCCGTCGTCATCGTCGACCAGCACGCCGCCCACGAGCGCCTCGTCTACGAACGCCTGAAGCGCATGCTGGCAAACGGCGGCATCGCGCGCCAGGGCCTGCTTATTCCGGCCGTCATCGAGGTGGGCGAGGACGAAGCCCTGGCGCTCGACGAAAAGGCCGGCGAACTGGCCGAGCTTGGAGTTGTATTGGAGCGCTTCGGGCCGGGCGCCGTCGCCGTGCGCGAGGTCCCGGCGCTGCTCGGCACCACCTCCGTCGACGGCCTCGTTAAGGATCTGGCCGCCGACCTGATGGCGGAGGGCACCGCCACGCCCCTGCGCGACCGCCTCGAAGCGGTCGCCTCGCGCATGGCCTGTCATGGCAGCGTCCGGGCCGGCCGCCGCCTGACGGCCGCGGAGATGAACGCCCTGCTTCGGGACATGGAAGCGACGCCCTTTTCCGGCCAATGCAATCACGGCCGGCCGACCTACGTCGAGCTCAAGCTTGGCGACATCGAGCGCCTGTTCGGCCGCAAGTAGACCCCGGAAAATCAAGCTCCGATTGCCCGTGATGCACAGGTTTCGCCGGCTGGCCCGAACCGCCCACTTCTCATTTCTGTGTGTTGCCGCGATGCCCCTGCTGGCCCAGGGCTCGGCTGCTATAAGCGCATCGCGTGACTCGCGAATTCGGACGAGTCGCGCGCGGCTTGTGCAGCAATATTTACGTTTAGGATTTAGGAGATCGACGCGATGGTTCTCAAGTCCCCAGGCATCCTGACCTACATGCTCTCGGTGATCCTCACGGTGCTGGCCCTGGTCAGCGTGATGTTCAGTGCGTCAATTCCGTACATTTCAGGTCAAGAATTTTGGGTTATTCTGGTTGCGCAGCTCGTGCTCATCTTCGGATGCGTCATGCGCGGCCTTTAACGGGGCCGCCCGAAGCGTATCGAAAATGGCAGGATTGCGTCGTTCAAACGCTGGGCCTTGTCTGCTGTGCGCTTCTGACGCGCGTCGTTCGGTGCGCTGGATTCGATAGGCTGACATGCGCAAGTTAACGGTCATGATGATACGCAAGATGCAGCATGGACAATTCGCCGATCGCGCTCGCAAATGCGCCCGTGAGATCGGCCTTGCCGTCGCCCTCACGCTCGCAGGCGTGACGTTTCTGATTGCCGCGTTCCATCGCAGCAGCGCTGAGACCGCGTCGATCCAGGCCCCGCAGGCCGGTATCCAGAACCAAGCCAACTAAGCGCTTTCCCGCCGACAGGGCCTGGCCATATGGCGAGGCCCTGAAGGGCAATGAGCGCGGAGCCCTTAAAAAGTAATGAGGGCGAGCCCTGAACGGTAAAGCGCCGTTCACCATGAACTCATGCCCCTGCCCGGCCCGCCACCCCTGATACGCTGGCCCTTCCCCGGCAAACGGCATTTGCCGGGCTTGGCGGCCCCCAGGCGGCGAGCCCGGGTCGGCATCGGCCACCCCCCGCCGCCCTCACGCAGCTCCTTGGCCCAGCGCCTCGGCCTTCACCAAACCTCGCACGGAATTCCCAACGAACACGGCGTCCGCGCCCGCGAGGTCGTCGAGTGTCAGCACGGCCTCGTGCGCCCGGCCCTGGGCGATCAGCTCGGCGCGAAGCACGCCCGGCAGCAATCCAGACGACAGCGGCGGGGTCAGCAGCCGCCCGTTCTTTTCGATGAACACGTTGGTCCGGCTTCCCTCCGCCACCTCGCCCCGCTCGTTGAGATAGAGAACCTCGTCGGAGCCCTGGGTGTCCGCATAGTGCTGCCACTCGCGATCGTAGAGTTCGCGGCGCGTGGTCTTGTGGAACAGGAACGCGTTCGTGCTGTCGAGGCGCGTATCGGAAATCACATAGCGCATCACGGCTTCGGGGCGTTGCGGCGCCTGTTCGGTTACGGAGATGCTGAGGGTGCCGTCCTCGGCCAGAAGCAGGCGCACCCGGAGGCGCTCGCCCTGCCGGCCAGCCACCGCCGCCGCGAGAGCGTCCCGCGCCGCCCCCTCATCGAACGCATAGCCGAAGTAGGCCGCCGACGCGGTAAGCCGCTTGAGATGGCCCTCCAGCAGCCAGTATCCGGTGCCCGCGTCATGCAGGATCGTTTCGATCAGCTCGAAACGCTTCGGCGGGTCGGTCAGGAACTTCATCTTGAGCAGGCACTCGGCGTACTCCTTGGCGCCGACCGAGTCGTACACGACGCCTGAACCGATCCCCATTTCGCCGCGCCCGTCGCGAAACACGACCGGCGTGCGGATCGCGACGTTGAACAGCGCCTCGCCCGTGGGCGTGATGTGCCCGATCGCCCCGCAATAGACGCCGCGCGGCTCCGTTTCATAGTCGCGGATCAGCTCCATGGCCCGGATCTTGGGCGCGCCGATCACCGACCCCGGCGGGAAAATGGCGCGGATCAGATCGGCGAGGCCGAGCCCATCCTTCAAGGTCGCGGTCACGCCCGAGGTCATCTGGTGCAACGTCCGGAACGTCTCGACCGTGAAGAGATCTGTGACGTTGACGCTGCCGACCTCCGCAATGCGCCCCAGGTCGTTGCGCATCAGGTCCACGATCATCAGGTTTTCGGCACGCTGCTTGATGTCGCTCGACAGCACGCGGCGCTGATCGGCGTCCGCCTCCGGCGTGCCCGCGCGCGGCGCGGTGCCCTTCATCGGCCGTGTCGAAACGACAGGCCCGTGCTTTTCGATGAACAGCTCCGGGCTGGCCGACAGCACCGTCACGTCGCCCGTGTCGACGATCCCGGCATAGGCGACGCGCTGGCGCTGGCGCATGTCGCGATAGAACGTCAGCGGCGATCCTTCGAGGCGGAAGCGCGCCTTGAACGTCAGGTTGAGCTGATAAATGTCGCCGGCGCGGATCTTGTCCTGCACGGCCGAAAACTTCTGCTCATACTCGGTCTGGTCCCAGGCCCGCGTCACGGACGTGAATTGGTAGGATCCGCTGCGGGTGTGCGTGGCCAGCCAGTGGTCGACCTCCGCCTCCTTCATGACGCGGGGGCTCTTGTAGAGACCAAACCACAGCAACGGGACGTTCCGGCCCTCCGGCATCAGCTCCATCAGCTTGGGCTCGAGCACATAGCCGAGCTCATAGGCAAAAAAGCCCGCCGCATGCAGGCCGGCGTCGGCGGCGGCTTCGAGCCGCGCCAGGGCCGCCGGCACCTCCTCGGGCGTCCAGGCCGAAACGATCTCGGTCGGATGCGTGAACAGCAGGGAGGGCGCTCCCCGGCCGGAGCTGTTGTCCAGGAGAACGAATGTCTCTTCAAGTGACGCACCGGCAGGTCTTTCACCGGTGGTATCGGCCCGAAGGCGATCGGCAGGTGCCATTGCGTGCGAAGTCTCGTTTCGAATTCTTGTGGGCCAAATCGGGCCGACGAGCGCGCCCGAAGCCGAGCTTACACCAAAGTTCAGGGCTGGTGGCACATCCCGGGTTAAAACCGCACAGGACGAGAGACAAGAGTGACGCGGGCTTAGGACTTCACAAACCGGAAAATCATGCTATAGACCACGCCAAGCCGCCTCCGGGGCGGCATCGAACGGGCCTGATCCTCGGTTGAGGATCGCGCGGCCCTCAAGATCAAGCCGTTGGCCGGATCGTTCGAGACGTGACAAGGGCTTCCCTCGCGGAAAGCCGTGTCGCGTCAGTATGTGTCGGTATCGCGGGATGGAGCAGCCCGGTAGCTCGTCAGGCTCATAACCTGAAGGTCGTAGGTTCAAATCCTACTCCCGCAACCAACACCATCGCCTTCCGCACGTGATGCGAAGGCCGCAGCCGGAAAATCTCTCCGAACCGGTCTCTCGAAGCCAATCTCTGAAAATTCCTATGCGCGGCCCACGGCATCAGGCCCGCCGCCCTGTTGTGCGTGAAGCAGTCGCCGCCCCGCGACGGCATCCCCGGCCACGCCCCGCAAAAAATGCGGACCCGGTGGAACCGAACCGCGACTTCGGTGTTGAGCAAAGCTAGTCACGCGCGAGCGCCACGGTTGCTCATCCGAACGGACATCCAGCCGGTCGACCGCCTGTGACGGGGGACGCTTGTGCCAATCGTCGCGTTCGCCGCGCCCGCCCGGGCGTGCGGCTCACGAGGCTGCATGCTCGAATTCTGTCTGCTCCATCGCCGCGTGTAGGCCTCTCAAGCTTTCCGCGCGCGCAATGTCGATCGAGGTGGAAGCGAAAGGTGGCGATGCCGGATAGCCCGATCCCGCACGATCTGCAGACTTTCATCGTTCGGCACATCGACTCGATCGCTCAAATTGAGGCCCTGCTGCTCCTGCGCCGTCATGTCTCCGAAACCCGGCCCGAAGTCCGAAACCAAACTTGGGATGTCGCGTCCATATCGCGGCGCCTTTACATCTCCGAGCAGGAGACGCTCGAAATCCTCGAGAACCTATGCGCCGACGGACTTCTCACGTGCGGCGACGGCACCTACCGCTTTTCCTGCCCACCCGAAACGGAACGCATGGTGGAACGCCTCGCCGAGACCTATGCGGAAAATCTGATCGCGGTCACGAACATCATTCACGGCAAGCCGCGCCGAATTCGCGAGTTCGCCAACGCGTTCAAGCTGAGAAAGGACCGGGGATGATCGTTGCCACGATTTACACCCTGTGTGCCCTGACGGCGCTTCTCTGCACCGTGCTGTTGCTCCAGGCCTATCGCGCGGGCGGCTATCGCCTGCTGCTCTGGAGCGGCCTGTGCTTTGCGGGATTGACGCTCAACAACGCGCTCCTCGTGCTCGACAAGGTCGTCTTTCCCGATGTCGATTTCTCCTATTGGCGCACGTCCACCGCGCTCGTCGCGATGATGATCCTCCTCTACGGCTTGGTATGGGACACGGAATGAACGATCCGGTCGATTCAGTCCTGCTCGGCGCGGTGGCGATGGCATCCTTTCTGGCCGCGCTCTTCTTCCTGCGTTTCTGGCGCCAGACACACGACGTGTTCTTCCTCTTCTTCGCCATCGCGTTCGGCGTCGACTCCATTGGCCGCTTCATCCTGGGATTGACGCAGGTCTCGAAAGAGCACGAGCCGTTCTACTACCTGATGCGCCTCCTCACCTTCTGCCTCATCATTTGCGCAATCGTTCTCAAGAACAGACCCAGCCGACGAAAATAGCGCCTGCTTAATACCCGGGACGAGCACTAGCCCGCCCCCGCGAGACCTTTGCACTGACCAACCGACCTGTATGTCGTCCGGAGCATCAAATGAACGATCTCGTAGTGGATACGCCCGTTTCCCCGGATGAGCTGCCGGACGCCTCGCTCCCGAACGGCAAGGGCGGCGACAACCACGTCGCAGAAATGCTCTTCGCGCTCCGAGCGATGCGCGAAGGTGATTTTTCGGTCCGCCTGCCGGGCGATTGGCCCGATCTCTGGGGTCGCGCCGCCGACACGTTCAACGACATCGTCGCCACCAATCAGCGCATGGCCCAGCAGTTCGATCAGGTCGGGCAGGTCGTCGGCCGCGAGGGCATGACCAAACAGCGCGTGCGCATCGGCTCGACCGCCGGCTCCTGGGGCGAGATGGAAACGTCCATCAATTCGCTCATCGACGATCTGCTCTGGCCCACCACGGAAGTCACGCGCACGATCCGTGCCGTCGCCCAGGGCGACCTTCTGCAAACCATGCGACTCGACGTGGACGGCCGCCCGCTGGCTGGCGAGTTCCTGCGTTCCGCCACCATCGTCAACACGATGATCAAGCAGCTCTCGGTGTTCACGTCCGAGGTGACGCGCGTCGCGCGCGAAGTGGGCACCGACGGCAAGCTTGGCGGCCAGGCGCAGGTGAGCGAGGTGACGGGTGTCTGGAAAGACCTGACCGAAAGCGTCAACTCGATGGCCTCGAACCTGACGGCCCAGGTGCGCAACATCGCCGACGTGACCATCGCCGTCGCCAACGGCGACCTCTCGAAGAAGATCACCGTTGACGTGCGCGGCGAGATTCTGCAGCTCAAGGAAGCCATCAACACGATGGTCGACCAGTTGCGCTCGTTCGCGGCCGAAGTGACACGTGTGGCCCGCGAGGTCGGCACCGAAGGCCGCCTCGGCGGACAGGCCGTCGTGCCGGGTGTCGCCGGCACCTGGAAGGATCTGACCGACAACGTCAACCTGCTCGCCGCCAATCTCACGACGCAGGTCCGCAACATCGCCGAAGTCACGACCGCCGTGGCCCGTGGCGACCTCTCCCGCAAGATCACCGTCGACGTGAAGGGCGAAATTCTCGAGCTCAAGAACACCATCAACACGATGGTCGATCAGCTCAACTCCTTCGCATCCGAAGTGACGCGCGTGGCGCGCGAGGTCGGCACCGAAGGCCGCCTCGGCGGACAGGCCCAGGTGCCGGGCGTCGCAGGCACCTGGAAGGACCTCACCGACAACGTCAACTCGATGGCCGGCAACCTCACCAACCAGGTCCGCAACATCGCCGAAGTTGCAACGGCCATCGCGGGCGGCGACCTCTCGAAAAAAATCACCGTCAACGTCAGCGGTGAAATCCTGCAATTGAAAGAGACCATCAACACGATGGTCGATCAGTTGAACGCCTTCGCCTTCGAGGTCACGCGCGTCGCCCGAGAAGTCGGCACCGAAGGCCGTCTTGGCGGACAGGCCGACGTGCGCGGCGTCGCCGGCACCTGGAAAGACTTGACCGACAGCGTCAACTCCATGGCCTCGAACCTCACGACGCAGGTCCGCAACATCGCTGAAGTCGCGACCGCCATTGCCGGCGGCGACTTGTCGAAGAAGATCGCAGTCGACGTGCGCGGCGAGGTGCTCGAGCTGAAAGAGACCATCAACACGATGGTCGATCAGCTCAACGCATTCGCCGGAGAAGTGACGCGCGTGGCGCGCGAGGTCGGCACCGAAGGCAAGCTCGGCGGACAGGCCGTCGTGCGCGGCGTCGCCGGCACCTGGAAAGACCTCACCGACAGCGTCAACTCGATGGCCTCGAACCTTACCGGTCAGGTCCGAAACATCGCCGAGGTCGCGACCGCCGTGGCGCTTGGTGACTTGTCGAAAAAGATCACCGTCAACGTCAGCGGCGAAATCCTGCAGCTCGCCGAAACCATCAACACGATGGTGGACCAGCTCAACGCCTTCGCCGCCGAGGTGACGCGCGTCGCGCGCGAGGTCGGCACCGAAGGCAAGCTCGGCGGACAGGCCCAGGTGCCCGGCGTCGCCGGAACGTGGAAAGACCTCACCGACAGCGTCAACTCAATGGCGAGCAACCTCACCAACCAGGTACGCAACATTGCCGACGTGGCGACCGCCATCGCCAACGGCGACCTGTCGCGCAAGATCACGGTCGACGTGCGCGGCGAGATCCTGCAGCTCAAGGAAACGCTGAACACGATGGTCGATCAGCTCAACCGCTTTGCGGGCGAGGTGACGCGCGTCGCGCGCGAGGTCGGCACCGAAGGCCGCCTCGGCGGCCAGGCCAACGTGCCGGGCGTCGCAGGCACCTGGAAGGACCTCACCGACAACGTCAATCTGCTGGCCGCTAACCTCACGACGCAGGTCCGCAACATCGCCGACGTGACCACCGCCGTCGCGAGAGGCGACCTCTCGCGCAAGATCACCGTCGACGTGCGCGGCGAAATTCTCGAGCTGAAAGCGACCATCAACACGATGGTGGATCAGCTCAACGCCTTTGCCGGCGAGGTGACGCGCGTCGCGCGCGAGGTCGGCACGGAAGGCAAGCTCGGCGGCCAAGCCCAGGTGCCCGGCGTCGCCGGCACCTGGAAGGACCTCACCGACAACGTCAACTTCATGGCTTCGAACCTCACCGCCCAGGTGCGCAACATCGCCGAGGTCGCCACCGCCATTGCCGGCGGCGACCTGTCGAAGAAGATCTCGGTGGACGTCCGCGGCGAGATCCTCTCGCTCAAGGAAACGCTGAACACGATGGTCGAGCAGCTCCGTTCGTTCGCCGCCGAGGTGACGCGCGTGGCCCGCGAAGTCGGCACCGAAGGACGCCTCGGCGGACAGGCCGTCGTCCCGGGCGTCGTCGCCGGAACCTGGAAAGACCTCACCGACAGCGTCAACTCGATGGCCGGCAACCTCACGGCTCAGGTGCGCAACATCGCCGAGGTGACGACCGCCGTGGCCCGCGGCGACCTCTCGCGCAAGATCACCGTCGACGTGAAGGGCGAGATCCTGGAGCTGAAGAACACCATCAACACGATGGTGGACCAGCTCAACGCCTTCGCCTCGGAAGTGACGCGCGTCGCGCGCGAAGTGGGCACGGAAGGCAAGCTCGGCGGACAGGCGCAGGTGCCCGGCGTCGCCGGCACGTGGAAAGACCTCACCGACACCGTGAACGTCATGGCCGCCAACCTCACCGAGCAGGTGCGCGGCATCGTCAAGGTCGTGAACGCCGTCGCCGGCGGCGACCTCAAGCAGCGGCTGACCGTGAACTCCAAGGGTGAGGTGGCGGCCCTCGCCGAGACCATCAACGACATGACCGACACGCTGGCGCTGTTCGCCGATCAGGTGACCACCGTGGCGCGCGAAGTCGGCGTCGAAGGGCGCCTCGGTGGCCAGGCCAACGTGCCCGGCGCCGCCGGCACCTGGAAGGATCTCACGGGCAACGTGAACCTGCTCGCCGACAACCTGACCAACCAGGTGCGCGCCATCGCCGAGGTCGCGACCGCCGTGACCAAGGGCGACCTGACGCGGTCCATTCAGGTCGACGCGCGCGGCGAGGTCGCCGAACTTAAAGACTACATCAACACGATGATCGGCAATCTCCGCCTGACGACCGATCGCAACACAGACCAGGACTGGCTCAAGACCAACCTCGCGCGCTTCACCGGTATGCTCCAGGGCCAGCGCGATCTCGCCACCGTCGGCAGCCGCCTGCTGTCCGAGCTGGTCCCGCTCGTGCGCGGCCATCAGGGCGTCATCTATCAGATGGGCTTCGACGACGATCCCAAGCTCCGCCTGCTCGGACGCTACGCAGACCATCCCGATCGCAGCTACCCGACGTCCATCGAGGTCGGAAAGGGCTTCATCGGCCAGTGCGCCGTCGAGAAGCGCCGCATCCTCGTGACCGACATCCCGGAAGACACCGCCCCCGTCGGATCCGTGATGATGGAAGCCCCGCCGCGCAGCATCGTCGTCCTGCCGATCATCTTCGAAGAGCAGCTCAAGGCCGTGCTTGCCATCGCCTCGCTCTACGAGTTCGACAAGGCGCATCTCACGTTCCTGGAGCAGCTCACCGACAGCATCGGCATCGTGCTCAACAGTATCGAAGCCACCATGCAGACCGAGTCGCTGCTGAAGCAGAGCCAGGAGCTCGCCAAGGAACTTCAGTTGCAGCAGAAAGAGCTTCAGACAACCAACGAGCAGCTCGGCCAGAAGGCCCAGCAGCTCGCCGAGCGCAACGTCGAGGTGGAAGCCAAGAACCAGGAAATCGAGCACGCCCGCCGCGCGCTGGAAGAAAAGGCCACAGAGCTTGCGCTCACGTCGAAGTACAAATCCGAATTCCTGGCCAACATGTCCCACGAGCTGCGCACGCCGCTCAACAGCATCCTCATCCTCGGCCAGCAGCTCAGCGACAATGTGGATCGCAACCTCACCGACAAGCAGGTGGAGTTCGCGCGCACCATCCATGCCGCCGGCACCGACCTTCTGAACCTCATCAGCGACATCCTCGATCTGTCGAAGATCGAATCCGGCACCGTGTCGGTCGATGCCGAGGAGCTGTTCCTGCTGAACCTTCTCGAAGCGGTTGCACGGCCCTTCCGCCACGAAGCCGACAACCGTCGCCTCTCTTTCGCGCTCGACCTCGATGCAAACCTCGGCCGCGGCATCTATACGGACGCCAAGCGCGTGCAGCAGGTGTTGAAAAATCTGCTGTCGAATGCGTTCAAGTTCACCGAGCAGGGTGGCATCCGCCTCACTGTCGCGCCGGCTGCGAGCGGCTGGAGCCCGGAGAACAAGACGCTCTCCACAGCGCCCTCCGTGATCGCGTTCGAAGTCTCGGACACCGGCATCGGCATCCCGCCCGACAAGCAGAAAATCATCTTCGAGGCATTCCAGCAGGCCGACGCCGGCACGAGCCGCAAGTACGGTGGCACCGGCCTCGGCCTTGCCATCAGCCGCGAGCTGGCCACGCTTCTCGGCGGCGAAATCCAGCTCAAGAGCACGCCCGGCACGGGCAGCACGTTCACGCTCTATCTTCCGCAGCGCTATGCCGCGCCGAACGTCGTCACGGAACTCGATCCGGGCCGCCTGCGCCTGCGCTACGATCCCCTCCCCGCCCCGCGCCAGGAGCGCGCCGTCGAGCACATCGCCGACGACCGCGAAGACCTGCATCCCGGCGATTTCCTCCTGCTCATCGTCGAGGACGATCCCCAATACGCCCGGATCATGCTGGACCTCGCGCGCAATGAGGGATTCAAGGCCGTCGTCGCCCAGCGGGGCTCAGAAGCGCTGGCCCTCGCCAACGAGCACAATCCGAATGCCATTTCCCTCGATGTCTTCCTGCCAGACATGCTGGGTTGGAGCGTGCTGAGCCAGCTCAAGCAGAATCCCGCAACGCGCCACATTCCCGTGCAACTGGTCACCCTCGACGAGGATCGCCAGCACGGGCTTGCTCAAGGCGCATTCGCATTCGTCACGAAACCAACGACCACCGAGGCCATCCGCGACGCGCTGACGCGCATCAAGGATTTTTCGACCGCCAGCCGCAAGCGCCTGCTCGTGGTGGAAGACAATCCGGCCGAACAGATGGGGATCAACGCGCTGCTGGGGCATTCCGATATCGAAATCCAAACCGCATCCGCCGGCGCCGAAGCGATCGCCTATATGCGCGCCAATCCCGTCGACTGCGTCGTCCTTGACCTGAAGCTGCCGGACATGTCCGGCTTCGATGTCCTGGAAACGCTGGGCGCAGACCCTGCGCTGAGCGATGTGCCGGTCGTGGTGTTCACGGGCCGCGAGCTCTCCGCAGAGGAAGACGCCCGTCTCCACACCATGGCCCGCAGTGTCATCGTCAAAGGCGTCGAATCGCCGGAGCGTCTGCTGGACGAAACCGCCCTGTTCCTGCATCGCGTCGTCGGCGATCTGCCGGTCGAAAAGCAGCGCATGCTGGAGCGCCTGCACGTCTCCGATGACGCGCTCGTCGGCAAGACGGTGCTGCTGGTCGACGACGACGCCCGGAATATCTTTGCACTTTCAAGCGTTCTTGAACGGCGTCGCATGAACGTTCTGACCGCAACCACAGGCAGAGAAGCCCTCGCCAGCCTGGAACAAACACCGAATATCTCCATCGTCCTCATGGACATCATGATGCCCGAGATGGACGGCTATGAAACCATGCAGGCGATCCGCTCCGAAGCCCACTGGCGGCGCCTGCCGATCATTGCGCTCACGGCCAAGGCCATGAAGGGGGATCGCGAAAAATGCCTCGAAGCCGGAGCATCCGACTACCTCGCCAAGCCGGTCAACACCGAGCAGTTGCTGGCCGCGTTGCGCATGTGGCTGCATCGGTAGGAGAGACGCCCGTGCGCGCGACGCCCGTCAACATTCTGCTCGTCGATGACCAGCCGGCAAAACTGCTGAGCTACGAGGTGATCCTGAGCGATCTTCAGGAAAACCTCATCACGGCAAGCTCTGCCAGCGAAGCGCTTGCGGTTCTGCTCAAGACCGACGTCGCCGTCGTGCTCGTCGATGTCTGCATGCCGGATCTCGACGGCTTCGAGCTGGTGCAGATGATCCGCGAGCATCCCCGCTTCCAGGACATCGCCGTTATTTTCATCTCCGCCGTGCTTCTCACGGATCTCGACCGCATCAAGGGGTACGAGTTCGGCGCGGTCGATTACGTGCCGGTGCCGGTCGTGCCGCAAATCCTGCGGGCCAAGGTGAAGATCTTCGTCGAGCTCTATCGCAAGGCACGCGAGCTCGAGGCCATCGCGGCCACGCTTGAGCAACGCGTTGCCGAGCGCACCGCCGAGCTTGAAGCCTCCTCGTCGCGCCTGCGCAAAAGCGACGAGCAGCTGCGTCAGGCGCTAACGGCGGCAAAAATGGGCACGTGGCGACACGACCTCACGGCCCAGGTGAGCCAGCGCGACGAAAATCTGAACGCCATCCTCGGCCTTCAGCCGCTCGAAAGCATCGGCCCGACGCGCGCCTGGCTCGACCGCATTCACGAGGACGATCTCGAACTCGTAACCGACGCCTGGCAGAAGGCGATCAAGGAGCGCGGCGCTTACGAAGCTGAAATGCGCATCCACCACAACGACGGCACCGTGCGATGGCTGCGCGAGCAGGGCCACTACGTGCCCGATCCGAACGGCCTGCCCGGCTCCCTGACCGGGCTCACAGTCGACATCACGGAGCGCAAGCAGGCCGAGGAGGCGCGCTCTCTGCTCATCGAAGAGCTCAATCATCGCGTCAAGAACATGCTGGCGACGGTTCAGTCGATTGCCCACCAGAGTCTGTCGGGCGCGCAGAGCGAGCAGAAGCAGCGCTTTCTCTCGCGCATCCAGGCGCTCGCCACCGGCCACAACCTGCTGACCCAGAGCCGATGGAAGGGCGCGCGCCTCAACGACATCCTGGATGCGTTGTTCGCGCCTTACCGCGCCGAGACGGACGCGCGCCTCACGCTCCGCGGCGACGACGTGGTCCTCTCGTCGCGTGACGCGATCTCCGTCACGCTCGCCATTCACGAACTGCTCACCAATGCGGTGAAGTATGGCGCCTACACGGTGCCGTCGGGACGCATCGACGTGGCCTGGACGATCGCCAAGGCCCCGCCGAGCAAGCGGCTGCAATTTGAATGGGACGAACGCGGCGGTCCGCCCGCCATCGAACCGGAAACCACCGGCTTCGGAACGCGTCTTCTCAAGTCCCTGGCCGCCCAGCCGAGTGGAGAATACTCATGCCATTATCGCGACATCGGTGTGCTGTGCCAGTTCACGTTGCCGATCGAGGGGCAAGTCTGATGCGCCCGCTGGCCGGAAAACGCGTGCTGGTGCTCGAAGACGAGCCTTTGATCGGCATCGTCTTGGCCGACATCCTGGAAACGGCCGGCTGCGTCGTCCTGGGCCCCGCCTACGATGTGCCCCAGGCCCTGACCCTGCTCGAGCAAGACGACGTGGATTGCGCGGTTCTCGACGTCAACCTTGGATCGGGTCAGACATCCGCCGCGGTGGCCGATGCGCTCGAAGATCGCGCCATTCCCTTCATGTTCGCCACCGGCTACGGCGAAGGCGCACTGCGCTCGAAGGACCGCGCGAAATTCCGCGTCGACAAACCCTATGACGATTTCCAGATCTGCGACACGCTGAGAAAGTGTCTGGCAGACCAGTCCACCTGATTGCGCCTGTTACACCGGGACACAAGGCGCACGTGTCTCACGCCCCGCTCGCTTCGTGGGGTTTCGCCTACTCAGCGTCCTTGCCGAAGTTCGTGTAGATCGTCTCGACTTGGCTGTCGCGCGCGATGCTCGCCGGCGTCACCAGCGTCTGGTCCAGGATGAGATCGTAGCAGGCCTGGAAATTCTCGGCCCGCTTCGCCTTGCAGAGCGGATGCGCCCGCCAGCGCTCCTTGATCAGTTTGCGCGCCGCAGGCGTGCTGATGTTCAAGTCGCGGACTTTCTGCTCGACGCCGACCGTAATGTTCGCGCCCTCCTTGAAGGCCGCATAGATCAGCTCGCTGCAATAGATCTGGTCGCGCGTCTCATAATAGAAATGATCGTAAGGCCGGCCGAGATACGACCGCGCCCGCGCCACCGCTTCCTTCGCGTCGGCGTCCGACAGCGCCTTCAACCGCTTCACGGTCACCTTCTTGCCGCTGCCGTTCTTGATCCAGCTCTCGAGCGGCATCACCCGCACCGGCCCCACGGCTTCGATGACCACGGCGCGTCCCTTCGCGTCGACATCGACCAGCCCGACGTGCGTGTACTGCGTGCCCGACGCGAGCATGATCGCCTCTTGCGCGCTTCCCGACGTATTCTGAAAAACGATGTCTCCCGACTTGAGCGGCGGGAGATCCGCGGCGCGGGCGGCCAGGGAAGAGCCCTGAGAAAGGCTGAGCGCGAGCAGCAGCAGCCCGAGGGCGCGAGGGAGGGTGTGTGTTGTCATGACGGACATGTCGTTTTGGAAAACGGCGGGATCGTGGCGGGGTGGCCCAGCCACACCCGCCACTTGAGCATGATTCGTCAGCCGTGGGAGACCGGCTGCCGACATCCGCCCAGACCCCTACCCCGCCAGCACGGAATTTCCGCAACGGATCCCGTGAACCTGCACATCGACTTCACCGAGATGCACGCCGACGAGATCCAGAACAGATGCCAGCACCGGATCGAGCGCTGCCGTCACAGGCGCCAGGATCCCTAGCAGCGCGTTCGTAAGCAGGCCGACCGACCCCAGACCGATCAGGCTCACATGCAGATCGAGCGAGCGCAGTAGCGACGACGTGAGAGACGTGAGGTAGTCCCTCACCTCAGCCGTCTTGACAGTGCGCCGCGCCACGTCGTCGCTGTCGAACGTCAGCGGAACAGCCTGCGCGTTGCTCATTTCGGCGTACGCCTTGCCGGAAATGCTCAGCAGTGGAATGGACACGATCGACGCGTACGACACCGGCGGCGCGCTCGAAAATGACGACAGCCCTGCCGGATTGATCTCGCCGATCCAGGCCCTCACCACAGCGGGCCGCGCCGCGACGACAGCCTCGCCTCGCGCGCCTGCGCCACACCGCACCGCCTCGAGCCGCGCTTCCGCACTCGCGATTTCCACGTAGACCGGCAACCGGATGCGAACACCGGCGAGAAGGCCGCTGCCCCCCACTTCAGCCAGCAGCCTGATCCGCGTCTGCGCCGTCCGCAACGTCGCGCCCGCTTGTCCGATCGCGACCCAACCCGAGTTTTGCGCACGCTCGCCGATGGCAACGTCCATCGTCAGGCCAAGGAGCCCCGGCACGCTTGCCCCGAGGTTGACCGAAACCTGACGCGTCCCGTTCGCAGCCGTCGCGGCCGCCATGACGAGCGACATCACATTCACGTCCGCCGCAAGACCGGCGTGCGGCTCTCCAATCGAGGTGTTCGTCAAGGTTCCAAGATTCAGGATCGTACGCATCGGCACCGTAACCGAAGCGGGCGTTTGCGCCGCGAGGCTTGCCAGCACCTGCGCCGCACGCGTATCCCCGCCCCGACGCGCGGCCTCGGCGGTCGCCCGCAGCACCTGCCCAGCTTTTGCATCGGCCGCGAGAAGCTGATCGTAGGTGCCGGCCGCGAGCCCAACTTCGGTCGACAGCGCCGACAGGAAATCAGCAAGCGACACATCTGCGTCGACCAGAGCGTTATAGTCCATCACTGAAAGACTGAGGTTCGCGCCGAGCAACGCCCCGAGCAGCCCGTTCACGACACCGCCCCGCAGCGCGGCGAGCCGACTGCCGATGGAAAACATCGCGTGCGCATCGACCGCACCCATTGCCGACACCGAAATTTCGGGCGCGGCAAAAAGCGCCTTCGAGAAATAGGTCTCGCCGGGGAACGCCACGTTCAGGCGAACCGCATTGTGGGGCACGCCGCCTGCCCTGAAGCGGAGACCGTGCGCGACCGAGCGATCGACCTCGTAGCGCCCTTTCACGACTGCAAGCGTGCTGAGACTGCCGAACCCGTTCGCAGTCAACGTGGCGCGCGCCGCCGCCTCGGCATGATCGATGTTTGCGGCAGCCGCAATCGCGGCAAGGTCCGCGGCGCCCTGAGCCGTTCGCCGCTCGAGATAGAGCGACCCGACATCGATTGCCAGCGCGCACACGCCCATCGCGACCATGAGGAACATGGCGAACAAGATGCCGATGGCGCCGCGCCGGTCGCGCCGAAACGCGCGCAATTTGCGTTGAAGTTCCACGGGTGCCGCCTCCTAGAATCCGCCACGCGAAATGATCGCCGCACGCTCGATGGTTTTCGGCGGCAACGGAATGAGCCCGGAAAACAACCAGATCGGCAGGTCTGCGGAATCGAACGCGACCCGAACTTGAAACTTCGCCGGATCCGCGCTGAGCGGCTGGGCCGTCACCGTAAGCCGGTCGATCTTGAGAAGAGGATAGTTGCCGCCGCTGGAGGCGATATGCGCGCGCGCGATGTTGCCGCGTTCCGCATCGTCCAATCCACCGACCGAGGCTCGCGCCGCATCGGCCGCAAGCTGCTGGACGGAGTGCGCCACCGAGAAATAAAGCCCGTAGGCCACAAGCCCGCAGAAGAAAATCAGACCGATCGGAAACACCAGAGCAAACTCGACCGCGGCCGATCCGCCGCGATCACGCAACGCGCTTCTGAGGTGTCTTTTCACTGTGGGCATGACCCGGATCCTCCAGTTCGAGGACCCGAGCCTAGCCCTGCGTTTGATAAATGCAGGGTAACAAAACCGGCGAAACGAAAATGCTTTCGCGTGCAGAATGAGTGCGCCGTTAAAGAGAAACAGAATGACTTTCGCCGGTCGCCTTACGTCATCCAAAGGATGGAAGAGTAAGCTTCACAGAACAGCCGAACACACACCCGCCAAGTCCGTCAGTTGAAGCGAACGAGATAGCGCTCGTTGCGAAGGAAGCAATGCGCGACCCGCCACTCCAGCGCGTCTTCATGATCGGAGAAGATCACGCGATCCAACCGCAGCAACGGCGTTCCCTCGTCGACGGCGAGATCCCGCGCATCGGCGCTGGTCGCAAGCACGATGTCGACCCGTTCGTCAGCGCGCCCGACCAGAATGGAGTTGTACTGCGCCAGCGCCGACAGCCGATAGCTTCCGAGGTCATCCGGGATGCGAGTGAAGTAGCGCGCAGGCAGCAGGCAGATCTCGGTCATGAAGGTGTGCCCGTAATGCTCGCGGACGCGCTCGATCCGGATCAACTCATCACCGCGCCGTTGCCCCAACCGCGCGGCTTCTTCCGCGCTTGCAGCGACGCGTGTAATCGAGCGCCCGATCTTGGTACCCGAAATCCGCTGCCCCTCGAAGTTGTGGAACATCGAGAATGGAAACGTCGTCTCGGCGGAGGCGTAGTCGTTGACGAACGTGCCGCGGCCTTGCCGGCGGGTCACGATCCGCTCCACCTCCATCAGGTCGAGCGCCTTGCGCACGGTGCCGATGCTGATCCCGAGCTGCTGGGCGAGTTGCGTTTCGTTCGGCAGCGTCGCCCCGGGCTTCCAATGCCCCACGACGATGCGCTGCACGAGCACATCGCGGACCTGCAAATAAAGCGGACGCGCGGCGAGGCGGGTTTCCAAATCCGGCATTTCAAAATCCCCCAGCTTGGCGGACTTCGCGGCCCGACCCGCGTGCACCGCCTCAAATGCCCGAAGCCGCGAAGGCCTGAGCTATAAAACCAGTAGGGGTGAGAAAACATTTATGCAACCATAAATTGCATCGGTGGTGTATCGACCTGTAGAAAATTCAATTTCGCACCGGTGCAACAAACAACATCATCCAAAGAACCACCGTCAGAGAACCGTCCTACGTTCGCTGACGAACACCGCAGAAAGACGCAATGCAGACGTGCTCCGCGCCACCGTCCGGCGGAGCGGGCTTGCTACGTCGCGAACTGCCTTAGCCGTTGCGTCTGATGGACTGAATGCTCGTAAGGAGGTCCTGGCCGAACACCGCGCCCGTGTCGCCGCCGCCGAGCAAAATCGACGGGATCGATTGCGCCGTCTGCTGGGGGTTCGCGATGTCGTAGAGAGCGGAAAAGCGCGCCAGGAACTTCTCGAGCTTCGCCGGATCCTTGAAGTCGGCGACGTTGATGCGCTTTTCGATCATCTGCGCCAGCTTATCGACATCGCTCTGCGCCACCGCATCCGGCAGCCCGAGCCCCGTCATCACGACTTCAAGCAGCGCCTTGTCGGCCAGGATGGAATAGGCGCTCTTGATCGTACCGGCCTTGCGCTGGAAGTAGAGCGCCAGCCGCACGCCGGGGTTCTGCTCGCCGGCCTGCTGTTCCATCGTCTGGCGGATGAAGAGATCCTGCGTCTGCAACACCTCGCTGCTGTCCTGCGCCGCGCCGGCCGAGACGCGCTTCGCCGACCCATCCGGCGCGAAGTTGAACGCCGCCGCAAGCTCGCGGAAGCGGTAATTCTCCGGCCGGTTTGCAAAGCTCTTCTGGTCGTAGAGATCGCTCGTGAGCACCTGCTTCAGAACGTCGTTCGAGATTGTCTCGCCTGAAAACCCAAATGCCCGCGTAATGTATGTGACCATACGCTTGTCTTTCAGCAGCGCATCCACCGAGCCGATGTTTTCCAGGGTGGCGGCGTAGTATTCGCTTTCGGTCTTGCCACGCGCCTGCTCCGTATCGAGCGTGCCGAGCGTGATCGTGTAGCGCGTGATCGTCGCGGACCGCGCCGCGTCGATCTGTGCCCGCACCGGCCCCAGCGCCTCGCCGTCGGGGCCGAAATTGAACGCGCCCGCCAGCGCCGTATAGCGGTCGTCGCCCAGCCGTCGCGCGAAGCTCGTGGGATCGCGCGCGTCGCTCAGGATCACCTGGCGGATTCTTGCCTTCGGCTCTTCCGCGGGATCGAGCCCGTAGGCCTTGACGATGTAGTTGAACAGCCGGTTGTCGTTCATGAGATCATCGACTGACAACGTCGTCGCGATCTTCATCTTGTAGTAGTTCGTCTGCACCTCGTCGGCACTGACTGCCTTGGTGCCGTAGTTCGTCATGTAGAAGTCGGTCAGCGTCGTTTCCTGCGCCGCCGTCTGGGCCGTCTCTCCCGGATCGAGAGAGCCGTCCGCGTTGAAGTTGAACGCCGCCGCAAGCGTGCGATAGGCGGGCCCAAGCGTGTTGGCCGGGCTCGCGGGATCGGTGAGATCGCTCGTTATGGCGTCACGCAAGGTCGTGGGCCCCACGAGAATGGGATCGAGCCCGACGGCCGTCAGCGCATAGGTGCGCAAAAGCTCGTTGTTCACGAACTCGTCCGCCGTGGTGACGCTTGCCATGAGCGCGCGGAACGTATCGGTGCGGAAAGCCGCAGCGGCCGGCGAGCTGCCGGTGCCCGTCGTGTCGAAATAGCGATCGATCGTCGCCGTCAGCTGCGTCGAGGTCTGCGCGCCGCCCGCCAGCGCGCTCCCGTCCGCTTCAAACGAGAAGGCGGATCTGAGCGCCACATACCGCTGATCGTTGAAGGCGTTGGCGGGGCTCGCCGGATCCGAGAGATCGCTCACGAGCACTGCGCGGATCGCCGATTCCGAAGCGATGTCGGGATCGAGCCCGTAAGCCTTGAGCGCCAGCGAGAACAATTTCGGGTCGCCGACGAGATCGTCGACGGACGTCAGCGTGCCGAGCTTGGTCTTGTAGTAGTCGACCTCGGTGGCCGCAGCGGTGCCCTTGAGAACGCGCTGCTGCGAATAGAACCCCACCGTCTCGGCTTCATCGGCCGCGTCCTGCGCGGTGATCGCGCCGAGCTCGACGTCTCCCGTAGGCGTAAAGTTGAACGCCTTGGCAAACGCCTGGTAGCGCTGATCCACCAGCTTGCTCACGAAGCTGTCCGGGTCGCTCAAGTCGCTCTCCAGCACCTTGCGCATGAAAGCTTTGGCGTACGTCATGTCTTCGAGGCCGTGCGCCTTCATGGCGTAGGCGTAGAGGCGCTGATCGTCGAGAAACTCGTCCACCGAGGTGATCTTGCCGATCGTCTCGCGATAGTAGGTGGCTTCGCGCGACACCTGCGCATTGGCGAGCGTCCGCGCCGTGCTCTTGGCGACGTCGGCCGTGTACATTTTGTAGGAGAGAAAGGTCGAAACCATCGCCGCGTTCCGCTCGCCGATCTGGATGCCGGCCGGCGCAAGCAGCAAAGCCCAGGGACGTGCGGGAGGCCCGCTCTGAGCCGCGAATCACGCCGGATAGCGTGATCTCGCAGTATCTTGAGGAGCTTATGCGGGGCGTACCGCCGATAGGGTCAGCGGGTGGAGCGACACCGGCGGCAAAGCCGGTGTCGCAAGCGTGTCAGGTGCCGGCTTCGGCGGTCGAGTACTGGCCGTTGACGGCCTGGTCGCCCGTGCGAGCCGTCGAAACGATCAATCCGAGGTGCGACAGGAATTCGTCGACGCGCTTGCCGTTGAGAGCCGACAGCAGCTTGTCCTCGATGCGCCGAACGATGGGCTGAACATCGTTGTACAGCCGCGTTCCTTCGCTCGTGATCGTCACTTCGTAGGCCCGGGCGTCGTCCTTGTCGCGCTTGCGCTGGATGATGCCCTTTTTCAGCATACGGCGGACAATATCGGCCATAGTAGAACGGTCAATTCCCGTCGCGTCGACAAGTTTACTCTGGCTAAGTCCCTCAGAACGGGCCAGAGCAACAAGTACTGCGTACTGCCGGGCAGTCAAATCGTATTCCGACATCTCAGACTGGTAGATCTCAGTCACGACCTGAACGGCCCGATGAAAGAGATGTAGGGGCGAATGCTCAAGATCAGTTTCTGAATTTAGTCGAGTCATGGCTGTTATTACCGTTCGTTGCTCGCCAAAAGTAGGGGGTAGCCCAGTTACACGGCATTCGGGTCCAAACGCGCCGCTGGGCATCGTCAGTCGACTTCTCAGTGGAGAAATTGTATTCAAGTGCAAATGTACGTGGACCGCTCGCATGACATGGCGCTATGTGTCGACTGACCGAGCAATCAATCGGGCATTTGTGATCAAATGATCTTCTCGACGCAGGATGTTCACCCCAGAGAGCGTTTGAGCTACTGGCGGGAAGTCGCAACGCGCGGATACGTCGAGCACGATTTCGAGCCCGGCCAGGGCCAGGCCTTCAACGGCTCCGTAAAGATCGCAACCCTTCCCGGCCTCGCCCTCACGCGTTTCGATGCGGATACGGCGCGCGTCAGCCGGTCAGAACGCAGCGCCGCCCGAGCCGACGCGAACGACATGCTGCTTTGCATGCACGTGCAGGGTGAGCTGGGCATTTCCCAGGATGGACGCGACACGGTTCTGACGGAACGGGCGCTGTTCCTGCTCGATCCGCTGCGCCCCTTCGACATCCAATTGAAGAGCCATGCGTCCAACGTCGTGGTCAAAGTCCCGCGCGCCGTGCTTGAAGCGCGGGTCGGCAATACCGGCAACTTGACCGCGCGCGCGATCGCCCCGCCGAACGCCGTGGCCGCCCTCACCATGGGCTTTTTGGACATGCTGCCCGATCTCGCCGAATCCCTCGACGACATCGCGGGCCTCAAGGTTGCCGAGCAGTTGCTCGACCTGTCGGCGCTCGCTCTCACCTCCGAGCACGGCAAGATCACGGCTCTGTCGTCGTCCCGCGCCACCGCCTTGCTGCGCCTCAAGGCTACCATCGAGCGCCTGTTGATCGAGCCAGGCCTCAAGCCGGAGCGCATCGCCGCGGAAACGGGCATTTCGATACGCTACGCCAACGACTTGCTCGCTGAGGACAACTCGTCGATCGAGCGCTACGTCAACGAACGCCGGCTCGAACGCTGCCGCGCGGCGCTCGAGGATGCCGCCCAGTCGCACCGGAGCATCGGCGAAATCGCCTTCAAATGGGGCTTTTCGGACCTGTCGCATTTCGGACGGCGCTTCAAAGGCCGGTTTGGCCTCACGCCGACCGAGTATCGCCGCCGGGCCGAAATCGCGGCCACCGAACGCCAACCCGAGACACGCAGGCCCGGCGTCCTCGGCTTCTCCGAGACGACTTGAGGCGAACCCGCGCCCACCCAACCTCAGCGCACGCCCCCAGCGCCTGTTCTCTCTCGCCTGCCCCACGCCGCGTAACGCCCACTCCGCTCGGCTTGATAAAAGTGCGCGCGAAGCCGATTTTCCGTTATGAAGCAAAAACCGGGATGAGCGCGTCCGCGGCGCGCCGCGCTGACGCGCCCCGGCCATCGCAAGATCCCTTTGCGGCACGAAGACCGGAAGAATGTCGAAGAAAATTGCTGGCCCTGAAATCGAGCGGCTCGTTCAGCTCTTGTCGCGCCTGCCGGGCCTTGGCCCTCGCTCGGCGCGCAAAGCCGCCCTTGCCTTGCTCAAGCGTCGCGACGACCTGCTCGCGCCGCTTTCGGAAGCCATGTCCACAGCCGTCCGCACCATTGTCGACTGCCCCGTCTGCGGCAGCCTCGACACCGTATCCCCCTGCACCGTCTGCCGCGACGAGCGCCGCGACCGATCCGTCATCGTCGTGGTCGAGGAGATGGGCGACCTCTGGGCCCTCGAGCGCGCGAGCGTCATCAACGCCAACTACCATGTTCTCGGCGGCCACCTCTCCCCGCTCGACGGCATCGGCCCCGAGCAGTTGAACATCGCCACCCTGATCGAGCGCGCATCGAACGGCATCACCACCGAAGTCATCCTCGCGCTCAATGCCACGGTTGAAGGCCAATCCACCGCCCACTACTTGATGGAAGTCTTGGCCCCGAGCGGGATTGCGGTCTCGCGCCTTGCGCAAGGTGTGCCCGTCGGCGGAGAACTCGACTACCTCGACGAAGGAACGTTGGCCGCGGCCATCAAATCCCGCAAACGCGTCTAAGGTCACTCGGCGCAACGTCGACACGCGCCGCGGGTGCGGGTCTGTCATCGCACGATTGACCGGCAAGGAGCATGATGGAGCCCGGACTAGCAGCGGAGGAGCCGCCTCGTCGCGCACCGCCCGTCTTCGTATCCGGATCGCTCCTGCGCCATATCCTGATCATGAGCGGCGCAGGCGGCATCGGCCTTGGCGCCATCTTCCTGAGCGATCTCGCCAACATCCTCTTCCTGTCGTGGCTGCACGACCAGGCCATCATCGCCGCCGTAGGCTACGCCAGCTCGATCCAGTTCCTGACGACATCGGTCGGCATCGGCCTCGGCATCGCCTCGACCACGCTCGTCTCGCGCGCCCTCGGGGCCGGGCGGCGCGGCCGCGCCAAGCGCCTGTCCATCAACGCCCATCTCGCCAACTTCATCGCCGGCACGGCCTCGGCTGTTCTCGTCTATCTGACCATTCCCTGGATGCTGACCCTGCTTGGGGCCACCGGGCGAACGCATGATCTGGCCGAGCAGTATCTCCTCATCCTCGCGCCCTCGATCCCGGCGCTCACGGTCGCGATGACATCCGCCGCCGTGTTGCGCTCGGCCGGAGACGCGCGCCGCGCGATGAACGTGACGCTCTACGGCGCCGTCGTGAACACCGCCCTCGATCCGATCTTCATCTTCGCGCTCGACGGCGGCATCGCCGGCGCCGCATGGGCAACGTTCGCCGCACGCTTCGCCTTCCTGGCCGTCGGCCTCTACGGCGTTGTGCGCGTACACGGCCTGATCGCCCGGCCGCGACTTCCCGCGTTCCTCGCCGATTCAAAATCCTTCGCCGCGATCGCCGTCCCTGCCATCCTGACCAACATAGCCACGCCGATTTCGAACGCCTACGTCACCGCCGCCATAGCGCTGCACGGCGACGGCGCGGTCGCGGGCTGGGCCATCATCGGGCGGATCATGCCGGTGGCTTTCGGCGCCATCTACGCGCTTTCCTCATCTATCGGGCCGATCATCGGCCAGAACTTCGGCGCCCGGCAGGGCGAGCGCATGCGCGAAGCCTTCAAGCTCGCCCTCCTCGTCAATCTCGGCTTCACGGCCGTCGCGTGGATCGCGCTGGCACTCCTCACGCCGGAGCTGCTGCGGCTGTTCAACGCCACGGCGGACGCGGCAGCCCTCATCGTGCTGTTCAACGTCTGGCTCGCGCCGCTGTTTGCCTTCATGGGCGCGCTGTTCGTCGTCAATGCCGTGTTCAACACCCTGGATTATCCGCACTACGCGACGATGCTGAACTGGGGACGCGCCACCATCGGCACCATTCCGCTTGTCTATCTCGGCAGCACGCTCGCGGGCGCGGAGGGCGTGCTCACCGCCCACATGGCCGGAGGAATTCTTTTCGGGATCCTGGCCGTATGGCTCTGCCTGCGCCTGTTCCGCCGCCTGCTGGCGCCGCAGCCTGTTCCCGCTTGAGAATGCGCGGGAGCAGAACCGCACCAGCCAGAGCTGTGCATGGCCACGGCCGCGCCGCCCACTGGCCCTGTTGATCGGGGAGCGCGTAGGCTAGCCTCGCTAGCCAGCGCGAATCGACGAGTGATCGGCCAGCAATCGTGACCACGCCTGTTTCCGAACGAATTGCCATCGTCGCGCCCTCCTTGGAAGCGGCCGCCAACCTGCGCGGCGACCTCATCGCGTCGCTCGCCGCACGTGGTCATCGCGTCCTGTGCATCTCGCCCCCGGGGCCCGTCCACTACATGCGCATCCTGCGCGCAGCCGGTGCCCAGCACCGCGCCTTCGAGCCGCCCCAGCCGTCAATCCGGCTGTTAGCCGAATGGCAAGCCCTCACCGCTCTCGTCGCCCAGTTCAAGGACTGGCAGCCCAACATCGTGCTCGGCTTCGGCCTTCACACCTTGAGCCTGGCCGCCCTGGCGGCGCGGCGCGCGAACGTCCGCCGCGTCGTCAGCCTCGTCAACGCCCTCCCGAGCGACGGCATCGAAAGCGTCAACCGCAGCCGCTTCGCGCAGGCCATCCGCTCAAGTGACGCGATCGTCTTTCACAACCGCGAGAACGAGCGCACGCTGAAAGAGCTCGGCCTTATACCGGCCAACCTGATGACGATGGTCGTGCCCGGCAGCGGCGTCGATCTCGACCGCTTCCCAGCCGCCCCAATGCCGCCAATCGGCGACGGGCTTGAGTTCCTGATGCTGTCGCGTCTCGAACGCCGTCGCGGCGTGACGGAATTCATCGCCGCCGCAGACCGCGTGAAGCAGAGCTGGCCCGACGCATCGTTTCGCATCGCCGGCCCCTCCAGCACCGAGCCCGACGCCGTCCCGCCCGAAAAGGTGACCGCGAGCGGCTCCGTCGCCTACCTCGGCCCGCTGGAGGACGTCCGCGCCGATCTCGCCGCGTGCCACGTCTTCGTTTACCCGTCCTACGTGGAAGGCATGCCGCGCGCGGTGCAGGAGGCGCTGGCCACCGGACGGCCCGTTATCACCACGCGCACACCCGGCTGCGCCGAGACCGTTGACGAGAAGGTCAGCGGCTGCCTCGTGCCGCCGGCCGACGTCGACGCGCTCGTGATCGCGATGGAAAGCTATCTGAAGAACCCCAGCTCGCTTGCCACAGGCGCCCGCGCGGCGCGCCTCAAGGCCGAGCGCCGGTTCGATGTCCGCGACGTCAACGCCGCGTTCGCGCGCGCCCTCGGCGTGGACTGAGCCGCGCACCGTATCCCGAAAGATCAATCGAATTGGCGTCAGGCCGGGGCGCGATAAAGCCGCGTGCTCAGCTTCGGCAGCAGGAACGAGCGGGCCGGATCGACAAGCATGCCGGGCAGGATCGCCTGCCGCCCGAGCAGCATCCGGTGCACGAGCCCGCCGCGATTCGTGAGGCCGAGCTCAATCGGCCACTCGCGCCGGCCGACGCGCAGCGTCGTCGCGATGATGCGGCGGCATTCGCGCTCACCGATCGAGCTCGTCACGTCGCGCTCGCCCAGCAGCGGCGCCTCGCACGCGACGGCGAGATTCGGCTCCTCGAGCAGCGGATAGACGATGAAGCGAACCTTGCGCGCCGTCACCGGTCCGAACGTCTCGATGCCCTCCGCATGCAGCGCCGACGTGCGCGCGCCCGTGTCGACCTTCACCTTGATGGCCATCAGGCCGAGCGCGGGCAGCGCCACCCATTCGCGGCGTCCCAGGATCAGCGGTGAAAGGTCGTGCGGCATGGCATGCTCAAGCTTCGAACACGTCATACTACCGCAGTTGTGCGCTCCCTTGCAGGCCCAATACGCAAACCCGCAATGATACGTAGTCGTTAACGCTCAAGGGATCCGGACCACCCCGACCACATTGACCGCTGCGCGGGACTTGCCTATTTCAAGGCCATGTCCACGATGCCCATCGTTAAGCTCCCCGACCCCGTCCTGCGCCAGACCTCGACCCCCGTCGAGCGTGTCGACGGCGACGTGTTGAAACTCGCCGCCGACATGCTGGACACCATGTACGACGCGCCCGGCATCGGCCTGGCCGCGGTTCAGGTCGGCGTCCTGAAACGCCTGATCGTCCTCGATGTTTCCGAGACCGACGAGCCGGACCCGCTGGTCCTGATCAATCCGGAAATCAAGAGCCTGGGCTCCGAGACGCGCATCCACGAGGAAGGTTGCCTGTCGATCCCGGACTACCACATCGAGATCGAGCGCCCGGCCAGCCTCGTCGTCGGCTACATCGACCGCGACGGCAAACCGCGCGAGCTGGCCGCAGAGGGCTTGCTGGCCACCGCCATCCAGCACGAGATCGACCACCTCAACGGCAAGCTGATCATCGATTTCCTCTCCCGCCTGAAGCGCGATATCGTCGTTCGCAAGTTCAAAAAAATGGCGCGCGACTCCGCCTGAGGCGCCGGGCCTCTAAAGGCCGCGTAGGACATCAGCATGCCGCTCAATCTCGTCTTCATGGGAACGCCGGACTTTTCGGTGCCGGCGGTGGACGCCATCGTGGCCGCCGGCCACCGCGTCCTGTGCGTCTACTCGCAACCGCCCCGCCCGGCGGGCCGCGGCATGGCCGAGCGGCCGTCTCCCGTCCACGCCCGCGCGGAGGCCTTAGGACTACCGGTGCGCACGCCGCTCTCTCTCAAGTCAGAGGAGGACCAGGCCGCGTTCGCCGCGCTCGGAGCCGACGCCGCCGTCGTCATCGCCTACGGGCTCATCCTTCCCCGCGCCGTGCTCGCAGCTCCGCGCTTCGGTTGCTTCAACGTACATGCGTCGAAGCTGCCACGCTGGCGCGGCGCAGCCCCCATCCATCGCGCCATCATGGCGGGCGACACCGAGACGGCCGTTATGGTCATGCAGATGGAGGCGGGGCTGGACACCGGCCCCGTCGCCGCCACGCGCCTCGTCCCCATCGGGCCCGACGTCACCACCGGCGCGTTGCACGACACCCTCGCGCGAGCAGGTGCGGACCTGATCGTCGAAGCCCTCGCCGCACTTGAAAAGAACGGCGCGCTGCCCTCCGTCGCCCAGCCGCTCGACGGCGTCACCTACGCCGCCAAGATCGACAAGGCCGAAGCGCGCATCGATCTGTCGAAGCCCGCTCACGAGGTCCACAACCACATCCGCGGCCTGTCGCCGTTTCCGGGCGCCTGGCTCGACGCGACCCCGTCCGGCGGAAAGCCGGAACGCCTCAAGATCCTGCGCACGGAACTCGCGAAGGGCTCCGGCACGCCAGGCGAGGTTCTCGACGACGCGCTCGCCATTGCCTGCGGCGAGGGCGCAATCCGCCTGCTCGAGGTCCAGCGCGCGGGCAAACGCGCCATGACGGCCGAAGACTTTCTGCGCGGCTTCGCTGTGTCGCGCGGCACGATCCTCGGCGCCTAGCCTCTCCCGTTAAGCGCGCGCGTTAATCATGCCGCGCGAACGGCTGAGAGCCGGCGCCGCGTCTCTCTTAAACTGGCGGAAACCGAGTTTTGGAGTACCCGCTCATGATCCGCACCCGACTTCTCGCCTCCGCTGGCGCAGCCGCCGCGCTCCTCGCGGGATCTGCTGCCTTCGCCCAGGACGCAGCCCACACGACCCGCATCGAGAATTCGAACGCCTACGGCGCCACCGTCACCATGGAAGAAGGCGTGCGAGTTTTCCGGCCGCTGCCCTCCGAGCGCCACGTCATCGTCAATCCCGAAGGGCGCACGCCGCTGAGCCTCAACTACTACGATCCCGTCACGGGCGTTCCCGTGCGCGGCCAGTCCCGCCGCTGATCCGGCCACACGCGTATCGAATGCGCCTTGAGGTGGCGACGCGGGCGGGGTAGGCAGTGCCCTTGCCCTCACCCTCCGCGCATGCACATGAGCCGATGCCCCGCTATCGTCTGCTAATCGAATACGACGGGACGCCCTTCGTCGGCTGGCAATCGCAGCCGGTCGGCGTCTCCGTGCAAGGCGCGCTGGAAACAGCCGTTTTTAAACTCACGCGCGAGGAAGCTGGAATTCGCGGCGCGGGCCGCACCGACGCCGGCGTCCACGCCACAGGCCAGGTCGCGCACGTCGACATTGAAAAAACGTGGGCCCCCTCGCGCCTCTGCGACGGCCTCAATTTCTACCTGAAGCCGCTGCCGATCGTCGTGCGCGACTGCGCCGAGACCGACCCAGCCTTCGACGCGCGCTTCAGCGCCACCGCCCGGCACTACCTCTATCGCATCCTCCCTCGCCGCGCCCCGCCGGCAATCGAGCGCAAGCGCGTCTGGTGGGTGCCGCGCACCCTCGACGTCGAAGCCATGCGCGAGGCGGCATCCGCTCTTGTCGGCCATCACGATTTCACGACCTTCCGCGCCGCGCAGTGCCAGGCCAATTCTCCAATGCGCACGCTGGATCGCCTGGACGTCACGCAGAACGGCGAGATCATCGAAATCCGCGCCTCGGCGCGCTCGTTCCTGCACAATCAGGTGCGCTCGATGGTCGGCAGCCTGAAGCATGTCGGCGAAGGAAAATGGAGAAGGGACGATCTCGCGGCCGCCCTCGCCGCGAAGGATCGCACCGCCTGCGGCACGGTCGCGCCAGCCTCGGGGCTCTATCTCGTGTCGGTCGACTACGGCGCGCGTTGATCACACCGCTGCCTGCCGCCGCCTTACCACGCGTTGAACAGCCGCCGCACGATCCGCACGTAGAGTTGGCCCGGCACCCAGCCGCGCGGCCAAACCGCGAGCTTGGCGTTCGGCTGATAGCGCAACCGCCACCAGCCGCCCGTCGCCGCGCGCCAGATGCTGCGCGCGACCACGATGGGTTCGGCGCCAGCCTCCTCCCAGGCGGTGATGTTCGGCGCGACGTTGGCAACGAACTCGTCGTAGTCCGTCAGGTCCGGCTTGGACGCGATCTCGCGCGAGCGCTCGAAAAAGTCCGTCTTGATCATCCCGGGTTCGATGATCTTGACCTTGATGTTGAACTGGCGAACTTCCAGCCACAGCGCCTCGGAGAGCCCTTCGAGCGCCCACTTCGTGGCGCTGTACGTCGAGTAGAGCGGCAGCGCCATGCGCCCCGCCGCCGAGCCGACGTTGATGATCCGCCCTGCCCGGCGCGCGCGCATATGCGGCAGCACCGCCCGCGTGACGTTGATAACGCCAAATAGGTTTGTCTCGAACTGGCGGCGAACCTGCGCGTCGGTCTGCGCCTCGAATGGCCCCATCAGGCCATAACCGGCATTGTTGACGACCACATCGATGCCCCCGCACTGGGCGATCACGTCGGCCACGGCGGCATCCACGGATGCCTGATCCGTCACATCGAGACGGAAGAGCCGGATGCGATCCGAAGTCTTGCCGAGATCGCTCTCCTCCGGGCGGCGCATCGTGGCCGCCACCGTCCAGCCACGCTCGGCGAACAACTCGGCCGCCGCACGCCCGATTCCACTCGAAGCGCCAGTGATGAGAACGGTTTTGCCGGTGGTCACACGCAAACTCCAACACACGCGCGTCCCGGTTGCTGGCCGGGACGCATGTCTAAGAAAATCAGGGATCGAATGGCTTAGTCGATCATCGACAGGAATTCCTGCCGCGTAATGGGGTTGTCGCGGAACACGCCGAGCATGCGGCTCGTCACGAGATCCGTACCGGGCTTGTGCACGCCGCGCGCCGTCATGCAGTGATGCTCGGCCTTGATCACGACCGCGACGCCCTGCGGGTTCAGCACCTTTTCGATGGTGTTGGCGATCTGCGACGTCATCTTTTCCTGGATCTGAAGACGCTTCGCATACGTTTCCACGACGCGCGCGAGCTTCGAGATGCCGACGACGCGGCCGCTCGGGATGTAGCCCACCCAGGCATGCCCGATGATCGGCGCCATGTGATGCTCGCAATGGCTCTCGAAACGGATTTTGCGCAGCACGATCATCTCGTCATAGCCTTCGATCTCCTCGAAGGTCTTCTGCAGGATGGCTTCCGGATCGTCGTGATAACCCCGGAAGTACTCCTCGAAGGCGCGCACGACGCGGCTCGGCGTTTCGATCAGGCCGTCACGGGTCGGATCGTCGCCCGCCCAGCGCAGCAGGGTCCGCACGGCGGCTTCGGCTTCGGCGCGCGACGGCGCGTCCGCGCTCGCAGGAGGGGCTGCAGTCTTGTTTTTCATGAGCGGAAGCTGCCTCGTCAGGCCAAGAGGATCACAACCGGCGCGGGCCTGGATCCGCGCGGCGAAGGACGGCAAAACCGTGGGGTGAACCGGTGCCGCCTCCCATAACATAGTGTGTGACGAGGGGAAGAAAAAGTGACCCCGGGCCGACGGTTGCAGCACCATGAGCGGCCATGATTAATGAGATGCGCGGCACCTCGCCGCAACTTGCCCACAAATCGCGGATCCCCATCTCTCTCGGGGCTGCCGACAGCGCCGAAACAGGGGCCACAGAAGGGGATTGACCATCATGCGCCATCGCAGCGCCGCAGCCGGATTGGCTCTCCTGTACGCCATCGCGCCCGTGACCGGCGCCGCGCATGCCGACGGCATGCTGTCGGATTTTTCCTACCCGCATCCCGTTCAGCGCTACGCTTTCACGTCGCAGGGCCAGCCCCTCGAAATGGCCTTCATGGACGTCGCCGCGACCGGCACGCCGAACGGCAAGACCGTTGTTCTCTTCCACGGCAAGAATTTCTGCGGCGCAACCTGGGAAGGCGTCATCGCCCCGCTCACGAAAGCCGGATACCGCGTGATCGCGCCCGATCAGATCGGCTTCTGCAAATCCACCAAGCCCGCAACCTACCAGATGAGCTTTCACCAGCTTGCCGCAAACACGCACGCATTGCTGGCGAGCCGGGGCGTCACGAAGCCGATCCTCGTCGGCCACTCGATGGGCGGCATGATCGCGACGCGCTACGCGCTGAGCTTCCCCGACGACACCGCCGCCCTTGCCCTCGTCAATCCGATCGGCTTGGAGGATTGGAGCGCCAAGGGCGTTCCCGGCCGCACGGTGGACGAGCTGATCGAAGCGGAGCGCAAGACGGACGCCACCCGCGTCAAAGCCTATCAGCAGAAAACCTACTACGATGGCCGCTGGCGGCCCGAGTTTGACCGGTGGGTCGACATGCTCGTCTCCATGTACAAAGGCGACGGCTCCGACCTCGCGATCCTCTCCCAGGCCCGCGCCTCCGACATGATCTTCACCCAGCCGGTGGTGCATGAGTTCCCGCGCCTGAAGATGCCCGTCATTCTGGTGATCGGCGACCGCGACACGACGGCCATCGGCAAGGATCGCGCGTCACCGGAGCTTGCCGCCACGCTCGGCCGCTATCCCGATCTCGCCCGCGAGGCGGCCGCCCGCATCCCCGGCGCCGAGCTGATTTCGTTTCCCGATCTCGGCCACGCCCCGCAGATCGAACGCCCCGACGACTTCAACGCCACCCTTCTCGCCGCGTTCGCCAAGCTTCCCGCCGCGCGCTGAGCGCGGCGCCCGCATCCTCAACGAACCCGAACAACTGTCCCAGGAGCCTCGCGCCCCAATGCCGGCCACGTCCATCTCGCCCCAGGAAGCCCTCATCTACGCCATGGTCACTGTGTCGGCAGCCGATCGCACCATCACCACTGAGGAGCTCGCACGCATCGGCTCGATCGTGCGCGAGCTGCCGCCCTTCGAAGCCTACACCGACGACTGGCTGGCGGACGCGGCGCAGGACTGCGGCAAGATTCTGCGCCGGTCGGACGGCATCAAAGAGGTGCTGGCCTTGATCAAATCCAGCCTCAACCCACGGCTCTACGAGACGGCCTACGTGCTCTGCGCCGAGGTCGCCGCGTCCGATCTGTCGATCCACACCGACGAGATGAACTTCTTGGGCTTGCTCGCAACCGCGCTCGGTCTCGATCGCGAAACGTGCGCTGCACTCGAGCGCGGCGCGCGCGCTCGTCATCAGCGCATTTGAGGCAACCCTTCAGCGAAGTCGCGGATGAGCCCCGCGGCGGCCTGCATGTTCGTGGCGAGCGTCGCGCCGGATCCGCGCCGCGCCTTGAAATCGTGATCGCCGTCGACGAGCCAGCGCACATCGATCGCGGGGGCCAAGCCATAGCCCTCCACTTCCGAGCGCACGCCGAACGGATCGCGCTCGCCCTGCACGATCAGCGTCGGGCAGGTGAGCGTCGCCAGATGCGCGGTCCTGAGCGACAACGGCTTATCCGGCGGATGAAACGGATAACCGAGGCACACGAGCCCCGCGATCTTGCGCGCATCGAACAGCCCTTGCGCGGCAAGGCTCGCCACGCGCCCGCCCATCGATTTTCCGCCGATCACAAGCCGTTGCCCTGTATCGAGCCGGCCCAGCACGGCCGCGACGGCCGCGTCGTACTCCCCGACCAGCTTTTCGGCCTTGGGAGGCGGGCGCCGCGAACCCTCGGCGCTGCGCGCGGTCATGTAGGAAAAATCGAATCGCAAGACGCTCAATCCGGCATCCGCAAGCAGACCCGCCATGCGCTCCATCCACGCGCTCGTCACCGGCGCACCGGCGCCCGCCGCGAGCATGACGAGCGTCCGCGCCGATTGATGTCCTGTGCTCAGAATGTCTGCCATTGCCCGCCTTTGTGCACCCCGCCCGCCGTCACGCTGTTGAACGTCATGAAATTCGACCGCGAACTGACAACTCTGTCGCAATTTGGCCCTGCCCTCGGCTAGGATACCCGAACCACCAATTTGCGAGAATGCATGTCGCTGATCCGACACGTCGCGCCCTGGCTGTTGCCGCTCGTCGTCCTCGCCGGCTCGGCCCGCGCAGAAGACGCGGCCGCGACGGATGAGAGCGGCCCGTCGTGGCATGGCCCGGCCGGCCATTTGGTCGAGGCAGCGGAGAAGCAGACGGCCGCTGACGCGCAGAACAAATCTCTCGACAACGATGCCGTCGTCCCGCCCGCGCCCAAGCCCGCCGATCGTCCAGCAGCGGCAAAGGAAAAAGCGGCGACGCCGAAGAAGCCGGATCCCGCGCCAACCGCCAAGAAGGCCGCCGAGCCCGCACCGAAGGCGGCACAGGCAGCCGCTGATGCGAAGCAGGATGCTGCAAAGCAGGACGCGGCCAAGAAGGACGGCAAGGCCGACGACAAGTCCGCCAAGGACGACAAATCTGCAAAGGACGACAAGTCCGCAAAGAAGGAAGCCAAGAAGCCTCTCCCCACCGCAAAGCAGTTGTTTGGCACCGTCAAATCCGCAGCCCCCCTTAAGGCGCGCGCGGTCGGCTGGTACGCCAAGGGATGTCTCTCGGGTGCCAAGTCGCTCGCCGTCGACGGGCCCGGCTGGCAGGTGATGCGCCTTTCCCGCAACCGCAACTGGGGCCATCCGGATCTGGTCGCGCTGCTGGAGCGCCTGGCCAAGGAATCGACGGCAGCCAAGGAATGGTCGGGCTTGCTCGTCGGCGACATGTCGCAACCGCGCGGCGGGCCGATGGCCTCAGGCCACGCGAGCCATCAGGTCGGCCTCGATGCCGACATCTGGCTGACCCCGATGCCCAACCGCACGCTTACGCGCCGCGAGCGCGAAGACATGTCGGCCGTCTCGATGCTCGCCAATGCCGGCGCGGTCGATCCCAAGGTCTGGGGCGACGGACAGGTGAAGCTGATCAAGCGCGCGGCGTCCTACTCGTCGGTCGAGCGCATCCTCGTGCATCCCGCGCTGAAGAAGGCGCTGTGCGAAGCGGCCGGCAAGGATCGGCACTGGCTGAACAAGGTGCGCCCCTACTTCGGGCACTTCTATCATTTCCACGTCCGCATCGGCTGCCCCAGCGGCTCGACGAACTGTCAGGCCCAGCCGCCCGTACCCGACGGCGACGGATGCGGCGCTGAGCTGACCGACTGGCTGAAGCGCGTTGCGCCGAAGAAGCCGCCGGTCGCCGCAAAACCGCCTGGAAAGCCGTCGAAGCCGTCCGGTCCGAAGCCAGAGATCATGCTCGCGGACCTGCCAGCAGATTGCACCACGGTGCTGATGGCGGGCGGCAACAAGCCGCCGACCGTACCGGCCGAGATGGTGGATTCGAGCAAAGACGCCGGCCCCGTGAACGACCTGACCTCCGTGACGGCCGCGCCCGCACCTCCGAAGCCAGAACCGCCGAAGCCGGAAGCACAGAAGCACGAACCGGCGAAAGCCGAGCCGCACAAGCCCGATCCGAAAGCGCCCGCGGCTGCGGCCGCAGCGACCAAACCCCAGGCGAAAACGAACTAACCGGCCGCGCGCTCTTGCTTCAGAGCATCGCGCCCGGGCGCAGCGGCGGGTGCCCGAACGGCCGGACAGGCACCGTGTAGACGCCCTCGGCCGTTACCGAAACGACCTCCCGCTCGGGCCAGCGCAACGCCGAGAGCTTGCCGCCGAAGCAGCATCCCGTATCGACGCAGATCGTGTTGTTCACCCAGCCCGGCGCGGGCACCGGCGTGTGCCCGTACACGACCGAGGTCTCGCCCCGGTATTCGGCCGCCCAATGGTAGCGGATCGGCAAACCGAACTTGTCCGTTTCGCCCGACGTCTCGCCATAAAGACAGAAGCGGCGCACCTCGCCCGTATTCTGTCCCAGCATCCCGCCCTTGATCCCCGCATGCGCGACGGCCAGTCGCCCGCCGTCGAGCCACAGGTAAATCGGCAGCTCCTTGAAGAAGGCTCTGACCGCAACACGGAACGACTTCGGCTCACCCTCGAACTGAGCCGCCGTCCGGTCGAGCCCGTGTGTCATGGCAACCGTCTTGCCCTCGAGCCAGCGCACGAACTTGACGTCGTGATTGCCCGGCACCGCGAAAGCCGTGCCGTTCGCGACCATCGCCATCACAATGCGCAGAACGTCGGGCGAGCGCGGCCCGCGATCCACGAGGTCGCCGACGAAAATCGCACGCCGCCCCGCCGGAGCCGTCACGCTCACGCGGACGGCACCCGGTTCTCCACTCCAATGCACGCCGTAACCGAGCCGGCCGAGGAGCTGTTCGAGCTCCGCCGCGCACCCGTGCACGTCACCGATGATGTCGAACGGCCCCGGGTCGTCGCGCCGGTCGGCCGGTCCCCGCGTGCTGTCTGGAAATGTGCTTTCGGTCATGCCGGCTCATGTAAAAAGGCAGCGTGACGCGTGCGTGACGATCACGTTTCGATGAACTCTTCCACCTGCCGCCGCGGGCGCGGCACGTCGGTCACGAAATCCTGCAGGTGGTCGAGACCGCGCGGAACAGGACCTCCATACGCCCAATCCAGAAGCTCGACCGTGTGCACGAACGGAATGTCCTGGCCGGAATCGAGCTGCGTGATGCAGCCGATGTTTCCCGCCGCCACCACATCCGCCCGCGTCGAACGGATGTTGTCGAGCTTCCGCTTCTTGAGCTGCCCCGCGATCTCAGGCTGGAGGATGTTGTAGGTCCCGGCCGAGCCGCAGCAAATGTGACCTTCAGGCACATCCACCACCGCAAATCCGGCCTGTTTCAACAGCGCTTTCGGCTCGTCGTGCACGCGCTGGCCATGCTGCAGCGAGCAAGCCGAATGATACGCAACGCGCAGCGATGACCACCGTTCCGGCGCGCCGAGCTGGTAGTCGTAGAGGAATTCCGAAACATCCTTGGCGAGGCTCGAAACCTTGGCCGCGTCGTGCGCGAAGATCGGATCGTCGCGCAGCATATGGCCGTAGTCCTTCACGGTCGTGCCGCACCCTGATGCGTTGACGATGATCGCGTCGATCTGGCCCCGGTTGATTTCCTTCGACCACGCCTCGACGTTGCGGCGCGCCTGATGCATCGCATCGGTCTCGCGCCCCATGTGCTTCACCAGCGCCCCGCAGCAGCCCGCTCCGTGCGCCACGATGACGTCGACGCCGCGCCGCGCCAGCAGCCGGATGGTGGCATCGTTGATGTCGGGCCGAAGCACCGGCTGCACGCAGCCCGTCAGCAGCAGCACGCGCGCGCGCCGCTCGCCGTGCGTCAGCGCCTCGCCCGGGCCCCCGAAGCGTCCCTCGCGAACTTTGGTCGGCAGCGGCGCCAGCGCGATCATCGCCGCCACCTCCTTGAGCCCCAGGCGCTCGAGCAGCGGAATGAACGGACGCCCAAGCGGGGCGAGTTTCACCGCCAGGCGGAAGCGGCGCGGATAGGGAATGATGAAGGCGAGCAGCCGCCGCAGTGTCCGGTCTTTCCAGGTGCGCGGGCTGCGCTCCTCGATCTCGGCGCGCGCCGCATCGACGAGGTGATGATAGTCGACGCCGCTCGGGCACGTCGTCATGCACGAAAGACACGTCAGGCAGCGGTCGATGTGGTGACGCACCTGCTCGCTCGGTTCGCGCTCCGCCCCGCGCTCGAACATGTCCTTGATGAGATAGATCCGCCCGCGCGGGCTGTCGCGCTCATCGCCCAGCACGACATAGGTCGAGCAGACGGCCGTGCAGAGGCCGCAATGCACGCAGCGCTTCAGAATTTTATCGGCTTCCGCAACGCGCGGATTGGCAAGATCGGCGGCGGAAAAGTTCGTCTGCATCGTCAGTCTTTCGCAGCAAGAGATCCGGAAGTCGGATCGCCAAAGCAAAGCGTATCACAGCGACGCATACATGCGTCCGGGATTGAGAATGTTCATCGGGTCGAACGCCTGCTTGAGGCCGCGCGTGATCCGGTCCACGGCCGGGCCGAGCGGCTGGAACACCTCGACCGTCCGACGCACGGTCTCATCCGCCCGGATCAGCGTCGCATGCCCGCCATGCGTCGCGACTGCACGGCGGATATCGGCGCTGCCGGCGTCGGCGGACGCTGGCGTTTCGAGCCAGATCAACCCGCCCGACCAGTCGTAATACGCTTCGACCTTCATGTGCCGGCGCACGGACGCCACGAGCGAAGCCGCCATGCTGGGCGCCGTCGAGATGCGCCAGACATGCGTGCCGTTCGGCGGAAAGAAAGACAGCGCGCGCATGTCGCCCCAGAACGCCAGCGAGCTTTCCAGGTCGAGTTCGATCGGCTCGCCGTAAGCCCGCAGCGCATTGCGCAGCCGCTGCTTGCGGTAGCTGATGGAGCGCGTGAAGTTCTCGAGCCGGATGGCGGTCACAGACCGCTTCTCCTTCGACAGCGTTTTGTGCGTGAGCCGCGACACGAGCGCAGGCGCGAGATGCACGGTGCCGGACACCTCGTAAGGCTCCGTCAGCGCCAGGCTCATCATCTCGACGGCGAGGTCGTCCGTGAGATCGGGATAGACCAGCGTCAGCACGTCGTCCGGCAGCGGCAGCACCTTGAACGTCACTTCCGACAGCACGGCCAGCGTGCCCCAGCTTCCGGCAAGCCCCCGCGCCACGTCGTAGCCGGTGACGTTCTTCATCACCCGCCCGCCCGACTTGAAAATCTCGGCATGTCCGTTGACGCCGCGCACGCCGAGCAGGTAGTCGCGCGCCGCGCCCGCTGAAATGCGCCGCGAACCCGAGAGATTGGCGGCGAACACCGCGCCGATCGTCTGTTGCCCCGCGCCCGTGCCGAGCATCGGCCCGAGATCGATCGGCTCGAACGGCAGCATCTGCCCGCGCGACGCCAGCTCCACCTCGACCTGCGACAGCGGCGTGCCCGCCCGCGCCGACATGACGAGCTCCGCCGGCTCATAGAGCGAGATGCCGCGCATCGCCCCGGTCGTCAGCACCACGGGCGCGACCACTGGCCGGCCCACGCCGCGCTTCGAGCCCGCCCCCAGGATCTCGACCGGAATGGAGCGCTCGGAAAGAGCAGTCATCATGCTCTTGAGCTCCCACTCGGTCGCGGGCCGCATGATATCGCTCATCGTTGCCCCCTAAGCCGCCGCCTCGGACGGCGGCGCCTCCGTACGCGCGCGCTGCGCCTTGTCGATGGCGGCCTGCACGTCGTCGAGCGGGAACACCTTGCCGAAATTGAGCAGCCAGTCCGGATCGAACACCGCCTTGATGCGCAACTGCACGGCGATGTCTTCCTCCGAGAACTGTACCCGCATCAGGTCGCGCTTTTCGAGGCCGACGCCGTGCTCGCCCGTTAGGCAGCCGCCGACCGACACGCACAGCTTGAGGATTTCCGCCCCCGCCTTCTCGGCCTTGTCCGCTTCGCCCGGCGCGTTGGCGTCGTACATCACCAGCGGATGCAGGTTGCCGTCGCCGGCATGGAAGATGTTGGCCACGCGGAGCCCGTACTTGGCGCAGATCGCCGAGATCTGCTCCAGCACGTGCGGCAGATGCGCGAGCGGGATCGTGCCGTCCATGCAGTAGTAATCGGAGATCCGGCCGATGGCGCCGAAAGCAGACTTGCGGCCCTTCCAGATCTTGGCGCTCTGCTCGGGCGAACCGCTCACCACCAGCGCTTGCGGATTGAGCTCGTGCGCGATGCTCGCGATGTAGGCGAGCCGGTCGGCGATCTCCTGCTCCGATCCTTCGACCTCGATGATCAGCAGCGCCTCCACGTTCATCGGATATCCGGCCTTGGCGAAGGCCTCGCACACCTCGATGGCGGGTTTGTCCATGAACTCGATGGCGACGGGAATGATGCCCGACGCGATGATCCGCGCCACGCAGATGCCGGCCTTGGCGCTCGACTCGAAGCCAATCATCATCGGCCGCGCGCCTTCCGCCGCGCGCAGGATGCGCACCGTCGCCTCGGTGACGATCCCGAACTGGCCCTCCGAGCCCACGATCAGCGCCAGCAGGTCGTAGCCCTCGGAATCGAGATGCGCGCCGCCGATGTCGACCACCTCGCCATCGATCGTCACCATGCGGACGCCGAGCACGTTGTTGGTCGTCACGCCGTACTTGAGGCAATGGGCGCCGCCCGAATTCATGGCGATGTTGCCCGCCAGCGTGCAGGCGATCTGGCTCGACGGGTCAGGTGCGTAGAAGAAATCTTCCGCGCCCACCGCCGCCGAGATCGCGAGATTCGTGATCCCCGCCTCGACTCGCGCGAACCTGTTGTGGAAGTCGATTTCGAGCACGCGGTTCATCTTGGAAATGCCGACGACGATCGAATCCTCGAGCGGCACCGCGCCCCCCGCGAGCGACGTTCCCGCTCCCCGCGGCATCACCTTGATGCCGTTCGCCTTGGCATACTTCAGAACCGCCGAGACACCCTCCGTGGTGCTCGGCAACACGATCGCGAGCGGCATCCTGCGGTAGGCGGTCAGCGCATCGGTCTCGAAGGCACGCCGTCCGTCCTCGTCCGAAATCACAGCGTCCGCCCCGCACAGCACCACGAGATCGCGCACGATCGATTCCCGTCGTCCGACGATCTCCGGATCGGGAAGCGGAAGCGCAATGGACGCCATCGTTTTCTTTCCTCGCGGATGACTGGCCGACAGGCAGAACGCAGGCCAAAAGCGACGCCGACTACATATCCGAACCACGGCTGAATCGCGACCCGCAAGAGGCGCGACGCCAGTCGCCGCGCGGGATTGCTCGCCACGGCACGAGGCGAGTCTCGCACGCGTGCGTCAGCGCCGCAAACCCCAATGCTGCGCGCAGCGACGCCCATCAAACGGTATGTGATCCGCCGCCTGTTGGCGCGCGGCACGCTTACGGCTGGGTCGCAGAAACCGGCACGCTCGTGCTGGCGTCCGGAGCGGGCAATCCCGCGTCTCTCGCGTTTCTGCCGGAAGTCGACATTGGGGACGTGGCCCGCGCTACCATCGCGGCCTCTTTCGAGGACGCCTTCGCGTTGCACGCATCCGAGCTTGGCCCAAAGAGGTGGCCGCGCGCTGTCAGTCTTGTTTCGGGAGTATCTCGCACTGGCGATATCGGCGGGCAGAGCCCGCGCAAGTGACGTCAGCGGGCGCATCGTCAAAGGCGCCTCGCAGCTCTACGTCTATGGCGATTTAAGACAGGGCTTGAAGCGTGAGGTCCGCGCCCCGAGGCGGACGTTACTGGATCGAGAGCACGCGGTCGCTCTCGCGCCGCCGCACCATGCGCGCCACGCCACCCCAGGCGTGCGAGCGGCTCGCATCGCCCATCTGGCGGTGGAGCAACGAGAAGAAGTCGGCAACCTCGGCGGCAAACGCCCCATGCCGCCCTTCGAGCACGACAGCCATGAGTTCGGCGTCATGGATGACGGAGGCTTCTTTTTTCTTTTGGGCGGTAGTGCTTGGCATCGGGCTGACCTCGTGAAGGAACGTTCGCCCCTAAAACGCAAGATCAGCGCCAAACCGCAGCCCCGCCATGAGGCATTGAAATTACAAGATTATTCAGGGATAAGGTTCGCCCGCAACGGCCAGTTGCGCCGTCACCCGTCCCAATATCGAAAAGTGTACCGGGCACGCCGCGCAAAGCGGTGTCCCAGGTTGAGATGGTGAGAGCACACCTTTTTAAGGGTAGCCGGCGGTGCCGGCGAGACTGTCGGGCGCGCGTGTTGCCGGTCCCGCCTATTGCGGCTTCACGGCAGGAGCGCCGGCCGCGACCTTGTTCTTGTCCACCACCGCCGCGGCTGCCTTCTGGGCGTCGGGCGCGTCGACAGACCGCTCCTTCTTCTTCCCGCCGTCCTTCTTGCGGATCTTCTTGCGCACCGGGGCATTGCCGCAATCGTACGACATCACCGTCTTGCGCACGCTCGTCACCGGCTTCACGGTGCTATCGATCGCCATCGCGTCCAGGCTCTGGGTCGGGTTGAAGAGCCGCTTCCAGCCGTAGCTGTGAAAGCCATGCTCGAGCAGCGTGGCCGCCCGCAACGTCCGTTTCGCGCCCGACGACTCGCCCAGCACCACCGCCATCAGCCGGTGCCCGTCCCGCGTCGCGCTCGCCACGACGTTGTACCCGGAATCGCAGGTGAAGCCGGTCTTCAGTCCGTCCGCCCCTTCGAACGACCGCAGGAGACCGTTGTGCGTGCCGATCAGGATCTTGCCGACCTTGGCATTGAACATCGACCAGTAGGGGGCGTGCTCGGGATACTCGGTGACGACCGCGCGCGCGAGCTTGGCGAGATCGCGCGCCGTCGTGACCTGCATAGGCGCCGGCAGCCCACTGGCGTTCACGAACGTCGTGCGCGTCATGCCGAGGCGCTGCGCCGTGCGGTTCATGAGAGCGGAGAACTCGGACTGCGATCCGCTGATCGCCTCGGCCAGCACCACGGCCACGTCATTGGCCGATTTGATGATCACCGATTTGAGCGCCTGATCGACGGTCAACGTCGCGCCGACATGAAGCCCGAGCTTCATCGGAGGCTGAAGTTGCGCCTGTTCGCTGTAGGGAATGCGCTGTTCGAGGGTCAGCTTGCCGGACTTGATCGCCTCGAACGTGAGGTAGGCCGTCATGATCTTCGTGAGCGACGCGGGATGCCACAGATCGTCGGCATCCTCGGCGTAGAGCACTTGCCCGTCCGTGGGATCGAACACGAGCGCGGGCCCTCCGGCGCGGGCTTGCCCGCCGAAAACCAAGCTCAGGGCCGCAAACGCTGCGGCCGGGATCCATTTGGCTCGCATGGCCTTCCCTCGAGAATGCTCCGCACCTAGCATATTCGTTCGTACAGCCGCAATGCGCCGGAGCGCGATTCCGCGCGCGCGTGTCGCGCAAACCAAAGTGTGTGTCGCGCAAGCCAGAGTGCGTCACGCACCAATCAAAGCGCGCGGCACCCAACCCGGAACATGACCTGCCTCACGCGCGCCGGAAAGATCTTCGCCGCAGTCGCGTTACGCCCACGGCCGCGCCGACGCGTCGCGCGCTTCGAAGTCTTTGATCGCTTTTTCTTTTTCGAGCGTCAGCCCGATGTTGTCCAAGCCGTTCAGGAGGCAGTGCTTGCGGAACGGATCGATCTCGAAGCGGATGACGCCGCCGTCGGGACCGCGGATCTCCTGCGTTTCAAGATCCACCGTCACCGTTGCATTCGCGCCCCGGCTCGCATCGTCCATCAGCTTGTCCACCTGCTCCTGCGGCAGCTTGATCGCCAGGATGCCGTTCTGGAAGCAGTTGTTGTAGAAAATGTCGGCGAAATCGGGAGCGATCACGCAACGGAACCCGAAGTCCAGCAACGCCCAGGGCGCGTGCTCGCGCGACGATCCGCAGCCGAAGTTCTCGCCCGCGATCAGGATTTCGGCGTTGCGGTAGGCCGGCTTATTGAGCACGAAATCGGCAAGCTCGTTGCCCGCCTGATCGTACCGCATCTCAAAGAACAGCGCCTTGCCGAGGCCCGTCCGCTTGATCGTCTTCAGGAACTGCTTCGGGATGATCATGTCGGTGTCCACGTTCCTGAGCGGGAACGGGGCGGCGACGCCGGTGAGCTGATTGAATTTCTGCATGAAACTATCCCGCGTCCTGACTGCGTGTCGTGATCCTGGAGTGCGTGGTGTGGGCTACCTCGGCGCCAAATTCAAGCGAGACGCTCACGCCCTGAGACTGTCGGCCAGCGCCCGGAAATAGCCCTCCGCGGCAAGCAAACGGTCCATCCGCAGCTCATGCGCCGCCCGAAGGCGACCCCGGCCGGGGCCGAGCTGTTCGAGCCGTCTTTTAACGCCAGCCAGCTTTCGTCCGTCAAGATGGTGTTGCAGCACGCCGACCAGGGTCTCGAGATACCCCGAAATGCGCCCCAGCTCCCGGATCAGCCCCCGCTGGGCGGCCTTGTCGCGGGGAAACTGCGCCAGGCGCGCCGCATAGGCCTGGGCCCGGTCGAGCGTATCGGCGATGGCGTCGGCATAGCGCGCCACCTTCGCGCGCCGGCCCTGATCGAGCGCCGAGAGCGCGCCCACCCACCGGTTGAGGGTCTCGGCTATGGCGAGGCATCGCTTCGGAAAGTCGATGAGTTGCATGGGGATCGGCCGACGCGCGGGATAGAGACGCCCGATGTTAGGCCGGACGCGCCCCTCCGGGGACAAGTTGCGGAACGCGCCCCTCCGGGGACAACATCGCCCCCCGCAAGGCCGAAACACAGGGATAGGGATCAGCGGATCGACGGATCCGCGAAGCACTGGCGCATGTAGGAACAGCGGTGCGAGCCGGCGAAATGCATGCTGTCGCCCTTGGACGGCGCAATGAACTGGCAGATTTCCTCAAGCCCGTTCTCGTCGAGCCATCCCTGGCGCCGACCGCGCTGCACAGCGAAGCAGTCCGCCGTTTCCTCGTCGGGTCCCCGGAACTGGTGGCCGCACTCGTGCGCGTAGATCCAGAGCTTGACCGGCGTCGAGACCTTGGCGAGCAGCCGCGGATTGAGGATCAGGAAGCCCGGATAGGCCGCGCCGTAGTCGTCGAGCTGGCTGTCGATCACGGTTGGCCGTTGACCGCACACCTGCTGGCGCCCATCGAGCTTCAGCTCTCCGGGCGGGAGAACATGAGCATCGCCGCCCACGTGCTCGGCGTACTCGTCGGGAGTTGGAACATCCTCTGCGCGCGCGGGCGCGGCTCCATGCAGCACCGCAGCGAGAAATGCGCCCGCAGCAACCCATCCGAACACGCGCAACCGAGGACGATGAGCCGTCGACAAATCTTACCCCACCCAAATGCGGCCCAGCCCGCGTGGCCTTGCGACGCGCGCCGTCTGCCCCACAACCATGTGCCCGTCACGCCACCCTAGCAGGCCAACCATCGACTGCAAAAGTTAACATTTGCCCGAAACCAACGCGCGCGAGCGATGGCGCGCACAAAGAATTCCAATCACGCCAACGGTTCGCGCGCGTCCGCTGAGGTCACGCGCATCACCCGAGGGGCGCCCCTCTCAGGGTCCGGCATCCTCCTCGATCTCTTCCATATCCTCGTCGGAGAAGCCGAAATGATGTCCGATTTCGTGCACCAGCACGTGCGTGATGATTTCGCCGAGCGTTTCCCCGCTCTCCACCCAGTAATCCAGGATGGCGCGCCGATAGAGAAACACCATGTCGGGCTCGCGCGCGATGTCGAGGGAACTTTTCTTGTCGAGGCTGAGGCCCTGGTACAGGCCCATGAGATCGAACGGATCCTCGATGTCGAGCTCGTCCAGCACCTCGTCGAGGGCAAAATCCTCGACCCGGATCACGAGATCGCGGCAGACGTCGCGGAACTCGGGTTCGATCCGCTCCCACGCCGCCGCTGCAATTACTTCGAAATCCGCAAGGCTTGGCGCCGTTGCCGCTTTGAGATCCGTCGCCATCCCGCTCTCCCGCATCCGCACCACGAAATGTGCAAACGCGACAGATAGGCTGTTACGCCGTCCGAGAGCAAGCGCGCTGGCGAGGTGCTCGCCAGCGCATCAGGTCACTGGGCCAAAAGGCCCACCGCCTCAAGCCTGCCAGTTGCGGATGTCCACGAAGTGGCCGGTGATCGCGGCAACGGCTGCCATCGCGGGCGAGACGAGATGCGTCCGCCCCTTGTAGCCCTGGCGGCCCTCGAAATTGCGGTTCGAGGTCGAGGCGCAGCGTTGGCCCGGCTTCAACTGGTCCGGGTTCATGCCGAGGCACATCGAGCAGCCGGGTTCTCGCCACTCGAAGCCCGCCGCCGTGAAGATCTTGTCGAGGCCTTCCGCCTCGGCCTGCTCCTTCACGAGGCCGGAGCCCGGCACGATCATCGCATAGGCCAGGCGATCGGAAATCGACTTGCCCTCGACGATCCGCGCCACCTCGCGCAGATCCTCCATGCGGCCGTTCGTGCACGAGCCGATCCACACCACGTCGAGCGGAATGTCGGTCATCTTGGTGCCCGGCGTGAGGCCCATGTAGTCGAGTGCACGCACCATCGAGGCGCGCTTGTTCTCGTCGGAAACCTCGGCCGGGTTCGGAACGACGCCCGCGATCGACACGACGTCCTCCGGGCTCGTACCCCAGCTCACGATCGGCGGCAGCTTGGCCGCATCGAGACGGACTTCGTGATCGAAATGCGCGCCCTCGTCGGTGTACAGCGTCTCCCAGTACTTGAGCGCCATGTCCCAGGCCTGCCCTTTGGGCGCCTTGGGCCGTCCCTTGATGAAAGCATAGGTCTTCTCGTCGGGCGCGATCATGCCCGCGCGCGCGCCACCCTCGATCGACATGTTGCAGACCGTCATGCGGCCTTCCATCGAAAGGTCGCGGATCGCCTGGCCCGCATACTCGATCACCGAGCCGGTACCGCCCGCAGTGCCGATCTCGCCGATGATGGCGAGGATGATGTCCTTCGACGTGACGTGCGGCGGCAGCTTGCCGTCCACGGTCACGCGCATGTTCTTGGCCTTCTTCTGCACCAGCGTCTGCGTCGCGAGCACGTGCTCGACCTCGCTCGTGCCGATGCCGTGCGCCAGCGCGCCGAAAGCGCCGTGCGTCGAAGTATGGCTGTCGCCGCAAACGATCGTCGTGCCAGGAAGCGTGAAGCCCTGCTCGGGGCCCACCACGTGCACGATGCCCTGGCGCTTGTCACGCTCATGGAAATACTCGACGCCGAAATCGCGCGCGTTAGCCGCCAGCGTTTCCACCTGGATGCGGCTGTCCTCGTCGGCGATGCCCTTGGTGCGGTCGGTCGTCGGCACGTTGTGGTCCACCACGGCCAGCGTCTTCTCCGGCGCGCGCACCTTCCGGCCCGACATCCGAAGTCCCTCGAACGCCTGCGGGCTCGTCACCTCGTGTACGAGGTGGCGATCGATGTAGAGCAGGCAGGTGCCGTCGGCTTGGCGGTCGACCACGTGGTCGTCGAAGATCTTGTCGTAGAGCGTTTTGGCCATGATGGGGCTCGGGGTCCGGGGCAAAAGTGCTGTCGGAGAGCCGGCCCCGGTTTGAGCCGGGACAGGACCGGCGCTCCGGGAAAGCACGACAATCCAATGAGACGCATGAGATAGCGTTTCGCCCGCCGAGTTGCAAATCAGCAGGCCTAAAAACACCCATCAGACGAGATCGAAAGCCGGGATCGCGACGTTTTGCGCCGGACACCGGGCGCCTTTCGGCCGGCGAGCCGTAAAATGGCCGGACCTGAGGGGCCCGGCCAAGTTCTGCCCGATACGGCCGACCTGGGGTGGTGGCAGTTGACCCCCGAGATGCCGGACCGGATAGCCCTGATACGCACCGGCAGGGTCTTGGATCTCATATGTCCGCGAATTAATGGAGGCGCAGGCGCCGGCCGGGAAAGGCCCGCTACGCCCTCCAAAACCGGAACGCGCCTCCAAAGAGCGCGCACGCCCCGCGCGGCGGCACCACTACTCCCGCCAGTGACGCGCCTTGGCCACCAGGAAGTCGCGCAGCACCTGCACTTTTTTCGAGCCCTTGAGCTCCTCCGGATAAACGAACAGCACCGGCAGGCTGGGCTGCTCAACCTCGCACTTGGTCAAAACAGGCACGAGATCCGTGTCCTGCTCGGTCATGTAGTCCGGGATCATGCCGATGCCGATGCCGGCCAGCACCGCTTGCTTGATCGCCACGACGCTGTTCGTTTTGAGCACCGGCTCGCGCAGTTCCCCGGCGGGGCGCCCCGCGGTCTCGAGCCAGCTGATCGCCGGCAGGAGCTGGGGCGGCAGTCCGCTGTAAGAAAGGATGCGATGCGCTCCGTTGTCGAGCTCCGCAAACGTCTCCGGGACCCCGTAGCGGCGCGTATACTGGGCCGACGCCATCGGCCGGACCTGCGCCGAGAACAACGCCCGCCGGATGAGATCCGGCTGTTCCGGCTCGCGCGTCCAGATCGCGACATCCGCCGCTCGCATGGCAATATCGATCTGGTCGTCGTCGAGCAGCAGTTCGATGCGGATTTCGGGATAAAGCTCCATGAACTCGCGCAGGCGCTGCGACACCCACACCGTCCCGAGCCCGACGGGCGCGGCGATGCAGAGCAGCCCCGAGGGCTTCGTCGTCGTATCCGCCAGCAGGGTCTCGGCGGTCTGCAGCTTGGTCATCACCTCCGCGACCGTGCCGTAGAGCAGTTCCCCCTGCTCGGTCAGCACGAGGCCGCGCGCATGGCGATGAAACAGCGAAACCTTGAGGTCGCGTTCGAGGGCCGACACCTGCCGGCTGACCGCCGATTGGCTCATGTTGAGCGCATCGCCGGCGTGCGTGAAGCTCCCCGCAGCCGCGGCCGCGTGAAAAATCCTGAGTTTGTCCCAGTCCATGAGGCAATCCTCGGTCGGCGAATGAAACGGCGAAGGGGTGCAATGCGGACGAAAATCGAAGCACGACGTAGACGCATGGTCAGTACAGCAATGCAATTATTCGATAGCACAAGCCGATCGCCATCAGAAAATGCATAACGACGCGGGGACACGGTCGTACTTAAGCATGTTGGCAAGGGATAGGCGCGATGCCTATATGCGAGGCACAAACATGCCAGACCGAGGAATTTCCCTTCTGTGCCGACAACATAGGTCAAATTCAAGATGAGCTCGAAAACAGTCGCAGCGTTAGCGCTCGCCGTCACCCTCGCCGCCTGCGGCGATAGCCACACGCCGACCAAGCTTTGGGAGACAACCGGCTTCCAAACCCCAGAATCCGCCATCGTCGATACGGCATCGAACGTCATCTACGTCAGCAACATTGCAGGTGGCCCGGCCGACCGCGACGGCAACGGCTACATCTCCAAGCTCTCGCCCGACGGCAAGGTGACGGTCGAAAAATGGGTGACGGGTCTCGATTCGCCGAAGGGCCTTGGCCTTCACGGCGGCAAGCTCTTCGTCGCCGACCTCGACAAGCTCGTCGAGATTGACGTTGCCTCGGGCAACATTGTCACGAAGCACGAGGCGGCCGGCGCAAAAATCCTGAATGACGTCGCGATCGACGGCGAAGGCAACGTCTACACCTCCGACTGGCCCGGCAACGCCATCTGGCGGCTTTCGGGCGGCACGTTCGAGAAGTGGCTGGAAAGCGACAAGCTGGCAAACCCGAACGGCTTGCTCATCGATGGCGACAAGCTCATCGTGGCCGCATGGGGCGCGATGGAGGCCGACTTCTCGACTAAGACACCGGGCAACCTGCTAGCAGTCAATTTGGCCGATAAGTCGATTTCGAACCTTGGCAACGGTAAGCCGGTCGGAAACCTCGACGGCCTCGAGAGATTTGACGCCGACAGCTTCATCGTCACCGACTGGGTTGCCGGCAAGGTCTTCCAGATCACCCGGGCGGGCGATGCCAAGGAGCTTCTCGTCCTCGGCCAGTGGTCAGCCGACCTGACATATAACGCCACCACGCGCACCGCGATCATCCCGCTGATGGTCGACGGCAAGGTCGTCGCCTACAAGTTCTAAGCGAGCGCTTCGAAAGCACGGCTGTACAGAAACGAAATGCCCTCTCACCGGACCAGCCGGAGAGAGGGCATTTTTCTTGTGAGACTATTCCGCCGCGGCGTGCGTGGCGGAAGCCGCGCCTGCAGCACTCAGATGCAGGAACTTCTCGGTTTCGAGCGCGGCCATGCAGCCCATGCCGGCCGCCGTCACCGCCTGCCGGTAGATGTCGTCCTTCACGTCGCCGGCCGCGAACACGCCCGGAATGGACGTCGCCGTCGAATCCGGAGCCGTGATGAGATAGCCCGACGGCTTGGTCTCGAGCTGCCCCTTGAAGAGCTCCGTCGCGGGCGCATGCCCGATGGCGACGAACACGCCGTCCACCTTGCGCTCCGTGATCTTGCCCGTCTTCACGTTCTTGATGCGCACGGCCGAAACCGCGCGCGGCTCGTGGACACCGACGATCTCCTCGATGGCGCTGTCCCACACCACTTCCACCTTGGGATTCTTGAACAGTCGGTCCTGCAAAATCCGCTCGGCGCGAAAGTGATCCCGGCGATGCACGACCACGACCTTGCTCGCGAAGTTGGTGAGGAAGATCGCCTCTTCCACGGCTGTGTTGCCGCCGCCGACGACCACGACTTCCTTGCCCTTGTAGAAAAAGCCGTCGCACGTCGCGCATGCCGAGACGCCGTAACCCTTGAAGGTCTGCTCGCTCTCGATGCCGAGCCAGCGGGCCTGAGCGCCCGTCGCGATGATCAACGCGTCGCACGTGTAATGGTCGCCGGAATCGCCCTCGAGCCGGAACGGCCGCTGCGAAAGGTCGACCTTGACGATGTAGTCCATCACGATCTCGGTGCCGACATGCTCGGCCTGCGCGCGCATCTGCTCCATGAGCCACGGCCCCTGGATCACGTCGGCGAAGCCCGGATAGTTCTCGACTTCGGTGGTGATCGTAAGCTGCCCGCCGGGCTGGTTGCCCTGGATCATGACCGGGGACAGCATGGCGCGGGCAGCATAGATGGCGGCCGTATAGCCGGCCGGACCCGACCCGAGAATGATGACGCGTGCGTGCTTGGCGTTGCTCATGACGACCCTTCTGTTCGCCGAACCGCGCGGCCGCGCCACCCATGAAGCGGCGGTCGTCCAGCGGCGCTCAGCGTGCGAATCCTGCTGCGAGGCTGCTCTCATATAAGCAAGGATGGCGGGCGGCGCGAGCCCCGCCAAACGCAACGCGCCTAGCGTCAAACCGCGCTGAGATAGGACATGGCCGCGCGAATCACGGGGGGAGCGAACAAAATATTCCTGTGCCCCAAGCCGTCGAACGCCTTGAGGCGGGCCGTCGGGCATTGCGCGACGATTTCCTCGGCGTGGTAGAAGCCGACTTCCGTGTCGTCGCGGGCATGCATCACCAGCGCCGGGCGCCCGGTGGCGGCCAGCAGGCGCGCCCCCGTGAACTCGGCAATCGGCCGGTGCGCGATGCGTGCGAGCCGCTGCTCGTAGGCGCGCGCGGCCGCCGGCTGAAGCGAAAGCTCGTCCGCGAACTCCCGCGTAATGGCGCCGAATTTGTTCGGCATCGACACGAGCACGTAACGCTCGAACGGATAGGCGCGCGCCATCGGCGGTCCGCCCTCGCCCGCCAGCAGCAGCGCCAGCCCGCCCATCGAATGCGCCACCGCAAAACGGATCGGCCCCAGCGCCTCCGCCACCTGCAGAAGCGCCCGCGAGCAATCGATCAGGCTGGCGCGCTCCCGCGCGCTGCGCCCATGCGCCGGCTGGTCGAACGCCACGACGCGGAATCCAGCTCTGCGTAGCTGCTCGGCAAAGACCGCCATGAACGAGGCTTCGCTCGTCCAGCCATGCGCGATCAGCACGCTGCCGCGCTCACTCCCGGCGCGATCGGGCCCGTCCGGCTCGAACACATAGGCCTGCACCGGCCCCTCGGTGGTCGGCACCTCGATCCACTGCGCATGCCGGAGATGAAACCGCGCCCGCTCCGTCAGCACCGTGTGATCGGCGCTCCGCCGCGACGAAAGCTTGGGCGTGCAGAACCGTTCGTAGGCGAGATCCCCGGCGCGCGCCGGCGGAAGTCTTTCGTAGGACAATGGCTGGAGCCGCAGTGTCCGGTCGAAGAACGTCGTCACTCCCCGCCCCCTAGAGCTGCCGCATCGCCTTGAGGCTCGCACAGCCCGAACGACCGACGATGACATGATCGTGCACCAGCACGCCAAGCGGCCGCCCCGCTTCGGCAATCATCCGCGTCATGTCTATATCCGCACGCGACGGCGTGGGATCGCCCGACGGATGGTTGTGCATCATGCCTGCCCGCATGGTAAGCCATTGATTTTTATCAGATAAATGACAGGATGACGAGGAGAGGTGCCGGAGATTGGGATCGGTTGTTGATGCCCGAACGTGACCATCACGCCCGATCACCCCTGTGCTCGACGGCTCCCTTGGATGCACGGCACTGCACCTTATTCTTTTCATCCCATGCATCAAGCTCGTCGAGCGGGTAGAGCACGGCCTTGCCAATTTTGACGAACGACGGGCCAAGACGCATGGCGCGCCAGTTTCGAAGCGTCCCAACCGAAATGCCGCCCCGGTAGCGTTCAGCTACCTCGTCAGGCGTAAGGAATTTGCTGTCTGCCACTACCGCCTCCTTCGGCAGCACGACCAACGCCGTGTCGCCGCGCCTTGAGTTGATCATCGCGGTAGTTTGTCGAGGTTCGCTTCGGGGGTTTGTTTCACGCGCCCGAGCCCGGTGCCTCACGCTTCCGCACGGCCATACATGCTGCGGAATTCTGCAGGGCGAAAGACGTCAGAGGCAGGGGGCGTAGAAACGGATACCGTAGAGGCCACATAGGCGGGATTGACTGCGCTGCCTTTCACCGACGGCGCTAGGTGCCGAGCAGGTGCTGCGCCACGGGCATATGTGGGCGAATTCCGTCACGAGTTTGTGGGGTCGTGCGGGCGCGGAATGACGCGACACACTCAAAAAGAGGTTTGTCTACCATATCCACATGTTTTTCGACGGGCCGAAAGAGAAGTAAGTTCAGTAGGTTAGAGAGATAGGAGTTCAAGCCGCCAGAGTTTAAAAATCGCGCTAGGTGCAATGTAGGTGCAGAGAGCGACGGCTAGAATCGGCGGCAAATGTGCGGGTGTGGTGGAATTGGTAGACGCGCTGGATTCAAAATCCAGTTCCGAGAGGAGTGCCGGTTCGACCCCGGCCACCCGCACCACCTTCTTCAAGTGTTCACTCTGAGTCTAGTTTGAGTCCGGTTGGGCTCGCCGGACTCGACGAAGCCGAGAAATACGAATTCGCCATAGCGCTCCGCCGAGACGCGCCACAGCCGCACCAAATGCGAAAACGTGACCGGGACCGCGCAGTCGCTCTGGCTCGAGAGCGAGGTGAGGTGCGAACGCGTGATCTTTCGGACATTGGTGTGCCCCGCTGTTACCTGACCCGGATGTGTGACGAGGGCCTGCTTATCAAAGTTGGCTATGGCCGCTACCGTGTTGCCAAACCTGAGGCGGCTTGAGATTGGTACGCACCGAATTTAGTTAGAGCATGTAGCCGATATCTGAGGCGCCGGTGGGATAGGCAAACATCGTCCTCTTCAGATTGCCGGCCGTCAGGTCGTGGCGGATCGCCAGGGCAAACAGGTTGATCACTTCATCGGCGTGCGGTCCGACAAGATGAGCGCCGATAATGCGCCCGGTGCCGTCCTCGACCATCACCTTGAAGCCATAGGTCTTCTCTGCGGCTTGGCGGGCTGTAAACCAGTCGGACGCTTTCTGGGACTTCGTTTGGAACTTCAGGCCCTGCTGATGTGCTTCGTGCTCACTCAATCCGACAGCGGCGATCGGCGGGACCGTGAAGGCTACGCTCGGCACGCCGCGATAGTCGGGTCTATGCCGATTGCCCTCCAGAAGATTAGCGGCGACAACCTTGGCGTCGTGGCTGGAAACAGGAGTGAGCGGCGGCCCCTTCTGCGCCGCATCGCCGGCGGCGTACACGGCCGGGTTAGAGACGCTCTGCAGGTGCTCATTCAGCTTGAGCCGGCAGGTCTCGGTGGCGATGCCGCCGGCCTCGAGATCTAGCTCGTCCAGCGCGGGCGCCCGGCCGGCCGAATGGACAACGAGGTCGGCCTCAAAGGTCGCGTCTCTACTTTCGGACGAGGCGCGGACGACAAAGCCCGCACCCTTCTTCTCGATCTCCTGTACTGTGGTCCGCAGGCGCACATCCACCCCGATTTCACGAAATTTGTCCATGAGCCAGCCGACAAGATCCGGATCAAAGTGCGTGAGCATCCGCTCGCCACGCTGGAGGATTGTTACTTGCGCGCCCGCGCGCGCGGCGATGTGGGAGAATTCCGACGCTATATAGCCGCCGCCGACTAGCACGATGCGGCGGGGCAGCCGCTCCATCGCCAGGAAGTCTTCGTTGGTGGCGAAGTACTCTTCACCCGGAATCCCCAGCTTTATCGGCTCGGCACCGGCAGCGATCAGAACGTGCCGGGCTTCAAGGCTCTCGGCGTCCACTGTCAGGCTGTTCCGGCCTGTAAAGCGCGCGTGTCCGTGATACGTATCGATGCCTTTTTCATCGTAACGGTGTTCGTGGTTTTCAGGAATCGGATCGGTGAAGGTGCGTTTGAAGGCTATCAGTTCGGGCCAGTCGATGTGGACGTCGCCAGCAACGCCGTTGCCCCTCATGCGCCGGGCATGGTCGAGGGCGGAGGCGCCGCCGACAAGCATCTTTTTCGGGTCGCAGCCGCGCAGGGCGCAGGTGCCGCCGAAGGGTCTGTGGTCAATCACTGCCACGCTCCAGCCGGCGGCGCGTACGCGCATCGCGGCGACCATGGCCGCGGTTCCGGTCCCTATGACGACAAGGTCGTATCGGTTCGCCACTCGTCTCTCCTAACTTGTTCGTCACTATCGTTTTCGTATGTCTGCAGCCGCCGATCCGAACGCGGCGCCGATTCCCGCGAGAGCGCCGCCATTGATGGCATCCACAGCATCATCGTGCCTGGATCGACAGCGCACGTGCGCTTCCAGGTGACGTGGTGATGGAGTCCTTGCGCTCGAAATCGAATGTTGCCTCGCATGAATCTGCATCAACCGGCGCAGCAGGATAGCTTTGCGACGTCCTTGTTAAAGGATAGCGCTGCGAGCTTCAGACCCTCGACGGTCGTCAGATAAGGAAAGATCATGTCCGCGAGGTCCTCGACGGTGAGGCGCTGCCGGATCGCGAGCGCTGCGGTCTGGATGCTGTCCGCCCCTTCCGGCGCGAGAACATGCGCGCCAAGCAGCCGACCGCTGCCGGCATCGGCAACAAGCTTGATCAACCCGCGGGTGTCGCGTGCGGCAAGCGCGCGCGGCACGTGGTCGAGGCCAATCGTCGAGACGCGGACGGCGTGTCCAGCCGCACGCGCCGCGGCCTCAGTCAGACCGACACTCGCCACCTGAGGATCGGTGAAGACGATGGCGGGCATGGCGCTGTTGTCGTAGCGCAGGCTGTCGCCGTTGAGGGCGTTCTTCACCGCAAGCTTGGCGCCGTAGGCGGCCATGTAGACGAACTGGTCGCGTCCGGTGACGTCGCCGGCGGCATAGATGCCGGCGCGGGTCGTGCGCATACGCTCGTCGACAACGATGCCGCCCTTCGGCGAGACGATGATCCCCTGCTCGGCCAGTCCAAGACCTTCGGTGTTGGGCGTGCGGCCGGTTGTGATCAGCACCTGATCGGCGTCGATCGACGTGTCTTGGCCGTCGCGCGTGACCGTGAGCACAATCCCATCCTCGGTCCTGCGGATAGCGCGGTAGGCGATGCCAGAGACCACCGTGATCCCCTCGTTCTCGAAGTACCCGGTCAGCGCCGCGCCGATCTCTGGTTCGGCCTCGGGCAGCAGGCGGGACCGGCAGACGAGCGTCACCTTGACGCCGGCGCGGGCGAACATCTGGGCGAGCTCCGCCCCGATATAGCCGCCGCCGACCACCAGCAGCGACCGGGGCAGCTCCTCAAGGTCTAGCGCCGTCGTGCTGGTGAGATACGGCACGGTCTCAATGCCTGGGATGGCCGGAACGGCCGGCCGCGCACCGGTCGCGATGATGACCTTGCCGACGGGAAGGCGTGTGCCGCTCACCACGACACCGCCATCGACTAGGCGCGCCGGTCCCTCGCGATAGGCGATGCCGTTATAGGCGGGGAGCAGGTCGACATACTTGGCCTGGCGCAGCTCGGAAACCAGCGCGTCCTTCTGGCGGACGGTTCCGCGCCAGTCGATCAATTCGGCCTCCGCCGTGATTCCGGCAAAGCGGGCTGCCACGCGGGCGTTGTGCAGCGTCTCGGCGGCGCGGATCAGGGTCTTCGACGGCACGCAGCCGACATTGACGCAGGTGCCGCCGATGGTGCCGCTGCCGATGAGCGCTACCTGCGCCCCCTGTTCGGCGGCGGTGATTGACGCCGAGAAGCCGGCCGATCCGGCGCCGATGACGACGAGGTCGTAGGCGCCGTCATTGCGGCCGTTCACGCGGAGGGGGTGGTTCGCGACCGTCGTAATCTTCGATCCCACATCGAGACCAGCAAGACTCGGTCCGAACAGAGCGCGGCCGGCCTCCAGTCCTTCCTCGATCGACAGCCGGAAACCCGGCTCGTCTGCGGAACGTTCGTCGCGCCAGGCGGAAAGATGCTCGTCGGAGCAGAAAAAGGCAGTCGTCGCGCAAAGCGAGCTTGCGGCGCAGCCGTCTTCATAGCGAACGCTGAGCCACACGACGGCCGTCACCGGCGCAACATCGGCCAGGGCCTGGCCGCGGTCCCGCATTGTGATCCGGACCGGTGCGCCGCAGTGGCGACACGGCGATGCGACCGCGATGTCGCGCTCGGTCATCGCGCCGACGCCGAGCGCGTCAACCGCGCACATGGCATTGAGCGTGCGCCCATCCACCGTGACCTGGTGGCCGGTGTCGAGGTCGGTGAAGGGATAGGCACCGACGATCTTGTCGTCGTCGAGCACGACGAGGTCGCGGCGGCGCAGTTCTTCGAGCAGAGGCCTGATCGCGGACTCGCTCAGCGCCGCGCGCTCACCAAGCGTGCCTATTGTCGGAGCGCGTCCGTCTGCGGCGTAGAGCTGAAGCAGCGCAACGCGCACGCGATCGGCGGCGAGATCATAGCCGCTCCAGCGGTTGAGCACATGGTTGGAGCCGACCATGGCCAACAGCGCGTCCTTGACCGCCCGCGACGTGACCACCGACCAGTCCGGAATGGTCACGCCAGGTCGCACGACAAAGCTCGGCAATATCGCGGGGAAGGACGTCGCAACCGTGTTGCGGGGCGAGGACGATGCGCAGCAGTCGTTCATGGCCTTACGCCTTCCTTGTCAATTCGTCTCGGAGCGGGCGGCTTTGACACGGCGATGATGGACGCCCCACGCCACAAGACCGACGCAGGCGACCATAGGGGGAAGCACCACAGGGCCCGCCTGCGCCAGCCACGCGCCAAGACCTGCCAACGGCAAACTATGGCGAGGAGGGGCGCTGCACAGCAAAGCGCGGCGAGAAGCGCGCCTGCCATACCTGCTCGGATCGCGGCGCGGTCATTCATCTCAACTGCCCTTTCGCTTCGGATGCGCCGGAAAGCCCGCGTTCATGCTCGCGGCTGCGATGGCGTCGGGGTTCGTCCTGGCGTCGTCGAAGGTCACCGTCGCAGTTCTGGTTTGGAATGACACAGCCACCTTCGCGACGCCTGGAACCGCCGCCATCGACGTCTTCACGATGTAAGGGCATGAGGCGCAGGTCATGTTGTCGACGGTGAAGGTCATCGTGCGTTCACCGGCGAATGCGGCCGGCGCCACCATCACCGAGGCGATCAGGGCGAGAGCGCTCAAGCTTGTCTTCATGGGACGGGTCTCCTTTTGTTGGTCTCAGGCGCGAAGCAGCAGCGGGGCGATGTAGTCGAAGGCGAAGGCGGCTACGACGAGCACCGTCGCAAGCCAGAGCGCCAGCTGTACGAAGCGGCTGGGGATGGGACGTGCGCAGGCAGCGCCGTCAGCGCAGCTCTGCCTGGGCTTCCAGTAGACGAGGCAGAAGCCGTAGCCGAGAACGCCGGCCGTCCCGGCGACGAAGAGCGGCTTATAGGGCGCGAGCGCCATCAGATTGCCGATCCAGGCGCCGCCGATGCCGAGACTGAACAGGATGAGCGGAACGATACAGCAAGACGAGGCCGCAAGCGCGCCGAGGACACCACCGGCCGCGGCCAGGCGCTGCCGTCCGACTGCTTCCCGCTCAGATGCGGGTAGGTCCGCCGCGGCCGACGTTATCCCTGCTGTTCCATGTCGCGATGCAACCATGTCCGACCTCGCTTTCCTTGCCGAAATTCTACACGTACCGTACTATGCGGTCTGTAGTGACTACAGGGTCAAGAGGTATTTTGCGATGCGCGATCACGCCGTGGTGAAGGGCCTCCAGCGGGCTGAGCTTGCCCGTCGGACAGGCTGCAATCTGGAGACGGTGCGCTATTATGAGAAGGTCGGCCTTCTGCCTGAGCCGCCGCGCACGGCGCGCGGCTATCGGAGCTACGACACGACCCACGAGCGGCGCCTTCGCTTCGTTCTGCGGGCCCGCGAACTCGGCTTCTCCCTAGACGAAATTCGGGAACTGTTGCATTTGGTCGATGAGCGCGAGCAGCCCTGCGTCGAAGCGCGCGTCGTCGCCGCCACCCACCTAGACGACGTGCAAGCGAAGATCGCCGATCTGAAACGCATGGAGCGGGTGCTGAAGGACGTCGTCGCCCAATGCGCCGACGGTGCGTTGCCGGAATGCCCGCTGATCGAGACGCTGTTCGGCGAGACATCGGTCGATTGATCCGTCGCCAACATCGTTGTGCCCCAGAAAGGCGCGTCATTCTCCGCCGGAGCTTTCTGAGCGGCGAACGGCGCGAGCTTGACACTGGACCATGGTCCGGACGTTACCAGTAGGACTCTGTCCATTGGGGCTTAGCCTGGAAGGGAGCGGTAAGGCGACGCAGAAGTCGCTGAATCCTTCGCCTAACTGAATCGGCGTACGCCGAACCCTTTCCTGCCACGCACGCATGAAACGTCTGTTGCATACGAGGCGAGGATCCGGTTGAGCACAGAGTTTAACTTGCGACCAAATTCGCTCACAAAAGACCGGATCCAAAATGCGTGCTAACGATAATGGTTATTCTGCGAATACGAAGAAAGCGGAAGTTGCGTGGCTAACTTGGTTGCTCGGCAGCTATACGATGCTGGGTCCATTTTCGATTTCCACTTATATGCCGTTCTTCCCAGTGCTGATGGTGAGCCTGGGAGTCACACAGCTTGAGCTGCAACAAACTCTGAGCGTCTATTTGGCCGGCTTCGGGCTTATGATGCTACTACACGGGCCGCTGTCGGACGCCTTCGGCCGACGGCCGGTCGTCCTTATCGGCCTGACGGTTTACCTGGTCGCTTCGATTGGAGGCGCGCTCTCCACGTCGTTGACCTTCTTGATCTTGTTCCGCCTGGTACAGGGGCTGTCAGTCGGCGCTGGGAGCGTTGTGGGAAGAGCCGTCGTTCGTGACCGTCTGGAAGGGCCAGAAGCGCAGCGATTACTTTCTCACATCACCATGATTTTCGGTCTCGCACCGGCTGTCGCGCCCATCTTCGGAGGATGGCTACACAATTGGTTTCCCTGGCAGTCTGTGTTCTTTTTCATGGCAGCGTTCAGCTTTCTTCAGCTCATTGCCAGCTACTTCTATTTGCCGGAAAGCCTGCCGCCCGCGAAGCGAGCATCCATGCGGCCAGCGCAACTGGCGCGAAGCTATGGCTCTGTTCTGCGGTCTCGTTCGTTTTGGCTGCTTTCGCTTGCGCTGAGCAGTAACTTCGTCGGTTTCTTTCTCTATATTTCGGCTGCCCCGATATTTGTCATTCAGTATCTAAATCTCAAGCAAGACCAGTTTGGATGGCTGTTCATCCCTGCGATGTCAGGTGTGATTTTCGGCGCGTACCTTTCCGGCAAACTCGCCGGACGGTCTCAACCCGCCAGCACGGTCGCTTATGGCTTCCTCGTGATGGCGGGAGCCGTTGTGCTGAATCTGTCGTACAACGCTTTCTTCCCGCCTGTTATTCCTTGGGTAGTGCTGCCTCTCATGCTCTTCACGACTGGGATGTCTCTCGCCACGCCAAGTATCACTTTGCTGACCTTGGACCTATTCCCGAAGAACCGCGGCATGGCTGCGTCTATGCAGGGGTTTGTTCAAATCCTCATAATGACACTCGTCTCGGGCTTCGCCGCACCTGTGCTGGGCGCTTCGGGCATGAAGATGGCGCTCGGAATGCTTTTATCTCTGGCAGGAGGATATGTCGCCTGGATTGGATATCTGAGGTGTTCATCATCCTCACAAGCGGGGGTTCTGGAAGAACAACCTCGACGGTGAGTGAGCCGTTTCAATGGCTCCGATCGAGAGAACCATCAGGCGCTGAAGGCTCTTGCAGAGGCGGAAAAAGGCTAGGTGAAACTGGCCGTCGGCCACAGATCATAGGTGCTTGACACCGTACTATAGTCGGGAGGGTAAGCTGCGTCCTCAAACGAGGAGGACCATAAACGTGCGAAAAATTGGGATCAGGAAGATGCGGCCGGTCGTGTTCGCCGCGCTGGCAGCAATTCCGCTCATGGGCTGTAGCGAATCCGAGTCGGGACAGAGGTTCACGATGGTGGGCGAGGAGCGGGAAGTTCGAGGTACTGTAACCGATGCGAAGCTTACCCTATGTGCTCCGACGCCTGAAAAGCCGGGGACCTGCGAAGGCACCTTAACTGTGCAACCAGCCGCAAGCGACGCGGGTCGGATCGTTGTTGAGGTGACCCGAAACGTGCAGCTGATGAAGGATGGTCAGTCGGTCTTTCTTCCGCAGCTCAAGGGTGCCCAGGCGATCATCAAGTACCGAGCAAGCAAAGAGGGTCCGAGTGTTGCCACGTCCGTGGTCGCCAGCACGTGATTTTTCCGAGCCCACACGAACGGCTTTGTAGAGCGATTTCCATACTGTTGGGGGGCGCTGTGCTCGGTTATGCCTCGGAGGCGGCCGCCCAGGACCAGACTGTGGCGACAGTAGAAACTCATGGTGCTACTGAAAGCGCAGCAGGGTCTCAATCCGAGGAAATTGCGGAGGAGGCGGCAAAGGGTTCTAATCGACCCGAGGAAAAGCCAGCATCCACTTCCCCGTTACTTTGGAAGGGGTTAATCCAGGGCGGACTGATCAGCCGTTCGGATCCGCGTGCAGAGCCAGCGAACGAGTTTCGCTTGCGGGAGGCGCAAGTCAGCGTCGAAGGAAGCCCGATTAATGGCACGCACTTCTTCATCGAAGTCAATTTTCCCGGCCCCGGAGAGGAGGTTGAACTCAACGATGCGGCCGTGACATTCGATGTCATGAGAGGAGTGCGGGTCGTTGCGGGTCAGCTTCGCGTCCCACTTAACCGGCCGGCCGTGAGCGCGCGGACATCACTTTTCGTCACCGAACCTCGTGCAGCCGGACCCGTGCAGCGCAAGGCAAGGGACCGTGGCATCAACGTCGTCCTGTCGCCGTTCAACGGCCGCGTGCTCTACGAACAGGCGCTTGTGATCGGCAATGGAATCCAGAACGGCGAGCTTGGCAACGACAATGATGGCTTTCTTCTCGAGGGTCGGTTGGTGTGGTTTGCAACTGGCGAATGGCCCCTGCCGCTTCCCTCGCAGACAGATTTGCAGAATTCGCCTTGGAGCACATTTTTCAAAGCCGGTTGGGCATCGGGCAGGTTCGAGAAAGGTCTCAGCGAAGCGTCGAGGTCGCAGGTAAGGGAAATCACCTGGAACGTGGGCCAAGCGGTCGTAGGAAAGGGCTTTTACGCCTACTGGCAATACAGCAAAGCTTTCGCAGAGAGCGAACAGAATTTCGACTCGCAGTCTTTCTCGATCACTTCGGGCTACGCCTTCCCGATTGGTCGGTATCTAGCCGCCAGCGAATCCGCCCCTCGCGCCATCCGGGATGGTTGGGTCGAGCCAAAGCTTCAATTCGAAATGCTTCGTTATGAGGATGCGGTGCTTTCGAGCCAATCGGACCGCAAAATATATCGCTACGGCGTCAACTATTATCCCCTTGGCACACTCAATATCCGTCTGATGGTTGACCACGAAGTGGCAGTCCGTCCTCAACGCAGTGAGACTCTGCTCGTCTCACTTCACTACATGTTTTGAATCGGCCCAAATCGACTCGCGTTCAAGGAGGGTTGAGTGGTTCAAGGCGGGGCTCTGCGTTGGCCGATCGCCAACCGTCATTCGAACCTGACTCGGTACTATGGTCCAGCCTGTAGGGTCCGCGACGCGACGCAGGCATGGGGGTATAAGCGCCGCGCCGCAGTGGTGCGCGTTGTGCGCGGACATCTGTGAAACGAGCCGCCCACGAATGTTCTTCAGCGGCCTGTTAATTGAACGCTGATCTGGGATGAGCTGATTGGGCACGTCTCGCCTCTCTCCCCGGAGCTTTGATCGCGCCAGAGGATGGCCATTGACTCCGTAGATAGGTACGGATGTTAGAGTTTCAAAAGGTAGAGTCGCCGGTGCGTTCTTTGGACGTTTGCCGGCCCGAGGAGCAGAGAATGAGCGCAGTTGCGAGAGGGCTCCGAAATCCCTTCCGAACGCGAGTCCGCACCGGGGTCGTAGTTCTTCTCCTCGCCATCATCATTGGCCTGTTCGCCGTGATGGTTCAGGGCGCCTTTCAGACACGCGCTAAGCTCGAAAGCCTTCAAGCGAACGTCCGGACTGTAGTGGAATTGCGCGAAGCCGGCGCCTTCGGCACCGGGGGATTCGGAGGCGATAAGCCGGTTGGCGCAGATCAATTCTCGGTGGCGACCCTTGAGCAGATTCGGCGCATTCCCAGCGCTGAGCATATCGTGAAGGTCGAGGAGTACATCCATGCGCCTCAGGTCGATCCGTCGAGGCCAAATGCCTATGCGATGATCATCGGACTGCAGCCGGGCGCACCAATGCGCGCGATCGGCGAGGTGGATTACGAGAATGCAGAGATCGTCGCGGGACGAGGCTTAGGCGCGCAGGACGTTGCTCGGGAAGTCGCCGTCGTGGGCCAGGTTTATGCCCGAGAGCGCCTTGGGATCAGTCTGGCGAGCGGCGCCGCACTTCAGGGCAAGACAATCACCCTCCAAAACCGACCGCTACAAGTGGTCGGCATCTACGCCACCGGTAACGATTTCGGCGACAACCACGTCTTCGTTCCGTTGGAGGCGTTTCGGCGCATCTACAATCCTGGCGACAAGCTTTCGAAGATACGGGTCCGGGTCGACTCCATTGCCAATGTAGCGGCCGTCGCCGACGATCTTCAGCAATTGCCCGGCGTGGATGCTGTCACCGCCGCCGAGCAGGTCTCGACGGCCAAAACCACCCTCGGCAGCATGGCCGCCGCAACGCTCTACGGGTCGCTGCTCCTTTTCGCAATCGGCGGCGTTCTGGTTGTTTTCATCATGGTTCTGGCGACTCGCGAACGGATCAATGAGATCGGCACGCTAAAGGCGATCGGCGCCTCCAATTGGGAGATTGTCAAGCAGTTCCTCGCCGAGGTTCTCGCTGTCACGGCACTTGCAGCCTTGGGCGCGGTGATGATGGCAGCCCTCTTTGGAGCGGTTCTTCGGGCGTCCTTGCACCTCGAGTTCAGCATCGACCAGAACACGCTGCTCTTGATCCTGCTGGGCGGCTTCGTTTTCGCCGCGCTCGGCAGCCTCTATCCAATCGTCAAGGGTATCCGGCTGAGCCCGATCCAAGCCATGAAGAACAACTGAGGAGGCCTCATGGGCATGATCATCCTGGGTTTGCGCAATCTCCTTCGAAACAAGGTCCGCCTGGCCCTTGTCGCAATCTTGATTGGCATCCCCTTTTTCCTGCTTCTCGCCATGTACTCGATCGGCGACGCGATGCAGCGGCAGACGAAGATCATGAATGAGAACGTCAACACCGTCGTGCAACTTCGCGGCCGCGGCTCGATGGGCCATGTGAACATGGTCGGCCAGGATCGCCTTCTGCCGCAGGATACGCTGGAGAAGGTGCGCGGGATCGAGCACGTCGAACATGCTGAGCCGTATCTCCTTGCCATGGCGCCGATCACCCCGCCGAACTTTGTCATGCATGTCGGTCTCGCAACCAACGCGGTAAAGCGGCTTGAGTCGCACGGCGAGGCAGGCAATCCGCGGATCATCGCTGGACGGGACTTCATGCCTGAGGACGCTGGACAGGACGTCGCCATCATCGGCCAGGGTTATGCGAAATGGGCCGGCATCACGCCCGCGCAGATCGGCGATGCGACGATCACAATCGATCCGACCCGCACCCATCCGGCCATTTACGGCATGGATCGCCCGAAGCGGGAGCTCCGGATCATCGGCATGTATGCCAGCGGGTATATCTTCGGCGATCTGCAGCTCTTCATGCCGATCGAGACGTTCCGCTCGATCTACGGAACCGACCAGGGCATTTCTTGGCTGTTCGTCAAAGTTGATAGCGTCGAGAACGTTCCTCTGGTGGCGCAGCGCCTGCGAGAAACAGTCGGCGACGTCGCGGATATTCTCGTTCCCGAAAGCGCCGCCGTCTTCACGGCCACGACCAGCGAAACCGTCACGCAGCTCACCAGCGTGGGCGGTATCCTGGCGGTCACGCTAATGGTCATCGTGGTGTTCTTCGTACTCCTGATGATGGTGCGCGAGCGCGCACGCGAGATCGGCACGCTAAAGGCAATTGGTGCGAGCAATGGCGGCGTTACCGCTCAATTCCTCACCGAAGCCGTCGCTCTGACCCTCCTTGGCGGGGTCCTTGGCCTTTTGCTTTTCCGCGGCGTCGGAGAGATGGTTACCGGACGTCTCTTCGCGCTGAGCATCGGCCCGTTCCTGCCGAGCCACTACAAGCCGCTCTTCGAGAGTCTCGCAATCAACAACAATCTTTCGGCTTCGGCTCTCGCCCTTGTCCTTGTCATTGCCGTGCTCGCGGCGATGATCGGCAGCGCCTATGGCGTTTGGCAAGCGGTCAAACTTTCTCCGCTAGAGGCTATGAAACATGAATAATGCATTGATCGAATTCCGCGGCGTCTCAAAATCCTATCGCAAGGGCAGCGAAGTCGTCGATGCGGCGGCCAACGTCGACCTCCGGATCCAGGAGAGAGGCATGGTCGCAATCGTCGGCCCAAGCGGAAGCGGCAAGTCGACGCTTCTGCATATGATGGGCGCCATGGACCGGCCGACGCGCGGCGAGGTCCTCGTCGCCGGGGAAGCTGTGAACAGACTGTCTTCCGGCGAGTTGACTCGCTTTCGCCGAAAGACCGTCGGGTTCGTCTTCCAGACCTTCAATCTGATCCCGAACCTTACGGCGCTGGAGAATGTCGCCCTGCCGATGGAGTTCAACGGTGTCAGTGCCGCGGAAAGGAGCGCTAGGGCGAAGGCTTTGCTCGTGCGCTTCCAGCTCGGACACCGCCTAAAGCATCGTCCGCGCGAGTTGAGCGGCGGTGAGATGCAGCGGGTCGCAATAGCCCGCGCCGTGGCCAACGAGCCGCGCTTGGTGCTCGCCGATGAGCCCACCGGCAATCTCGACTCGCGGTCGGGCAAGCTCATCTACGAGCTCCTGCAAGAGGTCTCGCGCGAAAGAACAGTCATTGTAGTTACACATGCAGAAGAATTGGCCAAGCTAGCTGATCGGGTCATCCACATTCGAGATGGACAGCTCGTGGAAGATCCGAATTCGGCAATCAGGTTGGCATCTAATACTCTCTAACGCCATATCTGCGAGAGCCGTTATCTGCATGGAAACCACCGCCGTCGGGAGATAATGATGCAAGCGTTCACGATCAGCAAAGCCGCTCACGAGGCGGGAGTCGGCGTCGAAACTATCCGATTCTATGAGCGGCGCGGCTTGATAGATCAGCCGGAGAAGCCGGGATACACCGGATATCGACACTATTCTGCAGAGACCGTGAGGCGGATCAGATTCATCCGAAAAGCGCAGCAGATTGGCTTCTCGCTCCGCGAGATCCAAGAGCTGCTTTGGCTTCGGGCCGATCCTGTGGCCGATTGCAGCGATGTGCGCCAGAAGGCGGCGTCGAAGATCGACGAGGTCGATGAGAAAATCATGGAGCTCAAAAAGATCCGCAAAGCGCTGGAGAAAGTGATTGCGGACTGCCCTGGCCGGGGGGCGCTGAAGGGGTGCACCATTCTGGAGGCGCTTCAGGACGGGGAGCGGCTTGAAAAGCAAATGCCCTCTACCCGAACACGAAGGAAGATCGAATGAAGTCCGTCACGCTAAAAATCGAAGGTATGCACTGCAACGGCTGTGCACAGAATATCAAGGCCCTCGTCAGTTCCGAGGCGGGCGTTCGCGGCGCTGATGTTTCCTTCAAAGACGCCCAGGCCCGCATTCTCTTCGATCCGCAAACCGTCAGGGAAGACCGGCTTATCGAGATGATCAAGAAAGCAGGCTACCAGGTTCCGGCCCAAGATCAGTGACCGAGCTGGGAGCTTTTCAACTCGTGGTCCTTCCAATCGGGCTCGGCCTTCTCGACTTTGTAGAGCCTGCTCAATCGGATCGACCTTGGTTTTTGTAAAGTACCTCGAAGGCAAGACCTTCGCAGATAAGCTTGCCCAAGTCTGTATCTTTGCGGTCACTCGTGCAGTGCTCATCGGAGCGTTGGGCGCGGTGGCCATTGTCATCGGCACCGCCTTCATGGGCTTCCAAAAGGCTGCTTGGATCGTGCTTGGCGCGATTTATCTGGCGATCGGTCTCTTGTACATTTTTCGCCGTGCTGGATCGCTGAAGGGCCCGGCTTCGATGGCCTTTCCGGGCCACGTGGTTCCATCGCCTTGGGTCTGTTGTTTGGCCTCAATATTCCTGCCTGCGCTGCGCCGCTGGTATTTGCCTTGTTGGGTATGGCTGCAGCAGGCGGCGTGAGCGGTGCAACTCTTTCGGCTGGCTTTGTTTCATTGGCTCTATTCGGCTTCGCGTTGTCGCGGCCGATCGTGGCAGCGGTTCTCGTCGCGCCGACGCGGCGCGCCTTGGATTGGCTATCTGCCTTATCGCGACGGGTACCCCTCTGGACTGGTTTGCTGCTCGTCGCGCTTGGACTTTGGTCGATCGGCTTAGGCTTGTTCGCCAGATCAAGGCGTAGCCCCACGAAGAGCAACGCGTAGAAATGTCCGCTTGACTCCGTAGGTTGGTACGGAGCGTAGACTCGGTTCAATTGGATAAAGCCGGCAGTTCGCCGGCAAACGTTGGACCGGAGGTCAGGGCATGAACACGGCTACAGCGATTGCATCACTCAACAAGCCTTGGAGCGAGGAGCCTGCGAGCCGACCCGATCGGGCCAGGATACGCGCCCGGATTGGCGGTCTGCATTGCTCGCTTTGCACTGGAACGATCGAAAAGGCGCTTGGCAGCCAAGTAGGCGTCGACAAGGTTGCGGTAAGCCTCACGCACGAGCAGGCGCTGGTCGAATACGATCCGAACGTGGCCCGCCCCGAGGCGCTGCTGAAAATCCTGCGCGACATCGGCTATACAATTTCCGATCCGCGCAAGGTTCGGCCCTTCGAAGAGGAGGAGCGCGAGCTCGTCCGCGAGGGCCGCCGTTTTCTCGTTGCGACCGCGTTCAGTCTGCTCGCTATCGCCCTAATTACGAACCCGATGGGAATCGCCGCCCTCGCCATCCATGGCGTGGTGTTTTTCAGCCTCATCGGGTTGATGTTCCTCGTGCTGCGAGCACAAGGTCTTGCTCAGGCGATTCTCGGAGCCGGTGGGTTGGGCATCGCCGCGCTCGCGCTGATGCTCGTCAAGGAGCAGGCCTGGTTCGCTGCGGCCGTTCCCTGGCTTGTCGCCGCTATGGCCGTTATTCTGGTCTTCGGCATCGGACGCCATATTCTGCTGATGGCAGCACAGGCACTGCGCCGGGGCATTCTCAATCAACATGTCTTGCTCGAGACGGGTGCCTTCGCCGGTATCATCGGCGGCATGATCGGGTTCATCTTCTCCCCCGCGGCCTATCCGACGGCAGCCTTCTTCGCCGTCTCAGTGATGGTCACGACCTATCACATTTTTTCGGAATGGCTCTCGCTCATCGTCAAGACCCGTAGTTCCCAGGCGGTGAAGCAGCTCCTCGATCTTCAGCCGGAAACTGCGCGTGTCGAGCGCGATGGCCAAGAGTTGGAAGTGCCGATCGCGGAGGTGGCGATCGGCGATCTCGTCCGTATTCGTCCGGGCGAGCGCGTGCCAGTCGATGGTGAGGTCGCTAGCGGGCATTCCGCCGTCGATCAGTCCTTCGTCACCGGCGAACCGATCCCGGTCGAGCGAAAAAAAGGTGACGCTGTGATCGGTGGTTCGATCAATGGCAATGGCACCTTGCTTGTTCACGTGCGGGCCGTGGGCGAGGGAAGCTTCCTGCAGAAAGTCATCCGCGAGGTCGAGGACGCTCGGGCACTCAAACCCGGCCTCTTGCATCTCGTCGACCGAGTTCTTCAGGTTTACACGCCGACGGTTCTCGTTATTGCCACGCTCGCCCTTGTCGGTTGGCTGGCCGGATCATGGATCGTATCCGGCGAAGTCGATCTGGAACGAGCAATCTTTGCTGGGTTGAGCGTGCTTGTAATGGGCTATCCTTGCGCGGTGGGTATCTCCGCACCTCTGTCCATAGTGCGCGGTGCTGGCGAGGCAGCCGAACGGGGCGTTCTTATGCGCACGGGCGAAGCCTTCCAAGGCTTCCGGCTGGTGAAGACCATTATCCTCGACAAGACCGGCACGCTTACTCAGGGCAAGCCTGCGGTTCGTGAGATTGAGGCCGTTAATGGCGAAGAGGACGAGCTACTCGCCTTGGCGGCAGCGGCAGAAGCTTCGTCTGAACACCCGCTCGCCCAAGCAGTGGTCACGGCGGCATTCGAGCGAGGTGCCGTCCCGCCAGACGTCGAGTCCTTTGAGGCTGTGCCCGGCAAAGGCATTGTCGCGAAGATTGATGGCGGGGAAGTCCTGGTCGGCAGCCCGCGCTTCCTTTCGGAACGAGGACTGGATCTTGCGAAGTTCACTGATCGGATCTCGGCGCTGGAGGAAATCGGTCGGACAGTGATTGCCGTCGGCAGAGACGGTCGCTCGCTCGGCATCCTCGCCCTCGGTGACACGCTGAAAACTGACGCAAAGGAAGCAGTTGCCGGAATGAGGTCCGACGGGCTCCGCCTGGTCCTGCTGACAGGTGACAACGAGCGCGCAGCACGAAAGGTCGCACGAGACGTCGGGATCGAGACTGTGCACGCCGGCATTCTTCCTGATGGCAAGGCGGAAATCGTCCGTCAGCTTCAAGCGGGCGGAACGCGAGTCGCGATGGTCGGCGACGGCATCAATGATGCCCCCGCTCTGATGCAGGCGGATGTCGGTGTCGCAATGGGCGGCGGCACCGACATCGCGATCGAATCTGCTGACATCATCATCCTGTCCAATCGCTTGGACGCCGTTTTGGTCGCGCGCCAGATCAGCCGGAGGAGCTACCGTAAGATGCTCCAGAACGTGACTCTCGCCTTCCTGTTCAATGGCGTCGGAATTCCGATCGCCGCGACGGGTCTCGTCTATCCGGTATGGGCCATGGTCGCGATGGCCGTCAGTGTCACCGCAATCTTCTTCAATTCGCTGTGGGGTCGACCGCAGCTCTTTTTCGACGCGGTACTGAGTGTCGGCCGCCCCGTCGTGGCGGACGCGATCCAGACGGCATGAGGCACGGACATGGCAACTGCAAGTTACAAGGACATGAGTGGGGATGGATGTTTCACAGGTAAACAATGAACGCGAGCGCCTGCTTCGGATGCTCGCGGCGGCGACCTTCGTCATCTTCTTTCAAGCTTTCATGGTCGCGCCCATCATACCGACGCTCGCCAATACTTTCGGGACGTCGGTCGAGAGAGTCGGGCTCATTGTGCCAGCCTATCTGATCCCTTACGGAATCGCGACGCTGGTTTTTGGGCTTCTCGCGGATCGGCTGGGCATCCACCGCGTCATGTTCGCGTCGCTGGCGGCGTTTGCGGTACTCACAGCTTTGACGGCGACGGCCGCCTCCATCGAACAGATCGCCCTTTGGCGGGTCCTGACCGGGCTCGGCGCCAGTGGAGTCGTGCCGCTCGGCCTCGCGCTCGTCGGCCGCCTCTATCCTTATGAGCAGCGTGGGCGCCCGCTAGGCTGGCTGTTTGGCGCCATGGCCGGCGGGATGGCCTTCGGCTCACCCGCGGGCGCGATGCTCGTTCCCTTGGTCGGATGGCAAGGGCTGTTTCTCGTAGTGGGAGCGGCTGGAGCGGGTATCCTGCTCCTGTTCCTGCCCTATCGCCGCATCATTGCTGCGGCGGTGCAGCCGGTCACGGGCACGTTCGGCGATCTTTTCCGCGGCTACAAGAGCCTCCTCGGCACCCCAAGGGGTCAGCGCACATACGGCTATGTCCTTGTCAACTCGATGTTCCACTCCGGCGTCTTCACGTGGCTTGGCGTGTATTTTGAACAGCGACACGGCGTCGGACCGGTCGGTGTCGGCTTGGCCTTGCTCGGATACGGCGTGCCGGGCTTCCTGCTCGGGCCGATGATCGGCCGGGCGGCGGACCGCTGGGGCCGCGCCAGGTTGCTGCCCCTTGGTCTCACGCTCAGCGCCGTCGCAGCCGCACTGCTGATCCTCGGCTTTCCCTTGATCCTCGCGCCCGTGGTGGCGATGCTTCTCTCTCTTGGCTACGACATGACGCAGCCGCTCTTCGGCGGGATTGTCACCTCGCTCGGCGGTAAGCGGCCTGGGCAAGCCATGGGGTTGAACGTCTTCATGCTCTTCGTCGGCATGGGGCTGGGCAGCTTGATCTTTGGTGAGATGCTCCGCTTTGGCTTCGAAGTATCACTGGGCCTTTTCGCCATGGTCGAGCTGGGGTTGGCCGCGATGTCCATCCGTCTGTTCCGGTCTGAGGTAGTTCAAGTCCGGAGCAGCTGAAGGGCGAGGCACCGTGCCCCTGGCATGCGACATTCGAGGCCTATTGACTCCGGACTACGGTACGGATGGCAGAATCTCAAAAAATGCGGAGCAGCTGCACTTGGTGCGTTACGACGAAAGGCGAACATCACATGACGAACACGAGCCGACCGTCCGGGCTGTCTCACGTCCGTTGGAGAATCCTGTTTTCAGCTGGCGCGTTGCTCCTCTCTTTTCTGTTCTCGCTCGCGATCTCTATAAGCTCAGCTTCCGATAGGGCTGCTGGAACGACAATGGTCGTGCCAGTGACCGGTATGTCGTGCGTGAGCTGTGCCGCGACGATCAAGCGAACTGTGAAGAACATCGATGGCGTATCTAATGTCGAGGTGAGCTTGGCGGCCAGGACCATGCGTGTGACCTATGCTCCCGCACGTGTTTCGCCTGACCGCATCGTCGCCGCTGTCAACGCACTCGGATATCAAGCTGGGACCCCGGTGGAGGCGAAATGACGTTGGAGTCCGCATTGCAGTCGATCCAACCTGGCCTCGCTGGAGGGGGACTACTACCCGCAATAGGCACCACGTTCCTCGCGGGTATTTTGGCGAGCGCGGTTTGTCCGTGCACATTGCCTGTTGGGCTCAGCGTTGCGGGTATGGCCGGAGCATCTGACACCGGAGGTCGTCACGACGGGCTTGCAATCGCAAGTGCTTTCTTCGTCGGAATCGTCGGAAGCCTCACCGCGCTTGGTCTCTTTGCGGGTCAACTCGGCGCATTGGCGACGGAGTCGTTCGGCCGCAATTGGGCGCTTGTTATGGCTATTCTTTCATTCGCAGCCGCAGGGCTTGCCTTCTGGCGACCTCGCCTCCCATTCGACAAGCTGACGGCTTGGCGCCGCCCCGGCGTGGCGGGCGCTTTCGGCTACGGCCTAGTGTTCAGCCTTGGTACTTCCGTGGCTCCGCTTCTGCTTCTGTTTACGATCGTCGCAGCTTCGGGCGCGCCGAAACTCGGCGTATTGCTGGCCTTTTTCTTCGGCATCGGTCGGGGTTTACCGTTTCTCCTCGCGGGGGCTGTTGCAAGCACCGCGACGCGCTTCACTCGGCTTGGTTTGTTGGGCCGCCCAATTCAGTTCGCGAGCGGCATCGCCCTTGTATTTGTCGGCTGGTACTATGCTCAGGTGTATGCCGCATTACTGTAATGGAGAATGACATGCTTCGTCAGGATGGTTCGCTTGCAACTGTGACCCTGGCAATACCTGGGATGGTCTGTGAAGGCTGCGCTGAAAAAATCCGTGGTGCGCTAACGGCGATACCTGGCGTTCATAAGGTCAAGACGAAGCTGTGGCGGAAGCAAGTCGAAGTTACTCTCGAGAAGGAGACCGTTCGTGAACAGACGGTTGTGCAGGCACTCGGCGAGCAGGGGTTCAATGCGGTCGCAACCTAGCAATCTTGACGACCTGGTACTTACCGCATTCAGGCGCGCCTCCGACGAGGATCGACTTGATGTTGCCGAGCATCTGCTGTGTGCACTCGAGACGTTGGCTGACGTGGGCAGAGAAGCGCACAGGCGAATTCCGGCTCAAGCTCGATTAATCCAAGCCTATCGAGTGATCGCGCATCGGGCTGAGCGTCGGCGATGATCGACTCTGACGAGCCGCGAACGCTCGTCAGAGCGCCCACGCCATATCCAAGAGCGCGGATCTATATGCGTGGGCAACGAAGTTGCTGTGAGTGAAGGGATTGCGCGAGTGGCAAGAGTAAAGGAGTATTTGGAGGGCTACCAGGTTTGGATTTACTTCGCCGCGATCCTCATCGGGGCAGTGACTGGCCTAGTAATTCCCGGAAGTCCATCGCTTGAGCCGACGATCAATCCGGCGCTCGCGTTCATGCTCTTCGTGACCTTCCTGCCACTTGCGTTTGCGGTGCCCGGTGGGGTGCCGGTGCTTCCGGCTGTTATCGTGATGCAAACAGTCGTCGAGCTGTTGAGCGAGCTCATCTACATTCGCGTGGCTCCCAGGTTCACCGCCGTCGCATTGAAAGATGTTGGCGAGGTGCAGCCATGAGGGCGGGTGTTCAGCAGCAAAAAGAAGCGATCAGCCTCGCTCCGATGACGCGGCGCGATGGGGGCGCGGGTTGCGCCACGGTCTTACTGCCTCGCCGGCCCGGGCCGGAGGCCTACGGCCGTCGGCTCGGTCGAAGTATGTCGCCGTCCCGTGCCCGATCTCGCGCTTGATCTCCGCTACTTAAAGTATGCGATGCTTGTCGCCGAACACGGTAGCTTCCGCCGTGCCGCGTCGATCCTCAATCTTTCGCAATCGACTATAAGCCGTCGGATTCAGTTACTCGAACGCAGGCTCGGCATGCCGCTATTCGAGCGTAACCACGCTGGAGCCCGCGTGACGCTGGCCGGCGAGCGCTTCATGCGCGACGCTGCGGTAGGTGCGGACCACCTTCATCAAGCCGTTCTTGACATGGCTAGCACGCAACGCGGTGAGATCGGCGATTTGCGGATCGGTTTGATGGCATCGCTGGCTAGCGGTTTCCTATCGGACCTGCTCGGAACTTACCGTCGCCGATTCCCCCGTGTAGACGTCCGGGTCCAAGAGGCAGCATCGCAAGCGAACGCCGCTGGCGTACTGAATGGCCGCCTCGATGCGGCGTTCATCACGGGGAGCCCGCTACTGCCTGGCTGCGAAGCCGAGCACCTCTGGGACGAACGGATCTTCGTCGCGCTGCCAGAGGATCATCGATGTGCTGGCGGACGTGTGGTCGCCTGGGACGACGTGCGCGAGGACATTTTCTTGGTGAGCGCCGAGGCCGCGGGACCGGAGATTAAAGACTATCTCGTGCGGCAGCTATCTGGACTTGGGTTTCGTCCAAGACTCTCCGTCCAGCAGGTCGGCCGAGAGAATCTCCTGAACATGGTTGCAAAGGGCTTTGGCCTGACGCTGACCACTTACTCCACCCTGGGCGCGACCTACCCCGGCGTCGTATTCCTTCCGATCGGCGCCGCCACCGAGACGGTGGGCTCCAGTGTCGTATGGTCGGCGACCAATCGAAATCCAGCGCTAAAGCGGTTGTTGCAGATCAGCTCGGAGTTAGCGGAAAAGCATCGGCGAGGCTCGTCTCGAGCAAGAAGGGCTGAATCGAGACGCGGCTAAATCTGCTAGGGATCTGTCGAGTTAGGTTTGGCTTCCAACCGAAGATGCCCGCCTAGTCTTGGAAAACCCGCGGTCGGTAGCGATGAACCGCTCCAGCATGGGCACTATCAATTTCACTGGATCGGCGATCGGTTGGCCTTGCTCTCGCCCGAGCGCTTCGGCGTAGGCGGCAAGGTCTCGATGAAGGGCTGCCGGCAGCTCCACCGACACCTTTACCGGTTTATCATCGACGATTGGGCCAAGTTTCAGCTTTGCCACTATGATCCTCCATAGGGTTCGAGGACGAGGTCGCGGGTCACGATCACACGCACTGGGAACCCCGGCCGGATCGTCAGTGTCGGCGCAATGTTGAGCTGACGGCGCACGATCTGCTGGCCGGCGTCATTGATAGTGTCCTGGCCGCCATTGCGGATTGCCTGGATCAGGCGATCGTCATTGTCGACCGCGAGTTCAGCCCCGACGCTGAGTAACGTCGAAAGCCCGGCAGCTTTGGCGAGATCCCACCAGTGATAATCAATACCATCCTGCAAGCCGGCATAGCCCTCGGCGTCAGTACCTGGCTGGCGCTCGAGAACGATCGAGCGGCCGTTGGGGAGAATGAGCCGATTCCAGACCAGCAGCACGCGGCTCTGCCCGAACTGCACATTGTTGTCGTACTGGCCGATGACACGCGTCCCCTGCGGCACGAGCAGAATGCGGCCTGTCGGGCTGTCGTAGATGTTCTCTGTCACCTGGGCGGTGATCTGGCCGGGAAGGTCCGATCGGATGCCGGTGATCAGTGCTGCTGAGATCACCGCGCCAGCTTGAAGGATGTTGGGTGACGCCGGCGCCGCGACGCGATCAGGCGCCACCGTCCTCCGATCGGCTGCCGCGTTCAGGAATGCGTTCTGGCGATCCTGCGCCGAGGGCGTTGCTGGCGGAGGCGCAAGGCCGAGGCTCGCCAGGTCCGGCGCTGGCGGCGGGACGATGGCAGGCGCCGCCGCCGCCGCTCCAGCGCGGGTCTCGGTTCCGGAGAAAAGGCGGCTGGTACGTGCGGTCTCGATTTCCTGAAGGCGGCGCTGCTCTTCCGGGCTGATACCGGGATTGGGGGCGGCGACGCCGGGTGAGGGCACCGGCTGCCCACGATCCTGGGTGCTAAGGATCGGACGGCCGAGATCGCCGGGAAGCGGCGGACCGAGCTGCGGCACCCCGCTGTAGTCGCGCGGCAGACCTGCAAGGCCATCAGCGGTCGACCGGTTTTCGGTCGAATAGAGTTCCTCGTTCGGCCGACCGCCGTCCCGGGTCTGGAGTGCATAGATCAAGGCTCCGCCGAGCCCGACGCTGGCGACCAGGCCGATGCCGGCCAGCACCTTCCGCGACAGTCGTGTCACGCGCGGCGGCTCGGCGCGCAGGCGCATCGGCGCGGGACCGGCCGGCTCGCCGGTCAGCGGCTGCGCGTCGTCGTCCGGCACTTCCTCCTTCCGGGGATCACTCTCGCTCACGATGCCGGCCTCCCATCGGTGCGGGTGATACGCACGCGCTTCTGGCGGTCGCCGGAGCCGAAGCGCAGCTCGGCGGCGGCGAAGAGCCGATCGACGATCATGTGATGGCCGCGCACGCGGTAGTTCACCAGCTCCGAAGTGGTGCCCTCGGGACCGACGACGAACAGCGGCGGCATCTCGCCCTGGCTGATACCGCGTGGGAATTCGATGAAGACCTGGCGGCCGTCGTCGAAGGCGCGCAGCGGCCGCCAGGGTGCGCGGTCGCCCTCGATCGCATAGCGGAAATTGACGTTGGCGAGATCAACACCGCTCGCCACCGGCTGGGCGGCCTGCGCCTCGGCGTTCTGCCGGCGCAGCGCGATGAGCTGGTCCTGCGGGTATTGCCAGGAGACCGACGCCATATAGGTCCGCTCGGTCGAACGAAGCTCCATATGATAGGTGCGCAAATTGGTGTTGATGACGAGGTTCGTCATCAGATCGGCGCGGGTCGGCTTGACCAGAATATGGATCTGGCGTGTCGCGCCCGACCCGCTTTCGGTATCACCGATGATCCAGCGCACGGTGTCGCCGGCGGCGACTGGGCCTGAGCCGACGAGCTGCTCGCCGGGCTGAAGCGCAACGTCCGTGATCTGGCCGACAGCGGTATAGACCTGATAGAGCGCGCCCTGTGTGAACGGATAGACCTGCATCGAATTGATGAAGCCGTCCCGCACCGGCTGGATGCGTGCGGCGGCATTGGCCTGGTTCACCCTCGTCGTGGGATCGGTAGATTCCGGCGTGCGCCGGGATTGCTCTACCCGCTGCAACTGGCCCGGCAAGGGCAGCGGGCGCGGCAGTTCGACCACGGTGACGGGCGCGGGCGGATCGACCGTCTGCACTGCCGGCGCGGCGTTGTCGTAGGAAATCTCCGGCGGCGGAGTGGTGGTGGCGCATCCAGCGAGCGCAGTCGTCGCCAGCAGTACCAACGGCAATGCGGATCTGCGCAGAGCCGGGAATACGAGGATGTGTGAAGCCGGTTTTCCAGCTTTACGGAAAGACGGCTTCATTGCCCAAGCTCCCGTGACCAGTTGATAGCGTTGACGTAGATGCCGAGCGGGTTCGCCCTGAGCCGGTCGGCGTTGCGCGGTATCTGCACCACGATGGTCAGGATTGCGGTCCAGCGGGTGGTATCGGCGATCTGGCCGTTCTCGTAGCGGCGCTCGACCCAGGCGACGCGGAAGCTGTCGGGCGAAGCGCGAATGACGCTGGAGACGTCGACGGCGATCTGCTGGCGGCCGACCTTGGTGAACGGGTCGTTGGCCCGCGCATAGTCGTTGAGCGCCGCCGCGCCGCGGTCGGTCGTGAAATCATAGGCACGCAGCCAGTTCTGCCGCACGATGATGGCGTCTGCTGGGATCGAGCGGACCTGCTCGATAAAGCGGGCCAGATGGAAGGCGATCTGCGGGTCGGTCGGACGATAGTCGGCGACTGCAGGCGCCACGGCCTGCGCCTGGCCGAACCGGTCGACCTGCACCACCCAGGGGACGATCGTGCCGCGCGCCGATTGCCAGACCAGCGCGGTGGCGAAGCCGGCCGAGAGGATCAGCGAACCGAACGCCATCAGCCGCCAGTTCTTCGCCTGGACGCGCGACGCGCCGATCCGTTCGTCCCAGACCTGTGCGGCGCGCTGATAGGGCGTCTCGGGTTCGGGGGCTTTGCCATAGTGGGTGGAGGGTCGTTTGAACATCAGCGGTCGCCTTCGGAGAGATTGACGGAAGAGCCACCGCCATGCGCGTCACCGGAGCGCACGGCATGGGCGGTCGCCTGGACGGCGTGGGTCATGCGTTGGGAGCGGCGCATGCGCTGCGCCCATGCGGGCGGCCCCCCGGCAGCTGCCGGAGCAGCCGAGCCGCCACCGTCGCCGGCTGCGTCGCCACCGACCGAGCCCATGGTCGAGGAGCCGCCGGTGGACTCGAACGCGGCCTTGCCACCGGCATTGAAGCTCGAGCGCATGCTCTCGGCGGCGCGTGAGGCGGCACGGCGCAGCGGCGAGACGGCCGCGCTGCCGCCAGCGCGGGCGACACCGCCCAGGCCCGACGCGACGCCGCTGACGCTCGACTGGCCGGCTGCGCCGAGGCTATAGGCCGTGGATGCGCCACCCGCCATTGCGGCGCCGCCCCGGGCTGCAGCGGCAGCGCCACCAGCAAGTGCTGCGCCGCCGGATGCGACGGCGCCGACCGCGCCGGCTCCGGCGGCGATCATGCCGCCGGCCGCGAGGCCCGTACCAACCGCCGCGCCGGCGCTGAGTTGCGGGCCGCCAGAGACGATGCCGCTGGCGATGCCGGGGCCGAAGATGCCGAGGCCGAGGAGCGACAGCGCGGCCAAAACGATGGCCATGGCCTCGTCGATCGAGGGTGTGGCGCCGCCAAAGCCAGCAGTGAACTCGGAGAACAGCGTGGAGCCGATGCCGATGATGACGGCCAGCACCAGCACCTTGATGCCGGAAGATATGACATTCCCGAGCACCCGTTCGGCCATGAAGGCGGACTTGCCGAACAGGCCGAACGGAATGAGGACGAAGCCGGCGAGCGTCGTCAGCTTGAATTCGATGAGCGTGACGAAGAGCTGGATGGCGAGGATGAAGAAGGCGAGCAACACCAGCGCCCAAGCCAGAAACATGCAGGCGATCTGGATAAAGTTCTCGAAGAACGACCAGTAGCCCATCAGGCCAGAGATCGACTCCAAGAGCGGCCGTCCGGCGTCGAGACCGGTTTGCGCCACCTTGCCGGGGCGCAAGAGATCGGCCGTGGTGAAGCTGGTGCCGCTGGCCTTCAGGCCGAGTCCGGCGAAGCTTTCGAAGATGATCCGGGCGAGGTTGTTCCAATTGCCGATGATGTAGGCGAAGACGCCGACGAACAGCGTCTTCTTCACCAGGCGGGCCATGATGTCGTCGTCGGCGCCCCAGCTCCAGAACAGCGCGGCCAGCGTCACGTCGATGACGATCAGGGTCGTGGCGATGAAAGCGACTTCGCCGCTGAGCAACCCGAACCCGCTGTCGATGTACCGGGTGAAGACCTCAAGGAAATGGTCGATGACGCCTGTGCCGCCCATGATGCTATCGAGCCTCGTCGAGGTGTGGCGGAGCGATCGGCGCGGTTGGCCCCAGAGCCGGTCGATCGGTGCGATCTATCGGGGACGCGGGGTTGTCGCGTGGCGCCGGGGGTGGCTCCGGTAGACTTTCGGCCGGTCGGACGCCGGGGGCGAGGAAGCGGTTGCGGTTCTCGGCCCAGGCCCGCAGGCAGGCGGTATCGCGGGGACCGGCTTCGCCGAGTCCTTGGCAGCGGATCAGCTCGTCGCGGAGCGGATCGGTCTGGGCCTGGGCGGCCCGTCCGGACGCCCACGGCTCGGGCGCTTCTTCTTTCCGGTTCATCTCGATCGCGGTCGCGGTGATCGCAACCGCGACGAAGACGACGGCGCCGAGCCGGGCGAGCATCTTCCCGTCCATGGCCAGGCCCTCAGTTGCCGTTCGGGAACATGCGGGCGTTGCCGGGCTGATAGCCCGTACCCGGCGTCAGGAAGCGGCGACGCTGCTCGCGCCCCTGTTCGGCGGCTGCGGCGCGCTCTGCTTCAGAAAGCGCCTGCGCCCGGCCATTCGCCGCGACGACGGCGGTCAGATCGGCGAGCTGCTGCGCCTGCAGGGCGAGAAGCTGGTTGCCGGCCTGCGTCGCCTGTAAGGCACCCGTCGCCCCTTGGCTTTGGCCGACCAGTGCCGACATCTCGCTCCGGTTCGTGTCGATGTTACCGACGACGCCGGCTTGGACGCGCATGGCGTCCTGCAAGCCGCCGACCGTGTTTTGCCAGCGTTCGCGCGCACTGGTGACGAGCTGGCTGTCAGACGCGGACATCGATGCGTTGCCGTAGGTCGTCTGGAACGCACGGTCGATCTGCTGGACGTTGAGGGCGATGCCCTGCGCCTGTTGCAGAAGCTGCTGGGTGCGCTGAACCGACTGCTGAAGCTGTTGGAGAGAGGAGTATGGCAGGCTGGTGAGATTGCGGGCCTGGTTGATCAGCATTGTCGATTCGTTCTGGAGCTGAGTGATCTGCTGATTGACCTGCTGCAGGGTGCGCGCCGCTGTCAGGACATTCTGCGCATAGTTGGTGGGATCGTAGACGATCCATTGCGCGGCGGCGGGTGTGCTGAGGATTGGCGAGAGCGCGATCGGCGCGGCCAACAGCGCGGCGGCCAGACGCAGCGCGCGCGAGCGGGATTGAACGGAACGGGTCATGGGCGTGCCTCCGGATCGGTTTGGGGGGTGACGTTGGTGAGGTCAGCGATCAGGTTTGCCGCCCAGGCGAGCCGGTTCTCCGCGAGCCATTCGGCGAGGAATCCGTCGGTGCCGCTGCGGGCGTGAACCTCGGCGATCAGCGCCTGGTGCTGCTTTGACGAAGCGGCGCAAAGCGCCAACGCCACGTCCGACAGACCCAGCTCGAACAGCCGGTTGCCGCGCCGGGACTGGCAGTAGTAATCGCGCTTGGGCATTGCGCGGGCGAGGATCTCGATTTGGCGATCGTTGAGACCGAAACGGCGATAGATCGCGGTGATCTGCGGCTCGATGGCGCGCTCGTTCGGGAGGAGGATGCGGGTCTGGCAGCTCTCGATGATGGCCGGTGCGATCGCCGAGCCGTCGATGTCGGAGAGCGACTGGGTGGCGAAGATGACGCTGGCGTTCTTCTTACGCAGCGTCTTCAGCCATTCGCGGAGTTGCCCTGCGAAACCCTCGTCATCCAGGGCCAGCCAGCCTTCATCCACGATCAGCAGTGTCGGGCGACCGTCGAGGCGGTCCTCGATGCGGTGGAAGAGATAGGCAAGCACGGCCGCCGCGGCGCCGGTGCCGATCAGCCCTTCGGTCTCGAAAACCTGAACATTGGCTTCGCCGAGATATTCACCTTCGGCGTCGAGCAGCCGCCCATAGGGTCCACCGACGCAATAGGGTCGCAGCGCCTGTTTCAGGTCGTTGGACTGGAGCAGGACGGAAAGACCCGTCAGCGTCCGCTCGCTGATAGGCGCGGAGGACAACGAAGACAGCGCCGACCAGAGGTGCTCCTTCACGTCGGGCGTGACCGGCACGCTCTCGCGCGCCAGGATCGCGACAAGCCAGTCGGAGGCCCAGGCGCGCTCGGCGACATCGTCGATGCGCGCGAGCGGCTGAAGCGACACGCTGTCGTCTGCCCCCTCCGTGAGGCCCCCGCCGAGATCGTGCCAGTCGCCGCGCATGGCTAGCGCGGCGGCGCGGATCGATCCGCCGAAGTCAAAGGCGAAGACTTGGCTTTGGGGATAGCGCCGGAACTGCAGGGCCATCAGCGCGAGGAGCACCGACTTACCGGCGCCTGTCGGGCCGACGATCAACGTATGGCCGACATCGCCGACATGGATGGAAAGCCGGAACGGGGTCGAGCCCTCGGTCTTGCCGAACAGCAGTGGGGGTGCTGCAAAATGCTCGTCCCGTTCCGGTCCCGCCCACACCGCCGACAGCGGGATCATGTGGGCGAGATTTAATGTGTTGATCGGGGGCTGGCGGACGTTGGCATAGACATGGCCGGGCAGCGAGCCGAGCCAGGCGTCCATGGCGTTGATCGTCTCGGGCATCGCGGTGAAGTCGCGGCCCTGGATGACTTTCTCGACCATACGCAGCTTCTCGGCGGCGATGCGCGGATCATCGTCCCAGACAGTGATCGTCGCGGTCACATAGGCTTGGCCGGCATAGTCCGCGCCCAGCTCCTGCAACGCCATGTCGGCATCGGCCGCCTTGTTGGACGCATCGGTGTCCACGAGGGCGGAGGCCTCGTTCGTCATCACCTCCTTCAAGATGGCGGCGATCGATTTGCGCTTTGCGAACCATTGCCGCCGAATCTTGGTCAGCAGCTTGGTGGCGTCGGTCTTGTCGAGCAGGACGGCGCGCGTCGACCAGCGATAGGGAAAAGCCAGGCGGTTCAGCTCGTCGAGGATGCCGGGCGTCGTAGCGGCCGGGAAGCCGACAATGGTGAGGATGCGGATATGTGCGTCGCCGAGCCGGGGTTCGAGCCCGCCGGTCAGCGGCTGATCGGCCAGCAGCGCGTCGAGATACATCGGCGTCTCGGGCACGCAAACGCGGTGCCGCTTGGTCGAGACGGTCGAGTGCAGATAGGTCAGCGTCTCGCCGTCATCGAGCCAGGCGCATTCCGGCATGAAGGCGTCGATGAGCTGAAGAATGCGATCGGTGCGGTCTGCGAAGCCGCGCAGGATCTCGTGCGCATCGACGCCGGCGTGATCGCGACCCTCGTAGAGCCAGGTCTCTGCGCGCGCCGCGTCTTCGGCGGGCGGCAAATAGAGAAAGGTGAGGAAGTAGCTGGACTCGAAGTGTGCGCCGGCTTCCTCGAAGTCGGCTTTCCGCTCGGCGTCGACCAAGGCCGACGCGCTGTCGGCGAACATGCTGGCGGGATAGGTCGCGGCGCCATGGCGCTGCGCCTCGACGAAGATGGCCCAGCCGGAGCCCAGGCGACGGAAGGCGTTGTTAAGCCGACCGGCGACCGCGACCATCTCGGCCGGAACGGCACTGTCGAGGTCGGGTCCTCGAAATCTTGCGGTCCGCTGCAAGCTGCCGTCCTTGTTCAGGACGATGCCCTCGCCGACCAGAGCGACCCAAGGCAGGAAGTCGGCGAGACGGGTATTGCGGTTGCGATATTCGGCGAGGTTCATCATCGGCGTCGCTCCTCAAACCGACAGGTGGCCGGGGATGCGCAGATGTTTGCGCACGACATCGACGAACTGCGGATCGCGCTTGGCCGCCCAGACGGCCGCGAAATGACCGAGAGCCCAAAGGCCCAGGCCGACCAGCCAGAGGCGGAGGCCAAGGCCGAGCGCGGCTGCCAGCGTGCCGTTGAGAATGGCGATCGAGCGCGGAGCGCCGCCGAGCAGGATGTGCTCGGTCAGCGACCGATGGACCGGGACCGAGAAGCCCGCCAGCTCGCCATGATGATCTGCGCCGTTGGCCATCAGACGAGCGCCCCGCCGCCGAACGAGAAGAAGGACAGGAAGAAGCTGGACGCAGCGAAGGCGATCGACAGGCCGAAGACGATTTGGATGAGCTTGCGCGCGCCGCCCGACGTGTCGCCGAAGGCCAGCGTCAGGCCGGTGATGATGATGATCATCACCGCGATAATTTTGGCGACCGGGCCCTCGATGGATTCGAGGATGGACTGTAGCGGGGCCTCCCAGGGCATTTGGGAGCCGGAAGCGTGAGCGGCAGGCGCGAGCGCCAGCGAGACGAAGGTGACGGATACCGCAGTCGCGATATGGCGGCGGAAACGCAGGGCATGCTGGATCATGACGGACCTCCTGTGAGGGGCTGGCTTGCGGGCGTGACGCGGTAGTCGCCGTCGGGGCCAAGGCCCTCGATGCGGGCGAGTTCGGCGAGGCGGCGCGACGTGCCCCGGCCGGAAAGCACGGCGACGAGATCGATCGTCTCGGCGATCAGGGCGCGCGGGACGGTGACGACGGCTTCCTGGATGAGCTGCTCCATCCGACGCAGCGCGCCGATGCCCGTACCCGCGTGGATGGTTCCGACACCGCCGGGGTGTCCTGTGCCCCAGGCCTTCAGCAGATCGAGGGCCTCGGCTCCCCGGACCTCGCCGATCGGAATCCGATCAGGGCGCAGGCGAAGAGAGGAGCGGACAAGATCGGAGAGCGAGGCGACGCCGTCTTTGGTCCGCATGGCGACGAGGTTCGGCGCGGCGCATTGCAGTTCGCGCGTGTCTTCGATCAGGACGACGCGGTCGGAGGTCTTCGAGACCTCAGCCAGCAAAGCGTTGGTGAGGGTCGTCTTGCCGGTCGAGGTGCCGCCGGCGACGAGGATGTTGCGCCGATCGGCGACGGCCTGGCGCAGCGTCTCGGCCTGATGCGCCGCCATGATCCCGGCGGCGACATAGTCGTCGAGCGTGAACACGGCGACGGCCGGCTTGCGGATCGCGAAGGCCGGGGCGGACACGACGGGCGGCAACAGCCCCTCGAACCGCTCCCCCGTTTCGGGCAACTCGGCTGAGACACGTGGGGCGCCGGGATGAACCTCGGCCCCGACATGATGGGCGACGAGGCGGATGATCCGCTCGCCGTCTGACGGCGACAACAGTTCACCCGTGTCGGAAAGTCCTTCGGAAAGCCGGTCGACCCAGAGCCGCCCATCGGGGTTGAGCATCACCTCGACGATCGCGGGGTCTTCCAGAAACCGGGCGATCGCCGGCCCGAGGGCCGTGCGCAGCATGCGCGCGCCGCGAAGGATCGCCTCCGATTTCTGGTGAGTGGCCGCCACGTCGTCCCCGTTCTCTTGCGGGACCGCGACATGCGGCCCTGGATCGGGGATGAGTAGAAGAGGCAGAAATCATGGCCTGACAACAACCATAATGTGGTCGTCGTACTGTGGCGTGCAAAGACAGGAAAACGGCGGAACCAGGGAATACTTGCGGTGCGCCGTTCCCAGATTAATCCGCGTCGCGCGCGGGCGCGATGTCCTCCGAAATCTCCTGCCGAAGTTTCGGTCCCTGCGCGAGTCGCCGTCCGAGCGCGGTGACGAACGCCTCGTAGCGCTCGCCGGCTTTCGCGCGCGCTGCGGCCTGGGCCGGCTCGGGTAGCGGCGGGTTCGTCGTCAACCAGAAGCGGATGAATACGGCCAGCGTTTCGACGGAGATGCCGAGGTCGCGCTCAATACGCGCCATTCGCCGGTCGATCTGATCGAGCCGTTTGGTCGTGGCCGCTTCCTGGCGCTCGGCGGCGTCGGGCGACAGGAACGAGGCGATGCCGGCCTCGGCGATCAGCGAGAGGGATTGATCGCGCCAGGCGGCGTGCGCGGCGAGCGCCTTCATGATGTCCGGTTCGAGATAGACAGACAGCCGCTGCTTTTTGGGAGACTTTGTCATGATGCCTCCTAAAGATCGATGCCGTCGCCGGGATCGAGCGACGCTTGGCGTGCGACCTGGCGCATGGTCTGCGTCATCCGCGAGAGACGTGCGGTGTCCTCATCGGCGTCATCGCGAGGATCGATCTCGAACTCGTTTTCGATGGGTCGCTTAGGCTCGACTGGTTTCGAGCGGCTCAGTTCCGGCTGGTGCCGGCGTTCGGAGTCGGTCGTATCCTCATCCTCCGATCCGCCTCCGGCGGTAGCCGCCGCCAGCGCCGGCGTCACCGGAAAGGGCAGCGTGCTCCAGTCGTCCTGCCGAGCCGTTGTCGACTTGACGAGGTTCGGCGGCGGTAAGATGCGCTCCTGAAACCGGCGATCCTCATAATATCGCGCCTTCTTCGCGCGGATCGGCGGGGTGCCCGCCACCATGACGATTTCGTCGGATGGCGGAAGCTGCATGATCTCGCCGGGCGTCATCAATTGCCGGGCTGTCTCCGAGCGCGAGACCATCATGTGGCCGAGCCAAGGCGACAGCCGATGACCGGCATAGTTCTTCATCGCGCGCATCTCGGTCGCGGTGCCAAGCGCGTCCGAGACACGCTTGGCGGTCCGCTCGTCATTGGTGGCGAAGCTGACGCGCACATGGCAGTTGTCGAGGATCGAGTTGTTCGGCCCATAGGCCTTCTCGATCTGGTTCAGCGACTGGGCGATGAGGAAGGCTTTAAGGCCGTAACCCGCCATGAAGGCGAGCGCGCTCTCGAAGAAGTCGAGGCGGCCGAGCGCCGGGAATTCGTCGAGCATGAGCAGCAGCCGGTGGCGGTTGCCCTTCGCCTTCAGATCCTCCGTGAGCCGCCTGCCGATCTGATTGAGGATCAGGCGGATCAGCGGCTTTGTTCGGTTGATGTCCGATGGCGGCACCACGAGGTAGAGGGTCGTCGGATGCTTGCCGCCGACGATATCGACGATGCGCCAGTCGCAGCGGCGTGTGACCTCGGCGACGACGGGATCGCGGTAGAGGCCGAGGAACGACATCGCGGTGGACAGCACGCCCGACCGCTCGTTGTCGGATTTGTTCAGCAGCTCGCGCGCGGCGCTGGCGATCACCGGATGCGGGCCGGCCTCGCCGAGATGCGCTGTCTTCATCATAGCGGCCAGCGTCGAATCGATCGGCCGCTTCGGGTCGGAGAGGAAGGCGGCAACGCCAGCCAGGGTCTTGTCGGCCTCGGCATAGAGGACGTGCAGGATGGCGCCGACCAGCAACGCGTGGCTGGTTTTTTCCCAATGGTTCCGCTTCTCCAGCGAGCCTTCCGGATCGACTAGAATGTCGGCGATGTTCTGGACGTCGCGAACCTCCCATTCGCCGCGGCGGACTTCGAGCAGCGGATTGTAGGCGGCGGACTTCGCATTGGTCGGATCGAACAGCAGCACGCGACCATGATGCGCGCGGAAGCCGGCGGTGAGCTGCCAGTTTTCCCCCTTGATGTCGTGGACGATCGCCGATCCCGGCCAGGTCAGCAGCGACGGCACGACCAGGCCGACACCCTTGCCTGACCGCGTGGGCGCGAAGCACAGCACATGCTCGGGGCCATCGTGGCGGAGATAGTCGCGATCGAACTTCCCCAGGATGACGCCATCCGCGCCCGTCAGGCCAGCGGCGCGCACTTCGCCGGCGATGGCCCATCGGGCAGAGCCGAACGTCTCGGCATTCTTGGCTTCACGCGCCCGCCAGACGGACATCCCGATCGCGACGGCGATGGAGATGAAGCCGCCTGACGCCGCGATATAGGCGCCCTCGATGAAGATCGGCGGTGCATAGGCATCGTAGAAGTACCACCACCAGAAGAAGGCGGGCGGATAGTAGATCGGCCAGCCGGCCAGTTCGAACCACGGAAGTCCGAGCTGCGGCTGGAAGCCGAGTCGATAGGCCGTCCACTGCGTCGCCGCCCAGGTTGTCATGAGCACGATCAGAAAGACGTTGACGATCTGGCCCCAGAGGATCTTGGTCGCCGACATGGCGGTTACTCCTTTCTTGATTGGGCTACATGCCGAGGCCGCGATTGCGGCCGAAGCTCCAGTCGACGCCGCCGGCGCCGCGCGACACGCCGGAGACGTGCTGACCGATCTGACGCTCGAGGGACGGCGACCAGGGCACGAGCTGGAAGCCGAGGCCGTCATCGATCATGGCGAAGCGGCCAGAGGCGAGCGCGAAGCGCTGGCGATAGGTGCCCGCCACATACTCGCCCGTTGCGGCCTTGGAAAATTGCCGGCCGGTCTCGGCCGCGAGCTTCTGGCCAAGGGCCTCCACCTCGCGCTGCCGCAGCGCGTCGATCAGTCCCGGCGAGAAGCTGACGCCGCGCGTTTGCCGCTCCGCGAGGCCCTGACCAACGAGATGTTCCGCCCGCCTGTCCATCGCCTGGCGAACCTCCGCGCCGAAGCCGCCGCCGCCGAGTGCGACGGGATCACGGGCGATCGCCTGCCGGTCGAGCCAGGTCGCGCCGGTCGCGTTGACTTGGGCGGAGATGTCGAGATCGGAGCGGACGGCGAGTGCGACCCGCCTGCGTCCCTGCGCGTCGTCGAACTTGCGCAGCTCGACGATCGAGCCCGGTGCGCTGTCGCCGGCTGCGTCGAGGTCGGGCAGCTTGATGTGATGGGTTCGTCCGTCCGTGCCGTCGACCACGGCATAGGCCGTGCCCTTCAGCTCATCGTCGAGACCGCGATCGACCAGTCGGCCGACGACGGGATCGTTGATGCTCTCGCCGGCGAGCACATAGCTCGCCGCGCCCCGTTCGATGCCGCGTTCGGTCAGGCCGCGGTGAATGCGCTTGATGATGTCGCCACGCTCGCCCAGCTCGCGCAGGGTCGCCTCGGCATTCTCGGACATAACCCATTGGCCGGGGCCAACCTGATCCGCGAGGCCGAGTGTCTCCAGCTTTCGCAGCCGGCCGACCTTCATCGCCTGGAATTCGTCGGGCTGGCGGTCGGGGTGCGGTGCGAGATCGATGACGCCGGTCCGATAGGCATCGCGCGAAAGCTGGCGGTCGAGGTTGGTCCAGCGCTCGGCATTGATCTGGCGTTCGAGATTGCGGCGTATCTCGAGATCGGTGCGCGGCCCCAGCTCCTGGGTGACGAGATCCTGCGCGCGGGCGCGCATGCCTTCCTTGATGTAGTCGCGCGAGATGACGAGGTCCTGGCCGTCATCGGTGCGCCCGCGCAGGATGATATGGACGTGGGGATTGTCCGTGTTCCAGTGATCGACGCCGACCCAGTCGAGCTTGGTGCCGAGGTCCTTCGCCATCTGCCCCATCAGGTCGCGGGCATAGGTTTTGAGGTCGGACATCTCGGTCGCGTCCTCGGGCGAGACGATGAAGCGGAAGTGATGCCGGTCGTCCTGGGTCCGCTCCGCGAACGCCTTGGGATCGGCGTCCTCGGTCTCGGGCCCGAACAGCTGCGCCTTCTCCCCATCCCGGGTCACACCGTCGCGCCGCAGATAGCTGAGGTGGGCGGAGAGCGGCGCGGCCCGCGCTGTATGACGGACGACGCGCGTCTTGATGACCGTGTTGCGCGATCGGCTGGTGAGCAGTCGATTGGCCTGCACGGTCGCGCGCTGGCCGCGCCCGAAACGCGAGCGGTTACCCGAGCTGATCTTGCCGGAGCGCGAGACGCTGCCGCCGGCGCGCTGGGCAGCAGCGAGCGCCTGGGCGATGAAGGGCCGCGCCTGTTGCGCGCGGGTGGATCGGATGCGGCCCGGCCGGATGCGGAAATCGTCCTCGCCGCTCATCGCCTGGACCCCGCACATCGTGCAAACGCGCGGAAATCCTTGGCGAAATTGCGGATGCGCAGGCTGCGCCGATCAGGCGCACCTCGCGCCAATGCGCGATAAGTCCCTGAAAACACACGACCGAACCAAGCCGCACATCGTGCGCTTTTATCTCGCCATCGTGCGGTTGTGTTGCCTGCTCCTCCTCCCCGGACCGCCATCTGTCCGCCAGAGCCCGCCATTCCCCGATCCGGTGCGAACGCCGTCATCGGGGGCTTCCTGATGCATTGCGAGCCACGAACAGCCCATCGGTGCGTGGCGCAATCGTGTTTGGATCGCGCGCCGGAGCTGGCGTTGTTGCTTCATCCGGCGCGCTTTCACGTTGCACCGGAGCGACGGTCATGCTGCTCGATGGCTGCACGACGAAGAGCGGCGCACGGGTCCAGGCGAGCGGATCGGCGGCCGCCACCACGACGGGGGAAACCATCTCGCCGCCGCCGACGACGGGTCCGAGCATGGCGACATAGGTGCGCGTTTCAGCGGGCAGCGGACGGCCGGCGAGAGATTCTTCGTAGCGACCGGGACCGGCATTGTAGGCCGCGAGGAAGCCCGGCGAACCGTAGCGGTCGTGCATTTCGCGCAGATACGCCGCGCCCGCCAGGATGTTGTCGTGCGGATCGTAGGGGTTCGCGCCGAGGCCGTGACGGGTACGAAGGCTGGCCCAGGTGGCGGGCATGATTTGCATCAAACCCATCGCGCCGGCAGACGAGATGGCGCGCGCATCGCCACGGCTTTCGACGCGCATCACGGCGCGAATCCACGCCTCTGGCACGCCGAACCGTTGCGCCGCCTCTGCGATGAACGTCGCATAGGGATCGACGCGTGATGGGCGATCGGCGGGCATCTCCTGTGCAGTGGCGGCAGGCGCGAGCGGCGCGGCGAGAAGCAGGCCGGAAAGGAGAAGGAAGGCTGTGCGTCGGAGGGCGATCCTCCCTCCGACGACAGTTTGCGAGCGAATGACGGGCATCGCTCAGTCCCGCTCGCCACGCTTCGGCGGGCGATTCCAGTGCAGGCCCCAGGCGGATTTGTCATCAGCCGACTGGAAAAGGTTGGCGCGGATCGGATGATCGAAGGTTGGATCGTCGATCTGTAGCGAGACGTAGTCGCCGGCCTTCTCGCCGGTGCGCTTCCAACCCGCGCCGATCTCGGCGCCGGGTTCGTTGTTCATACCGTCGAAGACATGAACGCGGAAATCCGGCGCATTCTCGGCATCGGAGGCCTCGGCCGGAATGATGATGATGTCCTGCTGCAACAAGAGCGTTTGCAAATGGCCGATGAAGCCGGAATCGTCGCGCGTGAATTGACCGATCAGGGACATGATTTTCTCCGTGGCTGTGCGGTGGACAAGGTCATGGGCGTGCCGTCACCGCGTCGGCGCGCGCCAGACGAAGCGGCCATCGCCGTCCTCGTCGGTGTAGAGCGGGGTGGCCCGGCCAATGACCGAGCTGGCGGGGAGCGGACCGAAGTAGCGGCCGTCGAGGCTGTCGCGGACTTCCCAGTTCATCAGGAACAGCTCACCGTCTGCGACCACGCGGCAGCCTTGCCAGATCGGCAATGGTCGGCCGCGACGGTCGTGGTCCAGCGCATCGCCCATCGGCACGGAATCGACCGTGATGGCGAGCCCTGTTCTGCACACGCGCTGCCCGGGAAGCGCCGCGACGTGCTTCATGAGAGGCACGCCGCGCGGCAGATATCCGCCGTCCGAGAGGAAGGTCGCGAGCGGCTCGGGCGCGCGGACTGCGACCAGATCGGTAACGTCCAGCCGGCCAGGTGCGCCGATCGCGTACAGGCCGATCGGCGTGCTCGCCGAAGCATTCCAGATCAGCTTCGGCGCGAACGAGGCGATCGACGCGATGCCGAGCAGCGACACGGCGGCCGTCGTGACCAAGGCATAGGCGAGCCGCGTCATGCGCCAATCTCCCGGCGCAGAATGAAGGCGCGGTGCTGCTGCACATCGTAGGCGCGCGGGGCTTCGCCGACGGTCAGCCGGTTATGGACATGACGCCAGTGATCCGGTGAAACCTCGATCGCATCGATGCCGCGCGCCTCGATCGCATCGATGAGCTGGAGCACGCGCTCGACCTTCGGCCAGCCATCGGCGCGCAGCAGGATGTCGCCACCGGGGCGCACGAATGGCAGGGTCTGACAGTGCTCACCGGCATTCACGGCGCGGACGATGTCGAGGCGCGACAGCGCGGTGCCGTAATCGTTGGAAGTCCAGCGAACGAAGGCGAAGACGCTGTTCGGTGCGAACGACACGACGCGCCGGCGGCGGTTGAGGATCTGTTCGGCGGCCTCGCGGCCGAACCTGATCCAGAACTCGATCTTCTTCTCAATCCACGTCAGCTCGACATGGGTCAGGGCATCGGCGGCAAGCGTATGCGGCAAGCCGCTGCGCACCGATGCGTCGGCGACGCCGATCATCGTGGATCTCCTTCGCTGTGTGGGAATTCGCGCTCGAACAGGGCGCGCAGCATGTCGGCGACGGTCTGTCCGCGCTGGAAGGCTGCGATCTTGATCCGGCCGCGCATGTCGGCGGTGACGTCGATCGTCAGTCGGGCAGCGAAGTCGGCCGCAGGCTCCGCGCGCGGCGATGGCCGGTCTGGCGCCTTGATCCAGCTTTCCGGGTCCGCCGGCCGAGCGGCGAAGCTGCGTTTCGGGGACCGCTCGCTCATACGCCGGTCCTCGCGACTTCGGCGGCGAGTGCGGCGATCTCCCGCGCGGCAGGCGAGGTATCGTCCTGCTCGGCGGCGAGCCGTCCGGTCTGAACGACATCGGCGAAAGCGATGCGCTGGCCGATGGTTGTCAGGAGCGGCGGCGGGTCATGATCGGCCAGCGTCTCGGCGGTCTCCCGGGCGAGCACTGTGCGCGCCGCGCAGCGGTTCAGCACGAACCGGGCTTTCAGGTCCGGGCGGTAGATCCGCGCTTCGTTGAGCAGCGTCAGCATCTCGGCCGACGCCCAGCCGTCGAGCGGCGATGGCTGGACGGGGATCAGCACGAGGTCGGCGGCCAGCAGCGCCGAGCGCATTAGCCCGGCGACACGCGGGGGTCCATCGATGACGACGTGATCGACGTCGCGCGCCAGCTCCGGCGCTTCGCGGTGGAGCGTATCGCGCGCCAGGCCGACGACACCGAACAGCCGTTCCAATCCCTCCCGGCTGCGCTGCTGCGACCAGTCCAGCGCCGAGCCTTGTGGATCGGCGTCGATCAGCGTCACGCGCTTGCCATTGCGCGCCCATTCGCCGGCAAGATGCAGGGCGAGCGTCGTCTTGCCGACGCCGCCCTTCTGGTTGAGGAGCGCGACGATCATGACGGTCTCCCGGCGGTCGGGGACTCGTCCACAGCCGTCGAAAAACGGACTTCCGTTAGAAAGATTCCGTAGGAATCTAGGTTAGATAAGTTACGGGGTTCGCAAGACGCTGATTTAGCGCGATGAATCGACGATTTCGGTCCCCGATAGCACGAGAGTCCGGTCCCCGATGGCACGATAGTGCCGGTCCCTGATAGCACGAGATGATTCACAGTTTATCCCCAGGGCGAGTTGTCGAGCGGCGACGGCGGCGCGGGATGCCGAGAGCGTCGGGATCGGTGGGTACGAAGGACAGGATTTCGGGGCCGCCGACGCATTGCTCGATGGTCAGGCGGTAGCCAGGCAGCGGCTGGCGGCGGACGATGTCGCGCAGGTCGTAGGCGAAGTGCTTGAGCGGCGAGAGGCTGCCGGACTTGGCGTGGAGATGCGGGAAATCGAAGCTCCAGCCGAACTCCTGTTTGCCGCCATGCTTGCGCACGAGGCGATAGAGCCAGCGCTCCAGGCCGCCGGTCAGCCCGAAATAGTTGCGGTCGATGGTCAGCACCAAGGCATCGTCGAGCACCGCGCCGTAGAACCAGTCGGGCAGGATCAGTTCGAGCCCGAGCGGCCGGCCGCGGTGATCGGCGCGCTCCTTCCACTCGTTGATCCAGGAGAAGCGGTGCATCCGCCGCTCGGTTGGCTGGCGGATCGAGGTCGCGATGGTGGTGGATTGAAGCCGGTCGAGCGCGGCCTTCAGCCGGTCGTAATCGCGCAGCGAGACGCCGCGTCCGATGAAGTTCAGGATCTCATAGGGCGTCGTCGCCATGAGGCGAGACGGGCGCAGGCCGACGTCGCGCGCTTCGACGATCTGCGAGGCCGCCCAGATGAGCACGTCAGCGTCCCAGATGGTGGCCATGCCATGCTCGGCGACGGCCTCGACCCTGATGACGACCGAGCCCGCCTTGAAGTCGATCGGCGCCAGGCGCTTCGACTTGGCGAGCGAGAAGAACGGATAGGCCATCAGGTCCTGCGCATCGCGTGGCGCGAGATCGCCGGGGAGCGCTCGGAACAGATCGAGCTGCGCGCGTTCGTCGTGTTGATGCGGGCGGGACGACATGGCCGGACGCCTCAGCGCGGCTGGCGGCCGGCGAAGCGGCGGTCCGCAGGCTCTTGCCTCTTGGCGGGCAGCACCGTGCCGCGCGGATCGGATGTCGAGCTGACAAGGCCGCGATCCGCCCAGGTCTGGAGATCGTCGATGGCGTAGACGACTCGGCCGCCGAGCTTCCGGTAGGTCGGGCCAGTGCCGTAGGTGCGGTGCTTCTCAAGCGTGCGCTCGGACAGCCCGAGGAAGCGAGCGGCTTCCTGCGTTCGCAGGTAGCGTGGCGGAATGCCGGCGGTAGTTTCGGCCATTATCGAGCCTCCGTGGTCTCGTTGGGGGCCGCTGCCGTCAGGCGGCGGTTCGAGAGCACGGTGGCGTGAAGACGGTGGGTCGGACGATGTCGAAGATAGAACGCTAATTTCGACACGCCCCAGCCGGCCGAAGGCAGGCTATGATCGGCGGGGTCGGCGCAGGAGGGAGCGGTAACCGCCTTCGACGAGTTTCACGCCGTCGCGCACGAGCCGGATCGTTGTTTCACGAACCGAGTTTCCGACCCAGGATTGCGCGTCGATCTGGTATCCAAGGAAAAGGGTTTCGCCGATGGCACGATAGGTCTCACCCGCATAGTGCGCGTCAACCGCTTGGAGCATCCTTCGCATTCGCTGGCGTCGTGGCGTGGTCAGGCGATCGTCGGGTGGGGTTTTCTGCCTCCACATCGTCGACCAGAAACGGTCGATCGCCTGGAGCCGATCCGGCGTGATGTCGTCGAGTATGACGACGACGGCGAGCGGTGCGTGGCCGGCTTCGCCATGAAAAGCCATGTCGAACGTCTCGCCACCGGCGGCGAGACGAAGAGTCCCGTCGGCAGCAAGAGGAGTTGAGGAAATTTGTTCGCTAGTTACCCCTGTGCCAGCGGGCGATGCTGGTGACGGAACGAGGAGAAGTTTGAACGGATCGGCGGTAAGGGTCCAGGAGATAGCCGTAGTCAACGCACTGAGGGCAGGGTCTATAGCGAAAAGATAACCCCCAGCGATCGGATAACGCCTGCGCTTTGTCCGGAGCGAGATGCCCTAAGCGCTGAAGTTCTGAATATTCCCGTCGGTAGTCGTGGTTTCTCCGCAGAAACTCCCACGCGATATCTGGCGCATTCAGGCCATCAATATAGTCATACGCCGAGCCAGTTCTCCAACTTCCTTCCTCAGACATGTTTTTACTCTCCTTTCGCGCCTCTCTGGGGCGAGCAATGCGGAGAGCACGATTCCAAGTTGTCTTTGGCTTGGGAAGTTCGAAGGTGGCGCAACGTGATGCGGCTTCTGCATCACAGTCGGATCAGTGGTAGCTCGACCGGACCAGATGGCGAAAGCCGTTCTCGGTCATCCATTTCGCGCGGGCCAGGTGGGTGGTGTAGACGCGCGCAGCCCGCTGGGCATCTTTGTCAGGGTCGAGGCCGAATATAACGGTCACCGCTTCTTCCCAGCACGCACCGTCGGCCTCGGCATCCAGCAGTCGCAGATAGGTTTTCAGGTGCTCGCGGTCATAGGGCGTGAGCACCGAGCTATCGGGCGGCTGGTCTAGAAAATCTGTCTTGGTCACACCGGTCCTCTGAAGTCATTCTTATCCATTCCGGTGGAATTTGTTAACCGTGTGTCGGGTGCATCGCAGCAAAATCGACACTGGTGATGGCAACGGCGTACCGACGGCATGCGGTTGGCAAGGGAGACGCTATCGCTTGTCGATTTTTCCACGAACCACCATCACACCTTCGCCTTGGTCGGTGGTCAGGAGGAGGATGCCGTGGCCTTCAAGCGCCCGACGCACCTGATCGCGCGTGGTCTCATATACCTCGAGCCCGCTTGCGGATTCGAGGCGCTTCAGCGCGGTCAGGGATACCTGGGCCTTGTCAGCGAGCGTCTCCTGATTCCATCCAAGCAACGCGCGTGCGGCCCGCGATTGTCGGGCGGTGATCATGCATGATCACCTCCCACTCGGACATACGCGCACACCAGAACTACGACTATAATAGTCGTTCTTGCGGGCCGATGCTACCTCATACTGCCTTTGCGGGGTGGCCTAGCAGTCAGTGGAACGCAAACTGATTCGGTCGCCCGACAAGCGATCGCCCCGCCCGGGCCAACCGGGCGGGGCGTCGCGCTGGCCTCACTCGCCGTTGCGGCGGTTCGGGCGGGACCAGATGAGGCTGAAGCCTTCGCCTTCCTCGTCGCCGAAGAGATTGGCGTAGATCGGGGCGTTGAAGCTGGGGTCGTCGAGCTTCAGGCCCAGATAGGCGCGGCCCTCGTTGGAGGTCTTGGACCAGGCGGCGCCGATCTCGGCGCGGCCGACGAAGATGCGGTGGCTGGGGGCGTTCTCGCCGGTGGTGCGGGCATCGGGGACGATGCGGACGTTCTTGGTCTGGAGGCTGAGGGTGACGATTTCGCCGGTGAACTCGTTGTTGCCGGTCTTTTTGAAGGTGCCGATGGTCGCCATGGTAGTTCTCCTTGAACTCTGTTCCGAGCCCGCACCATTGCGGCCTCGATGGCGATCGACAGGCCGGAGGCGATTGACGGCGCACCCCGCAGGGGCCTGACAGCAAAGGAGGGGCTTTCTTGTCTCGCGAGGAATGACGGCGGCCCGGGGTCCTCACGCGACCTGTCGCGTGGGGTGGGTTCCGGCAGGGGAAGAAAGTTTCGACGCCGCTGTTGCGGCATAGGCGATCGAGGCGCAGCCGACCTTCGGCCAGATCAGCCCATTGAAGAGGCCGTTTTGGAGCGGTCGACGTGACAGAGACGCATCACAGGAGAACGTGGCGACCATCCTCGACCGATATGACCGTGGCCACATCGAGAAATCGCGATGTCTCCCGGCTCCGTTAGACCCAATGTCCTGCCGGTTCCCGACCGTCGCGCACGAGCGCCCCCCCTCCCGGCACTCGCACCGTCTGCGCGCTGTCACGGCATTGCCACCGGCACCGTCACCGAGGGGATGGCGCGTCCGTCTGGGCTAGCCGTCGATCCTACCACCGCGGTCTTAGACGAACCCAGGCGTCGAAAAGCGCGATGCGCAAGATATCGGCTACTGTCCCGCCGTCGCGGCAACGATGTCAGGCGCGCGCGACGTTCTGTCTGGTTGGTCCGGGCGCGGCCATTGCTGTCACCCTGATCAGCGCCGTGATGCCGACGGCAATCGCGCCGATGACGGAGAAGATGAGCTGCCAGGTGTCGGAGGGCATGGTGTGTTTCACGATGCCATGCGTCGCGTGATAACCCGCGAGCGCCGCCGGTGCGACGAACGCCAGGGCGATCGCGAGGCGTATCCAGAGCGGACGCATCAAGGCGAGCAGGAATTGTCCGAGGCCAAGCGTCAGTGCGGCGGCGGCGAGGCCGACGACGAGCGCGCCGAGCCAGCCTGCGCCGGTCTGATAGGCCCATGTCCCGGCGCTGACGCCCGCGAAGAACGGCAACGCGAAGACAGCCAGCGTGAACAAAAGCCAGCACAGGCCGCCGATCACGGCGATGCTGGCGAGGATACCGATAAAGATCATGGCGGTGGTCTCCGTGAGATAAAGGTCTGACGGTCGCGCCTCCACCACCACCACGGCGCGATCTGAAGTATAGCGGAAGTTGACCGTTGTCGGGAGCGGAAATCGGTTCGATTTCCGCGTCCTCGACTGGCGATCGCCCCCATCAGGGGGCGAAGGGATCGATCTCCGCCACGATCTCGGCGTCGCCGTCGAACTCGGTGATGGGCGTGACGGAATGGGTGCCGTCGCCTGCCTTGAAGATGATGATCGCGACCATGAGGGTGGTGGCGAGGCTGAAGGCGTAGGCCTGTGCATCGTTGAGGGACATTGTACCGGCTCCTGTCTTGGAGGCGGGGGACCATCCCCCGCGTGACAGGCGCCCGATGTGTCCGGCTGAGGGCCGCAATCACCGCGGAGGCGTAGCTGGAGCGGCGGCATGCTCGCATAGCCGACCCTTCACGGGTTGATGGCATCAGGCCTTCGGCTGGACCAAGGATCAGCGAATGGATGCGGGGGTGGTCTTCCGCCGGTCGGAGGGGCCACCAGACAATTGGACTTCGATGCATCTGCCGGGTCCGCCAGGCGTTCAACCGGTCGTGCTGCCGTCGACTTCAGCCGCTATAGTGCGGCACGAGTAACTGCCTGTGAGGTCGCTGCATGACGAAGGTGCCGAAGAAGAGCGATTTCCCCGTCGGTCAGGTGCGCCGTTATCTGGAGCCAGGCCCGATCGTGCTGGTGTCCTCGAAGTGGGAGGGCAAGACCAACATCATGACGCTCGGCTGGCAGACGATCCTGGAATTCTCGCCGTCGCTCGTCGGCCTGATGATTTCGGGCGGTAATCATAGTTTCGAGATGATCCGAAACAGCCGCGAATGCGTCATCAACCTGCCGACGACGGCGCTGACGGACGCGGTGGTCGGGATCGGCAACACGTCCGGGAGCGAGATTGACAAGTTCGCCCGTTTCGGGCTGACGGCGGCACGCGCCAGCGAGGTCGATGCGCCGCTGATCGGCGAGTGCCATGCGAGCTTCGAATGCCGGTTGCACGACGACGCGCTGGTCGAGAAGTACAATTTCTTCATTTTTGAGGTGGTGAAGGCGCACGTCGCCTCGTCGCCGAAGCATCCCGAGACGCTGCATTATACCGGTGACGGTGTGTTCATGATGTCCGGCAAGATCATCAGTCGGCGCTCCCAATTCCGGCCCGAGATGCTGGGATAGTGGGTGGCGCTCACGCGCCACCCGTGCCGAACTTCCAGACCGGGATGCCGAGCTTCTTCGCCTTGTCGGCGAGGTTGTCCTGAATGCCGGTGCCCGGGAAATGCATCACGCCGATCGGCAGGACGTCGAGCATCTGATCGTTGCGCTTGAAAGGTGCGGCCTTGGCATGTTTGGTCCAATCTGGAGCAAATCCGACCTGTGGGACCTTGCGATGGTCGGCCCAGCGGGATGCGATCTTTTCGGCGCCCTTCGGCGACTTGCCGTGGATCAGCACCATGTCGGGGTGCTTGGCGTGGACCTGATCGAGCTTGGCCCAGATCAGCGTGTGATCGTTGAAGTCGAGCCCGCCGGTGATGGCGATTTTCGGACCGGCCGGCAGCAGCACCTCGTTGTCGGCGCGCCTCTTCGCGGCGAGGAAGTCGCGGCTGTCGATCATTGCCGAGGTCAGGTTGCGATGGTTGACCATCGATCCGCTGCGAGGACGCCAGGGTGAGCGGGTGTGCCGTTCGTAGTGCTCGGCGGCCTGGTCGCGCATCAGCTCGAAGGCGTTGCGGCGCTCGATCATCGTCTGGCCTTCGGCCGTCAGGCGTTCCAGCTCGACCGCCTTCACTTCGGAGCCGTCCTGTTCGCGCTGCCCGCGGCGCTGCGCCTGCTCGTTGTCGTCCAGCTCGCGTTCGATCCGGTCGGTGGCGCGGTGGAAGACGTTGACCGTCGACCAGAGGAGATCGTCGAGGTCGGGCTCGAGGCGAGTGTCCTCCAAGGTGACGATCAGGGCGTCGAAGATATCGGCGATCGCACCTGCGACGTGGTTGCCTTCGGGAAGCGGCCTTCCATCGGGTTCATCCGCAAAGGGACGGTAGCCATAAAGCTGAAGCTCATTGAGGACGTGGTCGGTGGGGGATGATTCGTGGTGCGGCTCGTAGCTGTCGTCGTGCTCGCTCATCGGGATGCTCCTTCATCGGCGTGACCGCGACCCTCGCGGCCTTCTGGCGACGAAAGCCGGCGGGCGGACCGGACCTGCACCCGGAGCGGAGCGAGAGGGCCGGAGCGCAGCGGAGGACGGCGAAGGCCGGCTATTTTGTTTCGCGATGGAAAGGCCCGACGGGCCGCCGGAAAATAGTCGGGTGCCGACGTTGTTGGTCCGGGCCGTTTGCTGGCCGATCGCCCTCCCGAAGGCCGGGTTGCGGCTCTCCCCGACACTTGGGTGCATCCGAGAGCGCCAAGCGACGGCGTTGTCGCAACCAGCATTTCCTCCCGGCTATGCCGCCAGGGCCATGAAGCGCGCGACGTCCTGTGGTGCGATCTGCACCCGCGACGCTGCCCGCAGGCTTTCCATTCCCAGGCTGCGGAGATCCTCGTTGAAGTCGCCCAGTGTCGGAGACACGACAATCGCCTGGATCCCGGCTGCGTTCGCCCGTTCGATCAGCGTCGCCATCGCACCGTCCCCGGCCGGATCGTTGTCGCGCGCGATGTAGAGCCTGCGCAGAGCCTCGGGGAACAGGATGGCGGAGAGGTGTGCTGCCGAGAGCGCTGCCGCCATCGCCATGCCGGGCAATACGCATCGCAGCGACAGCACCGTCTCGATGCCTTCGCCGGCCGCCATCACGTCGCCCGGTACATCGAAGCGGACCGCATGCCCGAGAAGGTCGCCCATCGCCCGTCTTGGTGTGTCGATCGGCGCCTTGTCCGAGCCGTCGGGAGCGAGCCAGGTGCGGTGTGCGCCAGTGATCCGGCCAGCCAGATCGGTGACGGAGGCGATCATCGCCGGCCAGGTCTCGGTCGGGGAATGCTCGTCGGGGCGATAATAGCAACGGGGATGGAACCGCAGCGATCCGGTTCCGTGCAAAGCCGTAATCGCACGTTCCCGCAGATACGCTTCCACGACAGTGCCTAAAATCGGCTGCGACATGCCAACGAGCCGCCGCGCTGCTTCCGGCGATCCGATCGGCGCCGGTGATTTGCGCTCGCCACCATGCGGACGGTCCGGTTCGGCGTGTGGCATCGACAGGAAGGTGCGCGCCTCGTCAGTGACGTCCTTGAAGTCGATCAGGCCGCAGCTCTCACGGATGACGTCGAGCAGATCGCCATGTTCGCCGGTGGCAGCATCGGTCCATTTGCCGGCCGCTCCCTTGCCGGTGTCGCCACCCTTCAGCCGGACGAACAACGAGCGGCCTGGCGTGTTGCGGGCATCGCCAACCAGCCAATAGCGGCCCTCGCGGTGGCCGGCCGAGAGGTAATGACGGCAGACCGCCTCGGCCTGTCGGCCGAGACGTTGCGCCAGTTCGGAAGCATCATGACGGGCCATCATGCCGCCTCTCGCTCACTGACGCGCTCGACCGGGAAGCGCTCCAACACCTTGGTGAGGATCGCAGGGCCGGCAGCGTCGGTGGGCACGAAGAAGCGCAGCTTCCACGAGATAATCTCGCTGAACAGGCCATAGGCTCGGAGGCGATCGCGCATCGCGTCGGTGAAGCCCGACAGTTCGATGCGGTTGGCGCCCATGATGCGGGCCCGGCGGAGCTGCATGCCCTCGGTGAGGTCGAGGATCGTGCGGCCGTCCATCAATGCCGTGAACGCGTCGTCCGGCGTCAGCGTGCTCGCTCCCGTCGCCAGTGCGCCCGCGACCCAGGCCGTCGAGACGCGGCGGCCGATGATGCGCTCGCCCGCATCGGTCTGGAGCCGATAGACCCGCGTCGACTCGTTCGGCAGCCGCTTCCAGATCGGCAGGAGAAGCCCGGCGACGATGTGGATCGTGCTGTCGGAAAATTCCGGCACCTCGGCGATCTCAGCGGTCCAGGCCTCGGCGAAGCTGTTCCGATCAGCTTCCTGCCAATGGCTCTCGTCCATCGAGCGAAGGGTGGCGTGGTGCTGTTCCATCGGGCGGATCAGCGCGACGCGACGCTCGATCTCGCCGTCGTCGAGCATGATGGACGATGCCGGAATTTGTACGGCGGCTCGGCCGGATCGGCCGTTGACCAGCAGCTTGGCGCGCGGGTCGGCAAGAAGATCGAACGCGGCGTCGAGCGAGGCCGGGCGGTTGCGTTCGCGCCGGGTGATCGTGAGCAACTGTGTTTCGGCGCCGGTGCCAGGATGGACGTGGATGGCCGTCCGGTCCGTGACGATGAAGTTCTCGGCCTGAAGCGTCTCCAGCCCGAGGTCATAGACGCCGCTGGTGATGGCGCCCTCGATCTTGGCGGTGAGGAGCTGCTCGAACGCAGTGAACAGGATGCCCTGCAGCGAGATGGTTAGCGCCAGCAGGCGATTGAGGAAGGTGGTGATGGGCGGCAGCTCGTCCTTGATGCCGTTGTCGTCCATCAGCTTCAGTCCGGTGGACTCCCCGAACATCTGGAGCGAGCAGCCCTCGACCTTGCCGCGGACCAGCAGCAGGTAAAGCTGTCGCAGCGCGTCGCGCGCATAGTGCGATTCCAGATTATCCTCGGGCCGGAAAAGACCCTGGCCGCCGGTCTGGCGCTGGCCGCGCGTGATCGCGCCCAGCGTGTCGAGCCGACGGGCGATCGTCGACAGGAAGCGCTTCTCCGCCTTCACATTGGTGGCGATCGGCCTGAACAGTGGCGGTTGCGCCTGGTTGGTGCGGTTGGTGCGGCCGAGCCCCTGGATCGCGGCATCGGCCTTCCAGCCAGGTTCGAGCAGATAGTGGACGCGCAAGCGCTGGTTCCGCCCCGACAGGTCGGCGTGGTAGCTGCGGCCCGTGCCGCCAGCATCCGAGAAGATGAGGATGCGCTTCTGGTCGTCCATGAAGGCGGACGTTTCCGCCAGATTGGCGGAGGCGGCGCGGTTCTCGACGGCGAGGCGCTCGCTCTTCCGCACGATCCGCCGCGATCGGCCGGTGACTTCGGCGACGATGTCCGTGCCGAAGCGCTGGACGATCTGGTCGAGCGCGCCGGGGACCGGCGGTAGGCAGGCCAATGTCTCGATCAGGCTGTCACGGCGCGCGACGGCCTCGCGGCTCTCGACGGGCTGGCCATCGCGATACACCGGCCGCGATGACAGATTGCCCTCGCTGTCGGTGAAGGGCTCGTAGAGCTGCACCGGAAAGGAATGGGCGAGGTAATCAAGGACATATTCCCTCGGCGTGATGTCGACGCGGACGTCGTTCCATTCCTCAGTCGGGATCTCGGCCAGGCGGCGTTGCATCAGGGCCTCGCCAGTCGAGACGATCTGGATGACGGCGGCGTGGCCATCGGCCAGGTCCTGATCGATCGCGCGGATCAGGGTCGGCGTCTTCATGCTGGTGAGGAGGTGTCCGAAGAAGCGCTGCTTGGCACTCTCGAAGGCCGAACGGGCGGCGGACTTCGCCTGCCGATTCAATGTGCCGGTATCCCCGGTGATATTGGCGGCCTGCATAGCCGCGTCGAGATTGTTGTGGATGATCGCGAACGCCCCGGCATAGGCGTCGTAGATGCGCGTCTGCTCGGGGGTGAGCTGGTGCTCGACCAGTTCGTATTCGACGCCGTCATAGGAGAGCGAGCGAGAGGTGTAGAGGCCCAGCGAGCGCAGATCGCGGGCGAGCACCTCCATCGCCGCAACACCGCCGTCCTCGATCGCTTCCACGAATTCGGCGCGAGTCGAAAAAGGAAAGTCTTCGCCGCCCCACAGGCCGAGCCGCTGGGCATAGGCAAGGTTGTGGACGGTGGTGGCCCCGGTGGCCGAGACATAGACGACGCGCGCGTTCGGCAGAGCGTGCTGGAGGCGCAGGCCCGCACGACCCTGCTGCGAGGCGGCGACGTCGCCGCGTTCGCCCTTGCCGCCAGCGGCGTTTTGCATGGCGTGGCTTTCGTCGAAGATGATCACTCCATCGAAATCGGAGCCCAACCATTCGACGATCTGCTTGACGCGCGAAAGCTTGCTCCCGCGATCGTCGGACCGTAGCGTGGCATAGGTGGTGAATAGGACGCCTTGGCCGAGCGTGATCGGCTTGCCCTGCGGGAAGCGCGACAGCGGCGTGACCAGCAGGCGTTCCATGCCAAGGGCCGACCAGTCGCGCTGCGCATCCTCGAGCAGCTTGTCGGATTTGGAGATCCAGACCGCCTTGCGACGTCCGCGCATCCAGTTGTCGAGGATGATGCCGGCCGACTGGCGGCCTTTGCCGGCGCCGGTGCCGTCGCCGAGCATGAAGCCACGGCGAAAGCGGACGGCGTTCTGGGCATCGTCGGGCGCTGCCGAGACGAGATCGAAGGTCTCGTCCACGGTCCAGGCCCCGGCGAGGAATTCGCCATGGGCCTCGCCGGCATAGATCACCGTTTCGAGCTGGGCGTCGGACAGGATGGCGTCGGTGACGATGTTGGCGGGGAGCGTCGGCCGGTAGCTCGGCTTCGGCGGCGCGACGGAGGCCATCGCCGCCGATTGGACCAGCTTGGTCGGGTGCGCGTGAGCGCCGGGAATACGGATCGCCTGAAGCCCGTATTCCTCATAGATGGCATCGGTCAGACGGCCGCCCTCCGGCGGCGTCCAGTCGACGATCTCGTAGGCGAGTTCGACGCACTCGGGCTCTGCAATCGCCCGGGCAACTGGCGGTGATGCGGTGCGGGCGGGAGTGCCGCGCACCGTGCGAGGCGCCGCAGCGGCAGTCACCCTCTGCGGTAGCGTGACCGGCAGACGCGGCGGGACCTGGGCTTCGATCCATCCGAGCAGCGTTGCGACATCGGGTGCGATGCCGGCGGACGGTGGAAACGCAGTGGGGTCCTCGGCGGGCGCCTTGTCGATGACGGTCAGCCGGGTCTCGATCGTCGTGCCATGCTTGGCGTAGACCGCCCCGTCGATCGCCGCGGTGAAGACGACGCGACCGCGCTCCTGCAACCTGGCAAACGTATCGCGCCAGGTCGGTGACTCCGGTGCGAAGCTCGCGCCCGTGATCGTCACCAAGCGACCGCCATCGGCGAGCCGGGTGAGCGCTGAGGCGACATGGCGATAGGCGGCTTCAGTCATGCGGCCGGAGACGTTCGCCATCACCGAGAATGGCGGGTTCATCAACACGACGCTCGGCACCGCGGTGGGATCGAGGTGGTCATCGATCTGGGCGGCGTCGAACTGCGTGACCGGGATGGCCGGAAAGAGGGAGGAGAGAAGCGCTGCGCGCGTGTCGGCCAACTCGTTGAGCATCAGCTTGGCGCCCGCGATTTCGGCGAGAATGGCGAGCAGCCCGGTCCCGGCCGAGGGCTCAAGCACGCGGTCGGCGGGTGTGACCGCGGCGGCAGCGAGCCCAGCAAGACCGAGCGGAGCCGGCGTTGAGAACTGCTGGAAGGCCTGCGTCTCCTCCGAACGCCGTGTATGCGTCGGCATCAGGCTCGCGATCTTGGCCAGCATGGGCAGGCTTGCAGCCGTAGACCCGGACCTGCGCAGAACCGCCTTTCCGTATTTGCGCAGAAACAGCACGATCGCGGCTTCGCAGGCCTCGTAGGCCGTCTTCCAGTCCCAGGCGCCGGATGTGTCGGAAGCGCCGAAAGCTGCCTCCATCGCAGGGCGCAAGGTTGCGGCATCGACGGGCTGGCCGCGTTCGAGATGGGGGAGAAGGTGGTGGGCGGCGGCGAGGATGGTGGCCGGCGCCGGGTTCGCGGCAAGCGGAGACGACGCAGCCGGAACGGCCGCGGATGCGGAAGCGATAGTCATGGAGGACACCTCGGGAGAGCGGGAAACAGGGGAGCCGACAGGCGCTCTCTCTTGACCGCACCGGCTCGAACCCGTCCCGGCGCACCTCTTCCTCTCAACGGCAGGCATGAAAAAAGCGCCTGACCGGGAAGCCAGGCGCTCAACGGGGTCCAGCGCTCAATCGATCGCCTGGAATATCTCGGCGGACTCCGGATGATCCGCCGCATAGTCGTAGAGGCGGCTGTATCCCTCCGACATCAGATCGACGGGATATTGGAAAGAGAGATGGGAAAAGGCGAACAGCGTCGCGATAATCCCTGCCGCCCCGGCGGACACCTCACCTTCATAGCCGTTCGTGTCGCAGACGATCTGAAGGCGGGGCTTCGAGGCTGGCGCGAGGTAAAGCGGCTTTCCATCGCGCTCATAGAAGTCCCAGAGGCCGCCTCGATAATCGCGCGGACTGAGGCGCTCCATGTGGTGATAGACCGTCATCTCTCCGATCAGGAGACGCTTGCGGCCGAAGAGGGTCGGAAGGAAATCCATTCGACGGGCATCCGGAACAAGCAGCGCGGAGCGGTCGAGGGGATATGCAGCGTGGGCTGTGGTCTCGGTCATGGGAGGCACCTCGGGAGAGCGGGAAAAGGAGGAGCCGGCAGGCGCTCTCTCTCGACCGCACCGGCTCGAACCCGTTCCCGGCCAACCTCTCACTCTGGCGCGCGATATGACCTTTTGACCGCTTCGTCTTTCGGGGTCGGCCGCGCGCAGCTACACTTCGCCATCCAACAGATGGCGGGCAGTGGCCTCGGCAATCGAGGGCGCGTGACCGCTTCACTAGCGAGGTCAAGGGAGAGACGGAGATGAAGGGGAGCGCGATTGGTATGGTGGCCGCGGGATGCCTCGTGGTGGGGTTCGGCGCGGGGTTCTTGGTGCGACCCATGATTTCTCCGGGCAGCGCGTCTGCCGCCGCCGTCGCCGGCGTGGCACAGCCGAGTGAGGAAGAAGCGATTGCCGCTGTCCGCCGCCATCGGCTCTTTACGGGGACGTCGCTCGCCAACGCGACCCTGAAGCTCGGTGATTGTTCTCCTGGCGGCGTCGGTCCGGGCGTGACGTGCATGACGCAGTTCACGATGGACACGACGCGGGCCAACGCCACACCGCAGAACCGCCCGATCGGTTTCGCGCGGGTGGACGGTCAGTGGGAGGTGGCGGTCTGGTAGAGATGGGCGAGGAGGCTAAGAAAGAACTGGCAAGTGTGCTCTTCGCCAATGGCGAAGGGTTTCTGCCTTACGGATTGGCGGGCGACAGCAGGGACGAAGGCGAGATCTGCTATGCGACCGCGATCGCGTGCGAGCTTGTTTTAAAGGCATACTTGCTGTCCCAGGGCTGGAACGATGATCGATGCCGTCGGGAAATCCGGCATGATCTGGCGACGGGCTTGGTGCGCGCGCAGGAAGCGGGACTGACGGAAACGCCGAACGGGTTGGGTTATGTGATCGGGGTGTTGAACTCTTACTACCCCGAACATGCCTTCGATCGCTTCACCGCTCCGGCTGGAGACGCGACCTTTCCACTCCGCGCCCGGTCAATCATCTCGCAGGTTTTCGAACTCGTGCGGCCTTACGTCGAGGATCCCGCCGGGCGATAGGCTTCGAACGGATTGCCTTCGGCCAGATGACCGAACGGGGTGAAGACATAATCGACATCGTCGTTGCCGACCGCACAGATGACGTAGCGGGTTTCTCCGGTTTCGGAGTCCGTGCATTCCATAAGCGCCAGATTGCCATCGGCCGCAGCTCGGAGCAGCATCTGGAAATTGGCGCGGGCATGGTCCGGGATGCTCATGACGCGTCTCCCAAAGCGAGGCGGTCGGCGAGCCAACGGCCGCTGCTCATCCATTCGACAGTCTGCCCCGTCGTCAGGTCGAGGATATGGGCGCCTCCGGAAAAGCCGTCGATGCGGGCCTCGGATGCGACGCCGACCCATTGGAAACCCCAGCGTCCGGCGAGGCCAAACGTCTCGGCACACCGCGTCACGAAGGTGATGAGGAGCTGCGGATCGGCGGTGCCGGGGTCACGCATCCACAGGCGCGTGGGTCCATGTTCCGGCTCGATCGAAAGCAGGAACGGCTCGGCCGGAGGCTCTTCGGCGGCGTTCTGCGCCACCAGGTCGTTGTAGATGTCGAGGGCGCGTGCCGCATTTTCGATCGTGCCCACGTCCAGCAGGCATGAGAAGCGTGTGAAATACTCCGCCATGGCGGTCTCTCCTGAAACGAAAAGAGCCCGGCGCATGGCCGGGCTCGAGGTGGATGAAAGGGTGTGGTGGGCTCAGTAGCCGAACTGCCAAGACGGCCACGGCTGGCCGTCGTTGGATGCGCGGACGGCCTCGTCGAGATAGGCCCTATCGCCTTCGACGGCGGTGGGGTCACGCACGGGCGTTTCGTCGATAATCGTCACGCGGCAGACGAGGCCATCTTCGACCTCGACGTGAACGGGAACGAGATACCGAAAGACGACGGGGCGCGACGTGTCGGTGCTTGGTATAGACATCGGGAACTCCTTGACGAAGGTGGCGGGGAGCGATGGTGCCGCTCCCCGCCAGGGGGCTATTCGGCGGCGATCAGGCCAGACGCATCCTCATCGGCCTCGGCCACCTCATCATCGTCACCGGCGAGGAAGTCCGGCAACGCGTCGGCGTCACCGGCGTCACCGGCGTCAGGTTGATCGGCAAGATCAGCAAGGCGCAGCGGTTCGGGCAGCCAGTCGCTGTCGGCCAGGAGCCGTTCGGCCTCCTTGGCCATATCGCCCTTCTTCAGATGGTCGATGAGCTGGGTGGCCTGTTCGCCCTTCGCCTCGCGTACCGCTTCGAGGATGCGCGGCTTGGTCACGCGATTGAGGTAGTTGCCGAAGGTCGGACGCCAGCCGGCCTCCACCATGTTCAGCCCGGTCGCGCGCGTCAGACGATCGGCCTGGGCCAGTCGCATGTCGAGCGTATGCTGCGAGACGCCGTTGGAGCTGTGCGGATTCGGCCGCTCGAAGAGCGCGTTGACGCCGTAGCTAACGCAGTGTGCCAATAGCGCCATGCGGCTGGTATCGTCGAGGTCGGCCAGCCAATCCCAAAGCGCGTCGTCGTCTTTCGGGATGTCGGCGGCCCAGGCGTCGTGCCGCTCCTGCACCGACCGCGCGGAAGGGCTCTCCGCCAGACCCTCATCCTGTGCGGGGAAGTAGATGTGCTTCACCCCCGCTTCCATGGCGCCGTTATACATGCGGGTCATGAACCGATCCGAGACGAGCTTGTGCAGCAGCGCCGTCATGGCGACGTGCGGGTTGTTCGCGACGGCATCACGCAGCGCGAGCGTGCGGTAGGCGGTCAGCTCGATGACCAGGCGTTCGGGCAGCGGCTTGATCGCGTCGTCTTCGTCGTCATCTTCCGGCTCGGTGGGCTGGCCGCCGATCGTGATGACAGCGCGCTGCACCGTCGCATTGGCGGGGTCATGCGATACGCCATCGGCCCCCGACCCGGTGTCGCCGTCGCCCTCGACCGGGATGGCCGGAACGTCCTCGGGACGTACAAAGCCACGATCGGCCGTGAGCGAGCCGTTGGCGTCGATGCTGACGAACACGCCGGCGATGGCGATATCGGCCGGCTCGTAGTGAACCGGGCGATCCTCGAAGTTCGCGAGCGCGGTCTCGATCTCGCCCAGACGCTGATCCACCTCGTCCGGCAGCTCGTCGGCGTCCTGATACTCGGCTTCCAGCTTCGCCATCTCGGCGTTCAGCGCGTCGATAGTAGCCAGCTCTTCGGCCGAGAGGTCCAGCGGCGTGCCGGTGATCTCCTGCAGGCCGCGCACCGCATCGTACGGGAAGCTCACGGCCACCTCGATCCACTTCCAGCCTTCGGCAGCGATCGTCTCAGCTTCGGCCTTCAGCTTTTCGCCAACGAGGCGGTCGAGAAGCGCCGCATCTTGCAGCCAGCCGCCGTCGTCGGACTGGAACAGGTCGCGCATGACGATGCCGCCCGCCGCCTCATAGGCCTCGATGCCGACGAAGACGGCACGTTTGTCGGAAGCGCGCACCGTCGTCTCGGTCAGCAGACGCCGGATCTGATAGGGCTCCTTGGACCAGGCGTCCTTGATCGCGTCCCAGACCTGCTGCTGGCGGGCATGGTCTTCGGAGACCGTGAACGCCATGAGCTGCTCCAGCGTCATGCCGTCCTCGGCATAGACGTCGAGGAGCGCCTGAGAGACCGAGGCGAGCCGCAGCCGCTGCTTCACCACATTCACCGCCACGAAGAACGCCGCGGCGATTTCCTCCTCGGTCATTCCCTTGCCGCGCATGTCCTGAAAGGCGCGGAATTGATCGAGGGGATGAAGCGGAGCGCGCTCGATATTCTCAGCAAGCGAGACCTCTTCGGCGAGGATCTCGCTGTCATGGTCGCGCACGACGCAGGGCACCGGCGCGATCTTGGCGAGGCGCTTCTGCTTCACCAGCAGTTCGAGGGCGCGGAAGCGCCGGCCGCCGGCCGGAACCTCGAACATGCCGGTCTCGACGCCATCAGCATCGACGACGGGCTGGACGCTGAGGCTCTGAATCAAGCCGCGACGCGCTATCGAGGCCGCGAGGTCCTCGATCGAGACGCCGGCCTTCACGCGCCGGACGTTGGACTGGGACAAGACCAGCTTGTTGAAGGGGATGTCGCGCGAGGACGACAGGGTGATCTTCTGTACGGCAGTAGCCATCGGGGTAGTCTCCGCGACGGGCGCCGAGAGCCTCTCTCTCAGCCCTAAACCCGTCACGAAGCAAAGCGCCGCCCTCTTTCTCTAAAGGGGGCAGCACCACGGAACGGACTTGAGAACACGCGGAAGCGCAAAGCCGGAGATACGGAAAATCGCATCTCCGGCTTCCCGGATGTCAGGCGGCTCGATCGAACAGTTTCTTCGCCTTGCCCTCCATGTCGAGGCGAGCGTCCTGATGGGACTTGTCGCGTGCGACGGCGGTGATGCCCTGAACGAAATCGAAGATGCTCTCGGGCGGGCGACCTTCCTCGGCCAGCACCGTGTCGATGATCTTGCCGGTTTCGGCCTTGGAGAAGCCGCGGCGGCGCAGGAAGTTGGTGCGATCCTCATCGCTGCGCGCCACGATCCGCTCGCGGGCCGCCTTGATGCCGTTGACGAAAGGCAGCGGCGAGGAATTGGCGAAGTTCGCCAGTGCCGGCGCCGCCTCATGGGCGAACCGATTGGCGGCATATTTGGAGTGGCGGATGGTGATCTCTTCGAAATCCTCCACGCCCCAGAGGTTTCGATTCTGGCAGACCGCGCGCAGATAGAAGCTCGCCATGCCAAGCGTCTTGGCGCCGACCTCGGAATTCCAGCAGTAGAAGCCCCGGAAATAGAGATCCGGCGAACCGTCCGGCAGACGGCCGGCCTCGATCGGGTTCAGGTCATCGACCAGGAAGAGGAACACGTCGCGGTCGGAGGCATAGAGCGTCGTCGTGTCTTTGGTTATATCGACGCGCGGATTGTAGATCCCCGTTGACCAGTCGAGCACGCCTGGCACTTTCCAGCGGGTGTCGCCCGTGCCGTTGCCGGCAATGCGCTGCACGGCCTCGACCAGCTCGTGGTCGTAGATGCGGCCATAGTCCGGGCCAGTGACGGCGCGCAACTCGACACGGCCGCTATCGGTTTCCAGCGTCTTGATCTGCTCCGCCCGATTGGATGTCAGGCCATATTGCAAGTTGATCGCGGCGAGCGGCGCGGGAAGCTGGCGCAGATAGGCTGCCGGTGCGCCGACGAGGCTGGCCAGTTGGCCGAAGCTCCAATGGGTCGGGGCAATGGCCGCTTCCGTGCCTGGCAGGATCAAGGCCAGCCGTTCCGGGTCGCTGCGGTTCGCCTCCACATGGATAAGTGCGCTCTCCACGACGCGCGTCCGGCTGCGATCGGCGCGGTCGCGAACGGAATATGCCAGCTCGGACAGCGACAGATATCGCTCGTCGGCCGGGCGCGAGAACCATTCCGACGAGACGCGGCCGATGCGCTCACCGCGGCCGACATCCACCTTGTAGCCGCCGCTGGTGTCGCGGCGCGCGTCGAGAACTGAAACCTGGGTCATGGGACTAATCTCCATGACGGGCGCCGGAGACCTCTTCTCCAGCCCTCAACCCGTCACGGAAAATCCCTCAGCACTCTCACTCTCAGGGGGCGTTGCGGGGTCTCCCCGCAGAAGGGGTCGGCCGAGACGGAACGGCTCGACCGCAGGGGAAAGCCTTCCCCTCCACGGATGAATCACGCGGTTAATTCGAAATTTAGCAATCCTTCGAACACCCGCTTCACCCAACCCGACTATTCTAGTCGTCGGGGAATTGTCTCTGGTGTAGGCGGCTCGATTTTTTTGCTTCAATTACAGAACAACATACTTCGGATGATTGCAAAGGGGGAGCCTCTATCAGCAACCGCTCGCCAGCTTTGCCTTGAGGTCGAGTTGGTGTTCCCCGAGATCGTGTGCACGGTTCTTGCGGTGGATCGGGCCGGCTTGTTGCATCCAATTGCCGCACCGAGCTTACCCGAAGAGTTCAGTGCCTCGCTCGAAGGCGTGTTTATCGGACCGGATGTCGGGTCGTGTGGTACGGCGGCGTATCTGGGTGTCCCGATCGCAGCCGACGATATCGAGCATGATCCCAGATGGAGCAAGTACCGCGGACTCGTAATGTCGGTGGGCCTGAGGGCCTGCTGGTCGTCACCTGTAAAGGATGAAGACGGTGCGACCATTGGCGTGGTCGCGCTCTATTTCCGTGAGGTGAGAGGCCCGGACGATAAAGAGCGGGCCGTGATGAGCACAAGCATCGAACTTTGCGAGATGGCTCTCAGCAGACATGCGCGTGTCGTCGATCGCGAACGACGCGCAAGTGTGGATGCTCTGACAAGCTTGCCGAACCGAGCTGCATTCAATGCCGCGATGGCGCGCGTGCCATGTGAGGATGTCGGGTCCTGGGCATTGCTTGTGGTGGACCTCGATAACCTGAAGGTCGTTAATGACACGTTCGGACATCAGGCTGGTGATGCGCTGATCCGGATCGCCGCGCAGCGGATTTCACGGGCGATGGTGCCGGATGTGACCTTCCGTGTCGGGGGTGACGAATTCTCGGTCATCGTGCAGGCCCACGCCAGCCTGGCGGATCTCGATGCTACTGCAGCGCGAATCTTCGATGCGTTGGAAACGCCGGCCGATTGTGATGGCCATATGGTTGTTCCCAAGGCGACGATTGGCGGAGCGGTCCTTTCGCCCGGAGACGCGAGCGCGATGGCTGTCAGCCAGAACGCCGATTTCGCGCTCTATCACGCAAAGGAAACAGGTCGCGGGGGTTTCGTCCGCTACTGGCCCGGGATCGGCACCCGGATCACGCATCGCCGAGACGCCATTCGCGATGTGACAGCCGCTCTGCGGGACGGGCGGATCGAGGCCTACTATCAACCGATCGTTCGCCTCGACAGCCGAGAGATCATCGGGGTCGAGGCGCTCTGCCGGATGATATCGGAGGCTGGCGAGGTTGTGGCGGCGAAGAATTTCCAGACGGCGACCTCCGATGTCCATGTCGCCACGGCGCTGACCAGCCGAATGCTGTCGATCGTGGCGGATGATGTGCGCCGGTGGCTCGACGAGGGCCTGTCGTTTGGACACGTGAGCGTAAATGTCTCGACCGCGGACTTCTACGCCGGGAATTTGGGTAGCAAGCTGAGAGAGAGTTTCGTCGAGGCTGGCGTACCGCTGTCCCATCTCATCCTCGAGGTAAACGAGGATGTTTATGTGGGACAGCGGGACCGGGTCGTGGCCCGCGAGATCAAGACGCTGCGCGAGAGCGGCCTTCTTGTGGCGTTGGACGATTTCGGCACTGGCTTTGCCTCGCTGACGCACTTGCTTACGGTGCCGGTCGATATCATCAAGATCGATCAGTCCTTCGTTGCAAGGCTATGGCCGGACGACGCGAGCCTGGTCGTCGTGGAAGGTGTGATCGACATCGCGACAAAGCTCGGTATTCGCGTTGTCGCTGAGGGAATCGAGACCGAAGTGCAGGCCAGCCAGCTCTGGGCAATGGGGTGCAAGCTCGGCCAAGGGTTCGGCTTTTCGCGTGCCGTGGACCGCAAAGCGATGACCCGGCTCTTACAGCTACATTCTCAAGGCGCCGGCGCGGTGCCGCTCTATCCTCACGACGCGCGCGCCGAAGACCGTGGTGCCGATAGTCGGAAGCGGTTGACGGCCACAGGTTAGCGGCATCTGGCAGAGAACAGCGTAGATCGATCCACGGATAAGCGTTGCCAGAGTCAAGAGGCGTCAGCGTCAGGCCTGCGGAGCGAGCCAAAGATCGTTCGGACCGAGATAGCTGAGGTCGATCTGGCCGGGGTCAGTGGCCATTGTGGCTCGGACGAGGCCATGACGTTGTGGGTTCAATGGATGATTGAGGCGGCCGATCGGGCGTCCGTCGCCAGAAAGCACCAAGGGCTGGCCGTTCCAGTGGTGGAGCGCAATAGGTGCTCCCGGAGGGGGCGGGGCTCCATACCAATGAGCTTGGCCGCGATAGCGTCTTTCCGCCCAAGTGCGATTGTCGCGCGGAGCATATTCTCGCGTGAACTCAAGCCACATTGCCCGGGTCTCGGGAGTTGGCCAGTGCGGCTGATCTGACCAAGCGGCGACCTCGGGCGAGCGTAACCACGTCCGCAGCTCCTGGCCGGTCATGAATGTTGCGCCGGTGTCGACCACCACTTTGATGGCGGCGAGTCGTGAATTGAAGCCGGCTTGGATCAAGATGGACGCGGAGCGGTTCATGGTGCCGGTTTCGACGGCGGGGACGGCCATTCCGAGTTCGTAATCGTCCAAGGCAAGACCGAATTGTCCAACGACGTCGCCGTTCGCTGCCGCGCGAACACGCAGCGCCTCCATCGCCCAGGGAAGGCGATAGACGAGGCCGCCTTCGATGAACTGCAGCGCATCGCCCTCCTGGCCAGCGACTAACCCGGCGAGTGGCTGGCCAAGCAGCCAGCAACGCAAGAGGGCTCGCCAGTTGTCGGGAAACGGATCGGGGGTGAACGGGTAGAAAGCGAACACTCGCTCTGCGAGCGTCGTGATGGCCAAGATCGCTCCCTCTGCGTTTGCGGCCAGAAGCGCACCGTTCGCCTGGATCAGGAGTTCGTTGGCCTCTGGCGCCACGGCATCGAGGGCGTGGCCAGCTTCGAGGCCCAGGCCGGCCAGAAAATAGCCGCGGCGTGTCGCGGCCGTAGACCTAGCCCAGATGTAGCGGCTGCGGGTCAGCAGCGCGGTGCGATAGGCGGTCCGGGAGGCATCGTCGACCCGAAGGAGACGACGCTGCCACAAGGAGGATTGCAGGATCGCATCCAGAGCCGCCTCGATTCCGTGATCGGGAACGTCGGCTTCGCCGATCAAGCTGAGAATGGCGGTGTCGAGGGTGGCGACATGGCGCTCCCAATCCTTTCGGGCGCGCTCCCGCTTGTCTGCTTTCTCGCCGGGGATTTCAGGGAAGGTCCATGCGGCGGCATTGTTGACGACGTAGTCCATCAACTGATCGAGGTTGCCGCCGATGCGGGAGTGCATTCGAGTGAGAAGGGCAAGGATGAGCTGGATCAGCCCGCTTTCCATCTCACGCGCGCCGTGGTCCTCGATCAACGCGACCCATTCGTCGTGCTTCTTGTTCCGCGTGTCTTCGAAGATGGGATAGAGCACCAAGCCTTCGACATCGATGTAGGCGCGTCCAGCGCGGCCGATGACGTTCTTGAATTCTGATACCTTGATGCGCTCGCCGGCGCGGTAGAGAGAGTGCATGACGAGGGCCGTCGCCGATAGGTTCAGCCCCTGCGCGAGCGTGGGTGACGAGATGGTCACCCTGAGCGTTCCTTCGCGCAAAAGGCGCTCGACTTCCTTGCGGTAGGCGGTCGGCAACGCGCCATGGTGGAGCGCGACGCCGAGGCGAAGGCACTTGAGGATGTCGCTCCCCGCGCCGAGCCACTCCTCGCCGAGCGCGATCGCCGTTTGCAGCAAAGCGGCATCGGCGACGAGCAATGACGGAAGTGCGCCACGTTCGTTCAAGTCGACGATGACCTTGGCGAACGGCTCGACACTCCGCCGCTCGGGGCAATAGATCAGGACTGTCTGGCCGTCACCGGCAAGCTGCCAAGCGGTGGCAAGGCTGAGCTCTTGCTGACTGTCTGGGAAAAGGCGCTTCCGCAGCTTCTTCGGCTGCACGAAGAGCGGCGGCGCAGCGCCGGTGAGAAAGCGGGGAACGAAAGGTCGCTCATCGCCTACGCGCAGGTTCAGCCTAGCCGTCGGGGAATGCCAGACGACCTCGCCGAAACGCAACCGCGTGGGACGCCAATCATTCTTGATCGCGCCGCCAGGTTGGTCACGGCGAAGCCACGCCGCGAAATCCTCCATCTGGGTGCCATCTGGAAGGATGGCAGAAAGGCAGACGATACGACGTTGATCGGCGTCTTGGCGCCGGAGCAGGCGTTGTATCTGGACCTCGTATCGAATTTCGCGCTCGCCCGGGCCGATCATATGGCCCTCGTCAAACACGAGCAGTCCGACATTGTCCAAGAGGGAGGGATCGTTCCGCAGAGCGAAGTCGAGCTTTTCGGGCGTCGCCACCACGATGTCACGTTCCCGGATCGCGTCTTCGTCGAAGCCGGACATACCGATGCTTCCGTAGAGCGCGGAGATGGTCTTTCCGAGAGGCCCGAAGGTGCGCTGCAAAGTCGCCTCGGTCTGAGCGGAGAGCGCCCGAAGCGGTGTGACGAACATCACCCGCCGCCCGCCAGCAAGACACCGGAGAATGCAGAGTTCCGCAATCCGCGTCTTGCCGGCACTCGTCGGCAACGACACGACCAGATCATCCGACTGGTCCACGGCTCGAGCTGCTGCTTCGATTTGTGACGGCCAGAGGTCGACTTCCGCCCTCGACCGCCGTCCGAGTGACGCGATGAACAGTTCACGAAGCCCAGGCCATGTTGGCGCGGGGCCTCCGGTAGGTAGCAGCGGCAGTTTTTCGTGGAAGGTGTTCGACCAGAGGTCGGACAGGAGATGGATAGCGATGCGGTGCGCCCACCATTGGGGCAGGAGGTTCAGTTCAGCGCAGACGGCAAGGTTTTCTCGTAGTTGAGCGATGGCCTGGTTGACGAGTGCGCGCTCGCCCCGATCAAGCGCGAGGAGGAAGAGCGCGAACGCGCCGAAGAAGTTGTCGGTCAGGGCGAGGTCGACGCCCTCGAACAGGAAATCGTGGCCGTTACGATCTGGCTGATCCGCAGCTTCTTCCTGGCCAAGTCGCTCGCGGATGAGGGCTGCGATCCGAGCATCCGAGCCTTGGCCGCCGATACGGTACTCATAGACCTGTGCCCGCAGCGTTGTGATGTCTCGGCGCATAAGGCGAGCGAGAGCGTGTTCGATGGGGGAGAAGTTCTCTTCCGCCGCGATGAACGCGAGCAGTGAGTATGCGCGGGCCGATAGATGAGCGAGATGATAGCTAGCGCCAGCCATGACAAAGTGAAAATGGCGGTCCGCTTCCCGGCGATCTCCTCGCGCCATGACGGATTCCAGCGCGGTTGCCGCCTGTTCGAAGGCAACCCGGGCCTGAGAAGCGTCTCCGCCCATTTCGAGCAGGCGGAGTCCAAGTCCCAGAAGACCATATCCATAGCTGTGGAGATCGAAGTTGAGCTGCGGCGCAAACGCCGGAGCATCCGCAGGCAGGACTCCGTCTCGCCAGATCATGGCGCGAGCCTGACCGCGCGCGATCAACCGGCCTCGAAAGCCGGTTGCCGTTGCGTCGGTAATGGCCGCGACGATCGCCTCAGGGGTTGTTGGCATTGGCGATTACCTGCGCGTAAACGGCGCCAATGAACTGAGCATGGCCGTCGACATGGAGGCCGACGCCCCATTGGCCGATCGGGCCCGGATAGACCTGCAAAGCTTGGGTCAGCAGAGCCTGGGGGGCGTTTCCCGAAAACGTAAAGAGCAGGTGCTGAACGCTCTCGACAGGGATGCCGTGCCGATAGAGAGCGTCGTCGATCGCATCGACGAGCGGCAAGTCGTTCCCTAGCTCGAGCAACCTGGCAGAGACGAAAGTGAGCGCGTGCGAGGAAGGGCGGCCGCCATCCTTGTCCAGCCCTGCGCGTGCTTCCCCCAAGGTCTGGGCGCGGAGATCGATCCGGCTCTTCGCCTCGGTCTTCAGAAAGCGGAGGCGCTGCGTCCCTGGGTCGAGAATCATTCCGATAACATCGTCGCCCCGCATCGCCATGTCGCGATGGTCCTTCCAGCGGAGACGTTTGATAGGGGCGCGATAGCCGCTGTGCGCGTTGATCCATTCGGTGGCATACATCTCGCCAAGATCGCCGGAGCGGATTTGCGGCGTCTGGGGAAGCAGGTCGGTGATGACCCTGGCGGCCTCGGGTTTGCTCAGCCGCGCCAGCGCACGCGCGATCCGCTCTTCTGCCGCGTAGTGGCCCGGAATAGCCGACGCCGTGACCTGGACGCCGAGGGCTGAGTCAGCGGGCCGGCCGGTCATGACGCGGAGGCGGTGATTGCCGATAGGGGCGTCGGCTGAATTGCACCAATCGTTGAACTGAATCATCGGGCCCGGCCTCGTCACGCGCGCCGCAGGACGCGCTGGATCCGCATGCGCTGAAAGCCGTGAGTTCCGACGTGTTGGCGCAGCTTGTTCATGTCGCGGATCCCGAACGCTACTGAAGCCTTGAGCGGACTTGCGAATGTTGCGTAGTAGGTCCACCGCACCTCGGGCGGGAGTTTCGCATTCTGCCGCCGATCGGTGATGGCGACGTCTCGCGGGTCATCGGAATTGCGGAAGGCGTGGAACGTATGCCAATCGGGTCGCCGATAACGGGCCGCCTTGGAAAAAGGCACGGATTGGACCTTTACGTCAGTCTGATCGAGGATCCAGTCGCGCTGCTCCATGATTTGCCGGACCATGTGGCCGATCATCTGTTTTGTGCGATCGGCGAGGGCTTCCTCACGGAATTCCTCCAGCAACTGTTCTTCGATGCCCTCAACCGCGGGCTTTCCAAGTTCAGACGCTGTCTCCAGACGAGCTATGGTTTCAGCACGCGTTAGGAATGACCAAAGGCGCTGACCGATGTCGGATTCGGATAGCGACGCGAATTTTTCCGGATTGTAGCGAAGCATGACTAGGCCTCCTTGACCGAGCATAAATGGCCGGTCATAAATGCCTAGTCAAGGGCGCTGTACTCGATTTGCCCAGTCTGCCGGTTTGCCGCTCGTGTGCCGCTTCGATTCCGGTCGGTTGCCTCACGCCAGGCAGCTTCCCCGTGTAGGTTGAGGCATCGCAATGGGTCAACGAGGTCGAGATGAAGAAGGTCGTGCCGAACGGGAAGGTAGTGAAGGCGGTGCGGGAGCAGTTGGAAAGGCTGTCCACCCAAAAGGAGATGGCCAATGAGATCGGGGTCAGCATCCGCATGTTTCGCATGATCGAAAATGAAAATGCGCCGATCTCGGTGTCGACGGCCGATCGGCTGGCAAAAGCCCTGCAAGTTCATCGCGAGCGCATCATCCTCGTCTCGGAGCCTTCGGAGACGGCGGCAGTCAAAAGCGAATCCGATGTCATCGCCGCTCTGATGCAGGATGAGGATCGGCTCATACCTCGCCACGACTATGACATCGCCAGCGCGATGACGGACGAAGGGGCACTCTATACGGAAGCGGCTCGCTCACACGACGTGGCCTGCATCATTGAGACGACGCTTGATGAGGAGACGGGCGCTTATGCGCGGGAGCTGTTCGACATCCTCGTCGGCTTGTCCTGGTCGCAACGTGATATTCTCGTGGCTATTCCCCCTGCGACGGAGATCGCGGTTCGCCGCCGTATCCGACAGCTCATCGTTCTTCTCAAAGGCAACGACATCTGGATCTATCAGACCTCGGTCCTGAGGAGATTGCCCGAGCGCTACACAGTCGCGCCGGCAGAGGAGCCTTGCTCATATCAGAGCCGTCAGGTCGTGGCCCTGGGTCCGCCAGGTGAGTATGGCGAGACCACCATGCGGGTGCCGATCGACCATGGCCAGCCGTTCATACTTCCGGCGTGGCGCAATCTTCGGAAGAGTGAAGATCCGGAGGCCGCCGCCCCGGCATAATGAGAAGCAATCGTTCCGCCGCCGAAGTATTGGGCGCACGCGCTGAAATTGACTAAAGATGCATTGGCCGGAAAGGCTGGGAGCGAACGATGTTTAAGTTGGAAAGTACTTTCGAGGATAATCTCGCTTTATTTCAAGCTGAGGCCGAGCAGATCGACGCTGAGTGCGCCAAGATTCTCTTCGACAATTTGCGCCTCCTGGATTCAGGAGGTGACTCAGCGCCAAGCCGTGCAACGATCGGCGAGTTTCACAAGGCGGTCCTGGCTGCTCTCAACGACCTTTCCAAGCCTTCGGGAGAGGACAAGGCATGACCCGGTATTTTCTGGGCGTACTGTCCATCGAGGGCTTTCGCGGGATCAACAATGACGGCGACCCGCTCGTACTCAAGTTCAAATCCGACGCCGTCAACTCGGTCCATGCGCCGAACGGCGTCGGCAAAAGTTCTATCTTCGAAGCCATTTGTTTCGCGATCCACGGCATCGTTCCTCGCCTGAAGGCGCTCCAAGAAGCTGAGCAGGGCGACAGCTACATTGTTAATCGCTTCCATCCCGGGCAGCAGGCGACGATCGATCTGACCTTCGCCAGCGATGACGGATCGCCGGATGTGACGATCAAGGTGACGCGGGCGGCCAACGGTGCGCGCTTGGTGACCTCGCCGAGCGGTCATGCCGATCCGCAGCAGTTTCTGGCGAGCTTGCAGGAAGATTTCGTACTCGTCGACTACGCCCGGTTCGCGAAGCTGATCGACATCTCCGCCTTGGAACGGGGACGTTCTTTCGCATCGCTCGTGGGACTGAGCCGATACTCCTGTCTGCGCCAGGCACTCGACGGCGCCAAGCGCACGCAAAACATCAACAGCGACCTGGGGCTCTCCGCGCTCGATGCGGAGGTGACCACAGGTGCGCGTGCGTTGAGTGCGATCGAGCGGCGTGTCATCGCCGCCCGCGACGAGGTGGCAGGGGCGGGAGGCGCCGCTGTCGATAAGCTATCCGATCTGAAGGCGGCCGTGACGGACGCCTTGTCCGCGATCGCATTGCTCAAGCCATTGGTGGGCGAGGCCTCGGTCATGAATCTCGATTTCGACGCCGCGGAGAAGGCGATCGAATTGGAGGAAGGCGGGGAAGCACGAAAGACCCTGGATACACTGACCGGCGCGGTCACGTCGCTATCGGGCCTGCCCGTCACGGTGGAGGAACTTGCCGACCTGGATCAACTGCTTGATCTGGCGGGAAAGCGGGACGAGGCGGTGCGCGCCGTCGGCGCGGAAGCTTTGCATGCCCTCCTGCGCGATGCGCTGGCGGTGGTGTCCGGGGCTGAGTGGCACGATCCAAATCAGTGTCCGGTTTGCGAGGCGACAGGCGAAGGCCCTCTGAAGCCCATGCTGGAAGGCAAGATCGCCCAATACGACACCGCCGCTCAGCTTGGCGCCGAACTAGTCAAGGAGGTCGCCACCGCCCCGGGGATCGCGAAGCTCCGCCAGATTGAGGAGGCGGCGGCCATGGCGATCGCGACGGGCGATCGGTTGCATGTCGCGTTCGACCTGGCGGCCAAGAAGGGGGACGCGACGACGGCCGACCTCGAGCGCATCAAGGCGCGTCTTCAAGTTCTGGAGACGCAGCGCAGCGAGACCCTGGCCGGGGTACACGAGGAGGCGGAAGCCTTGCAGGCACGGTTGCCGCCCTCGCTGGTGCAAGTCACCCGCACGCTCAGCTTCGCAAAGCAGTTTCGCGACGCCGTCCTCGAATACGAGGCCGGGGCGCCCGCGCTCAAGGCGAAACAGGACAAGCTCAAGCTGCTGAACCGCTGGAAGACGTTCATTACGCGGGCCGGCCAGAGCTTTGCGGACGCAGAGGCGGCGTTGGCCAACGAGCGGATCGCCGAGATTCAGACGGCCTGTCAGGATCTGTTTGGCCGGTTCGTGCGCGGCGGGCCTGATGTGAAGCCGACCTTGAGCCGGGCGCAGAACAGCGAGAACGTCGATCTGAAGCTAGCCGATTTCTTCGGCCTGCACGATCTCAGCGCCCGGGCTCTCCTCTCGGAGAGCTATCGGAACGCCGTGGCGGCCGCGATTTTCCTGGCGGCTGCGATCAAGCATAGTGGCGTTCCGCGTTTCATGGTGCTCGATGACGTCACGTCCAGCTTTGACGCCGGTCACCAGTTCGCACTGATGGACGCCATGCGGACATTGCTGCGCTACGGGGCTGTGCCCGACGGGCTGCAATTCATTATCCTGAGTCATGACACCAGCTTGGAAAAGTACTTCGACAAGCTGAACGGCACCGCGGATTGGCATCACCAGAAGCTACAGGGCATGCCGCCGAAGGGGCGTCTTATGGTATCCGCTCAGGAGGCGGATCGACTGAAGGCGCAGGCGCTGCAGCACCTGAATGCCGGCCAGATCGATATCGGTGCGCCGTTTCTGCGGCAGTATCTCGAATACAAGTTGGGGCAAATTATCGCCAAGCTTGAGGTGCCTGTCCCACCTGACTACGCAACCCGCGGCGACAAGCGGACGCTCTCGACCTATGTCGACGCGATCACCGAGGCGGTGAAGCTCTATCAGGCGGCAAATCGGTGCGTGCTCGCGGCTCAGCAGATCACCGATCTGCAGAACCATCACGCGCCGTCGATCGTCGGCAATTTCGTCAGCCACTACGAGACCGGCGCGGGGACGCCCTTTAGCGCTTATGCGTTGCTGGGGGTGCTGCAGAGCATCGATGGGCTGGCGGACTGCTTTACCTATGTCGATCCGGCCAACAACCAGAAGCGCTTTTACCGCCGGTTGGACCGCCGCTAGGCAATCCGTGATGGAGCGGTGTCGCGAGCGGGCGGTTCTAGTCTAGGTTTCGGGTAGGGAGGCGTCGACGAGCTCGAGCATGCCTTCCGCAACCATCAGATCAACGGCGAGGCCGAGCGCCTCGGCTTCGCTCTTGGTGAAACCTGCGTTGTCATATCGGCTAGCAAGGTCGACGCTTAACTCTTCGATCAGGCGCAGGATCATGTAGATATGCAGTGCGTAGGATCGTCGGGCGAGGCCTTCGTCAGTCTCGGGAAAGTAGCGCGTTAGGTTTGTCGGCCCGGGAAGATTTTCCATCTGACCGTCCCACGCGGTAGCACTCTGGACGAGATCATGCTGGGATACATGGGCGGCGGCTGAAAGCCCGCCGTAAAGACGGGCGAGCGATTGCTCCAAGACGGCAATGTTCGGAGCACCATTGAGTTTTCGCCGGTTTGCGCGAACCGCCTTGAGCTGAGCCAGGATCTCAAGTTCCTGGCGAAGCATCGCGTGCGCCTGCAGATAGCGCGCCTCCGCGATGGCTCTCTCACAAGGCTCCAGTCCGATCACAAAGGCTGCGAACAGGGCGTCGCGCTCGAACGCAGTCTGGTCGCCTTCGACAACGGCGCCGTTGATGCGCAACATGCCGCTGGCGAGGACGCCCGTCACGAGCAGATGGGCGTCGATCAGCCTTCCATAAGCAGCCATGGCTTTGGCCTTCGCCTGATCCCCATACACCTTCTGAACGGCATAGAGGGTGGCGGCGGGCTCGATCAGCTCCTGCTTGTGACGCTCAATGGTTTCCTCGTTAAGCGTCTCAGTCATCGGCGCTCAAGGCCTTAAGTTCGGCAAGGAAGACCGTGCCGATCTCGACGGACTGCTTCGCCGCGTCCGAGTCGACGTCCACGCCATGCGAGGCTTCGTTCATGACTCGCAGCGCGCCGAGCATCTGCTCGGTGCTGGCGGGCACCAGGCCCTGCCGTTGCAGTTCACGTAGCATGTTCATAATTCCGACCGGCCGATCAAAGGCGACGCCTCTTTCCGAGGCGAGGTCGCGAACGGCGCGTTCGATTTCGATGCGAAGCTTGACCACCGACATCAGCGGGAACTCGCGTGCGAACTCCTCGACCGTCGGAAGGTCCCCTTCGAGCTGAGGTGGGAGCGCATGGGAGAGCTGATATTGAGCGACGCCCATCGGCTTGATGGAATCCCGCAGCGCATACTCCACGATCACCTCGTTGCGGCCCTTGCACAGGATGATGCCGATGGTCGGCTTGTCATCCGGGTGGCGTAGTTGATCATCCACGGCCGATAGATAGAAATTCATCTTGCCCGCGAACTCGGGCTTGAAGTCCTCGATCTTCAACTCGATCACCACATAGCAGCGCAGGCGTAGGTGATAGAAAAGCAGGTCGAGGTAGTAATCCTGGCCGCCAACCTCGAGGTGATATTGGCTGCCGACGAAGGCGAATCCCTTCCCGAGTTCCAGTATCAGCAATCGCAGATGCTCTATCAGGCCGCGTTCGAGATCGCGCTCCAGCATATCTGGACCAAGTGCTAGGAAATCGAACGTATAGGGGTCTTTGAGGATCTGTTGGGCGAGCTCGGATTGCTCGGTCGGGAGGGTCCGAGAGAAGTTGGTGAGCGCGCTCCCTTGACGGGCGTAAAGATTGCTGTCGATCTGGTGGGCGAGGACGTTCCGGCTCCAGCCGTGCTCAATCGCTTGCCGGGCGTACCAGGCGCGCTCCTTGGGAGCTTTGACCGCGTCGAGAAGGCGAACGTTATGGCCCCAGGGCAATAGTGCAACAACCTGTTGCACAAATTCGCCGTCAGGCCAGGCCTCGGCGAAAGCGCGCATATATTTCAGGTTTCGGGCCGAGAGCCCCGTCATCTCGGGGAAGGCCCGGCCAAGATCCTCGGCCAGCCGGTCGATGACCTTGGCGCCCCAACCCTCACGCTCCTGCCGGCCCAAAATATCGCGGCCGATAGTCCAGTAGAGAAGAACCAGTTCACGATTGACCGACAGGCCGGCCCGGTGCCGCGCTGCGGTGATCTTCTGCTTTAGATCGCCGACGAAGGCGGCGTATGTCTGGGCGTCGATTTCGACGGCAGGCTTGACGATCCTGGCGCGGCGAGGCGTGGGCTTGGAGGGCGGAAGACTCATGCCGCCGCCTTCATGCGCTTTTTGACGAGCATGGCGCGGACGAACTTGTCCCATTTCGCCATGCCGGCGCGCTTCTCGGACATGTAATTCCAGCGGTCGTAGTGCTTCGAGCTGACATCTTGAAGCGCGTGGTTCTGCAAGCGGTCGCGGATTTCCTTGGAGACACCGGCTTGGCCGGCCAGGGTCTTGAAGGTGCGGCGAAGATCACGGTTCGTGACATAGGGGATCACGCCGCGATCGCGCTGGCGCCACATGAATGAGTAGAGCGTGCCGTGGCTGACCGGCTTGGACGGGTCCGCCGCCGAGGGGAAGAACCAGCCATATTCGTTCACGTTGATGGATGCGATCAGTTCGGCGGCCAGCGACGGCACCGGGACGGCATGCGGCTGCTGGTTCTTAGTATTTGACCAATCGATAATCCGCTCCTTGGCGTCCCATTGGTCGATGTGAAGGCGTGCGATTTCCTGGACCCGCTGCCCAGTCAGCATAAGAATTCTGACGGCACGGGTATAGGGTGGGTGGACAGGCGTATCCGGGCATTCCAGCCAGCGATAAAGCTGCACGAACTCGTCGTCGCTGAGCCAGCGCGTGCCCTGTACCTTGGGTTCAGTGGGGATGCCTGTCGCCGGATTGTAGGGAATGCGGAAACGGCGGGGAGAGGCGTTCCGATAGTCATTGTCCGATTTCATGCCCCAGCCATAGGCCGCATGGATGTAGCACCGGACATGGTCCGCCATTGACCGGGCACCGCGTTCATAGATCGGCCGGATCAGCTCGATGATTTCATCTGACTCGATATCGCGGGCGAGGCGGTTGCGCCCGAGCGTGTCGGCAATCTTGTTCAATCCTTTTTCTGTTTCTTTCCAGGAGGGTTTGCCCGCAGCCTTGAGCGACGCGACATAGCCCTCGAAGAGATCGGCCACAGTGCCGGGACGCGTGTCGGTCGCGATCTTGATGCTTCGGCCCTTCTGGATCACGTCAGCAAAGTCGCGCTTGAAGATTTCTCGCGCCTGCGCGAGCGACATTGACGGGTAGGCGCCGAGCTTCTTCTTTGTACGCTTCCCGTCGCGCCATTGCTGCGCCATCCAGTCGGCTGTGACGCGCTTCGGCATGGGCTTGAGGACCAGGACGAGACGACCGGTGCCGCGCCCTTCGCCGTCGGCGAGGTTTTCTTGCTTCTGGCTCATCTCGACGCGCTTTAGCGCGTGTCGGATTGCTGTGTCGGTCAGGCTTGGCATGACGTTCCTCCTGGTCCCGCAACTGGGATCGGTCGAGGAGAAACGGGGATCGTTTGCTGGGATCGGAAAGCCGTTTTCAATCCCTCTAACCGCCCCCAATTTGCCATAACCGCCCCCTGTACGCAATGCACAAAAAGCGGCTATTTTATTGATGTTTCAGGGGTATTGAGCGTGATCCAGCGTGATCGAAAAGGGGGTAGTGGGATGGTTGTGGACCAGAATGATGGCCGTCGCCGACAGCTCCAGCGCCCGCTTGACGACCTCGCGCACATAGACGGGCGTATGGTCGACCGTGCCGAGCCCCTGCACCTCATCGGCGATCAGGCGGTTTTTCTTATCGAGAAACAGGATGCGGAAGATCTCGCGCTGCTCGTAGGCTTGCGCCGCCATCAGGTAATCGAGCACCTGCGGCCACGACGAGAGCACGGGCGCGGACGCGATCTCGCTGCGCATGAGGCGCAACGCGGCCGCCCGGATCAGGCGGATTTCCGTCACGACGGCCTCACCCACGCCCGAGACTTCCTTGAGCCGCGCGTCCGGAGCGTTCACGACGCCCGCGAAGCTGCCGAACCGCGCCACGAGCCGCTTGGAGAGATCCTTCGTGTCACGCCGCGCAATGGCGCGGAACAGCACCATTTCCAGGAGTTCATAGTCCGGCAGCGCCTCTCCGCCCGCCTTGCGGAACCGATCGCGCAAGCGCTCGCGATGGCCGGTGTAAAGCGGCTGCGCAACTTCCAGAAACGATCCTTGATCCGGAGCCTCGTCCGGGGCCTTGTCGTCAGCATTCACCTTCGCGTCGCGCGCACCGGGATCCTGCATCGAGACGTCCGCTATCCTTTTGCCACCGACGGCCATTCGAGACCGGCCGGTGAGTGCGTGAACACTTCGACCCCGGTTTCCGTGACGCCCACCGTGTGCTCGAACTGCGCCGAGAGCTCACGATCGCGGGTGACGGCTGTCCATCCGTCCGCAAGCACTTTGACGTGCGGCTTGCCGAGATTGATCATCGGCTCGATCGTAAACAGCATGCCGGGTTCCAGCACCGTGCCTTCGCCCGCCTCGCCGTAATGCAGGATGTTCGGGCGGTCGTGGAACACGCGACCCAGCCCGTGCCCGCAGAAATCACGCACCACGCCGCAGCGTTCGCCTTCGGCATAGGCCTGGATGGCCGCGCCGATGTGGCCGATGGTGTTGCCGGGTTTCACCTGCGCCACGCCGAGCCTCAGCGCTTCGTACGTCACCTCGATCAGCCGCTCCGCACGCCGGCTGATGGCGCCGACCGCATACATCCGGCTCGTGTCGCCGTGCCACCCGTCGACGATCAGCGTCACGTCGATGTTGACGATATCGCCCTCGCGCAGGGGCTTCGGGCCCGGAATGCCGTGGCACACGACATGATTGATCGACGTGCAGATCGACTTCGGAAATCCGCGGTAGTTAAGCGGCGCCGGAATGGCCCCGTGATCGAGCGCGAATTCGAGCACCCGCTCGTCGAGCGCCTCGGTAGCCACGCCGGGCTGAACGTAGGGCCCGATCATGTCGAGCGCCGCCGCCGCGAGCTGCCCCGCCTTGCGCATCGCCGCGAAAGCCTCCGCGCCATGCTTTTTGATGGCGTTGGTCTCGCGCAGCTCGGTCCTGGAGAGTTCGACGTTGGACATCAAATATGCCGGTATCTGTACCAATCGGGGCCACGGCCCGCGCGCCGCACGGAGCAACGGGCCAGCTTGATCAGACCTTGAATGGTATGATCAGTTCGTGAATGTAATCCAATTCGGCTGCCTTGCAACGCCCACCTGGGGCCCATAAACGCCGCACAGAAAACGCAAAACAGGAAAAGCAAAACGGCGGCACCGAGTGGCGCCGCCGCTTGTAATTTCAAATCCGGCTCCACCCGTTTGGGCCTGAGCTTTAAGCCTTTGCTTCGCCCTCTTCAGCCGGCACTTCGCCAGCCGTGGCTTCCGCGATCAGCTTGGCGGCTTCGCCGGCCCAGTTGTCGCGCTCGATCTGGCCCTTCAGCTTCAGAGCCTCGTCGACGTTGGCGATGTCCTCGTCAGAGAAATTCGCGATCTGCTCGAGCTTGTAGCAGTTGAGCGTCTTGAGGCGCGCGGCCAGGTCCGCGTCGATGCCCTTGATCTTGGTCAGATCGTCTGCCTCGCCCTTCGGCTTCTTGAAGCCCTTCCAGGCGGCGTTGAGGCGGCGGGCGCGAACGTCCGTACGCTCGAAGATGCGTGCGGCGCGGCCGCGGCGGCCACGGAGATAGTAAAGCTTCGCGCGGCGAACGCGGCCGCGGCGGAGAACTTCGATCTCAGCGATGTACGGCGAGTAGATCGGGAACACGCGCTCCACGCCCTCACCGTAGGAAATCTTGCGAACCGTGAAGCTCTCGTTGATGCCTCCGCCGGAGCGGGCGATCACGACGCCTTCGTAAGCCTGGAGGCGAACCGTCTGCTTGGCGCCTTCGCCTTCGATCACCTTGACCATGACCTTGACGGTGTCGCCGGGCGAGAATTCAGGCACGGTGCGGGTCTTGAGCACGGCATCCATCTGCTCGCGCTCGATCTGCTGAATAATGTTCATCGTTCTTCCTTTTTCATTATATTTTTCAATGCAGAGGAGCTGCGCCGGGACCTTGGTCCGCGAGCACGGCTCGTGCGGCTCCTTGTGGAGCAACCCTCGATGGGGGAATTTGTTGGGCGCCCTATAGCGGAATTGGGAGCCTCTGTCGAGCCCTCCAGGCCTCGGTTTCTGGCCCGCGCGGCGACCCGCCGCCGCGCTTAATGCCCGCCGCCCTGCACCGCCGCCGTAGGCTTGCGCATGAACAACGCCAGGAGCGCCATGCCGGCGAAAAGCCCCGTCAGCACAAGGAACACGTCGGCGAACGCCAGCACCTCCGCCTGTTGACGCACGAGCCGCGAGAGCTGCTTGACCGCCGCCAGATCCCCGTCCGGGATCTGAGCAGACAACTGCTGCGTAAGCCCGGCCAGGGTGTCCTCGGCAACGGCGCGGCCCCAGGCCACGCTCTCGTGCAGCCGCTGAAGGTGAAGGTCCGTCCGGTTGTTGAGCACGGTGTTGATCGTGGCAAGCCCCACCGCGCCGCCGAGATTGCGGGTCAGGTTGTAGAGGCCGGAGGCATTCTTGAGCTGGTCCGGAGGCAGCGTGCCGAGCGCCAGGTTGTTGATCGGCACCATGCAGATCATGAGCGACGAGCCGCGCAGGATTTGCGGAACCAGAAGCTCGTAGAAATCCCAATCCGCGGTAATGCCGGAGGCAATATAGGTGCCCAGCGCAAAGCCCAGGAAGCCGACGAGCATCATGACCCGCGGATCCATCACCTGCGACAGGCGGCCAGCCAACGGCGCCGTCAGAAACATGGCAACGCCCGTGACGAACATGGTCTCGCCGATCATGAGCGCGTCGTAGCCGCGCAACTGAGAGAGGTAGACCGGATAGAGATAGGTCAGGCCGTAAAGGCCGATGCCCATGATGAAGCTGAAAGCCGATCCGAACGCGAAGTTGCGATCCCGGAAGGCACGAAACTCGACAATCGGTTGCTCCGCCGTGAACGCGCGCCAGAAGAACAGCACGCCGCCCAGCACACAGAGAATGCCGAACACCGCAATCGTCGTATCGTCGAACCAATCGTAGCGCGGACCTTCCTCGAGCACGTACTCCATCGAGCCGAGAAACAGCGCCATGGCGCCAAGCCCGAAGAAATCGAAGCGGCGGAAGAGCGACCGATCGGGCTTGTCGAAATCGACGAGCAGGAACACCGCGATCGCGACAATGATGCCCGGCACGACGTTGACGAGAAACAGCCAATGCCAGGAGAACGCGTTGCTGAGATAGCCGCCCACAGTCGGTCCGATCGTCGGCGCCAGCGTCGCCACGAGGCCGATCATCGGCGAGACGATGTTGCGCTTGGACGCCGGAAAGAGCGAAAACGCGACCGCGAAAACGCTCGGGATCATGCCGCCGCCGATAAAGCCCTGAATGGCCCGGTAGACGATCATCTGATCGATGGTTGTCGCCGTGGCGCACAGCAGGCTCGCCAGCGTGAAGCCGATGGCCGAAGCCGTGAACAGCACCCGCGTCGAGAGCGCGCGCGCAAGAAATCCCGAGAGCGGGATCATCACCACTTCGGCGATCAGGTACGCCGTCTGCACCCACGGGATTTCGTCGCCGCTGGCGGATAGGCCCGCCTGGATCTCAGACAGCGACGCCGAGACGATCTGGATGTCCAGGATCGCCATGAACATGCCGAACACCATTGCGAGAAAGCCCGCCAACTGGCGCGGCGTGACGCCGATCCAGTCGAGCTTCTTCGCTTCGCCCTCCGCGGTGGGGGCAGCATCGAACGTTGTGGATTGGGCCATGGCGGATACCGCCCTCCGGCGGTTGGCAACTTACGTTTCGCGGCTTAGTGGGCGCGCATGCCGATCTGTTGCGGGCTGGAGCCAGGGCTGGCGCTGGTGTCCGGCTTCGGCGCGGTCCGCGTATCGATCTCGACGACGGCCGACAGGCCGGGGCGCAAACGGCCCTGGGCTTCCGACGCCGGTACGACCACGCGCACGGGCACGCGCTGCACAATTTTCGTAAAGTTGCCCGTCGCGTTCTCCGGCGGCAGCAGCGAGAACTGCGAGCCCGATGCCGGCGCGACGCTGTCGACGACACCCCGCAGCGTAGCGCCGCCCAACGCGTCGACGCTGACATCCACCGTCTCACCGGGCTTGATATCGGCGAGCTGCGTTTCCTTGACGTTGGCGTCGATGTAGACCTTGTCGAGCGGCACGATGGCCGCGAGGCGCTTGCCGGCCGTCACGTAGTCGCCGACCTGCACGTTCCTGTTGCCGACGACACCGTCGAACGGCGCGCGGATGAGCGTGAACGACAGATCGCGCTTGGCCTGTGCCAGCGCAACCTCGAGTTCCTTGGCCACGTGCTCCGCCTGAACCTTCTGCGCATTGAGCAGGGAAATGTTGGCCTCAGCCGAGATGATGGCGGCTTCACCGGCCTTGCGCTGCGCCACAGCCGTATCACGCGCGGCAATGGCGGCATCGAGAGTGGCTTTCGACGTGTAGTCGCGATCGGCGAGCGGCTTAGTGCGCTCGTAGTCCGCCTCGGCTTTCGCCACGCTCGCTTTCGCGGCTTCGAGCTGGGCGCGCATCTGATCTTCCGTGGCCGTCGCCGCGAGGATCTGCGCGTCGAACGTCGAGATCGCCGCGCGCTGCGTTGCGAGCTTGGCATCGGCCTGCGAAACCGCGAGCTGGAAGTCGCCGTCATCGAGGCGCACGAGCACGTCGCCCTGCTTCACCGCCTGGTTCTCGACGATGGGAACGTCCGCAACGTTGGCTGCGATCTTGGGAGCAATGATCGCCATGTCCGCGCCGACATACGCGTCGTCGGTCGAAACGATGAAGCGGCCGACGGTGATGTAGTCGTAGGCGAACCACACGGCGCCCGCGAGGGCCAGAGCGCCGGCGGCGCCGAGCACGACCTTCTTGCGCGATCGCGGCGCGGGCGCTGTCGCGGCAGCTTCGGCAGCGGCCGTCGTCTCGGCGGCCCGCGCGGCCGGTTCGGACGCCGGCGCTTCGCTCACGGGTGCGTCTCCGGCAGGCGTTCCTTTGGCGGGCGCTTCTCTGAGGGTGACACGGGCCTCGGGAGCCGCAGCCCCCGCCGCCTCATCCGGCCTGGCTGCTTTCAACGTAGTAAAAGTCTTGAGGCGGGCGCCTTGGGTCGACATTGAAATCGTCCTGACAAAAAGCAAAATAAACTGTACGGTTCAGTTCCAGCATTGACATAGGCCACCGCTGCGCCGATATCAATACCAAACTGAACCGTTTGGTTCCCTTTCGAGAGATTTTTGATGGCGGTCGACAATCATACTAAAAATCAAAGAGATAGCGGCATTCACGCGGAAGCCGAGGGTGTGGAAACCCGCCGCGGCGGGCGTCCGCCTGCCGGAACCGACCCTCAAAAGCGCCGGCAAATCCTCGAGGGCGGCGACCGGGTCTTCTCGACCGTGGGCTTTGATGCCGCGAGCATGAGCGACGTGGCGCGCGAGGCTGCCGTCTCGAAGGCTACCCTTTACGTCTACTTCCAGGACAAGGAGCACCTGTTCACCGCCGTGTGCGCAGAGCGCCGCGACCGCAACATTGGTGAGCTGATCGAGTTGCTGGATGCCTCGGGCCCGCTTGAGACAACCCTGAATGCGTTCGGCGCCGAGTTGCTGCGCCGGATCACCCAGCCGCACGTGATCGCCGCCCATCGCATCATCATCAGCGTCGCCGAACGCATGCCCGACATCGGCACGGAGTTCTTTGCGGCGGGACCGATGCGCCTGACGCAGGCCGTCGCCGCCCTTCTCGACCGCCATGTAGAAAAAGGCACGCTGAAGATCGAGGACACGTTCCTGGCCGCCGCGCAGCTCCTGGAGCTCACGCAAACAACGGTCTTCCGGCCACGGCTCTACGCCGCGATCTCCGCACCCATCACCGACGAAGAGATCAAACCGGTCGTTGCCTCGGCCGTAAGGCTGTTCCTCGCCGGCTACGGCACCTGATCGGGAGATGAGGGCGCAGCCGGAGCCGCAGGCGTTGTAGCGCTGCCGCCCGCCAATGGCTTGTCCATCACGTCCGCGGTGTCGGCGCTGAGCGGCTTCGCCTTCGTTTTGGGCGGCGTGAAGGGCTCCGGTTCCGGGGTCGTCATGTTGCCGCGCAGAAGCTGGCGCCCGGCGGTGAAGCCGCCCACGAGCTGCATCGCAAGCCGGTCCTCGTCGCGCTTGCGCACGTCGCGGGCCGCATCCTCGGCTTCCACGGGATCGAACCCGAGCCCAACCAGCACGGCCTTGCCGAAGGCCAGCGCGGACTCGAACGTCTCGCGGATCTGGTAGTCCACCCGCGCCTCAATGAGCCGCAGCGTATGCCCCCGGTCGAACGAGCGCACGTAGAGCTTGGCGACCGGAAACTCGCTTTTGACGAGCTCCACGATCTTGTCCGCATCTTCCGCATTGTTGATGCAAACGAGAATGGCCTCCGCCGATTGCGCTCCCGAAGCCCGCAGCACATCCAGGCGGGTGCCGTCGCCGTAGTACACCTTGAAGCCGAAGTTTCCGGCGGCGCGGATCATGTCCACGTCGATCTCGATCAGCGAAACGTCGACACCGCGGGCAAGCAGCGGCTGGCTGACGAGCTGCCCGAAGCGTCCGAAACCGATGATGAGCACGCGGTTCTTGAGATCCTCGGCGACCTCGACACCCTCGAGCGAGACCGCGTCTTTTGGCATCAGCCGCTCGACGCCGATCAGAATGAGGGGCGTCAGCGCCATCGAGAGAATGACGATCGCGCTCATGATCGCCGCCACGCGCTGGTCGAACACGCCCGCCGAAAGGGCCGCGGAATAGAGCACGAACGCAAACTCGCCGCCTTGCGCGAACAATGCGGCGCGCAACAGCGCTTCCCGCCATTTGGCGCCGAACAGAAGTGCGATGACGTAGATGCCGGCGGCCTTCGTCGCCATGAACAGAAGCACGCCGGCGATGATGAGCAGCCATTCGCGCCCGACCAGAGCCAGATCGAGCGACATGCCCACGCTGATGAAGAACAGTCCGAGCAGCAGGCCCTTGAATGGATCGATATCGGCTTCGAGCTGGTGGCGGAACGCGGATTCAGACAGCAGCACGCCGGCCAGAAAGGCGCCCATTGCCATCGACAATCCGCCCCACTGCATGACGAGCGCCGCGCCGAGCACCACCATCAGCGACGCCGCAAGCATGATCTCGCGTCCGCCAAGTTTCGCCACCAGCGCAAACAGCGGATTGAGCAGCCAGCGCCCGGCGAAAACCACCGCGACCAGCGCCGCAAGGCCCATCGCCGCGCTGACCCACACCGCCTGCTCCGAATTCGGCCCCGACCCGTCGAGCGCGGCGAACACCGCAACCAGCGCCAGCAACGGCACGATCGCCAGGTCTTCGAGCAGCAGGATAGAAACTGCGCGCTGCCCGGCGGGTGTGGCGGTCTCGCCCCGCTCGTCGAGCATCGTCATGATGACCGCCGTCGACGAGAGCACGAAGCCCATTGCACCGATGACGGCCACCGGAACGGCGAGCCCGCCGAGATAGACCCCAACGGCGCTCAGCAGCGCGCCGCAGGTCAGCACCTGCACCAGCCCCAGCCCGAAGATGTCGCGCCGCAGCGCCCACAGCTTGGCGGGTTTCATTTCGAGGCCGATGATGAAGAGGAACATCACGACGCCGAGTTCCGCCACATGCAGGATGGACACGGGGTCTGAGATCAGGCCGACACCAAACGGTCCCACGACGAGACCCGCCGTCAGGTAGCCGAGAACGGAGCCGAGCCCGAGTTTGCGGAACAGCGGCACCGCCACCACGCTCGCGGTGAGCAGGGCCACGGCATGATCGAGACCGACAACTGTCGTGTGAGCATCCATGCAGCGTCGTCTCCGGAACAAAAAACCAAGCCAAGCCGATCGCGCGTGTCGAGCGCATCCCCTGGATTAAGCGGCACAGCCCGAACGCGCAAGGCACGGACGGATTTGGCACGATGCGCCGCGTACCCCGCATTCGCCGAATAGGCCGGGAGCACAAGGCCGATGCTGATCCGCGAAGTCTTACCGCTTCGCCCGCGACCCGGGCAGATCCGGGCGCCGCTCGCGCGTGATGCGCCGGGCTTCCTCGCTCCTCCACTCCGCGATCTTCTTGTGATCGCCGGAGAGGAGCACGTCGGGCGTGGCCCGCCCCTCCCACTCGCGCGGCTTCGTGTAGTGGGGGTATTCGAGCAGCCCGTCCTCGAAGCTCTCATGCATCAGGCTCTCCTCGGCGCCGAGCACGCCCGGGATCAGCCGCACGCAGGCGTCGATCATCACCATGGCCGCCAGCTCCCCGCCGGACAGCACATAGTCGCCGATGGAGATCTCGGTGATGCCGCGCCCCGCGATGATCCGCTCGTCGATGCCCTCGAAGCGCCCGGCCAGCAGCATGACCCCAGGCCCGGCCGACAACGTGCGGGCCTGCGCCTGGGTGAGCGGCGCTCCCCGCGGCGACAGATAGAAGAGCGGCAGGTCGCCGCTCGCCTCACGCGCATGATCGATGGCCGCGGCCAGCACGTCGGCGCGCAGCACCATCCCGGCGCCTCCACCAGCGGGCGTATCGTCCACCGCCCGATGCCGGCCGATCCCGAAGTCGCGAATCTGATGCAGGTCGAGCGACCACAGCCCCGCCGCGAGCGCCTGGCCGACAAGCGAGACGCCGAGCGGTCCCGGAAACATCTCGGGAAAAAGTGTGAGCACCGACGCACGCCACGGCGTGCGGCCCGTGCCGGTCGGGATATGGGGCATCACGCCGTCCAACAAGTGATCATGCAGGGAGATTTACGGCACGAAGGCCGAATTGGGAACCGCTTCTCGTGCGGTCAAGCGCGGGGGCGATTTCGCCCGCGGCGCGCTCCGCCGGACATCCTCGTCCGGGTTAGCGCGCGACGTCAGCGTCGCGAAACGAATCACTGACCGAATCGATTCGGCTCTTGGAGAGGTCGCCGACAAACCCGAAAAGCATGCGCAATCCGCGGCCAAACCACTTCATAAAGCCCCGTCTTTGCTGGGCTTGCACGTCGAAATAGTCTTCCAGCCGGTAGAACATTTTGGTCATTCATCCACCTCCCCAACCAGCCTAGTCGTCGGATGGTTAATGAAAGCTTGACCGTCGATATCTCCACTGACAAGGCGGATCGGGAGGATATCCCCGATCCAACTTTCGCCTTACGAATCAGTTCCGCAAAGCTAGGGCTTAGACCCCTTCGACAACCGTGATGTCGATCGTGCCTGCCCCAGCCCGCAGCGCCTTGGCCTCGGCATACTCGGGGCTCGTGGCATAGCCGATCGCGTGCTCGTAGCTCGGAAACTCGAGCACAACGTTGCGCTGCGTGCCGTTGCCTTCGATGATCTGGCACTTGCCGCCGCGCACCACCGGCTTGCCCTCGAACTTGTCGAGCGCCACCTTGGACTTCGCGACGTATTGACCCCACTTGTCGGCGTCCGTCACAACCGCGTGCGCAATCACGTAACCCTTAGCCATCGGCATTCCCTTTTTTCTTTGGTGCTCGTTAGTGCGACGTCGGCGATCCGCTGCCGTGTGCGGCGAGCGCTTCGTCGATGCATGTGATGAACTTCTCCGCCGCCGCCTTCGGCGCATCGGCCTGCGTGATCGGCCGGCCGACGACGATGTGGTTGGCTCCGGCCGAGATAGCGTTGTCGGGCGTCATCACGCGCTCCTGATCATCCGTCGTGCTGCCCTGAAGCCGGATGCCGGGCGTGACGATCAGGAACTTCGGGCTGGTCGCCTCGCGGATGCGCGCGGCCTCCTGTCCAGACGCGATCACGCCGTCGAAGCCTGCCGCGTAAGCGAGTTCGGCGCGGCGCAGCGCAAGGTCTGCGGGCGCAAGCGAGGAGCCCTGCTGGCGGATGTCGTCGGCGGTGAGGTTGGTCATCACCGTGACCGCGAGCAGCTTCAGCTTGCTCCCCGTCCGCCCCGACACCGCGGCCCTGAGCGTCTTGAGGTCGTGTCCGTGAACGGTGAGAAAATTGATGCCGAGCTCCGTCGCATTGGCCACCGCGCGCTCGACGGTGTTGCCGATGTCCAGGAGCTTCATGTCGAGAAACACGTTCTTGTTCTGGCGCTTGAGATCGCGCGCGAGATCGAGCCCGCCCGCAAACAGCAGCTCAAGACCGACCTTGTAGAACGAAACCGTATCGCCGAGCTCGGCGACCAGCCGGCGCGCCTCCTCGACGGTCGGCATGTCGAGCGCAACGATCAGATGATCGCGGGCTGCGGAACTGGTCATGGCGCAAGTATCCCGATGTTCGTGAGGGCCGGCACGGATCAGGGTCCGTGTAGCACATGCGCCGCGCGCGCGAGCTTGACGATCAGTGCCTTGAAATTTTCCTGCTGATCGCGGTTTTTGAGGTGCCCGTTGGCCTCGAATGCCTCACCGGCTTTCGGCACCGCGAACTGATCCGGCAGCACCAGTGCGCCAAGCCCGAGCTCGAGCACCGTCCGCGTCGTGTTCACGCCGCGCAATCCGCCCATGCCGCCGGGCGAAGCGGACCCCAGCGCAAACACCCGAGACTTGAACACCGCCAACGGCTCCTCACCCTCGATGCGCACTCGGCTCACCCAGTCGAGCGTGTTCTTGAGCAGCGGCGTGATGGAGGCATTGTACTCGGGCGAGGCGATGAAAATGCCCGTGTGCACCTTCATCAGCGCTTCGAACTTGAGCGCGTTCTCAGGGATACCCTCGAGCGCCTGCAGGTCCGCGTCGTAGAGCGGCATCGGATAGTCGCCGAGATCCGCGAAGGTCGCAGCGAGCCCGTTCGCCTCCGCGATCTGCGCACCGAGACGCGCAACGCGCTTGTTGAACGACGCCTCTCTCGCGCTGCCGGCGAAAAAGAGCAGTTTGGTCGACGACAGGCTCATGCTTGCTCCCGTTGATGACGCAGGGAGAGCCTCAGCCCCCCTTCCCCTCGAAGAAATCCTTCACGCGCGCGAAGAAACCCGCGCTTTCCGGACTTGTTCCCTTGTGGCTTTCGCCTTCGAACTCTTCGAGCAGCTCCCGCTGCCGGCGCGTCAGGTTTTTCGGCGTCTCGACATCGACCTGGATGAAGAGATCGCCCACCACCTTGGAGCGCAGCACCGGCATGCCCTTACCCTTGAGACGGAACTGTTTTCCGCTGGGCGTCCCTTCCGGAACCTTGACCCGGCTCGCCGTACCGTCGAGGCTCGGAACCTCGATCTGCCCGCCGAGCGCGGCCGTCGTCATCGCAATCGGAACCTTGCAGAAAATGTCGGCACCGTCGCGCTGGAAGAAGGAATGCGGCTTAAGCGACAGGAAGATGTAGAGGTCGCCCGGCGGGCCGCCCCGCAACCCGGCCTCGCCGTCGCCGACGAGACGCACCTTCGTGCCGTCTTCGACACCGGCGGGAATGTTGATCTGCAGCGTCCGCTCGCGCATCTGGCGCCCGGCGCCCGAGCACGCCGTACAGGGATCGTCGATCACCTCGCCACGCCCCATGCAGGTCGGGCAGGTCCGCTCGATGGTGAAAAAGCCCTGGCTCGCGCGCACCTTGCCCATGCCCCCGCAGGTCGGGCACTGCGTCGGCTTCGTGCCGGGCTTAGCGCCTGTGCCGGTGCATGTTTCACATGCGACGCTCGTCGGCACGCGCACTTCCGCCGCCTTGCCCGCGAACGCCTCCTCGAGCGTGATCTCCATGTTGTAGCGCAGGTCCGCCCCGCGCTCGCGGGAGTTGCGACCGCGCGGCCCGGCTGCTCCGCCTCCACCGCCACGGCGTCCGCCCATGAACTCGCCGAACAGGTCTTCGAAGATGTCGGACATCGATGACGCGAAATCGGGACCGAAGCCCCCCCCGGGATGGCGTCCCATGCTCTGGTCGAAGGCGGCATGGCCGAATTTGTCGTAGGCCGCCCGCTTCTGCGGATCCTTCAACGCCTCATAGGCTTCGTTGAGATCCTTGAAGTTTTGCTCGGCAGCCGTGTCACCGGGATTGCGATCGGGATGGCATTCCTTGGCCAGTCGGCGAAAGGCCGACTTCAGGTCCTGATCGGTTGCTGTGCGCTGCACCCCCAGAAGTTCGTAGTAGTCGCGCTTGGCCATCGAAGCTCTCGTTTCACTCATCGGGACCCGCTTCCGCGGTCGTAGGCGGTCATTGTCTTGAGACTGAGCACCCGGTCACCGGTCCTGCCGAGAAATAGACGCCCCACGCCCCATCCACCAGACCCACCCCCGCATCATGCGGCCGATAGGCCGCGCGCGGAAGATAGGCGCCGTGAGCAAAGTGGCAATCTTTGGCGAATTGAACAAGCCTCGCGGACCGGCCGCCCGGCTTTAGGTGTGGCAAAGGCCCGAAGCGGCAACCGGAGATGACGCACAAGGGCCCCGCAACTGTTCTCGACAAACGGCGCTGCGGCGCCCTCGGCGCCGCAGCACGGGCTTCAAGAGTTCGCCCGGCATGGAGAGAGCACTGCTCCCGTCTGCCGGACGGCCTCGCTTAGCCGGCCTTCTTCTTGTCGTCCTTGACCTCTTCGAAGTCCGCATCGACGATCGTGTCGTCGCCGTTCGCTTCGTTCGGCTCGCCGGCCGCGCCGCCCTCGGCACCCTTGGCGCCGTAGACAGCCTCGCCGATCTTCATCGCGACCTGCGCCAGCGCCATGGTGGCAGCCTTGATCTTCTCGGCATCTTCCGAGGCGATCGCTTCCTTGGTGGCTTCGACGGCCTTCTCGACGTCGTCCTTCACCGCCGCGACTGCCGCGTTGGAGCCGTTGTCGACCAGCTCCTTCTGCGTCGAGTGGATCAGGGCTTCCGCCTGGTTCTTGGCTTCCACCAGCTCACGCTTCTTCTTGTCTTCGCCAGCGTGTGCCTCGGCTTCCTTGACCATGCGATCGATGTCGGCATCGGACAGACCGCCCGACGCCTGGATGCGGATCGACTGCTCCTTGGCCGTCGCCTTGTCCTTGGCCGAGACGTGCACGATGCCGTTGGCGTCGATGTCGAACGTGACCTCGACCTGCGGCACGCCACGCGGCGCCGGAGGCAGCCCGACGAGATCGAACTGACCGAGCAGCTTGTTATCAGCCGCCATCTCGCGCTCGCCCTGGCTGACGCGGATCGTCACCGCGCTCTGGCCGTCTTCCGCCGTCGAGAACACCTGGCTCTTCTTGGTCGGAATGGTCGTGTTGCGATCGATCAGGCGCGTGAACACGCCGCCCAGCGTTTCGATGCCGAGCGACAGCGGCGTCACGTCGAGCAGCAGCACGTCCTTGACTTCGCCCTTGAGGACGCCGCCCTGGATCGCCGCACCGACAGCCACCACTTCGTCCGGGTTGACGCCCTTGTGGGGCTCCTTGCCGAACAGCTCCTTGACGACCTGCTGCACCTTGGGCATGCGCGTCATGCCGCCGACCAGCACCACTTCGTCGATATCGGCCGCCTTGAGGCCGGCATCCTTGATGGCCTGTTCGCACGGACCGCGCGTCCGCAGGATCAGATCGTCGACGAGGCTCTCGAGCTTGGCGCGCGTGAGCTTCATCGTGAGATGCTTCGGACCCGACTGGTCAGCCGTGATGAACGGCAGGTTGATCTCGGTCTGAGACGCCGACGACAGTTCGATCTTCGCCTTTTCGGCAGCTTCCTTGAGGCGCTGCAGAGCGAGCTTGTCGTTCCGGAGGTCGATGCCCTGCTCCTTCTTGAACTCATCGGCGAGATAGCCGACGAGCTTCATGTCGAAGTCTTCACCGCCGAGGAACGTGTCGCCGTTCGTGCTCTTCACCTCGAACACGCCGTCGCCGATTTCGAGCACGGAAATATCGAAGGTGCCGCCGCCGAGGTCATAGACCGCGATCGTCTTGGCTTCCTTCTTCTTGTCGAGACCGTAGGCAAGGGCAGCCGCCGTCGGCTCGTTGATGATGCGGAGCACCTCGAGCCCGGCGATCTTGCCGGCATCCTTCGTGGCCTGACGCTGGGCGTCGTTGAAATACGCGGGAACGGTGATGACCGCCTGCGTGACCGGCTCGCCAAGCTTGGCTTCCGCCGTCTCTTTCATCTTCTGCAGAATGAAAGCGGAGACTTCCTGCGGCGAATACGCCTTGCCGTTCGCCTCGACCCAGGCGTCGCCCGTCGGGCCTTTGACGATCTTGTAGGGAACGAGCTTCTTGTCCTTCTCGACCAGCGGATCCTCGTAGCGCCGTCCGATGAGGCGCTTGATGGCGAAGAACGTGTTGGTCGGGTTGGTCACCGCCTGGCGCTTAGCCGGCAGACCGATGAGCCGCTCGCCATCATCCGCGAACGCGACGATCGACGGCGTGGTGTTGGCACCCTCGGCATTTTCCAGAACCCGGGGCTTGCCCCCTTCCATGACGGCAACGCACGAGTTCGTGGTGCCGAGGTCGATACCGATTACTTTTGCCATGTATCCGAATTTCCTCTTCGTTGCGGCAGACCGTCCGGACCCTGAAAGGCCGGCGTCCGGTAATGTCCTTTGAGCCTCCGGACGGGAGGCGTGGAGACGGTCTCCTGGGAGCACTGTTGGTGTTGCGCGATGTATATAGTGTGTGCTTTTCGGGGCGCAACGGGCGCGCCGCGCGGCCGCAGCATCAATTTTGGATCAGTTGCTTTACCACTTTGAACGCCGCCCGATGCAAGACTTTTGAAGGCCGATCCTTCCAAAGGAGTTCAAGTCTGATCGGCGCCCGCCAGACAAACCCCGCGGACGGTTGATTAAGGGTTACTTTCCGGGCCGCCAGACCCCGCCGGGGCCTCCCCGGCCGTGGCCGATGCTTCGCCGGCTGCCGGGCGGGAAGTTTTTGCCCCTCCCTTCGAAACGACCACCATCGCGGGCCTCAGCACGCGATCTTCGATGACGTAGCCCGGCTGATAGACTTCCAGCACCGTGCCAGGGGGCACGTTGGCATTCTCCATCTCCATCATCGCCTGGTGCTGATGGGGGTTGAAGGCCTCGCCGCGCGGATTGATCCGGCGCACGCCGTGCCGCTCGAATACGTTGATGAGTTCGCGCTCGGTCATGGTCACGCCCTCGACGAGGGCCTTGAACGAGGCATCCTGCTCGGCCGCACCCGCCGGCACAGCTTGCACGGCCCGCTCGAAATTGTCGGCCACGGCGACAACGTCGCGCGCGAACTTGCTGATGGCGTACTTCGCGGTGTCCTCGCGGTCGCGCTCAGCCCTCTTGCGAATGTTGTCCATTTCCGCGTGCGCCCGCAGCAGGCGATCGGTCAGGTCCGCGATCTGGCCCTGGAGCGTGTCAACCTCGGCCGCAAGGCGCAGCGCCTCATCCGCGGCATCCGGCCGCCCCGCAGCCTCGGGCGGGAGATCCCCTCCCGGTACTCCACCGGGCGCATCGGGTTTCGGTGTCTCGTCGGCCATGACTTCTCCGGATCGGGCTGTCGTCAAAGATATGCGGGGCAGGTCGACGGCCATGCGCCGTCAGCGCTTGGCCCGATATCGGCCGTAAGCCCGGAAAAATCAAGTCAACACACGGCTAACGAGCCGCGCCGTGTAGTCAACCATCGGAATGATTCGCGCATAGTTGAGGCGGGTGGGACCGATGACCCCAAGCACGCCGACAACTTTACGTTCTCCGTCGCGGAACGGAGCCACGATCAGCGACGAGCCGGAGAGCGAAAACAGCTTGTTCTCCGACCCGATAAAAATGCGCACGCCATCCGCCTGATCCGCGAGCCCCAGGATTTGCGACAAATCGCGCTTGGTTTCGAGATCGTCGAACAACTGACGGATCCGCTCGAGATCCTCGATTGCCGTGAGATCCTTCAAGAGATTGGCCTGACCGCGCACGATCAGGCTCTTGCGGTCGTCGTGCACGCCGGACCACTCCGCGAGCCCGGCCTTGATCACCTTCTGCGTGAGCTGGTCGAGCTCCGCGCGCGATTTGGCGAGCTCCGCATCGATCGACGAGCGCGCTTCCGCGATCGTGAGCCCGCGGATATGCGCGTTGAGGTAGTTGGCCGCTTCGATCAGCGCCGACGGCGGCAGACCTGCCGGGACATCGATCAACCTGTTCTCGACATTCCGGTCCTCGTCCACCAGCACGACGAGCGCGCGCGTCGGCTCGATCATGACGAACTCAACGTGCTTGAGGCGCGCCACCTGCTTTTCGGTCAGCACGACGCCCGCGCAGTGCGAGAGCCCCGAGATCATCTCGCCGGCTTCCGTCAGCACCTGGTCGAGCGGCTTGGACCGCCGAACCGCGATCTGGGCTTCGAGCTTGCCGCGCTCTTCAGCGCTGAGATTGCCGACCTCGAGAAGTCCGTCGACGAACAGCCTGAGGCCGGACTGCGTCGGCAGCCGCCCGGCCGATGTGTGCGGCGCGTAGATGAGGCCCGCGTACTCCAGATCGCTCATGACGTTGCGGATCGAGGCCGGCGACAGCGCCATCGGCAGAACGCGCGCCAGGTTGCGCGAGCCGACGGGCTCGCCGGTCGCAATGTAACTGTCGACGATCTCGCGCAGAATGGCGCGCGAGCGGTCGTTGAGCTTGCTGATGGCGGACTGGTATTCGGACATCGCGTTTCCGGGACCCTGCGGCGCCGAATGCCTGAAGGCCGAATGCCTTGGAGGGACGCGCCGTGAAAGACCCTAGGAAATGGCGAACCGGCTCGTCAATGCAAGACCCCGGTCTAGCCGCGCGCTCCCTGTTAACGGCCCAAGGGCCGGGCTCCGCGGACGTCGTTTGCGGTTGATCCGGACTGGTCCCTCCCTTAGGGTCGCCGGAAATCTGGGCAAGACACCTCTTAAGGCTCTCGATCCCGGATTTTCCCTGCCATTCATCAAGAGATACATCGGGCCGACATGCGTCCTTCAAAGCGCCAGCCAGGCGAGCTTCGCCGCGTCTCCCTCGAGCGCGCGGTCTCCATGCACGCGGAAGGCTCCTGCTTCATCAAATTCGGCAACACGCACGTGCTGTGCACGGCGAGCCTCGAAGAGCGCATTCCGCCGTGGCTCAAGGGCCAGGGCCGCGGCTGGGTGACGGCCGAATACGGCATGCTGCCGCGCGCCACGAGCGAGCGCACGCGCCGCGAGGCTGCCGTCGGCAACCAGTCCGGCCGCACGCAGGAAATCCAGCGCCTGATCGGCCGCGCGCTCCGCGCCGTCGTCGACCTGCCAAAGCTCGGCGAACGCCAGATCTCGATCGACTGCGACGTCATCCAGGCGGACGGCGGAACGCGCACGGCTGCCATCACCGGCGCCTGGGTTGCGCTCTACGACTGCATCCAGTGGATGAAGCTGCGCGACATGGTGAAGGATGGCGTGCTGCGCGATCACGTCGCCGCCGTCTCCTGCGGGCTCTACAAGGGCACTGCCGTGCTCGACCTCGACTACCTCGAGGATTCGGCTGCGGACGCGGATTCCAACTTCGTCATGACGGGCGCGGGCGGCATCGTCGAAATCCAGGGCACGGCGGAAACCACCGCCTTCAGCCAGGAAAGCTTCGACCAGCTCATGGGCCTGGCCCGCAAGGGCATCGCCGAGCTGGTGGAACTGCAGAAGCTGACGGTTGCCTAAGGGAGCCAGCAGCCAGCATGTCGAAAGCACTTCTGGTGCAAAGCACTGTTGCCCGTTGCCGATTGCCGGCTGCCTAACACGGAGCACGACCATGCTCACCGCCCACCTGGCTCTCACGGTCGCCGCGCTGTTCACCGGCGCGGCTTTTTACATCAACTTCGCCGAACAGCCGGCCCGCCTGCTGCTCGATGACCGCGCCCTGCTGGCGCAATGGAAGCCGAGCTACCAGCGCGGCTACACCATGCAGGCCTCGCTCGCAGTTCTGGGCTTCGTTCTTGGCGCCGCGACGTGGTGGACATCCGGCAATGTGGCGTGGCTTGCGGGCGGGCTCGCGATGCTCGCCAACTGGCCGTTCACGATGCTGGTCATCATGCCCACCAACGCCCAATTGAACGCGACGCCGCCCGATGCGGCCGGCCCGGCTACCCGCGCGCTCATCCAGAAATGGGGCGGCCTGCACGCGGTGCGAACCGCCCTCGGCGCCCTGGCCACCGCGATCTTCCTGTGGGCGCTCAGCTAGGCTGCCGAAACGGGATGGCGAACTTCAGGGCATCCGGAAGCGCCTCCCGCCACACATCCCAAGTGTGATCGCCGCTGGTGACGTGAAACGACATCGGGCGATTCCCGGCTTTCATCGTTGCGAACAGCGAAAACGCGCCGCGCCACAACAGATGGCTGTCGTCGCTCGCGACGCTCACATAGATCTGCGGCAGAGGCGCGCCGTCTGCGATGCGCTTCTCGAGCAGCGTGAGCGGATTGAGCGCGTTGAAGCGTCTCGGATCGAACGGCTCTCCGAACGCACTGTTGAAATGAGGGCCGGGATTTGGAAGCACGATGCCTTCCGTGACGCTCCCGTCCACGCCGGTATGAAAGTAGCTCGACTCGATCAGAAGGTTGATCTGATCGGGCGGCAGACCGAGTTGGTCCGCGGGCACGTTTTGCCAGATGGCCGGGGAAAGCGCGGCGACGCATCCGAACACGTCAGGATATTTGAGAGCAAAGCGAAGGGCGCCGTAACCTCCCATCGAATTGCCGATGATCGAGACGTCGCGCGCATCTCGGGAGACCCCGAACTTCTGCCGCACGAACGGCAACACATCGTCCATCAAGGCGCTCTCGGCCTTGATGCCGTTTGGCTGCGCGGAATCGACGTACCAGTTGTTTCCCATGCCCGGCATGACAATTACCGCCGGACGCACCACCTTTGCAGCCAGAAGAGAAGCGTAGGCTTTGTCGGCGCTGCCAAGCGCCGTCCAGTCGTTCTCGCTTCCTCCAAAGCCGTGCAGCAGCACAACGAGCGGCCAACCGCCGGGAGGAGCGCCCCCCACAGGCACGAGGGCGACGACCGGAACGGGAGACCCGAAGTTGGGAGAAGCGATCTCGAACCGCTCGACTTGGATTGGCGCGCCCGCGACGGCACCCTCTCCGGGTGCCTTCGCGACGACGAGGGCGGGGATGGCCAACAGCAATGACAGAAGAAGGCCGGAGAGAAGATATTTGGGCATGCCAAGACGTCAGAGTTAACCCGCCGGTGGGGAGCCAGACGGCGGCGAGCCTAGCATGGAGTAGAAGGTTCGCCTGATGCGACAAAGATTATAGGCTCGCGACATGCCCACGCCATCGATCCTCGAAACTGTGCTTTACGCCCGCGACCTTGCTGCCGCCGAAGACTTCTATGGGCGTGTGCTAGGTCTGCGCCTGCACGCCAAGGCCGAGAACCGCCACGTCTTCTACAAGCTCGAAAGCCAGATGCTTCTGATCTTCAATCCCGACGTGACGCGAACGCCGTCCAAAGGCACGCTCCCGGTCCCCGCGCATGGGGCGACCGGCGAGGGCCACGTCTGCTTTGCCGCGACCGCCCCCGAGCTGGACGGCTGGCGAGCCGTGTTCGCCAGCCTCGGCATTGCGATCGAAGCCGATTTCGAGTGGCCGGGAGGCGGCCGCTCCATTTATATCCGCGATCCAGCGGGCAACTCCGTCGAGTTCGCCGAGCCACGCATTTGGGGATTTCACGCATGAAGCAGCTTGAGCCGGGGAGCCGGTTGGTCGTCGCGAGCCACAATCCGGGCAAGGTCTGGGAGATCAAGGAGCTGATCGCGCCCTACGGCTTCGACGCCGTCTCGGCTGGCGATCTCGGCCTGCCCGAACCCGACGAGACCGAGCCGACCTTCGACGGCAACGCGCGCCTCAAGGCACTGGCCGCGGCCACCGGCTCGGGCCTGCCCGCGCTCGCCGACGACTCCGGCCTCGAGGTCGACGCCATCGGCGGCGATCCGGGCATCTATTCGGCCCGCTGGGCGGGCCCGGGCAAGGACTTCGGCCTCGCCATGCAGCGCGTCCACGACGCTCTGGAGGAAAAACGCGCCTGGGAGGGCACGCCGCCGCGCGCCAACTTCATTTCCGTCCTGTGCCTCGCCTGGCCGACCGGCGAACACCGCATTTTCGAAGGCCGCGTCTACGGCACGCTGCACTGGCCACCCCGCGGCGGAAACGGCTTCGGCTACGATCCGATGTTCTCGCCCGACGGCGACACGCGCACGTTCGGCGAGATGCCGCCGGAGGCCAAATACGCCATCTCGCATCGCACGCGCGCTTTCGAGGCGTTCAAGCGCGACTGCCTCGATCACGTAAAAACGCGGGCGCCAAACGCGAAATCCGGGCGCGATCTCGAAGCCCTCGACGCAGCATCGCGCAATCTGTCCACCCAGGCCGAGCTGGCGAAGTTCATCGCCAGCCTGCGCGAGGACTACGCGGCCAACCGGCTATCCTGGAAAGCAGCCGACCTGTCGGCCTTCCTCGTCGCGCTGGAACGCGCGGCAGCGACTACGGACGCATCTGACTCCGAGCCGCGCTGGCGCACGCTGGCGCGAACGCTTCTCGCAGCCAGCCGATGAGCGGCCCCTCGCCCGCGACAGCCAAGATGCATGCAAGGCCCGTGCGGGCCGCTGGGAACGCGCGCGCCGTCACGCCGGGCGACCCCGGTTTCGGCGTCTACATCCATTGGCCTTTCTGCGCGCAGAAGTGCCCCTATTGCGACTTCAACAGCCACGTGCGCTTCGGCGGCTGGGATGAGCCGCGCTACCTCGCCGCTTACAAACGCGAGCTGGACCACGTCGCCGCGCTGATCGGCGACAAGCGTGCCCGAACCGTCTCGTCCATCTTCTTCGGTGGCGGCACGCCGTCGCTCATGAAGCCGGAAACGGTCGGCGCGATCCTCGACCACATCGCAGCACTCTGGCCAGTCGATCCCAACGCCGAAATTACGCTCGAAGCCAATCCCGGCAGCGTCGAAGCCGCCCGCTTCGCCGGCTACCGCACGGCCGGCGTCAATCGCGTCTCCATCGGCGTGCAATCGCTGCGCGACGCGGACCTGAAGCGCCTTGGCCGCATTCACTCCGTCGAAGAGGCCAAGGCCGCCATCGGCATCGCCACGCGCACCTTCGATCGCGTCTCGTTCGATCTCATCTACGCGCGCCCCGAGCAGACCCTCGATGGCTGGCGCGAGGAGCTGACGGAAGCCATCGCCATGGCCGCCGGGCACCTGTCGCTCTACCAGCTCACCATCGAACCCGAGACGCGCTTTGCCGATCTCTACGCCAAGGGCCGCCTCGTCATCCCCGCCGCGGAAGCCGCTCACGACCTCTACGAGCTGACGCAGGAGCTGACGCAGTCAGCCGGCCTCGCGCAGTACGAAATCTCGAACCACGCCCGGCCCGGCGAGGAGAGCCGTCACAATCTGCTCTATTGGCGCTATGGCGCGTATGCCGGCGTCGGCCCCGGCGCGCACGGACGCATCGAAACGAGCGCGGCTCACCTCGCGACCCAGACCGAGCGCAGTCCCGAACGCTGGCTCGCGAGCGTCGAGCAGCACGGCCACGGCATTGTCGACACAGAAGACCTCACACCGGCCGCCCGCGCCGACGAAATGCTGCTGATGGGCCTGCGGCTCGGCGAAGGCGTCGACCTCGACCGCCTCGCGGCCGTCGGCGGGCTCACGCCCAGCGCCGCGAAACTGGCCGATCTGGCGGCCCAGGGCCTGATCGAGCACGCCACTCAGGCAACCGGCGGAGTTGATCTCTCTCCGGAACCCGAGCCCTCTCCGGAACCATGGGACGAAATCCGGGCCTGCGTCGGCCCCGGGCTCTCCCCGGCTTCACCCGTCCCGGCCCGGCACCGCCCTTCCCTCGGGCGCATCCGGGCAACCACCGAGGGGCGCTTCATTCTCAATCGCCTCGTGCTGGAGCTTTCCGCGAGCTTCGTGCCGGCCGATCGAGCCTCGCCGCGATAGACAACCGCGCCCGCGCCCACTAATCACGAGAGCGCTTTTTCCGGAGAGTTCAAACTCATGATGCGGCGGCTGTACGATTGGATGATGAACCTCGCGCGCAGCGATCGCGCTCCGCATGCGCTGTTTGCGGTCTCGTTCATCGAAAGCTCGTTCTTCCCCATTCCGCCGGACGTCATGCTGGTGCCGATGGTGATCGCCAACCGGCTCAAGGCCTGGTGGTATGCCACGGTTGCGACCATCGGCTCCGTGCTGGGCGGCGCGGCGGGCTATGCCATCGGCTACTTCTTCTTCGAGCAGATTGGCCGGCCCATTCTCGACTTCTACGGCAAGTCCGGAAGCTTCGGAGAGTTCGCGAGCTGGTTCAACGAGTGGGGCGTCTGGATCCTCATCATCAAGGGCATGACGCCCTTTCCCTATAAGGTGCTGACGATCACCGCGGGCGTCACCCACATGCCGTTCCTGGAGTTCATGGCGGCAAGCGTCGTCGCGCGCGCCATGCGGTTCTACCTCGTAGCCGGCCTGCTCTACTTCTTCGGCGAGCCGATCCGCGAGTTTATCGAGAAGCGCCTGACCCTCGTGACCACCGTGTTCGTGGTCGTGCTGGTGCTGGGCTTCGTCGCCGTGAAATACCTGTTCTAGCCGCGGTAGCGGTCGCGCACGATCCGGCGCGGACACGAGGAGCGTAACAGTCATGCTGACGTCCGAAACTCCCGAACGGGGCGCAGCCTACCGCGCCGGTGGACTGGCCCTCTTCCTCGCCGCCGGCGTCATTCTGACGGCCCTCGCGTTCGAGCACCTCGGCGGATACGCGCCCTGCCCGCTCTGCCTCATGCAGCGCTATGCCTACTACGCCGCCATCCCGCTCCTGTTCGTCGCCATGGCGCTGGTCTCGGAGATGCCACGCATCGCCGCGCTCCTCTTTTTCCTCGTAGCCCTCGCCTTCCTCGGCAATGCCGGGCTCGGCGTCTATCACGCGGGCGCCGAATGGAAGTTCTGGCCCGGTCCCGACACGTGCGGCGCGGCGCAGGCCCTCCCGACCTCGGCCTCCGACCTCCTGAGCGGCCTCCAGCAGACGCGCGTCGTGCGCTGCGACGAGGCCGCGTGGACGTTCGCGGGCCTCTCGATGGCCGGCTGGAACGTCATCGCCTCGCTCGTCATTTTCGCGCTGACCGCCAAGGCCGCCATTCAGTCCGCCTCGACCGGCGACTGACACCTGAACGCTGGGCACCGGGAAATCGGCGCCTCTCCAACGCTTTGCGCACTCACGTGCCCTAGAAAGCACAACGAGATGCCGAACTATATTGAGAAATGACTTTAAGATGTCGACTCAGTGACAGAGCGACTACTGTTGTTTATCGAATAAAAACAACAGACTGCCCCGATGCATACTTGCAGATTCAAGCAACAGGAAAAGGAGGAGCTTGCCCTCCTCGGCCCTCGCCATCCCGGCGAAATCGTCGGCGAAGACGTGCTGCCACACCTCGACATGAAGAAAAAGGAGATCGCCCGGGAGCTGGGTATCTCTCGCAGCGCGCTCTCGCAGTTTCTGGGCAGCCGTGCCCGCGTCACTCCAAAGCTTGCCGCGGGCCTTGCCGCCCTGACCGGCACGACCGCCCTCTACTGGCTCATCCTGCAGGCGCATCGTGACGCCTGGCTTCTCGAACAGGTCGAAGCCGAATATGGAGCGCGCCGGAAGCGCCGCTCCCGCACGCAGAAGAAAGCGGTCGCCCAGCAGGCTCGCGCGTCCAAACCCCGGAAAGCAAGCAAGCCAATTCCGGCGCTCGTCGCGGCAAGCTTCTAGCCGACTGCGCCGTTGAGCGGCGCGCACGGCATCTCGATTCGGCGCTGAAAACGTAGCGCGCACCGGAATCTTCTGGCGGCGCCATGCCTCTCACACCCTCGCAAATCGCGCGTTCCGGTTATCAACAGCAGCACTGCTGCGCCTCCGCGCGCCGTGATTTTCGAATGCGCTGAACCGCTTGCGCGCATCGCATGTGGCGCGTTCACATCCAGTCAACAACATAACGCTCGCCAGTCAATTTTCAGCCTTCGCGTGGCCATAGTGTCACGGTTTATTGGCCTTGTTCGCGGAACACAAAAGGAACTGAAGTGTGAGCGTACCGCGGTGGAGGGAAATGTTGCCGATTAGGAATCGGTCGGCGCGCCAAGTTTCGGAAACTGTCCCGGCCGAAACTGCGAATTCGCGAAACCTGGCGCAGAAGCAAAGTCCCACCGAGGCGTTGCGTGAGTTTTCAACAGGACTTCGTTCCGCGAGCCGGAACCCACTGAGTAGCCCTTGCGTCACTGACATACCGAGTAGCGTTGCGTTGCGTATGCGTGCCCCAGAGCTGAGTAGCGTGTTGAGTAGCGTTCTGTTGCGTACCGACGAGTTGCGTTCAGTCGAGTTGAGTACCGCGTCCCCCAAGTCCGTTCTGCGTACCCTGGTTTTGCGTACCCCAGTCCCTAGCGCCCGAGTTCTGCGTACCCCAGTTCTGCGTACCGAAGTGTCTGCGTACCCCACTGCATCCCCCAAGAGCACGCTCGCCGGCGTGTTCGAGACCATGAAGCGAGCCGCAAGGTCGAGGAAGTCCCAGCGTATCGGCGAGCGGCTCGCCACCCAGGTCCAGTCTGCGTACCCGCGTCCGCGTAACAGCGTCCCACTAACCGTGTCGTAGTTCGCGTACCCGTCCAGTCTGCGTCCTGTTCTGCGTCCCACATCAGTCAGCGTTCAAGTGTCGTTTGCGTCGGCGCCAGCCTCTTCGTGTGCGTTCGGTCATGGCTGGCCGCGATCAACACGGCACCGCGTAACAAGTGAGTGAGTTGCATGCCGAGTGAAGTGAATGAGTGGCGTTCTTTGCACGATGCTGTTGGCGCCGTCCTAGCGGCGGCGCGCACCGGGGGGCGGTCCCCGGGTGAGGCAAGCGCAAAGGCGAAATAGCGCCAAAGCGAACGAGTGAGGTCGAACTTTTGTATCGCGTAACCGGCCGAGAGAATTGAAGACGGTTTCCGTCTTCCACGAGAAGGCAAGCATACCGCGTATCTGACACCAGTCCCAGTTGGTGCTGCATGAACCGGTTTTGCGTAGTGGCACTGAAAAAGTGGTGTGCTTGCCGATCCATCTGCGCGTTACAGTAGGAAGGAACGTTCCATGACCCCCGATCACGTCAATCCGATGCAGTGGCACCAGTCCATGGGCATTGCACGCCAGTCCTGCGCCCGGTTTTTCCGCGATGGAGGCACGGCACACGATGCCATGCGCGCCTTCGGCGTTGAAACCCGGCAGGCCGATGCGGCCGATTGGGGCAAGGCGGTCGAATCCATCGCCTACGTTCTCTGCGCGAAACCCGAAAAGCGCGCCGCCTAACGCGTTTCCGAAACGAGCGCGCTCCGGGGCCGTGCCGCAGTTCCGCGTAAAGCGGACCGGCTCTTGGCAGCCGCGCTCAAGACACACCGCCTGAGATCGGCCCCCGCCGATCCCATCCGGAAATCATTCGCCGCGTGACTCACCGGCCTTGCGAGGCTGCACGCGCGGATGACACTTCGAAGTGCCTTCCAATCCTTGGCCCCGGCAACGGGGCCTTTTTTATTGCGAGAGCCGCACGCACACGCCAACGCGCGCGCAAAAGTGGGCTCCGCCGAAAATCACGATGTCGCGGTGCAAAAGCAGCCCTAGGGCTCGAGCTCGGTATCCCAATAGAGATAGTCGAGCCAGCTATCGTGCAGATAGTTGGGCGGAAACAGCCGCCCGTTGCGGTGCAGTTCGAACACCGTCGGACGATAGGGATGCTGATAGGGCCGCATGCCCGCATCCCACGGCATCGCCCCGCCCTTCTTGAGATTGCAGGGCGCGCACGCGGTGACGACGTTGTCCCAGCGCGTGAGCCCACCGCGCGACCGCGGGATCAGATGATCGAACGTCAGATCCTCGCGACAGCTGCAGTACTGGCACGAGAACCGGTCGCGCAAAAACACGTTGAACCGTGTGAACGCGGGATAAAGCGCTGGTTTTACGTAGGTTTTGAGCGAGACGACAGACGGCAGCCGCATCTCGAAGGACGAGCTTCGCACCGTCCGGTCGTACTCGGAGACGATGTTGACGCGGTCCAAAAAGACAGCCTTCACCGACTCCTGCCAGCTCCAGAGCGATAACGGATAGTAGCTCAGGGGCCTGAAGTCAGCGTTGAGAACCAGTGCCGGAAAGGATTCCGGCGTGGCAGCATGGGCATTCACCAGCTTGCTTCCAGTCGGTTCAAATCGAGGCGTCACCCCCCGCTATCGCGAGCGGATACTAGCGACGCATGTCAGCTCTGTGAAGCCCAGGAGCTTCACGCGGGAAATCCCGGGATAAATCACGGGATCTTCCTGATTATACGGCCGAATATGCAGGCTGGATGACAGTCAGCCTCCCGGCTCGCGGAAACCGTGGAACACCCACAGCAGCCTTGCGGCCACGCCGCGCCAGGGTCGCCAGCGTTCTGAGATTTCAAGAAGCTCCTGCGCGCTCGGGCGTGCTTCGAGCTGAAGCGCCCGCTGCGCGGCCAGTTGCAGCGCAAGATCGCCGGGCGCAAAGCCGTCCGCATGGCCCAGGCAAAACATGATGTAGATGTCGGCCGTCCAGGGCCCGATGCCGGAGACGGCCAGCATGTCCTCCCGCAGCACCTCGATCGATTGCGCGCCATCGAGCGCAAGCCTGCCGGCCAGGACCGCCTCGGCAGCCGCCCGCAATGTCCGCACCTTGCCCCCGGACAGTCCCGCCGCGCGCAACGCGCTGTCGTCCTCGCGCAAAAAAGATGCGGGCTCGAAGGGATCGACCAGCGCCGCCGTGCGCCCCCAGATCGCGCGCGCGCTCGCCGCCGAAACCTGCTGCCCCACGATCACCTGCGCCAATCCGGAGAAACCCGGCGGATGACGTCGCAACGGCGGATCGCCAACGAGCGCGTGCACGCGCGCAAGCCCGGGACAGAGCGCTTTCAAGGCCGTCGTCCCCGCGCGGATATCGCGCGCGGTGTTCAACGTCCGCGCACGAGCGGGCGGGCGCGGTTTGTGTGGACGGCGTGCCTTGGGCGCGGCCACTGCCATGCTCCTCGCTTTTCGTTGGCTTCGTCTCATTTTAAGGTGAGGAGCCTGGCCTTGGGTAGTCTCGCGTGGAGGGTGGTGACATGACGCGCACCTGGAACAACGCCGCCGTCTCGCTCGCGGCCTTCTCGGCGACGATGCTCGCAATCGCCTCTCCGGGCTTCGCGGCCCGCCTTCGGCTCCAGCAGTGGGAGACGATCGCGAGCGAGCGCTATGGCTTCATGATTGCCTATCCCGGCTCCGTCTTCGCCCCGCGCGACAGCACGCCCGACGAGCATGGCCACGTGCTCGCATCCCATGACGGCGCCGCGCGCCTCGTCGTCGGCGCGTTCGCCAACGACAGCGCCGTCACGATGTTGGAATACCGCGAGCAGCTCCTGACCGAAAACTACAGCGGCTCCGACATCGACTTCGCGCCCGTGAACCGCAGCTGGTTCATCGTCTCAGGCACGCGTGGCAACATGCATTTCTACGAGCGCGTGAGCTTCACGTGCGGCGGTCGCCTCATCAACAGTTGGGCGCTGCTCTATCCGGTTGCCGAGCGCCATATCTACGACCGCATCGTGGAAGCGGTGGCCCGCACCTACCAGCCCGGCGCCGGACGCTCGGGACAATGCGAGTAGGGACAGACGCAATGGGCTGGCAATGAAAGCGACAGCATGAGCGTCCGCCCCGTCCTGCGTTTCGCCCCGAGCCCGAACGGCGAGCTTCATCTCGGCCACGCCGTCTCTGCGTGGATCGGCTCCGACATGGCCCGCCGCCTCGGCGGCCGCTTTCTGCTGCGCATCGAAGACATCGACATCGCGCGCTGCCGGGAAGCCTACATCACGCAAATGTACGAGGACCTGCGCTGGCTCGGCATAGAGTGGGAAGAACCGGTGATGCGCCAGAGCGAGCGCTTCGCCACCTACGGCCGCGCGTCCGACATGCTGCTGAAGCTTGGCCTGCTCTATCCGTGCTTCGCCACGCGCTCCGAAATCGCCGAAGCGACGAAATCCAACCCCGAAGCACGCGATCCGGATGGCGCGCCCCTCTATCCGGGCCTGCACAAGCACTTGGCGCCGGAGGAGATCGCCGCGCGCCTCGCGCGCAAGGAGCCGTTCGCGCTGCGCTTCCACATGGACCGCGCGCTTAGCTCCCTCGAGCAGATCACCGGCTCGCGCCGCGTGACGTTCACGGAACTCGATGCGGAGGGTGTGCCGGTTCGCATCGAATGCGATCCCGCGGTCTGGGGCGATGCCGTCGTCGTGCGCAAGGATGTACCGGCGAGCTACCATCTCGCCGTGACCATCGACGATGCCGCGCAGGGCGTGACCCACGTCACGCGCGGCCGAGACCTGTTCGCGGCCACCAGCCTGCACCGCCTGCTGCAGGCGCTTCTGGGATTGCCCGAGCCGCTCTACCACCACCACCCGCTTCTCAACGACGCGACGGGGCGGAAGCTTTCGAAGAGCGACGGCGACACGTCCCTGCGCGAGCTGCGTGAGGCGAGCGCTGATGTGTTGCAGCTACGCCGTCATTTGTTGTTTGCGACCGCGAACACCGAAAACGCCATTCCAAGGCCTCCGTAAACGCACAATTTCAATGGCAAACCATTGGGTTGTAAGCTACAATTAACGAACAACTCTCGCGCGGAATCTGGCATCACGTGAAGAAGCCCCGCAAGCAACGGTCGAAGGGGAAACCCCACCGCGCCAGCGCGCTTGTGGCGTCGCAGGTGCATGCAAAGTCTGGCGGCAGCGCGCAGACAAAAGCCCGCGGTAACGCGCACGCAAAGACAGCCTCGCCCCTCCGCTTCCGAAAAAAGGGATCGGCCTGGGCACGCAGCACCGCTTGGGCGCGCGCGTGGACCCGCAGCGCCGCCGCCCAGGGTCGCGCAAGCGCTGACAATCTCCGCAAGGCCGCCCGCGCGGCCGGCTCCCTGCGCTTTGACGATCTCAACCGCACGGCAGACCGCTGCTGGACGAGCGCGAAGTCGTCGGTTGCGCGGCGCGCGGATACCCTGCAGACGCACATCGCCCGGCTTTCCGAAGCCGCAGCCCCCCGCCAGCGCCTCGACCGCGTGCGGACCGACGCGCGCGCCTTCGCACAGGCTTACGGCCACAACGACCGCCAGGCGTTCGCGCTGCTCGTGCTGCCGTTCCTGATCGTCGCGTCCGCCGTTGTCGTGCATCAGAGCATGCGCAGCCTGCACGCCTACATGACGCTCGCCGGCATCCGCACGCCTGACGCCGTGCTCGCGTCCGTACGGCCGCCGGCCACGCCGCTTCGGGTGGCAATCGACACCGTGCCGCGCACCAGCGCGCGCGAAACCGTCGCCCAGCGCATTGCGCTTGCACCCGTCAACGGTGGCGCGGCGCCCCTTGCTCCCGCGCGCGCCGCACCGCAACGGCTGGCCGAGCCGCATGCCGCGCTCTCGGGCGCGCCCGAAGCCCCGCTTGGCGCGGCCATCCCTTCCCGCCGCGCCGAACGATCCATCCCGGCCATCCCGGAGCCTGGAACCACCAGCAAGCCGCAGCCTGCCGTTCTTGCGCTACTTGCCCCGTTTGCGGCCGTCGACCGCAATGCGCCGCCGAGCCCCGTCGACACCATGACGGCAATGGACACCGACGAGCATGGCGTCCCCATCCGCCCGGGCATCTGCACGACCGACGACGTGCCCCGCGCCGTCCCTGCATCCTTCTCGACATCCGACCCGGCCAACCTGAGCGACGAAGCGTTCGGCGTCGAGCTCGCCAAGGCCGCGCAATCGCAAGTCGGAAAGTTCGTCATCTATAACGACGCCTACCGCAGCATTTCCTATCCGATGGGCGACGTGAACGGCCTGTTCGGCGTCTGCACCGACGTCATCGTGCGCGCCTATCGCTCGCTGGGCGTCGATCTGCAGCCGCTCGTGCATCGCGCCCGCTCGGGCTCCGGCGACACGAACATCGATCATCGTCGCACCGAGGTGCTGCGCCGCTTCTTCGCCACGCAGGGCGAAAGCCTGCCCCCCTCAACGTTCCCGGAGGACTATCGCCCGGGCGATATCGTGACGTACTACCGGCCACAGAACCGCGGCTCGCGCTCGCATATCGCCATGGTCTCGTCGGTCATCGCCCCGTCGGGACGGCCGATGATCATTCACAACCGCGGTTGGGGCCCGCAGCTCGAAGACGCCCTGTTCGTCGATGAGATGACTGGCCACTATCGCTATCGCGGAGCACGCCTCACGCGCGACGCCGCACTGCCCGCCACGCTGCCGGCCGCAGCACCCGATCGTCCGGCCGCCGGCAAAGCACAGCCCGCCTCGGCCGCACTTCGCGTCCGCTTCCCGCTCCCTTGAGAGCGACTGCGCTATCGATCAGCGCGACGCGACTTGCGGCGGCTCGATCACGTTGAGGATCGACGGCAGCAACGCTGCTGCCATTTTCTCATGACCTGACCGGTTGAGATGCACGACATCCTGGAATGCCTTCAACGGAAGGCTCGAAGAGAGGTCATCACAGATTGCCCCAGTCGTCGCGCAGGCCGCGATCAGATCGCGAACCTGGCCGTCGTAGAGCGCGCGGTCGTAGTTATAGCTCGCGAAGTCGTCCACGGCATGAGGCGGCATGTAGAAGTAAACATGCTCGGCGATGTCGCGCGCCCTCCGCAGCGTCCGCTCTAGCAGCTCAGCGGATTTCTCGAGGCCCTGCTTCGAGTCGACGAAGCGGTCAGGAACCTGAAAACGCTTGTACGCCATTTCCGATGGCTCGCGATCGGACGGCGGGGCGAACTCTCCAATTCGAACCACATTGAGCGGGCTCAGAAAGTAGGCCCAGGATGGAAGCGCGGTCTTGGGCAACCTCTGCATCTCGGTATTCTTGACGTGCGCAAGGTTGGTCGAGGACAGGATCAGCTTTGGGCGAATTCCCCGCGCATCGAGCATTTCCAGGATTGCGAGCTGATCCTTGAGACGGCCGTCCACGACGCTCAGGTTCAAGACTCTGTAGTGCGGGAGCTTCTTCTGCAGCAGCGTGGAGAAAACACGCTCCTCGCGCTGGCGGAACCCCCAGGACTGAGAGTCGCCGAGGACGACAATGAGCGGCTTCGAATTGGCGGTCGACGCGGTCGCGATGAACGCGTCCATCAGCGGCGCCCGGTAGCTGTCCGGCACGAGGCGAACATTGAACACGCGCGAATGCCCGGCCATCGTCTCGTCGAAACGGATCGCACCTGCGACGACGGAGCAGAACAGCCCGAGCAAGACCGTGCCGGCCACGAGTGCCAGATGGCGGACGGCGTCAGAAGTTGAAATAGAGGAATGCACTGTACCCCTCCTGCAAAAAGGTGATGGACAGGAATGCGCTGACACCGAGCGCCGCGGCGCGCGGCATCGAGGGTTCCCAAACGAGCGGTGGCCCCGCCCGATCGGGCCTGCGCTCCTGCTCGGCCGACGTGCCAAGCAACTGGGGCAGGCTCGGCATCGTCGCGCAGATCGCGGCGGCGTGCGCGATCAGCAGCACCGCCATGTTGTGGGTGTCAGGCGTGAAGAGGCTCGTGGGCGCCGTGCTGAACGACACCAGCCCCGAGTACACAAGGCCCGCCGCATGGAAACTATCGGCGCGAAACAGCACCCAGCCGCACGTGATAAACAGGAACGTCAGTCCCCACGCCGTGCCCTGATAGATGAGCGATCCATCCGGCGAGATCGCCATTTTAGACAGGAAGACGCGCCAGAGACGATGAACGATCAATGCCAGACCGTGGATTGCGCCCCACGCGATGAACAGCAAGCCGGCGCCGTGCCAGATGCCGCAAACGATCATGACGATGAACACGTTGGCGCACTGGCGGGCCAGTGACGTCCGGCTGCCGCCGAGCGGCACGTAGAGATAGTCGCGCAGAAACGTCGACAGCGTGATGTGCCAACGCCGCCAGAACTCGGCGACCGACCGCGCCTTGTAAGGCGCATCGAAGTTGAACGGCAGCCGGATGCCGAGAAGCAGGCCGATGCCCACCGCCATATCCGAGTAGCCGGAAAAATCGAAATAGAGCTGGAACGTGTAGGCCAGCGCGCCGATCCAACTGTCGCCGGCGCTGAGAGCTTTTCCGCTCGCGGCGGCTTCGAACACAGGCGTCGCGTAGAGCCCGAGATTGTCGGCCAGCACGGATTTCTTGGCCAATCCGATCAGCAGCGCTGCGGCGCCAGCCAGAATGAATGTCGGAGAGACCGGCTGGGTTTTGAGACGCGGCAACTGCGGAAAGAACTGCTCCGCGCGCACGATCGGGCCCGCCACGAGCTGCGGAAAGAAAAACACGAAGGCGACGTAGTCGAGGAAGCGCGGCAACTGCTGCGTGCGCATGCTCCGGATGTCAAGCAGGAAAGCGATCTGGTGGAAGGTGTAGAACGAGATCCCGAGCGGAAGGATGATGCCTGTCGAAGGGCCGCCCCCAAGAAGGCCGCTCAGAATGAAATCGAAGTACTTGAAGTAGCCCAGATAGAGAATGTTGGCGGCGACCCCGGCGAAGGCGAGCGACGGCCGGCGCAAGCTCACCATCGCGAGCGCGATGGCGTAGTTTGCGAGAACCGAAATCGAGAGAATGACGAGCGCGCGAATGCCGTCCTGCGCAATGAACAGGATGCTCGCCGCAATCAGGAACGGCAGCGACGCCGCAGGAAGAAACCGCCGGCAGAGATAATACCCGGCCAGCCCGATCGGCAGGGCGATGAGGAATGCAGCGCTGACGAACGGCACCTGGAGGTCCCCGGATTGCAGGTGTGCGAGGAACGCTGAACTCAATCATCGGCCGCGGGCACGCTGACGACTTGCAGCGCAAACCAGCATCGGTTCGATTGTTGGGGGTCACGCTACCCTGCGAGACTTGCGCGGGCCTGCGCACCGGCCGCCGGAACTACGGCCCGCGCTCGCAAATCACCCTGCTGTCGTCTGTCATCGCACCATCGGACCGGCCGATGACCGTGCGCAATCGCGCATGGGGACCGCGACCCCCGGTTAACCTGCCACCAGCAAGTCACGTACCGGCCTCAGCCGCGCTTCGCGTCCGTGTCCCGCTCTCCTGAGCCGCCGAGGATCTCCAGGATTTTTGGGAGCAGGCTATCGGCAAGCATCACCTGCCCTCCGCGGTTCAGGTGGACGACGTCCTGAAACACCGACAGCGGAAACGCGGCGGAAAGATCCTCGCATTGAACCCCGGACTTGCGGCACGTCTCCATCAGCGCCCCGACCTGCCGGTCGTACAGCGCGCGGTCGTACGGATAGCTGGCGAAGTCTTCCACGGCATGAGCCGGCGTATAGAACAGCACGCTGTCTCCGACCGATCGGGCGAGTTGCAGCACGCCCTCGGTTCGTTGCGACAGCTTTTCAAGACCGGACGGGGAATCGAGGAAGCGATCCGGAGACGGCACGATCCGGTACGCCTTTTCGCTTACCTCACGATCGCCGAGACGTGCGGTTTGCCCGATGCGATAGACATTGATCGGGCTGAAAAAGTAGGACCAGTACGGCCGCTCGCTGGCCACCAGCCGGGCAAGTTCCGGCGTGCCGATGTGGGTGATGTTGGCCGACGTGATGACGAGCCGCGGCCGGATGCCCTTCGCCTTCAACATCTCCAGAACCATCGTCTGGTCGCTCAACCGGCCATCGACGATGCTGAGATTGACGACATCGTAGCCGGGCAGCCGCTGCTGCAGGAGGGTCGTGAAAACGTGCTCCTCGCGGTGCCGGAACCCCCACGATTGCGAATCTCCGAGCACGACGATCAGCGGCTTTCCGCCGGGCCGGATGCGATCCTCGATATATTCCCGAACCATCGGCGCGCGGAATTCGTCCGGCACAGTTCGTACGTTCGGAACGCGCGACTGGCCTGCGATCACGTGATCGAAATAGCCGATCCCCGCCATCACCGTAGAGCCGAGCGCGAGCACCGCAGTCACGGCAATGATGCCGAGCTGGCGGGCGACCTCAGAAGTTGAAATAGAGGAACTCACTGTATCCCTCCTGAAGAAACGCCACGGATAGGTAGGCAGCCAGGCCAAGCGCGATGGCGCGCGGAACCGACGGCTGCCAGGAAAGCTCCGGGCCGACCTCGTGCGCGCGCCTTTCCTTCGTTGCGGATGTGCCCAGCATCTCCGGCAAGCTCGGCGCGTAGAAGGCAATCGCCGCCGCAACCGCGATGAACCCGATCGCCAGATTGCGCTCCCGACCAAAGAAGATGCTCTTGTCGGCACTCGCCATGCCGGACATCCCGGAGAGCACCGTCCCCGCCGCACTGAAGGTCTCGGCGCGGAACAGCACCCAGCCGACGACCACGAGCAGGAAGGTCAGAAACCACGCGGCCACGGGATAGACTTTCCGCGCTTCGAGGGCCGGATAGCGGTCCGCGACGGCGACGCGCCAGAGGCGATGCACGACGAGGGCGCCGCCATGAAGCGCGCCCCACGCGATAAACGTCCACCCTGCTCCGTGCCAAAGCCCGCACACCAGCATGACGATGAAGATGTTGAGGCACTGGCGCGCGACCGAAACCCGGCTTCCGCCCAGAGGAATGTAGACATAGTCGCGCAGGAAGGTGGACAGCGTGATGTGCCAGCGCCGCCAGAAATCCGCGATCGAGCGGGCTTTGTAGGGCGCATCGAAGTTGAACGGCAGCCGAATACCGATCAAGAGCGCAATGCCGACCGCCATGTCGGAGTAGGCCGAAAAATCGAAATAGAGCTGAAAGGTATAAGTCAGCGCGGCAAGCCAGCTGTCGCCAATGGTGAGGCCCTTCCCGCTCGCGGCCGCCTCGAAGGCCGGAGTTGCATAGCGCGCCAGGCTGTCGGCCAGCACCGTCTTTTTCGTCAACCCGATCAGGAATGCGGCCGTGCCCGCCAGGATCCAGGCCGGAGGCACGTCGCGGGTCGCAAGACGGGGAAGCTGCGGAAAGAACTGCTCCGCGCGCACGATGGGACCGGCAATGAGCTGCGGAAAGAAAAACACGAACGCCACGTAGTCGCGAAAGCGCGGCAGCGCCTCGATACGAACCGATCTGAAATCGACCAGGAAGGCGATCTGGTGGAACGTGTAGAAAGAAATGCCGAGCGGCAAAACGATGCTTGTGGTCGGCGCGATGCCGAGCACGTTCCCGAGCAGGAAATCGAAATACTTGAAATAGCCCAGGTAGAGAAGGTTCGCGGCAACGCCGAAGAAGGCGAGAGAAGGCCGCCGCAAAGTCACCATCGCGAGCGCGATCGCATAGTTGGCCGCAACCGAGACGCCCAGAATGATGACCGCCCGCAAGCCGTCCTGCGAGATGAACAGCACACTGGCGACGATGATGAAGGGGATCGAGGCGGCGGGGGCCACCCGCCGGATGAGATAGTAGATGGCGAGCCCGACCGGCAGCGCAATGAGGAATTCAGCGCTGACGAACGGCACCTGGACGCTCCGAGTTGCGGGCTTTGCTCATGGCCCTGAACGGCGGCCGTTCCCAACGGGCCGGGCGGCGCCGACGACTTGTAGCGCAAACCTCTTGGGGCCCCCGCCCGATTTCGCGGGCGAAGGTACCAGAGTTGCACCGCGCCTGAAAAGCGATGCACCGCAAACCCATAAATCCGGCAGGGCCAAGTTACCATTCGATATGAAACGCCTTGCCTAACAGAGCGAATAAGCTCAGGTTTTGGACGCCCAAATGATTTTGCCGCGAACCCGTTTTGCGACGCGATAGTCGCGCGCGCCGGTGTGCCGCGTCACGCATGGGACGTCCAATGCTCAGCCTGAGACTGAAATCGCCCGGCCCCTTCTGGCTCGAGGACCTGTTTTACCTGGCCGCCGACGAGCTTCGCCGGTTGCCGGAACGCGCCGCGCGCGTCGCCGCGGTCTGGCAGCGCGCCACGGACCGCGCCCGGGATCTGCGCACCGCCTCCGTCGCCATGCTTCGCCCCGAAACCCTGATCGCCCGCACGCTGCGCCGCCAGCCGCCGAAACCCGCTGTGCGCGAGATGGCCCCCGCGCTGGACGAGCCGCTGGCATGGAGCCTCGCCACGCGCGCGCTGGCCGACGGCGACCATGGCGCCCGGACCGTAGCGGCCCTTCAGAAGGAAGCGGGCGAGCAACTGGACTCCGCCTCCTACGTTCTGGCGCGCCTTCGCGACGAGCTGCGCCCGCTGATGCGCACCACCCAGCTCCCCGGCGATGGGCCGGTGGCGTTGCGGGCCTCCGCCGCGTTCGAAACCTCGCTCGACGCCCTTCTCGCGCTCTCGCGCGAGAACGCCGCCACCCGCCCGAAAGAGCGCGCGCTGACGGCGGCATAAGCCCAAGACCGCGCTGTCCACCGGCGGAAATGTCCGGCACGAACCAAATAGCGCTTGGATTTTCGGCGCCGAGCAGGTCAAACGGACGAAGCCGAGCGGCCCGGTGCGCGGGCGGGATGTGAGCGTAGCGCCAGATGACCGAAGAGCCGTCCGAAACCCTTCCCGCAAGCGCCTCCACCATGGCGTCCCGGCTCGCCTTCGCCTTCGAGCGCCTGCTCGATATGCCGCTCGCGCCCGGCCTCTACATCGTCGCAACGCCGATCGGAAATCTCAGCGACATCAGCGTGCGCGCGTTGGCGACACTGGCCCAGGCCGACGTCGTCTACTGCGAGGACACCCGCCACAGCCGCACGCTCGTCGCGCACTATGCCATCCGCGCCACGCTCCGCCCCTACCACGAGCACAACGCCGAGGAGCAACGCCCGCGCGTGCTGCACGACCTCGCCCAGGGGCGCAAAGTGGCGCTGATTTCGGACGCGGGCACTCCGCTGGTTTCCGATCCCGGCTTCAAGCTGGTCCGCGAAGCCGCCGCCGCCGGCCATGCCGTTGTTGCAGTCCCCGGCGCGTCCGCGACACTCGCGGCCCTTACGGTATCGGGACTTCCGACGGACGCGTTTTTTTTCGCGGGCTTTCTTCCGGCGAAGGAGGGCGCGCGCAAATCCCGCATCAAGGACCTCGCCGCCGTACCGGGTACGCTGGTGTTTTTCGAAGCCCCGACGCGCACTGCGGCAACCCTTGCCGATCTCGCCGACGTACTGGGCGACCGCGCCAGCGTTGTCGCGCGCGAACTGACGAAGCTGCACGAGGATGTGCGACGCGCGCCCCTGAGCGAGCTGGCCCGCACCTTCGAGGAGGATCCGCCCAAAGGCGAGATCGTCATTCTTGTCGCGCCCCCTGGCGAGACCGACGTCAGCGACGCCACCATCGAAAGCCAGCTTGCAGCGGCCATGGAAACCCTGAGCATGCGCGACGCGGTGAGGGCGGTCTCCGACAACCTCAAGATCCCGAAAGCGCGCGTCTACGATCTGGCCCTTGCCCTCAAGAAGACGCAACGGAGCAGCGACGCGTGACCGCCAGCGAGCAGCGTCGCACACGCGAACGCCGCGGACACACGGCGGAGTGGGCGGCCGCGATTGCGCTCATGGTGAAGGGCTACCGCATCCTGGCGCGGCGCGAAAAGACGCCGCTGGGCGAAATCGACCTGATCGCCGTGCGCGGCCGGCGTGTCGCCTTCGTGGAGGTCAAGCGCCGCGCCACGCGCGAGGCGGCGGAAGCCTCCATCACCGCCGCCCAGCGCGCCCGCGTCCGCAAGGCGGCCGGCCTTTGGCTCGCCCGAAACAGCGCCTATCAATCTTGCCGGATCGGCTTCGACATCGTGTTCTGCATCGGCCTGCGATGGCCGCAACACCTTGAAGACGCCCTCTGATTGATCCCCCGACCGCCCGCGCTGCAACACACGAACATGTGTGTTGCCAGGACTTCCTGCCACGACCCGGGATGGTCTATACGTTACTCTATTACAACGTCGGAAAAGGCCTCGAGGGGCCTCCCCAGGGAGAACGCAATGAGAAGATCGATTTTCGCTTGGTCACTGGCTGCGGGCGCACTCGCCCTGGGTGCCCAGACCGCAACCGCTGCCAGCCTCGTCTCTGCCCGCAAGCTCGAGATCAACGTGGACGAGGCGAAGGTTGAGGCCGAGCGCAAGGACCTGTGGGCGAAGATCGGCGGCTGGTGCGCCATTCAGGAATGGCATCCCGCAATCGCCAAGTGCGAGGAAAGCAAGGAAGGCGACGACACCTTCCGCACGCTGACCCTCAAGGACGGCGGCAAGATCAAGGAGAAGCTCGTCGACACCGGCGCCACCAGCTATCGCTACACGATTATCGAGAGCCCGCTGCCCGTGAAGAACTACGACGCGCAGTTCTCGGTCACGCCGGACGACGACGATCTGGACGAGATCAACGTGGGCTGGAGCGCGACCTATGATCCGGCTGACGGCAAGGAAGCCAAGGACGCTCGCGCCGTAATCGACGGCATCTTCAAGGACGGCATCGAGTCCATCAAGGCCAAGCACGGCGCCGACAAGAAGTAGCCTCCGAGGCCGATCCGTCGCGACGGTTCAATGACGAGAAGGGGCGCGATCCCACAGGGGACGCGCCCTTTTTCATGGAGCATGCACCACTTGCTCCGGCGGCGGACGGACAGCCGCGTCGGCGGCGCCGCAACCCGGTGAACGCCCGCGCTTTCCGGAGAGGGCGCTTTCCGGATAGAATGCGAACCGCGGGCATAGCCTGCCAACCGCCGCCAAGGCGGACCCGACAAATCGGAGAGGAAGCACCCATGAGCCGACTGTACGGACCGCAGCACCGCGCGCTTCAGGACGAATTCGAAAGCCGCGCCATGGCCGACCGCGTCGAAGTCATCGCCGCCAAGCCAGAGGTCGACGACACCGCCCGCGCCTTCATCGAGAGCCGCGACATGTTCTTTCTGTCGACGGTGGGCCACAACGGCCGCCCGACGGTCTCCTACAAGGGCGGCGACCCCGGCTTCGTCCGCGTCCTCGACGCCAACACGATCGCCTTCCCGAGCTACGACGGCAACGGCATGTTCTATTCGATGGGCAACATCACCGCCCACCCGGAGATCGGCTGCCTCTTCATCGATTTCGAGCGCCCGTTCCGCCTGCGCCTTCAGGGCCGCGCCGAGGTGGTCAAGTCCGGCCCGCTTCTGGGGCTGTTCAACGAGGCCGAGCTCGTCGTGAAAGTCGCTGTGTCGGACGTCTGGATGAACTGCCCGCGCTACGTCCACCGCTACAAGAAAGAGACCGCGTCCCGTTACGTGCCGCGCGCCAACAAGGAAACGCCGATCTGCGAATGGAAGCGCATCCAGGGCCTGGAGGACATCCTGCGCCCCCATGAGCTGGCCGCCGTCGAGAAGGCCGGCCAGATCACGCAGGACGAATGGATGGGCCACGTCTTCTCCGGCGACGACAAGGCGTAACGCACATGGCCCTGCGCGTCGCCTGCCAAATGGACCCGATCGATCGGATCGATATTCGTGGCGACAGCACGTTCGCCATCCTGCTCGAAGCCGAACGGCGCGGTCACGAGATTTTCTACTACACGCCGCAAAACCTCGCCCTCGATGGGCGGGATCTCGTCGCCCGTGGCAACGCGCTCAGCGTTGTCGACACGGTCGGAGATCACTTCCGTCTTGGCGCGTGCAGCCGGCAGAACCTTGCCGAATGGGACGTCGTGCTGCTGCGGCAGGACCCGCCGTTCGACATGGCCTACATCACCACCACGCATCTGCTCGAGCGCATTCATCCGAAAACGCTGGTCGTCAACGATCCCGCCCACGTGCGCAACGCGCCCGAAAAGCTGTTCGTGCTCGACTTCCTCGATCTCATGCCGGTGACGCTGGTGACGCGCTCGCTCGACGACGTGGTCGCGTTCCGCAAGACCCACAAGGACATCATCATCAAGCCGCTGTACGGCAACGGCGGCGCGAGCGTGTTCCGCATTCGCCCCGAGGACAGCAACCTCGGCGCCCTCGTCGAATTGTTTCAAACCGTATTCCGCGAGCCGTTCATGGTGCAGGAATATCGTTCCGAGGTGCGCCAGGGCGACAAGCGGATCATCCTCGTCGACGGCGAGATCGCGGGCGCCATCAACCGCGTTCCGGCCGAGGGCGAGACGCGCTCCAACCTGCACGTCGGCGGCACCGCCGTGAAAACGGAGCTCACGGCACGCGAGCGTGAGATCTGCGCGCGCCTCGGCCCGGAGCTCAAGCGGCGTGGGCTGATTTTCACCGGCATCGACGTCATCGGCGGCTTCCTGACCGAAATCAACGTCACGTCGCCGACGGGCATCCGCCAGGTGAAGGCATTCGGCGGCAACGACATCGCCGCCATGATCTGGGACGCGATCGAACGGAAAGTCGCGCGCACGGCCTGATCACACTTGTCCGGCCCGCACTTGTCCGACGGCAGCCGATTTGCCCCGTGCAACAAAGTCACGGCGCCGGATTATGTATACTTCAACGGTAGACATTGCCCGGCGCCGCTGTATCCTGAAGTAGTCAGTTTGAGACCATCAGCCAGCCATGAGGGGATCTGCGCCCCTCGCCAGCCAAATCCCGACTGACGTTCCGATCAGGGGTTTTTGGGGGCTGGACGATGAAGACGACGATGCGCGTTTGCGCGCGATCGCTTGCGTGCGCACTGATGCTGAGCATCGCGCCGCATGTTGCAGGAGCGCAGAGCGCGCCGCCGCAGGCCGCGCAGCCTGCCGAACAACCGGCCGAGTTGCCGCCGCTCGAAGTGACCGCCAAGAGCGCACCGAAAAAGCAGGCCACGAAAGCATCCAAGGCGAAAGCTGCCCCGCAGCAGGCTGCGCCTCAAGCCGCCGCGGCAGAAGGCCCGCCCGAGCAGTCGCGCTACACCGGTGTGACCAACGGCGGATCGCCTGTGAAAGACTACGTCGCAACGGACTCCGCCGTCGGCACGAAGACGAACACGCCGCTGAAGGAAACGCCGCAGTCAATCTCCGTCGTCGGCAAGGAGCAGATCCGCGATCAGGGCGCACAGAGCGTACAGGAGGCGACGCGCTACGTGCCCGGCGTCTTCGCCGATCCGTTCGGCCCCGACAGCCGCGGTGACTCGAGCATCGTGCGCGGCCTCGCCGGCCAGTACTTCATCGACGGCCTCCGCGCGACCTACGGCTACAGCCAGACGATGGCTCCGATCGAGCCTTACGCCCTCGAGCGCATCGAGGTGCTGCGCGGCCCGTCGTCCATGCTCTACGGCCAGGCACCGACCGGCGGCATCATCAACGTGGCCTCCAAGCTGCCGAGCGAGCTGCCCTACACCGAGGTCGGTGTCGACTACGGCTCGTTCGATTTCAAGCAGGTGCGGCTCGACTCCACCGGTGCCCTGACGAAAGACGGCAAGTGGCTCTATCGCATCGTAGGCCTCGCCCGCGACGCGGACACCCAGGTCGACTACGTCGACAACGATCGCCTGATGCTCGCGCCGTCCATCACCTACCGCCCGACCAACAACACAAGCATTTCCGTGCTCGGGAACTTCCGTGACGACCACAGCGGCTCGACGCAACAGTTCCTGCCCGCCGTCGGCACGCTCACGCCGAACAAGCGTGGACAGCGTGCCACCCACAGCACCTTCGCCGGCGAGCCGGACGACTACTACGACACTCAGTCTCAGTCCGGCACGCTGCTGATCGACCACAAGTTCAGCGACGACCTGAAACTGCATCACGTGTCGCGCTATGCGCACACGGAAAACGCCTACGATTCGACGTATCCCGCGCTCCTGACGCCGGCACGCTTCAGCTTCCTTGCCGGGCTCGGCATTGTGCTGGACCCGACGAATGCGCCGTTCCTGAACGGAGGCGAGTCCCAGGTCGCGCGCGCACGCACCAAGACCGACCAGCAAACCGACATCTTCAACACCGACACGAACCTCACGGGCACATTCCGCACCGGCTGGGCCAGCCACAAGGTGACGGGCGGCATCGACTACATGCACTACGGTACGGACCAGCAGAACGCGGGCACGCTGATCGACAATCTCGTTCCCGGTCAGCCCACGTTCGACATCTATGATCCGCGCTACGGGCGATCGACATTCCTCCTGTCGCTCGGCGGCGGCTTCGTATCCGCCGACAACGTGCCGATGTTCGCACGCCCGCACGAGGCGCAGATTCAAACCGGCCTCTACATTCAGGACCAGATCAAGCTCGGCCCGTGGACCGGCGTGTTCGGCATTCGTCAGGACTGGCTCACGGCCGAACAGGCGGGCGCCCCGGACGAAAAGGACACCGCAACCACCGGCCGCGCCGCGCTGATGTACAATTTCGACTTCGGCCTCACGCCGTATGTCAGCTACTCCACCTCGTTTGCTCCGCAGCCCGGCCAGCCGGTCGGCGACCACATCCTCGCGACGGTCTACGGCCAGACGCTCCGGCCGGCCGGTCCCTTGGAGGGCGAGCAGGTGGAAATCGGCTTCAAGTATCAGCCGAACGGCGCACCCTTCGCGATCAACGCCGCGCTGTACGAGCTCAAGGAAGAAAACCAGATCGTCCAGCCCGACATCCTGTTCGATGGCATCCAGGGCGCGAACGTCAAGGTACGCGGCTTCGAGATCGAGGCGCTCGGCAAGGTCACGCCGGAGCTCAAGATCATCGGCACCTATTCCTACACGGACGCAATCTACGAGAAGTATCCGGAGCTGTTCCCGTATGCGAGCGGCATCCCGGCCTTCATGGAGGGCAAGCGCGTCGACGGCATTCCGCAGCATCTCGCCTCGCTTTGGGCGATCTATAGTGTGCAGGATGGTCCGTTGCGCGGCCTGTCCTTCGGTGGCGGCGCGCGCTATGTCGGAAGCGCCGAGAGCAACGGCGTCGAGGTCCAGATCGTGGGTCCGGGCATTCCCGTCATCGGCCGGGAGCTGAAGATCACGACGCCGTCGTTCACGCTCTTCGATGCTATGGTCGCCTACGAGACCGACGACTGGCGCTGGCAGCTGACGGCGCAGAACCTCGAGGACAAGTTTGTCGTGACGTCATGCGCGGCCTACCGCGGCGACTGCTTCATCGGCCAGGCGCGGACCATCCTCACCGGCTTCACGTACAAATTCTGATCAACCAGGGACAACCGCGCATTGAGTTTCTCGACCCACTACCACCTTCTCGTCACACTCGCCGGCGGTCTAATTACGACCGCCGGCGTCGTCATGTTGCGCAAGCGCTGGCTGACCCGGCAGCGCAGCAGCTCCGCCCTGCTGATCGCGGGCTGGATCACCGTCCTCGCCGGCGCCGTTGTTCTGGCGCAAGCCTGGGGCGCGGAGCTGGGCACGACCTACGCGCTCGGCGCGCTCTCCCTCGCGGCCTATGCGGTCATCGCCGCGACCTACGAGCGGCGCACGAGCAAGGCCCGCGCGCCGCGCGAAGCGCCTTATGATCCTGAGGAGCGCCCCTCCAATTGGCGTCGTGGCGTCGCCAAGAGCCTGCTCGCCATTGTGCTGGCCGGCATCGCCGCAATCGGCCTCGGCGTGGCCGTCGCGGTCAACTTCCCCATGCCCCCGCAGGACCGCGCTGTCATCGGCGGGCTGCTCGTGCCTATTCTGTGGGGTGGCGGCATGGCCTGGACGCTGTGCGATCCGCGCCTCCTGCGCGCAACGATCATTCTGCTCACGGTTTCGGCAGCAGGCTTCGCCGTGGCGTTTCTCCCGAAGGTGCTTTCGTAATGCAGGACCACACGCCCCAGAAGGCGCGTAAGAAGCCGTTCCTGGCGCCGGACTTCGTGCGCGCCATGCTGGCCGGCCATTCAGCGCTCGGCATTGCTTTCGCCGCCCTGATCTACATCGTCTGCCTCACCGGCACGCTCTGCGTGTTCCTGCACGAGCTGCAGCGTTGGGAGCAGCCCGACGCGCCCGTGGCGTCAGCCCCGCTAACGACGGAAGCGGCCGCAAACGCCGTCGAGCAAGGCTATCGCAAAGCGCGCGCCGCCAATGCCGCGCACGATCTCTTCATCATGGGCCCCAGCCCCGTGCAAAGCCGCGTGCTCGTCAATTTTCATGATCACGACACCGGGGTCGAAGGCAACTGGATCGCCAACGACAAGGGCGAGCTGATCGTCGAGAACACGGCGCCCTGGTCCGAGTTCGTCGGCGACCTCCATATGCACTTGCACCTCCCGCGCACCTTCGGCCTGTTTCTCGTCGGCCTGACGGGAGTCGCGCTGCTCTCCTCACTCGTCTCGGGGCTGCTGTCGCATCCACGCCTCTTCAAGGATGCATTTTCGCTGAGATGGGGCGGCTCGCGCCGCCTGCAGGAAGCCGATCTGCACAATCGGCTCGGCGTCTGGGGCCTGCCGTTTCATGTCGTCGTCTCGACGACCGGCGCACTTCTTGGCCTTTCGACGCTGATCGTCGGCGTGCTCGCGCTTGCCGCCTACGACGGCGATTCCGAGAAGGCGTTCGCAACCATCCTCGGACCGCATCCCACGGAAGATGAGACGGCCGCGCCCGTGCCCGACATCGCCGCCATGATCCGCGCCATTCAGGCCGAGAAGCAGGACGCCGAATTCGCCAGCGCCAACTTTGGGCACATTGCCAAGATCGGCCAGATCGTCCACCTCGGCATGCGCACGCCGGGCCATCTCGCCAACTCGAACAGCTACTACTTCGACGGCTCCGGCAAACGCCTCGGCGACGGCGGCCTGGAAAGCGGCACCATCGGACAGCAAATTCTCGGCGCCCTCCAACCCTTGCATTTCGGATGGTTCGGCGGCTTCGCCGTCAAGGTCGTCTATGCCGTGCTCGGCCTCGCCCTCACCTTCGTCACCCACAGCGGCGTCGCCATCTGGCTTGCGCGCCGCCGCGACGCGGGACGGCCCACGCCCTTCTGGGAAACGATCTGGGCCGCGGTGACCTGGGGCCAACCGCTCGCCATCGCCGCGGCTGCCATTGCCATCTTCTCGGGCGGCGAAGCATTCGCGCTTGCCGCGTATGCCGGCACGACTGTCGCATGCCTCATCGCAGCGCCGTTTGCCGGCGACGCCTCCCGCCTGACGCAGCTCCTGCGCGCGCTCTCCGGCATCGCAATCCTGGCGGCGGTCGCGCTACACGGCACCCTATGGGCCAGCCGCGCGACGGATCCCATGTTCTTCTGGGCCACCGCAGCGATGGCGGCGTGCGGCTTGATCGTTCTGGCCTCCGCACGCCACCGCCCCACGGTCTGACCTTCGAGCTCGAGCCCAAAAAGAGAAGGCCGCCCGCTTTCGCGGACGGCCTAACGTGACAGGCAAGTGTACGAGTGAGGACGGGGTTTAACTCACCAGTTCAACTTGACGCCACCGGTTCCCTGCCAGCCTTCGAGATCACCGAAGTGATACTCGCCGGACCCGTAGAGACTGACATTGTTGGCGAGCTGGGCATTGACGCCGCCGCCCAGCGAGTACCAGGTGCCGCCGATGTCGCTCGCGATCTTCGCTCCGTTGACGTCAGTCACACTGCCGCCTTCGAAATCCTCGTAGACGTTGACGATGGCGTAAGGCGACACATATCCGCCGCCCGGCTGGGCCCAGTTGGCCTGGATCTGCAGGCCGAGCCGTCCCACGAGGCTCTCGCTCGCACCATACGAGACAGCCAGCCCGTAGTTCGCATCGTTGAAGGCGTTGACCGTGAGATCGGTGTAGGCGACCTGCGCCTGCGGCTGCACCACGATGCCGCCGCCGAGCGGGATGCCGTAGCCAACCTCGGCCGAGCCCGTGAAGGCATCGCCGTCAGACGACCCGCGCGATGCGCGGTTGCTCGCCGTCATGTCGAAGTCGATGAAGTCGGCCTTGACGACGGCATCGGCATAGAGGCCCGTCCCGGCGCGTCCATGCTCATAATACGTCGCGTAGCCGCCGAACGACCAGCTCTCCGCATCCACCGACGAGCCCGAGTTCGCGCCGAAGATGACGGCATCGACGCCAGCATCCGCCGTGCTGTAGCCGCCGAACGCGCCGACTGCGAGACGCGTGTTGCCTTCGGTTGCGATCGTGCCGCCGAGACCGAACAGCACGCCGCTGGTCCGCTGCGAGAAGTCGAAGCCCTGCTTGGCGTCGACATCCATGTCCGAGTAGTGACCGCGCACCCAGACGAGGCCATCCCCGTTCGTGGCGCCATCGTTGCGGCCGCCACGGATTTCGCCCAGGCGCTTGTAGAGCGTATCGAGACCACCCGCCACGAGACGCTGGCCGACGGACGGTGCCGTCGCATAGGCCGGCACCTGATCGAGAAGACCGGACTGCAGCCGCGCATCGTCGTCGGTGACGGACAGCCGGTAGGAGTAGGCACCCGCCACGACTTCCTCCTTCCCGCTCAGCGCATTCACGGCCAAGCGGAATGAATCCGCAGCAAAGGCGCCGCTATCGCTCGCAGCGATCACGATCCCGCCCGGTCCAGTTGCGGCACCAGTGCCGCCCACGTTGTTGACGTAGATCGTGGTCACACCCGCAACCGTGCCTTGGATCGAGAGCAGATCCGTTGGCGAACCAGCACCGCCCAGCTCCGTATCGACAGCGAGGTTGCCGCCGGTCGACGTGTAGGGACCGACGACCGTGAGGTTGTCGCCGACGACGCCATTCAGCATGGTGATCGTGCCGTTGTTGACGAACGTATTGCCGCCGACGTTGAACGTCACGTTCACGGGTTCGCCGGTCGGGCCGTCATCATCGTCGTCGTCATCATCGAGCGCCACGAAATCGTCGTCGTCATCGTCGCCGCCGCCGGTCGCACCCGGCAGAGCGCCGATGCGCAGCACGCCGCCCGTTGCGAAGGCGTTATAGTAGGACGGCAAGCCTGCGAGTGCCTCCAGGCCCGCTCCCGCCTGCAGCTCGAAGTGCTCGGTCTCGAATTCCACGTCCGATCCGGAAAGGTGCAGCACGGACGTACCATCGACCGTGACCGACTCTTCGAATTCGTACTCGCTCTCGCCGAGTGTCAGCACAGAGCCATTGATAACCGACAGATTCTGGAAGTTCTCGACCTCGCCCAGCGCGAGACGGCTTTCTCCCCTCACGATGAGGTTGTTCTCGCCACCGCCGCCGTTGAATTCCGTGATCTCGAATTCGCCGGGCTCATCTTCCTCGCCGTTGAGCTCGAGGTTCCGGTCGTCCTCTTCCCCGGTGTTCACGGCACCCTCGAAGATGAGGGTATCGTTGCCGTTGCCGAATTCGACCTCCGGAACATTCAGCACCATCCTGCGCCCGTCCGTATTGACCGGAGCGCCCGTGATCGCTGCGTTCAGGTTTGCGGTGCTCAGCGCCGCGTCGTTCGCGCTCGAGCCGTTGACGAGATCCTGGAAGGTCTCGCGATCTTCCGCATTCATGGCATGGATCGGATCGAAGATGACTGTGGTGTTGGTGCGCGACACCCCGTCGAAATCGTTCGCTCCGAATTCCATCTCCTCGGCGGTGATGGTGCCGGACCGGAAATAGAACGTCGGATCGCGCGTCGCGTTGTTGACGCCTGCGTTGCCGTTCTGGAATTCGAAAACTTCCGCGCCGTTGGTCGTTGCACCGTCGAACACCAGGGTATGGTTCACCGACCCTCGGTTGATTTCGATGCCGCCGCCCTCGATGGTTCCGCCCATCAGGAAGGTGAAGTTGTTCTGGCCGGAGCCGCCCTGGGCCTCGATGTCGTTGAACGTGCCGCCGAACACGAAAATCCGGTCCGTATCGCCGAGCGACCCGGCGCCGGTTCCAGGATTGAAGTTCACATTCACGACGCCGCCATTGATGACGATGAGGTCGTTGCCGGCCCCACCGGTCGCCGTGCCACCCGTCAAAGTCGCTCCGTCGTTGACGGTGAGCTTGTCGTTACCCGCGAGAAGATTAAGCGCCGTGCCGTTGGCGTCGGAGCATGACACGGTGTCGTTTCCGGCGGTCGCGCCCGGTCCCGGACTGAATGTGCACGCGGCCATCGCGTCATGCGAAACCGTGAGGCTCAGCGCCACGGCCAGTGACAACGTCGCCGTAGCGGTCGTGAGCCGGCGAGCCCAGAATTTTGAGCGAGTCATATCGTCCCCCATCCCCAGATGTTGGTGTTTCAGTTTTTGTTTTTTGGTTTTCTTTAGTGCTTCTAGCTAGTTAGCTGAGAAGCGCCGAGCGCTACGACCACGGCGGCCGAAGGCCGCGGCCGAACGAGGCTGGCAGCCTGACAACGAGCACAGTGCCCGAAACGCAATACATGTGACGCTCCCCCTGCTCGAGTCCCAGCCGGCATGACGGCAATCTGAACTCAGGCAAAACCCGACTTTCTCTTTGGCCGAATGATCCATGGCAAATGCCCAGATCGAGCCAATGTTGTTTGCCCAAACTGAAGGCGTCTTTTGCTTTTGAATACGGGACGAGTTCCCTACCTCCGTAGGACTGCGTTGGTACGCGGAGGGATGTGGCAACAGAGTTACATAATGGGGGCCATTTTGCCAGCCGCGGAACAAATGAGTTGGCAGGTCGAATGTTGACGCAAAGCGATTCAACTGCGCGTGAGACGCGCAAGCCGCGACGAATTAGCAAATCAGCTCTTGTTGTTATCCGCGTCTCTCGCCCCCACGTAGGGTGACTTCACGACGGAACGCGCAACGACGGAATGCGCAACGACGGATCGCGCACGGGCAACGCGCGCCAGATCCCAAAAAAACAAAGAGAAACAGGGCCAGGAGACGTTTGGCGAGGGCGGCGCAACGCTCATCCCAGGGTCCCGACCATGATTGAACTGGCCTTAGTCGTCTGCCTCGCCGCCGATCCCACCAAGTGCAAGGACGTCGGTCTCGTCTACGACAACGAGGCCCTGACACCGATGCAGTGCCTCATGCGCGCGCAGCCCGAAGTCGCGAAGTGGAGCGAGCAGCATCCGAAATGGAACGTGAAGCGCTGGTCGTGCCGCCCCGCCGGAACCGTCGCCAAGATCTGACACTTCGCGCAGCCCGGTAGGGTCACGCTCCCGTCTTCGACGAAGTAGCCCAGGGATCATAAGTCCCGAAGCTCCAGGCGTGCCCTTCCGGATCGCGCACCGAATAGCTGCGTCCGCCATAGCTTTCACCGCGCGGCGCGATGACGACCTCAGCACCTTCCGCCGTCGCACGCGCGCAATGGGCGTCCACATCCTCGACGATCGCATAGATCGTCTGTGTGCAGCGCCCACCCGCACGCGCAGGCAGCGTCATGACCTGCTTGCCGAATTCGCCGCCCTGATCGGGCCCGAGCATGATCATGCCGTTACCGAGCACCAGCTCGGCATGCACGACATTCCCCGCCTCGTCGCGGTAGACCGCATGCTCCCGAAAGCCGAACGCCCGGCACAACCACGCAACCGCCGCGTCCGCATCGCTGTATCCCAGACAAGAAATCAGCCCGCTCTTGGGCCGCTCGTCTGCCATGCTGGCCTCCTGAAGATCCTACGGGACAACGGAATGCTCCGCGACCTCGCCAATTTCATGACCGGCACGCACCCACCGACGGATCACCTTCACCCCCTGCGTTCCCAACACGGATCAGTTTGGGGAAGGGGCGTGCGATGTACGGAACCATCGCGACGGTGGCGTTTGTCGGCGTCGAGGCGCGCCCCGTCGATGTGCAGGTGCGGGTGACGCCCGGCGCGCAAGCCTTCGCGATCGTGGGCCTGCCCGATAAGGCCGTCGCCGAAAGCCGCGAGCGCGTCCGCAATGCGCTCCACGCCGTGGGCCTCGGCCTTCCCTACAAGCACATAACAGTCAATCTCGCGCCCGCCGATTTACCGAAGGAAGGCAGCCACTTCGATCTGCCGGTCGTGCTCGCGCTCATGGTGGCGATGGAGGCAATCGCACCCGAAGCGATCACACGCTATGCGGCCATCGGTGAGCTGGCGCTCGACGGCTCGATCCGCCCCGTGCCGGGCGCATTGCCCGCCGCCATCGGCGCGAATGCAATGGACAAGGGCCTGATATGCCCGGAATCCTGCGGTCCCGAAGCCGCCTGGGCCGGCGAAGATGCCGACATCCTGGCCGCGCCCCATCTCCTGTCGCTGGTCAATCACTTCAAGGGTCTGCAAACCCTCTCCCGCCCGAAACCCGCGCGCGCCCGCGAGGAAACGCCGCTGCCGGATCTGCGCGACGTGCGCGGCCAGGAGAGCGCCAAGCGCGCACTCGAGGTCGCGGCCGCAGGCGGCCATAACCTGCTCATGATCGGGCCGCCCGGCTCCGGCAAATCCATGCTGGCCGCGCGCCTGCCTTCGATCCTGCCGCCGCTGACACCGGAAGAGATGCTCGAAGTCTCGATGGTGCACAGCCTCGCCGGCGAGTTGATGGGCGGCAAGCTCTGCACCCAGCGCCCGTTCCGCGCCCCGCATCACTCGGCGAGCATGGCAGCCCTCGTCGGCGGCGGGTCTCGTCCGCGCCCCGGCGAAGCCAGCCTCGCCCACCTCGGCATCCTGTTTCTCGACGAACTGCCCGAGTTCCAGCCCGGCGTGCTCGATGCGCTGCGCCAGCCGCTCGAAACGGGCGAGCTGATCATCGCCCGCGCCAACCACCGCATTTCCTATCCGGCGCGCATGCAATTGATCGCCGCCATGAACCCCTGCCGCTGCGGCGGCGGACCGGGGCAATCCTGCAAGCGCGGGCCGCGCTGCGCCGCCGACTACCAGGCGCGCATTTCAGGCCCGCTGCTCGACCGCATCGATCTGCAGATCGAAGTGCCCGCCGTCTCCGCGGCCGATCTCGTTCTTCCCGCCCCGCAGGAAGGCAGCACCGAAGTGCGCGCCCGCGTGACGGCGGCGCGCACACGCCAGCGCCGTCGCTTCGCATCCAATGCGGCCGGCGCCCTGCGCACGAATGCGGAGTTGAACGGCCAGCTTCTCGAACAGTTTGCCACGCCCGACGACGCCGGACTCGCTTTGCTGCGCCAGGCCGCCGACACCTTGAAGCTCTCAGCACGCGGCTTTCATCGTGTGCTCCGCGTCGCTCGCACCCTCGCCGACCTCGACGATGCCGACACCGTCTCCCGCATCCACGTCGCGGAAGCGCTCTCCTATCGCGGCGAGACGTTGCGGCAGGAAAGGGTAGCCTGAAAATATATCGCCTCAGGCTGGCGAGCCTGAGGCGATTTTCCGTGGCGATGGTGTTGAAGGAGCTGACGCGGCTTCGAACGATCCTAGACTTTCTTGGGATCCTTTTTCTTCGCGTGCTTATGCGACGGGCTCTTTTTCGCAACCTTCTTCACATGCTTCTTCGCTGACGCATGTGCGGCCTTGGCCTTGTGGCCGTGCTTGTGCGTGTGAGCGTGCTTCTTAAGCACCTTCTTCCGCTTGGGCTCCTCGGCCTTGGCGTGCTTTTCATGGCCCTTCTTCGCATTCGCATCGCGCTTGAGCGTGATGTCAGAAACGAGGCTCGAGCCGCGCTCGGCGTTTGCCGTCGGAAGTGCCGTAGAAGCCGTGCTGGCAAGACCGAGGCTCAAAGCAAGAGAACCAAGCGCGATGGCAAGGCGTGTCGTCTTCATAATGGCTCCATGTTGCAGGGGCGGCGCCGGGTCGCGACGTCGCGGAGAAGAAGCAGGTTGCGCGAGAAACGTACGGACGGACCGCGGAAGCGCGAACAAATTAAACTTCATATCGATGCCAGCTTTTCACTCGCGGATCGCAAAAATAGAAAGGGAGCGTCTTGCGACGCTCCCTTGACCGCACTCGACGAAATCGAGATGAAGCCTAATCCTTGATGTCGAACTGGATCTTCGTCGCCGTGATCGTGTTCTGCAGCAGGCAGGCGATGGTCATGGGGCCGACGCCGCCGGGAACCGGCGTGATCGCGCCCGCAACCTCGGCGCACTCCGCATAAGCCACGTCACCGACCAGCTTGGTCTTGCCCTCAGGCGTCGTGATGCGATTGATGCCGACGTCGATGACCACGGCGCCCGGCTTGATCCAGTCGCGCTTCACCATCTCCGGGATGCCGACAGCGGCAACGAGCAGATCCGCGCCGCGGCAGACCGACGGCAGATCCTTGGTCTTCGAATGCGCAACCGTAACCGTGCAGCTCTCGCGCAGCAGCAGCGCAGCCATCGGCTTGCCGACGATGTTCGAACGGCCGATGACGACGGCGTTCACGCCCTTGAGGTCGGGGATGATCTTCTTGGCCAGGATCGCCGAGCCGGTCGGCGTGCACGGCACGAGCGCGCGCTCACCGATCCAGAGACGGCCGACGTTGGTGGGATGGAAACCGTCGACGTCCTTGTCGGGGTCGATCGAGTTCAGCACCTTCTCGGCGTTGACATGCTTCGGCAGCGGGAGCTGCACGAGAATGCCGTTGACGTTCTTGTTGCCGTTGAGGCGCGCGACGAGGGCCAGGATGTCGTGCTCGGACGTATCGGCCGGCAGCTTGTATTCGAACGACTGCATGCCGCACTCGACGGTCTGGGCCGCCTTGTTGCGCACGTAGACCTGGCTTGCCGGATCTTCGCCGACGAGCACGACCGCGAGGCCGGGAGTGATGTCATGGCTTGCCTGGATCGCCTTGACGTCCGCCGCCACCTGCTTGCGAACCTCGGCTGCGATTGCCTTGCCGTCGATAACCTGCGCTGCCATGGGGATCCCCTCCTGCTTTTGTTGCGCGCGTCTTTTTGACCTAAGAAAAACGGGCCAGCCGTTCGGCCAGCCGCGTCTCGATCTCATCTGGGTTGCCGGCGATTTCGACCGACTTAACCCGCGACTTGCCCCCGTGCGCCAATCGCAAGCCGCTTTTGGCCACGCCCAGCCAACCGGCCAGAAGCGTCAAAAGCGCTTGGTTTGCCTCACCATCTGCGGGCACGGCACGCACGCGCACCTTGAGGGCGGGCCCCTCGGCGGTCGTCTCGATGCCGTCAATTGTATCTTTGGACGATTTTGGCGTGATCCGCACGCGCACGATGACGCACCCCGCACCGGACCGCCAAGGCAGCGGTGAGGGGGCGCGAGCCGGGGCTGCGGGCCCGCCGGGGTTCGTCACATTGACGACGCAACAGCGGGGATCAGCACGTTGCCGATGAGCCCCTGAATGAACATGCAGCCCAACAGAACGATCAGCGGCGAAAAGTCGATACCGCCGAAATCAGGCAGGCTATTGCGGATGGGGCGCATCACGGGTTCGGTCACCGCTGCAAACGCTTGCGCGAGGGCCCGCACGAAATTGTTGTACGGATTGACCACGCCGAATGCCATCAGCCAGCTCAGAATGACCGAGGCGATAATGACGTAGACATAAAGCTGGATGAGATAGTTCAGGAACGTGAGGAGATAAATGATCAGGTTAGCCATCTGCGTTTCCCAGCCTCTTCCAGCACTCTCAAGGGACGTGTAGCGGCTCAAACCGCCAGCGGCAAGCCAACGCGCGACGCGGCCCACAGAACCGGGCCTGGCCAGCCCTCAATCACACGAAAAAGCACGGCCGCGAAAGCCTCTCTCAGGCCGCCGGTCCCGCGCCGTTTCCTTGACATTGTGGGAAGCCGGAAGGTAAATGCGAAGGATCTTGCCCCGTCGCCCGGCGCGCGAAATTTTAGCGCGCGTCTTAAGCGCCGGCGGCCATGATCCCGTTGCTTTCGGGGCCGTAGCTCATCTGGGAGAGCGCCGCAATCGCACTGCGGAGGTAGTCGGTTCGATCCCGATCGGCTCCACCACTTTTCGCCGCCCGTTGACTTACCTCACCACCGATACCGGATGCTGCCCAGAATGGTCCGGCCCTGATCCTGATAGCAGTAGTCGTTCGAGCACGTATCGACCAGCTTGTCGAAAACGTTGCTGATATTGACCTGGAGGCGCGCGCCTTCAAACTGCGGCGAAAGACCGGCGAGATCGTAATGCATGGCCGCATCAACGATACCGCGCGCGCCATTCTCGAACGTATTGCGGTCGTTTCCGAAACTGGTGCCCGTGTAGCGCACGCCCGAACCGAAACCGAGCCCGCGCAACGCGCCCTCGCTGATCGTGTAATCGCCCCAGATCGAGAACATGTGGTGCGGGGTGCTGGTCAGCGTGTTTCCTGCTGCGGGGTTGCCATCCTCGTCGAAGCCGTCGACGATCTTCATGTCGACATAAGTGTAAGACGCCTGGAGGCTCAGCCCATTCGTGAGAGACGTGACGCCCTCGATTTCGAAGCCGCGCGAGCGCAGCTTGCCGCGCTGAATGCTGCCGACCCCGCTCGGTGCGCCAACGACGCCGCCGTCCTGCTGGATGTCGAACAGCGCGGCGTTGAGCGTGGCGTTGTATCCCGGCACGAGATACTTGAAGCCGACCTCGGCCGATTCAGCGGTGGTGGGTGAGAAAACCTTGCCGGTATCCACATCCCGGCCCGCGTTGGGAATGAACGAGGTTCCCCACGCGATGTAAGGCGCGAGCCCGGAATCGAAGAGGTAGGTGAGGCCGGCACGGCCGGACCACGCATCGTCGTTACCGGATTCGGACGGCTCTCCGGTCTCCTCGGTATCCGTGGTCACCCAGTCATGACGGCCGCCGAGCGTAAGAACCCATCTGTCGAGTTTGACCTGATCCTGGAGATAGGCGCCGACCTGAAGCTGATCCTGCGCCGTAACGGAGGTGGTCGGCGGCACCGGAATGTGCACCTGACCGTAGTTGAAATTGGTCAGCGGCGGCGTTTCCAGTTCGTCCGATGAGCCGTAGCCTTCCTTGTAGGTGATGTAGCCGATATCGACGCCCGCCAGAACGGTGTGTCTCACCGCGCCCGTGGTGAACTTGGCCTCGACCTGATTGTCCATGTTGAGCGCGTGGAAGGAGCTCGCCACGGAACCTGCCGTGCGCGAGAAAACGTCGGGCGCGATCTCCTCGTAGAGATCGACATACGCAGACTCCTCGCTCAGGTGCTCATATCGCGCCTTCTGCCGTATCGTGACGCCGTTCGCGACGCGACGCTCGAACTCATATCCGACGCGTTCTTGCGTCTGGTCATAGAATTCGAACCCGGGATCGCCGGACCAGATGTTCGTGCGGCGAGGATGATCAGGATCGCTGCGGTCCATGAACCAGGCGGTGTTGGACCCGATACTGAGATCCATATACTCGCCGAAGACCGTGAGCTTGGTATCGGGGTCGATTTTGAACGTGAACGCGGGCGCCAGATAGACCCGGTCGTCGGGGATGCCCGGATACTGCGTGTCGCTTTCCCGCACGACGCCGGTAAAGCGATAAAGCACGCTGTCGTTGAACGCGGCCGGACCCGAGAAGTCGAAATTGCCCTGGAAGCGATCGTGATTGCCGATCACGGCTTCGACCTCGCGGAACGGCGTCTCCGTCGGCCGCTTGGTGTACATGTCGATGATGCCACCAGCATTGCTCGAGCCGTAAAGAGCACCTGACGGTCCACGTAGCGCCGTCACGCTGTCGAGCCCGTACATCTCCGTCTTGAACTGGCCGAAGCCGCTGTTGAGCTGACGCAGCCCGTCGCGATAGAGCCCGGTATTGGTGGCGTCGAAGCCACGAATGTAAAAGCTGTCGAAGCGCGGGTCGAAGCCCGACTGATTGATGCGCACACCAGGCACATAGGCAAGTGAATCGCCAAGACTCAGCGGAGCGCGATTCTCGATCTGCTGGCGTGTAACGGTCGAAATAGACTGCGGCACCTCTTGCAGAGGCGTGTTCGTCTTGGTGCCGACCGTACCTTCCTTCGCGACATACCCGTCGACCGCGCCGGGTTTGGTGCTGCTGCCATCGGCGCCCTTCGTCGCTGACGTGTCGCCCTGCGCTGCGGCGGGCGCGGTGTTTGTCGGCTGAACCTTCGCCTTCTTTTGCGCTTTTGGCTTTTTGGTAGCCGTCGCCGTAACGTCGAGCGCAGGGAGTTCCGTTGTGCCATCAGGCTTGGACTGGGAAGCAGCCGCATCCGGCGCTTGGGCCAATGCCATTGTTGGACACAACGCAAGCGTGGCGGAGAGCACCAGCGAGGTGCCCTTCAAAGTGCGGAATCTCATCGGCCCCCCGGCTCGAAAAACTGGCTGTTGGCTTGCCCTTGATGCGCCGAACGGCCGGGCTGGCTATCGAATACGGATGTTGAATACCGTACGTATTTCGACTTCAAACGTCAACTTTGTAGGCGGAAGCACTGTTGCGAAGCCGCATCACGCATCTGATCTGTGCCGGCACCGGTTCCGATCGTCGAAACGAACCGGGTGCAACTGAACAGACGAACTTCACGCTTGCTTGCTAAAGGGGCGCGGAACAACGCGCGGCGCGTGGCGTTACTCGCGACGCCAAAACAAGGGGGGCGCAAATGACAGTCAAGTCACTGATCGCCGGGGCCGTGCTGGGCAGTTGCCTCGCCACCGCCGCGGCGGCCGAGGACCCGGATCTGATCTTCAAGAAAACAACCGTCTGGAAGTTTCTCTCGCCCGACCACAAGCTCGGCACCTACGCCATCGACGACCCGGACGTGGAGGGCGTGACCTGCTATTTCACCGTCCCCGAGAAAGGCGGCTGGGTCGGCTGGCTCGGCCTCGCCGAGGAGCTGAGCAACGCGTCACTCTCCTGCCGCCAGGTCGGACCCATCACGTTCAAGCGCAAGACGCGCCAGGGCGACGAAGCCTTCAGCCAGCGCCGCTCGCTGATTTTCAAGCGCATGCAGATCGTGCGCGGCTGCGACGCCAAGCGCAACGTGTTGGTCTACCTGATCTATACCGACAAGATCATCGAGGGCAGCCCGGAGAACTCCACGTCGAGCGTTCCGATCAGCCCATGGGGCGAGACGACGGCCCCCGCAAAGTGCTCCGAGTGGATCACGGGCTAGCCCGAGACGAATTCTTATTGCAAATGATTCCTAATTGACTTGCGCCCGCCGCGAACGTGTGCGTATCCTACTTGCAAATGATTTGCAGGTTGGGCCACGACACGATGCGATTGGCGAGAGAGATGCGACAAGCGAGGAACATGAGTTTTGCGTCGGCCTTCGCGGTGATCGTCGCGCCGGCTGTCCCAATGTCTGCGGGCAACGCGTTTGCAGACGACGCGTCCGCGACCGACAAGCGCGCCTACTCGATCTTCAATCCCACGCCAGACAGCCGCCTGCGCGACATGTCGACGGACCGCCCCGACAAGACGGAAAGCCCCTACACCGTCGATGCCGGACGCTTCCAGATCGAGACCGATCTCGTCGCCTACACGCGCGACAAGGAAGCCGGATTCACGTCCAGCACCATCGACGTGCTGCCCTTCAACGCCAAAGTCGGCCTGACAAGCGACACCGATTTGCAGATCGTCTACGGCGCATTCAGCTCCACGCGCACATCCGGCAACGGCGCGTCGGACACCGAGCGCGGCTTCGGCGACATCACCGTTCGCCTGAAGCACAACTTCTGGGGCAACGATGGCGGCCGCACCGCGTTCGGGATCATGCCGTTCGTGAAAATCCCCACGAACTCGCTGGCAAGCCTCAACGACGACGTCGAGGGCGGCCTGATCCTGCCGCTGGCAATCGACCTCGGGCACGGCATGGGCCTCGGCGTCATGACCGAGATCGACATCCTGAAAAACGATACCGGTGACTACGATCCGACGTACGTGAACTCGGCCACCATGAGCTTCGAGCTCACCCAGCGCATCGGCCTCTACGTCGAGGCGTACGTCGAGCGCAGCGCCGCAAGCGGGGCGGAGACCGTCGTCACGATCGATAGCGGCGTCACCTTCGCCGTGACAGACAATCTGCAGCTCGATGCCGGCGCCAACGTCGGCGTCACGGACGCCGCCGACGACTTGAACGTCTTCGTCGGGCTTTCGCAGCGATACTAGACGGCGGCCCTAGACCGGCTTGTCTTCCCGGTAGCGCCCGAAGCTGCGCGGCGCACCCGCGCCGAACAGAAACACGTCATAGATTTCCGGCGCATCGCCCTCCATGCCGGGCGAACCGGTGGGCATGCCGGGCACGGCAAGTCCGCGGCCTTCAGGCTTTTCCGCCAGCAGCTTTTTAATGGCGGCAGATGGAACGTGCCCTTCGACGACGTAAGAGCCGATCTGCGCCGTGTGGCACGACGCGAGGTCGGCCGGCACGCCGAGCTGTTCCTTGATGGGCTTGAGGTTCGGCGCATCGCGCACCGTGACGTCGAAGCCGTTCGCGGTCAGATGCTCAACCCACTTGTGGCAGCACCCGCAGGTGGGATTGCGGAACACGAGCACGCTGGGAAGCATTTCCGCGCCCGCCCCCGTTGCCGATAGCGCCACGCCGGATGCAACCAGCCAAAGAACATGGCGGCGATCGATCGTCTTCAAGAGCTGCGTCATGCGGTTGTCTCCTAACACCTGAAGCTAGCGCGCGCTGCGCGCCAGCACATCCATCAGCTCGGCAATCTTTTGCTTCTGCTCGGCCGCATCGCCGCTCTGCATCGCATGCGCGACGCAATGCGAGATGTGATCGCGCAGCACATCCTCTTCCACGCGCCGCAACGCCGCTCGCACGGCCGCGATTTGCGTCACGATATCGATGCAGTACCTGTCTTCTTCGACCATCCGGGCAAGGCCACGCACCTGCCCCTCGATGCGCGAGAGGCGTTTCAGCCGGTCTGTCGTCTTGGTCGCCTTTGTCATGCTTGACTCATACCCACAGGGGGTATAGATGTCAAGACATACCCCCATAGGGTATATGAGGACGCGCGCGCCTCTGCAGCACGGAAGGAGCATCTGTCATGGCGGACCATCACGAGACGCACGGGCCGGGCAAGGCAGCCCACGGAGCGGCGGCCGCCCCGCAAAGCGCTCATGGACACGCCCACGGAAACGCCCATGGATCCTGCTGCCAGCACGGCGCGAACGCCGCGAGCGTCCCGCATCACACCGCGAAAGACCCGGTCTGCGGCATGACCGTCGATCCCGCGACCGCCAAGCACAGCCACGTCCACGACGGCACGACCTACTATTTCTGCGCCGCGCGCTGCCGCGAGAAATTCGCAGCCGATCCCGCCCGCTACCTCACCCCCGAAGACGCCGAACCGCCCGCCGATCCGGGCGCCGTCTACACCTGCCCGATGCACCCCGAGATCCGCCAGATCGGCCCGGGCGCCTGCCCCATCTGCGGCATGGCGCTCGAACCTGAGGTCATAACCGCGAGCGACGCGCCCAATCCCGAGCTCGCCGACATGACGCGCCGGCTCTGGATCGCACTCGCCCTCACCCTCCCCGTCTTTGCACTCGAGATGGGAAGCCACATCTGGGGCCACCACGCGCTCGACCGCCAGACCTCGAACCTCATTCAGCTTGCGCTCGCGACGCCCGTCGTGCTCTGGGCCGGCTGGCCGTTCTTCGAACGCGGCTGGGCCTCCGTCAAATCGCGCAACCTCAACATGTTCACGCTGATCGCAATCGGCACCGGCGTCGCCTGGATCTACAGCGTCGTCGGCACGCTCGCGCCGGGCCTGTTCCCGGCAGCAATGCGCGACGAGGCGGGCTCGGTTGCCGTCTACTTCGAAGCCGCGGCCGTCATCACCGCCCTGGTCCTCGTCGGCCAGGTGCTGGAGCTGCGCGCCCGCGAACGCACCAGCGGCGCGATCCGCGCGCTCCTCGATCTCTCTCCCAAGATCGCACGCCGCATCGCGGCGAACGGCACGGACGAGGACGTCGCGCTCGAAAGCATCGTCCTGGGCGATCGCCTGCGCGTGCGCCCGGGCGAGCATGTGCCCGTCGACGGCGAGATCCTGGAAGGCCGCAGCGCGCTCGACGAATCCCTCGTCACCGGCGAATCCATGCCCGTCACCAAAGGCGTGGGCGATACCGTCATCGGCGGCACGACCAACCAGTCCGGCGCCTTCGTCATGCGCGCCGGGAAGGTCGGCCGCGACACCGTGCTCGCGCGCATCGTCCAGATGGTTTCGGAAGCGCAGCGCAGCCGCGCCCCGATCCAGCGCCTCGTCGATCGCGTCGCCGCGTGGTTCGTGCCCGCGGTCCTCGCCGTCGCCGCCTTGGCCTTCACCGCGTGGTGGATCTGGGGCCCGGAGCCACGCTTTGCGCACGCGCTCATCGCCGCCGTCGCCGTGCTCATCATCGCCTGCCCCTGCGCCCTGGGGCTCGCCACGCCGATGTCGATCATGGTCGGCGTCGGACGCGGCGCGCGCTCCGGCATCCTGATCAAGAACGCCGAAGCGCTCGAACGCATGGAGAAAGTCGACACGCTCCTCGTCGACAAGACCGGCACGCTGACCGAGGGCAAGCCCCGCGTCGTCGCCATCGAAACCGGAGCCGCCCTCTCCGAAACCGACCTGCTCCGCCTCGCCGCGAGCCTCGAACGCTTAAGCGAGCACCCGCTCGCCGCAGCCATCGTCGCGGCAGCCCGCGAACGCGGAATCTCCCTCGTCGAGCCCACGCAGTTCGAGCAGCCCGTCGGCAAAGGCGTGCTCGGCACAGTCGAGGGCCGCCGCCTCGTCATCGGCAACAGCCACATGACGCGGGCAGCCGGCATCGACACGTCATCCCTCGACGATCGGGCCGACACGCTCCGCCGCGACGGCGCCACGGCAATTTTCGTTGCAATCGACGGCAAGGCGGCCGGCATCATCGCCATCGCCGATCCGGTCAAGGCCACTACGCCCGCCGCCATTGCAGCGTTGAAGGAAGCCGGCCTGCGCATCGTCATGTTGACCGGCGATCAGCGCACCACCGCGCTCGCCGTCGCAAAATCGCTCGGCATCGAGCACGTCGAGGCCGAGGTGCTTCCCGAGGACAAGAGCGCCATCGTCGCCCGCTTGAAACGTGAGGGGCGCGTCATGGCCATGGCCGGAGACGGAATCAACGACGCGCCCGCGCTGGCAGCGGCCGATGTCGGCATCGCCATGGGCACGGGAACGGACGTCGCCATGGAAAGCGCCGGCGTGACGTTGCTGAAGGGAGATCTCACCGGCATCGCGCGGGCGCGCACATTGTCGGCTGCGACCATGGCCAACATCCGCCAGAACCTTGTCTTCGCCTTTGCCTACAATGCGGCAGGCGTTCCGATCGCAGCGGGCGTGCTTTATCCGGTCTTCGGTATTCTGCTGTCGCCGATGATTGCGGCGGCCGCGATGTCGCTCTCGTCGGTCAGCGTGGTGGCCAACGCTCTTAGACTGCGCAACGCGGATCTGGGACTGCGCAACGCGAACCTAGGCTAGCGACCCCTTCGGACGTGTCTTGAGGTATCGCAGGTGTCATGAAGCTCGCCGCTCGTGACGCCCCACTCGTGACACCTCGTCCTCGCGACCGCACGAAGGGAACCGCCGGTCCGCCACGATGCTCCGTCGCCCGAAACCCGGCAGAGCAAGCCACCGGGCTTCGAACGGACGTTACACCGAAGTCTTAGTACCCCTTCGGGCACCAGGATTCGCCGGAAGCCTTGCAGGACACGGGGAAGGCTTTCGCCATCTTCTCCGCCTTGGCCCACTCTTCTTCATCGACGCCATTGTTCACGTCGACGTCCATCGCGGTAAAAGTCGGTGCCGGGTCGAGCTTCAACTTGCTCTGGTTGGCGTCCCACTCCTTGCGGCTGATCCGGCCGTTTCCGTCCGTATCGATCTCGGCGAAGCTTCCCGCCCAGTCGGCGAGCGCGGCGGACGCCGGAATGAGAGCAGCCACAGCCGCAATCAAGACCTTCCTCATAGTTTCGACTCCCTTTGTATTTTGATCTGCCCGTTGAGGGCGTTGACGCATCGGCAGGGGCCGCCACGACACGCGATACCGAGCCCGCCTCCGCCCCACGATTGAGCCGGGGGAGAGCGATTTTTAACAAGGTCAGATCAGGCAAACCTCGGCTGGAGAAGTTGCACAATTGACCGCGATGAACCGGCGCAATGGCCGGGAGCGGGGAGGCGGCAAGCGCGAGCCACGGAGGTTTCCCGTCGCACTCACGGCACGCATCCGCCTCTCAGGCCCACCCCCGACGGACTGGCAGGCCACTGGCCCCGCTCGCGAAAAACCGATGCTCCGCCAAGCGGCCCTGCGTGGCCCAGGCTTGCATCCGCACCCGGCCAGCAAAATGCTGTTGACCGGAAGGGGAAAGGGTGAGAACATTTAGAGAACATCGACTCGCAGACAGTCTGGATCCCTTGCCCTCACGGCCCGCTCCAACGAGCGTTCCGCTGAGGCATCGAGGATTCGCGAGTCCGCTTCGACATCGCAGAGTGAAGGACCACCCATGACCGAGCCCGCCATCAAGTGCCCGAACTGCTCGACCGAAATCAAGCTCACGGAGCAGCTCGCCGCTCCGATGCTCGCGGCCACGCGCCAGAAGTTCGAGCATGCGATGGCCCAAAAGGACGCCGAGGTCGCCAAGCGCGAAGGCGAGATCGCCCGCCAGCAGGCCCTGCTGGCCAAGGAGAAGGCCGCCGTTGCCGAGCACGTGGCCGAGCAGGTCGCCATCGAGCGCGAGGCCATCGTCGCGGAGGAAAGCCGCAAGGCAAAGCAGCTCGCAGCCTCCGATCTCGACCAGATGAACAGGCAGTTCCTGGACCTGCAGGGCGTGTTGCGTGAGCGCGAAGGCAAGCTGGCCGAAGCCCAGAAGGCCCAGGCCGAGCTGATCCGCAAGCAGCGCGAGCTGGACGACGCTCGCCGCGAGATGGACCTGACCATCGAAAAGAAGGTGCAGGAATCGCTGTCCTCCGTGCGCGACAAGGCCAAGCAGGAGGCTGAGGAAGGCCTCAAGCTCCGCCTGCTCGAAAAGGAGGAGCAGATGTCCTCCATGCAGCGCCAGATCGAAGACCTGAAGCGCAAGGCCGAGCAGGGCTCGCAGCAGTTGCAGGGCGAGGCCCTGGAGCTTGAGCTCGAGCAGACGCTGCGCGCCCGCTTCCCACGTGACCTGATTGAGCCGGTGCCGAAGGGCGAGTTCGGCGGCGACGTGCTGCATCGCGTGCTCGGGCCGTTCGACCAGGCGTGTGGCACCATTCTCTGGGAGTTGAAGCGCACCAAGAACTGGAGCGACGGCTGGCTCGCCAAGCTCCGCGAGGATCAGCGCCGCGCCAAAGCCGACTTCGCGCTCATTATTTCCAACGCCCTGCCCAAAGACGTCACCGCCTTCGACCTGATCGATGGCGTCTGGGTCGCTGAGCCGCGCTGCGCGGTTCCCGTGGCCCTCGCGCTGCGCCAGTCGCTGCTGGAATTGGCGTCTGCGCGCCATGCCCGCGAAGGCCAGGAGACGAAGATGGAGCTGGTGTACGACTACCTCACCGGCCCCCGTTTCCGTCACCGCGTCGAAGCGATCATCGAGAAGTTCAACGACATGCAGGCGGATCTCGACCGCGAGCGCAAATGGATGACCAAGCAGTGGGCGAAGCGCGAGGCACAGATCCGCATCGTCGTCGACTCGACCGCCGGCATGTACGGCGACGTGCAGGGCATCGCGGGCAAGGTGCTCGAAGAGATCGATGCGCTGTCATTGCCGATGCTTGAGGCCGACGCCTACGACACGGCCGCCGAGTAACGAACTGCGGGCTGGACTGGGGAAACTCAGCCCAGCCCGGCCTCTTCCGCGCTTTGCTCGATGTAAGTCACGAACCTCTGGAAAGCATCGATGTAGGCGGCATCGAGAAACTCGTCGATCCGCACGAGCCGCCCATTTTTCACGCGCACGCGAAACCGGACTTTGGTATCCAGCCGCTCCCGCGTTTTGCGATGCATGTGGTAGACGAGAATGGTCGCGCGGATCTCGCCATCGACGTAGCTGAGGCTGTCGATCACGAACGCATCGACCGCAAAGGTCGCGGCGATGAGCTGGAGCCTCGCCACCACCTCCGCTTTGCCCGCGGCGCTCGACACCCAGGGGATCTCAAGCGCATCCACGTTGACGGTGTGGACGACATCGTCGGCCAGCAGCGCAACGGTACCCTCGAAATTCTGTTCGCTCCAATTGCGAACCGCGAGGCGGAAAACCGCAATCTCCTCGTCACGAGACATCGGCCCTCCGGACAGGTAGATCAGCACAACGATCGATCAGTCCGCAGGTTTGGTCAACCCGCCTTTCATGGTCAAGCTATAGTTAGCACCGGAGTAACGGTGATGTTGCGCGCCGCGTGACGGCCGAAGCCGCGTTACGCAGCCGGTCGGGCAGCCGGCTGATACCGCCAGCGCGGCACGATCAGAAGCGCAATCGTGACCGCAACACCGGCCGCCGCTGTCACAGCCGAGAGCATGAGCGTTTCAGAACCGGCTACAGGCGCCGTGTTGACGACCGCGATCCCGATGCTATGCGCGCCCGCCGCCAGCACGGCCGACGCGATGTCGTGAAACTTGCGCGCCTTGTTGGCGGCTAGCGTCCACCGCGCATCCGTGTTGAAGCTCGGCAGCCGCTCGTGGGCGTTGCCGAGCTGCTCGAGCTCCGACAGAAAGCTCCGCAGGTTCGTCAGCGCCGCCTCGGACTTGTAGTTCAGGAACACGAGGCAGAGAGACGCAAGCGGAAATCCGAGCAGCAGCCACGCCGCCCGTGACGCGCTGCCCGCGTGCCCATTCCCCAGCGCCACCAGCGCGGCCAGCAGCGACAGCACGATGGTGACGTAGAGCGCGAGCGACTGCTGCCTCTGCGCAATGCGAGCATTTGCCTCCTGCGCGGCCGCGATAAACCGGTAATTCGCGTCGACAATCGACATGGAGCGCGGCGCCCTTACCTCAGTTCTCGTCCATCTTGAGCGCCGCGATGAAGGCTTCCTGCGGAATTTCGACCTTGCCGAACTCGCGCATCTTCTTCTTGCCGGCCTTCTGCTTGTCGAGCAGCTTGCGTTTACGCGTGATGTCGCCGCCGTAGCACTTGGCGATCACGTCCTTGCGCAACGCGCTGATCGTCTCGCGCGCGATCACCTTGCCGCCGATGGCCGCCTGGATCGGGATCTTGAACAGATGCGGGCGGATCAGCTCCTTGAGCTTTTCGCACATCGACCGGCCACGGCTTTCAGCGCGCGTGCGGTGCACGATCATGGACAGCGCATCGACCGGCTCATCGTTGACGAGGATCGACAGCTTGACCAGCTCGTTCTCCTCGTAACCCTTGATCTGGTAGTCGAACGAGGCATAGCCGCGCGACACCGACTTCAGCCGGTCGTAGAAATCGAACACCACTTCGTTGAGCGGCAGCTCGTAGATGAGCATGGCGCGCGTGCCGACATAGGTGAGCTGCTTCTGGCGGCCGCGCCGGTCCTGGCAGAGTTTGAGCACCGCGCCGAGATACTCGTCCGGCACCAGGATGGTCGCTTCGATCCACGGCTCCTCGATGTGATCGATGCGCACGGTATCCGGCATGTCCGCCGGGTTGTGCAGCTGGGTGATCGACCCGTCGGTCATGTGGATGTTGTAGATGACCGACGGCGCCGTCGTGATGAGGTCGAGGTTGAACTCGCGCTCGAGACGCTCGGTGATGATTTCGAGATGCAGCAGGCCGAGGAAGCCGCAGCGGAAGCCGAAGCCCAACGCCGCCGAGCTTTCCGCCTCGAACGAGAAGCTCGCGTCGTTGAGGCGCAGGCGCCCCATGGCGTCGCGCAGGTCTTCGAAGTCGGCCGCATCGACTGGGAAGAGACCGCAGAACACCACCGGTTGCGCAGGCTTGAAGCCCGGCAGCGGTTCGGGGGTCGGGTTCTTCTCGTCCGTCACCGTGTCGCCGACGCGCGTGTCGGCCACTTCCTTGATCGCCGCAGTGAAGAAGCCGACCTCACCCGGGCCGAGTTCCGCCAGCATTTCCTGCTTGGGCCGGAAGATGCCGACGCGCTCCACCTGATAGTGGCCGTCCGTCGCCATCATCATGACCTTCTGGCCGCGCTTCAGCGTGCCGTCGATGATGCGCACGAGAACGACGACGCCGAGGTAGGCGTCGTACCAGCTATCGACGAGCATGGCCTTGAGCGGCTTCGACGCGTCGCCTTTGGGCGGCGGCAGGCGCTCGACGATGGCTTCCAGCACGGCCTGCACATTGAGGCCCGTCTTGGCGGAGACGCCGACGGCCTCGGATGCATCGATACCGATCACGTCTTCGATCTGCTGCTTGACCCGGTCTTCGTCAGCCGAGGGCAGATCGACCTTGTTGAGGACGGGCAGGATTTCGAGGTTGTTGTCGAGCGCCTGATAGACGTTGGCGAGCGTCTGGGCTTCCACGCCCTGGCTCGCGTCCACGACCAGCACCGCGCCCTCGCAGGCGGCCAGGCTGCGCGACACCTCATAGGCGAAGTCCACGTGGCCGGGCGTGTCCATCAGGTTGAGCTGATAGATCTTGCCGTCCGTGTGCTTGTAGTCGAGGCGCACGGTCTGCGCCTTGATGGTGATGCCGCGCTCGCGCTCGATGTCCATCGAGTCGAGGATCTGCTCCTTCATCTCGCGGTTGGTCACGTTGCCGCAAAGCTGGATCAGCCGGTCCGACAGCGTCGACTTGCCGTGATCGATATGGGCGATGATGGAGAAGTTGCGGATCAATGAGGTATCGGTCATGCGCGCGTGCTTATCACCTCGGGAGACAGGGCAAAAGGGCGTTGGGGGCCCCTCGGGGGCGGCCATCGACCGCGCCTTCCATACCCGCTCCTGCGTCCCTTTGGAATTGTTGTATTTAACCGTACCTTGGCCGCGTATCGCGCGCCCTGAGGGGACGCCGCGGCGCCCTTTGTCTTGACGGCGCCATAACGGTCGGCATGAGTGGCGGCGACAAACGAGCCGGATGGATCGAAAATGCGCTTTGCCCCGTTTTTTGCTGCCGCTGTTGCCGTGACGATTGCCCTGTCCACCCCGCACGATCCCGCAGTCTCCGGAGGCATCGAGTTCGGCCCGACCGAGACGCCGAAACCCAAGCCCCAGAAAAAAGCGCCTCCCCCCGCAGCTCCCCTGCCCGACGCTGCCGCCAATGGCGTAACGCCGCCACCCGCCGCCCCAGCCAACGCCAAGTCCGCCCCGGTCAACGCAACCCCGCCTCCCGCCGCTACTGCCGCTGCGCCCGCAACACCCGCTGCCGCCCCGGGCACCCCGGGCCGCGTCTCGACCAAGGGCCTGCCCCCGCCGCCGGCGCCGCGCAACTGCAAGACCACGTGGAGCTTCGATTCCTGGATGCGCGACTTCCGCCGTGAAGCCGCCGCCGAAGGCATCAGCCCGCGCGTCATTTCTTCCGTTCTCGACGGCATGACACCGGACCAGAGCGTCATCTCCCGCGACCGACGCCAGGGCTTTTTTGCCCAGAGCTTCCTCGACTTCTCGGCCAAGCTCGCCACCCCGAACCGGGTGACCAACGGGCGCGCGCAGATCGAGCGCAACCGCGCGACGTTCGACCGCGCCGTGAAGCAGTACGGCGTGGCGCCCTCGGTCATCACCGGCTTCTGGGCGCTCGAAAGCGACTTCGGCGCCGGCATGGGCAAGCTGCCCATCATGCGCTCGCTGGTCACGCTCGCCTACGATTGCCGGCGCGGGCCGATGTTCCGCGACGAGCTGAAGGCCGCCCTTCAGATCATCGAGCGCGGCGACATGACCGTCGACACGATGATCGGCTCCTGGGCCGGCGAAATCGGCCAGACGCAGTTCCTGCCGACCCGCTACCTCGAGCACGCCATCGACTATGACGGCGACGGCCGCCCCAACCTGTTCTCCAACGCCACCGACATCATCGGCACCACCGCCAACTACATGGCCCACCTTGGCTGGCGGCCGAACGAGCCGTGGCTGCAAGAGGTCCGCGTGCCGGCCCAGATGCCGTGGGACCAGTCAGATCTCACCATCAAGCACCCGCGCACCAAGTGGGGCCAGTGGGGCGTGACCCTGGCCGACGGTTCGCCGCTGCCCGCCGATGCGATGCCCGCGTCCCTCATCCTGCCGATGGGCCGCTTCGGGCCCGCGTTCCTGGCTTACCCCAACTTCGACGTCTATCTGCAGTGGAACCAGTCGCTCAACTACGCCGTCACGGCCGCCTATCTCGCGACGCGCATCGACGGCGCGCCGCCCATGCGCCGGGGCCGCGAAGGCATCCCGACACTCAGCATCGACGAGGCCAAGGATCTCCAGCGCATGCTGACCGCGCGCGGGTTCGACGTCGGCGAGATCGACGGGCTGATCGGATTGAAGAGCCGCCAGGCCATCAAGGCCATGCAGCTGAAATACAATCTGCCGGCGGACTCCTATCCGACACCCGAGCTTCTGGCGGCGATGCACGGAGGCTAAGGCAGGCGGCGTCTCTGGCGGAACGCTTTACCCGCCCGGGATCCGATTCTATCAATGCGCGGGGGTAACCGCGCGGCACCGCCGCGCGCGGAGGGAGTAGGGGCCGTGCAGCGTACCAATGTCGCCGGATCGAGCATCTCCGGATTCAATGACCTGCTCGCAGAGTTCGATGCCGTGGCCGGCAAGGCCTACGTCAGCACGCACGAGCTGGAAACCAGCCTTCGCGGCCTCTACAGCGCGCTGTTCGAAACGGGCTTTGCGAACGCCGACCCGGCTGAAGTCGCCGAGGCCGCTCCCCGCCTGATGCACGGCCTCTTCGCAGCCCGGATGCGCATGCGCGACCGGATCGGAGAATGGAAGGAAGCGGGCCTCCTCGCCCGTCCCGCCGAGATCGCGCTCCGCAACGTCTTCCGCATCACCCGCAACGCCTCCGACATGCTGGGCGAGGTCGCCTCCGGCAACGCCCGCCTCGCTCCCGGCGAAAAGAGCGCACGCGGCTTTTCCGGCAGGAACTGGAACACTCTGGTCCACCCCGCCTACGCCGACGGCCGCAACATTCCCTTCCAGTCGGGCGACCTCCTCCTCATGCGCGGCAGCGCCCACAACAGCGCCGCCATCGCCCGCATCGGCGACGTCGACAGCCAGTTCAGCCACATCGCCATCATCTACATCGATCCGAACGGCCAGAACTGGGTCGTGGAAGCGCTGATCGAGGACGGCTCCGTCATCAACACGCTCGAAGACGTCCTGCACCATGGGCTTGGCCGCGCCGTGCTGTACCGGTCCAAAGACCCCGCCGTCGCCGCCCGCGCCGCCAAGCTCGCCTACGACCGCATCCACGCCACCAAGACGGGCGAGGCCCGCCACATCCCCTATGACTTCACGATGCGCCTCAAAGGCCGCCGCACGCTGTTCTGTGCCAAGCTCGTCTCGCAGGCCTACGCCGACGCAACCGGCGGCGCCCTGCAGCTGCCGATGTTCAAGACGCGCTTCGATAAGCGCAACAAGGCGTTCTTCAAGAGCATCGGCGTCCGCGCCAAGGAAACGTTCGCCCCCGGCGACATCGATCTCGACCCGCGGTTCGATCTCGTGGCGGAATGGCAGGACTATCGCCTGACGCCGGGGCTGCGCCGCCAGGACATGGTCATGACCAAGTTCTTCGAGTGGATGGAAACGCGCGGCTACAAATTCAAGGAAACCCTGTTCGTCACGCTCATCGCCGTGTTCGGCCGCCTGTCGAGCTATCTGTCGGACCGCAGCAAGGCGCTGATCGCAAGCGCCATGCCCAAGGTGCCGCGCAACATGAGCCGCGCCTGCGTCGCCACCATCGTCATGCTCCACAAATCGGCCGAGGAAGTCATGCCCGCGCTCACCGCCCTTGACGAGGATAGCGTCAAGATGACGGGCTTCCCGCTTCATCCGCGCGACATGCTGGTCCATCTGGAAAAGCTGCGCGAAGTCTCGGGCGGCCAAATCGGCTACCTGCGCGGCAAGGTTTGAAGCGGTACGAGTCTAGCTCTGCCCGGCTTGGGACTGGCCCTCGCCGCCATCGCTGCGCAGCGCGACGCGAAGCGTGACGTAGCAGAAGAAGTACAGAACTTCCCAGCTCAGCAGCGTCCCGAGCTTGAGACCCAGGTTGGCGTAGGAATCGAAGAACACGGCCTGGAGCAGGATCAGCGCCAAGGCCGGCACGAACACGACGAACGGCGCCCGTGCCGCGCCGCGCCAGCCGCCGCCCTGCGCCGACCACGCCACGATGTGGGCAAGCACGAACGTCAAGATGATGCTGAGCTCGCACATGAGCGCGTCCTCCATCGGGCACTCTCGGCCCGTGGAGAAAATCTATCAGCCCACTTTCAATGTCCCGTTCAAGTTGCCCGTAAAATTTTACGGATCCCCGCTCGAGCGCCCCGTTTACGAGGCAGCCGGCTTGCGCGGCGGGGGCGCGGCCTCGAAGTTGGGAACCGTGTCGGTCGTCAGGTCCCAATGCGGCCGGCTCTTCGTGTAGAGAACGATCTCCGGCTCGAACCAGTTGCTGTCGTCGAATGCGCCGGCAGCCATCACGATCATGCCGGGCCGCGCATTGACGGTGAGAAACAGGCGCCCCCCGCAGGTCGGGCAGAAATGGCGCGTCAGCACGTTGCCGCTGTCGGCCGTGCTGTCGTAGCTCGCGGTCTGGCCGGTCACCGTCACGTCGTCGGCGCGAAAAATCGCGTTCGACATATGCCCCGTCCCCGAAGCGCGCTGGCAATCGCGGCAATGGCACTGCGCCATGCGGATCGGCGCGCCGGACACCTTGAAGCGCACGGCCCCGCAAAGACACCCGCCTTCGGCTTCCACTGCATCGGCCATCACGACCTCGCTTCCGATCGGCCCGGGCGCGCAACCCTCAGTCGCGCGATTAGTGCAGCTTGACGTGCGGCTCCGTGCGGCGCGTCAGCAGTCGCGACAGGGTATCCAGCGTAACCTTCCAGTAACCATGCAGCGCTGTCTCGTGCATTTTGTAGAGCGAGCGGTACATGAGCTTGGCGACGAAGCCCTCAATGAGCATTTTCCGGCCCGTCACGAACCCCATCAGGCTGCCGACCGTCGAATAGTGACCGAGCGAAACCAGCGAGCCGAAGTCGCGATACTTGAACGGCTTGAGCGGCTGACCCGCAAGGCGCGCCTTGATCTGCTTGACGAGGTGACTGGCTTCCTGATGCGCCGCCTGCGCACGCGGCGGAATGGCATGCGTCTCGCCCGGCGGCACGAGATAGGCGCAATCGCCGAACGCGAAGATGTTGGGATCGATCGTCGTCTCGAGCGTCTCCTTGACGACGAGCTGGTTGGACCGGCTGACCTCGAGCCCATCGAGCTTGGCCAGCACGTCCGGGCCCTTCACGCCCGCCGCCCACACCACGAGCTCCGACGGCACGAAATCGCCGTTCGCGAGCTTGACGCCGGTCGACGTGACTTCGGTCACGCGCGCGCTCGTGCGGATGTCGACATTGAGCTTCTTGAGAATGTCGGACGTCGCCGCCGAAACGCGCGGCGGCAGCGCCGGCACGACCCGGTCCGCAGCCTCGATCAGCGTGATCTTGATGTCCTTCTCGGGATCGATCTTGTCGAGCCCGAACGCCACCACGCCGCGCGCCGTACCATGCAGTTCGGCCGAGAGTTCGGTTCCCGTCGCACCCGCGCCGATGATCGACACGTGAAGCTGCTCGGGCCGGATCGGCCCCGACTGTGTGTTCGCCCGCACGCAAGCGTTGATGAGGCGGCGGTTGAAGCGCTCGGCTTCCTCCGGCGTATCGAGCATGAGCGCATGCTCCTTTGCGCCGGGCACGCCGAAATCATTCGACACGCTGCCGACGGCGATCACGAGCGTGTCGTAAGGCAGCCAGCGGTCCGGCGTCACCTCGCGCCCGTCCTCGTCGACGGTCCGCGCCAGGTGCACGAGCTTCTTGGCCCGGTCGAGACCGATCATCTCGCCGTAGCGATACTTGAAGCCGTGCCAATGGCCTTGCGCCATGTACTCGACCTCGTGGCGATCGACGTCCATGCTGCCCGCGGCGATTTCATGCAGCAGCGGCTTCCAGATGTGCGTGCGCGACCGATCGACGAGCGTGATCGCAGCCGAGCGCTTGTGGAACCAGCCGTCACGGCCGAGCTTCTTGCCGAGGGCGGTCGCGAGCTCCAGCCCCCCAGCCCCGCCTCCGACGATGATGATGTGAGGCAAGCTGGGCTTCGGCAGAACAAGTGGTTCTGCGTTCTGTCCGGTCGTTACGTCCGCAACCATCTCGTGTCTCCCGCACTTGATCCGACGGCGCAGTCTCTTACCAGGATTTACGGCCCTCGCGCGACCGAATATCCATCGCCGGCTCCATCGCCCGCCGCTTCACCTAGCTCCGGATTTCGCCACCCGTCGCCTTCTTCACGTCCGCGACCACCTTCTGGGCGATCGCCTCGATGTCCTTGTCCGTCAGCGTCTCGGCCGAAGGCTGCAGCGTCACTTCGATGGCGACGGACTTCTTGCCTTCAGCAGCCAGCGCACCGCCCTCGAACACGTCGAACACGGTGACGCCCGAGATCAGCGCCTTGTCCGCGCCCAACGCCGCCCGCACCACGTCGCCCGCGTTGACGCCGCGATCCAGCACGAAAGCGAAATCGCGGCGCACCGGCAGCAGATCGGACTGCCCCAGCGCGGGCTTCGCCCGGCTCTTTTTCTTATCGGCCGGCGCAGCATCCAGGAACACCTGGAACGCCACGACAGGCGCCGCCACATCGAGCGCGGCAAGCGTGCGCGGATTGATCTCGCCAAAATGCGCGAGCACCGTCTTCGGCCCAAGCCGCAACGTGCCCGACCGGCCGGGGTGGAACCAAGCGGGCGCGTCCCGCGTGATCTGCGCCTTGGAGGCATCGCCCCCCAGCGCCGCGATCACCGCCAGTGCGTCGGCCTTGGCATCGAACGCAGACACGTCCGCCGCCTTACCGTCCCAGTGCCGCCCGCCGCCCGAAACACCGGCCGTACCGGCGCGCACACCCGCGGCCGCCACGAACTGATCGTCGGGGGCTTCACCGCGATAGGCCTGCCCGAGTTCGAACAGCGCCACGTCGGCAATGCCGCGATTGCGGTTGCGCTCGACAGCCGTCAGCAGACCCGGCAACAGGTTCGGGCGCATGACGGCCAGATCAACGGAAATCGGATTGGCCAGCTCCACCAGCGTGGCCCCGTCGCCGAACGCCTCGGCCTGCGCCTTGGGCAGGAACGACCACGTCACGGCCTCCACGAGCCCACGCGCGGCCAGCAGACGGCGCACCTTGCGCGCGCGCTTCTGCCGGTCCGTCAGCACGGCGCGCGCAATGCCGCTCGTGCGCGGCAACGGCGTCGCCGGAATCCGCTCGATGCCGGCAATGCGCACGACCTCTTCCACGAGATCCGCCGCGCCGTGAATGTCCGGGCGCCACGACGGCGGCGTCACTTCGAACACTTTGCCTTCGCCGACCAGCACGCAGCCGAGCGTCTCGAGAATGGTCGTGATCTCTTCCGCCGGCAGCGCCAGACCGGACAGCTTCTCGACGCGGTCGAGATCGAAAATGATGCAGCGCTTCGTGTCCGGCACCTTGCCCGCCAGCGTCGCCTTCGAGGGCTTGCCGCCGCAGATTTTCAGGATCATCTGCGTTGCGAGATCGAGCCCCGGCAGCACGCTTTGCGGATCGACGCCGCGCTCGAACCGGTAACGCGCGTCCGTGACGAGCCCGGTCTTGCGCCCGGTCGAAGCCGTCCGCAGCGGATCGAAATACGCGCTCTCGATGAGCACGTTCGTCGTGGCCTCCGTCGAACCGGACGCCTCTCCGCCGATGACGCCGCCAAGGCCAAGCGGCCCCCTGTCGTCGGCGATCACGCACATCGTGCTGTCGACCGTGTGGTCCTTGCCGTCGAGGCCCTGGAACGTCTCGCCGTCCTTGCCGAGGCGCGCCCGCACCGCGCCCTTGAGCTTGTCGGCGTCATAGACATGCAGCGGCCGGCCGCGATCCTGGCTGATGTAGTTCGTCACGTCCACGAGCGCGTTGATCGGGCGCAGCCCGACCGCCTTGAGGCGAGCCTGCATCCAGTCCGGCGACGGGCCGTTCGAAACGCCCTTGATGAGGCGGGCGGCAAACGCCGGACACGCGTCCGCGGCATCCTTCGCGAAATCGAGCTTGATCGCGACCGGGTTGTCGAAGCCGCCTTCGACGCCCGAAATGGTCTTCTCATCCTTGAGCTCGCCCACGCCTGCCGCCGCCAGATCGCGCGCGATGCCGCGCACGCCCGTGCAATCCGGCCGGTTCGGCGTCAGCTTCACTTCGAACACCGGATCGTTGAGGCCGGCGGCATCGATGTAGCGGCCGCCGATGTGCTCGGCCATGTCGGCCGGCAGATCGAGAATGCCCTCGCTATCGGTAGCAAGCTCAAGCTCAGCCGCCGAGCACATCATGCCGTTCGAGACGACGCCGCGCACCGGCTTCTTCTCGAGCGTAATCTTGGATCCAGGAATGTAGGTGCCGAGCGGCGCGAACACGCTGATCATGCCCGCGCGCGCGTTGGGCGCCCCGCACACGACCTCAAACAGCGGCTGGCCCTTTTCGACCTCGACCTGCACGATCTGCAGCTTGTCGGCATTCGGATGGCGCTTGGCTTCCACGATGCGCGCGACGCGGAACGCGCCGAGCTTCGCGGCCGGATCCTCGACGCTTTCCACTTCGAGCCCGATGGCCGAAAGCTTGGTCGCGATCTCCTCGACCGACGCCTTGGTCCGAAGATGATCCTTGAGCCAGCTAAGCGTGAACTTCATGGGTCGAAACCTCTGACCAGACAGTGCTGTTCCCCTCCCCCTTGTGGGGAGAGGTTAGGGGTGGGGCGAAGCCCAACGGTCGCTTCTCGGGGGTGTCGCCCCTCGAGAAGAGAGGGCCGCGCCCTCAATCGTCTCACTCAATCAGCCCGAAAGCCCGCCGCCCAGCGTTGGCGTATCGAGCACGGAAAAACCGTAGTGGCGCAGCCAGCGCAGGTCGGCGGAGAAGAAGGCGCGCAGATCCGGCACGCCGTACTTCAGCATCGTCAGCCGGTCGAGGCCCATGCCGAACGCGAAGCCCTGGTACTTCTCCGGATCGAGCCCGCAGTTGATGAGCACGTTCGGATGCACCATCCCGCAGCCGAGAATTTCCAGCCACTGGCCCGGCTTGCCGATCGCCTCAGCGCCGATATCGACTTCCATCGAGGGTTCCGTGAAGGGAAAATGCGACGCGCGGAAGCGCATCTTCACGTCGGAAACCTCGAAGAACGCCTTGCAGAACTCTTCCAGCACCCACTTGAGGTGCCCCATGTGCGTGGTCTCGTCGATGACGAGCCCTTCGATCTGATGGAACATCGGCGTATGCGTCTGGTCGCTGTCGCAGCGATAGACGCGCCCCGGCGCGATGATGCGGATCGGCGGGCGGCGGTTCTGCATCGTTCGGATCTGCACCGGGCTCGTGTGCGTGCGCAAAAGCAGGCGCGACCCGTCGGGCTTCGGCGGGAAATAGAACGTGTCGTGTTCCTGGCGCGCGGGATGCTCGGCCGGGATGTTGAGCTTGCCGAAGTTCATCTCGTCGGTTTCGATATCCGGCCCCTCGGCCACGTCGAACCCGAGATCGGCGAAAATCTCGACGCACTCGTCGAAAACCTGGCTCACGGGATGGATGCGCCCCAGCGCTTCCGGCCCCGGCCGCACGGGCAGCGTCACGTCGGCGCGTTCATGCGCGAGGCGCGCTTCGAGAGCTGCTTCTTCGAGATCGGCGCGGCGCGCTTCGAGCGACTGCGTCACCACCGCTTTGACGGCGTTGTTGGCCGCCCCGAACGCCTTGCGCTCCTCGGCAGGCAGCGTCGCGAGCTTGGACATCTGCTGGGCGATCGGACCCTTCTTGCCCGTCACCTTCACGCGCACGGCTTCGAGCTGCGCGAGATCCTGCGCGGTGGCGATTTCGGCCAGCAGCTCGGATTGAAGGGCTTCGAGTTCCGACGTGCCGGTCGACGTGCCTGTCATGGGCACAACCCCTTTGTTGCTGACGGCTCCGATCGGCCGCATGGGCCAAAGGCCCGAGAATGTGGCCGGAGGCACGAGAACGTGACCAAAGGCCCGCGAAATGTAGCCGCGGGCCGGAGAAAGTCATCCCGAATGTCGCGCGGCCAGCCCGCAGGCAACCCGCTCTGTCCACGGAATGAGACCGGTGAACTCGCGCGGTGACTGGGCGGATAGCGGCGGCCGGACACGCCCGTGGCAAACCGCCAGACCGCAACCGCGCCCCGACGGCGGAGTTCTCCGCCGCCGCGTTTCGCTTTGTCGTGGGCTGACGCACGCCGGCGTGGCCGGGAGGTCGAGAGTTTAGGCGGCGGCTTTCTTGACGGCCGCGGCAGCCTGGTCGACCAGCGCCTTGAACGCTGCCGCATCCTGCACGGCGAGATCCGCCAGCACCTTGCGGTCGATGTCGATGCCCGCAACCGAGAGCCCGTGGATAAATCGGCCGTAGGTCAGGCCATGTTCGCGGGTGGCAGCGTTGATGCGCTGGATCCAGAGCGCGCGGAACGTGCGCTTCTTGCGCTTGCGATCGCGATAGCCGTACTGCAGCGCCTTCTCGACGGCCTGCTTGGCGACGCGGATGGTGCTCTTGCGGCGGCCGTAATAGCCTTTGGCGGCCTTGAGAACTTTCTTGTGCTTGGCGTGGGCGGTTACACCGCGTTTGACGCGAGCCATGATTGAGCTTCCTTATGACTGGTGAGGGCGAACGAGGGCGACTTAGCGGGCGTAGGGCATGTACTTCTTGACGATTTTCGCGTCAGAGTCGTTCAGCACCATCGTGCCGCGCGCATCGCGAATGAACTTCGCGTGACGCTTGATCATGCCGTGACGTTTGCCCTGGGCCGCGGCCTTGACCTTGCCGGTACCAGTAATCTTGAAGCGCTTTTTGGCGCCGCTCTTGGTCTTCATCTTGGGCATTTGGCTCTCCTTAAGACGTTCTGAGCGGTCCGCATGCCCTGCCAAAACGATGGCCGGGCAGACCCTGCATCGCCCCGCGCCGAGGCGCAAAGCGGGCAGAGCATGCTTTCAGTGCGGAATCCGCGGATGGTAAAAGCATAAAAGCCGCCACGGCATGCCCCGCCGGGCGGCTCTGGGCGGACTTATACGGGCGAGCCCCAGCAATTGCAATATACCCGTGGAAGGCTGGGAAGGCTGGCTGCCGGGTTTTGGCCCCTCCAAACGGTAACGTGGAGCCTCCGACAGGTTCACAGCGAGATTTCGCAACCCCTGAAGAAGATTACAAAGGTTGCCGCGCCAGATCTCTGTCCCGAAACCTGACTTTAATTTACTCCGCACGCTGCGGACACAGCATCGCCCGGCACAGTTGGCGCGAATGCGGACACTTGTTCCTGAAGTATCGTTATTTACTTATGCTGTTCAATTGGACATCGAGACCAGTGGATTCCAGATCATAGTCTCGCAAAACCGCGCAACATCTTGCCTTTATAAAAAAGGCGGTTCATATAAGGCGATCGAACACGCCTTGGTTCACTTGCGACAGCGCCTCACGCTGACACTCAAAGTCTCCATCGCGCGATTTGATGACATCTCCGGTCATCGGGTCCGGGGATATGACGACCTGCTTTGGAGGCACACTAATGTCTAACGGCACTGTTAAGTGGTTCAACGGTCAAAAGGGATACGGCTTCATTCAGCCTGAAGAGGGCGGGGCTGATGTGTTCGTGCACATCTCGGCCGTGGAGCGCGCAGGTCTGCAAACTCTCCGCGAGGGTCAGAAGATCGCCTACGAGACGGAACGTGGTCGCAACGGCAAGATCGCCGCAGTGAACCTGCGTCCGCTCTAAGCTACAAGCGAGACGAAAATGAACGGGGAGCGGACGGGTCTGCTCCCCGTTGCTTTTGCACGAATGACATTCGGGATCGCCCAGGGAGATTGAATGGCGAAGGAAGAGATGCTCGAGTTTGAAGGTGTGGTGGAGGAGGTGCTTCCCGACGCCCGCTGCCGCGTAAAGCTCGACAACGGACATGAAGTCATTGCCTACACGTCGGGACGAATGAAGAAGAACCGCATTCGTATTCTCGCCGGCGACAAGGTCACGGTCGAGATGACGCCCTACGACCTCACCAAGGGTCGCATCAACTTCCGTCACAAGGATGCCCGCTCCGGCCCGCCTCCGGGATCGACGGGCCCAGGCGGCGGCCAGCGTCCGCGGCGTTGATCATCTAAGCCGGACGCGCCGAGACCGGTCGGCGCGTCACGACGGCCCGCGTCAGGGATAGGCAAACCCGAACCGGAAACGCGTCAGCTTGCCTTTCTGGAATTCGTATTCCGCGTAGTAGATCGGGAACCCGAAATTCTTGAGCTCCTCATCGCGGTCCGCCCCGGTGATCTCATATTCGAAGAACAGGTCGTCGCCGTTTTTCTCTTTTGATTTGAAGCACGTCCCGAACAGCGCCTGCACCTCGGCGACGCTCATTCCGAGCTCCACCCCGCGCCCCGTCTTGAACTCCTCGATCGGCAAGTCGTGCAGCACCAGCGCTTCCGCGCCGGCGGCTTTGACTTCCACTTCAGAGTACTCGTCCTCAACGGCCCCGAACGCCGCGAACAGCACCAGCTCTTCCGAGCCGCTCTTCGAAACGAAACGCGCGTGAGGAAGGTCTTCTTCGCTCTCGACGAGATTTGCGCCCGAGCCCACGATCGCGACCGCGCTGTCGCGATCGGTCAGCTTGATGCCGCTGATCGAGACATCCGGATTTTTCATCCGGCATTTGCTGTACGCCGCGCCTGGACACATCAGGAACGCCGCGATCAGCACAAGACATGCAGCGGAATTGCCGCGGAACCGCATTGAACGTCAGCCCCCGCCGTTCAATCGAGATGAAGGCGCAGAGCATAGTCAATTCAACCACGACGACCAGCGGAATTTCCGACGAAGGACGGCGCGCGTCCCACACAAATGTGACGGCCTAAACTGAACGGGGCCGTGCGAGTTTCACGCCGAGGCTGGCGGGAGCGCCACGCCCGCGCGCATTGGCGCGCGCGCTGTCGATGTTGGAGAGAAAAAGCTTCGCGGCCGCCTGCCAGGTGAACGCAAGGGCCGCCTCGCGCACGGCGGCGCGATCGAGGCTGAGCGCGCTCCGCGCGGCAGCGCCGAGATCGTGAGACAGCACGCCGGAGACGCCGGGCGTGACAAGATCTTTCGGCCCGATGGCCGGAAACGCCGCGATCGGCACGCCCGAAGCCATCGCCTCCAGCATCACCATGCCGAAGGTATCGGTCAGGCTCGGAAATACGAACACGTCTCCCGAGGCATAGCACTCGGCAAGTCCTTCGCCTTCGCGAACACCGGTGAAAATCACGTCGCTGTAGCGCGCGCGCAGCTCGCCAAGCTGCGGCCCGTCGCCCACCACGACCTTCACACCCGGCAGGTCGAGGGCAAGGAAGGCTTCGATGTTCTTTTCGACCGCGACACGGCCGACATAGAGAAACACCGGGCCATCGCCGAACAGCCGCGCCGCGCGGGGCCTGAAAAGCTCCGTGTCGACGCCGCGCGTCCAGGGCATCAGGCGTTGGAAGCCGCGCACGGACAAGTCGGCCGCCAGGCTGTGCGTCGCCACCATCACGCCGGCGCTGCGCTGGTGAAAGCGCCTCTGAAGCGCATAGACCAGCGCTTCCGGAATGGGCCACCGGGCGCTGATGTAGTCCGCAAATCGCGTGTGGAAGCTGCTCGTGAACGGAAGCCTGCGCTGCGTGCAATAGCGCCGCGCCATCCAGCCGACCGGACCTTCGGTCGCGATATGGATCGCGTCCGGCTGCGCGGCCTCGATCAGGTCCGCGCACAGCTTCAGATTGGGGAGCGCCAGCCCGATTTCGGGATAGCTCGGGCACGGCACGCAACGAAAGCTTCCGGGCCCCAGCACCGCCAGCTCGCACCCCATACGCTTGAGCTCGGCCTGCAGTCGCTGATAGGTCCGCACGACGCCGTTGATCTGCGGCGACCACGCATCCGTCGCCAGCAGGATACGCATTAGGCGGCCTGGAGCGCTGCGGTCCCGGCCAGCGTCGCGGCGGCGTGCTCGCGCACCACGTCGTGCCAGCGGATCAGCTCGATTTCGCCGTTCTCTTTCTCTCCGATGGCCGTGCAGCTCTCCACCCAGTCGCCGGTATTGATGTAGTGGATACCGCCGATGTCGCGGCTCGCCGCGTGATGGATGTGGCCGCAGATCACGCCGTCCACGTGCTGGCGGCGCGCCTCTTCAGCAAGCGCCTTCTCGAACTCGCCGATGAAGTTCACGGCCGTCTTGACGCGATGCTTGAGGTAAGCCGAGAGCGACCAGAACCCGAGGCCGAGATGACGGCGCACGAAGTTCAGAGGCGAGTTGAGCCACAGCGCAAACTCGTAGCCGCGATCGCCGAGGAACGCGAGCCAGCGCGCATAGCGCACCACCACGTCGTACTCGTCACCGTGCAGCACCACGAAGCGCCGCCCGTCGACCATAGTGTGAATGGCCTGCCGTTCGATCTCGATGCCGCCGAAATGCATGCCCGCGTAGTCGCGGATGCCCTCGTCGTGATTACCGGGAATGAACACCACGCGCGTACCCTTGCGCACCTTGCGCAGGATCTTCTGCAGCACGTCGTTGTGGGACTGGGGCCATACGGCGCCCCGCTTGATGCGCCAGAAATCGACGATATCGCCGACCAGATAGATCGTGTCGGCTTCCGTGTGCTTCAGGAACTCGAGCAGCGCATCCGCCTGTGACGAGCGCGTGCCGAGATGCACGTCGGATATGAACAGAGTTCGGTATGTCCGGTCCATCCCCATGCGTAGAACCTCCGATCCACCAGTCGGGTCTCTCGGCTCCTTACAACGGGATTTGCATTTCAGGAGTATGACAGGGCGTCAGCCGGGAGGACGCACGTCCCCGGTAAGAGTTGAAAAGCCGCGGCTGCCCGCTCTTTTGTGGTGAACGGGCCGCGATCCGCCCCGCTCCTCACACTAGAAAAGAGGCAAGAACCGGCACGCCAACATCGCGCCAATGCCGGCGACGGCAAACCGTCTTAGTAAATGCGCACCGGAAAATAGCGCTCGACGATCTCCTGGAACCGGCCGCTCTGACGCACCTTCTTGAGCGCATCGTTAATCAGAATCTTGATCTGTGGATCGTTTCTCGGCAGCGCCATCGCCAGCCCATCGCCGAAGTACTTGGGCTCCAGGAACGCATCGCCCTTGAACTCGCAGCATTGCCGCGACAGCGAGCCATTGAGCCAGAGCGCCAGGCTGATCGCGTCGTCGAAGATCAGCTCCACCTTGCCCTGTTGTAGCGCCTCTCGCGCCAGCTCCGGATTCTCGAATAGCACGATGCGGCTGTCCCGGTAGAACGCGCGCACGAACGCCTCGTGCGCGGTGCCTTTCGCAACGCCGATGGTCACGCCATCGAGCTCGTCGGGACGCAGGTCCGGACGCGCCTCGCCCGTTTTGCCGGCGAAGCGGCCCGGCGTGTAGAAGTAGCGATCGGAAAAGTCGACCTCGGCCAGTCCGCCGGCCGTGACGCGGTGGGCGGCGATGACGGCATCCGCATCTCCGCGCTTGAGCGCCGTCAGCAGCTCTTCCCAGGGGCGCACCTTGATGTCGCAGGCCGCCCCCACCTCGAGGCAGATGGCGCGCGCGAGATCGATGTTGAATCCCGAAAGCACGCCCTCGTCGTCGTAGTAGTTGAACGGCGGAAACTCGCCCTCGGTCAGAAAGCGGATCACCACGCGCCGCGGCTCGGTCGGCCCGTCCGCCGAAACCGTCGCCGGATCGCTCTCCTGTCCGAGCGCGGCGGGCGAGAGCGCCGCTGGTGCGAACGCCGCACAGATGCAGACCAGCGAAAATCCCGCCCGGCGCATCGCGGCAGGCGCACATCGGACTGCGCGGCCTGCAATGTTCGAGAGCACTGTCAAGATAGACATCCGGCGAGCCTCACGACAACGTTTCGCAAACTGCTATTCAACATCGAAAGCATTATGGCAAGATCGATACGGGAACGAGCTGTGCGAACCGCTCGTTGGGCACCGCTCGGGGGGACCGATCCGTCGTGGATCAACGTACTCACGGCATCGGACACGTTGGCCTGCTTGCGCCGCAATCGAGATTTCGGCCGCAAACGCGGCTGAGCAAGCGGATCCCGAGGTCCATCGCGCACAAGCGCTCCGGCAGCCTCGAAAAGCGCGATCTTCATGCGGCCGTCAACAGCCTGCGTCTCGCCACGCCCGACCTGTCGGCCGGCATGCCCACCTGGATCTGGCAGAAGCGCGCGCTGTTTGGCGCCGCGGTCGCTTTGATGATGACGGCCGTACTCTCTCTCGCGCACGCGCTTTTTGCGCTCGCGGCCATCCTTGCCGTGCCGTTCTTCTGCGTCGTCGCCTTGAAGTCGGCCGCCCTCTGGCACACCGCCACGCGGCTCGGCCGTGTAGGGGCGCATCGCGCAAAGCCTGCCCCGACAGCAGCACCGGCCGTGCTTCCTCGCTATTCGCTTCTGATCCCGCTCTACGACGAAGTCGCGGTCGTGCCCGATCTCATCGCCGCCATCGCACGCATCGACTACCCGGCAGACAGGCTGGAAGTGTTCCTCATTCTCGAACACGTGGACGTCGCCACGCGGACGGCGGTCGCAGCACAGGCGCTCCCCGGGCACGTCTCTGTGGTCGTCGTGCCGGATGGCCAGCCTCGCACCAAACCGCGCGCGCTGAACTACGCTCTGCGCCGCGCCACCGGCGATCTCGTGGTTGTCTACGACGCCGAGGACATCCCCGAACCGGACCAGTTGCGGCGCGCCGCCGCGCGGCTGGCCGCCAATCCCGGCCTCGGCTGCCTGCAGGCCCGGCTCAACGTCATCAACGACGGCGAGACCTGGCTCACGCGCCAGTTCGCGATCGAGTACACCGCCCTCTTCGATTGCGTCCTGCCGACCCTCGAACGCCTCAACCTCCCCGTCCCGCTCGGCGGCACGTCCAACCATTTTTCGAGAGCCGTCCTCGAACAGGTCGGCGGCTGGGACCCGTTCAACGTCACGGAGGATGCGGATCTGGGCATTCGCCTCGCCCGCAAAGGCTACCGCGTCGAAGTCCTGGACTCGACCACCTGGGAGGAGGCGCCGGCGAACTATCGCACCTGGCGCAACCAGCGCACCCGCTGGCTCAAGGGATGGATGCAAACATATCTGGTCCACATGCGCCGTCCCCTCGCGACAGCGCGCGATCTCGGATGGCTGCGCTTCCTGGGGCTTCAGGTGCTGATGGGCGGGCTGATCCTGTCGACGCTCGTACACCCCTGGTTCTACGCCGCCGCGATCTGGGAAGCGGCCGCCGGCCCCTGGGCCATCCTTGAACACGGCCCGGTCTCGAATGCCGTGCGCGTCGTCGCCTTCGCCAATCTGGTGCTGGGGTACGTCACCGGCGTCGCCCTGGGCGCCATCGCCGTAGCCGGCCGCAGCCGCTACCGCCTGGCGCTCTCCGCGCTCCTGATGCCCGCCTACTGGCTGATGATCTCGATCGCCGCCTATCGCGCGCTCTACCAGCTCGCGACCTCGCCCTATGACTGGGAGAAGACGCCCCATCGCCCGCGCTCGGCCTTCACCCCAGCCGCGCCGCTTCCCTAGCGCGACCAAAAGAGAGCGGCAGACATGAAAAAGCCGCCCGGTCAGGGCGGCCTTCAGGTCGTCAGTCGGCCCGCAACGGGGCAGGCCGGCCATTGATTGTGGGTCTCAGCGCCCGAATCCGAGCGACGCGAGCTCCACCTGGCACTTCTTGCCGAGCTGGAAATACTTGAACGCAACGCAAGCCTTGACCTTGCTGACGGTCGGCTTCGCGCCAATGCAGAGACGACGAACGTCCGTCTCGCACGCTGCCCGCAACTGCGGAGTGACCTCCGGCGGCAACTTGAAGTCTTCCGCAACGGCCACGTTTGCGACCACCGCACCACCCAACGCCAACACCACCCGCTTTACGCTCATTGCCCGCCCTCGATTGTTTTTGATCTGACGACCCATTCACTGCACAATAAGGGCCGAATTGTGCAGCGCGAAAAGTTCCCGGCAACGAAAGTTAATCCTGTGGCCCGGAGGCCGCGAATTTCCCCCGGCAGGATGTCGTAAGAACGACAGAATTGCTGCGTTTCTTGAAAAGCTTATCTGATATTTTTCACATATCTGACGATCGCCGAGCGCGATCATAGAGCTCCGCGCCAAACTGCCTCAGATTGGCCCCGCCGCGACACCCGTCGGCAGCGCGCAGGTCACGCCCGTGCCGCCGAGCCCGCAATAGCCGTGCGGGACCTTGGCGAGATACTGCTGATGATAGTCCTCGGCGAAGTAGAATTCCGGCGCCGGCAGGATCTCGGTCGTGATCGCACCAAACCCGGCCGCCGTCAGATTGCGCTGGTAGGCGGCCTTGGACTGCTCCGCAGCCGCTGCCTGCTCATCGGAAAACACATAAATTCCAGATCGATACTGCGTTCCGACGTCATTCCCCTGGCGCATGCCCTGGGTGGGGTTGTGGCTCTCCCAGAACGTCTTGAGCAGCCGCTCGTAAGAGATCACGGCCGGATCGAAGACCACCAGCACCACTTCGTTGTGCCCGGTCCGCCCCGTGCACACCTCTTCATAGGTCGCGTTCGGCGTAAACCCGCCCGCGTACCCCACCGCCGTCACCCAGATACCGGCGCCGAGCTCCCAGAACTTGCGCTCGACACCCCAGAAGCAGCCCATGCCGAACATCGCAACCTCGAGCCCGGCCGGGTAGGGACCCTTGAGCGGCCGCCCGAAGATGAAATGCTCCTCCGCCGTGGAAAGCGGCGTCGGCCGGCCCACGAGAGCCGTGTCGGACGTCGGCAGTTCGGTCTTTTTTCTTGAGAACAGCATTGTCTTACCTGACTGATTACGCATGTGATCCTAGTACGAACCGCAGCGTTCCGCGTTTCACACGTCACCCATCACGATTTCGGCAACCACCCGCCGCAAGGCTCAGAGGACGTCATGGACATCATCGCTTGGCTCGCCTCTGCGCTGCTGACCGCCGCCGGAGTCGTTTGGGCGCTGATCTGGTTCCTGATCGGCGGCTGGGTTTCGACCCTGCTTCAGATCGCCGTCCTCATTGTCGTGATCTATGGAATGAAATATGGGTGGCGCCGCGCGCCTTTCGAGATCTGGCGGCGCACGCAATCGTTCGGCCGGTTCTTTTGGAACTGGGTTCGGGCCCGCGAGCCCGATCCTCGCGTCACGGTTCAGGCCGGCCCGGAGGTCATCCGTGAGATTCGCGTCCACGAGTTCGGCGACATCAACATCTCGACCGTCCTGTCGCTGGCAGCCATCGTCGGCCTCTGCGGGCTCGCGGCGTTATAGCGCGCGCAAAAGCGAGTTCTCTTAAGCCGGCTTGGGCGCCTCGAACCACCGCGGCGCATCCCCGGTGAAAATGAAGAAGAGCGCCGCGCCCTGAATGACGATCTGCGCCACGCTAAGAAGCGCAACGAGCGGGCTTGCCTCGAGCAGCATCGAAATATTCTGGATTGTCGGCCATAGCCCGAGCACGAACATCGCCGCAAACAGCATCCGCGCCCAGTTCTTGCGCTTGCGTACGATCAACCAGATCAGAAGCAGAATGATCCCAAGCGTCGCCAGCACGACGCCGGCCACGAATGCCATGCCGCCGAGCGCCTCAATTTCCGGCATCGCAGCCTGGCGCGACCCATCGAGAATGAGATTGAGCAGCGCAATGCACACCGACGCGTACATCAGCCGCTCGAAAACGACGACATTCTGAGGCATGGCACAGGCTCCGGATCATCGCGATCGGAACACAGAATGTCACCAGTCGGAGCGACTTCCAAGACGTCGTGCGCGGCACGGCTAACACGATGCCCAGAAACCCCGTGCGCCCGAAACGCAAAACGCCGCCCAGACGTAAGCCTGGGCGGCGCATGATCGACGATGTGAAGAGGATTTGATGAATTCGAATTGGTATTCACAGCACGCTTTGGCAGACCTGGCGACGACCTACTCTCCCGCGTCTTAAGACGAAGTACCATTGGCGCTGGGGCGTTTCACGGCCGAGTTCGGAATGGGATCGGGTGCAGCCACCCCGCCATAATCACCAGGTCGGCGAAAGCGTGATGTGAATGAATTCTGGGTCTTTCGTGCATTTTCCTACGCTCATCGAGGCGGCATTTGCCGCCCTCGCGGTGCTGCGGGCGCGGTTTAGCGCGCCGATCGCAGCGTGAGCGATTACGATGAGCATTGCTTAATGAGAGCGATCGAAGTTCAATCGAACGATTAGTACCAGTAAGCTACATGCGTTGCCGCACTTCCACACCTGGCCTATCAACGTGGTGGTCTACCACGGTTCTCAAGGGAGAACTCGTTTCGAGGTGGGTTTCCCGCTTAGATGCCTTCAGCGGTTATCCCGTCCGCACATAGCTACCCTGCTGTGCCGCTGGCGCGACAACAGGTCCACCAGAGGTGCGTCCAACTCGGTCCTCTCGTACTAGAGTCAGATCCTCTCAATTCTCCTACACCTACGGCAGATAGGGACCGAACTGTCTCGCGACGTTCTGAACCCAGCTCACGTACCTCTTTAAATGGCGAACAGCCATACCCTTGGGACCTGCTCCAGCCCCAGGATGAGATGAGCCGACATCGAGGTGCCAAACGATTCCGTCGATATGGACTCTTGGGAATCATCAGCCTGTTATCCCCGGCGTACCTTTTATTCGTTGAGCGATGGCCCTTCCACACAGAACCACCGGATCACTATGGCCGACTTTCGTCTCTGCTCGACTTGTCAGTCTCGCAGTCAGGCGGGCTTATGCCATTGCACTCGACGGTTGATTTCCGACCAACCTGAGCCCACCTTCGCACGCCTCCGTTACAATTTAGGAGGCGACCGCCCCAGTCAAACTGCCTACCATACAATGTCCCGGGACCGGATAACGGTCCGCGGTTAGACAACCATGTTCATAAGGGTGGTATTTCACATTGCGGCTCCACCAGAGCTGGCGCCCCGGTTTCTAAGCCTACCACCTATCCTACACATGCAAACACGATTGCCAGTGTAAAGCTACAGTAAAGGTGCACGGGGTCTTTCCGTCTAACCGCAGGAACCCCGCATCTTCACGGGGAATTCAATTTCACTGAGTGTGTGCTGGAGACAGTGGGGAAGTCGTTACGCCATTCGTGCAGGTCGGAACTTACCCGACAAGGAATTTCGCTACCTTAGGACCGTTATAGTTACGGCCGCC
>NZ_JAIETU010000005.1:1095000-1096684 GCF_019744875.1 Hyphomicrobium sp. | reverse complement strand
GGCAGGCGTCAGGCCATATACGTCGTCGTTGGACTTAGCATAGCCCTGTGTTTTAGGTAAACAGTCGCCACCCCCTGGTCTGTGCCCCACCATTCTGGTTGCCCAGAATGATGGCCTGCTTATCCCGAAGTTACGCAGGTAATTTGCCGAGTTCCTTCAGCACACTTCGCTCAAGCGCCTTGGTATTCTCTACCAGTCCACCTGTGTCGGTTTCGGGTACGGTCTATGTGGGGGTTATTTCCTGGGGCACCTTCGCTGCCCGGGCAATCCGATAAGCCCAGACAACTTGCAGCACCCGTCACTCACCCACTGGCCCACGAATATTGACGTGGTTCCCATCGACTACGGCTTTCGCCCTCGCCTTAGGGGCCGGCTAACCCTGCGCAGTTTAGCTTTACGCAGGAACCCTTGGACTTTCGGCGGGAGTGTTTCTGACACTCCTGTCGTTACTCATGTCTGCATTCGCACTTCCGATACCTCCAGGAGCCCTCACGGGTCTCCCTTCGCAGGCTTACGGAACGCTCCGCTACCACGTGCATTGCTGCACATCCGAAGCTTCGGTAAACGGCTTAAGCCCCGATACATTTTCGGCGCAGGAACCCTTATCTAGACCAGTGAGCTGTTACGCTTTCTTTAAAGGATGGCTGCTTCTAAGCCAACCTCCTGGCTGTTTTGGGATTCCCACATCCTTCCACACTTAGCCGTTATTTAGGGACCTTAGCTGTCGGTCAGGGTTGTTTCCCTCTTCACGACGGACGTTAGCACCCGCCGTGTGTCTCCCGAGTAGTACTCCCAGGTATTCGGAGTTTGGTTAGGTTTGGTAATCCTGTGGGGACCCCTAGCCCATCCAGTGCTCTACCCCCTGGGGTATTCGCTCGAGGCTCTACCTAAATAGATTTCGCGGAGAACCAGCTATTTCCTGCCTTGATTGGCCTTTCACCCCTATCCACAGTTCATCCGAGGCTTTTTCAACAGACACCGGTTCGGTCCTCCAGTGGGTGTTACCCCACTTTCAACCTGACCATGGATAGATCGACAGGTTTCGGGTCTAATCCGACGAACTGAACGCCCTGTTCAGACTCGCTTTCGCTACGCCTACGCCTATCGGCTTAAGCTTGCTCGTCAGACTAAGTCGCAGACCCATAATACAAAAGGTACGAAGTCACCCTTGCGGGCTTCTTCTGTTTGTAGGCATCCGGTTTCAGGTACTATTTCACTCCCCTCGTAGGGGTGCTTTTCACCTTTCCCTCACGGTACTGGTGCGCTATCGGTCGGTAAGGAGTACTTAGGCTTGGAGGGTGGTCCCCCCATGTTCGAACAGGATTTCACGTGTCCCGCCCTACTCGAGATTTCAGCTTGGCATTACGTGTACGGGGCTATCACCCTCTGAGGCGCGGCTTTCCTGTCCGCTTCCACTTGTCCTAACTGAAATACTGGCCTAGTCCGCGTTCGCTCGCCACTACTAGCGGAGTCTCGGTTGATGTCCTTTCCTCCAGGTACTTAGATGTTTCAGTTCCCTGGGTTTGCTTCTAAACCCCTATATATTCAGGGCTAGATACCTTCTTATGACACCCTGAAATCCGAACCCGGATTGCTCCGGATGCGAATTTCAAGGAGTCGAAGGTGGGTTTCCCCATTCGGATATCTACGGATCAACGGCTGTTCGCACCTTCCCGTAGCTTTT